>CAMBXL010000005.1 GCA_945871905.1 Chitinophaga pinensis
TAGCAAAAAAAAGGTTGCTTATGTTACAAAACGCTGGCGACTAATTGCGACAATATTAAAGCGAATACCGAGACCAATTTATGACAAAATGTAACGACAAAAATGAACAACGAAGGCATAACACGGGTTTGGCAAAAGTGGCGGTTCAGAGCTCCGCAGACACATTTGTGGTTAATCAAAGTTTGGTTCTCCGCATTAAAATTTATGGTTAAAATCGCCACCTTCTTGTAGCTGCGAAACGTTATGCGGAAACCTTACAAGGACAAACATTACAGACTACAATCTTTAAGAAATGGATAGACGACATTTTATAAGACAATCAACTTTATTCTCAATTGGTGGACTTTTAATTCCTTCAACCTTTCTTTCTGCTTGCAGAAAAGAAACCTTATTTGAAGACATAAATTATGACGGAAAAGTTATCATTATTGGTGCGGGGGCAGCTGGGCTATATGCAGCATATATATTAAAATCAAAAGGAATAGATTTTCAGATTTTAGAAGCTTCTGCAAATTATGGTGGACGTCTTGGTAAGCTAACAGGTTTTGCCAATTTCCCGATTGACACAGGTGCTCAATGGTTGCATGGTAAAAATAGCATTTTGGGCGACTTGATTACTAAGTCAAACACTAAAATCACGTTAGACGATAGTGAAACAAAATATTGGTTCAATAATCAATTAGTGAATTATTTGCCCCAAAACACCGCTATTTTTGAAGGTGATGATTTGCCAGATATTTCATATAATGATTACTCTTTGCAAAAAGGATTAGGTAATGAATACAAATACATTATAGAAAATATGGCAGGTGACCAAGGTGCAGCGGCTACTCGGCTTTCTGTATTTGGCAATAATCAAGATGAAGAAAATTGGAACTCTGGGGACGATGATTTTAAATTTCAAGAAACTTTCTTTGATTTAATTGATAAAGAAATTGCAAGTCAAGTAAAAGATAAAATTCTACTCAATACCATTGTTTCTAAAATTGATTATACACAATCAGAAATTATAATAACTGATAGTAATAATAACTTGTTTAAAGCCGACAAGGTAATTATCACTGTCCCAATACCAATTCTAAAATCGGGAGATATTCAATTTATTCCAACACTACCTAATGAAAAAACAACTGCATTTTCAAAAATAGGAATGGATGCAGGAATGAAAGTTTTTTTAAAATTTAGCAATAAATTCTTTGACCAAAATATAATCGGAGGACCTATTTGTGCGGCTTATGCAGATGATAGCATAGGCAAAGCACAAAATGACAATGTATTGCTTGCTTTTATTATGGGCGTTCAAGCCGAATACTTAACTACATTAGGAAGTGACACTGCTATTACAACTGCATTACTTCAAGAGTTAGATACAATGTATAACGGACAGGCAACGGCGTCATTTGTTGCATCGCATGTTCAAAACTGGACAATAAATCCATTTGTTAAAGGAGCATACTCTTATAGCACAATTGGCATGGGAGATGCAAGAAAAGTTGCAACAAAACCGATAAACAAAAAACTATATTTTGCCGGCGAAGCAATGAATACAAATGGACACCATCAAACTGTTCATGGTGCAGTAGAAACTGGTTATAGAGAAGTTATAAATATTTTAAACGACATAAAAAAATGAGAGCAATATTATTGGGCATGTTGTTTTTTACATTTAATAGCATAAAAGCCCAAGAGTTTAGAACTGATATTTCTTACAAATATATTTTTGCCAATAAGTGGGATAAAGCTATTCAAACCTACAATTTTAGCAGACCATTTCTTGAAGAAAAACAAGCATTGCTGATGCACGGACTAAATGCTTCAGTATCTTACATTTTTAAATCTTCTAGCAGTTTTAAACACGGAATAAATATTTCATATAGCTATTTTAAAAGTTCGGCTGAGAATGAAAACTTGAACAACATCTTAAATTTGCATTTTTTAAACTTAGGTTACATCATTCATTATGAAAACAATGAAAAAACTAAAGGACTATACACTGACCTAATTATCTCGGCAGTATCAAGCGGACTTTTTAGAAATGTGAATGATGAACCTTTTGAATATGACGGCACAAGGTCAAAGGCATTTGGTATTGGAGGAGACATGAGTGTAAGAGCAGGTTATTACCTAAACCTCAAAAACAAAATTAATCTATCTCCTTTCGTTCTTGTTGGTTACACACCTTATTTTTATTCACCCAATAGTGAAGCGGTAATTAATCAAACCAAAGGGCTGGTGAGTAATAATTGGACTGGAATATTTACTACACAAGTTGGTTTGACCTTTCATATTAGACACCAACAAAATGACTAACACTATTACGACTAATCGAAAAATGGCATCCGATAACAGAACCTACCCAAAAGCGATAGGATTTATCTTCCCTCCTCTTTTTATATTTAGATTCGTATCTTCAAAACTATCATTCTCCAATCCTAAGGGAACCCAAACTATAGCTCTCTAAAGCATTAAGGCTATCTAAATTAGCCATAAACCTTCCATTCCCATTAGTGACCTTTTTCTAGGTTAATCTAATATTCTTAGGGTATCCCAACTATTCAATCCCCAAAAAAACATTATTACTTCAAACTACCAACAAGAATTTTTATCTTCGCACACGTTTTTGCCTCCAATAAAAAAATAGGCAAAACTAAAAAAATGGCGAATTTTATGGCGACTGATTGGACCGTTTGTGAGGAATGCAAAGGACTCGGAAAAAAATACCGAGCGATTAAAAAACCCGTAAAAAAGGTTCACCATTCGTTGTCAAACACAAGTGAACCACCTGAACTTACTCCGCCAAAATTCCATTTAGAAAACTGTTTGATTTGTGATGGCAAGGGACTTATTCCGGCTGTCACCCCTCCTACTGTCGACACATCGCTTTTCCCACATATCGCTATTATAGGTGCCGGCATTGGTGGAGTTGCACTTGCAGTAGCTTGTTTGCACCGTGGTATTCCGTTTACTTTGTTCGAACGTGATGATAGTTTTGATGCACGTTCGCAAGGGTATGGATTAACCTTACAACAGGCCAGTAAAGCCATGGCAGGATTAGGAATTACAACACTTCATAAGGGTGTGGTTTCTACCAAACACATCGTGCACAATCCTGATGGCAAAGTGGTGGGTGAATGGGGCATGCGCAAGTGGATGGAGATAAACCCTGATGCGAAACCTCGAAAAAATAACATCCACAACATACACATTGCCCGTCAGGAACTCCGATTGGCATTACTGAATCAATTGGGTGAACATACCAAAGTGCAATGGGGACATCAATTGACCGAATTAGAAACAATAAGCCATAACAAAGTAAAATTGAGTTTTATGGTCAATAATAACATGAAACAAGTTAGCGCAGATTTGGTAGTGGGTGCCGATGGGATAAGAAGTGCAGTGCGAAAAATCACCATTGGCGAAGAAACCACTCCCCTGCTTTACTTGGGTTGTATCGTTATTTTAGGCATTTGTAAACTCAATGCTTTACAACATATCCAAAGTCACCTGCTCGATTCGGCTACGGTTTTTCAAACTGCCAATGGTCACGAGCGTATTTACATGATGCCTTATGACGCTGAATCGGTAATGTGGCAACTAAGTTTTCCTATGTCCGAAGAAGTGGCCAAAACATTAAGCGCAAATGGCGCCTCTGCACTAAAAGAAGAAGCCTGCAATAGAATAAAATGGCATACACCCATTCCAGAAATTTTAGCATCAACAGAGGTCGTCAATATTTCGGGATACCCTGTTTACGACAGAGAATTACTAAATCCAGAATGGTTGAAAAATGCCGGTTCAATAACCTTAATAGGAGATGCCGCCCATCCAATGAGTCCGTTTAAGGGACAAGGGGCTAATCAAGCATTAATTGACGCATTGGTAATAGCAAGAACCATTTACGTCAATTGTAAAACCACCAATCAATGGCAAAAAACAGGATTAAGAACTGAAGTTTTAGATGCATTTGAGAATGAAATGATTCACCGCAGTGCTGTTAAGGTCAAAGAATCGAGGGCAGCGGCACAATTCCTTCATTCGGATGTTGTGCTACAAGAGGGTAATATTACCCGTGGCGGTTGTGCCAAGACTTTAATGGAATAGAGAAATTTGATTTCTATATAAATAGATAAAAAAGCAAGTGAATCGTAAACCCACAAATCAGTATAAGAAAAGGTCTTTTGATAATCAAAAAACATTAGTACACAATCAATTGTTTTATATAAAATCTTTAATGGTTTTAAAAAAATAAAAATGATAAAATACATATTAATATTACTGACAATTAGCTTAAACACTCATTCAAACGTGAATAAAATTTACACTTTTTCAACTCAAACGAACATTAAGGAATGGCGTGTTGTGAACGATGGAGTTATGGGTGGAATATCCAAAAGCTCATTGGCTCTTAATGACACAGGGAATGGCAAATTCTCAGGACATGTTTCTTTGGCTAACTATGGAGGATTTGCATCGATACAATTGAATACATCGATAAAACTAGATGATGAAAAGAAGTTCATTGTATTGCGAATAAAAGGAGATGGCAAGCGCTATGAATTTCGTTTAAAGGGATTAAATTCACAGTCTGAGTCATACGTTCACCAATTTAGCACTTCAGGGAAATGGGAAAATATCAAGTTAGCACTGAACGAATTTTACCCACAATACAGAGGCAGTAAATTGAATATTCCAAATTTCAATTTTAATAGCATCGAACAACTGAGCTTTTTAATAGCCAACAAGCAAGAAGAAGACTTCGAATTATTAATCGATTGGATAGGTATAGAGTAAGCTAGTGATTACAAAGTAACTCTTTTGGTAAAGAAATCAATTAACTATCGAACAAAAAAATCATTATGATAACTTTGTGAAGATTTTAAAATCCTTCTCCTTTTTCAAAACTAAAAAAAACTGTAATAAGCGAAACTTAATTACACAATAAAGTCCAGTTAAATGCCCTTTTAGTTGTTTTTTTTAATTGAATTTAATAAATTTGTTTAAAATATCGCAACGAAATCTGTTTATTGACAGATAGATTGACACACTAAAATAATTAAATTATAAATCTCTTGAAAACCATAAAACCTCTAATCACACTGACTCTGACTTTAACAACATTTTGTTCCTTTGGGCGTGACAAAACAAATGACAATTTTCCTACCGACTTCAAAAGAGTTCAAATAGGTTTTAATATTTCACCTGACCTTTGTTTTCGTACTTTAAAGGGCAACGAAAACAGTGCTACAAGCAATTTTGTTATGAAAAACAACAAACAAAGAGAAACTTTAAAAGTGGCTTATACTGCTGGACTGAATGTCTGTTATAATATCAAAAAATCCATTGGCATTGAGACAGGCATTCAATATTCTAACAAAGGATTCCAAACAAAACTAGATAAAGTAGTCCCTTTAGTGCCTGACCCTACTAATCCAGATAAATTCAAATACATTTTCAACTATCATTACTTAGACTTTCCCTTAAAGGTCAATTTTACTTTTGGAGAAAACAAAGTTCGCTTTTTTAGCAGCGCAGGAATAACGACCAATCTCTTTTTAAAACAGATACAAACCAATGCTTATAACTTCCCAGACCGCACTGTTAGAACTTCTAATCCAACAAGGTACGATTACAAAAAAGTAAATCTATCACCGAACATTAGCATTGGTATTGATTATAAAATTAACGAGAAAATGAATTTGAGAATTGAACCAACATTTAGATATGGTGTAATAGCAATCAGTGATGATCCAGTAACCGATTATTTGTATAACGGCGGATTAAATATAAGTTATTATTATGGTTTATAAACCATAATCTTCAAGACCAATTAAACAAATTATATAAGCTTAAGAAAATTCACCAAACCCATAGACAATAATTCAAAAGAAGAAGAAAAGGAAGAAGAAGACTAAGTCTATCTTATAGTCATGTTTATAAACTATCACATCTATGAATGACTTTTACAAACTACACAAATTATTTCAATGGCCTGTTGCGCTGCTATTGCTCGTTATAGGATTTACTCCTTTGTTAACTTTAATCGAATTTAGTCACAAAGAGCCCCTATTTTATTTAATTTTCATATTATACATCCCTTTAGCACAATTTACATTTACTCCATTTTTTAAGCTTATCGGTGTTTATCGTTATTACTCTCCTATGCTTTTAGGATACATGGCAAATGACAAACAGATTGATTTACACAGTGGAACTACTTTTGATTATTTATGGGTAATGAGAAAAGTGAAACCGGGAATTGAAATGAGAAATCGAATATTGATGTATCAATTAGAAGGATTAATAAACATCATCCAACAAATCGAAAGCAACAAGATCCCTCAAACGGTTAATATTATTGGCACTTCTTACTTCTTTTCTGACAGAACATTGAAAAAATTAGGGTTTGAAATTGTAATGCCTTCTTTGTTTTATAGGTTAAATATTCTGGTAAACTTTATAGACTTAACGTACTTGTATTCTCTCTCGAAAGGAAGATTTACTATCCCCAATTTATTAAACGTAAAAAAAGCATCTATTTCAGGAGATAAATTAGTAGAAAACAAAAAGAATATTGAAGAAATCGCCTCACTACTGAGCAAAAAACAAAGACACAAAAATAATTAATCTAGAGTTTTTGAATTAAAATCTAAACATCAATAAAAACCCCACCAAGCAATCCTCTAACAACCAATGTTTTCGAGCAACTTAATATGAAATTAAAGCTTGCAAACAAATAATAATTAATTAACCTTTACTTGGCTAAAATTCGCTTAATTGCAGCGCATTAAATCTAGCAAAATAAGACAACTCAAAATAAGCGACTAAAGCTAAAAGTAGAAATCAATTTTAGCAGTTTTTTTTTTGAAGTTATTCTAAAAAAGCAGCCATGGTTAAACAAAAAAAAATATCGGTTTTAATGGCCGTTTATAATACTAACTTCAGTTATACTAAAAGAGCCATTGATTCGGTCTTAAAACAAGACTTCCAAGATTTTGAACTCATCATTATTGACGATGGCAGTAAGGAAAACAACCGTGAATCATTGTTGGAATACGCTGAAAAGCATGAAGACAAAATCATTTATATTCGACACAGCAACCGTGGTCAATCAGAATCAATCAACCGCGGTGCATTATACAGCTTGGGTGAATACATCACCATTTTAGACAGCGACGATGAATACAAACCTAATCATTTGAGCGCTTGCCTTCGCGAAATAGAAGGTCTTGACTTAATATGCTCAACTACGGAAACCATCGTTGACACCGAAAATGACTATTATGTACCTGACAAAGATGACTATACCAAACTAATTCATTTGGATGATGTTGTTTTATTTGGCACCTTATTCGGACAGAAAAAAGTATTTACAGATTTAGATTTTAAAACGGGTTTCGCAGCAGATGCTGATTTTTTTGAACAAGCTGCTGCAAGATTTCGTGTAAAAAAACTAGACTTACGCACCTATATTTACCATCGTAACATTCCAAACAGTATTTGCGCCACGCTTAAAAAAGCAAATTTTGCTAATGCCTAATCATGGCAGTTGATATTCCTTTTTTCAAACCTAACACGAACCTTGTAATGGCTTGTCATATTACAGGCATTCACGATGTTAATCGCAATATGACGCTTGCTGATGACGACTACAATTTGGTTAAAGATTGGGCTGATTCTATTACTGCGGCTAATTTACAAGGGGTTATTTTTCACAATAATTTTACCGTTGAAACTTGCAAAAGGCATGAAAATGACAATATTTCATTCGTCAAAATAAACTACAACCCACAATTCAATCCCAACGTTTACAGGTATTTTATCTACAAGGATTTTCTGCAAAAACAGATCAATCAACTCAATGCAGTCTTTGTAACTGATATTACAGATGTTGTTCTTGTTAGCAATCCATTTACAAGCCTCTATTTCGAAGAAAACCCTACTTCATTATTTTGTGGAGATGAACCCAAAATCCTTAATAATGAATGGATGATAGCTCATTCAGAAAATCTAAGAACCAATATTAGTGATTATTCAGACTATGAGAAGAAATATGGTCATGAAATACTTTTAAACTGTGGAATAATAGGTGGCAAAGCTGCCCTATTGTTTGACTTTATTGAAAAGCTTTGTCAAATTCATGAGGAGGCTAATTCGGAAAACAAAACTGAATACACTGGGGACATGGGTGCATTTAACTACTTAGTTAGAACACAGTTTAATAAGTTCTTAAAGCATGGCGCACCCGTTAACACCCAATTTAAAATGTACGAAACCACACGGAATGATTGCTGGTTTAGACACAAATAATTGAGCCGTTGTTGGTGTTATCACCAACAACCAATTTTCAGTATGCTTGCTTGTCGTTGGTGATAACACCAACAACGGGAAAACAAAACTGAATACACTGGGGACATGGGTGCTTTTAATTATTTGGCAAGAACACAGTTTAATAAGTTCTTAAAGCACGGCGCACCCGTTAACACCCAATTTAAAATGCACGAAACCATGCGGAATGATTGCTGGTTTAGACACAAGTAATTGTCACGATTTGAGACAATACAAAGAACTGAAAAAGCATTAACTTTGTTTGCTGAGATAAAGAGATTTAACACATTTCCTATTAATTTAAAACAATGAATAAAAGCAAAAGAAAATTAATCCTTTACATTTCTTGCTCCTTAGACGGTTACATTGCCAAACCTAATGATGACCTCAGTTTTCTTTCTATTGTGGAGCATGAAGGGCAAGACTATGGCTATGCGGACTTTGTGCAATCGGTAGATACTGTTATTATAGGTCGCAAAACATACGATTGGGTTGTAGGACAAGGTTATGAGTTTCCTCATTCAGACAAGGAATCGTATGTCATTACAAGACAAGCTAGACCCAATAAAGGGAGTATAAACTTTTACAAAGGAGACTTAAAATCATTGGTAACGGAATTAAAAAACAAAGAAGGAAAAAATATTTTTTGTGATGGCGGCTCTGAAATTCTCAATCAACTTTTGACTGACAAATTATTTGACGAACTCATTCTTTCAATAGTTCCAATCATTGTTGGAAACGGAACTAAACTTTTTAAAGAAGGTATTCCAGAACAAGAACTTAAACTTAAATCGGTCAATCATTTTGAAAAAGGACTTGTTCAATTGCATTATGAGTTGAAAAAGGGTGAATGATTTATCTTAAGTATTGTTTCTTAAAAACAAAAAAAACAACACTTTCAAATAAAAATCTATAAATTTGAAGTTATGAAAAACTCAAAAATACTTTTAGCACTCACATTGTTTTTTGGAATATTTGCAACAATTAACCTAAATGCTCAAAGTAAAAAATCGCAAACCGAGACTTTCAAAGTTTGGGGAAATTGTGGAATGTGTAAAAAAACAATTGAGAAATCATTAAATTCCAAAGGTATTTCAAAAGCGGAATGGAACATGGAAACAAAAATGATGACTGTCGTTTTTAATCCTAAAAAAATAAGTTTATCACAAATTCATAAAAAAATTGCAAGTGTTGGTTATGATACTGAACAGGAAACAGCAAGTGATGAAGTTTATAATAAATTGCACGGCTGTTGCAAATACGAAAGAAAAAACAGATAAGTCATGAGAATTCTATTTTTATTGAGCGCATTAGTTTTACTAAACTTTCAAGCAAATGCACAAATTTCAAAAGCCGAACTCATTGCAAACGGACTAACCTGTTCTATGTGCAGTAATGCAACATACAATCAATTAAAAACAATCTCTTTTTTAGATAGTATTGACACCGATGTTGAACACACCAAATTTATTTTATATTTCAAACAAAATACGCCCTTTGATTTAAAAACAATAAAATCAAAGGTAGAAGATGCTGGATTTTCGGTTGGATCATTGGTACTTTTCATGATGTTTGACAACATCGCGGTTGAAAACGATTTTCATTACAATGTGGGTGACATCACATATCATTTTATGGATTCCAAAAAACAAATACTAAATAACATCAGTCAGGTACAAGTGATAGACAAAGGTTTTGTAAGCGACAAAGAATATAAAAAATACCTGAAAATGGCTTCAAAATATCCTTGTTACAAAGTTGGTAAAATGGAAAACATCAAAACCTTATATCACTTAAAAGTTATATAAATTGAAAAGGATTTTAGTCTTAATACTATTATCACTATTCGTTTTTGGAACAAAAGCACAGGAATTGTTTTTATTAACTAATCCTGCCAGCAATGTACCCAAAAATACAATGGTTTTAAGAGGCATGAGTACCTTTTTCCAAAGGACATTAGACCAAACGGTCAGCTACCATTTTATGCCTGAAATAGAATACGGCTTGTCCAAAAAGATAATGTTAATAGCCAACGGTTTTGTGAGCAATGAAAACAACAAAGCAACATTTGAAGGGGCTAGTTTATTAACTCAATACCGTTTTTATTCAAATGATGCAGCAAAAAAACATTTTAGAATGGCAGTTTGGAGCAGAATTGCAATGAACAATGCTGATATACATCAAGAAGAAATTGAACTAAACGGCCAAAATTCTGGCGTAAGGATTGGACTTACAGGAACTCAACTTATACATAAAACTGCGATAAGCTCTACCCTTTCCTATCAAAAAGCTTTCGATAATTTCATTAATAAATTACCCATTAATTATGCCACTAATTCCGTTGACTATACATTGTCGATGGGACAATTGGTTTTACCCAAAAAGTATAAAAGCTTTAACCAAACAAATGTAAACTTAATGCTGGAAATGTTGGGACAAACACACTTAGAAAACAGCAATTCCTTTTTAGACATTGCACCAATGATTCAATTCATATTCAGAAGTAAAGCAAGACTAGACATTGCATACAGGCGACAATTATATAGCACAATATACAGAACACAGCCCAATGGAATTATCATAAACTTTCAGTACAGTATCTTTAATGTGATTAAGAAAAAATGAAATAAACAAACTACTATGATAAAGACAATCGCTTACTTCATCGAAATTATCAATTGGTTCAAAATAGTATTATCACCAACCATAATAGGGGTAATTTTGGGGTATTTAATTTATTACAATTTTCCAACTAATTACGGTTTAGTTGCAAGTATTTCATTGAGTAGTTTAGGGCTAATATTAGGAATAGTTTGGGCTACTAAAATTTGGAAAAACAAAGGTACCTCCTTTTTCATGTCACGCGTGGAGGCAAGTCCTGATATTGATGAAGCCATAAAGCCCAAATAATTTGCTTCATAATCATTTATAATAAATGACAACAATCAGTTTAATTATTAAACTGAAGTTTTAGCTTTACATTTTTATTATCGCAACTAAAATCCATGTCACTAAAAATCATTTATTTACTTTTAATTACCTCTGCTATGAACACCTTAAATGCACAAAAACTTCAGACAGTTCCATTTGTCAATTTAGCCAAATATGCTGGTAAATGGTTCGAAATAGCTTCATTTCCACAAACTTTTCAAAAAGGCTGTCACAACACCATTGCAGAATATACCTTGTCTGACAAAGGCTATGTGATTGTTGAGAATAAATGTAACCGAGACAGTTTAACTGGCAAACTTTCTTCAATAAAAGGAAAAGCATTTGTAGATAAAAACTCAGGCAATGCCAAATTAAAAGTTCAATTTTTCTGGCCATTTAGAGGCAAATACTGGATTATTGATTTGGCAGACGATTATAGTTATGCAGTGGTAAGCAATCCTAGCAAAAAGTATTTATGGATACTGTGCCGCACATCAACAATGGACAGCGCCATTTACGAGCAAATATTAGAACGATTAAAGCAAAAAGGATTCGACCTTAGTAAACTTCAAAAAACCAAACATATATAACTAATATATATTAATCATTTTTCTATTGAATCCTTTTCTATACTTTTATACCAATAATAGTACTCATCGTGTTTAATCCAATTGGCATAACTCTTAAATAAATAATAGTCTTGATGGAATTGCTTTAATGACACAGAATCTAAATAAAACTTCTTATTGTATGAAAAATGATAGGTATGAACAGTGTCGGGCAACTGCCATCCAAACACCAAATCAACCTTTTTGCCTCTTTGTACCAAACTATCCCCTGTTTTTAAAACATCTTGTAAACTTACACTGTCTTTATTTTCTTTGGTAAAATGTGTAAATCGTGCCATCTTCTGTTCTCTTAAAACCCAAAATGGATAAGGATAATAATACATGACAGATTCCATAATATAATCAGGTTCAGCAATGATTACCCTTTCTGTCACATGCGACAATTGTAAATAGTGCCCCAATTCATTGGCATTTGAATTTTTGAAACGGAAGTCCATTCCATAAGCTTGATATCCTTTGTAAAACAAAACTGTTAATATAAATGTAAACGAAATTATACCCAATCCCATCAAATTTCTAACCGTTGTTGACCTTTTAAAATCCAATTTCAAATCTTCGTAACTACCAATTATTAATGCTATAAATCCAAATATAAACACCCCTTGATGATGGAGGTAATTTTCTCTAATGTTCTGATGAAAAAAACTCATTATTATCATCAATGCAAAGGCCAAAAGCATAATACTTTTCCTTCTAAAAAAAATCAACAAACTCAATAACAGCAGCAACGTTGTTAACTCACGTTCTAAGGGAATTGACAAACCTAACAATTGAGGGAATCCGATTCCAACATCCCACACATGCACCCAAGACAACTCATTCCAAGTCCAAGTCTTAACAACAAGACTTTGTTCATTGGGCAAACAAGTTAATACCGCAAAAAAGACAGAAAGTATTACAAGTCCAATCGCTACAATTTGACCCATTCTCAATTTTGGGTTTTGTAAGATGTACAAGGTCAAAAATACTGGCGTAAACATGGTTGCATAAAAATTAGTTTGGGGTAGTATTACCAAACAAATCAATGGCAATAATCCCTCCTTTTTTTGCAACAACATACAGGCAAACCAAAATATCAAAAACACTGATATACCATAATTTCGCGAATTGATGGAATATTCATAAAGACCGTAAAACCCAAAAACAATGAGGACAGCAAAAAGCCAATGAATTTTAGTTTTGAACAATAGTAAATAAACAAATCCAAAGGCAAACAATAATGACAAAAAGCCTAAAACTAAGGGTGTATTAAACAGCGAATGAAATACTTTTAACAATAAATACCACAATATTGGATGACCTTCATTTTTTAAATTCGCAAATAAATCAAGAAAAGAATCCGAAGAAAGGGCAATACTCAAAGGTCTTACTTCATCGCGCCAATAGACATGATTAACAATGCCGTATACGACTAGAGCTCCCCAAGTTATAAAAACCAAAAGTCGAATACTTCTATCGACTTTTGCCATATCAGTGCATTTTAATAGAGTTAAATTGAGGCAGTTGAAGGTCCACTGTTTTAGTTTCACCTGTCACCATACCACCAAAATTTTTATTTTCAGTCGCAATGTAATGATGCAAGGTCGCATTATCAGCCTCTGACAAAAGTTGCATTTTTTCAACAATTGCTTGAGCCACATTGTATTGAGGCCCCATTTTACCATCGTCAATTTTAATACATACCCCCAATTGTTGCTTAACAATACCTAAAGAATATACACCATCAGCGCCTGTTTTACCTATCAACTCCCCTTTTGAAAGCCTCATAAGGTCGGTGCAATATCTGTGTTTACCGGCTATCATTTCAGGGAACTCTACAATAGAATCAACCATTAATTTGCAAGCATTTTGAACCGATTGGTCGAACTTATTAGGCGCAACTAATTGTCTGTAAGCGATGGCTTGGTTGTAAACAGGGAAAGAAAAAATAGGTGCAGAACAACCATCAACGCCTTGTTTTATTAAACTCACAGGATACTCATGAAAATCAGAAATAACAGTTAAGATAGTTTGATGAAGCGCATGAGTTGGCTGAATATAAGTGGCAATATCTAAATTATTGTAAACGCAATAGGCCAGAAATCCTGCATGTTTTCCACTACAATTGTTGTGAATTTTTTGAGGTTTTATGTCATTTTTAATCAACAAATATTGGTCTTCTCTGAGTGTAGGCATTTGAGGACCACATTGTAAATCTTCTTCTTTTAAGCCAATTTTATTTAAAATAGAACGAACCGTTTCCACGTGGGTTGGTTCACCATTGTGACTCCCGCACATAATTGCTATTTCTTTCCTAGTAAACCCAAAATACTCAATAGCGCCAGAACAAAGCAAAGGGATTTGTTGAAAAAACTTAAGTGCAGAACGCGGAAAACAAACTTGTTTTACATCGCCTTGTTGGTATAAAATATGATTATCAGAATCTACAACACAGATAACACCACGGTGAAAACTTTCCAAAACGTCTCCACGCATTACTTCTACTAAAATCGGGTTACTCATTAATTTTTTGTAATATTATTAGCTAGCAAGAACATACAAGCCATTCTGATGGCAACGCCATTCTCCACTTGGTCTAAAATGATACTTAAGTCACTATCAGCAACCTCACTTGTTATTTCCACGCCTCTATTGATTGGTCCGGGATGCATAATAGTAATTGGTTTATCAAGCTTTTTAATTAAGTCCATTGTTAATCCATATTGTAAACTGTATTCCCTTAAAGAAGGGAAATATTTATCATCTTGTCTTTCCATTTGAATGCGCAACATATTGGCAACATCGCACCATTGAAGGGCTTTTTCCAATTGATGTTCCACTTTTACACCCAACTGTTCTATGTGTTTGGGAATTAAGGTTGTTGGTCCGCAAACCATCACCTCGGCACCTAATTTATTAAGACACAATATGTTTGACAAAGCAACTCTACTGTGTAAAATATCCCCCACTATTAATACTTTTTTTCCTGCCACATCGCCATAAGTTTCGCGAATAGAATAAGCATCCAAAAGGGCTTGAGTGGGATGTTCATGAGTACCGTCACCTGCGTTTAATATAGCAGCATCAATGTGTTTAGACAAAAACACACACGCTCCAGGACTAGGGTGACGCATTACCACCATATCCACTTTCATGCTTAATATATTTTTAACAGTATCTATCAATGTTTCACCCTTAGTAACCGAAGAGGAAGAGGATGAAAAGTTGATAATATCGGCACTTAGTCTTTTTTGGGCAAGTTCGAATGAAATTCTTGTTCTAGTAGAGTTTTCAAAAAACAAATTAGCAACAGTAATATCACGAAGAGAAGGTACTTTTTTTATCGGACGGTTAATAATGGCTTTAAAGTTATCTGCCGTTTCAAAAATCAGTTGAATATCCGCTTCTGAAAGGTCTTTAATGCCCAATAAATGATTTACTGATAATTTACTCATGCGTTTTTAACCAAACTTTATAATTATTTTCTTGCCAATCTACTTTAACTTTCTGATTTTGACCTCTTGTATCAATGGATTTACCAACATAATCGGCACTAATTGGATTCTCTCTGTGGTATTTTCTGTCAATCAATACACACAATTCTACTTTATCGGGTCTGCCAAAATCCACCAAAGCATCCATGGCACTTCTGATAGAACGTCCTGTGTACAAAACATCATCTATTAAGATAATTTTCAACCCTTCGGTACTAAAAGGAATGTGAATAGGACTGGCAGACAACTGCTTTTCGGAAGACCTGAAATCATCTCGATAAAAAGTAATGTCCAATTCACCGTAATTGATTTTTTTTCCTATAATTTCTTCAATCTTATTTTTAATAAACCTAGCTGGCAAAACACCTCTGGGTTGCAAACCAATGATAGCTGTATTAGAAAAATCATCGTAGTTCTCTATCAACTCATAAGCCAACCTGTTGAGGGTTACAATAAGTTTGTGGTGATCAAATAATAATTTTTCTTCCATTGTTTATTTCGTTTCGGAAAGTTCTAAAATGATATCAAATTCATATTGAGTTAGCTTCATAACACTCAAACGACCTTGTTTAACTAAACCAATATTTGCCAAACGACTGTCATTTTTTATTTGTTCTAAAGTAACTGTTTTTTTGAGTGTTTGAAATGGTGCAACATCCACAACAACCCAATTGGCATCTTCGGTTGTAGGGTCTTGGTAATGTTCTTTAACTATTTTTACAATTCCCACAATCTCTTTACCTTCATTGCTGTGATAAAAGAAACACAAATCCCCTTTTTTCATTTCTTTGAGGTTATTTCTTGCTTGGTAATTGCGAACACCGTCCCAAAAAGTCTTCTTGTCTGCCAACATTTGTTGCCAAGAGTACTTAAATGGCTCCGATTTTATCAACCAATGATTCATTCATGCAAATGAAATGAAAAAAAATTGACTTTTCAACAGAAACAAAGAAAGATTATTCACTTAATATCTTGATAACTTAAGAGACAATCTTTCTTAATTAATTTTCAACATGAATAAAATCTAATAATAAAATTTGTACTTTTGCTGTCACAAATAAGAATACGTTTTGGAAAATTTCATTGTATCAGCTAGAAAATATCGCCCTTCCGTTTTTGACGAAGTGGTGGGTCAAAGGCATATTACTGATACATTACTCAATGAAATCAACTCCAATCAACTAGCGCAATCATTTTTATTTACTGGCCCAAGAGGTGTTGGTAAAACAACTTGTGCCCGTATTTTAGCTAAGATTGTAAATCAAACTGAAAATGACAATCCTGACAACGATTACAGTTTCAATATCTTTGAACTAGATGCTGCAAGCAACAACTCTGTTGATGACATTCGTGGTCTTATAGAACAAATTAGAATCCCGCCACAAACTGGTAAATACAAGGTTTATATTATTGACGAGGTTCACATGTTGTCCTCACAAGCTTTTAATGCTTTTCTAAAAACCCTTGAAGAGCCTCCTAAATATGCGATTTTTATTTTAGCGACGACTGAAAGACATAAAGTTCTTCCCACAATATTATCTCGCTGCCAAATCTTCAATTTCAGAAGAATTCAGGTTAACGATATGGTAGAGCATCTTAAAAAAATTGCTTTAAAAGAAAATATCGAAGTTGAGGAGGAAGCCCTCCACGTTATTGCTGAAAAAGCAGATGGCGGTTTGCGTGACTGTTTATCAATATTCGACCAAATGGTTAGTTTTTCTAAAGGGAAAATTACCTACGAAAAAGCCATTGAAAACTTAAATATTCTTGATAGAAGTGTTTACTTCAAAATGACTGAAGCAATTATAAGTCAAGATATTGCCCAAACACTAAATTCATTTGACAACATCATCCAACTTGGTTTTGATGGTCAATTATTCCTAAACGGATTAAGCGACCACTTCAGAAATCTATTGGTTTGCAAAAACACAAATACACACAAACTTTTGAATGTAAGCGAAAACCACAAAGAACGCTACAAAATTCAAAGTGAGGAGTGCCAATTGTCTTTCTTACTCAACGCACTAAATATCAACAACCAATTTGATATTGAATACAAAATGAGTAAAAACCAACGTTTACACATTGAACTTGCCCTATTAAAACTCTGCCACATTAAAAGTTTAATTCAATCTAATTTATCATTGGAAGAATTAAAAAAAAAAGTGATGAGTATATAGCTTCTGTTAAAGAGCTAAAGAACAAACGTTTGATTGATTCCAACAAACCCAAACATGGTGTTTTTGAGTCTGAACTAGCAACCAAAGAATACAAACTCCCAAAGATTCCTTCCAAAGGCACAATAATAGTTGAGGACAATGCCAAACAAATTTCTATACTTGAATTAGCCAAAGATGAAGAAACTGTCATTAAAATATCAGAGGACTTAATTAAACAAAGCTTGCCTCCAATGGAACAAGTGCCTTCGCTGAATGAAACAACATTAACTGCTGCGAATCAATCATTTGGAAAAAGCAAACCCATTGCACTCGCCTCTCTCTTTAAAATTCTAAAATATGAATTAGTAGGAATCAATATCAATGTTCATTTAACCAAGCAACAAATCGAAAAAATTGGGGACCATAAAATTGATTGGCAAATTTATTTAAGGCAATATTTCCAACTAAATGAAATTGTTTTAAATTTCAATGAAGACAATAGCGTTGAAGCTCCTAAAATTGCCTACACATCTGCTGAACAGTTTAAAGAAATGTATGATGAAAACAAGTCTATCCAAGAACTTGTAAAAACGTTCAACTTAAAAATCAAGTATTAGTTTGGCTCGACTTATTGTGCTGGTGGTGGTACATTTTCAGAGCTGTAATAATGGCTAAATAACCCCAAAATGGTGCTGCAATTTTATCAAAATCAGTAAAGTTATTCAAAAAAGAATGTACATAATAGGTGAACAAACCAAGCATTACAGCCGTTGTTAAACTCTTTACCCATAGCAATACTGAAGGGTGATAAATGAGCCCCATTGCCAAATAAATAGAACTTAAAAAAACCGCAACCCAACTCAAAAAACCAATCAGTCCCATTTCGGAAAGGGCATTAAAATATTCACTGTGTGTGTTACCCAAATCACCACTGTTTGTACTAATAAGTGTTAAGTTTTCGGGTCTTTGAAAAGGGGCATATTGAAACGTGTATGTTCCGGGACCGAAACCAAAAACAGGCCTTTCTTTGAACATTAAAACAGCGCATTGCCACCTGTTTACTCTTTCCAAATTGGAAGGATCTGTCGTGATATTTGAAACAGATTGTGCGTGTGATTCTATGTCATCGGCACTCCCCTGCTTATTCTTTTCTAGACTGTATAAAAGTTGGTCTTGCTTAATCCAAGCAATTGATAAAACTAAGAGCAAAGCATACATCATGTGCTTAAAAGAAACTTTGAACTGCAAAAGCACGTAAAAAAACAATGCTGCCAACAAACTTATCCATGAAGCACGGGTGTATGAAAAAATAATTCCCACAACCAAAACAATGAAGATACTTAAAAAGACTGAGCGATAAATCCAATTAAAATTGAACAACTGACCACGCAAAGCAAACATTAAGGCTACGGGAACCAAAAATGAAATATAGGCCGAATACATGGTATGTTCTTGAAAAAAAGGCTTCATAATATCATACCCCCAACCTCTAGAAAAATCTTCTCTTGCGTGTTTAACCAAGGTGTAAAAAACAACTATAACCGTTCCATAAAGCAAATAAGATAGAAACTTTCTCATTACGCTAGGGTTCTTAAATAAATGGAGTAAGAAAAAGTAAAAAACAACCATAAACCAAGTACGGGCCAAAAAGTACTTAAGAGAAACCATCGGCATTGAGCTTGCAAAAACGGTCACAAACATCCATAACCAATTGATAACTATAAATAACATTAAAGGATTATTGAATAATGAAACCTTTATTTCTCCATTGATAAACAACTGGATAACATAAACCAAAAACAACAACCATATCATTGGTTCTGTTGGTAAAGACAAGCCAAAACCACCTCCAACATCATCTACAAACAATGAAAATGGAATTAAAAAACAAAGGATTAAAGTATAAAAAACTGGTCTGTAAATACAGATATAAACTGCAACTAGCGCAACAGGTAATAAGAGCATTTCATAAACCCCAAAAAACAAAGAAATACCAGTGATAGCAATAAAAAGCAATCCAATTGCATAGATTACTTGGTTTGATTTTTCTTTGAAATGGATGTTTAGATAATTCAAATTAAACAGACTTGGTCGTTTGAATTTTTTCGTAAATGGCAAAAACTAATGCAGAAAATAAAATGGTGGCCATGAGAGTTACCAAAACAATTAATTTTCTTACTGGATAAGCGCGTTGTTCAGCCACATCGGCACCACTTACTGTAAATTTATTATTCAATGTTTCCTTAACATCTACTTCGGCTCTTTCAAATTTGGCTTTCAGTGCCGAAAAACGCTCAAGCTCCAAAAGTAAAGTCTCCGACAAGGAAGTGAAATTACCACCATGCTGAGCTAAATTCTTCTGTTGTTCCATTAAGTCTAACACTTTGTTCATGTTTCCGGCAGCCCTAGCTTTGTATATTTCCTCTGACACAGCTCTGGTTTGTTCGATATAGTTTGTAACACCTTCCAAACCCAACTTATACATATCTTCCTTTATTTTATTGATTTCGTTTTCTTTGGCATCCATTTGACGTTTGATAATTTCCAAAGCAGGTATAGCTACATCCAATTGAATTTCGTTTTTGATAGAATCGTATAAATCTAAAATTCCGTTCGCCATTTTGGCGGCCATTTCAGGATTTTCATCCATTACATCTACTTTTATAGAAAGATATCTCGTTCTTGAAAACTTAAAATTTGAACTAATTTTTTCATTTAACCTTGTTTTTTTCAAATTACTTTTGGGATCAATTTTGTAATGTTCCATCAATTTGTAATTCTTAATTAAACGTTCTGTAAGCTTAGAAGATTGTAAAATTTGTAAAGCTTTTTCAGCTTCTTCTTCTGCACCAAACTCTAAAACATCTTTTTGTCTTTGGTTTAATTCCGCTAACAAAGCATTACTAATGGAATTGTTAGTCGTTGGATAAAAAACAACTGTTGACTGATATTTGGGCGTAATCATAAACGACACAACCGAAGAGATTACTATTGCCAAGACAGACAATACAATAAACTGTTTTCTCCATCTGTAAAAAAGAGAAACAACATCAGCAAAAGTTATAATACCACTTGAAGGTTTTTCGAAAGAATTTTCCATGCTCAATAAATGAAACGCAAAAATAAGAATTTTAAGCAATTCTCAAGGCTAACTTAATTTAAAGTATTTTATTGTGCCTTATTTTTCAAGAAATTAACAAAAGTATGAGGATTTATTAACTTCAATAGAATTGATAAAAGGACAGAAAAAATGACAAATAACCCCAAACTTAGTATGGTATTACCAATTGCTTTTACAAAAAAGAAGACACCAAACAGACAAATTATAAAAAGGAGGTAACGCATTACTAGGCTGAATGATAACTTAAAATGGTATAAATGAAAACATCTAAACAAACATAAAAGTGCAAATACACTTTGTGTTACCAATGTTGCAACAGCTGCACCTATGATATTGTGTTTTGGGATAAGTATAAAGTTTAACAATAAATTAACTATTAAAGCGGTAGCTGCGAACAAAATCAGGTAATAAATATCCTTTTGAGCCGTTAACAAAGTGCTAAAAACAAAGATTAACGCCATTGGGATAAAGCTAAGCATGATTATTTTAAAAGTTTGTGAGGAATATTGCCACACAGACACATCTGCGTAATCATACATCATTTTCATGATTCTTTCGTTGTAAAACATGGAACCCAACCCCACAACAAGTGCTGTTAACAACAAAATAGTCGTTGCGGTTTTGGTTAATGGCTTAACATCCTCATTATTAGCTAGCAATTTGGCAAACATAGGAAGTAAAAGTCCCGCAAATAGCATTGCAAACATGGAGGAGGCATCCAAAAAGCGATAACTCTGAGCGTACAATGAAGAGTAATAATTGGGATTATCAAGAAGAATGTTCATCAGCACAACATCCACACGAGTGTACAATCCCATCAATGCAAACAAGAGAGCAAATGGGAGACTTTTTCTGATAAGTAATTTCACTTCAGTTGTATTGACCTTATAGGACATTGCTTCAATTTGTGCATAAAATTTAATATTGTAAAGCATTGCAATGAGTAATGTAAAGCACAATGCTAAGAGTTGTGCTGATGCAAAATAATAAACATTAATCCATTGAAACCAATACAACAAGACACACAAAATAATTCCAAAAAACTTATCACTCACTGACAAAAAACTATCTATCTTGTAATGATGAAGTCCGTTTATATTACTTCTAAAATACAATATAAAAGAAGTCACGATTTGACTTGCTGCCACTATCATCAAAAGAGATACATTGACTTGTTTGACCCACCCTAAAGTAAAAACAATACCAAAATACAGTAGAGAAAAAATCAGTTTGAGACTAACCAATGTTTTAAGATTTTTTTTAAAAAACAAAGGGTCCGATGCGACATGTGTATTGTTAAAGCTTTGAATACCGATGTCTAGGAGAACCCCAAAAACCAAAGACAAATTGAGAACAATATAGTATTCGCCGTAAGCAGTCCCCAGTAAATTGTTGGCCATTCTATCTATCAATAAAATCCAAATAGGTTTGACAACCAAATTAAGACCTTGTAAAAGAAATAAATTTTTTAGAAATAATGACCTCATTAATTTTTACAAAAAAACAATAATAAATAGACATTTCAATGACAAATTATTTAGGCACATTCATTGTAAGCATTCGATAAAACAAAGATTGATTTGATAATATAAACGAAATATTTTGATAATTTAAAATTATCGACTACATTTGCCAATAAACAACATATAAAAATACCATGGGAAGAGGAGATCAACGTACAAAAAAAGGTAAAATTACAGCTGGCACATACGGCGTAAGTAGACCTAGACCAGTTGCTAAAGCAACACCGTCTAAAGCTGAAGCAAAAGCCGCTGCACCAAAAACAGTAAAAGTAAAAGCAGAGCCAAAAGCAAAAGCGAAAGCAAAAAAAACCAAAGATTAATTTAAAAGAACAAGCAACTATTAAAAAATGCTAAATTGGCCTCTCTAAGATAGACCAATTTAGCATTTTTTTATTCACATACATGACCACACAAGATAACATCGAAGAAGAAGACATAGACCTTTACGAACACCATCGCTTTATTGCAGATAAGGGACAAACCCCCATGCGATTAGATAAGTTCGTTACAATGAGAATTGAAAATGCAACCAGAACTCGTGTTCAAAAAGGAATTGACATCGGCAGTATTTTAGTTAATGACCGCGCCTCTAAAAGTAATTATGCAATAAAACCCCATGATATTGTTACTGTTGTTCTTCCTAATCCTCCGCGTAACCCAGAACTAATTCCCGAAAACATCCCGATTGATATTATATACGAAGACGATGAATTGTTATTGGTTAACAAAAATGCTGGTTTAGTGGTTCATCCAGGTTTTAATAACTACTCAGGAACTTTAATCAATGCCTTGGTTTATCATTTCCAAAACCTACCTGCTTTCTCTTCAGACCAAAGGCCTGGACTAGTTCACCGTATTGACAAAGACACGAGTGGTTTATTAATTGTTGCCAAAACAGAGGATTCTATGGTTCACCTTGCCAAGCAATTTTTCGACCACAGTATTAAAAGAATATACAAAGCCATCGTTTGGGGCGACTTGAAAAAAGACAGCGATACCATTATTGGGAATATCGGTAGAGATGTTCGCGACCGAAGACTTTCTGCAGTATTTGCAGACCCAGCTGTTGGCAAACATGCCGTTACCCATTACCGAGTTTTAGAAAGATTTGGATTTTGCACCCTTATTGAATGTCAGTTGGAAACCGGAAGAACTCACCAAATACGTGCACACATGAGACACATAGGTCATACCTTATTTGCTGATGATGCTTATGGCGGGAAAAAAGTAATGGTGCAAAGTAAAATGCCCAAGTTTGACACGTTTATCAACAATTGTTTTCAAATCCTGTCAAGACAAGCTTTACATGCTCAAACGCTGGGTTTTATTCATCCACAAACCAAAGAGTTTATGAATTTTGAGACAGAATTACCAGAAGACATGAGCCAGTTGTTGGACAAGTTTAGAACATACGTTCAGCAGAATTATTAATTAGAAAGTACCAATTCTCGCAGCATAGCTAAGGCCATGTTACTCGACCTTCCTATTACATTACTTCTGTCACCTATAAAGTGAAAGGTTTGCACTATGGTTTTTTGTGCCGATGACACCCCTATAACTACTGTACCAACCGGTTTTTCCTCACTGCCACCACCCGGACCAGCAATCCCTGATACGGCAATTGAAAAATCTGTTTGTAATCTTTCCCTCACACCATTTGCCATTTGCTCAACAACAGGTTCACTAACCGCTCCTACTGTTTCAAATAAAATGGACTCAACGCCTAATTGATGGTGTTTTACTGAATTACTATAGCTTACAACAGACCCTACAAAAAACTGAGAAGCGCCTGACAATTGGGTTAACTGTTGTGAAATAAATCCTCCTGTACAACTCTCAGCAATACTCAAGGTATAATGGTGTTTGATAAGCAATTGTGAGACAATTTCAGGGAAGGTTAAATCATTTTCTGCAATTACCCCTTCTTTGATAATCTCCTTAATTTTGTTTGCATAAATTTCAATTTCATCTACAATAGAACCATCATGTGAACTTGCTCCGGTCAACCTCAATCTCACTACATTCAGATTAGGCAAGTATGCAAGCTTTATAGTTGGAGGCAATGACTCTTCAACCTCTTTAATTTTTAAGGCCAATAAAGATTCAGGAATATTAAAGGTAACCATTGTTTTGTAATACAATGGAGATTGAGAAAATTTTTCCTTGATGAGGGGCAATGCTTTTAATTCAAAAATACGTTTCATTTCATAAGGCACGCCTGGTAAACTTATAATAACGGCGCCCTCTTTCTCGAACCACATTCCGGGAGCTGTTCCCCACTCATTGTATAGCGTTAAACAAGATTCGGGCAATTCGGCTTGCATTACATTAATTTCAAGCATTTTACGACTTCTTTTTTCGAAAAAAAGTTCCAATTGTTGAACTACTCCTTGGTCGATTCGCCAACCGGTATTAAAAAACTTAGCCAAAGTTTTTTTAGTAATGTCATCCTTAGTTGGCCCAAGACCTCCTGTTAAAATAATTAATTGAGACCTTTTTAAACTTTCTTCTAATTGGTGTATTATATCCTCTTCAGTGTCACTGATACATGTTTTACTCTTGACTTCAATATTATTTTTAAACAACAATTGTCCCAACCAAGCACTGTTAGTATCAACTACTTGACCAAGTAATAACTCATCCCCTATCGATATTATTTCAGCTTTCATTTCAATTGCAAATATTCATTAATTAATTCATTTAACAATTATCTTAATTTTGGGAATTTGAATTATTGTTATATATTTGTTTGTATAAGATTACATGAGACTGAAGTTATTTATTTTTTTATTACTTTTTGTTCAAATAAAATCTTTTGAATTGTCGGCTCAATGTAATAATTCAGTTGTACCCCCTACTACTATTAACAACATTTATATAACCCACAATTATTCAGGAAGTGTTACTTTTTATACCACAGCATTCATTTCTAATTGTGCAACGGGCAACGTAACCACTCCACCAAATTCTGTATGGTTAGGAAGGAATGGCTCTTTCAGTTACACCTTAAATTTCAATACAAATGTGAATAATTTGGTCATTGCCATTTCAGCAACAGGTAATTCAGTCAATGAAAACTTTGTATTTACGACCAACAGAGGAAACCCAAACATTACAAGTAGTTTTAATTGTTTAACAATGATTGTCGGAAATGAAATTATTAGTGGCAGTCAAACTAATCCTGGAGCAAGCGGAAGTTCAGGTGGTGGCGGTGGTGGCATTTTTACAATTTCCAATAATATTCCTTTTAATAAACTCACAATTACTGGCAACGGCGGTCAAAATGGATCCTTGTTAGCATTGTGTAGTAGTTCTATCATTTTAGTTAATAAATCGTCTTTCTTTTCACAAACCATCTATCGTTGCCCCAATTCCCCATTTGCAATAGGCAATAAATCGCATACTGTCCCAGGAAGATATATTGACACATTGGTCAATTATTTAAATGCCGATTCTATTGTAACTACCACTTTAATCCATCACCCTAGCTATCAACAAACTATTTCAAGTACAATTTGTGAGGGTGACACTTTTAAAATGGGATCAAAAAAATACACTGAATCAGGGGTTTATGTAAATAACTATGTAAGTAGATTGGGGTGCGACTCCATTGTTACACTCAACTTAAATGTGAATGTCAAAACCGAAAAAAACATAGAATTTACAATTTGTGATGGGGATACATTATTATTAAACAACAAAGTCTATTCAAAAGAAGGATTATTTCAAGATACTTTGGTAAATTTCAGAGCTTGTGACTCTTTACTAAACATAACAATTAATCAGATTGAAAAATCATATTATACATACAATTACTTCATTTGTCCGGAGGATACCATTATTCACAACAATCAAATTTTCACTGAAATAGGAGAAACAATTGAAATTTTAAAATCATACCGAAATTGCGATTCCATAGTAAGTATTAAAGTGCAATTATTACCCAAGTTAAACGAGTGTAAAGATGCCACTTTTTTCATCCCAACAGCATTTAGTCCAAATAACGACGGACACAATGATGTTTTTAAAATAGAAGGTGAACACATTAAAGAAATAGAAATGATGATTTTTAACCGTTGGGGCGAAATATTATTCCAAAAAACAGACCAATCGGCTCAATGGGATGGATATTATCAACAGGATATCTGTCAAGATGGATTGTACTTTTATCAAGTAAAAATAAAAGCCAATAACCTCAAAATCTACTACAAAAATGGCACAATTCATTTGATAAAATAAGTTGCTTAATAGTAAAAATAGGTTCAAATAAAGCAAACAAAAGACAGGCTAGAAACTTGCTCTTTTTTATCAACAATTCTATAAAATCAATCTCAAAACCTTAATTTTACGAAATCAAATTATGCCCGAATTCGTCCATTTACACAACCACACTCAATACTCTTTGTTAGACGGAGCTGCCTCTATCAGCAAACTCTATAAAAAAGCGGTTCAAGACAATCAAAAAGCCATTGCCATTACCGACCACGGGAATATGTTTGGTGCTTTCCAATTTGTGGCAGAAGCAACTAAATATAACAAAAATGGAGAAGTTATTAAACCAATCGTTGGATGTGAGTTTTATGTTTCAGAAGATAGATTTAGAAAAAATTTTACCAAAGACGACAAAGATGTGAGATACCACCAATTGCTTTTGGCGAAAAATGCAACTGGATATAAAAACATATCAAAACTGTGTTCGTTGGGTTATTTGGAAGGCATGTATGGCAAATATCCAAGAATAGACAAAGCCCTAATTGCTGAATATCACGAGGGATTGATCGCCACTTCTTGCTGTTTGGGGGCTATTATTCCAAGAACCATCCTCAAAAAAGGTGAAGCTGCTGCAGAAGAAGAATTAAAATGGTGGTTGGATATTTTTGGAGAAGATTTTTACATTGAAATACAAAGACATCAGTTGAACGACGAAATTATCGTAAACGATACTTTAATGAAGTTTGCCAACAAATACCAAATTAAAGTTATAGCAACCAATGATTCCCACTATGTTGATGAGGCTGATGCCAATGCTCATGATATATTGTTGTGTATAAACACCAACGAAAAACTAAACACTCCCAAAATTATAGACTACGGGGATGAGGAAACAAGTACAAAAGGACGTCGATTTGCTTTCCCTAACGACCAATTTTATTTTAAAACCCAAGCACAAATGAATGTGCTGTTCAGCGATATTCCCGAGTCGCTCGACAACACTTTAGAAATAGTTTCAAAAATAGAAACGCTCGACCTAAAAAAGGAAATTCTACTTCCTAATTTTCCCATTCCTGACTCCTTCAAAACCCATACCACCTCACTCAAAATTGACGAAAAAACCACTTTAGAACCAGATGTTTTAAATCAATGGGAATATTTAAAAGACCTGACTTTTAAAGGCGCCAAAAAAAGATATACTGATATTACTCCCGAAGTGGAAGAACGATTGACTTTTGAACTCGACATTATCCGAAAAATGGGGTTTGCCGGATATTTTCTTATCGTTTCCGATTTCATTAGAGCAGGAAAAGATTTGGGTGTTATCGTTGGGCCGGGACGTGGATCTGCTGCAGGTAGTGCCGTTGCTTATTGTATTGGAATTACCAGCATTGACCCCATTAAGTACGACTTACTCTTTGAACGTTTCCTAAATCCTGACCGTAAATCAATGCCCGATATAGATACCGACTTTGATGACGAAGGCAGACAAAAAGTAATAGATTATGTGGTTGAAAAATACGGCAAATCGCAAGTAGCTCAAATTGTTACTTATGGAAAAATGGCGGCAAAAATGAGTGTTAAAGATGTGGCACGTGTTATGGATTTCTCCATGGAAGAATCCAACCATTTAACCAAATTGTTTCCAACCAAACCAATTGGTATTACCCTCAAACAAATATTACATGCCAAAATAGAAGGTGCCGAAGAGGTTATTGAAAACGAAGACCCTGATGTAGAAGGTGATACTACTGAAATTGAAAACAAAGATACTATCGTCATTAGAAGAGAAGAAGTTCAAGGTATAATGCAACTTCGAGAGTATTATAATGACAAGCAAAACACCAATGGCGAAGTTCTTCGACAAGCTGAATTATTAGAAGGTTCTGTAAGAAACACAGGGGTTCACGCTGCCGGTATCATCATTGCACCAAAAGATTTAAAGGAAATTCTACCCGTTGCAATTTCAAAAGATTCTGAATTATACCTGACCCAATATGATGGAAAAGTGGTAGAAGATGCCGGTGTTATTAAAATGGACTTTTTAGGATTAAAAACCCTATCTATTCTAAAAACAGCGGTTGATATTATCAAAATGAACAGGGGCATAGAAATTGACATTGACACGCTCCCATTAGATGATGAACTAACTTACCAACTTTACCAAAAGGGCGAAACCAATAGCACCTTCCAGTTTGAAAGTGTGGGAATGCAGAAATACTTGAGAGAATTAAAACCCGATAAATTCGAGGATTTAATTGCCATGAATGCCTTATACAGACCGGGACCGATGGAGTACATTCCCTTGTATATCAAAAGGAAACACGGATTGGAAGAGATTAACTACGACATACCTGAGCTCGAAGACCACCTCAAAGATACTTATGGAATTACTGTTTACCAAGAACAGGTGATGCTTTTGAGTCAGTCCTTGGCAGGATTTTCAAAAGGGAAAGCTGACATATTAAGAAAAGCAATGGGAAAAAAGAACCTCAATGACTTAATGAAATTGAAGGATGATTTTATGGCAGGTATTAAAGAGAGAAACTTAGATGCCAACCGTTGTGAAAAAATTTGGAAAGATTGGGAATCATTTGCCTCTTATGCTTTTAACAAATCACACTCAACTTGTTATGCTTTTGTATCCTATCAAACCGGTTATCTTAAAGCGCATTACCCAGCTGAATTTATGGCATCGGTTCTATCAAACAACACGAATAATCTTGAAAAACTCAGCTTTCACATGGAAGAATGCAAACGAATGGGTGTTCCTGTGTTAGGCCCTGATGTGAATGAGAGTCACATACAATTTACAGTAAATGCAAAGGGTGAAATTCGTTTTGGTTTATGTGCAATTAAAGGTGTAGGTGATGGACCAGCCTTTAATATCATAGAAGAAAGAGAGAAAAATGGACCTTATAAAAGTATATTTGATTTAACTTCTCGTTGCAACTTGCGGAATGTCAATAAAAAAACATTAGAGTCATTGGTCAAGGCAGGTGCTTTTGATTTTGACCCTACCTACCACAAAGCTCAATATATAACCGAAATGGGAGGTACTACAGGGTTAGAAACTGCTTTGAAATATGGAATCAATTTTCAGGCTTTACAAAACAGCAATCAAAGCTCATTGTTTGGGGACAAAAGCGACAGTACCATCAATTTACCTCTTTTACCTAAAGTAGAGCCTTTTACTATTATTCAAGAATGTGAACTTGAAAAAGAAATGGTTGGAATATACATTAAAATGCACCCTTTGGACACCTTCAAACTTGAGTATCAAACCATTGTTAACACCAAATTACATGAATTAAATGATTTAGGACCTCTTGAAAACAAAACTTCTATAGCTGTAGCAGGTGTTATTTTAGAAGAAAACACCTTTACTTCGAAAAAGAATCAAAAATTCAACAAATTCAAACTACAAGATTATGATGGTCAGTATGATTTTTATTTGTCGGGAGAAACTTTGGACAACTTTGGAAAATATATCAATAAAGGGGAATTTGTATTAATCAATTGCACCGTAACGAAAAGTAAATACGCCACTAGTCCCGATGCTAAATTGTATTTGAATATTATTTCTATCAAACGAATGGAATATCTTAAAAAAGATTGGTTTAAATCCCTGTTGATAAATCTATTAGTCAACAAATTAAGTCATCAGACTATAGAAGATTTACAAGCAATAATAGAAAAATTTCCAGGCGATAAATCCCTTGAATTTAACCTCATTGATACTCAAAAAAAATATAAGATTAACACCTACAGCAATGACAAGAAAATTGAGATTTGCGAAGAGCTTATTTTTGAGCTTAAAAAAATCGATGTAGATTATACCATATTAAAAAATTAGATTTAATTTGCAGTCATGTTAAGTAAAGAGCAAATAGCACAAAGAATAGCCATGGAATTGAAAGATGGTTATTATGTTAATTTGGGAATTGGAATTCCTACATTGGTTGCCAATTACATTCCAGCAGGTGTAGATGTTGTTTTACAATCTGAAAATGGATTACTTGGCATGGGACCATTTCCATTTGAGGGTGAAGAAAATGCTGATTTAATAAATGCCGGAAAGCAAACTATTACAACCGTGAATGGTTCTGCATTTTTCGACAGTGCCATGAGTTTTGGAATGATTAGAGCCGGAAAAGTTGATTTAACAGTATTGGGTGCTATGGAAGTTAATGACAAGGGTGATATTGCCAATTGGAAAATACCCGGTAAAATGGTCAAAGGAATGGGTGGCGCTATGGACTTAGTGGCAAGTGCCAAAAACATCATTGTAGCGATGCAGCATGTCAACAAAGCAGGAGAATCAAAACTACTTAAAGAGTGCAGCCTACCAATAACGGGATTGGCTTGTGTAAAAAAAATAGTAACCGAATTAGGCGTTTTTAATATCAACGAAAATGGTTTTGAACTGATAGAAAAAGCCGCAGATGTTTCGGTTGAATACATACAAGAAAAAACAGAAGGAAGATTGACTATAAGTAGTGAGCTTAAAGACATTACTTTTTAATTGAATACAACAAATAAAGAACTTATATAATGAAATTTGGAACCAAAGCATTACATGCAGGAATAGAACCTGATCCAACTACAGGAGCCGTTATGACTCCTATTTATCAAACTAGCACCTTTGTTCAAGAATATCCAGGCAAACACAAAGGCTATGCTTATGCGAGAGGAAAAAATCCAACTAGAACTCAACTTGAAAACAACTTAGCTGCGTTAGAAAACGGCAATCATGCCATTTGCTTTAGTAGTGGAATGGGTGCAATAGACGCTGTAATTAAACTATTAAAACCAGGAGATGAGGTTATTACAGGAGACGATATCTATGGAGGTTCATACCGAATGTTTTCTAAGATATACGAACCTTTTGGAATTAAATTTCATTATATCAACTTATACGATGCTAGCAATATTGAAAAATACATCAATAGCAATACAAAATTGATTTGGGCAGAAACTCCAACCAATCCAACTCTTAAAATTGTTGACATTGAAGCAGTTTCTGCAATAGCAAAAGCCAATCATATTACCTTAGCTATTGACAATACTTTTGCTTCACCTTACCTTCAAAACCCTTTGGATTTAGGGGCAGATATCGTTATGCACAGTGCAACTAAATATTTAGGCGGACACAGTGATGTAGTAATGGGGGCTTTGGTTGTAAATGATGATGAATTATACCAAAGACTTCATTTTATTTTGAATAGTTGTGGTGCTAATCCAGGCCCTATGGATAGTTTTCTAGTTTTAAGAGGCATTAAAACGCTTCATTTAAGGATGAAAGCCCATTGCGAAAACGGAGAAAAAGTGGCACACTTCCTAAAAAATCACCCAAAAATTGGTCATGTTTATTGGCCAGGTTTCGAAGATGCAAATGGTCATCAAATTGCAAAAAAACAAATGCGTGGATTTGGCGGTATGGTTTCCTTTACACTTAAAGGAGATGATTTTGATGCTGCTATGCGTTTTGCTTGTAATGTTAAAGTATTTACACTTGCAGAATCATTAGGAGGAGTTGAAAGTTTGGTCAATCATCCTGCAAGTATGACACACGCAAGTATTCCAAAAGCAGAGAAAGACAAAGCCGGTGTTGTTGATGGTTTATTGAGACTTAGTGTTGGTGTCGAAGATATCGAAGATTTAATTTTAGACATAGATCAAGCTCTTGATTTGGTTTAATTTTCAAAAATTGTAGGAATCTATTTTGTCATGGTGATTCAATCGATCAGAGTGGATGATGATTGCAAATAATACCACAATGAGGCTTTTATTTACAGAGCTAAATGAATTTTTGATAACCTCACGCTGAACAGCGTGAGACAATTAATCATTATTTACAGACGCCTCGCAAGGAGTCTCTAACATTAACTATTTGCCGATAGCTATCGGGACTATTAAGCATCTCCCCAACTGTCATTTCGAAGAAGGAGACATCTTTTACCGACAGCTTTTGTGCTTGATGTTGGTCTCGGTTTAAAAGAAAAAAAGAATTTAAAGCCTTGATAAAATGCAATCGAAGTTGAAAACTTTAACGCAAATGTGTTCGATTGAATTCATATTTTTGCAGTTAAGTTAAGAATTAAAAAATTTGAAAACGGGGAATCTTTTTTTTGTACTATTGTCTGTATTATCTCTTTTTTCATGCAATCAAGAAAAATCTGGCGTTAATCAACTTTCCCAATCTGATGAGAATAAAGCAACCATCATTATTCAACCTTTTGATGAATTTCCCGAAAATGAAACCCAAACAATAGCAGTCGAATTAACAAAAGTCTACTCAAAGGTTACTATCAATAAAAATATCCCTTTTCCTAGTAATTCGATTAACCCTTCAGGCAAAAGATACCGTGCCGATTCTTTAATTAAATATTTGAGTAAACATGCACCTAAAAATACGCTTATAATTGGACTAACTAATAAGGACATAAGTACACAAAAAGGGGAAATCAAAGATTGGGGTGTGTTTGGTTTAGGTTATTGTCCTGGCAAATCTTGTATTGCCTCAAATTTTAGATTAAAAGGTAAGAATAGAGCTGAAAAGTTATACAAAGTCGCTATTCATTAACTTGTTCATACCCAAGGCCTTCCCCACTGCCCCATAAAAACTTGTTTGATGCGAGATGCAAAAGGCAAAGATGTTTTAAACGAAGAAAAAGAATTTTGCAATAAGTGTAAAAAGGGTTTAATGAATGCCAATTGGGCTTTTAAATAAAATGAATAAAAAATATCTAATAAAAAACATTAACATCGTGAATGAGGGTTCTATCATAACAAGTGATGTACTCATAGAAAATGGATTGATTAAAAAAATTGGCGTTATCAATGATTCAGAAAGTCATGTGATTGATGGCACTAATCAATTTCTATTTCCAGGTATTATTGATGGTCAAGTGCATTTTCGCGAGCCTGGACTAACTCACAAAGGCGACCTATACACAGAGAGTAAAGCTGCCGTTGCAGGAGGCACCACCTCATTTATTGACATGCCCAATACTGTTCCAAATGTATTGACAATGGAAATTTTAAACGATAAATACAATATTGCTTCAAAGCAGTCTTTGGCTAATTATGGTTTTTTCTTGGGCGTCAATGGAGACAATCTTGACGAAGTAATCAAACTTGACAAAAGTAAATTACTTGGTGTTTCGGATGATGGTCTCTATTTCACAAAAAAAGGGAATCTACTTGCTGACAATCCTGATACGATGGAAAAACTATTTGCTAACTGCAAATCCATAATAGCGATTCATTCTGAGAAAGAGAGTATTGTTGAAGAAAACGAAAACCATTACAAAAACCTATATGGAGAAGATGTCCCTGTTAAATTTCACCCAATAATAAGGAGCGAACAAGCCTGTTATGAAGCTACAAAAAGAGCCATTGATATCGCAAACAAGCACAATGCTAGACTTCATATCCTCCACTTAACAACTGAAGCTGAAACACATTTATTCAGAAACGATATCCCTTTAAAAGAGAAAAAAATAACGACCGAAGTGTCTGTTCACCACCTTTGGTTTAGTGACAAAGATTACGACAAATTGGGCACTTTAATCAAATGGAATCCTGCTATTAAAACCGAAAAAGACAAAAACGGATTGTTAAAAGCCCTTTTAGAGGACAGAATTGACATTGTAACAACAGACCATGCACCTCATTCAATCGAAGAAAAAGAAAAAACTTATTTCAATGCAATGTCTGGTGCTCCTATCATTCAACATTCATTAAACATTATGTTGGAATTTTACAAAAAAGGCCAAATTTCTCTTGAAAAAATTGCTGAAAAAATGTGTCACAATCCAGCAATTCTTTATGATATTTCAAAGAGAGGATTTATTCGTGAGGGTTATTATGCAGACTTATGCATTGTTGACTTAAATTCAGACTGGACCGTTAATAAAGACAATCTTTTATATAAATGTGGCTGGTCACCTCTAGAAGGCACCTCTTTTGGAACCCAAATTACACACACTTTTGTCAATGGTAACTTGGTGTACAACAATGGACAATTTGACGAAAGTTATAGAGGACAAGCCCTAGAGACAAGCGAACAAGTTAGGCAACAGGCTTAAACATTACTAATAATGTTTAAAAACAGAAAACTTCTTATTGCAACTAAACACAAAAAAGAAAGTGTTATTGCTCCCATTTTAGAAAAAGAATTGGGTGTTATTTGTTTTACTGACGACCATTTTGACACAGACCAATATGGGACTTTTAGTGGCGAAATAGAGCGAATAAACGACCCGATTACAACGCTAAAAAACAAATGTTTGAGCGCAATGGAACAAAATAATTGTGATTTAGCCGTTTCAAGTGAAGGTTCTTTTGGCCCACATCCTACTCTCTTTTTCGCAAATGCAGATGATGAGTTTTTAATCTTTATTGACAAAAAGAACAACATAGAAATTATAGTTAGAGAACTGAGCACATCAACCAATTTCAGTGGCAAAGAAATAAATTCAAAAAATGAATTAATGGATTTTGCTCAAAAAATTGGCTTTCCTTCACATGGATTGATTTTAAAAAAAAAACAGTCAATCATGTGGACAAAAAATTGAAAAAGGTATAGTGGATTTTGTAAAGCTTAACGATGTTTATGAGCTGTTAAAAACAGACAATCAAGCGCTTTATGTAGAAACAGACATGAGGGCCATGTATAATCCAACAAGAATGGAAGTTATAAAAACAGCAACTACTAAATTAGTTTCTAAAATCATGTCTTGTTGTCCTCAATGTGAAATACCTGGATTTGACGTTACTAAAGCAAACAAAGGACTTGCATGCAATTTGTGCGGATTTCCAACTAACTCCATTTTAAGTTACATTTATGAGTGTCAACATTGTAATTTCACAAAAACTGAAATGTATCCTCACAACAAGCAATTTGAAGACCCAATGTATTGTGACAATTGCAATCCTTAAAATGATAATTTCTATATTTCTATAAATTTTTTCTTAAAAAGTGACGACTTAGATCTTAAAAACATCCAAGTTGACATATTAATATGGCTAAACTGGAACAAAAGTCAATAAAAAAAGTAAATATCGGATCAGTCTGTTGCTCAGATAATAAATAAGTATTTTGAATTCAATACAAACAATTCATACATTTGTATCAAATAATAATTATAAATTCAATCAAATACAAATAAAATGATTCAATTAAATCCAAAAGTTGACTTATATATCAAAGACGGTTGTGGCAGGTGTGCCTTACATGCTACTCCCAAATGCAAGGTAAATAAATGGCAAATTGAGCTTGAAACACTCAGGCAAATAGTGTTAGAAAGTGGATTAACCGAAGAACTTAAATGGGGCGTTCCGGTTTACACCCATTTGGGCAAAAACATCCTAACAGTTAGCGCTTTGAAGGATGTGTGTATTATTGGATTTTTCAAAGGTGTATTGATAAAAGACACTCAAAATATGCTGATAAAACAGGGGGAAAATTCACAATCGAGTCGCATTGTTAAATTCACATCAGAAAACGAAATTTTGAACCATCAAGATACTCTAATTGATTTTATACATCAAGCCATTCAAATTGAAGAAATTGGACAAAAAGTCGAATTTAAAAAAGATGACATTTCCGTACCTGAAGAGTTAGCCCTGAAGTTTAAAGAAAATCCAGCCTTTAAAACTGCTTTTTACGCATTAACCCCTGGCAGACAAAAAGGGTATTTACTCTATTTCAGTCAAGCCAAGCAGTCTGCAACTCGCACACAACGAATTAACAATTATACCCAAAAAATATTTGAAGGCATTGGCTTTCACGACGAGTATAAAATGAATAATAAAGTATCTCATTAATCTTTCACTTCAGCATGTTGGAAAAAAAAGCAATCGAACTACAACAGATTTTAGAAAACACCATTGATGGTAAAAAAGTATTTGGTTGTAATTTTGCAATGAAGTACCAAAATGAATTTTGGCAAGGGACTGCAGGCAATTTCGAAATTGATGATTCATATTTCATTGCAAGCACAACTAAGCTTTTTACAACTGCTTTAATTTTGAATTTAAGGGCATCAGGGGCATTGTCGCTCAACGACCCAATTCATTTGTACCTAGACAAAAGCATAATTGATAGCCTTTTGGTATTTAAAGGCACCGATTATTCCCAAAAAATAACCATTCAACACTTATTAAGTCACAGCAGCGGATTAGCAGATTATTTCCAAGACAAGGAATCCAATGGAAACAGTTGGGAAGATGAGCTAAAACAAGGAAGAGACAAGGCGTGGACTTTCGAGAAAGTGATTACCAAAACTAAAAACATGCGTCCGAAATTCGCCCCCGGAAGCAATGGCAAAGCGCATTATTCCGATACAAACTTTCAATTACTTGGTAAAATAATTGAAACTATAACAGGCAAAAACTACACAAGTTTTTGTGAAGAAAAAATCATTCAACCACTTCAATTAAAACACACCTACCTTTACGAAAACCCTAATGATCAAACACCGCATGCCATGTATTATAAAAACGGTGTTTTAAACATTCCTCAAGCAATGGCATCGTTCAAAAGTGATGGCGGCATGGTTTCAAACACAAAGGATTTATTATGCTTTACAGAAGCCTTTTTTAATGGGCAGTTGTTCCCCAAGGCATACATTAATGAACTTCAGGTTTGGAACAGAATATTTTTCCCTATGCAATCAGGGATAGGTATTCACAGGTTCAAGTTACCTTGGATTTTCAATCCTACAGGCGCTGTTCCTGAACTGATAGGACATTCGGGACTATCGGGCACATTAGCCTATTACAGCCCCAAACACGAATTATTTATAGTTGGGACAGTGAATCAAATAGCTTATCCAGATTTATCCTTTAAAACGGCCATTAAACTCATTAGAAAGGCGATTCAATAAAAAACATCCTTTAAATAATTGTGCAAGGCACAAAATATGAAGTTAAGTAAATGAGATGCCAGAGGCAAAGACGGGGTTAACTCGCAAGATGCGAGCGAGAACGGATAGAGGCAGCTATGATGCAGTTAATGCATTATACTAATTCGTTTTTTTCGTATTAGTAATATCCAAAACAGTTCCATCTTTCAGGAATATCCTTGAACCTGTTGCATTTTTTCTTATTTCAATAATAAAATTGTAATTGATTAAATGACTTCTGTGTGCGCGATAAAAAAGCGATTCAGGCAATCTATCAACGAAATATTTTAAGGTTTTCGATACATAAATTTCTTTGTCTTCATAGTAAAGAAAACAATAATTCCTGTTGGCTTGTATTCTTGTAATTTTATGACAATTGAATAATTGATTTTTTTCTTGACCTACCACCAATATGAAGTCGTGTTCAACGTTTGACAATGAATACAAGTCTTGGTTATCTTTAATTATATTCCTTATACAATCTTTTAACTCAGACAAAACAATAGGTTTTGTTAGATAATATTTAACACTATTTCTAATAGCATTGATAGCAAAATGTTCATGTGCGGTAAATAACACAACTTTAGCTTTGAGCTCATCTGGCAAACGAGACAGAAATTCAAATCCATTCAACTCTGGCATTTCAACATCTAAAAAAATAACATCGACGCTTAAATATTCAAGTTCTTCTAAGGCTAATAAAGGCGATGTAAAAGACTGTAAAAGAAACAGTTCAGAAGAAAAAAACGTACAAATTGTTTTCTCAAAAGCAGTGATTGAGGCTTCATTGTCATCTATAATTATTGCGTTTAATATCATTAATCTTTTATTGGTTTATGGTTCTAACAAATAAGGAATGTTGACTATAACTTGAGTCCCCAAAACATTTCCTGATTCGTTCTTTATTGTTTCAATTTTAAAAAAGGCATCTACTTTCAATAACTTGCTGTAGGCTTTCAATCTGTTTTGTATATTTTCTAATCCATATGACTTTCTATCTGTACTCTTTTTTAAAAAACCAACACCGTTGTCTGTAATTATTACTTGTAATGTTTTATTAAGCTTCCTTATATTGAATTGAATCTGCTTAAGATCCAAATTATTAGGAATTAAACCATGTAAAATAGCATTTTCAACAAATGGTTGAAAAATCATGGTAGGCACTTGTACATTTGATAAATTGGCAATGGGATTATCGGAATAAAACTGATAGTTAAAATCAATTTTAACATTTCTAATAAACCCCTCTAATCTTATGTATTCAGAGAGTGTTTGTAATTCCTGTTCCAATGAAATAAAACTGAAATCAGACTTCTCCAAAACATTTCGCATCACCTTACCGTATTGCCCTATAAACTCGAACGCTTTTTCTTTGTCGTTGTCTAACACTAAACTTTGAAGAGTCAACAATGAATTACTTAAATAATGAGGGGTCATTTGCAATCGGAGTGCTTTCAATTCACTTTCCAAAAGTGTTAATTCATTTTTTATCTTTCTTTGTTTTCTATCACTAACAGCACGAATAAACAGTAGAATGATGGATATAAAAAAACAAGAATACACTAAATACATCAAATTAGAAGCATACCACGGCGGTATCACTTTAAGGGTAATTAATTTATAATTTAGCTTATTTCTGTCTCCTATTTTTCTATAAATAATTTGATAGGTTCCTTTTTTCAATGACATCAAGCTTATGTCTTGATTTTGAACTTTATGCCAATCCTGACTTATATTTGGGATTTGATATTCCAAATGGGGTTGATTGGGTAAATTAAAATTGGGACTTGAGACCGAAATCTGAAAATTAGTAAATCCTTCTGTGAGTGTGTAGGTATTATTAATAAGCAATTTTTTGTTATTAAGGATGACCTCGTCAATTGTAATTGGATTATTACTTAAAGTATTTGGCAATGAATATGGATTTAGAGTGACAACACCTGTCATACTTGAAAAGGCCAAATGTCCGTTTGGCAACACAATGCCGGAATTGGAAAAACGGCCATTAAATTCATTACTTTCTAAACCATTTGTCGTGTTGTAATAATTTAAATAAATTGGATGCCTTTTGTTTTTCAGGAATGCCTTTATTTCATCAATATGAATCTGAAACAAGCCGTTATTAGTGGGTATCCAATAAAACCCTAAGGTATCTTTGAGGTAATAATGTGCAAAATTCAAATCTCCATCATCGTCACTATAAAATGAGGTTATTTTAAATTGATTATCCAATAAGTAGATACCTGCCCCATAAGTAAAAACCCAATACTTTTGGAGTGAAGAATCAAACTTAATTTGCCTCACTTCCTTATTATTAAAGAAAGACAAACGCAATGATGTTTTTGATTTTAAATCACAAACATGAACACCTTGATCTCTGCTACCAAGTAACCATTTATTTTGATTAGTAATTTTACAAGCTGTTGTAATGAAATCCATATTGGAATTAAATAATACCTCTAATTCATTGGCCGTTTTAAACCTCAATATTTTGTTACCTCTAATTAAATAGGATTTGCCTTCAAATTTTACCTCATCAATAAAATCTTTGGTATTATCAAATGTATTTTTATTAAGTTTCTTGACAACATAATTTTTGCCTGAAATATCAATAAGCACGTCTTTTGTCAAGAAAGAAATTGTGTCTAAATTTTTATTGTACCACAAACTTGAATAATTGGTTGCAGATTTCGTACCCAATAATTCATAGAATGAATTCCCTATTATCTCCGAGTTTCTATTGGTTAAAACACGGTACACTTCATTTTCATTTATTATCAATTTGTCTCTCAATAGGTTAGATTTAAAAACATTAAGTTTAATTAAATAAAAACCTAAACTACGTGAATAAACAAATTGTTGATTATACTCTTTGGGGGAATCAACTATGGTTATTTTATCATTAATATTTAATTGATATTCAAACTTAGTAAATTTCAATCCACTACTTGACTTAGTAACTGTAAAAACATCATTACCTGCATTAAGCGTAACAAGACCGTTGTTTTGGTTAATCCACAACTGATTAATTTTGAATTTGTGATGCAGTTCTTTTTCTAAATCGCAAACAAATTCAACTTTAGATTGATCTATTGAAAATATCTTTTTGTTTCTATCAACTATATAAAGCTTACTGTTTAAGTCAAAAACACTTTCAATATCATGAATGAAATTTTGATTATGCAATTTGGTTTTGCCATTGTATAAAATATTCGCCTCATTAAATAGATAGTATGTGTTTTTATCAATCCAATATAACTGACTCGTTTTATTTATATAAGACTCCATTTCCCCTTTGGATAATGTACAATCATCATTTAGGAAAATGATTTTTTTATTCATAGAAACAATAAAATCTACTCCAAATTTTTTATTAGAAAGTTTAAGTAATTTTGACTTACTATCAATAAGAAACAATTGATTAACATCGTTAGTCACAAATAATCTTCCGTCTGTTTTTTTTTCGATTACATAAAATCTGTTTGATTTTATAAAATCAAAATCCTTACTAGAATAGTTAAAAAAAATTTGCCCATCGAATCTGGATAATCCAGCTTGAGTTGCCAACCAAAAATAACCATTTCTATCAAAACTAACATCACTTATCAAATTGGTCAACAATCCATCTTGTGAGGTATATTTAAAAGCAAGAAAATCATTCTTGTCATCTTGTGAAAATAAATAAGTGAAACATACTATATTCAAAACAAGTATAAAGCCGATTTTTTGCATCATTTTTGAATATATATTCCTAAATTTAAATAGAAATTAAATTACAATAATACTAAATTTAATTAATAATGTAAAATTATTACTCTTTCAATTACCAAAAAATACATGTATAACAAGATATTCTCTCACTAAACCTGATTTTACAGATATAACAACTTCGCCAATCAAGCAAAATTATGTATTTATTTAAGTAAAAAAGAATTACTTTGATTAGACTCCGAAACTACATTATAATGTAAGTTATAAAGTTCACCTTTGCTGTGAATTTCTAGCTTTTTGTATATTGCGCTGATGTGTTTTCTGGTTGTGTCTAATGAAATAATTAGGTTATTGGATATCCCTTTATAAGAAACCCCACTCAGGAGTTGTTCAAAAACCATAAGTTCTCTTTTTGAAAGTAATTTATATTTTTTTCGATTATTGCCAAATACCATAATATTGACATCTCGATTGTATTTATAAAACATGAACAAAATATTGCTACTTATGTAACTACCTCCCATTGTTACTAAAGCAATAATATAAAGCAACTCACTTGTTTTTTGTGTTTGGTGTACAAAATTTGTAACCCCCATTTGTATGGCATTAAACAATAGCTTATCATTTTCTAAATCATTGAATACAATGAATCTTGAATTTACAAAAGGGGCAATATTTTCTAAGCTATCGTTACAATAAATAGTGATATAATGTTGTGACTTTTGTGGCAACGCTTCAACATACTTCTTCAAGCTAGAAAAAATCCCTTTTACGAAGTATTGCTGAGAAAGCATTACTTTTAAGGTTTCTGCCTGTTCTTTATTTTTGTTGATGATAATTAAATTATACATTTGGTTTACTTTGCTTTAAAATATTAATAGTGTTCTCAACGATTGTTTAATGATAAGTTTTAACTAAATGAAAGTTGATTTTTTTATTTTTGCTTCGTTTTCATTCTCCATAAATTAATTTTATTAAATATTTAACTTCGTTTTTGTCTTTTCTTTTGACGCGTCTTTTTTCTTTAGTATCAATGGTTAATAAATGTAAAAAATACTGCCTGTAAATACTTTTGGGAAATTTCAAGTACTTTAAATAGACATTGTCTTTGTAAACAAGTGAAATATTTAATTTATTGACATCATTAAAAACTTTTTCATTTGAATACTTTCTAATCAAATCTCTTTTTAAATTTTCAAGTTTTGTGAATTCTGAATTTTCGTTATTTCCCAACTTTATTGTCATAATTTTAATGAGTCATTAAATTTTTTATTTGTTCATATCCACTGTATTTCCCTACCACTTTTTTTTCTTTATCCAATACTATAAATGTAGGAGTTGCTGCAATGTAATTTTTAGCGGCAGCCTCTGTCCTCCACCCTTTGTAATCACTGGTATGCAACATGTTTGGTAAACCATTAATAGTTTTTTGTTGTAATTTGGGGTCGGTATCCAAACTTACGGCAATAACTTTAACCTCTTTGCGTGTTGCGGCCCATTCATTTAACTTGGGCATTTCTTCCATACAATGCGGACAAGCGCTGCTCCAAAACACCACAATGGATTTTTCGGATTTTACTTTATACAAACTTCCACCTTTACTACCCTCGGCAGCTGCTCTTGGGCTAAGCATTTCTATCTTAAAATCGGGTGCCAAATTCCCTACTTTCATAGCAGCATAACCCTCCATGCGTCTTTCAAATTCCGTTTTTTCAAAATTATCAAAACAACGATTGGCTAAATCCTTGTAATTTTCATCTAAGTATTGCAACACCTCCTCTTCACCTATTTGTTTAAATCCTAATGTAAGATACTTGTATGCAAACTCATGAATTTGTTGATGCTCCGAAAATTGCCTTATTATTACATCCACTGCACGCTTAAACCCATCTGTTTTTTCTTCAGCAGAAAAGTTCAAGTAAGGATTCATCCAATAGCGGAGATAGTTGAGAATATGCTCGGTATAAAGGGGTGTATTTAATAAGTGGGGATTGCTAGCATTAAAACCACCCCAAAAATGCTCTCGTCTTTCATAGTCTTGAATGCGAGGATCTTCGATAGGATTTGTGAAATAATAAGGCCTATTTGCCACCATTTCGTAGGCCCAAGTATTTTTCATCAATACATTGGCATATTTGGTATTGTCTATAAATCTACCTCTAACAATTATACTGTCTTGAGCAAAGGCGTTTGAACTTGGGAAAAATAGTGCTATTAAAAGTAGAATATTAAAAAACAAGAGAGTGCAAACACTACTAAATTGCCCTCCTACTAAAACCTTTAGCATCACTTTATTTTCCATTGCAGAATTGATGTTCAAATTTTTATTCATTTATACTTTTTAAAACCACTTCTTTAGGCTTATTGCATTTTCTATTTTCCATTTTTACATATTTATCATCCGTAGCCATTTAAAAAATCCTGATATAACCCCTGAGTCCTTTTCAACTAGAATTGATATTGGACTCATTATTGTTAAAACTCCTGATAAATATCATTTCAGAAAAAACAAATTTATCGATAAACTATTCGCCCTATTTTTTATTTCATTCAAAGTGGCCAACTATTTATCAAACGACCTTCCTAGCTACTTGAAGTAGCCCATGTAGTTATCGAGCATTTGCAAAAAATAGAGTTTTTACAATTAAAAAAGACCACATAAAGATGTTAAAACATCATCTATTCCTAAAAATACAAATCCCGAAAATATCAATATTGTACTATAATGAATTCAATAAATAGTATATATTATTTATATAATTGAATTAAAATACACAAACATTGCCTATTTTATAAACAAATTTATAATTACAAGTTACACAATATTTATAATTATTACTTAAAATTAACCCTAAAATTAAACATGATAAACTACACAATTAAAAAAAAATGATGTTTTCATCAAAAAACAGGCGTTAAAAAAGCTTAAAAAGGAGCTAAAAATACCCCTTTTTAAAAATGCTCGATAATTAGATGGTCACTTAAATTACAAAAAAGGGGGGGTTCGTTAACTACTTGGTCACTTTGAATGGATTTTTAATTTTTTGAGTTTTAATTCTTCTTAAATTCGAAACAAATTAATATAACATTAATTGCAATTTAAAAAAAATAATTATTAAAACATAGAACTAATTTATTAAAAAAAACTTACGCAACTATAAAACAAAACTGCTACAAATGTTAAAACTTATTATTATAAACAAATCAATAGAACAGGCCGAGGATTTAAAAATAACATTGGGTAATTACTACTTTATACAAGGCTATTACATCACTTTTGAAAAGTTAGCTGAAAGCCAAGACATTAAATCAAAAAATACACAAACAAATATTATTATCTATTGCAATAAAGATGTAAATGAATTAACCAAAATAAAGAAAGAATTCAAAAGTGCAGAAATAATCATTTATAATGACTTAGAAAACGATAAACTTCTATTTAATGCAATTCAAATGGGTGTAAAAAACTTTGTTCATTACTCTCAAAAAAAAAATGAGTTATTGGATATTATCGAAATAGTGGGCTTGGGCGGTTGTTACATAAGTAATTCTATTACATATAAACTATTCAGCTTCATACAAAAAATAGGTGAATTAATGTTAGGCAAAACAATAGGACAATACCACACTTTATCAAAAAGAGAGATAACTGTGTACGAATTACTTTTAAGTGGCATTTCATACAAGGACATAGCTAAAAAGCTCAGTATCTCAATAGATACCATCAGAAAGCACATCAGCAGAATATACAAAAAACTAAAAATAAACAGCAAGGGCGAACTTTACAATTTGCATTTTAATGTGCTGGCCAACTCAAAATACTATCAACAACTATCCTATCAATATTAATTCAATAATATAATCATCTTATTCATGAATACTTCAAGAAAAAACAAACAAGATTCAAGCTTTTTATTTTACAATATCTGTATTGTAGACCAATCCAACATCTTCGAGCTAGTACTAAAAAAAAGCATAGAAAAAAGTCTCAATAAAACTACCAATTCATTTGTGTTCTTCCATCAAAGCATTGATGAAATTAATCCTTTGGATATAAACCCAATTGACATCCTTTTTATTGATTACAACGACATATTACTCCCTCATTTTAACGGATTCTTTGCTAAAATGAAGAAAAAAAACCCAAGTATGAAATTGATTATATCTTCAAATGAATTACTACACATTGATTTTATAAAACTATACACCTATAACATCAATGGTCTGTTTTCCAAAAGCTTAAGTATAAAATTATTTAACATTTATTTTAAACGCGTTTTGGCTCAAACGATTTACATCGACCACAATTCTATCGGCAATGTTATTACTAATGAAAAAAAACAAAAATTAAAATTCTATTACAAATCGGTTTCGCTTCAAAATTTGGAACTGATTCAACAGCGATATAAACAATATACACCTTATTTTATAAACAAAGAGGCTATGCCATTTGTTGAATCATAAAATAATATCAATTTATTTAAACGCAATTCAATCAGTGACTAAAAATGGGAATATGTAGTGCAATAATTATTGACGATCAAAAAGAAGCTATAGAATCATTAAGTAAAATGATTGCTCATTTTTTTAATGAAGATATTAAAATTATAGGCACCTTCAACTCCGGGGAAGAAGCCATAACTTTTTTATCGGAGAAAGAACCTGATCTTATTTTTATTGATATTGAAATGCCTGACTTAAGTGGGCTAGAAACCATAAACTTGCTACCCAATAATAACAAAGCAAAAATTATTATCATATCAGGTAATGAAAAATATGCTATTGAAGCTTTAAAATACAATGTATATGATTATTTACTAAAACCATTTTCTATATCTGATTTTAAAACCTTTATCAAAAGAATAAATAATGAAAACGAAACCAACAATTCTAAAAATGAGCATTTAAAATCAAATACTATCGTGATTGTCTGCAAAACAAAGACCTATTTCTTGGAATTTCCGCTTATTAATCACATTCAGTCTTTAGCATCTCATTCAATCATCCATTTACAAAATAAAGAAATACTAATACCCAAATCCTTAAAGTATTTTGAAGATATACTTCCACAAACTCTTTTTTTCTCACCCAATAGAAGTCATCTTGTCAATTTAAACTTTGTTAAAGAAATACGCAAATCAGAAGTTAATGGCGTTATTATGGTTTTGAAAGACGACTCTATAATTGAAATGTCCAAAAAGAAAAAAGCTAACTTTATGTCTCAATTCAAATATAAGTTTTAGTTATTGGGGTGTTCAAAAAGTTATAAATATCTTGTTCATTTTTACGCCCTTAAGCCGTTAAACGGCTGGTCTTTTTTATGCCAGTAAATAATACCAATCATTTCAGTTGTAAAATAATTTGTGTTTGAGATAAATTAAAAAAAATTGTACATTTGCATCAACAGTACCCGCTAGCATACCGTAAGATCTGCTAGCGGGTCATTCTTTTTATAGCTTTGGCAAACAAAACTCCATCTTCTATTGCAGATCAAATAGCCTTGTTGAAACAAAGGGGTATGCTTTTCAATGACGAGCAATCTGCACACCACTTTTTAGAAAACATTAGTTACTACCGTCTTAAAGGCTATTGGTGGGACATGCAAGCTGATATTGCTTTACACACATTAAAACCAAATACCTATTTCGAGGATATTATCGAGCGATATAACTTCGATAGGCGATTAAGATTAATTCTATTTGATGCAATTGAAAGAATTGAAATTGCATTAAGAACAAAAATGATTTATCATTTATCAATTGCCTATGGAAGCTTGTGGTATTTAGATTCTAACTTATTCGAAACTATAAGTTTACCTTCCAATCCATCGGTAACAATTCATCAAAATACAATTATTGAACTGAAAAAAGAGTTTTCCCGAAGTCAGGAAATTTTCATTAAAGACCAAAGAAATAGATATCCGAATCAAGATGCTGATTCTTGGAAAATTCTAGAAGTTGCTTCAATGGGAACATTATCAAAGTTTTACAAAAACCTAAAACATCAATTGCCTGAAAAGGCAACAATTGCAAAAGAAATGGGACTAAACTTGCATAGCGAACTTTCTAGTTGGTTAGAAGCAATTACCTATGTTAGAAATATCATTGCACACCATTCCAGACTTTGGAGTAGGAATATGGTTAAAATTCCTATTGAAAGAATAAATAATCCAAAATCAGACTGGTTGAATAGTGCGTTACTTCCAGTGCAATGCAAAAAACCATTTTTGATTATAACAACAATGATTTATGTTTGTAATGAGGTTACACCCAACCATCAGATTAAGAAGAAAATTCTAGATCTTTTTACAACGTCTCACAATCTCCCGATTTATAAATTAGGCTTTTTAAACAATTGGCAAAAGCACCCAATCTGGAAATAATATTGGCGCTGTATTTTTTACACTAACAATTGTGCTGTTGGTGAGCGCATTATTTTTGCAACCCATATTGGTGCTAACTGAATCTGTTTTTTAATGTTTTTAATATCCTGTTCTTATGTCTTGTTCCTAATCTGCGTTATCATTACAATAGTTATATAGTCCTTACAAATTTGTATAATTGCAAGTAGAATTAGGCCTGCTTTAGTACCAGCTCCAATCATATTTCTAGGGTTGGTAGGTTTCAATAGAATCTTCTGTTTACCAAAACATATTTTTCTATTATGACCACTTATATAGAACTCTATATACAACGGTAAATTAGTTTTAAAAAACAAATTAAATTTGCAACGTGCCCTCCATTTGCTTGAGCTAAGCTCAGACAAAATTCTCAGAGATTATTGACATGATCTCTATGTGGGGTGGCTTCAAGATTCTACAAAACCTAGCCGTTACACGGCTGGTCTTTTTTTATACCCTTTTTTGTGCTTGAGCTAAGCTCAGACAAAATTCTCAGAGATTATTGACATGATCTCTATGTGGGGTGGCTTCATGACTCTACAAAACCTAGCCATTACATGGCTGGTCTTTTTTTATGCCCTTTTTTGTGCTTGAGCTATGCTCAGACAAAAAAAGGGTATAAAAAAAACCTCAATAAAATTGAGGTTTTGTAGAATCTTGGCGGAGAGTAAGAGATTCGAACTCTTGATACCTTGCGATATACACGCTTTCCAAGCGTGCTCCTTAAACCACTCGGACAACTCTCCTTTTTATAATGGATTGCAAAATTAATGTTTTTTACATCAAAAATGATTAGTTTTATTCTAAAATTTCTTTTAAAAATTGAAACTATATTATCTTTTTTAAATCTATAATAGGCTAATAATTTATTTTGTTCTTTTTTTTAATAATACAATATTTATTATAAAAAAATTACATTTATTTTAGGTGGATATACTCTATCGAACAAAAAAGCACACCATAAATAAATTTTAAGTAATTAAAAATCAAAAACTTATTAGTTTTAAATTATTTTTTAAATTATTCTTAATTTAATATATTTGCAATATGATTTTCAGAATATACTTAATTTTAATATTATTTACAACTAGTATTAAAATAAATGCCCAAAATGTACATTTCCAAAATACAGATGGTAGCAAAACCAGTTACAACTTAAATGATGTTCGTAAAGTAACAATGGAAAATAACAAAGTGCAAGTGCACATGAAAGACGGCAACTTGTACGAGCGCGATATGGCAGCTTTGCAAAACTACAGATTTGATGAGAATCAAAGCACTTCAGTTATTGATAATATTATTAATGAAGGAAATCAATTACAACTTGTAATTTTCCCTAATCCTACAGATAATTTGGCTCATATAACTTACACTCTAAAAAATGCGGATAATATAAAATGTACTATTTTGGATTTACAAGGCAAAGTAGTAAAAGAAATAAATGTAGGCAAACAAAGTATAGGTGAGCAAAAACAATCTATTTCACTTGAAAATTTAGCCGCCGGTAATTACACGGTTCAAATTCAAGGTCAAAATTTTAGTATCCACAAGAAAATTGTTAAACAATAATGAAAAAGATAATTTTTAGTTTAATTGGCATTTGTACCTTATTTTCATCAAATGCACAAAGTAATATGGTCATTCATCAAGGCAATGGCTCTATTCTTAGTTTACCATTACAATCCATTGATAGTGTTAGATTTATACTTATACCTTCTCCTGTTACAAAAAAAATATTTCAAAACAACGGTAATATCTTGAGTTTATCTGTAGCAGACATTGATAGTATTACATACAAAATCCCTAATAGAAGTTCATTACCAACTATAAGTAGCCAAACTGTAACAGTATTATCTAGTTCTTCTGCATATGGTGGAGGAAGTATTAGTGCAGATGGTGGTTCAGTTGTGACTCAGAGAGGTGTTTGCTGGAATACATCTCCTAATCCTACTATTGCTAATAATTTCACAGTAGATGGGTCGGGTTTAGGAGTATACAACAGTACAATGCAACCACTTTCTCCGGCTACAACATATTACATGAGAGCCTATGCAACTAATTCTAATGGAACATCATATGGCAATCAAATTTCATTTGTAACAAATAATCCTAACACAAATGGTAGTTTACCAACAGTTTTATCAGAAAATATTGAATTAATTAAGAATTTTGGTTTGTTTTCAGGTGGAAATGTAACAAATGACGGGGGACTTGTAGTAACTTCACGAGGTGTTTGTTGGGCTGTTGGAACAACACCAACTATTAACAACAATAGATCTATCGATGGTGCTGGTGTTGGAGTATACATTAGTGGTTTTGAGAACTTACAACCTAATACTCAATATTTTGTTAGAGCATACGCTACAAATGATGCAGGTACTGCTTATGGCAACTCATTTGCATTTAACACTTCTGATTTCCCGGAATTGTTTTCTGACACATTCAAAAGCAGAACATACTGTGATATTTCTTATAACAATGTTAATTATGATAAATATGGTTATAGTTATTTTAATTACAATCAACCTATTTATGATATTGGACTATTTGAGGCAAAATTTAGATTGCCATGGAAATTATCTTCATCAGGTTACAAGGAATATGGAATAGTATGGTCAAAATCCATTAATCCTAAAATAAACGGTAATAAAAAAACCATCGTTGAAGAATTTATAGTTACAGCTCAACAAAATGATTGTGGGGTTTGGAGAGTAATAAACGGTCAAAACATAATTGGCCAAAAACTTATAATTGATTCCTCATTTACGATAACTAATTTAGAAAAAGGTGCTGAATATTTTGTTCGCGTGTATGCAAAACACAGTAAAGGCTATATTTATTCTAAAAACTACAGTTTTAAAACGAAATCAGGCATTCCAAACGTTAAAATTAATAACATAAACTACATTACAGCAAAAACAGCAAACATCCCATTTGAAATTACTGAAACTAATGGTTCAACTATTAATAAAATTGATGTTTTAACTAGCCTAAATAAAAATACAGGATTTGTGAATGATGAGTTTTATGACAATCCTCCGATTAATCAAACACTTGATTGGTATTTAACTCAATTAAAACCCTCAACTAAATATTATTTTAAGTTATTTTTTGAAACAAATACTGGAACATATTATAGCTTTGTAGATAGTTTTACAACAATTCCCGAATTTATGTATCAAGCTGGACAAGGCGTTACATTTGACAATCACAACTACAAAACTATTCAATTAGGTAATGGTCAAGAATGGTTTCAAGAAAATTTAAAAACGTCTATTTATTCCAATGGTGATCCTATTCTTAAAATTAACAATTTAACAGATTGGAATTCGACATCAAATGGAGCCTGGGTATACTATAACTATGATAGTATTAACAATAATACAATTGGAAAGTTGTATAATTATTATTCCATTACAGAAAGTAGAAATATTTGTCCATTAGGATGGCATATTCCTACTCAAAATGACTGGGATAGTTTATTATCATTCATTAATCCATCTATTGATAAAAACTGCTCAAGTTGTTGGGTTGGAACTCAAGCCATTCAAATAAAAATCGACAATAGTTCATTCTGGCCGAATATCAATTATGCCAATAATGAAAGTGGATTTTCAGCCTTACCAGGTGGCTTAATAAATGAATTTGGTTTTTCTAGTATCAACAATGGAATCTTTGGAACTTCAACTTATGATACTGATAAATATACTGTCTATCTTTTAAGAAATGACACTTTAAACATTGGACGTATTTTTGAGGATAAAAAAGTTGGATCTTCAATTAGATGTGTTAAAAATTAAACCTTTTGATTTAATATAAGTAAATTATCAATTGATTTACTTATATTAAATCAAGCTCTTTCTTTTTGTCTCTTTCTTTTTTTAATTGTAGGTTTGTAACATGAAATTTATTGAATTGGACCAAATCCAACAGTATGAAATTCTGGATACTCGAATTCCCGACCTTTTTGAACGTGGTTTCATTCCCCGTTCTATCAACGTGGGTCTTAATGGTTCTTTTGAACAAAAAATAAAAACTGTATTTCCCAATACCTCTACCCCATTATTGGTTGTATCTGACAAAAATGAACTCTCACTCAATCAATTAAATGAATTGGGTTACACCAATCTCGTTTTTTTAGAAAATGGTTTTAAAACATACGCCCAAGCACAATTGCCTATTGATGTTATTATCAGTGTGTCAACTGAAGAGTTTGAACTCGACCTTAATTTTAACAATGAATTTGTTGTGGATGTTCGCAAACCCGAAAAATACAACAGTGGTCATGTGCTCGAAGCTATTAATATCCCCTATACTGAACTGCCTACTCAAATTCACACTTTACCCAAAGACAAAGTTATTTACTTGTATTGTAGCAGTGGCTATAGCAGTATGATTGCCTCAAGTTTGCTCAGAAAAAATGGCTTTCTACTGATTAAAAATGTGTATGGAGGAATTGAACAAATTAGTAAAACTAAAATTCCAATTATTCAAAACGCTTGAACTTTATTCGCCGAATAAATCGAACAAATTTTATGCTTTTCGTGGCCTTTTGGCTGCTGTTCAATGCATTTATTGGTCGATTTGACAGCTTCAACAAACCACCTATGGGGGTTCATCAAAGTGCGCAGTGTGATAGGCTCTCTTTGGCACAAAACTATTACTACAATGGTTTTCGCTTTTTTTATCCCGAAGTCAATGAAAATCGATGTATAGACGGCATCGTTTCGTGTGAATTTCCCTTGATGAGTTATTTGGCTGCGGGTTTATTTAAAATAGGCTCGTACAATGAGTTTTATTTTCGATTACTCAGTTTTTTAGTCTTTAGTATGGGTATCTATGCACTTTTTCTTCTGTTATTGCGTTATTTCAATCCATTTATTTCACTTGCCCTTATTGGATTGTTCAATGCCTCTCCTATTGTTCTTTTTTATGCCAATAACTTTTTGCCTGACATCGCCTCTCTTGGTCTTGCTTTGTGTGCTTGGTATTTCTTTTTCAAAGGATTTGTGGTTCATTCCTACTTACCGGCACAACTCACAAAAACAGATTCGCTCCTTTTTTGCTTAACCCTTAGTTTGAGTATTGCTATCAAAACTACCTCAATGATTCAGTGGCTTACCCTATTTTTTGTTGGTTTTATTGCCATACTCTTTCCAAGTAAATTCAAAATTCAAGCCCCAAAAATCCTATTCACGCTGCTTATAGTTTCTTTAATTACACCAGTTTCATGGTATTTTTGGAGTCAACATTTGGGTAAAACACACAACAGCGCCTATTTTTTAATGCAAATCCCCGACTTTACCGGTTGGAATGATTATTTCGACGATTGGCATGTCTATTTGGCTAATTGGCCTTCGCAAACCTATACAGAACCAGTCATATACGTTTTGTTTGGTTTGTTAGTTTTAAATCTGTTTCTATACCCCTTTTTAAATAAAACTTTGTGGCTAATTTCCTCCATCAACACATTAGGAACTTTGGCTTTTTTATCATTAATGATTCATCAATTTAAGTATCACGACTATTATGTATTGTGCTTACTTCCTTCTTTTTTTCTGAATTGGATTTCACTGGGGACTGCAATTAAACAGTTAAAACCTCAATTTTGGCTTATAAAAATCAGTGCTATTGTCCTTTTATTAGTTGGGCTCAACTATCAATTCAACTTTGGCAAGCGATACCTAAAAGAACGTTATACGCAAGGTAATTACTGGGAACAGTCTCACATTAACGCTTTTGACTATGGGGCGCTTAAAACACAATTAAACAATATCGGCATAAACAGAAAGGACTGTGTGATGGTTGGTTATGACATTTCCCCCAATAATATTTTATATTACCTTCATTTGAATGGTTTTAGATTTTTTAAGGATCAAGATGAACGCTTAATCATAGAAAACATAGAACGAAGACATCCCAATATACTCATCAGCAATTCTAGCGATTTTGAACAACAAGTAATGCCTTATGTAAAAGGATTACAATTGGTTCATACATACAAAAACATCCGAGTTTACAACATTATATATTAATAATTAGTTCAATAAAACTGAAGAGGTATATAAAAAGAAAATCCCCAATTAGATTGGAGATTTTCAATGAACATTTTAAATAATCTGAGACACACTCATTATATCTTGGTAAGCTTGATAAGCTTTGTTTTATTGATAACTAAAGTATAAATACCTGCCGAGTAATTGGACAAATCAAGCATTGAAGATTCATTTGCTTTCAAAATATATACTCTACCATAAATATCCACTAATTCTAAAGACCAAATAGTTTCACTTGAACTTATTTTAAGCCAATCAATGACTGGTTGTGGATACACTATTGTTTCATTTGAAATCATTTCATTAACATTTAATTTACCCGCAGTTTTGAATATCCATTTGGCTGTATCGATACCTTCATAAAAGACACCTAAATCATTTTTCACAAAATTAGATGGTATTTCAATTCCAATGAATGCCCCATTTACAAAACTCTGACTAGGCGTAATGGTTAATACGCTATCTAACAAGGTTAATTCACTACTATTAGCAGATATGGTTTTAAACAATTGTTTATTTTGATAAACTTTTATTTGACTACCTGCATTCATTGTAACATTTTGGTTAAACTTAATAGTTAATGGAGATGTTGTAGAGATATCTTTTGAAAGATGGGCAGGCGTTAACTGACTCATTTTTGGAGAGGCTGCCATAGTGAAGTACCAAGTACCATAGAAAATTGGAAAGCTTTTTTGCTTGTACACATCTATAAAACATGAATCGGTTGATATAACAACCAAAGAACCTGGCTTAAAGGCTTGAGTTGGCGTAATTGTAACCACTGAATCCACAACTTGTATGGCATTACTTCCTACAGCAATAGTTTCTTTTAAACTTCCGTTTACAAAAATTGAGATATTACCATTATTCGCTTTGCTAACATTATCTTTAAAGGTAATGGTTGGCAATACATTTGGCAATACATTTACTTGTAAATTTTCAGGTGACAAACGACTTACTACAGGTTTCTTTTCTAAAGTGTAAAAGTACCAATCTGCTATTTTAATTTCAGGTGCATAAATATTGAAAGACGAATCTCTGAATGAATTGGCGGTTACATTTACCTCTATTTTTGAATTAATAGGCAACTCTTTAACAGGATTAATCACAATAACTCTCCCATTTGCTTTGACATTACTTGATGTTACATTGATTGTTTCAAATAATGTGTTATTCGCATAAATCCTTATTGTACCTGCTAGTCTTTTCAAAACTGTTTCATTAAACTCAATTGCTAAATCCTCATTTGGCAATATCATTTTAGCATCTTTTTCAGGAGATAGTCTTACTAATTTAGGTGCAACATTTTCATAATTACAGGTATAAGGACGAGAATTTCTTTCTATTGCCCCTTTGGAAGTTAGGGTTCTATTTTTAAATGCGCCAAATGTATTGGGATAAAACGAACATCTAAAAACATAACCATTTCCAAAAGTTCCGTCAGTGCTTATTGTATTGCCTTCTAATGGACTTTTATACTCCCATACAATTTTCTTTTTTGGAGTAACTTCAAAAAATCGACCTTGCACACCACTACAAATTAATGTATTTCCATTAGGCAAACGATTTGCTCCTGATATCACAACTGAGAAAAAATCAGTTGGAATAGAGTCTTTGTAAGTCCATGAAAAATTGTTTGGACCATAGGGCATATTCATTTTATAAGCATTATTCGACAAATCGGGTATTTGAAAGACATCAACAGTTGAATAAAAAGTATCTCTTTCCTGACCATTATTGAATATCATAATTTTACCTGAGTCTAAATACCCTCCAGGAATCCAATGGGCATCATGTTGTTTAAAAAGCTTGCGATCATTTTTTATACCCCAACCATAGGCTTCAGGATTTCCCCAACGGTATATAATATCTCCACCCATTCCTGAATTTCCTCCTTGGTGGGTTCCAGCTTCGGCCTTTGAGGTACTATGGTCAATGACCCAAACTTCTGATATATTGTGTGTGCTTATAATAATTTGATCTGTTTTTGCATTATAAGCTACCGAATTGGCATGAATCCAATCAAACGTTTTTAAATTGGTGGCATAATTGATGTTCATTAATTCAGGGTGGTCTGATATAATACCGTAATTGGGTTTATTGACATCCACATCTTGAATAATATGGTCAAACAAATCCCATTGCCATACAATTTCAGCACTGTCTTTTCCAATAGGGCGTAACTCAATTATTCTTTCACCCCACAATTGGTCGCCACCTGTACCCTGTTGGAAATTTTCGGACCTACGACCTAATGCCATTGCTTCAAGTTTAGTAATGTGATGCCAAGCCAAAACAAGAATATTGCCATTTGGCATAATTTCAATATCATGGTGTTGAGTTAATGAATCATTAAACACTTCATAACTCCATAATAGTTTTCCAAACCAATCATATTCTTCAATATAGCCCCCTTTTCCACCCGCTGTTAAAAAACCAGTGTCACTGTGAACACCTGTTTTTATTAAATGACCTTCAGCTGTTAAATAAGAGGATAAACTAGGTGGTGTAAGGGTTTTCCATTGATGTACTTTTTGACCACATTTGTTAATTAAATAAGTAGTATCGCAATTCATAGGAGAAAATAGAATATATCCATTTTCATCATTACCGGGGAGTTTCTTCTTTAAACCGAATGTTTTCTGAGCATAAGACTGAGAAAAAGAAGAATTAACAAAAAAAAGAACGAGTGTTAAGAGAGAGAAAAATTTGTTCATATATAGAAATCTTTTTAATAAAGGATACAAATATTAAATAAATCTTTACATTAACATTCATTTAATATAAATAATGACAGTCTCATGACAAAACTAAAGTGTCTGAAAATCAATTAATTAACATTATTTACATGTAAAATGTGAATAAATTAACTAATTACTAGTAAAAGTAAAAAATATCTATTACTGAATCGTGTATCTCAACTTAGCACCAAAGGTTGTTAATGCAGTTGGGAAAGCGTTAGAAGCATAAGGCGTAGAGGCTCTTCTGTCGTAAAATATAGTTAAATTGACATTTGTATTGACCATGTAATTAATATTAGGACGAATTAACACGACCCTTTGTCCATTAGCGGCAGTATTTGTGTTTTGGTCAACTTTACGAATAATGGTATAGTTATTCTGAATACTTACATCTAAATCCATTTGTAAGTCATTCACTAAATTCACTCTTTTACCATTGACTTTAATTGGCAATTTTATTCCATTTACCCTGTACCCTAATCTAAACACCATTTCTTTACTGCTCATTTCCGTTACATTGGCATTGGGAACAAACAAAGTTATGTTTCTATTTGAGTTGTATTTAAAGTTGGTGGTAATCCCTGATTTTGTAGTTAAGTCTATCCCAATTAATGGGTTAAATTGTTCACGAATAGAAACATTATTAATATTCAACTGACTTACCAAATCCTTACCTCCTTGAGCCGTAGCTTCAGGATTGTATTGCAAATTGCTGGTATAGCCACTAACATTATAATTACCGACATATCTGTGTTGTATCGTTATGTTTGAAAATATTTTACCAATTGCTTTTATTTTATTGAGTCCATTATAATTTATAGCCCAGTTTGGTAAAGGTAAGTTTCTAAACGGACTCAATGATACAGACGATTGATTCGCACCAGAATATGCGGCTAAGAAGGCTGGAATTAATGTATTTTGAGATGTGGCACCATATCCAAAATAAAACTTACCTCTATTAGTTGTATCCACCCTTTTATTCACTACCCTGTCATCTAAATTGGCTTGACGTTGTGAAATTACAAACCTATAGTTTTCAAAGTTATCATAATTGTTACTTCTCCATCCATTTTTAGCATTGACAGGATCATTTGCTGTTTGGATAAACACACTTGACATAGAGAAATTCCCTGTTTCTGTCATTGCAAAATCTCTCCAATCTTTTAAAGTATCGTCATATCTAAATAAAGACTGTATGGAATTCATTTGTGACAAATTAAAATTCACTTGAATTCTAAAATCTTTCATAGGTTCTAATGTTGCATTTCCTTGTATAGTTTTGGAATTAGTTTGGGTGTAAAAATTGTTTAACCTTAAATCATTGCTCAAATTACCATTTTGTGCCAAATTATAACGGGTGTTATTTTCTTGACTTCCCAAAATAAATGGCAAGCCAGGGGCATTTTTGGCAAAATTTTGACCGAAGTAATCGATTTGCTCATTGAAACCAGGCAATAAAATTCCTTGACGTAAGGTGTAATTAACACTACCATTTCTCAACATCATCAGTGCACGTAAAAAACCTGTCCCCGGAGATGGCTTTTCTTTTTCGTTCTTAGCTGTAGCAGCAGAACCTTGATCTTTAGCATCTTTTACAGGTGGTTTTTTGCTACCCCCTTGGTTGATTTTCTTCAAGAATGGAATTTTATTGTATAAATTAACAAAGTTAAATTGTGAATTTACATTCAAATCTCTGCTATTCGAAATCGTATTTCCAAAGGTACTGAAAGCTGGTGGTGCTTGCGTCCAACCATAATTAGCCCCATATTTCACTTGGGTTTGAATCCAATTCAAAAATCCAACCTTAGCAAAAGGAACAGTGTAGTTGAATACAGCAATCTGATTAAAATCTCTCATTCTTCCCAAAGCCCAAAAATCCTTGCGAATACTGTCTCTTTGCAAGTTATTGGTAATTTCACCAAATGGTTCTTGAACACGACTATTAACCGTTGCTGAATAATCTAATTTCAAACTTTTGGTGAAAGGGAAGTTAACATTAAACACCCTTTGCATGGTAAAATTCTTATCAAACAATCGAGGTGTTAATTGCTTAAATAAATCATTCGAACGGCTTAATTTTTCTGAGTACAAACGGTCTACATCAAAACGAACTAATATGGTTTGAGGCAAGTAATTCAAGTTGAAATCTCTTAAAATTTGAAGTCTTTTGTTTTTTATAAACTTGAACGGTTCCCATGGTTTTGACTTGGGATTATAAGTGTATCCCAAACTTCCGTGGTAAGTTTTGGTAAATTGATCTTCAACTTGAATATTTCGACGCTTTAAGTGAATAAATGAATAGGTTAAGTTGAAATTAGAAATACTCCAAGGCATTACAGGACCTGTTCCGGTGTGATTTTTTCTAACGTTTGTGAAATTTATACTGTACCTCGAATTATAATCCTCGGCCGCTCTTAATACTTCTTTTTTCTGATCTTCGGGCAAGCGGGCAACAGAAGATTTCAACTCCACGTCGGGATTCAAAGGATTGAACTTAGGACGCAAGATAGTTCCACTGTAACCAATAAACATTGGGATATTAACCCCTGCTTTTTGAGGAAAAAACTTACCTAATTCAAAAGCAGATGACAAATCATATTGGTAATTGTCACTTAAATTACGCTCGTTTAATCGTTTGTCTATACCACCAAAACCGATGGTTGAAATATTTCCTGATGCAGATAAGGTTGCAAAGTCTGCCATTTGAGCCACCACACGTCCTGTTGTAGCCCAACCGCCCTTGTTTGAAATATCCGTAACACGCATTTCATTGAACCACACTTCGCCACATTTAGGATTGTCTGTATTGTTACGAATACCAAGCATTATCACCCTAACATTGCTCAGATCAGGCAATCCTAAAATGGTTATACGATGGCCTTTTTCATTAAAATAGAAAAATGGTCGGTTTAGTTGAACATTAGCATCTTCTCTTTTTGTTTTTGAATTGAATAAATCTGCCAAAGCAAAATTAAATTCATTTTCAGCCATCCAAATTTTATCAGGAGCTATAGTTCCATTTGGTGTTATTTTTAAAGGAATTTCATATTCGTAATAATTACCAACCAAATCTGTTCCTATTCGAATAAATGCTGACAAGTCGCCATCATTCAATTGGTCGCCCTCGGCGTGAACAAACATTTTAAAATTCTTATAATTTCGAATGTCGAAATTCAATGCTTTAAAAGCGCCTCTTGCATCTCCTGACTTTAAATTACAAACTCTCAACGATAAAGACTGTTCATTTTGTTGAACAAAGTTTTGAGAGGCAGGGTCACGAACACGGTCAATCCCCGGAGGTTCTATGTAGCGAATAGGTGTTCTTTTTCCGTTTTCTTCAATATTAACCGTTGAAACTACAAAGGCTGTATTATCATTAGGATCTAAAGGAACTACAGCCCCTGGCTTGGTCATAGAATTGGTATATCTTCTCCAATCGGCCCTTACCAACTGAAAGTTTGCCATCCTTAAAATTGTGCTGTCGGTAAATCCTTTTAGATACATTCTCATAAAACGAATCGACTTAAAATCAGAAATATTGCCGACTGTTCTGGTGTATTCACGAATTGGAATTTTCAATTGAATCCATCTAATTTTTTCCGTTTTGCCATTTTTTAGTAATTTATTGACTTCAGAAATATCGGTCACAAATCCTTTTCCAATCTCAATATCATCAGGACTTAAATTTACTTCGTAATTAAAGTAGTCTTCAGTTTGATTCATGGTAAAATCATTGTTTATGTCTTCGTTATCAGGTAAGTTGGTAGCAGATTCAGGAGAACCATCAGGCAATTTATTAAGCGTTGAATTCCCCTCCAAATTATTGAATTTTTTATATCTGCTGATAACTGATGCCAACTCAGAATCGTATGCAGCAACTCTATTGTGTGCGTAATTATCATTAGCAGGGTCTTCAAATGCTTTTAAATAGATTGTGGAATTGGCGCCGAATACATCTCTTAAAGAATCTAAATATTTGGAATAGAACAAACGTTCGTCTTGATCATTCATTCCGTCTAATCCCACATCTTGAAAAGGTCGAGCAGAGGGCTCATTGTCGAATGCATTGTTTAATTGTGGCAATAACGGCACCCTTCCAAATACAGAAGTATCAGCATCTCCCAAATTGCCCAAAGGACTGAATCCATTTTCGAAAGTTTTTCTTCTGTCAGGTAAAATATCCTCACTTACATTACCTAAATCAATATACAATTTACCCTTGTTTGAGCCGGTAGAATTGTAAAAGAACGGGTCCATCATCCATATTTCGATATAATCAATATTGGCTGCTTCAAAGTCGTTACTTTCAATTCTTCTCATTATACCACCCCAAGTATTTTCAGGTTTACTGAAAGTGCCATTTGCGTTAAAATTACTTGAATTTGGATTGAAATTATATTGACCTCTTTCTTTTGGGAAATAAGCCAAATCAAAAGTTGATAAAATATTAGGTGCGCCTTGTTGAATTTGTTTGTTCGGAAAAACCTCTGTAACTGTAACCTCTCTCATGTAGTGATTACTTTGCATTTCCACATCACTTGCAATGTGGGCAGGTGTAAATCTGTCTCTTCTGTAAAATGTAGGGTCAATATTATACCATGACAATTTAGACCTTTGGTAACCCCAAGTCTTTTTATCAGAAGCATTCAACTGCCATTCGGGGAAAAGAAAAGGTTGGTTCTGAGGGATACTTGCTAATTTCCAATTGCTAACTAATCTTAAGTCAAAAGTAGTTTCAGCCCCTTCAAAATCATCCAAGTAACTAACCCCTCTTTGGTTGTTTTGACCTAAAGCTTTGCCAGGGAATAATCTTGCATACTCACCTTGTGCAGACAATTTACTTTCTGCTTTGGTTTGAATAAAAGGCAATTTATCTACCAACTTGGTTAAAAACAAGGAAGGAGAATTGTAGCTGAAGTCGAGCCCAAAAATAGTATTTAAAAGAGGATCGTCATTAATATTGGTTTTGGGAGTCAGAGCTCTTTCATACATGTGTAAGATTGTTCCACCCAATAATAATTTTTTATTAGCAGCATAATCAAAACGAGTACCGAGCAATGTTTTTTGTTGAATATTAAACAAACTGTTACTCTCTGATGACACTTTAATAACGGCACCCGATTGTAAAATCCCTTGATTGATAATCGTTACTTTACCTGCGTTGTAATCAACTATAAAATCCACATTTTCAGTCAATTTAGTTCCATTAGCCGTAACTACTACAGAACCTTGTGGAACGTTAAGTGCATTTAATGAAATTTCATTACTACTACTTCCTTTGTATGACCCTTTTAGGAAAAACTTATTGTGAGTGACATCTTGTTCTGCCATCCACTTAGTACTGTCATACAAAGCATCAAACACGTATTTGTCTGCCACTTGTTTATTCCCATCAAACTTACTTCTAAGAAAATCACCGAAGGGTTCTCTTACGGGGAAAATAACTCTACCATATCGACTTTGAAAAGTAACATCTTCAATAACATCTAACACCCCATCTGGTTTAGGTTCTGCCTGACGGTTTATTTTATCCATGTTCATTACCCTAATTAATGGATTGCCATTGCTTAATTGAGGGAAATTTTGAACCGGCATGTAATTCAAATCAGCTCCTGAGGGGTCATCGTTATAAATAACGTTAAAATCCAAATCGGAAGTATTGATATTAAAGGAACCTAACGAGTAAATATTCTTCATCATCAATTCCCACATAGGAATTTTAGTTCTGATGATGTTATTTTTTAACATTTTCACCATCAATACTCTACTGTTTGCACGGTCGCTTGCTACTTCTGAGGCAAACTCTCCTACTTTGTATATTTGACCATTGAAAGTGTATTCAAAAGCAACTGCTAAAATTTCATCATTATTTAGTGCTGTATTTAAGGATACATAACCCAATCTTTGGTTAACGTTAAATTCATTTTCGTTCAACTGTCGTGCATATGTCAAAAGTTCGTAATCCAAGCCTTGTTGGTATTGCGGATATTGACTGTTTAATGCATCAATAGTAGACTTGGACAAACGAATGTTATTGCTCCCTGCTCCATTTGTGAAATTATTGTAAATGGTATTGTGTTCATTAGAAGTTCTTGGGTCAAGGAAACCTGGAATTCTAGCATTTGCATTGTAAGGATTGGTTTCACCCAAATCCATTATAGACAATACATCTCTGGTATTTTCGAAATTTCCGCTTCTGTTGGTAACCCATATTTCAACACGGTTAATAAAAACACCTGAAGCAACAAGAGGTAAATTTGACAAGGCATTGTCATATTGGTCTTTGAAAAACTGACCAAGAAAATAGTGTCGATTTTGGTCGTAGTTGTGCGCTTGGATATTGAATTGTGTTATTTGAGCACCACCATTAACCGTTGTTTCTGTTCTTTGCCCTTTGTTTTGCGTGGCTATTACAGACATTTTCAATCGACCAAATTGCCAATCTGTTTTAATCCCAAATAAAGATTGTCCTGCTTGAATTAAACTTCCATTTAAAGGCAAACTCACATTTCCGAGTTCTATCTTTTTCAACATTTGATCTTCCTTACCCACCCAATCTAATTTGGTTTGATTGTCAAAATCAAACGTTGCGTCTGTATCGTACTTGATTCCTAGGTTAAGCGCATTGCCAATTTTTCCTGTTACGTTTAATTGTATTTTTTGATCAAAATCAAATTGTCCTGTTTTTTGTTGTCTTGCACTAAATTGTGGATTCCTAACGGTATTAAAATTTCCTCCAAAAGTTAATTCAGCCGATCCACTTGGTTGAATATCAATTAAACCACCTCTGAATACTTTGTCTAATACATCTGGTGTTTTAATGAGCTCAATCTTGTTATTGTTGTTGTATCCACTAGAACCTGCATTACTTTTGGCACGTTGGTCATAGTATCGTTTGCGTTCATCAGCTGCGGTTTCTGCCAAATATTCGTCTCTTGTTAAAGACTTAACCAAAGTTTTGCGTCCACCTACTTGCTTGTAAACATCATATCGTTTGGTCTGAGGATTGTATTGAACGTCTTTTTTAACAGAGGGGTCTAATAAATCGATATTATTTTTATAATCAGGTTTATCATCTTTAACATTGTCTTTTATTGGAAATGCTAATTTACCTGAATCTTTAACACCTTTTTTACTAGTATCATTTGGAAAAATTAAATTAAGTTGAGTTTCTTTAACAGATGATGATGAAAGGATTGATTCATTTTTTGATTTTTTGATTTCTACATTTACTGACTTTTCATTTGTTTCCACAAAAAAAGAATCAATGATTGAAAGCATATCAGCACTGAACATACCTTTATACGACCCTCCCAAAATGGGCAGAGTAAAACAAAACAGAACGAATCCAATAAGATTCTTATGTCCAAGCCTACTGGCGCTTTTTAAAAAATCCACTTACAAAAAATTACTTAAAATACTAAAAATCAATGTGTAATATTACTAACAATAGGCTTTTGGTGTTTATTATCGATATGCGAATATAACGAAGTTTTGAAATAATTATTGTATTTATGTAAATTTTGACAAAATCATTGCAAATAATATATCTAATAAACTAAATAACAATCAATTAATCCTATAATTCTAATTCAATCTTAATTTAAATTATTTTAACAAGTAACCCCTTATTTGATAAACGCATTCACTTTTGAATTTTTAAACCATTGCCTAATATAAATATTAAAATCATTTGTTTAAATTTGCGATGTGTTCAAACGAAATATTTTATTTATTGTAATCTTTAAGTCTGTTACCTCTTCTTATGCACAAGAGGCCTTTAAAGGCTTTTCCGTGAATTTGTTTCCCGGTTTTTTAATAGCACACCGTGAATACATGGCAAACATGGAGGCACATACTATAGGTTTTGAACTAAACTATGTTAGCAATCACTCAGGGTGGAATAGCATTGACCAAAAATACAAACATTTACGATGGGGAGTTGGTGCCTCATACTTTAATTTGGGAAATCGCGAAACCAATGGTAGTGTCATTGATGCAAGTCTAAACGTGGAGGCAAACTTAAAAAAAAGAGCTAAATTCCAAAGTACATTGCGCTTTGGTTCGGGTATCGGTTTCCTTACCAAACCTTATAACTTCGATTTAAACAGGAAAAACAAAGCCATTGGCTCAAGATTGAATGGCAAAATGCAAATCATCTACAACACTTACCACACTATTTCGCCCAAACATCAACTAGTTCTTGGCATTGGTGTTACTCATTACAGCAACGGCAATTTCAAAAGACCTAATTTAGGAATAAACATGGCTCACTTAAGTGTTGGAATTATTCAACATTTTAATACACCTCAATTTAAATCGAAAGACTTACCTTCATTGTTCCCCAAAAATGGATTAGAAGTCATGTTTGCCTATGCTAATAAACAAATTGCAGTTGCTGATATTCGCCGTTTTAATATCTATGCAGCTAGTTTTTTGGCCTATTACCAACATAAAAACAAACCACGTGCTTGGCGTTTTGGTCCTGAGTTTTTTATTGACAAAACCTATCCATATGAAAAATTCAACCCCAATTCTTTAAAAAACAATCAACTGCATGAAATCACTGAAGTGGCTGTCAAAGTAGGTCATGAATTTCAGTTTGGCAGAATTGCTATTGTTACCGATTTGGGCACTTATGTTTACAGACCAAATGAATATAAGAAAAGGGTTTATTTTGCCATAGGGTTCAACTACCATTTCAACAAAGGTATTTTTGTTCAATCGAGACTGAAATCACACATGGCTGTTGCAGATTACTTTTATTGGGGAGCTGGTTATCGTTTCAAAAATCCATTAAATAAAAATGACTAAATATCTTTTTTTCATTTCAATTGTATTGTTTAGTTGTCATCCTGCCGATGATTTATTGACCTCATACGGGGAAGTTATCAGCGAAGAACGCCAAATGCCTAATTTTAATGCCATTGAGGTAGGTGAAAAGTTTGATGTTTTTATCATTCATGATTCAATAAAAGCTGGAACAATTATTATGTACGCAGGTAAAAATGTTATTAAAGGCTACACAACTGTTGTCGAAAATAACTTACTAAAAATAAGAAACGAAAACTCCTTTAATTGGGTTAGAAAACTAAAAATTAGACAAAAAGTTATTGTTTATGTTAACACTCTCAATAGAATTGAAATATTTGGGAGCGCAAAAATCATCAGTGAAGGACCAATTATAAACAAACAATCGATAACAATAAACCAAGGTGGACTCGAAGATGCAGAACTAAATATTGAGGCAGATTACATCAATATCAATTGTAATAATACAGGTGGTGTAATTTTGAGTGGATCTTGTTTTTTGATTTCTGCCTCTGTGGATGATATTAGTTTCTTGGATGCAAGAAATTTACTGGCAAAAAAATGCTACATCGCAAGTTTTAGCAGAGCTGATTCTTATGTAAAAGGGCTCGAAGTACTTGATATTAAACTTTTTGGTGCAGGGAACATACATTACTCAGGAGAACCTAGTCAAACTTTTACTAAATTCAACTCGGGCGAGGGTAAAATCATCCCTTTAATGTAGTTTCTTTTTTATTGCCTCTAACAACATTTCTTTTTCGTCAAACATTATCTCAGTTTGTAAAGGCAAAACCCAAAATTTATTCTCAGGAAGTAAGTTCTTAAGTGTTTCATTGAGCAACTTCGATTCATCTTTTTCGGTTGTAATTACAATGGTTTGAGCATCCAAAGAATCAATAAGCATAGCGATTTCTTTTACTGAATAATAAAAATGATCGGGGAATGATTTAGCTTCGACTACCGAATATTGCGATTTTAATTCATTGATAAACAATTTTGGATTTGCTATTGATGACAAAGCTATTACTTTTTGAACATTCAACTCTGAAAGACTTGCTGACCCTTTAATTGAACGAATTCTTTGGTATTGAATACAAGTAAAAAACACAGATTGATGCTTACTTGGATTAATCTTTCGAATAAGTTGTTGCTTTTCATCTAAACCCATGGTTTGGGGACATTTTGTTACTACGATGATGTCCGCTCTATATATTCCGTTAATACTTTCGCGCAATCTACCTATAGGTAACAAAGTGTCATTGAAATACAAATTACCATATTCAGTAAGCACTATTTGAACATCTAATTGAACCGCCCTGTGTTGAAAAGCATCATCCAAAAGCACCAATTGAACCTTAGATTTTTCATAATGCTGTAAGCCAAGTTTTCGTTTTTCGGCTACCACCACTTCCACTTCGGGCAAATGTTGTAAATACCAAAATGGTTCATCACCTATTGTTTGAGCTGAAGAGGTTTGATTAGCGTGTATTAATCCTTTGGTTTTTCGTCCATACCCTCTTGACAAAATCCCAATTTTATAATCCCCATTAAATTCGTTAAATAACCATGCAGTAAAAGGGGTTTTACCACTTCCACCCACTTGCAAATTTCCGATTCCAATGGTTTTTAATGTCGATTTATATGATTTAAAAAACTGATGGTCGTAGCAATAATTCCTAACTTTGGTAATGGCATTGAACAATAAAGCCAAAGGGAAAAGTAGGAATTTAACCAACATATCAATAAACAATTTCAGTTAAGTAAAGCCCATGAGCGGGCACAGAAACACCTGCTAACCTTCTGTCTTTACTTTCTAATATTTCTTTAAACTTCTCAATTGTAATTTTATCTTCTCCTAACAAGGTTAATGTTCCTACCATTGCTCTAACCATGTTTCTCAAAAAACGATTGGCTGTCACTTCAAACACTAAAATATGATCTTTATAATACCATTCCGCATGCATTACATTACAGACATAATGTTTCACGTCTGTATTCGTTTTACTAAAACAACTGAAATCTTGTTCTCCCAATAGTAAAAGTGCTCCTTCATTCATTTTTTCCAGATTCAATGGATGAAACCACCTTACCGCAGCATTGTGTAAAAAAGGATTCTTATCAAAAATAATATGGTATTCGTATGTCCTTGATTTAGCATTAAAACGGGCATTAAAATCATCTGAAATTGCAACTATATCATGAATAGCAATGTCATGTGGCAAAATACCATTTAGGTTTCTAATGATAGAATCGGGCAAAACTACCGAAGTATCAAAATGAGCAAAATATTGTTTAGCGTGCACTCCTGTGTCCGTTCTACCACACCCCATTGTTTCAATAGGTTGTCTCAACAAAACAGACAATGCGTTGTTAAGCACCTCTTGAACAGTCATGCCATTGGGTTGAATTTGCCAACCTTGATAGTTGGTACCATTGTATGAAAGTTCAATTAGATATCTCATGACTTTAATTAGTCTATGAATCTACCACCATTGCCCAACCAATCAGTAATTACCTTCTTTTCATTTTCTGTCAAACCACCCATGTATCCATCAACAGCTTTTGTTTTCATCATTTGACCTCTTTCTACAATTTTACAATCGGTACTAAAGATATTTGGAACAGCACCATTGCTTGCATGACAACCAGAAATAGCACATTTTTGAGAAACCAAAGCCTTAACATTGGTAAACAATGGACCTGCAGTTCCGCTTTCTATTATAGTGAAAGTTGAGTTTTTAGTACATCCATCGGCATCTTTAACTACCAAAGTATAATTACCAACTGCTAAATCTTTAACTTCGCTATTGCTAGTAAAGTTACCGCCATTAATTTGGAATGTAAAACCTGTTGATCCAGAAGCAGCAATTAAAACTTCTCCATTATTTTGGCAAGGACTAGCATTTTTAACCGTTGTATTAACAACAATATTTTTCGATTCACAGTTTACGGTTGGACCATCATCGTCACTATTACCATCGTCATCATTTTTCTCGCAAGAGCTTAGCACAAAACACACTGAAAGTAGTGTTAGAAAAAGATTTTTTTTAGATAATTTCATATAGTTATTTTTTTAATTCTGAGTAAAATTGATAGAAATATGGAATTGTTTCAATGCCTTTGTAATAATTGAACAAACCATACTTTTCGTTTGGCGAGTGTAAAGCATCTGAGTCGAGCCCAAATCCCATTAACAATGATTTTATTCCTAATTCAGCTTCGAATAACGCAATAATTGGGATACTTCCTCCACCACGGGTTGGGATTGGATTTTTTCCAAATGTTTGGAACATTGCTTTAGAAGCAGCTTGAAATTCAATACTGTCTGTAGGTGTAAGAACTGGTTCGCCACCGTGGTGAGGGGTTACTTTTACTTTAACACTTGCAGGCGCTATTTTTTCAAAATGAGCTTTGAATAAATCAGATATTTTATGTGAATTTTGTCCAGGGACTAAACGCATACTAATTTTGGCATTTGCTTTACTTGGCAATACTGTTTTAGACCCTTCTCCAATATAACCTCCCCATATTCCATTAACCTCTAACGTTGGTCTGATACTGGTTCTTTCAACTGTAGAATAACTTTTTTCTCCCCATACATCGTCAATATTTAAGTCTTTTTTGTAGGCATCCAAACTGAAAGGCGCTTTTGCCATTTCGGTTCGGTCCGCATCTGACACCACTATTACATCGTCATAGAAACCCGGAATTGTAATGTGATTATTTTCGTCATGCAAAGACGCAATCATTTGACATAAAATTGTAGCTGGATTAGCCACAGCACCACCATATACACCTGAGTGTAAGTCACGGTTTGGACCTACTAATTCTACTTCCATGTAGGCTAAACCTCTTAACCCAACATCTATACTTGGCGTGTCATTGGCAATCATACTTGTATCACTTACCAATACAACATCCGCCTTTAATTTCTCTTTATTAGCTTTGATAAAAGTTCCTAAATTAGCAGAACCTACCTCCTCTTCACCTTCAATCATAAATTTAACATTACAAGTCAATGAGTTCGTTCTCATCATACTTTCAAATGCTTTTACGTGCATATACATTTGACCTTTATCATCACAAGCTCCTCTTGCATAAATAGCACCTTCAGGATGTTCTTCTGTTTGTTTAATTACTGGTTCAAAGGGTGGTGAATGCCACAAATCGAGTGGATCAGCAGGTTGAACATCGTAGTGACCATATACCAAAACAGTTGGCAATGAAGCATCAATGATTTTTTCACCATAAACAATTGGATGACCTGCAGTTGGACAAATTTCAACATTATCTGCGCCAGCTTCTTTTAACTTTTCGGCAACAAAATCGGCTGTTTTTTTAACATCTTCAGCAAATTTACTGTCTGCACTTACAGATGGAATGCGTAATAAGTCTAGGAGTTCGTTTAAAAATTTATCCTTGTTGGCGTTTAAATATTCTGAATGGGTCATTGTAAATAATTATTATAGACGCAAACATAATTAATTATTGATAAAATTAAAAACCAATCTTTATGACTCCTAATAAATATATTCCTTAAGAAATTCCATGTATTTTTTCTGTGTTATTTCTTTGGCCCCAAACTGTTTTAAATGATCTGTTATAAACTGACAATCCACTAATTTAATATCTTGTAAATGAACCCAATCCATCAAAAAAACCAAGGCAATTTTACTTGCATCTGTCACTGTGTGAAACATACTTTCCCCAAAAAACATTTTCCCAATTTTCAATCCATACAATCCTCCTACAAGTTCATCATTGCGCCACACTTCGAAACTGTAGGCAAATCCCAGCGTGTGCAAATGGCAATACAATTCGATAATTTCCTCAGAAATCCAAGTTTCTTCTCTTTTTGCACAAGCCTGCATGGTTGACTTAAAATCGCAATTGATTCTTAAATCAAACGTATTTTTGGAATATAGCTTTTTTAAATTCTTAGGTACATGAAATTCCGACGGAAAAATAACACCTCTCTTTTTGGGTTGATACCAATAAATGGTATTGTTTTCATCAGGGTCTGCCATTGGGAAAACCCCTTCAAAATAGGCGTTAAGAACTTGATGTGCCGTTATCATATTTCACTAAACTATGTCTACATAGCTTAATTTTTTGAAGGCATTTACCCTCTCCATCAATTCCTCTCTTGGAATCTCTAAAATATTGTCTGTTCCAAATTTTTCGACACAAAAACTAGCCATGGCACTTCCATATATGATTGCACGTTTCATATTTTCAAAACTAATATCATTGGTGAGCGCCAACCAACCAATAAATCCTCCAGCAAACGTATCGCCTGCACCAGTTGGATCAAAAACATCTTCTAATAACATTGCTGGTGCCGAAAAAACTTGGTCGCCATGAAACAACAATGCACCGTGTTCCCCTTTTTTGATAATCAAATATTGAGGGCCCATTTCTCTGATAACTCTTGACGCTTTTAACAGACTGTATTCACCCGATAATTGCCTTGCCTCTTCGTCATTAATAGTTAAAACATCTACTTTTTTTAATGCTTTTTTCAAATCTTCTAAAGCGATATCCATCCAAAAATTCATGGTATCCATTACCACTAATTTAGGTTTATTGGTCAATCTTTCTAGCAATGTTAATTGAACCTGCGGAGACAAGTTGCCCAACATAACAAACTCAGGTTGAGCCAAAGACGCCGGAACAATAGGATCAAAATCAGCCAAAACATTAAGTTCAGTGATTAAGGTTTCTCTGCTATTCATGTCATTAAAGTAACGACCACTCCAAAAGAAGGATTTTTCGCCTTCTTTTATCTGTAAGCCTTCTGTTGATATCCCTTTACTCTTGATTAATTCAATATAAGAAGCCGGAAAATCATCTCCAACTACGGCGATTAAACTCACATCCTTGGTAAAATAGGACGCCGCCAAACTGATATAAGTTGCTGCACCACCAATAATTTTATCTGTTTTTCCAAATGGAGTTTCTATGGCATCAAATGCTACGGTTCCGGTCACTAATAAGCTCATTCTTAAATTTTTTTTTGCAAAAATCAACTTAAATAATGGAATATAAAAATCCAGTTTTATTTTAACGTTTAAATTATTATTTCATAGATAATTATCAACATCGAATAATAAATTTGATTTTAATCAGTTTATTTGCTTAATTATTATGCTGAATATAAATAATCCTATGAAACAAGTTGCCGATTTTTTCAACAATGGTGATATCCATTTGGGCAATAGACGGTTAATTGATTGTTTGCTCGACTTACAAAATGTCTCATACTACAAAGAATATCTCGAATTAATTGAACGTTATGAAACACATAAAGATGATACACTTTTTACCAAAGAGGCACTTGAATTACTTGAAAAAATAAAACTAAGTACCCCTCTCAATCAAGCTGAAGTTTCATCTTCTTTAATATTGGATGTCAAAGACTTAAGTAAGCAATACAAGGTGAGTGCATTCAAAATATCTCCTTTAAGTTTTCAACTTCACAAAGGGGAAATCATAGGACTTGTAGGCGAAAATGGCAATGGGAAAACCACTTTATTGCGATTGTTAACAGGTGATTTAAAACCCGATACTGGCACTATTGACTATCAACTCAATTCTGACAAAATCGACCCCTACTTACTGCGTTCCAAATTGGTTTATATCCCACAACGTGTACCCAGATGGTATGGTACATTAATGGATAACCTTCAATTAACACTGACCCACCATGGCATTACTGGTCACGATAACCTACTCTGGGTAGAAATGATTATTGCTAGATTGGGACTAAGACCCTACAAAAATTTGGGATGGAACAGAATTTCCTCAGGATACAGAACCCGATTTGAGTTGGCAAAATCGTTACTTAGAAAACCTCAAATTATGCTTTTGGATGAGCCTTTGTCCAACTTAGATATTATTTCTCAACAAACCATTTTACAAGATTTAAAATTCCTATCCGAATCATCTGCACAACCATTTGGTTTAATCCTAAGTTCACAACAGTTGTACGAGGTGGAAAAAGTTTCAAATATGGTTATTTTCTTAAAAAGAGGTGAAGCCAAATACCAATTGAAAAACAATACCGAAGAGGTTCAGCAATTGGTTTACGAAATAGAAACAGAGGCAAGTAGAGAGGAAATCAACAAAGCATTTGGTGAATTAAACCTTTTGGAAATCAACTACAATGGAGGCGTATATGTCATTCATTTTGACCCAAACACTCCCAATAGTGACATCTATAGCTGCATTGGCAAGCACGATTTAAAACTCAACTACATCAGAAATATCACCCATTCATCAAGACGTTTTTTTATTAATTAATATACTATGTTAAAATCACTTAATCAATATTTATTGGTCAATTATCCATTATTGTGGAATACACGCTTTTTTAATGTTTTATTGTTTGCCATTATTGGACATATCACCTTTTTTATTATTGGACAAATTTCCGTCCATTCCATTCGAGATTTTTATGACAGTGATGACTATACTGAACTATTTGAAAGCGCTGTTGTTGGTTTATACTCAACCCTTGTAATAGTGTTGTTTTTCATTATTTGGCTGATATACTATTTGCGAAATAATCCTTTTAAAAGCTTTTATCCAGTCACAAAAACTTATCTTGTCAAAGAATTTTTCACTGTTTTATTTATTTCATTAATTACCATCACCTTGTTCAATAGTTATGAATACGGCAGGCATTTAAAAAAGCTTAAAATAAGTACAAATTTTGACCCAATAAAGGAATCCCACATTATCAATCAAGCCCATTGTTTTTTACCTTTAGATAAATTCAATTTCGAAAGTGCTGCACATTGCGATTCAATCTATCGCGACATAGAAGTTCCCGACTATATTCCAAATGACAGTTGCTTTGAAGGCGTTTACAGCTCAACAATGGACTACGAAACCACAGAAGCAACCCCTGTTGAGGAATATCCGGAAATTGCTCCAAGTATAGAAAGACCTGATTTTTACAGTTACCTAAACTATTGTAGCAAAAGTCATAGTATAGATTTAGACAGCAATATCAATTCAGCTATCTATACTAACAATGCCCACCGTTGGTTAAAAAACAAACAAAAAGATTCTATTGAAATATCATTAGTGGCCTATCAAAAACTTTTAAATCAGTATCAAATCAGAAATCAATTTAAACCTAAAACACTAACCAATTGGTGTTTTGAAACGCCTGATCATAAAGTTCTAAACGATTTGACTTCATTAAGTTATTATGACGAATTATTCCCTACATATCAAAACTATGGAGAATTTAGTTATGTTAACAGTGTGGTTAATGAGGTTTATGACAACCGAAAAGAATCCTTTTTAAGTATCTTTAATTGGGAACTCTATTTTTACTTCTCTCTTTCTATCACCATCATTCTAATTATGTTTAGGATTACCCGTTTAAAACCTTGGCTTATTGCTTCAATTGGCATGGGCGTTTGGGCCATTTTATTTGCTATTTTATCCAATTTCATAAAAGACAACACTTTACTATATGTTTATTTAGTTGGGTGGATTATTTTATTCTCAATGAGTTTCTATATGATTAAAAACAAAAGCAAAAAAATATTGTCTGCAACGTTTTTAATTTGGAGTATTTATGGCTTTTTCGCTTTGGTTCTTATTATTTTTAAGATTATCGAATACAATACCAAAGAAGTAAAAATGTGTGTGAATCGTTTATGGAAAATTATAACCCCAGAACACCCTATTCATTCATGGATTATTAACAACAAAGACACTATCAATGTAATAAACATTACTTCATGTATCATCTTCATCGTTTTTGTAATCATTCCATTGGCTTACAAGTGGCAGTCGAACCCTAACGAATAATAGACGATAAATTGATTATTTAAAAACGATAGTTTCTACATTTAGATAGCGCCCTGTAATAGCTCCATAGGCATCAGGCACATTGCCTATAATTTGCGAAGGCTGAGTAAAAGGGTCGTTCTGAAAAAACAAATGTTCATTGATAGAGGTATAATAGTTAAAAGCATTTAAACTCAATGACGAAACATAGACTTGCAAATGTGTTGTTCTTTGTTGAGGGGTATTGAACAAACCAAACATACCCAAGTTCAAGTTTATCTTTTGACCATTAAAAAACCTGTCAGAAAACAAGAGTTGTTTTTTGGAATATCTTGAAGTAGGTGATTCGGTAAGCACAAATTCTTGGGTGTTTATGTCTACCCATTCTTGTTTATTTATGCTATCAATACCATTCCATTCTTTATAAAAACGCTTTACTTTTATTTCATAAAAATTTTTTAAAATACTTTTATCATTTAATTCCAATTTCAACTGAAAATAAGCTTCATTACCCTGAAAGAAAAATCTTGAAGAATCTTTAATTTCGCTAAAAACTGTGTCAGGCGTTTCTTCCCTAATCCAATAAATGCGTTCATTGGTTTTGATTTTAATAAAATAAATGGTGTTCGCTTGGGTTTTGTAAATGCTTGAGAAATAGCGCCCATTACCGTCGTTATTGAGCGTAAGCAACTGATTAGTATCCTTGTCGAACAGTTCTACTACCCCATTTACATAGGGTTGAACTACAGATTGGGTAATTTGTCCAGAAATACTTAAATCAATTGAAATTAAACTGTCATTATACAAATGTCCGTTGACAACCAATTTTGCCTGATGGTCGGACAAGTCGAAATTAATTTCTTTTTGGCAAGCACCAATAAAAAACAAGATTACACTATAGTACAATACCTTTTTCAAAATACAATTTTATAATTAACACTTGGCAAAACAGGAAATAAACTTACTGCTTTAAAAACTCTGTTACCCTCCACATTAAAAGCTGGAATTACATAAAAAGGATTTAAGCGGTTATATGCATTATAAACACCTGCACTAAAAATGCGTGTGTATTTTTTTTTATTTTTCTTGAAATTGAAACTAAAATCTAGACGGTGATTGGCCGGCATTTGGTATTTATTCCTTTCGCCATATACAAAAACCTCACTCAATGAAATGCCATTATTAACCGTATATATTTCCTCGGGTAAAGTAATTCTTGCTCCCGATGCATACACCCACGACAGAAAACAATCAATTTGACTTGAAAATCGGTGATTGATTAAAACAGACAGTTGATGTCTTCTATCATATTTATACAAAAAAGGTTTGCCTTGATTTATTTCATTAAATTGACGGGTATTTTTGCTTATTGTGTAACTAATCCAACCCGATGTTTTTCCCTTTGTTTTTTCGACCATAAATTCCAACCCTCTTGCCATTCCGTTGCCAATGGTAATTTTATCTTCCCAATTGGTTTCGGAACCCAAATAGCTCGATTGGTCTTTATAGTCAATAACATTATATAATTTTTTGGCAAAAGACTCAACTCCAAATTCAAACCCTTTGACTCCTGAATATTTCAATCCTGTGGAATGTAAATCAGAAAATTCGGGCAATGCCTTGTTGGTGGAGGGCAACCACAAATCGAGTGGCAAACCCACCGAATAATTGGTTAATAAATGTAAAAACTGACTTGTTCTTTGGTAAGCATAATGTAAATAAAACTTAGGAAAAGGTTCATAATTGATTGACAATCGGGGTTGTGGTAAGTTAAAAACATTGTTATTGGTTACAAAAGCAGCATAATATACGCCTGCATTTAAGTCAAAATTCGAACGTAACTGGAGTTGTAATTCAGAATAAGCAGAATATTCAAAAGAAAATTGAATACTACTTTCAAAAAAATCAGGCACATTCACAGCATTTGTGCTCGAACGAATATTTCTAGCAAAAGTATGTCTTGTAAAACCAAGTCCTGACTTTATCTTTAAATAAGAATTTACATTGTATTGAACATTGTAAGACGTAATTACATCATTGATATTAGAGACAAATCTGTTTTCAAATTTGTTTTCTATAATTCTGTTATTCTTTGTTTCTTCATATTGATATTCAGAACCATTACCAAATTCATAATTGGTAATGGCAAGATTTAACCAAGCAGATACTTTGGGGTGTAACAAATGATAATCACGGATTGAAAACAAAGAATTTCCCCAAAAAATGGATTGTCTGTCTTTTTCTTTTAAATTTTGTGTGGGGCTTTTAATAGAAAACTCATTGTTGATAAACGATACATCATTACCAGTGTAAGCACTAATAGTGACATGATGATTGGCGCTGAATTGATGAGATATTTTGGCATTTATGTCATAAAAAAAATAACGTGAGTTGGTAGGAAAAACATTCGCAATATTTAATAAATTGGTAAATAAGTCAAGGTACGAACGTCTTGCAGAAAACATTAATGTTGTTTTTTTAGATTTATCAATGGGGCCATCCACACTAATTTTACTTGACAATACGCCAATTGAAAGTTGAGTTTTGAGTCTTTCCTTATTACCATCTATGGTTCTAATATCAATAACACTACTTAGGCGCCCTCCGTAACGGGCACTATTTCCCCCTTTAAGCAACTTTACCTGCTTTACAACATCGGAATTAAAAATACTAAAAAACCCATAGATATGTGAAGGATTGTAAATAGGCACATCATCTAATAAAAAGAGATTGTGTTCATTTCCTCCACCTCTAACATTCAGTCCTATCGTTCCATCATTTCCTGCAATAACACCCGGAAGCAACTGCAAAGATTTAAGTACATCACTTTCCCCGAACATCATCGGTATTTTTTTGAGTGTTGAGGAGTGGATTACAAATTCATCCGATTTAAACTTCATATCTACTGGATAATAGGCACTTATGCGCTGATTATCCAATTCGAAATTTCCTTTTAATTTGAAATCAATTTTTTGATTTTTAGACCAAATTACACTTTTGTATTGATTTTCATACCCAACATAAGCCACCATCAATTTAATAGAATCCTCCTTGAGTGACAGTGAATAATACCCATCTTCATTGGTGTAAGTGCTTTGCAAAGTCATTAAATCAATCACAAATGCATTTATTAGCTTTTCCCCTGTATTCACATCTGAGACATAGCCAGAAAATACTCCAACTTTACGACTCGTTTGTATAGGTGAAAAAACGATAGAATTCCCAAACATTAGTGTGTAAGTAAGCTGATGAGGCTTTAACACTTGTGAAAGTAAAATGGCTAAAGGTACTTTTTTGAAAACATACTTTTGTTTATTGGGAGGCAATAAACTGGCTACATAATTGAACTTAACATCACTTACAGATTCAATCTTCAATAAAAGTTCTTCAAGTGTAGCGTTTTTTAACTTTACATCAATAGGAATTTCCAAAACATTAGTTTGTGAATGCACTTTACATACACTCATTAATACACAAACCAAAGTAAAAATGAAAGCCCGCATTTTGTGGGCAATTTAACCTATAAATAAGAGAAAGGGATACTAATTATTGAAAAAGTATTGACAACTTATTCAACTTCAACTTTAACATTGAGTACTTTACTCAGTAAATCAGCTGTTTTTAAAGCATCCAATTGATCAATTGTGAGCGTTATACTTTCATTAAGTAATGATTCAGGAACTATGAACTTAACCTTATAGTAGGCATTCAATTCACTAATAATCTCGTGAAGTGGTTTATTTTTAAATTCTAATTTACCTTCAATCCATACCACAGGTGTGGCTTCCAATAACTTAAATCCAGAAGATGTATTTTGTATCATTTGACCCGGAGTTAGTTCGAAAACATTAGATGGCGTTTCAAAATTGATTAAACCTTGCAACAAAACCACATGAAAAGGAATGTTTAGTCTATTTTTGACATTAAAAACGGTACCTAAAACCGAAATATCACCTGATTGTGTATGAACAACAAATGGCGTTTTATTGTGTTTTACATTGAAATAGACTTCACCATTCAGCAATTCAACTTTTCGACTTTTTCCTTTAAAATTAACGTTTACCTGTGAATAAGTAGAAAGCTTAATTTCAGTACCGTCGGGTAAAGTAAAACTGTTCGCATTCGCTTGTGTCTGAAATGTTTCAATAAAACTATCTTGACTGTTATTATATTGAAGCAAACCTATAGAAACAATTAGCAAGACAATAGCTGCAGACAGCCATTTAAACATGTAAAAGTGAGGTTTGGATTTGGTGATAGGAATAACTATTGGCATTCCCAACTTAGATTCTAGCTTTTGCCACTCCAAATCTACCTTAGTACTTGGATAAGGGTATTGTGCTGATTTTTCAAAAATCTGATTCAACAGCAATTCCTCTTTGTCCGACAAAGGTTCGTTACTTAATGAACTGTAATCACTATACTGATATATATGATTAGAATCCTTCATTTATTTGGCGTGCTTTAAATACTTTGGTATGTTACTTTGAACAAAACCAAGGAATAACTGATTGGCTGGATTGTTTTTAAGCCAATTTTTCAAAAAAGCTTCTTCTTCTTGAGAGCACATGCCTGCCAAGTATTTGGTAAATAAATTCGCTTGCAAATTTTCTTTCATACCCCTTTAAACAATTATTTTCAGCCAATCCCCCAAATTTTCTTCTGTTTTTTTATTTTTTCAAAAACACAGAGGCATTTATTCCTTCGTTAAACAACAAATCTAAAATACTTAAGTGAGAAATAAAAGCTTGTTTATCATTAAATACCTGATAATAAGGGGAAATTACTGAGCTTAATTCTTCATCTATATAATCACAATCAACAAATGAAAGTTCCTTTTGCGCTTTCAAACACCTCAGTATCATTGTCAATAAATTCAAATTATAGTCCCACAGAAATTCAGTTTTTTCCTTAATAATAGAGAACAACAAATAATCATAATACTCAAAAAATGGACTTTTGCCGTATGAAGTTTGTAGGGCATTACACAACTGGTTTTGCCAATTGACGCTATAATCAATTTTCACTTCAGCATATGTCCCTTTTGTTGTTTGATTAACTAAGGGAATTGAAACCAATTGCGCCCCTTGAAATGAACCTATAAAACTTCTGTTGCGAAGCGTTTGTTTACTAAATTGGCGTTCCAAACCCAAGTGCCACTCTTCCGATTCATAAACTCCTAAAAACCAACTTACAGGTGGAATAAAATAAAGTGGTTTAGTTGAATTTATTATAACTTTTTCCATAATTTAACCTCTAGAACATCTTGTTTATTATTGTTTAGCATTTGCCTAACCGTTAATTGGTTATTTGGATCACAGAAATCAGGTGCAATTTCATTGAGAGGTATCAAAACAAAATTTCGACTTGTTAACTCCGGATGTGGAATTGTAAGTTGAGGATGTTTTATTTTTTGCTTACCATAAAATATAATATCAATATCAATGGTTCTAGGCCCATATCTTTCTTTGCGTTTTCTTCCCAAAATACTTTCTATTTTCAAAAGTGTTTGTAACACCATAACAGGTGAAAAAGTTGTTTGAAATACCAATGCCATATTTAAGTAATCAGCCTGAGGTATAGGCCCCCACGCTTGAGTTTGGTATATTGATGATGTTTTAACAACCTTCCCTAATAGGCACTCAATCCATTGAAGGGTTTCAAAGAAGGTTTCATCGACTTTCCCTTCATTACCGCCAAGCGTTATATATACTGTTTGTTTTTTTAAAGACATTCAATTAATTTTGAAAAACTTATGGGCAGCGAATTTAAGATTTTGTTTTATATCATCATTGGTGTTATTTACATTATTTCCAAACTATACAACAAGGAAAAAAAGAAACAAAACCAACGTGAAGTCAACAAGAGACCCATTGACGGTCAATCTGTTGAGGATATCTTTAAGGAGTTAAAAAAATCACTACAACTTCCTAATGAACCTGAATATACTCCTTCAGAAACAAAACAAACTAACTACGAATCGACCAATAAACGCGAAAAAGTGGTAAAAGAGAAAATGGTTTTAGTTAGAGAGCCCTCCAAAATTAAGAAAACCAGCAACTTCCCTTCAATCAACGAAACTGAGGTTGGCAAACAAAAAAATGTGATTCAGGAAAATGAAATAGCGGCCAATTTTGATGCTAGACAAGCTGTTATTTATTCAGAAATCCTTAAGAGACCTCAATATTAGTCTCGTCTTTCAAGTTGACTTTTACTTTCTTAAATACCAAAAATTTCTGACCAGAGAAATTAATGACTGCACTTGCTAAAGTTGCAAAAAAGAATGCTATAAACTTTTGTCCTTTAAACGAAAAGAAATTGGTTGAATAATCTGCCGTTTGAATATTTAAACTCACTTCGAAAGGTGGAATAAGCGTTAACCCTAGTTTGTTTACGAATATATTGATGAGCATTGACACAAAGTAAATACTAGCAAACGTTACAATCATCCCTCTGTTGCTTTTTTCGGTATATCTCCACGTCCACATTTTATTAAGGTAATAAGTGTAAACTGTTCCCACCATAAAAGAACATGCTTTTGAAATATCTGTATTGAACTTAAATAATTCTGTAAGAGAATAGTAAATAATTAAATCCACTAGGACAGCAGACAGTCCTATAATTACAAATTTTGTTATTTGTTTAATGACGAGTTTCACGCGCTTGCAAATGTAATTAAACCATTTTGATATTTTACATCTATACCAAAAGGAATTGGTAAATTTAATGGAACATGACCTGAATTTACGTCAAAAATCACTGGACAGTTAGTGTCTGAAACATGCTGTAAAATCATCTCTTTTACGGTATATCCAAATGGAATTTGATGGTCTTTCATTTGGGTAAAACTTCCTACCAAAATTCCTTTTAACCCCTCAAATTTTCCAGCCCTTTTTAAAGTAAATAACAGTCTATCAATGTGATATAAATATTCATCTAGGTCTTCAATAAACAGAACTTTATTATGCCAACTGCCATCCGAATCGCTCCCTAATGCACTAAGTAAAATAGATAAATTTCCCCCAATTACAAAACCTTCAAAGTCGTGTTCATTGTGTTTTTCACAAAGTTTAACCTCATATTGCAACTTATTACCTCTTAAAAAATCCAAAGTTTGTAAAAATGAATATTCTGCTTGTTTCAACTCTTCAGCACTTTTGTCAAACATAAAAATCGGCATTGTAGCATGCAATACAGACATATTCAATTGATTATAAACTTGATTGAGCAATAAAGTCACATCGCTAAACCCTATAATCCACTTCGGATTTTTACGGAGTAAATCAAAATTAATTTCATCAATCATTCTAACCGTTCCATACCCCCCTCGAGCACACCAAATGGCCTTAACTTCATTGTTAATCAAAAGTTCATTAAAGTACAAAGCCCTGTTTTTGTCTGTTCCGCCAAACTGACGATCAGCATCAAACAAATGTGGGTGTAAAAACACCTTAAACCCCTGTTGCTCAATAAGACTAACTGCCGCATGAATTTGTTCGGGTGTAACAAAACGTGCAGTCGCAGCGATGGCTATAGTATCACCTTCCTTCAGAAAGGGTGGAATAATAGTTTGTTGTGTTGACATTAATAAACTTCAAAAATATCTTTTTTTTAAAACATTGTTGCAACAAACTTTTTTTTGTTAAATTTGTTTAAATATTGCTTATGAAAAACCCAAATCCAAGAAGACATTTTATTGGCAAACTGGTGTTTGCAGCAGCTTCTGTCATTACATTACCTATACTTAGTTTTACAAAAAACAAGGACAAAGCAACTTCACCAACAGCACCAAAAAAAGAGCCAATTCGCTCGGTTCAAAGGATGGGTTTTCAATGGGACACCTACGATCCATTTATTTTTTGTGTTCATCACGAAGATTTTTTTCCTAAGGGTAACGCCCAATGTGGTCCAGATGTATCCCTAAAAGGTCGACAATTAGGCGATGATTTCATTATCAAAGATGGGTTTAGAATGTATCATGGCAAAACAGTCCCTGGATTTCCGGGGCACCCACACAGGGGATTTGAAACCGTCACTGTGGTTAGAAAAGGATTAGTTGACCATGCAGATTCATTAGGCGCAGCGGGTCGTTATGGCAATGGTGATGTTCAATGGATGACTGCCGGAAAAGGGGTTCAACATTCCGAAATGTTTCCTCTATTAAAAAGTGAATCAGAAAATCCACTTGAGTTGTTTCAAATATGGTTGAACTTACCAAAGAGAAACAAAATGGTAGATGCTCATTTTAAAATGTTATGGAAAGAGAACTTACCTATATTGGAACACAAAGACGATCAAGGAAATTTAACAAAAATTGAGATTATAGCTGGGCAAATTAAAGATTTAAAAGCTCCTGAACCACCCCCAAATTCGTGGGCGTTTGAGTCGCAAAATGAAGTCGCTATTTGGAATATCAAATTAAGTAAAAACGCAAAATATAAATTACCAAAAGCATCGGCAGGTATTAACAGAACTTTGTATTTTTACGAAGGTACTGAAATTAAATTAGCCAATACAAGTATCCCTAATTACCACTCCGTAATAGTGGAATCTGATATGGAAATAGAAATAGTGAATGGCGACCACGACTCAAGTATCTTAATTTTACAAGGAAAACCAATTAACGAACCTGTGGTTCAATACGGCCCATTTGTGATGAATACCAAAGAAGAAATAATGCAGGCATACGAAGATTTCAACAAAACGAGATTTGGTGGATGGCCGTGGCCAAAATACGATCAAGTGCATGACAAGAACAAAGGAAGGTTTGCCAAACATGCCGATGGTAGAGTGGAAACAAGAGGCTAGGTATTAGGAACTAGGAAGTAGGGACTAGGATCAGCCTAGTGCGTAACACCTAACAACTAAACGCCTAAACAAATAAACGAATAAACCCCTTTAAACCATTTAAACCCCATAAACAATCACACTAAACGGCGTGAAACACCCTTCGAGAGCCTCAGGGTGACACGAATAAACAATCACGCTGCAAGGCGTGAAACAATTGTACACCCTTTACTTAGACAAGCTCAGTATAAACTCCCTCACGTGACTAGGCTCAGCCTAGTGGGTGACATACATTATCCAATCCTCAACGAAGTCATGCTTAGCGAGCCTCCCTGAAGTTTGTCATTGAACAATGTTAACTCGTCTTTTTCGGTTTTTAGTGACAAGGAATAAATCAAAGGTAAATAATGTTCAGGAGTTGGAATGGCCAATTGGACTGCTTTCCCTAAAGATTGATATTGCGTTAGTGATTTAAAATCCCCTTTTTCAATCTAATTATTCATTATTGTTCGGGCTTCAATCGCCCAATCGTATCCATAATTGTCTTTGTTTAAATTATAAAAATCCACCAATCCCAAATTGTGAATAATATTCCCACTTCCAATGATTAATACCCCTTTATTTCTTAGTGACTGCAATTCCTTAGCAATTTCAAAATGTGCTGCTGTATTTTGGGTATAATCGATACTCATTTGAACCACAGGCACATCAGCATTGGGATACAAATGTTTAATGACAGTCCAAGCCCCATGGTCTAGCCCCCAATTTTGATCTTTTTCAACCTTAACTTTATTCACTGTATTAATGGTTTCATCAACAAGCAGTAACGAGCCTTTAGGTGTGTATTTTACATCAAACAAAGCTTGAGGAAAACCACCAAAATCATAAATTTGCTTGGGAATTTCCATTGCCGTAACAGCTGTTTTATTGATAAACCAATGGGCTGAAATACATAAAATTGCACTAGGCTTAGGTATAGATTGAGCAATGTTTCTAAACCCTGTTACAAATTCATTTTCCTCTATGGCATTCATAGGACTGCGGTGTCCTAAAAACATGACTGGCATTCGCTCAGTGTTCGGCAACGATTCCGAAATCTGTTTTAAATCTTTCACTTTAATCATACATGAACTTAATGATAACAACAGGGATGTTTTTATAAATTCTTTTCTTTGCATTATTAAACCACATTTTGAATAATCTCTTCAACCACTTTAGGGTCGAGCAATGTGGAAGTATCTCCTATTGAGTCCAACTCTCCTTCCGCAATTTTCCTTAATATCCTTCTCATTATTTTACCACTTCTGGTTTTGGGTAATGCTTTAACAATTTGAATTTTGTCGGGTTTAGCAATAGGGCCAATCAACCGACTAACAGTGGCCACTATATCCAAAGGGGAATGTTCTTGGGTAAATTGACTGTCCTCCACCACTACAAAAGCATAAATACCTTGACCTTTTATAGCATGTGGGAATGCTACCACTGCACTTTCTATAACACCAGCGTGACTGTTAATCGCATTTTCCAATTCGGCAGTTCCAATTCTATGTCCGCTTACATTTAACACATCATCTACCCTACCAGTGATTCTATAGTTACCATTCTCATCTCTGAAACTTCCGTCACCTGTAAAGTAATACCCTTTATGAGTTGAAAAATAGGCTTCAACACATCTATGGTGATTGTTGTAGGTTGTTCGTATAATCCCTGGCCAAGATTGCTTGATATAAAGATGTCCTGTTATATTGGCTTCTGTAATTTCATGGCCATTTTCATCTAACAAAATAGGGAAAATTCCAGGCAATGGTATGGTAGCAAAAGAAGGTTTAGACGGTGTAACTCCTGCTAAATTAGAAATTAAAATTCCACCTGTTTCTGTTTGCCACCAAGTATCCACAATAGGACAGCGACCCTTCCCAATATGAGTATCCAACCAATGCCAAGCTTCTTCATTGATTGGTTCCCCAACTGAGCCAAGTATTTTCAATGAGTTTAAATTTTTGTCACTAAAAAACGACAATCCCGCCCCCATCAATGTTCGAATAGCTGTAGGTGCTGTGTATAAAATATCAATTTGATATTTGTCAACCACATCCCAAAGTCTTCCTGCATCTGGCCAAGTTGGTACTCCTTCAAAAATGACGGTTGTTGCTCCGGCACTTAACGGACCATAGACAATATAACTGTGACCCGTAATCCAACCAATATCGGCAGTACAAAAATGTTTGTATTGCGATTCATATTGAAAAACATTGACAAACGTATAATGCGCCCAAACCATGTATCCTGCGCTCGAGTGAACAACTCCTTTTGGTTTTCCTGTTGAACCAGAGGTATATAAAATAAACAAAGGGTCTTCAGCATCCATTGGCTCAGGCTCAACGAATAGTATTCCCTCTTTTTCAAGCTCTTGTAACTCATCCTTCCACCAAATATCACGACCTTTTATCATACTTACAGGTGTATGAGTTCGGGCCACAACAATTACTTTATCAATCAATTGGTAAGTATTGAGGGCATCATCAACTACAGATTTCAGTGGAATTACTTTGTCACCTCGGAAGGCTCCGTCGCAAGTAATAATTACAGAAGCTTGTGCATCAATTAATCGGTCGGCAATAGATTGTGCTGAAAAACCTCCAAAAATAACAGAATGAATAGCACCAATACGGGCACAGGCTAACATGGCAATTGACAATTCAGGAATCATTCCCATGTACAAACAAACTCTATCGCCTTTTTTAACGCCGTTTTTTTTCAAAATGGCAGCGGCTTGGTTGACCTTCAATGACAATTCATTGTAAGTAAGCGAAATACCAGATTCAGATGGATTATTGGGTTCCCAGACAATGGCGATTTTAGTCCCATTATGTGCCAAATGGCGGTCAATGCAATTTTCGGTAATATTGAGTTGTGCGTCTTTAAACCAAACAGAATGTCCCTTCAAAAAATCATACTCCATTACTTGAGTCCATTTGCTTTTCCAAACAAATTCAGAAGCTATTTCTTCCCAAAACTCATTTGGATTGTTTTTGCTTTTTTGATAAGCTAAATGGTACTCTTCTATCGTTTTTATTTGAATCATCTTTTTGATAATATTATTATTCGTTACAACAATTATAAAACATAGTTACCTAAAAATAAAATCTATTCTTTTAGTTTTGAATCTATTACAACAGTTACGGGGCCATCATTTATAAGTTGAACTTGCATGTCTGCACCAAAAACACCCGTTTGTATCTGAATTCCCAATTTTTCCTTTAATTTCAGTTGGGTTAACTCATACAATGGTATAGCAATCGACGGTGCAGCAGCTTCAACAAATGAAGGTCTATTACCTTTTTTGGTACTGGCATACAAGGTAAACTGACTAACAAGTAACAGATTACCTCCTACATCAGACAAAGATAAATTCATTTTACCTTGTTCATCGTTCATAATTCTTAAGCCAGCAATTTTTTGGACTATGTATTCTACATCTGTTTGATTATCGGAAGTGTGAATTCCCAACAAAACTAAATAGCCATGATTAATGGAAGAGTGAACGGCACCATTGATGGTAACACTAGCCGACAAAACCCTTTGAATAACAACTCTCATACTCTATTTATTGTCTAATGAATGAACAATCCCAATTTCCAAACCAACACCATATAACAGATGTTTGTTGATACCATAGTCAGCCAAAAGAACAGGAACAATGAGATTAGGTTGAACATAGATAGAAGTTTGTTTGCCGTAAACTAAATTTTCGTATCGAAAACCTGCTTGTAAATTAGCATTAATGAGTGCGGGTTGCCAATCATTTTCTCTAATAGAAACTTTTTTATCCTTACCGAAAGAAAATCCGAAGAATTTGGCGTTAATATCTCTTTTGATTAATCCCGAAATAGCGCCACCTGCCACCCAATGAAAGGTGCCGCTTTTCCCCCTATTCGAGGTATTTATTTCTTGAGTAAACAAAAAAGGAATAGATAAATAGTAATATTGATATCTAAAATCTACCCAAGCAGGACCAACATCCACTTGATCGGCACGAATTCCTATAGATGGATGAATAGTATCTAAAAACTTAATATTTTCTTTTCGTCGAGTAAAACCCATACTTTGAAACTTAAGTCCAGTTAAAAGAGACAACTCTTTGTTAATAGGTATGGTAAAGAGTGCATTAGCAGCCAATGTAACTCTGTAACGGTCAACTTTAGAAAAAGAATCTTTATTTGATTTATTAGCATTAGAATAAAGCATTATTCTATTTGCAAAAGTTGGTTGAACAGAAAAGAACAAACGAGTTTGTGCATATGAAAAACGAATATAAAATATCACAAAAAGCAAAAATAGCACCTTTAATTTCATCATACAAAGGTAAGGACTACTTAGTAATTCAATGCAAGATTTAAGATGATTAGGAGATTAGTTTCAACAAAACGCTTGTTTAATAAAAAAACTCATAAAACATTAATCATTGTGAATCTTTGTCAATCATTAATTAAAACAAAAACATAAAACACTCTTAAGCAATATAATACAATGATATTTTATCGCATTGAGATAGTTATTTGTAGAAGTTGTATTGATAAGAACAATGTTTATACTCAGAATTGTTTTTTAAATAAATCTTCTTAGCTATCAGTCCATTATCTTGATATTGATAAAGAATAGAATAAAGGGCTTTGGGTTTAGCATTTGAAAAAGATTGACTAGCAGATTTAAGAACTCTGCCTTTTAAGTCCTTAGTTGTTTCCGTCTTATAAGTTATTTTCCCTTTTGAATAGGACTCATAAACACGGTTAACTTGCACTTTACCTGTGTACGAATAAAACTCTCTGTAACCTAATTCTTCTTTAACTGTTTCATAATAACTAACCTCAATTACGTTCTTTAAGGTGTCTGAAATACTGACATATTTATAGGGTTTACCATCCCAAGTATAGCCTTGAGTTGTAGACACTATTTTTCCATCACTTAAATAAGATTTAGTGGTACAAATCTTAATTGTATCTTTAGGTTTATCTACTACTTTGCCTGTTTCATCACATGAATAATCCCAAACTTTGGTTTTATTTTTTTTATAATTAAACACACTTTGCTTCAATTTACCATCAGGATAGTAAGTATATTGGTAGTTAGACATCATTTTGTTTTTTGAATGATAAAAATAAATACTACTCAAGTTACCATTAGAATTATATGTATAAACCCCTTTATTAGAAAGCTTATCTTTTGTATTGTATACACTACGTTCTGCCAATAAATTGGAATCATTGTACTTTAAAATAGCCGAAAAGCCATAGAATCCGTCATCATACATTTCGTTAATTAAATTATCATTTTCATCAAAAGTGCTTGTTAACTTTATTAAAATCTTCGATTTGAAAGTATCATTGTAAGAATAAAAAAAATGAGCACGTCCATTGTTATCAAAGTGCATTTCTTGAGAGTAGTATTTTGGTTTTTTTTGACCTTCCTTAATTTCTAAGTGAATTGACTTTATATTTAGTTCTAGTGCGTAAGAATCGACCGGATTGTAGGCCCTATTGAACAGCGTATTTTCATGAAACTCTATAAAATTGGAATATTGAACATTTTGAGCGTGAGCAAATTGATTGCTTAAAAAAGATACAAGTAGTGTTAAAAGTATTTTATTCATAATAAAGTCTAACGACAATTTAAAGATAAAAGTATGAAGCAAGCAAACTTAATTGTCCTTTTCTTCGAACACAAACCCTTTTTTAAGTATCGTATAAAAGCGAAGAAGTAGAAAAACCGCAGCAAAAGAAAGACCTACAATAAATGAAATCCAAATTCCTTTTACACCTAAGTCAGTTTTGAATGCCAAATAATAAGCGCCCGGAATCATAATTCCCCAATAGGCAAAAAGGGCAATAACGCCAGTAATTTTAGTTTCCTTAACTCCTCTTAGCACCCCTGCTCCTACAGCTTGTAATCCATCGCTTAATTGGAAGAATGCGGCCAAGACAATAAGTCCAACACTCAACTGTAACACTATTTCATCATCGGAATATATTGCAGCAATTTGAGAATTAAACAAGAGTAACATCAATGCAAATACCACTTCGATAATAATTGTAATTGTAAACGCAATTCTTGCGGAGTGTCGAATTCCTTCCTTGTCTTTTGCTCCATAATAATTACCAACTACAATTGTGGCAGCAGCGGCAATTCCTGTTACAAACATATAAGTAATAGAAGCGAGATTAATGGCAATTTGATGGGCCGCCATACTGTTTTCCGAAATCCACCCTGCCATAACTAAACCAACCGAAAAAGCAGCAATTTCGAAAAAAAACGTCAATCCTATAGGACCACCTAATTTAAGAATAGACCAGAAATAAGAGAACGATTGAGAGACTTTTTGTTCAATCCTTAACTTGCGAACCGTTGGGTGTAACCATGCAAAATAAAACATCAAAAGGGCCATAAAAACCCTAGCGACATTAGTTGCCCAAGCAGCACCATTAATACCCATTTCAGGGAATCCTAAGTTGCCATAAATCATTACCCAATTTAAAAACACATTCAATAGCAAGCCAAAAAAAGTAACATACATGGCAATTTTAGTAAAACTCAAACCGTCCATCAACTGCTTTGAAGCGTAGAAAACTAAAATTGCAGGAGTGGCATAATTAACAATTTCCAAATAAGAAGAAGCGTGAATGTTAACTTTATTGGTCTGTCCAAATATTTCAATATTATAAATAAGAATGTAGTGAATGAGAATAAAAACAACCGACAGGAATGCACTTATAAGAAGAGAAGATTTAAAAATAGGAATCGATTTTTCCAACTTCCCTTCCCCATCCGCAATAGCTATCAAAGTACTTACGGCATAGAGTAGTCCAATGCCGAAAATTATAGTTTGAAAAAAGACAGCATTACCAAAACTTGCAGCACTCATTTGTATGGTGCTATACTTCCCCAACATAACGGTATCTGCAAAACCCATCAAAACCATCCCTAATTGACCAATGGTAATAGGGATGGCTAATTGTATGATGTATTGGTATAAATTTCGGTGGACTTTTAAATGCTTAAACAAGCTTACAAAAGTCGTTAAAAATTAACAAACTATATTACTTAAATATTATATTATCTCAATAAAGTTAATGTTCCTCTTTGGCTAAAGGTTTCATTGTTTAAAAACTCACCACTAATAGTCCACAAGTAGTTTTCTTGAGCGCAATCAACGCCTTTGAAAGTACCATCCCACTCGCCATTGATATCAGTAGTTTCGAAAATCAATTCACCCCATCTGTTGTAAACTCTGAAAGAGTAATTTCTTTCTTTAACATTAAACAATGAAGGCTTAAACAATTCATTTACACTGTTATTGTTTGGTGAAAAAGCACTTGGAGTGTAAACATATCCTGGTAAAATAGTAGAGATATATTGTTCTTTAATAATAGAATCTTTACATCCCATAGAGTTTGTTGCAATTAGTTCAACTGAGAATTTACCAACTTGATTTACAAAGAAAGAAGCATCTCTTAATCTTGACACTTGAATTACGTTTTGTGCGCTGTCATATAATTTCCATCTGTTTTCAACCACGTTGTCAGTTGTATTTATCATTTTAAACACAGCATTTGGCATACTTAATTCAGTTGTTTTGGTAAAGAATCCTGCAATTGGTTTATCAAAAACAGTAATCATTTTAAAGTTAGTGATTTTTGTTTCACCACCTGTACCTGTTGCTATTAAAGTAACATTGTATTCGCCACCGTTTTCAAACACGTGAGTAGGTTCTTTTTCATAAGAATCATTGGTTCCATCACCAAAAATCCATTTGTAAGTATATGCGTTAGTCGTTTGATTTTTAAATGAAACGCTTAATGGTGCACAACCTTCGATTGTAGAAGATTCAAAAACAATAATTGGTTTTGGGTCTTCGATATAAATTGGTTTAGTTACCGAGTGGGTGCAATGTTCGTTAGATACTTTAAGTGTTACTAATAAATTACCTGCTAGTTTGTAAAAATGAACTGGATTTTTAAGTCTGTTGTTTGGAGAAACCGCAGATTGGTCGCCGAAATTCCACTCGTATTTTAAAGCATCCATATCAATACCATAAACGATTGGTTTTGCAATAAAATCAACTTTAGCATTTGGTAATTTAGGTGCAGTTGGTCCATAAACAAAGTCAGCGATTGGTATTTCTAACACTTTAACAAATTCACCATTGTCACTGCTGTCTACACAACCATCTTGATTGTAACCATATAATTTAACCTTGTAGTTTCCATAACGGTTGTAAATATAATTAGGGTGAATTTCGCTAGAGATACCACCATCTCCAAATTTCCATAAATATCTAACTACATTTTCAGATTGGTTAGTAAACGCTATATTCCCTTTTTCACAAGAAACAATTGGTGTTTTTTTGAATTTAATCACCATTTTAGGACTTAATTTAATGTCTTTTTCTGTGCTATCTGAACAAGAATAAGCATTATTAACAATCAATTTAACGCGATATAAAGTATCGTTTTTTGCAGAATATGTCAATTGAGTATTCAAGTCATATTGATTATAATATTGATTTTCGTTGATTAACCAAGTGTTTGCTTTAAAGTTTTTAGATTGGTTTACGAATTTGAATAAACCATCATCACAAATATCAGGACGGTTAGATATAAAATCAGCTTTTGGTTTAGGATAAACAATGACATTACCATAAGCAGTGTCTTTACAATTCAAATATTGTCTTATCATTTGAATTTTTGGTTGGTAAATCAATTCTTGAGAGGCATTATGGAAAGAATGGGTTACTTTTTCTGTATTAAAGAATACATTATTATCTCCCATGTCCCAAGAAAGAACTTTAAATTTAGATGACCCATTTTCGAAATTAACATTTAAGTCAGTGCAACCGAATGCATTTTCAATATTAATTTTCTCAACAGGTTTGTTTACTAAATAAACATTTTTGTTTAAAGTATCTTTACAACCACTTGCTGAGGATACAAACAATCCAACATTGATTATCGAATCTCTTCTAGTAAATGGATTTAAAATTGCATTAAAGGTTGGATTTACAGCCAAACTGGTTTGGTTTTTACCAAATCTCCACAAATAGCTGGAGGCACCAAATGAGTTATTGGTCATTCTCACTTTATCTGTAGAACATAAAGAGTCTTTAGAGAACACAAAATCAGCTTTAGGTTTACCCATTACAATTACATTTTTAGAAACTACATCGCTCAAACATCCGAATGGAGAAGCCACTTGGTGGAAGATAGTGTAAGTAGTATCAAACAAATAAATACCTGCAAATTTAAAACCCTCAACAGTGTTACCTGTATTTAATGAATTTGAAGTACCCCAAAAGTAAGTAGCAGCGTTTTGAGATTGGTCTGTAACTGTTACTTGATCTTGCGCACAAATTTCTTCAGAAGACGATTTAAAGCCAGCAATTGGCTTTGGACGAACGGTAATAACTGTGCTAACTGTGTCTTTACAATTGTTTTGAGTCGTTGCTATGTAAGAGATATTAAACAATTTATTGGTATTTGTATTGTTTACAAATGCAAATGAATCATTTTTTTGTGCAGAGTAGTGTAAAGAATTGAAATCCCAATAGTGAGAAATAACAGAAGTATCTTTACCGAAAGACTGATTGTTAGTTTTAACATTAAAAGGAGTACAACCTGAGTTTGCATTTACAGCAAAAGTTGCAACAGGTTTAGCATAAACGAAAGCGTAACCAATGGCAGTATCTACACAATTGTATTGATTTTTTCCAATTAAAGTTATTTTGTATGAAGTATCACGTCTAACTGAAGATTTAAAATTAACATTAGAATTCATTGAATTAGCAGATGAGCCATTTCCAAAGTTCCAATTAAAAGTCATTGATGTGATATTGCCATTATTTCCTGGTTTAGATAAGTTAAGCGTTGATGTTTTTAATTCATAACAAGCTCTGTCTTTATTCAAACTGAAGTTTACATTTGGATTAGGACGAACTGTAATTGTTCTGTTTGCAGAATTAACACATCCGTTTTGTGAAGTTACCTTTAAAACTACAGAATAAACAGAATCAACTTTATTAGAAGCCACAAATACATGTTGTAAATCTTTTTGAGTTGATTGAGTTTGGTTAATTTGCCATAAATAACTCAAAGAGCTAGTTGGATTAGCATTATTGGTAATTGAATTATTGGTAAATGAAACATTTAATGGTCCACAACCAACAGTTTTATCAACAGTAAAAATGGCTTTAGGAGCAGCAAACACTTTCACTTTAGTAGAGGTAGTGTCAGCGCAACCCAACCAATTTTTAACACTTAATTGAATATTATAAAGAGTATCATTGGTTAAAGAAGCCACATAATTCACCGATGGATTTTTCAAAGTTGAGGTTTGTCCGTTTCCCAGAGTCCATTTGTATTGATTGGCAAAAGTAGTACCGTTAACAAAATTAACACTCAATACGCCACAACCAGAGTCTAAGTTATTGATAGCCGCTACAGGATTAGCAGGCGTAAAGAATACTTTTTCTAAAGTATCAGATTGACAAGAAGAAGCACTTGTAACGATTAGTTTCAAACGAGCTATTGAAGTATCATTAGATAATAATATATCATTAATAGAGGCCGTTTGAGACAACAATGAATTATTTAAATACCAAGTATTCGAACTGCTATACAAAGATGAGTTTGTTATTTTGAAAGAAGCAGGTGCACATGCATATAATTTATTAATATTAAAAACAGCTTTTGCTCCCGGTTTGATTTTTACAGATTGGAAAGCAGTATCAGCGCAACCATTGCCTGTTCCAGAAATTAAACGAACAGTAAAAGTTCCAGTTGTTTTGTATGCATATTTTAAAGTATTCAAATTAGAAGTTTGGAAGGTTTGATTATCACCCATGTTCCATTTGAATAAAGTACTGTTGATAGATTGGTTAACAAAAGAGATAGAATCAAAAGTACAATAGGATGTATCAGCTGTAAAACTAGCAACAGGCAATCCATACACTGTGAAAGTTCTTTTGAATGTATCGGTTCCACAAGAATCATTTACAACAAGAACAACTTCATAATTTCCAGGTGTTGTATAAACTTTAGATACAGGATTTTTTTGAGTACTTGTCGTATTGTCTCCAAAATTCCAAGAATAAGTTGGATTAACAAAATAAGAATTAGTAGTATTGGTAAATGAAACTTTTAAAGGAGTACAACCACTTGCTATTGTTGCAAATTGTGCTTTAGGCTTGCCATTTACTCTAAAATTTTTGCTTAATGTAGATTGTCCGCACTTGTTACTTACTCTCAATGAAATTGAATGTGTACCTACTTTAGTAAAGGTATAATTTAAGATAGAATCTTTGAAAGTATAAGTTGAAGTCCCTTCTGTAACTTTCCATTCTCTAGTAATACCTCTTCCTTTAGAAGTATCTTTTAATGTAACACTTAATGGATTACAACCTCTGTCTTGGTTAAATGAGAATAAGGCTTTAGGATTGTAAAAAACCTTGATTTTGTCTTTGAATGTATCAACACCACAAGCATTTTTAGAAATTAAAGTAATAGTATAATCACCTTCTTTAGCATATTTGTGGTTTTGAGATGCTTTGCTTGTAGTCCAACCGATTGTATTACCATCACCAAAATTCCAGAAATATTCTTTCAAATCTGGCATTAAGCAATATTTATCATTCGATAAATTGCGAAACACATGGCTTTTAGTAGGATCACATGTAACATCCACAGCCCATAAAGCTTTGTCTTTGTCGCTAATGTCAACTGGATTCCATGTGGTAAATGAAGAACCACAAACATTACTTGCTGTCAACTTAATAACACCACCGCACATCCCTTTAGTGTAAGTGTGATAAATGGTGTCATTGCTAGCTGTGTAAGGTAAGTTTTGTGATTCCCCATCACCCCATTCTAATAAAAACTGTGTTAAGTTGGAGATATTATAAGAATTATTAACAATTCTTAATTGGTGCGGCACACACCCTCTGTTGTTTCCAGATGGTGGTCCGATGATACCCGCTGTTGGGATTCTTTGGTTTACTATTGTTCCATAAACCGTGTCGATACAATTGCCATTAGTAGTTACAATTTTAACTTCAAATGAACCAAGTGAACGATACAAATGTTGTTTGATAGTATTGGGTGCTAAATTGCTGAATGAAGTATCGACATTTCCATCACCCCATATAATACGCAATTGCTTTAATGTGTCTGCAGATGAGAACTTGATACGGAATGTATCAGGATCGTTCTGAAACAATAAACAATTCACCCATTGTGGTGAGTGTGACCCAAATGTACTTTGGTCGATGATTGTCTTCGCATTGGTGGTTACAGTAACCGAACTTGCACTGGTAGAATCCACACAACCTGAAGAGTCCCTAACAAACAACTTTATAGTGTTGGTTCCGGTTTTCTTCAATAACACAACAATAGAATCAAGACCCAAAGTGGTGTCTATTGTTTTGCCATTTACCTTCCACCAATACTTAGCAGAGGTATTAAAGGTACCTGTAGATGTGTTTTTAATACTAAGCACGTTGGGTAACCCGCAAGTATTTGATACTACATAGGTGAAATTGGGAGTGACTGAACAGGCGTAAGTACTTGTACTTACTACTAAAACCATCACTAAAGCGACTAATACTGATCTAATTTTTTTTGCCATAGCATTTTATTATCTATATCTAAATTAGACATGAATTCAATAAATAACTATGATTAAAAAAAAAATTAAAAAAAAATATAATATTTTTTAATCGCTTAATTTTAAAGAACTTAAAATACCCAAATCACCAAAAAACACCTCAATTCACACACATTTGTTTAATTATTCGATAAATAAATTAAACAAAACTAAAGTTTAAATTCTAGCCCAATCAAAAAATTCTTTAAAACTTGTGGATAAAAAAATCGCTCCTCGGTCAAAGTACCATTGTAGGCATATTTGAACGTGTAACCATTGTTGCTGTATTTAATACCTAATAGGTTGTTTACCATAAGCTTTAAACTGAGCGAATTCACCCCCTTTACTTTTACCTGCTTTTCTGCAACAAAGTCGAACAAGCCATATGGCTTAATAATATGGTTATTATTTCCTGTGTTATCTAAATATTGTTTTCCTACATATTTATATGACAATGTCATTTGACAGTCTTTTATATGCTTGTCGGTAATCGAACCAAATAAAATAACACTAGGCGAATAAGCTATAGGCGTGTTATTGTATTCTATCCTAACTTCAGAAAAATCTAAATAATCATAATACACGTCGGTAAATTTCTTAATCCTGTTATCACTTAATGAAACATTACCCTCAAACCAAAGTTTTTTAACAAATTCAATCTTTCCTAACAACTCCACTCCTCTTCTGTAGCTCTCTGGAACATTTGTTCTTAAACTTGCCCCTACATCGTTCAATTGTCCTGTTAGTATTAATTGATTTCTGTAATCCATCTGATATAAGTTAATTTGAAAGAATCGATTTTTCTTTGTATATATATAGCCTAACTCTAAATCTCTTAAGTTCTCATTCTTTGGTATAATCAATCTTAAATGGTCTGTAAAATCACTTCTTACTGGTTCTCTGTTTGCAACACTAAAACTTACATAAACATGTGAATACCTATTTATATCATATACAGCGGCTAACTTTGGATTGATAAAATTATACTTTTCATTAAAATCAATATTCTTTAGATAATTATCAATCCCTTTTGATTGATATTGTATCACCCTCGCTTGTATCTCTCCCTCAACTTTAAGTTTTTTGGTTATTTGATAGTTGGCTTTCACAAAACTGTTAAACTCTTCTTTTAAACTAGAATTGTTATAATACCTGTAATTATTCCCGAATACTTGTCCAAATTCTGCCCATATCACATCTCCAAAATGCTTTCCATCATATCGCGACACATTCACACCCAAATCAACTCCCAATTTATTCTTTTGATAAGACAAACTTGTGAAATTTCCATAAAACAAGTTATCTAACCACCTTTGACGTATTAAATTGCTTGAGTTGAAAGTATCATTATTAAGTATTAAGTCATTTAAGCCATAGTCTGAAAAGGACTCACCCGCCTTAAATTCCTCATAATATCCTCTTCCTGTTGTTAAAAAGAAGGTTGATTTTAACTTAAGGTGTGGCTTAATGTCATACAAGAAATGAAGTTGGTGGTGGTTTTGCCAATAATTATCAGTTTGATTGGGATAGGTGTAATAATTATAGGTTCTACCACTGTTTAACAACCTTATTCTTTCTGCTTCGTCTAAACCATTTCTATCTGCAAAATCATTCATCCCTTGCACATCGCCATTTACTCTGCTCTCTGGTGTACCATACCACGACTGGTATGTTTTTTCTTTACCTCCAAAACTAACCAAATGTATTTGCATCTGTTTTTTTCTATAGGCCAAATTAAATTGAAAGGCACTCAAATCTGATGAGGCACGGTCGAGGTAACCATCACTTTTCAATTTAGACAAACGACCTGAAAAAGTAAAATTATTAATAGTCCCTGTTCCAAACATCAAACTCGTTTTACTGGTATTAAATGAACCTACTGATTGGTTTATCTGTAAAAAAGGTTGTGTATTTTGCTCAATATTAGAGATATTAATACTTGCACCAAATGCACCTATTCCATTTGTACTAGAACCAACACCTCTCTGCACTTGAACACTCGAGGTTGAACTTGCCAAATCGGGCATATTTACCCAAAATACACCGTGACTTTCGGCATCATTAATAGGAACACCATTGATATTGACATTAATACGTGTTCCATCTGCCCCTCTTATCCTTAAACCTGTATATCCTATCCCATTTCCTGCATCACTGGTTGAGAAAGCAGAGGGCGTTTGAGAAACAAGGTAAGTAAAATCTTGCCCTAAATTCCTTTCATTGAGTTGTTTGGCACTCAGTTTCGTATAAACAAAACCCGACTTAGGTGGAGCCGAAATTGCCCTTAAAATAAATCCAGGCTGTTCAGCCAAATTTTCTCTGAGTAAAATATTATATAGCCCTGATTGATTAATTTTCAATGAAAAGCTTGAATCATAATACCCTAAGGCATACAATTTTACAAGATACTGCCCCTCGGGCAATTTAACTGATTGAGACGACTGTGAATAATAGCGTTCCTTACTATTGGTTGGCAACAAAAGTATTGTTGCATTTTCAATAGAGTTGGAATCGGATTGTAGAACGTTAAAAACAACGTTAACTTTTTCTGAATTTTGTGCGGATAAAACGATGTTAATCAGAAAGGCGGCAAGCATTAAAACTATTTTTTTCATATATTTTTTTGAATAAATAGTTTTGGAATGCTGTTGATGCTAAATAATAAGCACTAACCATTCTGTTTGTTTTCCTTGACGCAGCTATTACGCTTATCCAAGTACAGTGGGTATCATCTCAGCTTTGTATTTTAATATACAAGAGCACCCCAAAACATGTTGCAAATATAAGTGTAAAATAAACTAAAAATAAAAAATATAATTTCTTACCCTCCATTTCTGTCTCAAAAATCTATGTAAAATAATGTGTATAATTGTACCATGAAAATTAGCTTTTGGGGTGCAGCAAGAACAGTAACAGGGAGTAAGCATTTAATTGAGCTTGAAAATGGCAAGAAAATATTACTCGACTGTGGTTTGTTTCAAGGGGAAGGCAAAAGAACAAAAAGCGATAACTTATTTTGGGGATTTGAACCTAGTGAAATAGACTATGTACTTCTCTCTCATGCCCATATCGATCATTCTGGACTTTTACCAAAATTGGTTAAAGATGGATTTAATGGATACATATACGCTACCGATGCAACTATTGCCTTGTGCAAAATTATGCTTTTAGACAGTGCTCGAATTCAAGAAAGTGACCTTTTCTATATCAATAAAAGAAAAATAGAAAAAGGAGAACCTCTTATTGAGCCTTTGTATTTAGAAGAAGACGCCATGAAAGCACTTGATTTAATGCGTCAACTTCCACTAAATAACAGCACAATCATAGAAAATGACATAACAGTAACGACTTTTGACAATGGTCACATATTAGGTAGTGTTGCTTTTCTAATAGAAACACTAAACGAAACAAATAATATTAAACTGATGTTTTCTGGAGATATTGGCCGTTCTAATGACGCCATTTTGAACCATCCAATCCCGGTTTCTCAAGCAGATTACATCATTTTGGAAAGCACTTATGGTTCTAGAATTCATGAAAAACAAACGGATGTTGAAGTAAAACTTTTGGAAGTGGTGAATGAAACCTGTGTAAAAAATAAAGGAAAAATCATTATCCCTGCGTTTAGTATAGACAGAACCCAAGAAATCATCTATGCTTTAGACCGCTTGTCTCATCATGGCTTACTTCCCTCTATCGAAGTATATGTGGACAGCCCTTTGTCTTTTAAGGCTACCAAAACAATGGCTGCACACAAACAATATTTCAATCCCGAAATATTGGAATACATAACCAAAGATGGTGACCCTTTTTGTTTTCCCAACTTACACTATGTAGAACATGTGAGCGAGTCTAAAAAAATCAATGAATCTAAAGAACCTGCTATAATAATTAGTGCCAGCGGTATGGCGGAAGCGGGTCGTATCAAACACCATATTAAGAACAACATTGAAGACCCTAAAAATACCATTTTATTGATAGGCTATGCTTCCCCTATGTCATTGGCAGGAAGACTTAAAGCAGGAGAACCTGAAGTGAGAATTTTTGGCGACACCTTTAAAGTCAAGGCAAATGTTATGAGCATGGAAAACTTTAGTGCACATGGCGATTACATAGAAATGATAGACTATCTAAAACTTCAAAATCCTAAACTCGTACACAAAATATTTTTGGTCCATGGCGAGCACGAAACCCAAAAAATATTTGCTGAAAAACTCATTGCAAAAGGCTATTTAAATATAGAAATTCCTCAAAAAGGAGAAACTTTTAATTTAAACTAATGGATAAAAAGTCAAAACTCTTTATTATGCTTGGTGGCTTTTTTATTACCAATGCCATTATTGCTGAATTTATAGGAGTAAAAATATTTTCTCTTGAAAACACCTTTGGATTCGACCCTTTTCAGATTAATTTACTGGGTATCGAAAACCTTTCGTTTCAACTTACTTGCGGCGTATTGCTGTGGCCATTTGTATTTATCATGACAGATATTATTAATGAATATTACGGCAAAAAAGGAGTTAGAATGTTAAGCTTTATAGCTGCTGCAATGATAAGTTATGCCTTTTTAATGGTCTTTATGGCTATTAATTCTTCTCCTGCCTCATGGTGGATAGAAAGTGGATCTGAACAAAATATCCCCAATATGCAAACTGCTTATAAAGGTATTTTTGGTCAAGGTTTGTGGATAATTATAGGTTCTTTGGTCGCTTTTCTGATTGGACAATTGGTGGATGTGTATGTGTTTCACTATATCAAAAAAAAATCAGGCAACCGATATTTATGGATGCGAAGTACAGGCTCAACATTGGTTTCTCAGTTTATAGATAGTTTTGTAGTCTTATTTATAGCGTTTTATATTGGCAATAATTGGTCTTTCAATAAAGTAATGGCCATTTGCATTATGAATTATATTTACAAATTCATTGTGGCTGTAGTATTAACGCCTCTTTTATACCTTATTCACCAAAGGATTGATCAATACTTAGGCAAAGAAGAGTCTGAAAAAATGATTAAAGAGGCAGAAATGCAATATGAATAAGTCCTATTTATATTACCTATTAATCTCCTTATTTATAGTCGGCATAGCGTGTCGTAGTCAGCAAAAAAACAAAAACACTTATGCGCAAAATCAAGTTATCTCTTTTTCAAAACTTTCCTCATACGAGTGGCTACCTATTGGACCATTTGGTTCACCAACTCCTATGGCTGATAGTGGACAAATGTCTCCTCATGGTTGCGGTCGTTTTTTAAGTCTGTACATCAACCCCAACAATGAAGATGAAATAATTGCAGGACATGCGACTTCAGGCATTTTTAAAACCAAAGATGGTGGCAAAACCTGGCAACAAAAACTCAAGTTTCCTTATGCGACTGGCATTACAAAAATCATAAAAATACCACAAACCAATCTTTTATTGGCAGCATCAGGAATGGATATTGGCAATTCAAGACAATACGGTTTTGGCTTATTCCAGTCGAGCGATAATGGCGAAACATGGCAAACCAATTCATTTAAGTTTACCCCCATAGAATACCAACAAGAACAAGCAAGAGACCTTTGCCACATCAGTTCCGTAAACACCAATCGGACAATTTGTATTAGCAACAAAGCTATTTACACCTCTGAAAATATGAGTCAAAATTGGCAAGTAACACACAAAAGCAAATACGACCTTAAACAAATCATCTTCAATCCCGCACAACCTCAAGAGCTCATTGTATGTGGCTCGGGCATCCTTATGAGCAAAGATGCTGGTAAATCATGGGAGGACTTAAGTGAAAAAATAAATGCAGAAATTGGACAATCGGGCGTAGCGACGAACCGTTTCTCCGCTTGCTATTCACAGAAAGAAAAAGGGAAGTTGTATATCTTCATTCAAGCCAATCAATCTTTTTTTATTTCTTATGACATAGCCACCAAAAAAATCATTTTAAAAAACAGTGCTCCTCAAATAATCCCCAATAAGTCACGACAAGTACAAACGTTAATTTACGACAAAAAAAACAATATAGAATCCATTTTCATAGGCACTACACGTTTATTTAAAAGCAATAACAATGGATTGAACTTTTCATTAATAAGCTCGCCCAATGTGAAAGAACCCAATCACATTCACGATGATATTAATGCCTTAGCTTATGTAAATCAAACCTTATATTGTGCTACCGATGGGGGCATTGATATTAGCAAAGACCTTGGACAAACTTGGACTTCTCTCACTCATAATTCCAACATTAACAGCACATTAATATTTGGGTTTGACCGTTCTAAGACGGGACAAATGATGTGTGGGACACAAGACAATGGTATTTTTATTTATGAAAACAACCGATGGAGTTGCACCCAAATGTATGGCGATGGAGGCCGATGCGTTTCTGTTTTAGATTCAAATTTTTTCTATGTTGGCTTTGCACAAATGTGTTATCAAACCAAAGATGGAGGAAAAACATTTCAGTACGCCCATGCTGGCAATGAACGCTCTGGTTTCGATTTCAAAATGCACTATCATAAAGAAAGCAATCAGTTCTTTTTATCAAACCTCAACTTGTATTTGCGCAACAAAGAACAACGTTATGAAATATTGACATCAAACTTAAAAGCAGACCGAAAAATCAAGGCATTTTGGATAAACCCCAACAATTCTAACGAAATATGGATTGGCAAAGATGATGCAACCTGGGGTGGGAAATTAGAAAACAAATTATTGTTTACAAATGATGGCGGCACAAGTTGGCAAGACTTTTCAGAACAACTTCCTATCTTAAAATGGCGAAGCATAACTGACATAGCAGTGAATGAAATGGGCGAGATTGCGGTAACACTTGAATCTTTTGACCAAAACAGTACTGATTTAAACAAGGTTTATATTTCATCAGACAATGGACAAACATTTACAAATCAGTCAAAAGGATTACCAAATTTACCAAGCACTTGCATTACAAGCGTTAAAGGCAAATGGATTTATGGCGACAATTCAGGTGTTTATGAATTCAATGAGTTGGAATGGGTACCATTAGGAGAAGGCTTCCCTCCTACAATTGTAACAGAAATAAAATACTTCGAAAAAGAACAAGCACTCATCGTTTCAACCTTCGGGAGAGGGCTTTGGGCTATTAGGTATTAGCAGGAAGTAGGGATTAGGAAGTAGGAATTATGGGTTAGTGTTGAGAAGGTTTATGGGGTTTAATGGGTTTAGTTGTCACCCACTAGGCTAAGCCTAGTCAAGTGAGGGGGTGCTCTCGAAGGGTGTTTAAGAGGTTGAGGAGGTTTAAAGGGATTAGTTATTTATTCGTTTAGTTGTCCGTTTGTCACCCTGAGTGATTCAGCTGTGCTGAATAGTACCAAAGGGTATCAAAAATCTTTTTTTGAATAGTTTCACACCGTGCAGCGTGATTGTTTATGGGGTTTAAATGGTTTAAAGGTTGATTTTCACAATAGACATTCTGGGAAATTTTGTCCTCAAAATTTATTCAGAATCTCTCCAAGGTTAAGGCTTAGCAGTTTCACGCCATGCAGCGTTATTATTGAATTGTTGTCACTCACTTGAATGAGCCTAATCACGGCTAATTCCTCATATTCTTGAGTTTATCGAAATTGACAATTGTAATTAAACTTCCTTTAATTTCAATAATGCCTTCTTCCTTAAAATCAGTTAGTGTTCTGATTAAAGTTTCGGTTGCGGTTCCTGCGATATGGGCTAAATCTTCTCTGCTTATAGGAATACTAAACGGCGTTTTTTCCTCTGTTCCGTATTTCTCCTTAAGCAATACCAAACTTTGTGACACCTTTTTTCTCACACTATTATATGCAATCTGCAATAATCTTTCTTCTTTGTCACGCACTTCTTTACTTAACAATTTCATGAACGTGTTTGCCACTTCCCTATTCAAGTAAATCATTTTAAGAAAATCATCTTTGTAAATCATTTTCAAATCACAATCTTCCATTGCTATTGCTTCATCTTCATAAATGCCATTTTCCAACAAAGTGACGTATCCAAAAAAATCGCCTTGGTTATACAATCCCGTTATAAACTCCTTGTCTTGATTGTTCGACTTCAACGTTTTAACCTTTCCTTTTTCAATAAAATACAAATAATTTGGGTTGGAATTTTCTGAATAAATAACTTCTTTTTTCTTAAAGTGTTTTGATTTTATTGCAGATTGAATTTGCGCAAAAGCATCTATAGTTTTGACGTGTGTTAAGAATGAATCAAATCCATTGTCTGCTTGAGTAAAATTAGAAGCTTGAATCAGTTTGGCTTTTTTCAAACGTATGTCAATCGCTGTTAAAAGTTCCATGTCATCAAATGGCTTTGTAATATAATCATCAGCCCCCAACTCCATTCCTTTACGAACATCCGAACGGTCGGCCTTAGCTGTCAGGAAAATAAAGGGTATTTGATTGGTAGAAGGATCTCTGTTGAGCATGTGCAATACACCATAACCATCCAATTCAGGCATCATAATGTCGCATATAATTATTTCGGGCACATTGGTTTGCGCTTTTTTAACGCCAATCTTCCCATTTTCAGCAGTCTCTACTTCATGACCTGAAAGAGCTAATATTTCTGAAATATTCTCTCTCATTTCATTGTTATCTTCTATTAATAAAACTTTTGCCATAATCTAAATTGGTATTTCAATTAAAAAACGTGTTCCCACTCCAGGTTCACTTACGAATGTAATATTTCCATTCAATATTTCTATGTATTTTTTTACAATATTGAGTCCCAAACCAGTTCCTTGTATATTCCCAATGTTATTAGCCCTGTAGAATCTTTCGAATATATTTGATTGATCTTCATACGGAATTCCAATTCCTTCATCTTGAACCAAGACATTTAATTTTTTATTTTTAATTTCCGTTTTAATGATAATTGTTTTATTTTCTTCGGAGTATTTAACCGCATTACTTACCAAGTTTATCAATAAGTTACGGAATATCCTTACGTCAATAAACACTTTTTCATTACTGGTTTCATCATGATAATTAAACACCTGACCCGTCTTGGTAACCCCTTTCATCATTTCCAACAAATCAACAATCAAATCATACACATGGGTTGGTTCAGGATGGTGTTTAATAATCCCCTCTTCTAACTTGTCTAAGGACAAAAAATCATTCAGAATATCGGTTAAATTACTAACAGAATCTTTAACTCTGTCTAAATGTTTAAAAATCTTTTCTAACTCGTTTTTTTCTACATATTTACCTGCCAATGAAACCGAGGACAATATTGTAGCCAATGGTGTTCTAAACTCATGTGAGGCTGTACTTATAAATCTAGATTTCAAATCATTCAATTCCTTTTCTTTTTCGAGTGCCAAATCAACCTCTTTTTTAGATTCAGTTAATTTTTTAATCATTTCGGCCAATTCCAAGGTTCTAGATTGCACTTTCTGTTCCAATTCTTGGTTCAATTTCGACAACTGAAAACTTGCTTTTTTTAGCATTTCATTGGCTTTTTTCAGCTGATTGTCTTTCTTTTTTCGCTCTGCAATGTCAATAACAAAGGCAACCACTAAAGTTTCTTCTTCATTTTTTACATGACTCAAACTTATTTCTACAGGAAATTCTTCTCCACTTTTGTGATTGGCATACAAATCTCGCCCCTTACCCATTGATCTTGGCATTGGGTTAGCAAAATACCATTCTCTATGGTGGACATGTTGTGACTGAAAACGCATAGGCATCAATTGGTCGATGTTCAAGGTCAAAAACTCTTCTAGTGTATAACCAAACATCTTTTGTGCACTAGGGTTACACAATATAATTTGTCCCTTGTGATTAGACACTAATATGCCCTCGGTGGCATCCACAAACATCCCCTCGTATATTTTATCGTTTCTCTCTTTTGTCATTATTTTACTTCTTTAGGTTGACAACAGTTTTTAACCTCTGTTTGTCCATTTACTTTTTCCAACTCTGGACTTAAATAAGGAATTCCTAAATTAGCCCCTCTCAATATCATTAATACCCCAATAATAAATGGCAACAACTTGTACAAAATTAATAGTTTTCTCCATTTTATCTGTTGTTTTATTCTGAATAACAACCATGCTGCAATAAAAATTGGCGAAGTTCCTATTCCAAACAAAACCATATACAATATAGATTCACTTACTGATTGTAAACTAGCACAATAAACTGCTGCCAAGTATATGGCACCACATGGCAACAATCCATTCAAAACTCCTAAAAATAATGCAGACACAAACACAGGTAAATTCCAAACCTTATTGAAATATTGGCCAATATATTTGGAATAAAAACCTAAGAACAAAGCATTTTTACTAGATATTAATGAAATTGTTGCATAAATTAACAGCAACACTCCCAATACAATTGTCAATATTTGCTGCATGTGAAAAAGCGAAAAAGAATACCCTATTAAAAAAACAGAAACGCCTATCAATGTATATACGGAAATTCTCCCGACTTGGTATAAAATGGCAAACAATAAACGATTGGACTTCACTTTTGGCGGCACTGCAAAGGCAAGTGGACCGCACATTCCCAAACAATGTAAGGTTGAAATTAGCCCAAATATTAATCCATTAATTACCATTAAAATACCACTTTCTTGTCTATTATCATTGAAGAGTCGCCTACATAACAAGTTATCCTAACCTCGTAATTTCCAGGTAAAAACTTAGACTTATCAATGGCTTCAATTTTAGAACCAATATACCTAAATGTTAAATCTTTTTTGGCATCATCTGGTCGTTTAAAAAACAGTTTTATTGAATCTGTAACAAGCGAAACTGGTTGTATAACAACAATTTGATTGTTTTTTTCTCCTATCACAAAAGAATCAAGATAGGAATTTCCACGCATTTTACTGTTAATCGTCGATTGGTATTTTAACTCCTCATTGAAATAATCTTTTGATTCTAGACCAATGTCCTGTCCACAACTTTTAAAAACCATAAAAACGATTAAGGCTACAAAAAATAAATACAAAACTCCTATAAAATATTTAAAATTCATGTTTTCAAATTTAACGATAAATTGGCCCTAAAAAACCTGTTTTAACTTTCTGAATCACTTTCCCGTCTTTTAATACCTCAATGACGACCTTTGTTTTTTGCCCAACAATTTGGTCACTTGGCACTTCCATAAAAAACTGTCCATCATACTTAGACTCTGCTTTTACTAAAATATCATTCCCCACCATTTTAATAATGGCACCTTTAGGCTCAATGACGCGGATACTTAATTTTTCATCGTGATAGGTTTTATTGATTGTTTTAATAACAAACAAGTTAGAATAATAAGTGCTGTCAATTTGCTGATACAGTGTACCAGGAGTTCTAAGTATTGTTGTTTCAATATTCTCTCGACTTGTAATTAAAAACACCAATGCTATTAACAAAATACTTAAGACAGAAACATAAGCCTTGGTTCTCCAATTCCATATTTTGTGTTGCACTTTTGATAAGGCATTTTCACTGGCATATTTTATCAATTTGGTTGGTCTATTAATTTTCACCATTACCTCATCACAAGCATCCATACAAGCTGTACAGTTCACACACTCCAACTGAGTACCATTGCGAATATCAATGGCTGTAGGACAAACTTTTACACACAAACCACAATCGATACAATCACCTTTATTAGGCTCAGCTACTGCTTTGTTTATTCTACCACGCGGCTCTCCTCTTAAATAATCGTAGGCCACTACTATGGAGTTTTTATCCAACATTACGCCTTGCAACCTTCCATAAGGACAAGCGATAATACAAACTTGCTCTCTAAACCAAGCAAATACAAAGTAAAAAACACCCGAAAAAACCATCAACAAAAGCAAGCCTTTGTAATGCAATGAAACAGGTTCTGTAATAATTTTGAAGAGCTCATCAACACTTATGATGTAAGCTAAGAAAGTATTCGCAATCAGGAATGACAAACCATAAAACACAGAATGTTTTAAAACCCTTTTTCTAATTTTTTCAGCTGTCCATGGACTTGCTTTTAGTTTTTGTTGTTGCGTACTTGTGCCATCTATCCAATATTCTATTTTACGGAAAACCATTTCCATGAATACCGTTTGCGGGCAAATCCAACCACAAAAAATACGACCAAAAGCAACAGTAAACAAAACAATAAAGAGCACAATGGCAATCATTGCTAAACCAAAAATCACCAAATCATGCGGCCAAAAAATAGTGCCAAACAAAATAAATTTTCGTTCAAACACATTGAATAAAAACATGGGATGACCCTTGTATTTAAGGAAAGGTAAGCCAAACAGCACTATCAGATAAAAGACTGATAGTGCTGTTCTTGCATTGTAATACTTCCCTTTAGGCTGAGTTGGAAAAACCCATTTGCGTTTTCCATCTTTTCCTATTGTACCTATTGAATCTCTGTAAGACTGATCAACATGTTCAAGAAAAGGATCATTCTCGTTTGCCATTATTTTGTTTCTATAATTTTAATCGAATCTTTTGGATTGTTAACAACATTAACTGTTGAATCTGAACCTAAATCTTCCTCAAACAAGTCACCTTGTGGGGCTTTAGGATTGGCAGGATTAGTCCCTTTTAAAGTGTGAATATAGCTGATTACATTTTGAATTTCAGTTGGAGACAATTCGTCTTTCCAAGATTTCATTCCGTTTTTGGCTCCGTTTTTAACAACCACAAACATCTCTTTAGCATGTCCACCATAAATCCAATACTTATCTGTAAAGTTAGGCCCTATAGTCCCTTGACCTTCATTACCATGGCAAACAACACAATTTTTAACAAACAATGCCTTACCATCTTCAATTTTGGCTTCATCATTCACAAAAACTACATTGGTTTCATCCACATTTAAAGCCATTTTTAATCGGTATTCATTTACTTCTTTTTCAGCATCTGCTATTTCTGTTAAGTATTCCTCTTCGCTCGACTTGAATGTACCTGTTACGTGGTAGCCTGTAAAATATATTACACCTGACAAAATAGTTAAGTAAAAACCATATTTCCACCATGGCGGCAAATCATTGTCCAATTCCTTGATACCGTCATAATCGTGGTCCAACAACACATCTCTGTCTGATTCTACTGGTTTTACTCCAAATAATTTACGTTGGATAAATGCGTACAACTTGTTTTCTTTCACCACAACTTCACCAGCTTTAACCGCTTCTTTTTCTTCTTTAACTACAACCAATCTTAGGATTGCCAAACAGAACCATAAGATAACAAATAGCTCAATTAAGATAATGGCAAACATGATATAAAACGTCCAAGGATGAATGCCAAAAATAGGCACATCTTCATATAAACCAACTTTTACAGTTGCCTCTTGCGCCATTAACTGCCCCGAACCAAACATCAAAAACAAGGCAGATATTACTTTTAAACCTTTGGCAATTTTCAAATCTCTTACTTTATATTTAATCGTTGTTTTGATGACGTTGGTAAGTACGATAATGATAAACAACAAAACAAAAGCTAATGATGTCATGGCTAAAAAAACAGGATTGTAAAAGGGCGACTGTAAACCTTTACTTGCAACCTCCTGAGCTTGTATTTGGCCCAAAAAACTGAAAGATATTATTGATAATAAAACTATTTTTTTGTTCATAAATTCTAATATTTCAAATGTTATTTTTCTAATGGTAAATTCTCGATTTTACTAAAATGATGCTTATCTGTTTTGAAAATGTATAACAACAAAAGTGTAAAGAATACGAAAAACACGATTAAAGAAATCATTGGATAGACTTCGACGCCTGTTATTTTTTCTAAATAATGAATAAATTTCATGTGATTATTTTTTTAAAAAATTCTTATTTTTTTTCTGCGCTAATGTCTGTTCCTAATCTTTGTAAGTATGCAATAAGTGCAATGACTTCTTTTTGTGGCATCGCTTTTATATTGTCTTTTTTCAAATCCGCTACAATTTCATTGGCTTGTTTCATTAAATCGTCGTTTGCTACTTTTTCATAACCTGCTTCATAAGGCACGCCTAATGTTTGCATTGCTTTTATTTTAGCTTCCGTAATATCCATATCGATATCATTTTCAAACAACCACGGATACTTTGGCATTATCGAACCAGGAGAAATGGAAGTTGGATCGTAGAAGTGATTAAAATGCCAAGCATTTGATTTTTTCAACTTTTGGGTTCCTTCTCTCGCCAAATCAGGACCTGTACGCTTACTTCCCCATTGGAATGGATGGTCATAAACATGCTCTCCAGCTTTTGAATATTCGCCATAACGTGCGGTTTCACTTCTGAACGGACGAACCATTTGTGAGTGACAGGTGTAACAACCCTCTCTTACGTAAATATCTCTACCTTGTAATTCCAAAGGTGTATATGGTTTAACACTTGCAATGGATGGCACATTTGATTTGATTAAAAAGGTTGGAACAAACTCAACTATTCCACCAATTAAAACCACTATCAAACTGAATACTAACAATTGAACTGGACGTCTTTCTATCACTCTATGCCAGTGCTCGTTGTGTTCTGATTTGAATTCTTTTTCTAATGGTGCCGCTTCTGCATTCTCGTCTCCAATGTATTTACCAATTTTGATGGTTTTAACTAAGTTAACGACCATTAAAACAGCTCCTACAAAATAGATTATTCCTCCAATTGAACGCAATAAATAGAATGGTTTTAAGTGAACAACAGTTTCTAAAAACTGATATTTTAAAGTGCCATCTGGGGTAAATTCTTTCCACATTAAACTTTGTGTCCAACCAGCCCAATACATTGGAATAGCATACAACAACATCCCTAATGTGCCTAACCAAAAATGTGAATTGGCCATAGATTTACTATAAAGTGGCGTGTTAAATAATCGAGGGATCAACCAATACAAAATACCGAAGGTTAAGAAACCATTCCAACCTAAAGCGCCAATGTGAACGTGTGCAACAATCCAATCTGTAAAGTGGGCAATAGCATTCACATTTTTGAATGATAACATTGGACCTTCAAAGGTCGCCATACCATAAGCCGTTACCGCCACAACCATAAATTTCAATACTACATCTTCTCTTACTTTGTCCCAAACACCACGCAAGGTCAATAAACCATTAATCATACCACCCCAACTTGGTGCAATCAACATAATCGAAAACACAACACCTAATGACTGTGCCCAATCTGGTAATGAAGTGTAAAGTAAGTGATGTGGACCAGCCCAAATGTATAAAAATATCAATGCCCAAAAGTGAATAATTGACAAACGGTATGAATACACAGGTCTTTCAGCCGCTTTTGGCATAAAATAATACATCAATCCTAAATAAGGTGTGGTTAAGAAAAACGCAACCGCATTGTGTCCATACCACCACTGAACTAGAGCATCTTGCATACCTGCATACCAACTGTAACTTCTGAAAAAACTATAAGGCAACTCAAATGAATTGACCAAGTGAAGAACCGCAACAGTTACAAAAGTGGCTATGTAAAACCAGATAGCAACATACAAATGTCTTTCTCTTCTTTTGATAATTGTACCAAACATGTTCCAACCAAACACAACCCAAATAATAGTTATTAAAATATCAATAGGCCATTCAAGTTCTGCATATTCTTTTCCTGTAGTAAAACCAGCCAACAAGGTGACTGCTGCCAATACAATGATTATCTGCCAACCCCAAAAGTGAATTTTGCTCAACATATGACTGAACATTCTGGCTTTACATAAACGCTGAAGCGAATAATAAACGCCCATAAAAATTCCATTTCCTACAAATGCAAAAATGACTGCATTGGTGTGGAGTGGTCTAACTCTACCAAAGGTCGTTTGAGCTAAATTGAGATTTAACTGAGGATACACCAATTGGAATGCAGCTAGTAACCCTACTAACATACCAACTAATGCCCAAAGCATTGTTGCATAAGCAAACCATTTAACAATCTTATTGTCGTAACTGAATGATTCTTTTGTCATATATTCTGATTTTATTAACTGTGTTTTTCGTTCTCTTTGGATGCACTTGTTGTGCTTTTTATTTCGTCGTCAAATAAGATTCTTACCGATGGTGTATAAATATCAGTAAACTGACCTTTTCGACTGGCTTTGATAAAAAACCACAAAAAAAGCAAGGCTAATAGTAAACTTGCTCCTATTAAAATTATCATTATTTCCAAGGTTCAAAACTAAAAAACTGAGTACCCTTACTCAATGACCGCTGTTAGTTTTTAAACTGAGCAATGTCAGTTTTTATGAATAAATTGAGCACTAACTAACCCTCTATCTATCAACTTACAAGCCATAAGTACTAACCATGAAAAACAAAAAAAAGGGACCAAAGTCCCTTTCTGTTTTTTTCTATCTTATTAATATGGTATTACTTAATAACCAAAACAGGTGAATGGCTAAATTGAATGGCTTTTTTTGAAAAACTCTTGTGAAACAGGTGTTGCCAAAAACTTTCATGGTGTTTGTAAACCACCAACAAATCAGGCTGAATTTCCAACAAGGCCTCCTCCATTGTTTTAATAGTATCCAAACCCATAACATGCTTAATTCCTACAGTTTGTAACTTAAACATTTTTTGTAATGCCGATTTAAACGTATTTGTTTTTTTCAAGACTGTATCATCGTAGTGAGTCACACTCAAAACAAGTATTTCACTGAGTTGGTCACCCAATAAAGTATTCAAAGGTTTTAATTGACTTGTTTCAAGTGTATCCCCATCCCATGCATAGCTTAATTTATCCAACTTCAAATCTTTATAATTGTTTGGGATAACCAACATGGGTACATCAACCTTATCAACCAAAACTGAACAAACATCACCAAATATCATTTTATCGAATCCTGTTCTTTTTTTGACCCCTAATACTGAGAGCCAAGGATTGATTTCTTTGATTTTGTCAGAGATAGTTGTTACTAAAAATCCTGAACCTAAATCAAACTCTATTTGCAAGGTAGGAAATTGTTTTTTCAAAGCCAAGACCGAACGTTTTAAAGCACCCATGGCTCTGTTAAGCGAAATGTCTGCTGAAAAATTTACTAAATTTACATTGTCTGTGATGGCAGCTGAAGACAAAACGTGGTAAACAAAAAGAGTAGATTGGGTTTTCAATGCCAACTCTGCGGCAATATTAAGCGCATTTTTGGAGGGTTTTGAAAAATCGTGTGCAGCGAAAATGGTTGTTGTTGGTTTCATTGGTTTATTATTAAGATGTTCAAAAATAGCATTTTAAGAGTATATTGTGATTAATTGTGTATTAACTTTTAACCCTATTTATTTCAATTTATAACTTATTTTAATCCCCACAGTTAACACCCACGTTAAAACCAACATGGTCATGGAACTACTAGGCATTAATATGGCAGCAATTAAAGGTGACAATTGTGCTGTAATAGCAAAATATAACCCAATAACATTGTATAGTAATGAAAACACAAAACTGATTATTATAACCCATTTTGCAGCGTTAACAAATTTAAGCAATGTCGGTAATTTCCCCAACTGTTCTGCTTTAATTAACACATCACAAGCCGGAAAAAAACTACTGGTATTGTCGGCAACCGAAATGGCAATATCTGCCTCTTTTAAAGCAGGGGCATCGTTTAACCCATCGCCTGCCATACAAACAACCTTTCCTTCCTTTTTCAATGACTTTATTAATGCGACTTTATCCTCAGGCTGTTGTTTTATAAAGACTTTGTTGAACCAATTCCTGTCTATTTCTTGGTTCAACTCTGTGTCGCCACTCGACAAATACAAGTCGTAATTTTGAACTTTCAATGCTTCTAAAATTGACTTTGTTTCATTTCTAATATCGTGTCTTAACTCAAAATAACCACAATAAACACCGTCTATTTCGACATGTATAACACCACTGTTTTGAGCTTCTTTAGAAGATTCTGCCCCTATGAACTTAGCTGAGCCTAAACGAATTAACAAACCATCTACTTCACCTTGTAAGCCCTTGCCTGCAATATCTGTAAAAGCATTCAGTGTTTTATCTGGTGAATAAGTATAATAAACTTTGCTTAATGCAACACTATAAGGATGGATAGACTGGTGGCAAACCAACCCCATTTTTTGCTTTTCACTTGAATTTAAATTAGTAGAATCTTCAATAATGTAATGACTGTTGTCGGTCAATGTTCCTGTTTTGTCAAACACAATGGTGTCACATTTCCTTAATTGATTAATGGTTTGCTTATTCTTGACAAACAATCCATTTTCTTTCAAACTCCTCAACAAATGACCATTGGCAAAATTGGTAGCTAATAATAAAATACAAGGACAAGCTACAATCAACACACTCGTTAAAGACTTAAAAGCCTCTCCCACTCCATTCACCTGATATTGATAAATAAAAGCAAAAGCACTGATAAGCAACAATCCTAGAGTGAAATAATAATTGATATTTTCGGTCAAAGAATCTTCCTTTTCATCCTTTGTTTTCTCCACCGACCAAAGTTTTACCAAGCGACTATTATCCGTATCAGTCATTAGTTTAAGTTGGGCAGTGTTACCAGCTATTTTTGCACCTGCATATACTTTTTCACCCAAAGAAAGGGCAACAGGAATGGATTCACCTGTTATAAAACTGTAATCCACTGTTATAAAAGGAGAAACAACCGTAGAGTCAGCAGGCACTAATTCACCATTTCGCAACTCAATAATATCATCGCGTTTCAATTGGTGAATATTAACGACCTTAATTTGATTACGCGAAGAAAGCAATCTTGCTGACAATGGAAAATAAGATTTATAATCGCGATCGAAAGTGAGTGAATGGTATGTTAAATCTTGAAAATATCGACCTACTAATAATAAGAAAACAATCCCTGTCATGCTATCAAAATAGCCAGATTGATGATTGACAAACAATTCATAAAGACTACGCAAAAAAGTAGCAACCACAGCAATCATTACAGGCAAATCGATATTCAATGTTTTCTGTCTGATTGCTTTAAAAGAACTTTCAAAAAATTCGGTCGAACAATAAAACAAAACAGGTAATGCCAAAACTAAACTGATATAATCGAACCATCTTTTAAGTACAAAACTACTGGCATCCAAAGACAACCCTAAATATTCAGGAAAGCTCAACATCATAATATTACCAAAAGCAAAACCAGCTATTCCTATTTTTACAGAGCGTTCAGAATACTTTCTTTTTTTAACTCCTGAAAGATTCGATAAAGTTAAGTCAGGCTTATACCCCAAATGAAACAAAAGAACTACAATTTCCGATAATTTTACACTGGATTGGTCAACCGTTACCAATAATTCTTTATTGAAAAAATCGACTCTCGAAGAATTTATCCCTGGATTCAGTCGCTCTAATCTTTCTAATAGGTAAATACAAGAATTGCAATGCATTCCCGGTATGAAAAAACGATATTGAACCGAATTCCCTTGACTAAAGACAACAAACTTACTAGAAGATTCCTTTTCGTCTAAAAATTCAAATTCAGAAACATCCGTTGTTTCAGGTTTTAATCCTTTTTCATTGTCATAATATTGACATAAGTCATTCTGATTGAGCAAATGATACACAGCAGCACAACCTTGACAGCAGAATCTATTTTCGTTTTTTACAACCGGCTGTTCAACACAGGGCAAACCACAGTGTGTACATTTTACATCTACCTCTGTTTGAATATCACTTTCATCAATTGTATTGCCTTTCATGGAATCTATTTATTTTTTGATAACAAGAACCGGAGATTTGGCAAAACGAACCGCTTGTTTAGAAAAACTTTTATGAAATAATTTTTGAAAAAAACCATAGTGATGAGCGACAACTACCATCAAATCGGGTTTAATTTTAGCAAGGTAGTTACTTATCGTTTGCGGCTTATCTAAGCCTTGAATTTGAACCACATCTGTTTTGTGATTATACAAATACTTCGCTAATATCTTTTTGTATTCAATCGCATTTTTTTGAACATTATCATCGTAATGAGTTACGTTGATAGCAGAAACTAATTGTTTATCTTTGCTCATCAACTTTTTCAACAAATGGAGGGGAGCAGTTTGCATGTTCAATCCATCCCAAGCATAAACCACATGTTTGGTTTCAAACGATTTAACATTCATAGGAATTACTAAAATTGGCTCATCTACTTTATCGACTAGTTCGGTACATACATCACCGAAAATAACACGGTCGAGCCCTGAACGTTTTTTAACCCCTAAAATAGTAAGCCAAGGATTGTGTGATTTTATTGCCTCCAAAATAGCAGGAATAACATAAGCATAATTTACGCTAAAGGTCATGTTCAACTGAGGATAGTCGCGTTTCAAAAAACTAATAGCCCGTCTTATTAGCGTCGTATTTCTCTGAATATCCGAATCGGGAGAATAAGTATAGGCATACTCAACATCGGACATTACAGTGATGGGTAAAACATTAAAAATAAACAATCTTGATTGCGTAGCATCTGCTATTTGTGCAGCCACTTTCAGTGCATTTTTTGAAGCTTCAGAAAAATCATGAGCAAACAATATGTATTTTGACTTTTTCATTGTAATTATTATTTGTCACAAAATTAAATATTAAATGACTCATTGATGTGAATTAAAATTAGTTACAAAACTGATTATTGTCATATTTTATAATTATTAAATTCCCTAAAAACAACTTGCATAAAAAAGTGTTAAACTTTATATTTGTAAATTATATTTGAAATGGAAATAAATCTTGAAAAATTGTTTGATGAAAAGTTAGAAAACGAAATTAAAATCGAACCTAAAGATTGGATGCCCGAAAAGTATCGCAAAACTTTACTTAGACAGATTTCTCAACATGCTCACAGTGAAATAGTAGGTATGCTTCCTGAAGGAAATTGGATTACCCGTGCTCCTAACCTTAGAAGAAAAGTAGCTTTACTTGCCAAAGTTCAAGACGAAGCAGGTCATGGTTTATATTTATATTCTGCTGCTGAAACTTTGGGCATGAGTCGTGATGAAATGTTCAACGACCTTCACTCTGGCAAGGCAAAATACAGCAGTATTTTCAATTACCCTACATTAACTTGGGCAGACATGGGTGCAATAGGTTGGTTGGTAGATGGTGCTGCAATTATGAATCAAGTACCACTTTGCAGAACCAGTTATGGCCCATATGCTAGGGCAATGGTAAGGGTTTGTAAAGAAGAAAGCTTTCACCAACGTCAAGGATATGAAATAATGCTAACATTGAGCAAAGGAACTCCTGAACAAAAAGCAATGGCACAAGATGCGCTAAACAGATGGTGGTGGCCAAGTATTATGATGTTCGGTCCTAATGATGATAATTCTCCAAACACTGCTCAAAGCATGAAATGGAAAATAAAACGTTTTAGCAATGATGAACTTAGACAAAAATTCATTGATGTAACCATTCCACAAGCTGAATTATTGGGATTAACAATACCAGATAAGGATTTGAAATGGAATGAAGAAAGAGGTCATAATGATTTCGGAACTATCAATTGGGACGAATTCAATCAAGTGGTTGCGGGGAATGGGCCATGCAATAAACAAAGATTAAAAGCGAGAGTAGATGCTTGGAATAAAGGCGAATGGGTTCGCGAAGCAGCCACTGCTTTCGCTGAAAAAAGAAGTAAAAGAAAAAACACACAAGCTGCTTAAAAATGAATCAAAAAGAATGGCCTCTTTGGGAGGTCTTTATAAGATCCAAACAAGGATTAAACCACAAACATGTTGGTAGTTTGCACGCTGTAGACTATGACATGGCAATAGAAAACGCCAGAGATGTTTACACTAGAAGAATGGAGGGCGTTAGTATTTGGGTTATAGAGAGCAATCAAATTCACACTAGCGAACCTAATGATCAAGTTGCTTTGTTTGAATCTGCTAATCAAAAAATATACAAACATCCAACCTTTTATAACCTTCCCGAAGAACTAAACCACACCATGTGGGAGGTTTTTATACAATCTAAACAGGGATTAAATCACAAACACGTTGGAAGCTTATACGCTGTAGATGTTGACATGGCAATTGAAACCGCTAGAGATGGTTACACCAGAAGTATAGAAGGCGTAAGCATTTGGGTTGTACAAAGCAATCAAATTCATGCTAACGAACCTGATGAACAAGATGCTTTATTTGAACCTGCTCAAGACAAAACATATAGACATCCTACGTTTTATATCCTTCCTTTAGAATTAAACCACATGTAATATGGAACATCAAACAATTAAATTAGACTATCTTTTACACTTGGCTGACAATTCTATGATTTTAGGTCAACGAAATGCCGAATGGTGTGGACATGGCCCTATTTTAGAACAAGACATTGCTTTAACAAACATATCTCTAGATTTATTTGGTGAAGCTCGTAATTTATACAACTACATCGCTAAACTTAAAGGCGGCAATACGACAGAAGACTCTGTCGCTTTCCTCAGAGATGTTTTAGAATACAGAAATCTTTTATTAGTGGAACAACCAAATATTGATTGGGCTTATACTATTGTAAGACAATTTTTCTTTGATGTATTTCACTTTTACCAAATGACGGCCTTATGCCAAAGCAATGATGAACATATTCGTTCTATTGCAATAAAATCACTTAAAGAATGTACTTACCACCTCAAATGGAGCAGTGAGTGGGTTATTCGATTAGGTGATGGCACGGAAGTTAGTCACCAAAAAATCAAAACAGCTTTAGAAGATTTATGGGACTATACTTCAGAACTTTTTACACCTTCTGAAACCGAAACCAAAGCCGTTGAACTTGGTTTTGGAGCTGATATTTTTCTAATAAAACCTCTATGGGAACAAAAAGTAAAAGACATTTTAACGGAAGCAACACTTGAGTACCCTGAAACAAAATACACCCAAAATGGAGGAAAAACAGGATTGCACTCCGAACAATTAGGTTTTATTTTGGCCGAAATGCAATTTCTACAACGTGCCTATCCAGGTGCAGAGTGGTAAATAGAATTTCTTAATCCAATCTCAATTTTTTATTTTTGCGATTTTTGCAAACCCACAGTCTCTTTATTTGCAAAAATCGCAAAAACCAACAAATCCTTTTGGGAAATTTGCCAAAAACTAAGGCTCATATTCTTTCTTTTAGTATAATTATGGTTCAACCATATTAACGAATATTTTCTTTCGTTAATCAATAATTACCCATTTAGATTTTATTCCATTTTTGCATCAATAAATTTTTATTGATATGAATTCAAAAAACAACTTCAAATTATGGCAAGTATTACTTGTTATCTTATTAGGACTAGGCATCAACACCCTTAGTGCTCAAGCAAACAAAGACAAACCTCAAAAAGAAGACATTGCTGTATTAGACTTTGATACACGTGGTTACAACTTCAATCAGCAACAAGCCATTCAATTTATTATTAATGAACTTATCAGAATTGGACAATTCGAGGTAATGGACAATTACGAAATTGAGTACATTTCGAAAAAAGAAAACTTAATCACGGCAGGATGTTTTTCCAAAACTTGTTTATCTGAAATGGGTGTGCATTTTAAAACAGATAAAATGTTTACAGGCAGCATACAACTTTTGGGAGATAGAGTCAATGTAACTCTTAGATTGTTCGATGTAAAAACGGGCTCATTTGAAAAAACAATGGTTAAAGATTTCTTAAATATTTCGGGCAATGAATTGATGATGATAAGAATTACTATTAACGAGATGTTTAATATTCCTAACGACGAAAACACAGTAAGTAAACTTACTATGAAATCGGAGTTTGACAATTCAGTGAACAATCCATACAAATTAATCCTTAAATCAGATGGACCAAGAATCGGATTGGTTGGTTTTAGTGGTTTAGCTGCTGAGGTTATTAAAAATAAACCCAATGAAGGTGGGTATGGAAGCTATCCTATGATGTTTCAATTTGGCTATCAGTTTGAAAAACAATACTTAAACGAAGGAAACTTTCAAGCATTGATTGAGTTTATTCCAACAATAACTGGATTAGACCAAGGCAGAGTCATTCCAAGTATTAGTTTTTTAAATGGCTTGAGAAATAACGTAAATGGATGGGAGTTTGCTTTTGGACCAACCTTTAATTTAACAAAAATGGCCAAAGGATTTTATGAAAATGACGCAAATGGCAATGAAAAGTGGTATTTAGAATCAGACCGTGATTTATTCCCTAACAAAGAATTGAGTATAGTAAGTAGACCCGATAGTAGAGGAAACGTTAATGCTACAGCAGGTTTCTTATTTGCATTTGGAAAAACATTTAAAAGCGGCAAAATGAATATACCATTAAATTTCTTTTTTATCCCTAGTAATAATGGCGCTCGTTTTGGATTGTCATTCGGATGGAATGGCAAAGACCGTTATGAGTTAAATGATTAAAAAAAGTAGATTAATTATCCCAAGGGTTGTTTCAGAAATGAAACAACCCTTTTTTTTATTTATTTGATTTTAACTTAAGTTCATTTATGTTTGTATAACAAATCATGACGAATCGAAGAAATTTCATCAAACAATCTTTATTGGCTTCAGGGGCATTAAGCTTTGGTATCCATGACGTAAATGCAAGCCCTTTATCTGTTTCACTGAGTAATCTCAATGACCTAGAAGATGAACAATTATGGAAACTAATTCGTTCTCAATTTCCATTGTTAAGTAACAAAACCTTTTTGAATAATGGCACATCAGGCCCTTCCCCTTTCTCTGTTATACATGCCATACAAAATGAAATGATGGACATTGAAAAAAACGGTAGATACGGCGGGAATGAGGACATAGCCATCAACGCACTAGCTAGGTTTTTAGGAACCCAACAATCCGAAATATCTTTAACCAGAAATGTAACCGAGGGAATCAACATTATTTGTTGGGGCTTAAATTTAAAAGCAGGTGACGAAATTATAATGACAAAGCATGAACATGTAGGTCATGCTGGCCCATGGCTTAACAGGGCAAAACTACATGGCATTGTAGCCAAACCAATGGAACTAGGAAAAACTGCTGAAGAAACTATTGCATTGTTCAAAAAAACTTTGACCAAAAAAACCAAAGTCGTAAGCATCCCCCACATTCCTTGCACTATAGGTCAAGTACTCCCTGTTAAAGAAATTTGCGCCATTGCCAAAAGTATGGGCATATTAACAATGATAGACGGCGCTCACCCTCCCGGCATGCTTTCTATAGACCTTAAAGACATCAATTGCGACTTTTATGTTGGTTGTTGCCACAAGTGGATGTTAGGCCCTAAGGGAACTGGGTTTTTATACGTGTCTGAAAATGCGCGCTCATTAGTTCAAGTATATTATGGTGGCGGTGGTGTTGATACAGGATGGGACATGTTGAGCAATCCCCCTAAAATGGAATCATATGTCGACAATGGTCATCGATACTTTTACGGAACACAAAATGCAGCTTTGTTTAAAGGCATAGAAGCCGCAGTCCTTTTTCAAGAACAAATAGGCAAACAACGAATAGAAAACAGAGTAAAACAACTAGCCAATTATTTACAAGAACAATTACTCAAATTAAGCACTGATATAGAAATGTTAACACCAACAGAATCTCTCTCTAAAGGGGCTCAAATTGCTTTTAAAATAAAGGGGAAAGAAATGTCCGAACTTCAGAAAAAAGGATACGAAAACAATATTATAACCAGATATGTTCCCGAAAACAATATCAATTGCTTGCGTGTTTCTACCCATATCTATAACAATGAAACTGAATTAGATTCATTATTGAAAGTTATTGACCAATTTATAAAGAATGACAAATAAAGAACTTGCTACCATTTTTTTTGAACAATGGGAGCAAAATGTTCCATCTTTTTACATCAAAACATCAGGAAGTACGGGTGTTCCCAAATCCATTGAATTAAAAAAAGAGTGGTTAATTTGGAGTGCCTTAAATACCGCTAAGGAGATAAAACCTAAATCTAACGATCATTTATTGTGTTGTATTCCAATTGACAAAATTGGCGGTTTAATGATGTTAGTGCGCTCTTTAGTTTGGAATATTCCTGTTACTATTATTGAACCATCGGGCTCTCCATTATTAATTAATAGTGAGGCAAATATTGCTTCATTTACGCCATTCCAATGTTCAAACATTTTAAATGACACTTCTCAATATCAAAATCTAAGTGCAATTAGAACCGTTATTATAGGTGGTGGCGACCTTTCTTTTTCGCTTGAAAAACGAATTCAATCCTTAAGTATACCAACTATTTTTTATCACAGCTATGGAATGACAGAAACCTGTTCACATATAGCTTTAAGGAAAATAAACACGGCACAACACCAGTCATATTTTAAACCATTTGATGATGTTTTAATTAGACAAAACCAAGATCAATGTATCGAAATAAAATGTCCATTTCATACTGAATATATTACATCCAATGATTTAATAGAGTTGTATGAAAACAGGAAATTCAAAATGATTGGTCGTGCCGACTTTGTTATAAATACGGGAGGTGTTAAATTAATACCTGAATACATCGAACAGTTAATAGAACAAAACATTTTTCCCAAAGTTGCTTTTGTAGTTAGTTCAATCCCCGATGATGTATTGGGAGACAAAGTAGTACTTTTAAGTTCAGATGTCAGTGCTTTTGACCAAGTAGATTTCACATTTTTAAGTCAATATTCGAAATATGCAATCCCAAAACAAATCATACCAATTGATGAAATCCCATTAAATCAATCGAACAAAATTGACAGAATTAAAATTAAAAATAGACTTACATATTACCTCACTTGATTTTATTAACCATTAAAATAAGATTAAATAAACAAAACTAATGACTTTTTAAAATACATTCGCACTACTTTCCCCTTTAAAAATGCTTGTTTTTATGCCCTTTACAGCACTTAAAAACGATAAATAAATGATAGTAAAAACACTTACACCAATAATGATAACAAGCCTTTAGCTCAGTTCAGGAAAAAAAAACAAAAAAAAACAAAAAAAAATTTAAAGATATGAGTTGAACATATATTTTTGCATCAATAAATTCTTCAATGGATAAGCTTCGTAAAATAGTAGACTATAGTAATGTACCCGATGATATATTGAACAAATTAGGTGAAATATATCCTAATGGTTATGAAAATAATATCATCAAATTTCCAAATGCAAAAGGTGAATTAATTTCAGCTGTAAGAGTTGAAACTGATGACACTATTTACCTTATTAAAGTTTCTTCACAATTAAAACAAATGTATGATGATTTGGATATTGAAGAACTTGATTTCAGCAATGAAGAGAAAGACGAACTTTCTGGCGATGAAGAAGATGATGATCAATACAGTAAGGATAAACCTACTGATGATTACGAAGATTAAAACATTGTTTTAAAACCTTCCATTTTCATACTTCTTGACCCCTTTAACAACACATTACTATTTCTTACATTCATTTCCTCAAAATATTGCATTGCATCTTCTTTGTTTGCAAATGTTATTATGTTTGTATTGGTATTTTGGCAACTGTTAAATGCATTCCCAACAAGTATTGCATTTAATCCTGGAATAGAAGCACACAAATCCAAAATAGCTTGATGTTCATCGGCCTCATGACTACCCAATTCAAACATATCTCCTAAAACCGCAAATTGGGGTTTATCTCTCATTGCACTAAAAGTTTTCAATGCACTTTCAACACTACTTGGATTTGCATTGTAAGCATCCATAAGCAGGGTATTTCCTTTATCCGTTTGAATAATTTGTGAACGGTTGTTTTGCGGATAGTAAGCTGCAATAGCCTCTTTAATCAATTCTGTTTTTACCCCAAAATAGTCTGAAATAGTAATAGCTACAACAATATTCTGAAGATTGTGAGCGCCAAACAGAGGCGATTGAAATAAAAGTTCATTGTAGTTAAAAGAAATTTGAGGCACCAATTGAACGTTAGAATACTGATTGGAATAAATAGAATAGCCTGTTTTGTGTTTTAGCCTTTTGCTCATATTCATTAACCAAAAATCATCTTCATTTACAAAAGAATGCCCGTTGTTTTTTAACAAATAATCATATAACTCACTTTCAGCTTTGGCCACCCCTTCTATGTCACCAAATCCTTCCAAATGTTCTTTACCTATATTGGTTATTACTCCAAAATCAGGCTCCGCAATCAAACAGAGCTCCTCTATATCTCCTCCTTTATTGGCACCCAACTCAACTATTGCAAATTGGTGTTTGCTTGTTAATTGAAGTAATGTCAACGGCACTCCTATGTGATTATTCAAATTCCCTACCGTTGAAAATACATTAAACGCCTTACTCATACAAGCATGAAGAAGTTCTTTAGTCGTTGTTTTTCCATTGCTACCCCCTATTCCAATGACTTTAATACCAAGTTGTTTTCTGTGGTAATTAGCTAAATCTTGAAGTATTTTTAACACATCAACTACCAAAATTACTCGAGGGTTATCTCCTTTGTACTCGTCTGAAATAGAATACATTGCTCCTTTTTCCAATGCTTCTTCTACGAATAAATTGCCATTAAAATTGGGGCCCTTTAATGCAAAAAACAGTGAAGCAGGTTTAATTTGTCTGGTATCAGTTGAAACCAATTGATTGGCTTTAATGAAGAGTTGATATAATTCGTCTAGGTGCATGTTTTTAAAATTCAAAAATATATAAAAAGGAATTAAATCGTGCAGCGTTATTGGAATATTATTGTCTTATTTGTATCTTTGAATTAAGATTTTTATAAATGAAACTGAAAATTACCTCTATTATTGTTATTTTTTTTCTGAGCATCTCCGTTAAAACCAATGCTCAGCAGTTGAAATATTACTTTTCCGACAGCATTACTTTTGTTAACAATGCCTTGCGTTCATTAAAATTTTCAAGCTCAGGCGGATACCATTGTCCTCAATTTAGCACTTGTGATGTGAATGGCGATGGCAAAAAAGACATGGTTCTTTATGACAAATTAGATGGCTCAATTTCCACCTATATAAACAAAGGTGCTTTAGGCGAAGTTAATTATGAATTGGACAACCGTTATGCCGATTTTTTCCCTAAAATGAGACCTTTTGGTTGGATGTTGTTAAGAGATTATAACAACGATGGTTATGAGGATATTTTTACTATCGGGGACCAAGGTTACATCGTTTATAAAAACATTTCTTTCACCGTTTCTGGACGACCAGCCTTTGTTTTAATCGATAAAATAAGTTTTAGAAACATGAGTCCTAAGGGTTCTTTTATTGAATTCAACACCCTTTCCACTCCCTCTATTCACTTACCAGGTATTTATGACATCGACAATGATGGCGACTTAGACATAATGAGCTATTCCAATGTTGGGGGCGCTATCTATTTATACAAAAATGCACAAGTTGAAAAAAACCTTCCTCCAGACAGTATGCGTTTTTTCTTAGTTGATTTGTGTCTTGGCTACTTCCTCGACTTTGACTGTAATGGATATATTTTCAATGAATGTAAAGCCAGCTCAAATAGAAACTACGACTTATCTCGACACACTTCAGGTTCTTCTATTACGTTATTTGATGCTGATAATGACGGTGATATTGACATGCTTTTAGGAAATGAAAGTTGTAACCACATGACTTTATTAAAGAACGCAAAAACCTTCAATTCAAGAGGATACGATTCTTTTTACAATGCCGATACTTTATTTGTCACAGGTAGTAATAGAGCCGCTGTTGCTACTTATCCTTCCGCTTATTTTCTCGACATAGACAATGATGGTAAACGCGATTTAGTTTATGCCCCTAATTCTATCAATTTTCAGTATATTACCAAGGAAACCAATCAGATTAATTGGTTTAAAAATACAGGCCAAGACTTAAGTCCTACTTGGGCACAACAAGCGCCTTTCTTTACGCCCGATGTTATAGACTTAGGCAATAGAAACAGTTGGGCTTTTGCAGATTGGGATAAGGATGGTGATTTAGATTGTATTGTTGCAAACAATGGCGACAAACTTAAAACAAGAGACACCGCTGATCGCCTCTATTTATTTGAAAATATTGGAACAAACAAAATAGCAAAATTCAAATTAGTAAATCAAGATTTTGGAAATTTCATTTCCCAACGACTCAATAATTTAACCATAGCTATTTCAGACATGGACAATGATGGTAAATTGGACTTGGTATGTGGCAATGATAAAGGTGAAATTTTATTTTACAAAAACAATTCTGCAAACAACAACACTTTAAATCCAACCTTTGCGTTTTCGAACAATCAATACACTGGTTTTAACATAGATATTGGCTCATTCAGTTCTCCGGCTATTGCTGATATTGACAAAGACGGTTTGAAAGATTTAGTGATTGGCAGATTTGATAGCACATTATCATACTACAGAAACATTGGTTCATTGAGTGAGCCTGATTTTTTAATTTCTACCAATCGTTTTGGTAACATAAAAGCATTTGATTCCATTGGTTTTCAGTATGTTTACGATGACACTTTTGCAATTATAGGACAGTATACAGTTTTTGAAAAAAACACCTATTCTAAACCAACTATTGCCGACCTCAACGGAGATGGAATTTTAGAAATAATTGTCGGAAATTCACAAGGCAACTTAAGAATGTACGAAATCAATGGCAAAAACCCGAGTAGCACTTTCAAACAACTGGATTCTTTTTATTACCGCAAAAGTTTTCAAGGACAAAAAATATTTAAAATTGATATTGGTAGTTTTGTAACCCCATCACTAGCCGATTTAGATGGCGATTTAGTTCCTGAGCTTATCATAGGAATGAACAGAGGTGGACTTAATTATCTAAAACCAAGCTTCAAAAACAGCGGGAATATTTCGGTTAACAATCCATTCATTCAAAAAACCATTAACGGATTCCCAAATCCAGCCAATCAAAAAATTGAATTCAATATCAATCCTTTAGAAATAAATAAGCTCGAAGTTTTTAATTCACTAGGGCAACTTTTAACACCTCCTGTTGACAGGAATGATGAATTCACAGTGATTAATACTGCTGATTTAAATTCAGGTTTTTATATTGTTAAATTCAAAACAGAAGAAATTATTTACACTTCGAAATTCCAAATAATCAGGTAATCTCGTGTTGTATTTAACGGCTTTATTCTTGTCTTAAAAAATCAACTTAAAACTATAAAATTGAGTTGAAATAGTTATTTTTGCATCACAATTTTAAAAAATCAATGAAAAATATTTCTGTAATAGGATGCGGCACTATGGGTAATGGCATTGCACACGTGTTTGCAATGAACAATTTTAAAGTACAATTAATAGACATCAATGAAGTTGCTCTTCAAAAAGCAGTGGCAAAAATTGCGTCTAATTTGGACAGACAAGTGAGCAAACAAATTATTACAGAAGAGCAAAAAGCATCAACACTTGCCAATATTCAAACAAGTACTGACTTGGTTCAAGGTGTAAGTCAAGCTGACTTAGTTATCGAAGCCGCAACAGAAAATATCAATATTAAATTACAACTATTCAAAGATATTGACACTCATGCACCGGCACATTGTATTTTATCTTCAAACACTTCCTCTATTAGCTTAACAAAAATTGCTTCTGTTACCAACCGCCCTACTCAAGTTATTGGTATGCACTTTATGAATCCAGTTCCTGTAATGAAATTGGTAGAAGTTATTAATGGTTACAAAACCTCTAGCGAAGTTACAGAAACCATAATGAATCTAAGCAAAACAATTGGCAAAACACCCACATTAGTTAATGACTATCCAGGTTTTGTGGCCAATAGAATTTTAATGCCAATGATTAATGAGGCTATTATTACTTTAAACGAGGGAGTCGCTGGAGTTGAAGAAATTGATACGGTGATGAAATTGGGTATGGCTCATCCGATGGGACCTTTACAATTGGCCGATTTTATTGGTTTAGATGTTTGCTTGGCTATTTTAAATGTATTACACACAGGATTAGGAAATCCTAAGTATGCTGCAAGTCCATTACTTATAAACATGGTAACTGCAGGTGATTTGGGCGTAAAATCTGGAAGAGGTTTTTACGACTACGCCAATGGAACCAAAGAATTGGTGGTTGCCCCTAACTTTAAATAGTCTGTAAAAAGTGCCGTGATGCCAAAAAAAATATGGTTAATCATAGGACCTACAGCCGCTGGAAAAACTGATTACTCAATTCGTTTAGCCAACAATCTCTATTGCCCTATTTTATCTGCTGATTCGAGGCAAATATACAAGGAACTAAATATAGGCGTTGCCAAACCGACATTAGCACAACTTGATGAGGTTAAACACTATTTCATTAACCACGTTTCCATCTTTGACGACTATAATGTTGGCAAATATGTGAATGAAGGCAGAACGTTAATAAACGAGTTATTTCATTCATACGACAATATAATTGTATGTGGAGGAACAGGCTTATACATCAACTCGCTTATCAATGGAATAGACCTTTTACCGAGCAAAAACGAAGCAATACGCAACGAATTGAATGTATTAATGGAAACAAATGGAATTGAATTTGTGATTGAAAAATACACAGGTTTATTATCCCCTTCATTAATTGAAAGCAAGAATCCACAAAGAATTATACGCGCCATTGAAATTGGTTTGCAAGAAAAATCATTAGGAGAACCAATAATTTCTATAGAACATCCATTTGAAGTTAATATAGACTTAATAGAATTTCCCCGCGAGCAGTTGTATCAAAGAATCAATGCGAGGGTAGACCAAATGATAGAAGATGGACTTGAGGAAGAAGCACATTCATTATACATACACAAAGATTTAAATGCGTTAAAAACAGTAGGATATTCGGAGTGGTGGCCATATTTTGAAAAAGAAATTAGCAAAGAAATGGTGATTGAAAAAATAAAACAACACACACGCAACTACGCAAAACGACAAATAACGTGGTTTAAAAACCAAAGTATTATTCAACAATAATACCGCTAGCTTCAAAACTTATTTCATTTTCTTCGTCTTTTACAAAGCGACCTTTGGCAATGGCTTTTTTGCCTAAAACATTTTTTGGCAATTTAAATTTTTCGAGTGTGTTGATGTAATACTCCTTTCCTTCGTTTTTAAACATAATCCAACAGCCAGAATGTGTACAAACATTATCCACTTTTCCTTTAATTACATAGATAGTATCAACGCCCATTTCGTAAGACTTTAAAGCTGTATTTAACTCAATAGCACCATTGTTTTCGAAAGCTTCACCATACGTTCCTTCTGGTTTAGAGGATGAGCAAGCAGAAAGAATGAAAAGAGACAGAAGAGTAACAAATAATTTATTCATTGTATTTTTTTGAAGAACAAAGCTAATTGAAATAATTCATAATCAAAAAAAATACTATATTTGACAATACTATTATGAATAAAAAAGAAGAAATCATCGACCAACCTATTGACATAGAATTATCAGAAGAAATTGCAGAAGGTCAATACAGTAATTTAGCCATTATAACACACAGTCAAGCTGAATTTATTATTGATTTTGTTAGGATTTTACCAGGAATTCCTAAGGGTAAAGTAAAAAGTAGAATCATTATGACTCCTCAACACGCCAAGCGTCTGTTATTTGCATTGGGTGATAATATGCAAAAATTTGAATCACACTTTGGTGAGGTTGATTTAGAAGCAGGTGGCGGAAATCAAGGATTCCCTATCAACTTTGGCGGTGTTACAGGTCAGGCTTAATACCCTAAAGTTTTAAGCATGCTTTTGTAAGTTTGCTCTTTTGAGAACAAACGAGTATTGTATTCTCCATTTTCATCAACACTTATAATTATATGCTTTGGAGCAGGAGTTAAACAGTGTTGAATCCCTCCAAATCCGGCCAAACTTTCTTGATAAGCGCCGCAATGGAAATAACCAATATACAAGTGATCAACTTCATCAAAAACAGGTAAATAGATAGCATTTGAGTGTTGTTCACTGTTGTAATAATCGTCACTGTCACAAGTGATACCTCCCAATAAAACACGCTCATATGTTTTATCCCAATTGTTTAAAGGAAACATGATGAATTTTTTGTTAATAGCCCATGAATCAGGCAAAGTAGTCATAAAACTACTGTCAATCATGTTCCACTTTTCTCTATCGTTTTGAACCTTTTGGTACTCTACTTTGAAAATAGCACCACCACTTTCACCAACTGTAAACGATCCAAATTCTGTAAAAATATCAGGTTCAGGAACCCCATTACTTTCACAAACCATCTTCACTTGTGCTACAATCTCTGAAGCCATATACTCATAGTCGAAATTAAATTTAAGTGAATTTTTGATTGGAAAACCTCCTCCTATATTCAAACTATCTAAGTCGGGACAAATCTTTTTCAACTCACAATATACACTCAAACATTTGTGCAATTCATTCCAATAGTATGCATCATCTTCTATACCTGTGTTGATAAAGAAGTGAAGCATTTTCAACTTCATTTTTGGGTTTAACTTTATCTTACTATTGTAAAAAGGGACAATATCCTTGTATCCAATTCCCAAACGTGATGTGTAAAATGGAAACTTAGGTTCTTCCTCAGCTGCGATTCTTATTCCACAAAAAAAGTTTTCATTGACTGCAGCAGATAACAAGTCTACTTCTCTAATATTATCAATTACTGGAATTACATTCTTAAATCCATCATTAATTAACATCGCTATATTGTCAATGTAATTTTGCAACTTAAATCCGTTACATACAATAAATTTCTCTTTATTGAACAAACCCTGTTCATGCAAAGACTGAATTAAATTGATGTCAAACGCAGAAGATGTCTCTAAATGCACCTCGTTTTTAAGCACTTCCTCTAATACGTGACTGAAATGTGAGCTTTTGGTACAGTAACAGTAGTGATACTTAGCTTTGTAATCTACCTTCGCCATCGCAACATTGAACCAAGTTCTTGCTTTTTTAATATTGTCTGAAATCTTGGGCAAGTATGTAAATTTAAGAGGAGTTCCATACTGCTCAACTATATCCATTAAAGGAATGTTGTGGTAAGTCAACTCAGAACCGTCTATTAAACCAAACTCATCAACTGGAAAATCGAATGTTTGCTCAATCAAATCTATATACTTGTCTTTCATTTTTGTACTTTAAGTTAGTTACTTTGTATTATTTCTGCAAATGTAACAAACTTAAATGTAATTATTCTAATAATTTTTAGCAAAAAATATCAAAGAAAATCATTAATCCTGACTATGAAAAAGGAGTAAAAAATGAAATTAAAGAGTAGATAAAATGACGAATTAATAGAAAAACTCTTCGGATTTCTTTAAATTCTTGAGGTTAAATAGATAAGAAACACCCACCCCAATGTAAGTTCCTTTGTAACCTAAATTAAACCTTGGTTCGTTTGAATTAGAGTTGTTATAGATGTCTAAAATCGTATATGACTGAAAAGACTGCTTAAAGTAAACACCAAACACAAACAAATTATTTATCTTATTTTCTTTAGAAATTTCAAGACCTAAATTGAGCATTGGATAAGATGTATGGGTTACACTTTGTTTTATAACAAATGATCTATCTCTGTTTTCTAAAACCTTATTCTGTTGAGACAAAATACTAGTATGTGTTAATCCTAAAACACCTCTAATCAAAGAACTTGAATTGGTTTTTAGATTAAAAATGAAATTTAATGGCACTTCTAAATGATTAATATTATGCTTTAATAAATCGCCATTTCTATTGGTATCATTATAAACCCTGTAACCTTTGGAAACAAAATTAGCCCCAGTTGCTATGGTAAAATTTGGTGTTAAGCCATACTGTATTGACAACCCTAAACCAAATCCCGACTTAAATCTAAAATTAAAACTATTGGGCAAGGAATCAATTACTGACGTTCTAGAAGATAAAAACATAACAGATGGACCAACCCTGAAACCACTTTGTGCCATTGAAACAGTGCTGATGGTTACTAAAATAATTGATAAATAAATGCGTTTTTTTAACATCGTTTCAAATCTACTATTTTTTTTTGAGCTCAATGATACTTTTTTACACATATAAACAACCAAACATTTTTAAATCACAAAGCCATTTTTAAATCACCTCAAATAGAGAAGATTTTAATGTCTTGTTTTAATGTTAGATTACTTATAAATAACTAAATTTGCAACGTGAACAAAAACGATATAATCAATGCTTTTTCTGAATTTTCATTGCATCTTTCCCAGACCGATTCTTCAATAATACAACAAGCTCATGCGGAAAACCAATGGTTTACCGAAACCTCAATCAACAGCGCACTAGATTCTTGGAAAAATGCATTAAACAAAGATTCTATTGGAAAATGGCTAGAAAACTACTCCTCTGAAGTTTCAAACAAAAAAATAGGCATTATTATGGCCGGAAATATACCCTTAGTTGGTCTGCATGACTTATTGTGTGTTTTGGCAATGGGTCACACAGCTGTTATCAAACCTTCTAGTCAAGACCAAGTTTTAATGAAACATGTTGTTAAATGTTTAGGCGAACTAAATCCTTATTTTAAGGAATCAATAATTATATCAGACTCCCTCAAAAATATTGATGGCCTTATTGCAACGGGAAGCAATAACTCCTCCCGTTATTTTGAATATTATTTCCGAGATATTCCTAAAATTATCAGAAAAAACCGCACCTCTGTCGCTGTTCTTACTGGCAATGAAACAGATGAAGAGTTAAAAGGACTCGCTCATGACATATATCAATACTTTGGTTTAGGTTGTCGCAATGTAACCCATTTAATACTTCCAAGAAACATTGACTTAAAAAGATTATATGAGTCATACGACCTGTATATTGACATTGTAAATCATCATAAATATTACAACAATTATATGTACCATAAGTCTATATTATTAATGAACTTAGACAAACACTACGACAATGGATTCATGCTTTACCAAGAAAAAGAAACCCCTCACGCTCCTATCGCAACTATGAATTACCACTATTACGAGTCTATAGATGAAGCAATTTCATATCTTAATTCTCACAATGAATTGTGGCAATGTGTGGTGAGCCATCATCCCGAAATTCCTAATGCATTAGGATTTGGGAATGCTCAAAGTCCTGCTTTGTGGGACTATGCAGACAATATTAATGTCTTAGATTTTCTGAAAACCATTTAAATTACAGCTTAAATAACTTTTTTCTTTTGTTTTTGAATAGTCAAAAACGAATGACAGTGTTTTACATAAACATAAATCATTAATTTACAGTTGTTTATAAAATATTTTTCAGACTAATGCAACTTTTATAGAATATAGCCGTCTAAACAATAACTAAATCAATACATCTATTATGAAATCCTCAATTTCAATGCTTAAAGCAACTTTAATTTTAATGTTTTTAATGTTTGTTCAACTTTTGGTATTAACTCAAATTTAAGAACCTACTTAGTCGAGCTTTAAAACTAATGCTCTTAAAACAAAAAAACCAGACTTTTTAGTCTGGTTTTTTTTATGGTGTGTAACGAATTAACCGTTATTGGCCTCAAAATCGTTGTGCCTTGTAAATTCATCAAAATTATACTCGGGTAACAATTCATTTTTAACATGTTTAATGGTTTCGTTGAGGGCATCAGAAAACTTATTAAAATCCTCTTTGTACAAGAAAATCTTCGTTTTCACATAGTTCCCATCCTCAAACTTTTTGGAACTTTCTGTAATTGTTAAATAATAATCATTTGACTTAGTACTTCTTACATCAAAAAAGTACGTTCTCTTTCCTGCTTTAACACGCTTTGAAAAAATCGTGTTTTGGTCTCTAAAATCTTCCATCTTTTTTTATTTAAAATATGGGTGCTAATTAACATCTAATTTTTTAAAAATCAAAAAAAATACGAACTTTGGCAGTAAATTTGAAATATATCTTTGTCATGAGAATAATCGCTTTAATTATAATTCTGTGGGGCAGCATACAAATGGGCTATTCTTCAACCACAGACAGCACTCGCACTGTTATGGTCGGCGATTCCGTATACATTAATCAATGTAAAAACAACACCTATAAACACATTCAATACTACAGAAAAACTAGAATCGTTGATTTAAATGCTACTTACAACAAAGAAACAGGCGATGATTTTTTTGAATATTTCTTCACTGATGGGGATTTTGATGTTAAAACCCTTCCTTGTGAATTTGGACTTAAAAAATACAAAATCCTATCGATTAAAATCTTGGTAGACAAAGAAACTGGGTTAGACAGACCCGTGATGTTCCTTGATTTAGGACTTTATACAGTGGCCTGGATTGAGCTAAACGGCGCTGTAAATGAAATGGAAATTTACTTGCAATAAATTATTGCTTGTAACCACCTTCTATCCAACAATTAATTACCGAGATTGTACTGTCTGATAATTTAGCACCTTTTTTAGGCATGTGTGGATACAAACCTTCATGTTTAATTGAACCCATAAAACGTTTTTTCATAGCTTCTTCTTTCACCATTTCATAGTTTGACAAATCAACACCATAGGCTTTTTTAGTTGCACTGTGGCAAGAACCTGCACAATATTTATTAATGATAGGCGCAATATCTTTGGTGTAAGTCGCTGAACAATCAGTTTTGCTAATTGTAACTGTTTTTTGGGGCTTACAAGCTTGCACCGAAACAAGAAGGGCACTTATAAAAACAAGGGAAGTGTAAATTGATTTCATTGATTAATTAATTACAAATATAGGGAAAGAATACTAAAAATCATCTAGGCAACTGTTACTTGGTCAAAGCTAATTGGGTTTTTCACCTTTTCATTTAACAATGCCAAATCCAATACCTCTAACATGTTTTTTATGTAATGAAATTGAAGACCTTTCAGATAATTCTGTGGAATATCTTCAACATCCTTTTGGTTGTCGTGGCACATTATAATCTCTTTGATTCCTGCACGTTTTGCCGCTAGTATCTTTTCTTTAATTCCTCCTACAGGTAACACACGACCTCTCAATGTTATTTCACCTGTCATAGCTAAAAATTGTTTTACTTTTCTTTGCGTAAACAAGGAAGCCAATGATGTTAAAATTGTAATCCCCGCACTTGGACCATCTTTAGGAATGGCTCCTGCTGGAAAGTGAATGTGGATGTCATATTGATTGAACCTTTCGTTAGGAATTCCTATATAATCGGCATTTGCTTTTAAAAATGTTAATGCCGTTGTGGCACTTTCTTTCATTACATCACCCAGTTTCCCTGTCAATGTCAATAAACCTTTTCCTTTAGTTAGTGTACTTTCTACAAACAAAATACTACCACCTACAGGACTCCAAGCTAAACCAGTAACAACACCTGCCACTTCATTGTCTTGGTATATTTCTTTGTCTAATTTATCAACCCCTAAAATCCTTTGAATATCTTCGGCATTTAATGAAGGTTTTAAATCTATTTCCATCGCAATATTCATGGCATTGTGCCTAACAAGCGAAGCTATTTTTTTCTCCAAATTCCTAACACCACTCTCTCTTGTGTATTCCTCAACAATTAATTCTACAACATCGTTTGACAATTTAAATTGATTGGATTTTAAACCATGTTGAGTTCTTTGTTTTGGAATTAAATACTTTTGAGCAATTTCAATTTTTTCTTCAACGGTATAACCACTAATTTCAATCACCTCCATTCTATCCAATAACGCAGGTTGAATAGTATCCAATGAATTGGCCGTTGCTATAAACATCACTTTACTTAAGTCATAATCTATTTCTAAATAATTGTCATGAAAAGTGGTATTTTGTTCAGGATCCAATACTTCTAATAAAGCAGAAGATGGGTCTCCTCTAAAATCAGTGCCAACTTTGTCTATTTCATCCAAAACAAAAACTGGATTCCCAGATTTAACCTTTTTAATATTTTGAATAATTCGACCGGGCATTGCACCAATATAGGTTTTGCGGTGACCTCTTATTTCAGATTCATCATGCAAACCACCTAAAGAAACCCTAACATACTTTCTACCTATAGCTTTTGCTACACTTTTTCCTAATGATGTTTTACCAACTCCCGGGGGTCCATAAAGACAAATGATTGGACTTTTTAAATCGCCTTTCAGTTTTAATACTGCTAAATATTCAAGAATACGTTGCTTTACTTTTTCTAAACCATAATGGTCGCTGTCTAAAACTTTCTGAGCTTTTTTAAGATCCAAAACATCTTTGGTAAATTCGTTCCAAGGCAAATCAAGCAATGTTTGTGCGTAATTAATACCTACCGAATAATCGGGACTTGCTGGATTGGCACGCAACAACTTGTCTAATTCTTTATTGAAAGCTTCTTTGGCTTCTTTGGGCCATTTCTTTTTCAAACCACGGTCTCTCAAACTTTGTATTTCACGGTCGGGACTGTCCTGGCCAAGTTCCTCTTGAATCGCTCTAATTTGTTGTTGAAGGAAATATTCTTTTTGCTGTTTGTCTATATCCACCTTTACCTTATTCTGAATTTGATCCTTGAGTTTTAACATTTGATTTTCTCTTATCAAGTGTTCAAATACGATGTGAGCTCTTGCTTTCAAGGTATTGGTATTTATTATCAATTGTTTTTCTTGAAGCGTAATATTAAGATTAGAAGCAATGAAACTTACCAAGAAATTATCACTGTCAATATTCTTAATAGCAAAATTCGCTTCTGTCGGAATATTGGGTGACAAATGAATGTTTTCTGAGGCAGTATCTTTGATATTTGATATGAGCGCCTTTAACTCTTTGTCTGGTTTTTCATCAACGTAATCCAAACTCGTTACTTTAGCCCTTAAATAAGGATCTGAACTTATTTCTTCTCCTAGCAAAATTCTTTTTTTACCTTGTATAATTACCGTTGTATTACCATCGGGCATTCTGAGCACTTTTACAATTTGTGCCATAGTTCCAATACTATTTAACTGTGAAATAGTTGGTTCTTCCGTATCAGGATCTATTTGCGCAAAAACACCAATAATTTTATCAGACTTATTTGCATCTTTTATTAGCTTTATAGACTTATCTCTTCCAACTGTAATTGGGAAAACGACACCAGGAAATAAAACAGTGTTTCTAATCGGTAAAATTGGCAGACTTTCTGGCACAACTAATTTGTTACTTTCATTTTCCTCTTGTTGAGAAAACAATGGAAACAAATCACTTGTCTCTGAGTCGTCACTATCAATACCCCCGCCAAAAATCAGTTTATCAAAATTCATATCTTTACTTTAATTTACAATAGATGTGCCATACCGAATAGTATGACAAAATGAATGTTTTTAATGTGAACAAATAGTTAATCTATTTATTCATTTCAATAAAACGCTCTATATCGATTTCTTTTCCCATTATGATAATTTCATCATTATCATAAATCATTGTTGTGGGCAATACAACGCCCAACAAATGTCTTTCTTTTTCAATGTGACCTTTTTTGTCCATCTCGAACAATCTTTTAACCGTAATTAAAGTTAAATTGTATTTGGTCTCGAAATCAATATCTTTAATGGTTTTATTCAATACCCCTTCAGGTGCGATAATCTCTGCTATTTCATAACCATCAGGTAGCTGCAAAAAAGTTTTAACACTCGGGTGAATCAATCTTTCTGCAACCAATATACCAACTTCCTCCTCAGGAGATAACGTTTCCTTGATACCTAGTTTTTCTAAAATCATTTTTTGATGCGCAGAACCAGACCTTGCTATGATTCTCTTTATCTTTAATTCTAATAAATTAACAACCGTAAGAACTAAAGCTTCAAAATTTTCACCAATGGCAACCACAACTGCATCCATTTCATCAATTTTGAAACTTCTTAATGCCCTAATATCGGTGGCATCCATCGTTATAGCCATTGCCACATCTTCTTTTAAAGATTCTACTTTGTCCTCATTATCGTCTATGGCAACTACTTCTGCCCCTCTTCTCGCCAATTGTCTTGCAATTTTTCCGCCAAATCGACCCAATCCAATGACCGCAAACTTTGATTTTATCATTTTAATTTATTAAAGCAAAATTAATCCCTTTGTTTCAAACTTCCATAAAAAATTAGATAAATTATGAAATTGATTTTATTTAGATTATAATTGCTTAAAACTATGTTAAAAACATTACTATTTTGTAGTATTTTAATCTCAGTAACCAATGTGTATTCACTTGGATATTATCCCCCAATTGGCGCCTATTCTCAAGCTGTTGGTGGCATAGGTCTTTTTAACAACAATGCCTTTAGCGCCCATCACAACACCTCGCTTATTCCTAATTGTAAAAAACCTCAATTTGGATTATCTCTCCAAAATAAATTTGCTATTCAATCTTTTAATCAGTCCGCTCTCTGTGTTACTATCCCTTATAAAAAATCGGGTTACGGATTTAAATATTTCTCCAATAGCTATGGCGTATTAAACGACCAAATCATTGGTCTTCAATTTGCCCAAAAAGTTCACCCCTTACTTTCCATAGGCTTAAGCTTTAATCACCACCGATTTGCTATTCAAAATTATGGCAGCTCGCAATCACAAACTATGGAATTCAGCTTGACGAGTCAACTCAGTGAATTTATCCAAACCGCTTTCGTTGTTTCTAACCCATTTTCAAGCAAAATCAATCCAATGAATGAGGAAAGACTCAGTAAAACCATCCGTTTTGGGCTCAAATACAAGCTCAATAAAAAAGTGAACCTTTTGAGCGAACTCGAAAAAAATGCCAACTTCAATCCCAACTTCAAAATTGGGGCCGACTACCAATCGCACCCTCACTTACAATGGCGTGTAGGTATTTCTACACTTCAACCAAGCTTTAACTTCGGCTTGGGATACCTCTACAAAAAATGCCAATTTGAATTTGCTTCAAGTATTCACCAAACTTTAGGAATTAGTAACACGCTTAGTTTTATATTCGAATTTGGCAATAAATAAATTTATTCTCATAAGCACTTTACTATTCTTCTTACCCTCAACTGTTTTGGGTCAAGACTTAAACAATCGTGCCCTGCTCATCATAGAAGCTATGATAGAAAACAGTGAAACTAGCGACGACTTAAATGACCTGTATGAACAAGTTCAATTTTATATCAAACATCCTATTAATATAAACACCTCTGACCTTGATGAATTGTATAAAATTCCATGTATTTCACCACTCAAAATACAATCAATTTCAGAACATCGAACTCTTTATGGTGCTGTAAAAAACAAGTATGAATTGCAAACAATTGAGGGATTTACAGTCACTGACATAGATTTCCTTAGTTTGTTTGTTATTTTTGAACCCTTAATACCTTCGTTGAAATCTGTTTTCAAACCTGAGTCACCCTCACATACCATTAGCGTTCAAACTTATAGAACGCTTCAAAAAAGCGAAGGTTATATACATCCCAATTCAAACCCTAACAAATACCAAGGAAGTCCCAATAGACTTGTTCTGAGAGTCAATTCACGCATAAACTCAAAAATATCTTTTGGGATTAATAGCGAAAAAGATGCTGGTGAACTCCTAAAAAATGGATTTGTAAGCACCTATTTTCAAGCTCAAAATATTGGTAAATTGAAACATTTTGTATTAGGCGATTATCAAGCCCATTTTGGTCAAGGATTGACTTTTGGCACTGGACTCGCTTTTGGCAAATCAAACAATATTACCAGTTCATTGAGGGTTCAAAATGGCTTTAGGGTTTCACGCTCTTTCAATGAAAATCTCTTATTGAGAGGAGCCGCCGCAAGGTTTTCATTGAGTAAAAAAACCGAAGTAAACCTCTTTTCTTCGAATCAAAAGATTGATGCTAGAATCTCTGACCAACAAACATTTGAAAGTTTTATAGTGACAGGCTTGTATAGAAATCCTAATGAATTATCCAACAAAAACTCTCTAAAAGCAAGCATTTATGGATTAAACATAAACACCCAAATTAAATCAAGCAAAATAGGATTTACTGCGGTTCACTCTTCATTCAACAAACCGCCTTCAAACTCTGAATTGAGACCTTATGAGCTCCTTTCATACAATCATGGCAAAAGCATTAACATAGGAGTCGATTACAAAACCAGCATCAAAAATGGAATAGCCTTTGGTGAATTCTCCACAAACCACAAGTCTGGGAAAATTTCAAGCGTCAATGGCATTGTATTAGCTCTGGATAAAAAAATGAATCTCAGCGCCTTGTATAGACATTACCAAGAAAATCACGCTTCTTTACACACCAATGCTTTTGGCGAAAACAGCAGAAACAGTAACGAAAAAGGACTTTTTTTAGGTCTAGAACTTACCCCACAAAAAAACCATAGCATTAACGCTTATGCCGATTATTATCAATTTGATTGGTTGAAATACCAAACAAGTGCCCCCTCACATGGAAGAGACTATATGGTTGAATACCACTTTACAAAAAGAAAAAAATACCAATATTCAATTCGTTTAAAACAAGAGAATCAACAGAAAAACCAAAACGACAACTCCCCTATTTCTCGAATAGTAATGCACAAAAGGCAATCCATTCGTTTTCACTTAGAGTCCATTTTATCTGATAAAATCACCCTCAGAAACCGAGTAGAACAAGTGTGGTATAACATAGAAAACCAAGCACCACAAAAGGGGCTTATCATTTATCAAGACCTTAGATGTCAGTTCAACAATCGCATCAATATTACCGCGAGATACCAATATTTCAACACCTCCGACTTTAACAGTCGCATTTATGTTTTCGAAAACGACTTACCATACACATACAATGTTTTGGCATTTCAAAACAGCGGAACACGTGTTTATCTATTGACTAAAATTAAACTTAATTCATACTCACAAATATGGTTTAAATTTGCCCAAACATATTACGATGATAAAACGTTAATTGGTTCGGGAAATGATCAAATTAATAGTAACAAAATCAATCAATTTAATATCCAACTAACATGTCAATTATAAATCAGACAAAACTAAGTGTCAATATCAATAAACTTGCTACAATTCGCAATGCGCGTGGTGGCAACAATCCTAATTTATTGTATTTCGCCAAAAGAATTGAAGATTTGGGAGCGCATAGCATCACCATTCATCCCCGTCCCGATGAGAGACATATTAGATTTTCGGATGTTTATGACTTAAAAAAAACTGTAAAAACTGAGTTTAATATCGAAGGTTACCCAAGCGATTCATTTATCGAAATGGTTCTTGATGTTAAACCAGAACAAGTTACTTTGGTACCCGACCCTCCTCATGTATTAACAAGTAACAATGGATGGGACACTATTACACACCTCGACTTTCTTAAGTCTGTGATTGCAAAATTCAAAGCAGTCAACATTAGAACCAGTATTTTTTTGAATCCTGACCCCTCTTTTATTGAAAGTGCACATGCCACAGGGACCGATAGAATTGAGTTATATACCGAAGCATACGCCAATCAGTATTCCCAAGACCCAAAAGCGGCAATAGCGCCTTATATTCAAACAGCAGAAGCTGCTAACAAACTAGGATTAGGCATTAATGCAGGTCATGATTTGGACTTAAATAACTTGAATTATTTTGCCCAAAATATTCCTGGACTACTTGAAGTAAGTATTGGGCATGCATTGATTTGTGATGCCCTTGAATATGGCATCGACAATACTGTAAAAATGTATCTTAATCAGTTGAAAGTTTCGAAATAATAGTTTTTGAATCAATAGTTAATAAATGTTTTTTAATTATTAACTATTAATCATCAACTTCTCACAAACAATAGTTCCATTTTTTAAATGAAATATTACCATGTAAAAACCGCTATTTAGTTTATTATGCTCTTTTGCATCAATCGTTCTTCCATTTGAATCCACTACTGTTATTTCAGCAATCTCATCGGCATATTCTGGATTGATTTTTAACGCCCCTGAACTTGGATTGCATAACAAATATCTTTGGGTTTGAACCCAAATCGACTTTGTGTTAACGGATGGCAAACAACTTACATAATGACTGTAAACAACATTTCTTAACGTTGCCAACCTATTATACACTTGTGTTCCCGGACATTCTGTGGCACATCCTTGGCGATGCCCTGCAATTGCATCTAACAAATCTCCTTGAGAATTAGGATGATTAAATTTCCCTAAAGGAGATAAGGTATCTTTTACCATTTTCCAAGTCAGCAAATGCTCTAAAGCAGACATCATGGCGTTACTTGGTGTAACCGAGGTGTAATCTCCAATGAGACAAACACCCATTGTTCCTGTATTTTTGGCGCAAAAATGTGCCCCTAAAACTTGGTCTTGACTTATTTCTTGCTTTTCGGGGTCACGGCCAGCATAAATTCTACCATCTGCTGCTATTAAATAGTTGTATCCAATATCATCCCACCCATTCACTTGGGTATGTTGAACATAATACGACCTCACCAATTGTGTGAAATCTGACTGACCATTTCCTCCTGCTGAGTGATGAACAATACAATGTTTAGTTGGGGTTGAAACCCTACCAGGAATGGGTGCATCTAATCCCTGTCTCCACTCCGACTGCTTAATAATAGTAGAAGGCTCGTTGCATAAACTTCTTTTTATAAAAGGCTTTGGCAAAGCATTCCCCAACGACTCTACATATTGAAAAATTAAAACCAATTCAATATTTTTAGTTGTGAGAATAGAAAAATAACGCTGTTTTTCAAACAACAACAAATTGCATTGCACCCTCTCCACATGCTCATCTTGCTGTGGGTACAAGGTATCAAAACCACCATGAGTATTTCCAACAACAACCTGAATGCCCGACCAATCTATCTCACTTTCCGACTGTATTGTTAATCCATTATAGTCCTTATCAAATCCCATCAAAAAATCTGAATAAGGAGGTAAAATCACCGTATCTCTATGTATATAATAACCTTGTGCATTTGCACTTAAGGATATTATAATGGACCATATAACGGCATAATTCCTCACTAATGCCAGCGTTCTGTAATTTTTAAATTGTAGTCAACAAAGGTCAGTAAGCCTTTATTGTACTCTTCGTTACCTAACGAAAGTCCACTTTCATCTAACGCTTTGTCAGTAAACTGCGATTCGAACATTTTGGCACTTACAAAACTTTCGAAATTAAACACGTTTAATACTTTATTGATGGTATTTGACAACTGAACGGCCGGCATTCTTCCGCCTCTTCCTGAAGAAGTTCCGCAAGTTGCAAACACTTTATTTTCCCATATTGCTTTGTATTTGGGAGCACCAAATACATGGATAAACTGTAGTAATTCTGCACTAGGCATCCAATTGTACTCAGGTGTTAACACAAAAACAAGATTCGAAGACGACATTGAATCTATCACTAACTGTTGCCAAGGGCTCAATTGATTGACATCAACAGGAGTTTGGTTATAATTAGGAACATCATAGTCGTGAAAATCTATTATTTCACAATTTGTTTCAGGATTGAGTTGAAGTAATTGTTCTTTGATTGCTTTCGCTACTCTTAGCGTATTGCTATTTTTTCGGGGAGACCCACTTAAAATTGTTACCATTTATTTTTATAATACTTATCAATAAATTGATACAAATTAAAATCACTTTTGTTTGATTCTTCAATCAATTGTTGATTAAGTTTGTATTTATCTATATCTTTCATTCTTTCATTTAGGATTAAATGAAATGCTTTATCTGTCATGAGCTGCCATTTTCTCTCGCTTACCAAATTCAGTGCATGGTGCTGACTTAAGGCTTGCCACAACTCATCTATTCCATTATTGGTTGTTGCTATTGTTTTCAAAACAGGAATGTTCCAAACCGATTTGGGATGTTGATGGACCAAGGCGTTTAAATTTTTAATAAAAACATCAGCCCCATCGCGGTCGGCTTTGTTCACTACAAACAAATCAGCTATTTCCATCAATCCACTTTTAAGCGTTTGTACTTCATCTCCTGCTTCGGGCACCAAAACCACCACGGTAGAATCTGCCAAACCCGCAATTTCGACTTCACTTTGACCAACACCAACCGTTTCAACAAAAATGACATCAAAATCAGCACTTTTCATCACATCGGTCATCTCGTATATTTTGGCCGAAACGCCGCCCAAACTGCCACGTGTGGCGATGGAACGAATAAACACATTGGGATGATTAAAATGCTCGGACATTCTTATTCTATCACCTAACAAAGAACCAAAATTAAAAGGAGAAGTTGGGTCAACTGCTAATATTCCAATTTTTAAATCCAATTTCACCAAGTGTGAAATTAAGGCATTGACAATACTGCTTTTTCCTGCACCGGGAGGACCAGTAATACCTATCAAAGGTATTTTAGAACTGATCTTTATAGATTTTAAATACTGAATGCCATCGGGCAAATTATTTTCTACCAAAGACAACATCCTCGCCAACTTCCTTGGTTCACGAATAGACAAATGGGTATGTTGGGTATGCATTTCCAAAATCTATAGTTTAATGCACACGTTTTTGGGTTCTGTAAAAAATTTCATCGCTTCCCAACCGCCTTCTCTGCCTACTCCACTGTTTTTAACTCCCCCAAACGGCGTACGCAAATCGCGCAACAACCAACAGTTAATCCAAACAATGCCACTTTGAATTTGGGCAGCTAAATTGTGCGCTCTAGTAATGTCTTGTGTCCAAATAATAGACGCCAATCCGTATTCTGTGCAATTTGCCATTTGCAATGCTTCCTCTTCGCTATCAAACGGAGTAATGGTAACAACAGGTCCAAAAATCTCTTCAGTATTGGTTCTACAATCGTACGCAAGATTCTCAATGACTGTTGGCGCTATGTACCAACCATTTGCTAAATCGCCTTCCAAATGTATGGCTTCGCCTCCTGTTAAAATATTCCCACCTTCCTCTTTGGCTAACTGAAGGTAAGACAATACTTTGTCGTAATGCAACTGACTGACAATAGCCCCTACTTTGGTATCTTTATCCAAAGGATTACCAACTTTTAATTGCTTTACTTCTTGAATTAAAGCTTCTTTAAATTTATCGTATATTGAACGTTCAATTAATATTCTAGAACCACATAAACAGATTTCACCTTGATTCAAAAAAGAAGATTGAACCGTAGTTTTTACCGCTTTTTCAAAATCACAATCCGCAAAAACAATAGATGGATTTTTACCGCCCAATTCTAAACTTAATTTTTTGAACATTGGCGCAGCAATTGAGGCAATGTGTTTACCTGTGGAAGTTCCTCCGGTAAATGAAACTGCCTTAATGTGAGGATGGCTAACCAATGTACTCCCTACTTTAGGGCCGATTCCATGTATTATATTCAAAACACCTTTTGGCAAACCAGCCTCTTGACAAATTTTACTGAGCATAAAGGCGGTCATGGGTGTAATTTCACTTGGTTTTGCGACCACACAATTTCCGGCGGCTAATGCTGGCGCTATTTTCCATGAAAACAAATACAAAGGCAAATTCCAAGGACTGATACAAGCAACCACACCAATAGGTTGACGTAGTGTGTAATTAACAGCATGTCCTTCCATGTGATGACTTTCAGAGGAAAACTGCATGGCTGCTGTTGCAAAAAATCTAAAATTTTGGGCAGAACGAATCATTTCATTTTTGGCCAACCAATGTGGTTTGCCTTGGTCGATACTTTCCGCTTTGGCTAACTCATCGTTATTTAAATCGATTAACTCTGCAATTCTATTAAGAATTATAAATCGATCTTCATTGCTGGTATTTTTCCAAGCAAAAAAAGCACTTTTAGCTGCTTGATATGCATCCTCAACATCCTTTTCATCACTGTCAGGAATTAAACTGTAAACCTTACCTGTGGCGGGATTATAGTTGTCCATAAACTGTTGTGAATGGGCATTCACTAATTCTCCGTTAATATAATTTAAAAGATGTTGCATGACTAAAAAACGATAGGCAAAGCTACACTATTTTTGATAAACTCTATTAAAATTGGTCGCTTTTTTCACAAGATCAATCTTTAAAAAAATCAAAAATCATGAGTTTTAATAAAAAAACAATTAGATTGCCACTTTGTCAATATGAATCTAGAAACTGCAACCTTATTTAAAAAAATAATTAGGCAAATCTTAAGGATTACTATTTTCTCTAATGGCCTTATTGGATTAGCTCTTCTCTTTATTTCTTTTGCTCCTGTCATTGGCTACTTTTACCTTATATCCGCTGTGACTACTATCTTTATTATTGCTCCATTGTCTTTTGTATTACTCATTTATTCTATTTACAAAACAAGACGAAAAGAAAGCTGGTTTAATCCTATCAAAAAAGAGGTTTTCCTTTTACTGTGGGCTCTGGTTTCTTTGGTTTTTTATTATACCTGTCTTTATATTGGCACTGAAATAATATAGTTTACTCGTCTTTTACAACTAAAATGGAATTATATATTGACCAAACATACCATTTAGATTCTTTGCCCTCAGTTCAAGCAGCAGAATTTGAAAACTGCCATTTTCAATTAATTGATTTTAGCAACTATTCCCTTAACAATTATCGTTTTTTCGACTGTCAATTTAGCCATTGTAATATTAGTTTAGTCCAACTTGTAAACTCAAGTTTTAGAAACATAGAGTTCAATGAATGTAAACTTCTTGGATTAAGATTTGAACAATGTCAGGAGTTTGGCACTTCCATGATTTTCAAAAAATGCATTCTCAATCACTCCTCTTTTTACAAAATAAAAGCCAAAAATACTGTGTTTAATGAATGTTCTATGGTTGAAGTAGATTTCACTTCAGCCGATTTAACAGGCTCAATATTTGATAATTGCGACTTAAGTAACGCTCAGTTTGACCAAACAAATTTAGAAAAATCTGATTTTACAAATGCCTTAAATTTCAACATCAACCCTACAACTAATAAAGTGAGGAAAGCTAAATTCACAAGAGACAATTTAATAGGATTGGTACAAAACTTAGGAATAATTATTACTCCTTAATTGTACTTTCTTTAGATTTTGGAGTTGTTTTCAATTGAATAACATTCACTAAAAACGAGAAGAACATCGCAAAATAAACATACCCTTTTGGTACATGCACATCCAATCCTTCTGCGATAAGCGTTAAACCAATCATTAACAAAAACGACAATGCCAATACTTTAAACGAAGGGTGCTTAGAAATGAAATCACTAATAGGTTTAGAAGCAAAAAACATGATAATTACAGACACAACAACCGCTGCGTACATAATCCATAATTCTTTTACCAATCCAACGGCTGTAATGATAGAATCGATAGAAAAAACCATATCGAGCAACAAAATTTGTATCAACAAATCGCGAAATACCGCTGGTTTACCGTCATTTTTTGATTCATCGTCATGTTCTGTTTTATGGTATATTTCAACCGTACTTTTGTAAAACAAGAAAGTCCCTCCTACTAATAAAATAATGTCTTTTCCTGAAATTTGATTTTCAAGTACCGTGAACAAGGGTTTGTCGAGTTTCATAATCCAAGCGACTAATGCTAACAAAGCTAATCTCAAGAACATGGCAAGAAAAATACCTAACTGCCTTAATTTAGCACGTTTCTCTTCGGGCAATTTGTCTGCCAAAATAGAAATAAAAATGATGTTATCAATCCCTAAGATTACTTCTAGTGAGATTAATGTGATAAGTGGAACGATAATTTCTATCATAAATATAAGTGGTTTTTAATTGATATATAATAAGGCTAATTTGATATCCCCATAACTCCATTTGTTTTTGAAATGGCTATACAAAGGGGCTAATTGTATTTTTTGTTTATTGATTTGTCCTTTTTGAGCCAGCAAATCTACGGCTTCTTTTATTTCTGACAACATAAATAGGTCTGGACGGTAGCGTTCCAAAGAAATTTCGGGTTGTGTTTCTCTCAGTTTTACTAAATGTCCTATGATAGAATCCACACTAAGTCCACGTTCTTCAGCTATTTGTTGGAGGTTGAGCCCTTGTTCTATCAATTCAGCGGTTATTTGATAGGTTGTTTTTTTGGATTGTTTAAATTTCTCTTTGGCCTTTATTTTCTTTAACTCGTTCAAGTCGGAAATACCTCCACAACGGTCGATAAAAGGAACAAAATGCTTTTCGAGTTCTTCCAAATTGGTGTTATCATCTAACATTCCTGACAATTCACGAAATCTTGCATCTGCCCTTAATGCCAACTCATCCACCATTATTGCAGTTTCATTAAACCCTAAAAGCACCAAACTTTCTAGTGTTTTCAATCTACTTAAAGCTACATAGCCTTGTCCTTTTTCAAAGGTTTTTCTTAAGTCAATCTCAGCTGCATCCAAGGTCATTCCTTGACTTTTATGAACCGTAATGGCCCATGCCAAGCGCAAAGGCACTTGATTAAACAGTGCTAAAGTTTTTCCTTTTTCATCTTCAATTTTCCATTCCTCAGGTTCCGCTTCTATTACTTCTCCTGATCTAACTTTAACCAAAGGGAATCCATTGTCACTATATCCTGTAACTTCTCCCAAAGTGCCGTTCATGTAGTTCTTGTCATAATTATTTTTAATAAACATCACTTTTGAACCAATTTTCAGTTTAAGTTCTTCATCTGTAAGAACCGATTTTTTGAGCATTTCCACCAAATTATCAGAACCTTTGCTAGTCGCTGTAAACAATTTAGTTTCACTGAATAATGCCGCTAATTGCGACCTATTCTCTTTGTCAACATCAAAATTATGGGTATATAATTTAGTAGGAAATAAAGAAGCACTTTTGTTTATTAAGGCTTGATTGAGCAAGTCGATACTATCGTCAGAAACAAAACCTGACCTAATTTCGTTCAGAATTTCATTCAACTGATTGTCAGATTGTCTAAATTGTTCTGTTAAGTAACAAGATTGAAATTGCGTTTCTTTCCATGCTTCCGACATAAAAGCGAATTTTTCTTTATTGGGTTCAGCATCAGAACCCACAGGGGGCAACTGAAAAAAATCACCTGCCAATATTACTTGAATGCCACCAAATGGCAACTCGTTAGATTTAAAAAACTTCAATACTTTGTTGACCAAATCCAACTGTCGCTTGTGTAACATTGATATTTCATCAATAATTAACACTTTAACAGCTTCCATTTTGTCTCTTAAATATTTGCGGTTACTTAAACTCATCAAATCGGCTTCATTTAAGTAATCTTTAACCCCAATGCCAGACCATGCATGAATCGTCATTCCGTTCATGTGAGTCGCGGCAATTCCTGTAGATGCCGTAATGGCAACAGGCACTTTATGTTCTTTTAAATACTGAATGTATTGATTAAGTACATAGGTTTTTCCTGCCCCTGCAGAACCTGTTAAAAAAACGTTTTTCCCTGATTTTAAAACAGCTAGAGCTTTTGTTTGATTCAAAGTGTGTTTAGTTTATAAATCTTTTAATGTTGCACCGACAACTTATGTGTTACTATGCCATTTTGAGTTTTTAAAATGGCATAGTAATATCCATTTTCCAATTCTGCTACATTGATATTGATTAAATTAGTGTTTGATAATTCTTCAAATAGTATTTGACCTTTTAAATTGAAAATTGCAATAGAGTTTATAGTTTCATTGCTTATTATGGTTACATTATCAGAACTAGGATTTGGATAAATACGTGTAAAAATCGGCTTATTGATTGCATTCACATTCGAAGGCGCTACTGTTACAATATTGGCTTTTTGCACAGAATGTGTGCCTTGAATATTGGTTGCAGACAAAGCGATAGTGTACTGACCATCTGCTGTAAATTTCACTTTAGGGAATTGTGAAGAAGAGTCGGAACCATTCATCCATTGGTAAGTTGCAGGGGTAATGACCCATTTCCATGAAGTTGGACCATTTGATGATAAATCTATTAAATCAATGGTTTCATTTAATGCGGGTGAGGACTTACTTACAGAGAAGTTAGCCACAGGGATAGCGGTAACAGAACTGATTGCTAAATAATTATTTTTAGTTAATGAGTCAGAACCTGAACTATTTGAAACTAATAATTTTACAGTATATGTTCCAGTTTGTCCAAATGAGATATAGACAATACTGTCATTTAATGTTGAGTTATTGAGTAAAGTGTAAGTTGAAGATGGGGTTATAGACCATTTAAAACCAGTTGGGATATTGGTTGATGTGCTTGACAAAATGATAGTTTGTCCTCGAGTTGCACTGGTTGTAGAGGCTGTAAAATTTGCAATAGGTTTTAAATTTGGGCTCACGGTTCTAACAACATTATTACCCATATCCACCACATAAATTAGATTTTGTTTAGGATGATAAACAATAGAAGAAATATCTTCGAATCGGGCAGCAGTTCCGGCGTCGTTGATGTAACCATTAACATTGGCATTGCCCACATAAAGGCTCAAAACACTACTTTCAAACTTTTTAATACAAAGGGCTTCAGCGATAAAGTAGGCATTCCCAACTTTACATATATCCTTAGGACCAAACAAACCCGAAGTAATAAAATCAGTAACATCATTGGTTGATAAATTGATTTTTCGGATGGCACTGTTACCGTAATCTGCAACTAAAAGTGAGTTTCCGTCTAAAAAAACGGCGTATGGTGCAGAAAATCTTGCATTTGTTCCATTGCCATTAGTCTTTCCTGATACGCCTGCTTTACCGGCAATGGTTGTAACTGTATTTCCAACAATTTTACGGATGCAATGGTTGTTTCTGTCAGCCACATAAATATCGCCATTACTTGCCACAGCAACATCTGCGGGACCCGAAAAACGTGCGGTATTGGTGGCGCCATCGGCATGGTTTGCCCCAGAAAAATAACGAACACCAGCGATAGTATTAACTTGTTGTTGGGTTGACACATTAATGAATTTTTCAACCTTTCTGATTTGATTGTTTTCCAAATCGGCAACGATTAATTCATTAGTTGATGGATTGACAGCCAAACCCGCAGGACGGGCAAAGCGGGCAACACTTCCAGCAAAATCTTTACTATCAGCAGCACCAGCAGAAGTGGGGTCTAAACTATAACCCGCAGCCAAATAAGCAGTATTGCCATTTAGCCAAAAAATATTATGTTCATTGGACACATATACCCTTCCGGTCGTATCAACAGTAATACCCATAGGAGCTGAAAAATAGACCGAATCTTTGAGGTTGTTTCGGTAACCGGTATAATTACCACTTCCTTTGTAATGTATTCCAGAATGTGTACTTACAGTTTGTGCATTAGTTTCTTTTACATTGACTAAAAACAGCAATGTTAAACAGATAAAAAAAATTCTCATTAATTTTGTAAAGATGAAATAGCGTTATTTATATTCTCCTCGATAGTATCTAAAACTTTTTTATAATCACGTTCAACGAAGGTCCTACCCGTCATTGCCTCAAATAACTCTGTGTATCGCTCTGTAACGCTATTCACAAACTCATCTGTCATGTCAGGCACCACTTGACCCTCCAAACCCTGAAAACCATTTTCCATCAACCATTCTCTTACAAATTCTTTTGAAAGTTGTTTTTGAGGTTTTCCAGCCTTCTGTAAAGAATCGTATGAATCTGAATAAAAGAAACGACTGGAATCAGGTGTATGCACTTCGTCTATTAACATAACTGATTTATCGTGCAATCCGAATTCATATTTAGTATCCACTAAAATTAATCCACGTTCTGCCGCCATTGCAACACCTCTTTCGTATAATTTCAAAGAGATTTTGTAAATGGTTTCAATATTTTTCTTAGAAGTAATTTTCTTATCGATAATATCCTCTAAACTGATATCCTCATCGTGTCCTTCAGAATTTTTAGTAGCAGGAGTGATAATTGGTTCAGGGAATTTGTCATTTTCTTTTAATCCATCGGGCATTCTAACGCCGCATATGATACGTTCTCCTGTTTTGTAAATACGCCAAGCGTGTCCGCACAAATAGCCACGAACCACAATTTCAATTGGAATGGTTTCGCATTTAATCCCTATAGTTACATTTGGGTCGGGCGTAGCTATTTTCCAATTAGGAACGATGTCTGTAGTGGCATCCAAAAAATAAGCTGCTAATTGAGTCAAAACTTCCCCTTTGTGAGGAATTGCGCGTGGTAAAACATGATCAAATGCTGATATTCTATCGCATGCTACCATTACTAGATGATCGTTATCTATTGAATAGACGTCTCTTACTTTCCCTCTGTAAAAACTCGTTTGGTTCTTAAGAAAGAAATTTGTTGCCATTAATCCTTTTTCCATTTTAGCTGATGATGAATTTAACATTGATTTAAAGACAAAAATAATATTAGTGAGATTATTATTTAAATTTTTTTATAAACATCCCTTTTATTTTTAAGACACTACATAAAAAATGAAACCCGCAGTGAATTGGCTTTCACTCTATTGTTATCCTATTTTAAATAACCCTTAATTTTGTTCGTAGGCCATAATAATTTCTTTAACCAAGCGATGCCTTACAACATCTTCAACGGTTAACAAAACCATACTAATCCCTTTAATTTTGGCAAGTATTTTGGTTGCCTTTAGTAAGCCTGAAGTTTGTTTGGCTGGCAAATCCACCTGACTCATATCGCCTGTAATAATAACTTTGGCAGACGGACCCATTCTGGTTAGAAACATTTTAATTTGAGAATCTGTGGTGTTTTGAGCCTCGTCTAAAATAACAAAACAATTATCTAGGGTTCGCCCTCTCATAAATGCCAAGGGAGCCACTTCAATGGTTCTATTTTCCAAATATTGCTTTAATTTTTCAGCTGGAATCATATCATCCAAAGCATCGTACAATGGCCTTAAATAAGGGTCGATCTTTTCTTTTAAATCCCCAGGCAGAAAACCTAAACTTTCTCCTGCTTCAACTGCGGGACGAGTCAAAATAATTCTTTTTATTTCTTTATTTTTAAGTGCTTTAACGGCTACTGCAACTGCTGTATAAGTTTTACCTGTTCCGGCGGGACCAAGGGCAAATACAATGTCATTTTTATCAATTTCATGTACTAACTTAATTTGGTTAGCTGTTCTTGCTTTAATTGGTTTGCCATTTACGCCATGTAAAATAGTATGCGCATCATTTGCAAAAGTGTGATTACTATTTCCGGATTCGCCCGCCTCTTGGTTGCCCAAAATTTCATTCAATACCGATTCAGAAAGGCCTTTTCCGCGTTCAATATATTGAATTAAAACCTCTATTTTAGCAACAAAATCATCAACTTCTTGCGCTTCACCTATGGTTTTTATTTCATTTCCACGGGCAATAATCTTTAATTTAGGAAAAATTAATTTAATTTTGTTGAGGGTGGTGTTGTTGACCCCGTGGAGTTCTTGCGGGTCAAAATTTTCGATTAAAACTATTTTTTCAGCCAATGTTTATATACTTTTTTTTAATTTGATTAAATACTGAATATTTTTGCACACGAATATAAACACATTGAGTCTAATTTTTATCATATCGGATTACCAAACTAACACGTATCAATTGGGCTTACTCAAGCAAAATTTATATGCGGTATCTTACGAGACTCAAATTATTGACTTCTACCACAATATACGATTAAACAATATAAATGAAGCTGCTTTTATCATAAAACAACTAAAATACAATGATAATCAACCTATTATCGTATTAGCCAAAGTTGGAGCAGCGCAAACCTATATTGTTTATCAACATTTATTAAACTATTTCATTGTTCCAAACAATGGTTTACTCTCTCTCATTTTTCCTTCTGTGAATAAAGAGAATTTAAGAGTCGTAGAGACTGATTCCATCGACAAGGCTTATCTGGCGATAAAAGACAATAATTTTGACTCCCTTAACAGAGCTTCTCAATTTGTTCAATACTTACCAAAACAGCTGTTTGAAAGAGGCGATTATCTCATCTCGGAATGTATACACATTGACATGCATGGTAACTGCTATTTCAACTTGGACAAAGAGACTTTCTCACGATTTGTTGGCTATAATTCATACAATATCAAAGTCCAGCATTACAACAACAATCTTAAAAGTTTGATATACAATAATATTCAGGAAATACCCGAAGGTGAGGCTGGTGTGTGTTTTATAGAATCGGGTTATATCAAATTAGTTGTAAACATGGGAAATGCACAAAAACTCTTCAGAATTAAAGAAAACACACAACTTATTATTGAAAAAATATGATTATTAGAATCGTTAAAATGACATTTATCCCTCAACAAGTGGAGGCTTTCATGACTTTGTTTGATGATGTCAAACATAAAATCCTGAATATGCCTGGATGCCAACATTTGGAACTCTGGAAAGACATTAGTTCGGATCATGTTTTATACACCTACAGCATTTGGAATTCGGTTGTAGATTTAAACCATTACAGAAATTCTGACTTGTTTATTAAGACTTGGAAAGACACTAAAATAAAATTTAGCGAAAAGGCACAGGCTTGGTCTGTTGAAAAACTATTCCAATCTTCTCACAATATTTCATCCATCAAGTAGTTTTAATATCGAATGAATCGTTTAATTTTTATTTTCTTTTTACTTTTAAGTACCAACAGTTTCGGTCAGTGGAAAAACTACCAAAAAGCAAACCAACTTTACTCCAATAAAAAATGGGCTGCTAGCAACAAATTACTAGATAAATGCATCGTTCATCCTGAAACTAAAAACAACATGAATGTGCTTTTATTGAAATCAAAAGTTTTGTATGAAATTAGTTTTGATAAAAAACTGAAAGAAAAGTTTCCAAAAGCAATTAAAGAAGCCATCAAGTATGCCGAAAAAGCCTATGAATCTGCCCCAAACCAATCTAAAGCAGATTTTAAAAAATCCAATTACCAGTATTTTAAGCAATTAACTGCCGAAAACAACAAAGATGCCTTAGAGGCCTTTCATACCAAGCGTTATGGAAAAGCATTGCCTTTATTTAAAAGTAACTTAAATTTAGTCTTAGACACTCAATCTTTGGTTTATGCGGGAATTTGTTTGTGGGAAATAGGACAAAAAACTGAAAGCATCCAATATTTTAAAACATCTGCAGAATACATTTACAACAGTGTAATGGATAGCACTAGCAAGTATGTAGGTTTTTCTAAAGAACCATTCCGTAGATTAGGTGATTATTACATTCAACGCAAACACTTTGATACGGCTTACATTTATGTTAAAAAAGGGCGTGATTTAAATCCAAGTGACGCGGTTCTAACAGAAATGACTTATTTGCTTACAAAGTATAGATTGGATAAAATACTACCAAGCATTGATTATTTGTATGCCGTTCAGGATGGATTGAAAGATTTTCCAACAGATTCCTTTTTAAATCACAAAGAAAATGCCATATATATCTACCTATTTAATGGCATGGCAAAAGCCAATGAACAAAATCAATTTGATTCTTTGCTAAGCCATTTTTGCAAATCGAAAGAAAATAAAAAAAACAACTCAAAAATTGCACTCATTCAAAGGTTTGACATTTTTGCTGGCAAAGACAAAAAGAGTATCGTGAATCAAATGTTTCAATACTTCGGGGAAATCTATTTGTACGAGGCTTGTTATGCTACATTTAACAGTGTTTTATTCAACAAAACCAGTGATAATATTTCACATCCTTTGCTGCTAAATCCTCAAAAACCATTATTTGCTGAAATGATTTTCAGAAGGCAATTGGAACTCGACCCCAAAAACACATTGGCCAAGGCAGGGTTAACTAAATACACTCAACTATACAATTCTAAAGCACTCTCCTATTATGACTTAGACCCCATGATCAAGTTGAATGTAGATTGTGCAAAAGAGAATCCCAAAGACCTCAATTACAAATCTAAACTTAAAGAAATTCGTTTAAGATTGATAGATGAAGCATCAGATTCAGGCGACTTTAGATTGGCAAGAAGAGTATGGCAAGAGACCTCTTCATTCCATCCTGAAACAAAACTAATTTTGGAAAAAAGTTGGGAGAAGTTAGTTATCAATGACTTTAAATTCAACTATTTTGGCACAAGAATAAATAACAAGGGTAAAAAAGAAAACAATGTTGAAGAGTTTAATTGGAATGGTTCAGTAGATTCTTGCAGGGCAGGCATAATGAGCAATAAGTTGGTTAATTTAGTAGAAAGAAGAATCAATTATTTCAGAAGAAATGCAGGTTTATCGGAAGAGGTAAGACTGACCCTTCAAGACAACTTATATTGCGAAATATCGGCAATGATGTGCGAAGCAAACAAAACTATGAGTCATGAGCCAAACGATGGATGGCGTTGCTATATTCCTGCTGGAGCTCAAGTGTTAAAGGATGCTTTACTGATTAAGGAAGGCAATCCCGCCATTGCAATTACGGCAGCCATGGGGCACAACCACCCAAGTATCGGAAACAGACGATGGTTATTATATCCTAAAGCGATGTACATGGGACTTGGTAGTTCCAAATCATACACCGTTATCAAAGCGATAGACCAAGCGAGAGAATTAGATTCTTTGAAATACAAAAAACAATACATTGTGTGGCCTCCTGAGACTATTGCACCTAAAATGTTAGCCTTCAAAAAATGGAGTTTCTCTATTCAACAAAACTTGAGTGATGCAACAGTTACGATGAAAACAAATACAGGCGAATCTATCACTGTAATTCAAGAAAAGCCTGAAAATGGTTATGGCATTAATACATTGGTATGGGAACCGAAATTGAACGAAATTCAATGGAACAATGAAACCATTTTTAACATCACAATTCAGTTAAAAAACGGCAAAAATTATTCTTACAAAACCCGTTTGCTTGACATTCAACCGTAACATCTATTTTGCGCTAAAGTTGTTAATTTTCACTTTCCACTCTTCATGAACCCAATAAAGGTACTTAATTAACTGTATTTTTTATAAAAAATAGTACAAATATGTTATTTTCTATAATGAAAATTGATTGACAAAAAGTTAAAAACTATATTTAAATAGCATGGGTTTGACATAAATTGCAGTTGTAAAAAACAACTCATTTAACCTAAAAAAATGCATCCAAATATTGATAAAATTAACGAGACTATTGTACCCTTAAAATCGGCAATCATAAACCATCCCGTTTACGAAAAAATCAAAGACATTGAAGATTTAAAAATCTTTATGAAATACCATGTATTTGCTGTTTGGGATTTTATGTCTTTATTAAAATCATTGCAAATAAACTTGACTTGTACTTCTACCCCTTGGTTTCCTAAAGGCGAGGCAAACACCCGTTTCTTAATCAATGAAATTGTGGTTGGGGAAGAGTCTGACGTGGACCCAGATGGTGGCCGAATTAGCCATTTTGAATTGTACTTAAAAGCCATGAAACAATGTGGTAGTAGCACCGAAGCGATTGAATTATTTATCGCCAATCTTAAAGAAACCCATTCGCTTGAAAAAGCTTATCAAACTTCAGAAACGCCTGCAGAAGTTCAACAATTCGTGAATTATACTTTTGAAATTATTAATAGCAACAAAGCTTATTTGCAAGCCGCTGTATTTACATTTGGTAGAGAAGATTTAATTCCTTCTATGTTTATTAGTTTGTTGAATGAAATGCAAAATCCGGAACCAGAACGCACCAATTTATTCAAATATTACCTAGAAAGACACATTGAAATTGATGGGGACCACCACAGCCATTTGGCATTAGAAATGACCGCTGAGTTGTGTGAAACCAATCATCAATATTGGGAAGAAGCTGAAATTGCTATCATCAATTCATTGAAAGCCAGATTAGAATTATGGAATGGCGCACACAATGAAATCACATTGCGCCAAGCTCAATAGTTCTATTTTTTAATTTGTCGGGTTTTAGCCCTTAATATACTGTCAAACTTAAGTTCATCAACTTCTGTCTTGGGAGCTATAATTTTGATTCTAGGCTGATTGTGTATAAACTTAAAATACATAAACAACGCTGACCCCACAAATAGGACAGCAAACAAAAAAAGAATTAATAACTTGTGAGTTTTACTATTCATGCTATTCAACTAAAAACTTCTACCTATTCCAACAACCCATCTACTTTGGAAATAACCTTTGTCACCGTATGGAGGCGTGTTTAAAAAGAAAGGCGCATCTAGTCTTATGCTCAGTGGAGCTATTAAATTGCGTTTTCCCCATCTGCTTATTGTTAATACTGACCCAACACCGGCATTCATTCTCAAAGGCGTAAATAACCCCTCGTCAGTATCATCAGATTGACCTAAAATTCCAGCATCAGCAAATAGATATAAATCCATTTTCAACCAATTTCTGGTTAATTTTGGTTTGAATTTAATTAATCTATCAAAATCTAGTTCGGCACTCGCACTCATTCCAAAATCGCCTTGATATAAATACGTTTGACTACTTGAAAGACTAACTACAGGAGCTAAGTACCCAGAATATCCTCTCAAATTCAATCCACCACCCATGTGAAAATGATTGGTAGTAGAACCAAAGCCTAACCACTGTTCAGGGATAAAACCACGGGAGCGGGTAAATTTACTCTCCAACATCTCTTCCATATTAGCACCTGCCATATTAATTAAGACTTCTTCAGGAATACTATTACCAACTATTGTTTGGAAAAAGTAGCGTGTTCTTAAATCAAATTTACCTAATTTATTATTATTAATAACCTCTAATTTAAAGCTACCAAATCCGTAATCTCTTGTCAGTGCAGAACCTCTTAATCCTGAACGGATAATTCCATTGCCATTTTTGTACTTATACCTCCCTATATAATCTATATTAAGCGTTGAGTTGCTTTTATTTTCGCGCTCTATTCCATTAGCATAAGGTCTGTAAATAGAACGCCCTTCTAACATTCCAATTGATTTATAATGAAAAATAAATTGATTGTTTCCAAATGATTTTTCAAAACCTAAATCATCGTAAAACAAACCATCCAAAAAACGAGTATCCCAAAAAATATAGGCATGTTTACCCACCAAATGTTTGTAAAGTAAACGGTATGAAAAAGGGTCGCGTTGGGTATTTAAATCATACTTGCGTTCGGCACCAAGTCCGGTGTTATACCAAACTGAGAAATCCAATACATGTTTCACTTTGGCATAATCAAAATGTGTATTGAATCCCACTTTCATTCCATCTACAGCATTAAACCAAACATCGGGTCTATAAGTAAATGTTCTGTGATTAAAACCTGAATAGGCTGCAACACCATTGTTAAAAGAAGTTTGAACCGGCAACTTGTAGGCTTTTTTCTTCATCACATTGTCCATTCTATAAATATCAGCCAATCTTTGTGTAGTATCAATTTGAATAGAAACAAGATCATGGTCTAAATAAATAGTGTCAAAATAATCTTGATTTAACAATCCCCAACCTTTCCATGTTTTTAAAACAGACTGACCTTCGTTTTTTGCAAAGTAAGTATTAGGGATTAAATATTGGTATTGTTTCCCTTTTTTGTCTGTTACAGTTATGTCAAGCGGCATTTGCATTTCACCAGCACGCTGAAAGTGAATTTGGTATGCAGTTTTGTTAGGATTATTTGTTTTTATTTTTTTATAATTTGTGATTTTATAATCTATCTTTTTGGTTGTTTCCATCCATTGGTCAAAAAACCAATTCAGGTCTACTTTCGTGTATTCAATAATGGCCGTTCTGAAATCTTCGGGATATGGATGCGCAAATTTCCATTTGTTAAAATAATGTTTCATGGCCTTCAAGAACAATTCATCACCAAGCACATACTCAAGATTGTACAACATGGTTGCCGTTTTATAATAAACATGTCTGTAACCACCACCATGTCCAACAGCAGAACTGAAATCATCACTGTGGGTATTTAACATAGCATCGTTGTTATTAACAGCATCGTTTAGATAACCATTATAAACAGAACCTTCGTCATATCGACTTGCTTTAATTGGTAATTTATTAAACCTTTTGATACTCCAAGAAGTTAGAAATTGGGTAAACCCTTCGTCAAGCATAGCGCGGTAAGTCTCATTGTTCCCTATCATTCCAAAAAACCAATTGTGTCCCACTTCATGGGCAATTACATATTGGTGGCCTGGCCAATTGCCTCCATTCAGCGTAATCATTGGATACTCCATACCATCTCTGGCATCTGCTGCCACAATTTTAGGATAGCCATACATCCCAAAGTCAGTGCTGTAAATTTCGACTACTTTAGCAACAAAATCAGAGGTTGGTCTCCAATAAGGCGCATTGGCTTCTTGTGCTAAAGCGATACATTTAATTCCGTTCCAAATAGTTTCTCCAATTCTATAAGTTGGATCGGCGGTAAAGGCGAAATCATGCACATTTTCAGCGTGGTATCTCCAAGTTTTTGTTCCATTTTTGGGCACAACAAATTTGTAATTTGTAGGAATTATTTGTGGTTTTCCGTCATCAGGAAAAATTACCTTTGAGTAGTTGTTAATATCTAACGCTTTTTTGAGGTCATCAGGCAAAACCTCTTTTTCATTTTGCAAGGCCCCTGTAGCCTCAACAATATAATTAGAGGGGAAGGTCAATTGCACATCATAAACACCAAAATCGCCATAAAATTCTTTGCCTAAGTGTTGGTCTGTTTCCCAGCCAAATTTACTATCATAAACACAAATTCTTGGATACCAATGCACCCCATCAAAGTGTTTATTTTGGGCATCAGTGTCAAAAGTTTTGAATCTTCTTCTCATTGAACCATTGTCCCAATAGGTGCGAAATTTAATATCAAAAACGGCCGAAGTGTTAGACTGAATTTCTTCGTTTAAATACACAATTAAAATTGTGTTGTCGAGTTTGTATTTAACCGCTTTGCCGTTCACTGTAATGGCATCTAAAAGAGTACCCATTTTAAGAATTTCATTTGGGCCAAAGGTTGTTTCCTCATGGTTTACCTCATTGAGTGCGTGGGCATAACTTCCGGGTTGAAAGGCATTTTGGTATAAATGAAAGTATGCTACTTTAAGATTATCAGGACTATTGTTATAATATACCAGACGTTCTTCACCTTTTATTTCATTTTTCTCATCATTGATAACGGCATTAATAGTGTAATGCACATCTTGCTGCCAATAGGCTACATGAGGTTTACGGTTTTTCCAGTAATGACTGTAAGTAAAAGGATTAGGTTCATTTTGGGCAGATGCCACAAAAAACAAATAGAGAAAAGAAGATAAAAGAATAAATCTCATAAAATGATTTTAATATAAAGGAGCGAAAATAAGAAAAAAAGATAACTTTATGACAAAGCTAACAGACGGTGCAATTCCAACTTGGTATTTTCATTCAAAAACAGACCGCAATATTCTGCTGTTGTGGTATGACTGCTGTCATCTTTGATACCACGACTTGCAACACACAAGTGTTTGGCATTAATAATAACTGCTACATTTTCTGTTCCCAATATTCTTTTGAGTTCAGTGGCTATTTGCATAGTCATTCTTTCTTGCACTTGAGGTCTTTTGGCGAAATATTCAACAATACGGTTAAGCTTAGACAAACCAATTACTTTTCCGTTTGGAATATAGGCAACGTGAGCTTTACCAAAGAAGGGAACAAAATGGTGTTCACAGTTGGTATAAAAGTTAATATCCTTTTCAACCAACATTTCGGTGTACTTAAACTTATTTTTAAAATGAGAGGCAACAGGTTTGTTTTCAGGATTTAGTCCCCAAAACATTTCTTTAACATACATTTTAGCCACACGTTTAGGCGTACCTTTTAGGCTATCATCAGACATATCTAATCCCAAGGTTTCCATAATTTTGTGGAAGTGACCTTCGATTATTTCTATTTTTTCGTCATCAGAAAGATGAAATGCATTTGCTACGATTGGGGTGTCCACATTGAATAATTCGTGGTCATCTCCGATTTGATCAATATATTTATTTTCCATTAAATTCTACATAATTACGTTCCGTCTCATACAATCTTACTCCTATTTCCAAATGATCAGGTAAACGATTTTTTACCAAATTATAGATTACAATCACTATGTTTTCTGCGGTAGGGTTTAAATCTTTAAATTCAGGGCAATCAAGATTTAGATTGCGGTGGTCGAAACGGTTTTCGATTTCTTCTTTAAGAATGTCTTTTAGCAATTTGGTATCAATAACAAATCCAGTGATTGGATCTACTTCGCCAGATACTTTAAGTTCTATTTCATAATTATGACCATGAAAATTTGGATTATTACAAAGTCCGAAAACAGATAAATTCTGTTCATCCGACCAAGTGGGTTGATGCAGGCGATGTGCCGCATTAAAGTGAGCTTTTCTAAATACAGAAACTTTCATGATATGTTATATAAACTGATAAGAGTTGAAATTGTTTGATACTTCAAAAATAATCCATTTGACTGAGAATCAAAAAAATGAATTGTAACAGAGAAAAAAACTTTAACAAAATCCCAATCCTATCAATTTTGTTTATCTTTTAATAAACAAAATAAATTGAAACATACGCTGATATTCAACAATTTGTGTTAATTAAACTTATTTTCAACACTTTATAAAAAGCACTATGTTTAAGCAAAAAAATACTGTTTAAGAAAAGTAAAACAAAATAAAATGCTATTATTCAGTTGATTACAACAATTTTTGATGCAACAAAAATAGCAAAAAAACAATTAATATGCTGATTTTTAACAAAATATATTATGTTTAAGTAAAAAAAGTAAATAATTAAACAAAAAAAGATGCAATTCAGTTTCAACACACTACTTTTGTATCATCAAATTTTTATAAATAAAAACCATGTTACATCCAATCGCGATTCCTTTTGAATCTATGGTGCAAAAGGAAATTTCATCTCTTAGATCATTAGCTATGCAACTTACAAGAAACATTGAAGATGCAAATGATTTAGTCCAAGACACTGTCTTAAAAGCATTAAGATACCAAGACAAGTTTACAGAAGGCACTAACTTTAAAGGTTGGTTGTTTACTATTATGAAAAACAGTTTCATTAATAACTACCGTCGTATGGTTAAAAGAAACACTTTCTTAGATGCAACAGACAACACCTACTTCTTGGACATCCCAACTCACAAAACAGAAAACCAAGGAGAATTGAATTTCATTAGAAAGGACTTAGAGGTTGCTATTAAAGCGCTTCCTACCGATTTGAAAGTTACCTTTATGTTAAACATTGAAGGTTTTAAATACCATGAAATCGCTGACGAGTTAAATATTCCAATCGGAACTGTGAAAACTCGTATATTTGTAGCTAAAAGAATTTTGCGTAAAAAACTTAGTGTTTATGGCGCAGCTTTTGGATACAATAAATCGATTAATGAATAATTTATATTTATGGTTAAACATAGGGACTGTATTATTCCCTGTTCTACTTTCGTTCGATAAAAAGGTTGCTTTTTACAAGAACTACAAGTATTTATTTCCGGCAGCATTAATTACAGGTACTTTCTTTTTGATATGGGACCAATGGTTTACTGACATGAACGTTTGGGGATTTAATTCCATCCATCTCGTTGGTTATTTTATTGGCGATATCCCCATTGAAGAAGTCATGTTTTTTGTTACCGTTCCCTATGCTTGCCTTTTTATCTACGAGTGTTTAATCGCCTACATTGGCAGAAGTGAAGTTTTTGAAAAATTATACCGTTGGTTTACTTTGCTTGCTTTTGGCATTACAGTGTCAATGCTGTATTGGTTCAATGATAGACTGTATACTGGAATTACTTGCCTTATTTTAAGTTTTATGCTTGGAACGCATCTTGTTATTATCAAAAGACGCTACATGAGTTGGTTTTTCTTTGCTTTCGCAATTTCCATAATCCCTATGTTTATCGTCAATGGAATATTAACGTCTAAACCCGTTGTTGTTTACAACAATTTGGAAACGATGAATATTAGAATAGGGACCATTCCCGTAGAAGATTTTTTCTACAACATGACCCTATTGCTTATGAACATTGGATTGTACGAATGGTTTAAGCGTCTTGACCTTCGAAACCAGTTACGCCACCGGAAACAATCATCTTAAACACCATCGTTGGATTGGCATCAAGCGGTTTTATCTTTTTATTGTCTACCAAATACAAGTCACCCATAAAACCATAAGATTTAGGAAAATATACGCCAGAATAACCTTCCATGTTAATTTTTGTTAAATCTTTAATAGTAACAAAACCTATTTTATAAATCCCTTCCCCATTCATTTCTACCATAACAGGTTTGGAGAATTTCTTTTTTTCTCCCACAAAGGCCCCCACTATATCTTTAACCGAGGAATATAGAAACTTAACACCGGGTGTTCTTTCGAGCCACTCATCAAACCAACTAATAAATGGTTGCAATATGACACTTGAACCAATCATCCCAATCAACAAAATTGTACCGAAGACAATAACCACGCCAAGTCCGGGGACATGGTCTCTACCTAGCAAACCATCAATGGTATTAAACAGCCATATGATACCTGCAAGGGTAGCTGCAAGTGGTATTCCTATCAACAAGCCTCGCAAAAAATAATTTACAATTCGAGTTGCTAATCGCTTTCTTCTGTATTCGTTTTTAAATTTGTTCATTGTATTTTCTTAAATCGTCTCCAATGTCTTTTCTATAATATTTGTTTTGATAGTCAATTATTTCTGCGGCTTTCATTGATTTTGTTATAGCCTCTTGCATTGTTAAGGCTGTAGATGTTAATGCCAACACCCTTCCACCATTGGTGAGCACGTTATCACCCTCTTGTTTAGTGCCAGCATGATACACCATAGAATCAGTTACTTTGTCTAAGTTTTTAATTTCAAAACCTTTTTCAAAAACTTCAGGATATCCGCCCGAAACCATAAAGACTGTGGCTGCCACTTCTTCACTGACTTGCAATTCAACTGTATTTAACGCTTGATTAGAAACTGACAACAACAATTCTAAGAAATCATTATGCAAGCGGTGAATTACCACTTCGGTTTCAGGATCCCCCATTCGGCAATTGTATTCTATCACTTTAGGCTCACCACCCACATTCATTAAACCAATAAAAACGAATCCTCGGTAGTCGATATTTTCACTTTTAAACCCTTCAATTGTTGGAATAATAACCTGTTTTTCAACTTTCTCCATAAAAGCTTTATTGGCAAAAGGAACAGGAGAAACAGCACCCATTCCACCTGTATTCAAACCTTTATCTCCCTCACCTATTCTTTTATAATCTTTGGCTTCGGGTAATATTTTGTATGAATGCCCATCGGTTAACACAAAACTGCTTAATTCGATACCATCCAAGAACTCTTCGATAACTACTTTATTTCCAGCATCGCCAAATTTACCACCCAAAATATCCTTTAAAGCACTGATTGCCTTTTCAATATCAAATTCAATCAATACCCCTTTACCAGCAGCCAAACCATCCGCTTTTAAAACATAGGGCGAAGACATCGTTCTTAAAAAAGCGATACCTTCTTCCATATTTTGATTCGTAACGGTTAGATAGGCAGCAGTAGGAATTTGATACTTTTTCATAAATGCTTTAGAAAAATCCTTACTTCCTTCGATAATAGCTCCGTTTTTATAGGGACCAACGATGTGAATGTGATTGATTTGACTGTCATTTTTCACAAAATCCACAATGCCAGCCACTAGGGGATCTTCATTTCCAGGCAGAATTAAATCGATTTGTTTGTCCAAACAGAAGGTTTTAATGGCTTCAAAATCGAGTGGAGACAATGCTACATTAGTTGCGCATAAGCCAGTTCCTGCATTTCCTGGAGCTACATACAGGTTTTTACACTTTTCACTTTGACTAATTTTGGATGCAAAGACATGTTCTCTACCACCACTGCCTAAAATTAAAACATTCATGTTGCAAAAATAAAGACTTTAAATGGGCAATCACAGACAATGAATTAACAAATTATAAAAAAAAATTTTGTTACAAATATTATAATCAATACTTTTGCACTCCTTTAAAAAAGGAAACCGATGCCCAGGTGGCGGAATTGGTAGACGCGCTGGTCTCAAACACCTGTGGGTTCACCCCCGTACCGGTTCGACTCCGGTCCTGGGCACAAACAGAAAAAGCCTCGATTTATCGAGGCTTTTTCTGTTTACTTATCCTTACACTACTTTTTGGATGAAAAGTTTTGAATCGTTTTTTTGTATTTTAAATTGTCTTTCAACTGGTCTAAGAAATCAAATAAGGCCATTGGACTGTTTAAAACATTTACATTCTCAGGTATTTTAAGGTCTTTCCTGTTGATAATTTGATTGCCCGAAAGTAGTATTTCTGTGTCTTTCCAATGTTTCCCTAAATTATTTATAAACGTTTGGATACTTACATTGCTGTTTAATGCCGTTATTATACTGAATATAAAATCGGGCTTGCGCATGTCAAAGATTGTGTACAAATCCTCGAAAGGGGTTTGTGTTCCCAAGTATATAACCTCGTGCCCTCTGGAACGCAACACATAATTGGCAAACATGATACTGATGTCGTGATTTTCTCCGGTGGGCACAAAAACCAAAAACTTTCTTGATTCACTCGTAACACTGTAATTCAAATTATCAATGGCAACATGCAACCTTTGTCTGATCAAGTTAGAAATAAAATGTTCGTGCGCAGGGTGAATGGAACCCGATAGCCACAACAAACCAATTTGATCCATAAACGGAAACACCACCTGAATCATGGTTTCCTCAATACCCATTTTCAGGATATTGATAGACAATATTTTATTAAATTCCTTTTCATCAAAGGTCATCATCGTGCTTATCAACGACTGTATTTGACCGTCATACTTAGAAACACTTTCCGATAATTGTTGACATTTGTCATAAATCTCCTCCAAGGACATTTCTGCAATTTTCGAAATTTTAAAACCATTGTTGTTCAATATGGACACATTTAGAATCAATCTTAATTGGTCTTCATCGTAATAACGAATTCCGGTGTCAGTTCTATGTGGTTCAATAAGCTTATACCTTTGTTCCCAAATACGGATGGTATGCGCTTTGATTCCTGTTATGTTCTCTAAATCCTTAATAAAGAGTTTATTTCTAAATTCACTTTTTCCTTTTTTCACGATGTATAAAACTTATTATTATTCTTTGTGTTAATATTGTAAATGTCTAAAATCCTAATTTGCGGTGGTACTGGATTAATTGGTTCGAAATTAATTCAAAAACTTAAACAAAAAAATCATGAAATTGTTTTACTCACAACTCAAAAAAGTAAAACCAATGAAAAGGACATCTATTATTGGAATCCCAATGAATCATTCATTGACAGTCAAGCATTCAATGGCGTAAACTGTATTATTAATTTTTCCGGTCAAGGTATTTTTGAAAAAAACTTTACCGATTCAAGAAAAAAAGAACTTGAAGAAAGTAGAACCAAGGCGATATTGTGCCTGTATGACTATATTAAAACTCACAATATTAAAATTGAGCAATTTATTACTGCCTCTGCAACGGGTTACTATCCCAATATTTGTTCAGACAAATTAGTTGAAACATCTACAAAAGGCAATGGTTTTATTTCAGATTTGGTTCAAAAGTGGGAACAAAGCACCTTGCCTTTTCAATCTCTTAATATTCCCGTAACTATAATAAGAATAGGCATTGTATTAAGTACTAAAGGTGGCTTTTTAAAACAATTGAGTACGCCTATCTCCTATTACGCCGGTGCAATTCCGGGTGATGGCAAACAAACCATTAGTTGGATTCACATTGACGATTTGTGTGAGCTATTTATATGGACTATGGAACAAAAACTGTCGGGAACTTTCAACGGCACAGCGCCGATTCCTGAGAGTATTACAAGTATTACCAAAGGAGTCGCCAAACTTTTAAACCGCCCACTGCTTGCCCCCAATATTCCTGTGTTTATGCTCAAGTTGATTTTCGGGAAAGAGAGACACTTGTTACTCTTAAGTTCTCAAAAGGTGTCTTCAGAAAAAATTGTTGGCACTGGATTTCAATTTCAATTTCCTCAATTAACGACCGCATTACAAAATTTATATGAAAAAGAAAGTTAATTTGGTTTGGTTCAGGCGCGATTTAAGATTTAATGACCAACATGCTTTGTATGAGGCTTTAAAAAATCACGACAATGTTATTCCTGTTTTTATTTTTGACACGCAAATTTTAGACAAGTTAGAAAAACCCAATGACCTTCGTGTTCAATTCATACACCAAGAAATTACTGAACTAAAAAAGCAATTAACCGCACTAGGGAGTGACTTTGTGGTGGAATATGGCGACACTATTTCTGTTTGGAAAAAATGGATTCAAGAATTTGACATTGAAAATGTGTATTGCAATCGCGATTACGAACCTTACGCCATCAAAAGAGACAAACAAATTCATGAGTTATTACTTCAAAATAATATCGATTTTCACACATTCAAAGACCAATGTATTTTTGAATATGATGAAGTATTGAAAGACGATGGAAAGCCCTACACCGTTTATACTCCTTATTCCAAAAAGTGGAAAATGGCATTTGGCAGTTCCCCAATTCAAAACTACCCAAGTGAAACATTACAACAACATTTTGCAACAATAAGCCCTACCCCACTTATTCCGTTAGAATCCATGGGTTTTAAAGCTCAAAACTTTAATTATCCTGCTAAAACGAGCAAAGTAACTACGCTACAGAACTACGAAAAAAACCGCGATATTCCATCCATAGAAGGCACTTCAAAACTGAGTTTACACTTTAGATTTGGGACCATTTCTATCAGAGAAAAAGCATACAAAGCCAAAACCATCAGTGAAAAATGGTTAAACGAGTTGATATGGAGAGATTTTTACATGCAGATATTGTCTCACTTTCAACATGTAGAGCAATCGGCATTCAAAAAAGAGTACAATGCGATAGAATGGATCAACAATGAGAAAGATTTTGAAGCTTGGTGCCAAGGGAAAACTGGCTATCCAATTGTTGATGCAGGCATGCGAGAACTGAATTCAACGGGATTAATGCACAACAGAGTAAGGATGATAGTTGCCAGTTTTTTATGTAAACATCTGTTAATTGATTGGCGTTGGGGCGAAACCTATTTTGCCAAAAAACTACTTGACTTTGAGATGTCTAGCAACAATGGTGGTTGGCAATGGGCGGCAGGTTCGGGCGTAGATGCAGCGCCCTATTTCAGAATATTTAATCCAGAATTACAAACAGCCAAATTTGACTCACTTCATTTGTACATCAAAAAATGGGTTCCTGAATTTGGCAGCAATAAATACCCACAACCTATTGTAGAACACACTTACGCTAGAAACCGTTGTTTAGAAACCTACAAAAGAGCATTAAAACCCCAAGAAACAATCAAATCATAGAGAGTCACAAACATACTACTATGAAATTTTACGAATAAACATTAAATTTGCATCACTTTACATTATGTCATCCCCTAAATTCCATTCTTTAGAAATAAAAGAAATAAAAAAAGAAACAAACGATTCAGTTTCAATATCATTAAGAGTCCCTGAAAACTTAAAACCAGACTATCAATACATTCAAGGTCAATATATTACCTTAAGAGCACCTATTAATGGTGAGGAAATAAGAAGATCTTATTCTATTTGCAGCAGTCCTTTGGATGGAGAATTAAGAGTGGGTATAAAAGAAGTACCGGGAGGTAAATTCTCAACTTACGCGAATCGCGAATTAAAAGCGGGACAATCCATTTATGTAATGACTCCGATGGGAAATTTCTACACAGATTTAAATCCAGCACAATCAAAAATTTATGTTGGCTTTGCGGCAGGTAGTGGGATTACACCAATTTTAAGTATCATCAAAACAACATTAGCAACCGAACTTAACAGTAAGTTTACACTAATATACGGCAACAAGAGTACAGGTTCTATTATGTTTTTGGAAGACATTGAAGCTTTGAAAAACAAGTATCCTGAGAGAATCACTATTTTTCATATTTTAAGCAGAGAAGCTGTAGATGTACCTTTTTTAAATGGCAGAATAGATGCAGACAAATGTGGTGAATTTTGCAATAAACAATTAATCAACGTACAACAAACGGATGAATACTTTCTTTGTGGACCAGAATCCATGATTTTATCTGTAAAAAACGACTTAATAAACAAAGGGGTTGATTCTAAAAAAATTCATTTCGAATTATTTACATCATCTTCATCCAATACAAGTGCTTCGGCAGCTAAAACCCAAACAAGCGCAACTAGCAGCGAAAATACTTCAAAAGTATCTGTAAAAATAGATGGCATTACATACCAACTTGATTTGGCATACGATGGAGAAACCATCTTAGATGCGGCATTAAAAACTGGCGCAGATTTACCATTTGCTTGCAAAGGCGGTGTTTGTTGCACTTGCAGGGCTAAAGTAACAAAAGGAACAGTTGAAATGGATTTAAACTTCTCATTAGAAGATGATGAAGTTGAAAAAGGGTATATTTTAACCTGCCAATCGCACCCAACAAGTGAAGAAGTTTTTGTAGATTTCGATCTAAAATAATTTCATCTCTAATCATTTAAAAATCAGCAACCTTGATTTTTAAAAATTTTTACTTTTATTTGCATACAAAATGCCCTCTACTAGTTATCGTAAAAAAATATTAAATCAAATTTTCAATACTGGAAAAAGATTGGCTTCACCGTTCAGTCTGAACCAAAAAAATGCTTTAAAACAGCAAACGAAAACGCTTAAAAAACTTTTAACGAAAGCAGCAGAGACGGAATATGGAAAGACCTACCAATTTACTGAAATTATAGAGGCTAAATTCACATTAAGAAAATACCAACAAAACGTCCCAATTACGGAATATAAAACCATACACCATTGGTGGCAAAGAGCTTATAATGGCGAAGAAAATATTACTTGGCCTGGTAAAATCGAATATTTTGCACTTAGTTCGGGCACATCAGAGGGGGCTAGTAAATACATTCCTGTTTCTGAGGACATGATTAAAAGTATTACCAAAGCTGGATTAAGGCAAATGGTTAGTTTAATAAAAACCGATATTCCCAAAGATTACTTAGCCAAAGACTATTTAATGATGAGTGGGAGTACCAGTTTATATTACAACAATGAAGGAAAAACTTATGCAGGCGATTTAAGTGGCATTACTTCGAGTAATGTGCCAGGTTGGTTTGAGAGATTCTCTAAGCCCTCTCACGACATTAGAAGTGAAAAAAGCTGGGAAAACAAAATCAATAGAATAGTGGAAGAAGCCCCTGAATGGGATGTTGTAGGAATAGCAGGTGTTCCAGCTTGGATTCAAATATTATTTGAAAAAATAATTGCCAAATACAACTTAAAAACGATTCACGACATTTGGCCAAATTTCAGTTTTTATGTATGGGGAGGCGTTGCGATAAACCCATATAAAAAAAGTTTAAATACCTTATTTGAAAAACCGATAATGTACTTTGAAACTTACCTAGCTTCGGAGGGATTTGTAGCTTTTCAAGCAAGAAAAGAAGCAGAGGGAATGCGTTTGAATTTCAGAAATGGTATGTTTTTCGAGTTCGTACCATTCAATGAGCACAATTTCGATGAAAGTGGTAATATCAAACCCAATGCTATTGCTTTGAATATAGGTCAAGTTGAACTGAATCAAAATTATGCCATCCTATTAACGACATGTTCAGGCGCTTGGCGCTACTTAATTGGAGACACCATTAAATTTGTCAATCTAGATTTATGTGAAATTAAAATTACAGGTAGAACCAAACATTATTTAAGTTTATGTGGCGAACATTTAAGTGTAGAAAACATGAACCAAGCCATTGCGGAGTTGAGCGATTATTTGTCAACGGCAATGAATGAATACAGCGTAAAAGGTTTTACTGAAAACAACATGCATGGCCACCGTTGGTTTATTGCATGCGATAAAAAAGACATTTCAACAGAAACTATAGAGGCTAAGTTAGATGAGTTTTTAATCAACTGCAATGACGATTATGCCACAGAAAGAAAACACGCTTTAAAATATTTAAAAATTAATCTATTGCCTTCAGAAGAGTTCATTAATTGGATGCAAGAGCAAGGTAAATTTGGTTCACAAAACAAATTTCCAAGAGTATTGAGTGAAGAGAAGTATGAAGAGTGGGTTTCTTTTTTAAAGAAAAAAGGATATAAAATCCATTAGTGTTTATTTACTTTCCTCTCCACAAGCCTCACCGGGCATTTTTCCGCACAAACCACAGGCCTGACCATCTTTATTAAGTAATGGCGTTTGCGATGCACAAGTACCACGCATAGTACCATCTTTTACCAGCAGTACTCTAACCGCTATTCCTGCTACGCATAAAAGCAAAACCCCTAATACCATGAAATATTGTACCATAATGGTGCAAAGTTAATTCAAAAATCAAATATTATTATGGATTAGTCGACAAACCTAAAAAAAGAAATAAAAAAAGGAGTGAAAATTCACTCCTTCAATCATTTAAAACTATTATTAATTATTTTTTATTAGCATCGGCATAAGCAAATGCTTTTTTCATCAACTCAGTAGTTCTTTGCATTGGATTTTCTCTAATATTATTTTCTTCTTCCTCTACTTTATTGAACAATGTAGACAAAGCTTTTTCAGTAACATGAGATTTTAAATCAGGATTCATTTTTTGCACCAATGGAATTTTGTTGTAAGTATTTACTAAATCAGACCAATTGCGGGTAACACCAACTTGGTCGAGCGCTGATTGCACTTTAGGAGAAAAAGAAGCGACTAAAGCAGAGGTTGTTGTTTCCTTTAAATATCTAGTTGCAGCACCTTTACCACCTGTTAAAATACCCATGGCATCATTAAAACTCATTTTGGTAATGGCATCCACAAAAATTGGTTTTGCGGTACCTACTGCATCTTCTGCGCCTTCATTAAGTTTTGATATTACTTGATTAACTTGCGCTTGCATACCAATACTTGATAATTTGTTGGCAATAGTTTGCGCTTCAGAAGGTAATAATATTTTGATTAATTGGTTATTTCCAAAAGCACCACGCATTGCTAACACATCCGCACCTTTTGAAAAACCTTGTTTAAGTGCATCTTTTAATCCACCGGCAGCCTCTTCGGTAGTTGGAATGGTTAAAACCTCTTTTACAACTGTGTGTAAAACATCACAAGAAGCAAAACCTAAACATAAAACAATTGAATAAATGATTTTTTTCATAGTTGAAATATACTTTTTTTTTATTATTTGCAAAGATAGTACCAAGATTACATAGTTGCACGAATGCCATCTAAAGTATCTGTTAATTTTTCCAATTCTTCCGATTCTAGCGCTTCCAATTTTTTGTGAAACTTCATAAATGAAGGGTGTATCTCATCAATAATAGTTAATCCACTTTTTGAAATACTTAAGTGTATTTCCCTTTTATTTTTAGGATTATTCTGCCTTTGTATCAATCCTTTTGTAATCAATTTATCACATAAACGTGTTACATCAGGATTTTTATCTAACATAACCGCTTTGAGTTCACCGCAAGTTGCAAAACCACCTTTTCGTCCTCTTAAAATCCGCAAAACATTGTATTGTGGCAAAGAAAGGTCTTTCTCTTTTAAGTAATCTTTAAATCGGTCTTCAATATAATTTGCTGTATATAATATATTTATAATAGCTTTTTCATGAATAGAGTTAAATTTTGACTGCTTTATAGCTTCTTCTATTTTCATTTATTTTAAAATGTTAGTGTTTTATTTTTTAAATGCTTCAGAGCTTCCCTTTTACTCAAAGGCTTAAGTTCTGTGTTATCAATAATATCGAAAACTATATCAGCGCGGTGTTTCCCTAATTGACGCAGCGACCATCCTATCGCTTTTTGGGTAAAAAATTCGTTAGAATGAGCATATTGTTGTATCAAAGATGCCAATAACTTGTGGTCTGTTTGTTGTTTATATCCCAATTGAAAAATAAGACAAGTTCTGTTCAACCAAATATTTTCGGAATGTCGCCAAGTGTTAATTTTAGTTTGAATCTGTTGAGGATATTTTAAAAAGTAATACCCTACACATTGAGAAGCCAATAAATCGACCGTATCCCACCAACTTTTTTGAACAATACAATTTTCGATAAGTTCAACTGTTTTTTCATCCCATATTTTTTTATATTTGGTTAAAACAAATACAGCAGTGTACTGCCATTCCCTTTCAATTCCCTGAAAACACAATTCAACAAAAGAGTTTAAATCATCTATAGATTCCCCTTTAAAACCGATCAATGCTTTTTGGGTTATATCAACCCTTATAGGCGAAGGTATTCCATAAAATTGAAACAACTTACGCATGTATTGAGACATTCCCTCCGCTATCACGGGGTCTCGGTTTTGCTCGAATTCAGATTGAAGAACTTGGTATAGGTGATGGGCCTTCATTTTCGGTTGCAAGTTATTGAAAATTGCAAAATTAATTCTATTTATTATTTAGAAATACTCTAAATTGCAAACCATTTTTGGACATGAAAGCAAATGATTTAATAGACGGACAAAAAGCTGTGATTACAAACGTATCTTCAGGGAAATTCCAAACCAAGTTGATAGAAATGGGATGTTTTGTTGGCAGTGAAATAACCCGATTATACCAGTCACCCTTAGGTGACCCTATTGCGTTTGACATTGGAGGATATATTTTAGGATTGAGAAAAGAAGAAGCAGATTATATTCAAGTGGAAGCCTCTAATGGAAACTAATACGCAAAAAAATATAGCATTAATTGGTAATCCCAATTGTGGAAAATCAACTTTATTTAATTTATTAACGGGCTTAAATCAAAAAATCAGCAATCTACCCGGCACTACTATTGACAAAAAAAAGGGAGTTTTTTATATAGAAGATACCAAAATTTCTGTAACCGACCTTCCAGGCACTTATAGTATCTATCCCAATGGTGAAGATGAAAGAATTGCCATCAATCACATCTTAGACCAAATCAACAATTCTGTAGATTTGATAGTGTATGTTGCTGATGCTAGTAATTTACAAAGAAACCTTCTATTGTTTACACAATTAGCAGATTTACAAAAACCTATCATCATTGCACTAAACATGATGGATGTTGCCCATGAAAAAGGGTTAACGATAAATATCCCTTTGTTATCTCAGGAACTTGGTGTTTTAATAGCTCCCATTAATTCAAGAAATAAGGAAGGGATAGACCATTTAAAGTCATTCATACTTAAAACAGAGGCTTCATTTCAAACAACTTATTTTAATCAGATTAACAAAGACAAATCATTAACAAATTTTTCCAATACAGTTAGTGATAGAGTTGTAAAAAGTCTTGAAAACAATCAAGAAGCTATTGATACGATAAGTAAAGAAACCGAAGAACGTTATCAAATTATTCGAAATACTATTACTAAAACGGTAAGAAAAAGTTTAATTAACATTACCAACAAGACCAAACAAATAGATAAATTTTTACTCCATCCTTTTTATGGTTTTGTTGCTTTTTTTGCGACCCTGTTTGTTATTTTCCAATTTATTTTCAAGTTTGCAGAATATCCCATGAATTGGATTGAACAGTTTTTTTCATGGTTTGCAGGGTTGGTTCACTCTTGGATTCCTGAGGGTTATATTAATTCGCTTATTACAGAGGGTATTATCCCGGGGATTAGCGGCGTGGTTGTGTTTTTACCCCAAATTATTTTCTTGTTTTTATTCCTCTCTATCTTGGAAGAAAGTGGCTACATGACGCGAGTTAGTTTTATCAACGACCGATTGATGCGCAAATTTGGATTAAACGGCAAATCAATCGTTCCATTAATTGGAGGTATGGCATGTGCTATTCCTTCCATTATGGCGACTAGGAACATTGAAAACAAAAAAGACCGCATTATTACTATCCTAGTAACGCCATTGATGGGTTGTTCAGCCCGTTTGCCAGTTTATACATTATTGGTTAGTTTATTAATCAAAAATGACAATAACTTTATTGATATAAGGGGATTGATTTTACTAAGTTTATATTTGGTTGGCTTTATTGCCGTATTACTCTTTTCTACCATTTTCAAATATTTGCTTCGACAAAAAGAAAAAAGTTTTTTTATACTTGAAATGCCCGACTATCGCATCCCTAGTCTAAGAAATGTAGGATTAACAATTAAAGACAAGACCTATGATTTTGTGTTTAATGCTGGTAAAATCATTTTGATTGTAAGTATTGTATTGTGGTTTTTGGCCAGTTTTGGCCCAAAAGACAATTTTGCTAAAATTGAGCAAAAGTATCAGACTTATGAATTATCCGACAAAGAGACCTTAATAAAAAGCGAAAAACTAGAAGCCAGTTATGCAGGCATTATGGGCAAATCAATTGAACCAATTATAAAACCATTGGGATATGATTGGAAAATAGGAATTGCCTTAATTACAAGTTTTGCGGCGAGAGAGATTTTTGTTGGCACTATTGCAACTATATACAGCATCAAAGACGCTGAGGATGAAAAAACCATTAGTCAGACATTGTCAGAACAAACAAGAGTTGGCAGCGACACAAAAGTGTATAACATAGCAACGATTGTGTCATTACTATTGTTTTATGCCTTTGCAATGCAGTGTATGAGTACATTGGCTATTACATACCGAGAAACCAAGTCGATTAAATGGCCGGTTATTCAGTTTTTTTACATGACAGGATTTGCTTATTTAATGAGTTTTGTGGCTTATCAACTTTTGAGTTAAACGAGGGATTTAGGGGCATTTAAAAAAAATGAAAAAAAACGAAAATATTATTTGCATAATTAAAAACAAATACTATTTTTGCAGTCCTTAAAAAACACTAAGGGGGCTTAGCTCAGCTGGTTTAGAGCATCTGCCTTACAAGCAGAGGGTCACTGGTTCGAATCCAGTAGCCCCCACAACTTAAAAACCTCCAAATTGGAGGTTTTTTTATGCCTAATATCCATTTAATCAGCCGCTTTCACTTACAAATCAAGTTCATGTCTTCCACTGGACAACTGCTATTCAGTTTCCCCAATTTGGTGGATTTTGACACGAAAAAGTGCAAAAAAGTTGACTTACCGTGCAAATAACGAGCACAAGATTTTAGAACAACATCATAGCTTTCATTGTACTGTTTTGTCGCTTTTAAAATCGAGAAGAATCCAGCAACCCTCATACTAAAAATCAAATGGTTATGTTGTTATATCAATGTAACCCTTTTTTCATTTGCACAAAAATTGCACAAAAAAGAATCTAATTAACTTTTTTAAACAAAAAATCCAATCCTTTAAAAGCTCCTCCCATTCATCGCTCGCACCCAAAGTTTTACTCCCCCCCTGCTGTCATGTCGACGAAGGAGAAATCTTTTCTTGACAGCTTTATTGTCGTTGTTGGTTTCGGCTTAATTAAATTCAATAATATTCGGTTTTACGACAAAATATTCATTAACATCTTGTCTTCTACTTTCTTTTTTCATTGCAAAAAAGAAAGACCACGAAGTAGCAGCGAAGCTACCCAAAGAAAAAGCTAGTGCCACTATAAGGCTTTTATTTACAGAGCTAAATAAAAACCTCATTGAATGGCACGTTTGGAAACCTAAGAAAGATTTTGGATTTGTAGTTTTGGATTTTTGTCGTGGTGATATTCACAAACCTTAGTTAACTATTAATAGCAAAACAAGCTTCTGTGCGGCTGAGTTCCGAGGCATCATAACAGACAATAAGTCCCGCTTTATTGTGGAATTCCATTTTTGTGGATAGGCAGCCGAGATTTCAGCCAAAAAAGGAATTAATTATTGGGTGATTATTTATGGTAATATTCTAATAATACAATTACTCTAATATTGCTAACTCATGAACACAAAGCATATTCATAATTTATTGTATATTTTTTGTTTACTAATCGTTTTTATAAGCTGTAAAACAAATTCAAATAAAATTATAACATACCAAAATTATAACATAACCAAGGTTGCACCCGATTCTATACTATATTATTCAATAGATAGTTTTAGACAAATTTTAAATTCAAAAATGAATACGATAGTAGGTTATTTAGATTCATCATTAGATAAAGGGAAACCGGAAAGCAAACTAGGTAATTATGCAGCCAATGCATGTTTATGGCAATATTCAAATTCAATATCCTATGACACTAATTGCTTTGTAATGCTTAACAATGGCAGCCTTAGGGCCACATTGCCAATGGGAGAGGTTTTAACACGCCATTTATATGAATTAATGCCCTTTGAAAACAAATTGGTTGCCCTTTTACTTAAAGGTAAAACAGTCATTCAACTATTTAATTATATAGCGAATAAAGGAGGTAATCCTGTTGCAAACTTAAATTTATCAATTTCAAAAAACGGAAAATGGAATGATGCTAAAATTAATGGTAAGTTTTTTGATTCAACACAAAATTATTATTTAGTAACAAGTGATTATTTAGCTAATGGTGGTGACAATTGTTCATTTTTAAGTAATGCTATAAATAGAATTGACCTTGATATAAAGGTAAGAGATGCATTGATTTTTTACTTAAATAAAAAAAGTTCAAAAACATTCCCTTTAAAAATTCAATTGGAAAACAGAATTCGAGTTTATGAATAAACGAAGATATTTTTTAAAACAGGGATTAATTTTAGCTGGTTTCTTTATTTTAAATCCAATAAAGATAAAAGCCGCAATTACTAAAAAAACTAAAATTACTATTTTGCATACCAACGATATACATAGTCATATTGATGCTTTTGATTCAAATGATCCAAATTTCCCAAATCAAGGCGGACTTTTAAATGTATATGCTAAAATACTAGAGATAAGAAACAAAGAAGCTAATGTATTACTTTTTGATTGTGGAGATGTATTTCAAGGCACACCTTACTTCAACTTATTTGGTGGTGTAGTTGAATTTAACACTATGAGTAAAATGGGATACAATGCAGGTACAATTGGCAATCATGATTTTGATAACGGCTATCTTAATTATAAAAACACAATAGAAAAACACAGTAATTTTCCTATACTTAATGCAAACTACATCATATCAGAAAATCATCAATCAGCTATGATTTTACCTTATAAAATTTTTGAAATTGAAAATAAAAAAATAGGTGTATTTGGTATAGGCATTGAACTAAAGTCCTTATTAGATGCCGAAAATTTTAAGGATATCGTTATTCTTAATCCTATTGAATGTGCCAATAAAACAGCTAAAATACTAAAAAAAGAAAACTGTAATTTCATAATCTGTTTATCCCACTTAGGGTTTCAATACATGGACCAAGAAAATAAACCAAGTGATATCCAATTGGCAAAACATTCAAATCATATAGATATGATTTTAGGAGGCCATACCCACACTTTCTTAAATGAACCTGTAGTTGTAAAAAATTTAAAAAACGAAGATGTAGCAATTAATCAAGCTGGATGGGCAGGCTTGAAATTAGGAAGGGTTGATATTGAGATTTAGTTATCTTAAAAGTTTTATTACACCATTAAAAAGATATTTCTTTTCAGAAATACCCACACAATTGACCAAATAAAAGTATGTGCCATCTTGGCAATTATTTCCTTGATATGTACCATCCCATTTTCCATTCAAATCATTCGTTTTATATATTAACTCACCCCACCTGTTATAAATATATAAATTAATTGACGACAATTGATTGTTCTGAACAAAAAAGAAATCATTAATACTATCATTATTGGGAGAAAATGCATTAGGAATAACTATTTGTTCTTCTCCATAAACAATAACATTTAATTCAGTAGTATCCATACATCCTGTTGTTGTATCTTCTACTATATGTTTTATGAAATAATTGCCAGCTATGCCGGGTTTGTATCTTATCTCATTTGAGAATGAACTGAAATTAAAAGCATTCCATTGGTGTTTTAAATCAATATCTTGAATACTTTTGCATGTAAATACTTCAGTAATAGGTAAGTTATTTGAAGGGTTGATTGTGAAATCTGCCTTGGGTTTATCTTTAACTACAATTATTTTTATTATTTTAGCAGTACACCTTCCTTTAATAACTTGGTAAGTTATAGGGAAACTGCCTATTGCTTTAGGTATAAAATAATTGCCTGTAATATTTAAACCACTAAATGTTCCCAAATAATTATCTTTTATTAAATCAATAGAATTACTTCCTAAACAAACAATTGTGTCGGAAATAATCGGTGTTAAAGTATTAAATTTAAAAATTTTGATTAAAATACTATCTATCGCATTTGAACAATTATCTTTTGAAACAGCCCATATTTTCACTTCAGTCTCTGTTTTAGAAGGCATGTAATTCATAGATATGCCATTGGGTGAGGATAGAGTGCCTGTTCCGTTGTGTTTGAATGCAATTTTTATAGAATTAGTAAGTGTGTTTATCGATAAAGTTTCGCCTTCGCACAACAAAGTATCATTACTTAATCTAATAAAGCTACTATCTTTAGGTTTTAAAACATAAAGAGTATCCTTTTGATTATTGCCGCAAAAATCTTTAATAGAAGCAATAATTTGAACGAGATTAGTATCTAAATGACTGAAATTGTATGCTTTAATAGTATCATTAATATCTAAAAAATTACCAAAACCATTATTTTGCCATGTTAAACCAGAAACAAAATTTGTTTTAATATAAACTTTCTTTGTACAGAATTGAGAATCTAATTTGATTTTCAATTCACCAGATTGGCTAACATATAATACAATGGAATCAACCAAAGCAGTACTACAACCGCCCCAAGCAAACAACTTAATAACATACTTTTTTAATTTTTTATTCGGCACAAAACTAGGCTTTCTAGAAAAAGAATCTGATAACTTTCCATGAGCAGATCGCCAAACAAAACATCGTTCATTTTTTAATTTTGCCTCTAAAAAAGCAGTGTCATTTGAACATAATGTATCTTTTCCTAAATTAATAGCTTTAGCTGATACTTTAATAAATGGAGCGTTACAACCATTATTTAAATAAGAGGGACTTCCATTATCCGCAAAAAAAACCAAGCCGCCATCTTGTGATCCAACTGAACCAGATAACGTTTTTAATAAACCTCTATCATAAGTAACAGTATCGCTACAAATACCTGAAATAGATAAAATATTTGTTCTATTGCCTCCGCTAGAAGAATAATTTGCAAAATGTCCACTGGTATTGCCATTGCATTGAAAAATAGCATATGCAGTATCTTCTATATTTGTAAAACTATTACTACCAACAGCAAAGTTTGTTGATGTAAAAAAGAAAACATTCGCATTGGCTGGAATTTCCCCATTTTGGGGTTGCTTTAAAAACCCACAAGATACAATGGTTCTATTAATTCTAGCAACTATAGTATCTGTTGTTGTATTTTTACAAATACCTAAAAAAGAATTATTACTCCATTTAACTGATATATCAGTTGTTCTTATTTTATTCTTACCTACCTTAAATGTTAAAATTTCATTTTCTCCTTCTGGTGTTCCACAAGCATCTACCAATATTGACGTTAATTCTACACATTTATTGATAGTAGTTTGTGTTTGTCCATTTGATTTACATGGTTGAGCATAGCTTTGTTGTAAGAGAAGTTTACTAAGAAATATAAATAAAAAAAGCACTTTACAACCTAATTTGCAATAGGTGTAACTAGAATAAAAATTTGGGTTAGAAAAAATAGAGGAATACATTATTTGTTTTAAATAATTTAATTTGCAATTTTACATTTTACATGTTTCTATAGTTAATGGGAAAAGTTTAAATTATTCCTATTAAATTATTAAATTTAATACTCAAATATATTATTTCTTTGATTAACTTATCTGTTTACATTTATATTTATTAATGTAATTAAATTGATAGAAATAGACACTTAAACTGTTCATTAATTGATTTTTAACTATTTTATTATGTTTTAAGTAAAATAATTTATATTTTCTTTTTTTAAATTATAACCTTAACATCAAATTTATATACTATTAATTTAATAATGACTTAATTGTAATACTTATGAAGTCATTAAGTCATGTTCTTCAATTAATTTTGTAGCTAAAATTCAAAAAAAAATGTTTAAAATCTTTTCAAAAACAATTTTTACTTTAAGTATTTATCTTATTAGTAATTCTTCATTTTCACAAAGCCCTGGGCTTATTATTTCAGAGTTTTTCGCCAATCCATTAGGAACTGATTCGTGCAAAGAATATGTTGAGTTAATTGCAACTAGAAATATCAACTTTGCTTCAACACCTTACACAGTAATTTTATCAAACAATGGAGCTGCTACTTCTAAAGGCTGGGTAAATGGAGCTGCCCTAACGTATGCTTTTAGCATTACAACTGGTTCAGTAAGTAAAGGAGATGTTGTATACGTAGGAGGAAGTTGTATGGCAGCAACAGGTGTTAAATTAAGAACAATTAACACCAAATTTGTTAATGGTGATGGTGGCATTGGTGCATATAATGTGAATGGTGTAATGGGCAATGGAGGTTCTAATGCAGATGGAATAGCTGTTTTCAATCAGTTAGTTTCAACAATAGATAGTAGTACTATACCTGTGGATGCTATTTTTTATGGAACTGGTATTGGTACTGCAGTTTTTTCTGGTGGAACAAAAGGCATGACTTTGCCTAATAATGACAAGTATTCTGGAGGGGTCTTATCAAGTTCAAGTTATTTTGCTCCCGATGCTGTTAGTGATTCACTCATTACTGCATCTGGAGAATATAATACAACTTCAAATACATGGACGACTGCAAGAACTTGGATTTCAAAAAAAGCAGTTTCATATGGTTCTAGTTTAGTAAAATTAACTGGCGCATCGGCTCCTTTAGCTTCAAAATACACTTGGAAAACACCTAACTCCCTTGGAAAATTTCAAGGAGTTGATATTTCAAATGGTGGTTTTTCTGGCTTACATTACGATAGAAAAAATCAAATATTTTATATCGTTACAGATAGAGGACCTAATTTAGATGCTGAAAATAACAGACATGCCATAAAAATTGGAGGTATTGGAAATGGTGCAAAACTATTTGCTGTACCTACATTTAATCCTCAAATTATAGGATTCAAAGCTGATGGGGATTCATTAAGAAGATTAAATACTATAACACTTAAAAAACCAAATGGAACTGCTACAAGTGGATTAACAAACCCAAAAAATGCAGGAGGAACCAATGAAATAGCACTAATTGACACTGCAGGGAATTTAGCTGCTAATGATATCTGGGGAATAGATTCAGAGGGTTTAATAGAAGGTAATGATAGCGATTATTGGTTTTGTGAAGAATATGGTGTAAGCGTATGGCACACTGACAAAAACGGAAAAGTAATTAACAGATATGCTCCATTTACTGCCGGTGGAAACGGTCAAACACAAGATATTGCAATTGATTCTATTTTCAAATATCGAAATCCAAACAAAGGATTTGAGGGCATTGCATTCACTCCCAACAATAAAGTATATGCTTTTATTCAAAATCCAGTTTTATTTCCTGCAAATGATGTCAATCTAAAAAAGAATTCACAATTGCACCGTTTTATTGAAATAGACCCTAAAACAAACACGACTAAAATGTTTGGTTATGAACATGATAAAGTGCCAAGTTCAGGTGCTTTAAGTTCAATTAAAAATGATAAACGATATATCGGCGATGCTGTAGCAGTAAATGATAAACAAATATTGGTATTAGAGCATGGCAAAAGTGCAACAGAAAGTTATGGTAAAGTTTATCTGGTAGATATTAGTTCTGCAAGTGAATTAAGTAAAACATCGATGGCATATGCAGGTGGAACCAAATCTTTTGAACAATTATTAGATTCAACAACAGCTGCGGCAAATGGAGTAACTTGCATCAAAAAAACGTTACTAATCGATTTAATAGCTTCAGGATACGACCCAACTATTGAGAAAAAAGAAGGACTCACTATTATCAATGATAGTACAATTGCTATTGCCAACGACAATGATTTTGGCATTGTATCTAATGCAACTAACGGAGTTGCTTCATTATCTGGTGTTAAAAGCTTTATTTCTATGTTTAAAATACCTAATAATATTAAACTAAAATTATGTGATAATGTACAAATATTTGCAAAAAATCAAACCATTTGTGCCAATGATTCAGTTATACTTACATCCACTGCTGCTAGTAATTTAACAAACAAATGGTACAAAGACAATTTATTATTGAGTGGTAAAACAAATACTTCTTTATCAGCAAAAGCAAGTGGTGTTTATGAACTAAGAAGTACCAACGCAAATGGATGTGTTGCGGTTTCAAATACCAAAACTATTATTGTAAATGCATTGCCAACATCACCAATAATTTCTCAAGTAAAAGATAGCTTAATTGCAAGTGTTAATGCGACTTCATACGAATGGTTTTTAAATGGTTCAAAAATCAATAATTCAACAACTAGAAAAATTAAAATATCCCAAAGTGGAATTTACAGTGTTATTATTACTGATTTAAATGGATGTAAAGCCCAATCTGCTAATTTCAATGCTACACAAACGGATGTAAATACAATAAAAAATAATAAAACAATCAGTATTTATCCTAATCCATTTAATCAACATATTAATGTAAAATTAGAAAATTTAAATTCAATTATCACACATATTAGAATTTTAAATGTAATAGGTGTTGAAATAATTTCAAGCAATAAAATTGTAATGAAAAACAATGAAGCTATGATCCCTACAGCTCAATTAAAGAAAGGACTTTATTTAATTGAAGTAAAAACCAACAACGGTACATTTACTCAAAAAATAATTAATAATTAATTTAACTTTTTTCCCATAAAAAAAGTCTTGGTTATAATAACCAAGGCTTTTTTTATGGGAAATTTTAATACCCTTTTTTTCTTTAGATTAAATCTTTAAAATTAAATTATTAGAGGTTAAAAAAATTCCTTTTTTTGTTTTTAGAAATAATTTATTGATAATTATAATTATCGAACACTTTTTAAGACATTGATGATTGCGTTATTTAAAACAATAGCTCTTGGATAAAATAAAAATATTAGAATTAATTCTATTTTACTCTATCTCTTTTAGTAAAATTATATAAGTAGGAAAGTGATCGCTATATCCACCATTATAATTATCAAAATCAAACGTGCGAAATGGATATCCTTTAAAGCGTCCGGTAGTATTAATCATGTATGGTTTACTATAAATAGTTGCTTGTTTAAAGACATATCCTTTGTCAGATTTAACAAACCCATAAGATAAAATCAATTGGTCGAACAAACTCCATACATCTTGATAAGCCAATGTGCCTAAGCCTTTTTTATAGTAATTTAACCATGGATTTAACATTTGCTGCTGTGTTTTTAATTTATCAGGATTTGAAACTGCATTGACAATTTTTGAACAACTTGGATTGGTTGGATTATCGTTCAAATCGCCCATTATAATACATTTGGCATTGGCATTTATATTAACTAAAGAATCTATATAATGTTTACATATTCTAGAACCTTCGTTTCTAAAAGGTGCTGTTAATTCTTCACCTCCCCCTCTTGAAGGCCAATGGTTAACAAACAATTGAACAGTATCTCCGTCCAACAAGCCGGTTACCCACAAAATATCTCTTGTGGGTCTGTCGCCACCTAAATGAAAAGTACTCAAAGTTATAGGTTTTGATGCTAATAGTTTAAAGTATTTTGGATTGTAAAGCAAGGCAACATCTACCCCTCTTTCATCTGGACTATCATAATGAACGACTTTGTAATTTCTGTTTTTTAATTTTTCAGTTTTACACAAGTCTTCTAAAACATTTCGATTTTCAATTTCAGCAACACCCAAAATAGCTGCACCATCAGGTGTAACCTCAGTTGCAATTTCTGAAATAACAGTAGATAGTTTTTGAAGTTTATCTAAGTAAACAGAAGACGAATATTTTTTTTTACCATTTGGTGTAAATTCATCATCATTTTTAAATGGGTCTTCAATGGTGTCATAAAGGTTTTCTAAATTATAAAATGCAATGGTTGCAATCTTATATTTTTTCGATTGAGCGTTTGAAAACTGAATACTAAAAAGAAAAATTAATGATAAAAATAGATATTTCATTATATGGTTAATAGCTTTCGAAATTATTTATATTTTTAGAGTTATTATGAATTTATTCTTAAATTTAATAAAAAAATAATATTATCATTTTATAGTATTATTTAACAATTGAATAACTTTCTAGGCAAATTCAATTTATTGAAATTTAATAATTTTGTGAATTATAATTATGTACAAGACAATTAAAAAAATTGTTTCACTTTTGATACTTTTATTTATTAGTAATCAAACTTTTTCTCAAATAATCAAAGATTCATTATCCAAAGAACCTATAATAAATGATGATGAAGGTAAAGAACAAGATCAAATACCAACCATCTCAATTGATGAAAATGATAATTTCACAACTGCTACTCCTCAAAGTATCTCATCGGTTCTAAATGGCTCAAGAGATGCATTTTTATCTGCGGCTTCTTTCAATTTTAGTGTAGCACGTTTTCGAATTAGAGGATACGAACAAAAAAACTTTTCAACCTATATGAATGGTGTACCAATGGAAAATTTAGAAAATGGATTTTCTACATGGGGCTTGTGGAGTGGTTTAAATGATATGACTCGGAGTAAAGAGGGTACTCTAGGAATTAAAAACACAAACTTTGGTTTTGGAGAATTAGGAGGTGCAACAAATATAGATTCTAGAGCATCTAAACAAAGAAAACAATTGAGCTTAAGTTATGCAACATCAAACAGAACATATAACAACCGCATAATATTAAGCTATGGAAGTGGTTTTAATAAAAAAGGTTGGGCTTATGCCTTATCAATTGGAAGTAGATGGGCAGAAAAAGCATATATACCAGGGACGGATTACCAATCATTCTCTTATTTTGGCGCTATTGAAAAAAAAATCAAAGGTTCACATTCTTTGGCTTTAACAGCATTTGGTGCACCCACTAGAAATGGGAGATCAACACCATCTGTCCAAGAAACATTTGATATTACAGGCAGCAAATATTACAACCCTAATTGGGGCTATCAAGCTGGAAAAATACGAAACGCTAGTGAAGGGTATACCAATCAACCGGTTGTAATATTAACACATGATTTTAACGTAAATAAAACCTCTAATTTAATCACTGCTGTAAGTTTTTCTTCTGGGTATAGAAATATAACAGGACTTAATTGGTATAATGCACCAGACCCACGTCCAATCTATTACCGATATTTACCCTCCTATTTCTATGCAGAAAAAGACACCATTCAAGGAAAAAACATAGAAAACTTGTACAGAAATAACCCAGAATTACTTCAAGTTCAATGGGATAATATGATAGATGCTAACAGAAGTCAAAATAATACTACCATTCAAAATGCTAATGGTATTTCAGGCAATACCGTTACAGGCAAACGTGCAGTTTATATTGTAGAAAACAGAATCCAAAAAAACACTAATTTTAATTTTAACTCAACTTATAATAAAACCTTTAATGACATTACAAATGTTAGTACTGGCTTAACTATCCAAAAGCAAAAGTCTAGTTTTTACAAAGAATTAGTAGATTTATTGGGGGGCGATTATTTTTTAGATATTAACCAATTTGCTGAAAGAGATTTTAGAGATAGTACTTCGTCTGTTCAAAATGATTTGAATAACCCCAACCGAATTATTAAAGAAGGAGATAGATTTGGCTACAATTATGACATATACTTCAATAAAAATTCATTTTGGGGACAGCTGTCTCACAAATTTGCAAGATTTGATATTTTTTTAGCAGGAGAAATATCAAATACCAAATTTTGGAGAGATGGTAAATACAAAGTAGGTTTGTTTGCTAACAATTCTCTAGGGAAATCAGAAATTAATAACTTTTTAAATTATGCATTAAAAGGAGGGGTAACTTATAAATTGAATGGTAGAAATTACTTTTTCATCAATGGATTTAATGCAACTAAAGCACCTAATTATTTCGATGTATTCATGTCCTTAAGAACTCGAAACGACCAAATTATAAATCCTCCAAGTGAAAAAATAAGTTCAATTGAAGGTGGTTATATTTATAACTCACCTTTATTAAAACTAAGGAATAACTATTACTACACGACTTTCAGAAATGGTATTCACAACAACTTATATTTTGATGATGTTTATGCCGCATTTGGAAATTTATCTGTTAGTAATATCAACAAAATACATTATGGAACAGAGCTATCTTTGGAAGGAAAACTATATAAAGGATTAAGTTTTACATCTGTTGCTGCAATAGGTAGAAATTATTTCTCTACCAGACAAACTTCAACATTTACTGTAGATAACACAGCAAAAATATTTCCTAGTGAATTGGTTTATGTAAAAAATTATAGAGTGGGTGGAACTCCAGAACAAGCTTATAATGTTGGTTTTAATTACAGAAGTAAAAAGTTTTGGTGGATGAACTTAAATATTAATAATTTTAGAAATGCATGGGAAAATATAAGTCCAGCAAGAAGAACTTCTGCAGCCATAGATTTGGTGCAAGAAGGAAGTGCACAATGGAATGAAATTATAGATCAGAAAAAGCTATACTCTTCTCAGTATACTGTCGATTTTTCTGCAGGTTATAGCATTAAATTAAATAAAGTATTTATGAAACTTAAAAACAATCATTTTTTAGTTATAAATGCAAATGTTAGCAATTTATTAGACAATCAAAATTTAAAAACAACAGGTTACGAACAACTTAGATTTGATATTACAAACCACGATCCTAATAAGTTTCCATCACGTTACAACTATGCTTTTGGTCGCAATTATTTCTTAAGTATTACATACAGATTTTAAACAAAAAATAAAATTAATAAAAATGATAAAAATTTCAAAAAAACTAGGACTGATACTTTTAAGTATTTTACTACTTGTTAATGCTTGTAAAAAAAAGGAATTTGACAAACCCGAACCTTTGGCTGATCCAAATTTAAAAGTAACAGCTACTATTGCAGAATTAAAAGCACTTTTCACGGCAGGTGCACCAGTTTTAATTACTCAAAATATGGTAATTGCAGCTACTGTAGTGGCAGATGATAAAAGCGGAAATATTTACAAACAAATTATTGTGGACGATGGCACTGCAGGAATCTCTATTGCCATTGACAGAAGTAATTTGTATGCCGATTTCCCTGTGGGTCGAAAAGTATATATCAAATGTAAAGACTTATACTTGGATGACTACAGCAATTTGGTTGGATTGTATGGAGGAGTTGATGCCACAGGATCTGCCATTGGAATTGCTTCACCATTGATTTCTAATTTTGTTGTAAAAGGTTTGACAGGACAAGTTGTAATGCCTATAGAAGTCGAAATATCGGCATTAAATAACAGTTTTCAGAACAGACTTATTAAAATAAAAGATGTTGAGTTTATTTCTAGCGATGCAGACAAACCATATGCAGATGCTATAAATAAAAGTTCTTTAAATCGAACTATAAGTAATTGTGCAGGCAATCAGATTATAGCGCGAACTTCAGGTTATGCAAATTTTGCCAATTATAAAACACCTAAAGGCAAAGGGGATTTAATAGCAGTCTATACCGTATTTGGGAATACAAAACAATTGCTAATTAGAGACACCTCAGACCTTAAATTAAATGGCAAAAAATGCGATGGCACTTCAGTTTCTGATTTATTTTTATTAAAAGAAGACTTTTCAACAGCAAGTACAACAGGTGATTTTGCACAATTGGGTTGGGTAAATTATAGCTCAGCTGGAACTAAAAAATGGCAAGGAAGAACATTTAGTAACAATATTTATGTTCAGTTCTCTGCATTTAGTTCAACCCCAAGTAATCAAGAAAGTAGCAATATTGGCTGGTTAGTAACGCCTAAAATAGATATTACAACAACAGCTTTTGATACCTTAACTTTCGAAACAAAAGATGGATTTAGTAATGGTGCTCTATTAGAAGTTTTGTATTCTACAGATTACAGTGGCTCTGGCGATCCTTCTTCTGCAAATTGGATAGCTTTACCAGCTGTAATTTCAACGGGCAATACCACTGGATATGCAAGCAGTTACACAAAATCCGGAAAAATTAGTTTAACAAATATCGCAAGTAAAATTCACCTTGCCTTCAGATATACTGGAGGATACGCAACTACAAATAGATCAACAACCTTTCAAATAGATAATATTTTAGTAAGAGGTGTAAAATAAAGATAAAAAAGACAGTAATCTGAATCAATTAAAAAAGCCACAATTTAATACATTGTGGCTTTTTTAATTGAACTCTCCCGTCCTGAAATAGGTTGTCACATAAACAACTTACTTTCTATGAATATTTGAATCTATGAATAAATAAATTAACCTAACATTACAAAATGATTTTAAAAGACAATTGCAATTCAGGAATATTCAAAACATAGATACCTGAGTTCAAAAACTGTGTGTTTAAAACCGTATTTCTATAAAAAGAATTAGAATCGATAATTTGACCTAAATTATTAATTAATTGAAAGTTCAATTTACCTCTGTAGTCTGTTGAATTTATTTCAATTTCTTGTCCTTTTTGGATCAAGCTAATTTTTTGTTTTTGAATTGATTTACAATCCGCTTCAAATTCTCTAATCAAATTTCTTGTTCCATCTTGTAATTCTTCAATTAATCTATAAATAAAATTATTTTGAATCCCCATATCATTAAAAAAATAATGGTTAATAGAATATCTTGAATTATTTGCCTTAACAAGGCCTATTTCAATAAAACCTGAATTAAGCCATTTTTCAATAATGTAATTTTTAATATCAGTTTCATTAGTTGTTTGCCAGATTACTTTTGTAGCATTGTAAATGCATTCCGTTTTAAGTTCAAGTAAATTTATAGGCAAAGGATTTAATGAGCTAAAACTGCCCAGGGTAAAAGGACTAAAACTTTGCACCCAATCAGATTGCACAAAACCATCTGAAATGCCATTATCTAATATCGTTGGTGAACTACCTTCATGATTCCATTCACTGTTTAAAAAATGGGCTACAGCTAAATCTTGTCTACTACTTGCATTTGCATCTACATTAGAATAATTAGTCCAATATAGTTTAACACTTACATCATCATTTGTTCCACTAGCACCTGTTTGTTCAGATATTAGCCAATATTCTAATTCACTTACATGATTTAATGAGTTACTTTGCAATGAATTAATGGTATAATCATCATAACCAGAATCAATATACTCACATCTATAAATCCTAGTGGGTGTACTTCTATTATCACTCTGATAGGGCTCTATACTACACTTGCTCCATATTGTATCTTTACCAATAGGAAATAATCGTTCAGTATTGTTTAGCATTTCCCAATCCATTGGTCCATTAACATATGAACTTACTGAGCCACCATCAGGTAAAACCGAAGCCGTATTTCTTAATTTTAAAATATTGGAGTAAGTTGTATTCAATAATCCTGAAGTCAACAATAATTTATTTTTAACACTCAAATTTTTACTCAATGAAAGCCCTTCTGAATTAATAATTTTAAAACTAAAAATTTCGTTTGGCAAGCCGTCTCCTGTCACTTGAGCATAAGAACCACTATACTCATAATAAGCATCCTTTGAATAAATCCTATTACATGTTTGAATATTACCTCTATTTGCTGATTGGGTAATTCCATTTATATTTCCAATTTTTAAAGTTCCACTGTCTTTAAGTATAAAATTTGCAGGAAAGTTGGTTGCACTACTAATTACATAATCATTGCAGTTTAATGTCCCTTTATCATAAATAATGAGTGAATCTGTAATTCTTACATTACCACTTAAATTTGCTATTCCACCTTTGTTAATTTTAATTTTAGAATATGTGCCAGCACTTACTGTTTGAGTACTAGTAATTGTTAAATTATTTTCAGGCGCAAAGGCAATACCTCCAAAGGAATAATTACTGCCACTGGTAGCTATTGCAGTTCCTAAACTAGTTGCAGAAATATTGGCATTATAAGCGGCATTATCCGTTATTTTATGTAAGGCTCTTGCCTGTGCATTGGAAGAACTACTTACTGTAATGTATAAATCTACCTCACCTGCACAATTGACCATAGCTGCAAGTCCTCTGCAATATCCTGTTATACTACCTCTGTTGGTCCAAGTGGTGCCATTGTAAGAATATTTAAAAATACCCGCTAATGATCCACTTCCACCTAATGATACCATGTAACAAACATCAACACCTGAAACCGTCGAGTCTCTATCTAAAAAAACAAAAGCATAAGGATCAAAACTAGAAGTTGGCATACCACTCATATTTGATATGGTATTGCCTGTAGTGGATGGTGTACCTGAACCTACTGTAGTCATTCTATAAGAACCTGACCCACTTGTAGCATATAATTGATTATTGAAAATATTAATTGTACGTGTATTGGTTATAGTTGTGCTTAACTGTGTGCCTGCACTACCCGCAGTTCCATGAGTAATATATCGAACACCGCCATTTGAACCAGATGAAGCTCCAGAGGCCCAGTAAGCTGTACCATCTTTTGAACAAACTGAACGAAAATTATTATTTATATAAGCATTACTAGATGTTCTTAAAAAGTAAGTAGATGTATTTATATTACCATTTACATCTACACGTCCTATAACGCCATTATGATTACCAGTAGTAGCTACTGAGGAAGTTCCTACTGCTGCATCATAACCACAAAGCACTAAATACTGCTTGTTGACAGACAAACTTAAATCTCCTTCTGAAGTGGAAGAACCGCTTTGGGTTAAAATTCTATTAGACCCACTAACGCTTGTTGGCATACTAACGCTGTAACCTGTAGGCGTTCCTGATGTTGAATATTCTACTAAACTTACAGGATTGGCAGCTGATGACAATGTAGTGCTTCCATTTCCAACTCTTAATAAAACTATATTTCCAGGTGTAAATTGTGCGTTTGCACTTTTATTAATTAAAAAAAAAAGCAAACAAAGAAATATGACTTCAAAATCATTATGCTTAATAAACATAAATCTTGTAACTAATATTTAATTCTTTAATATTTAAGATATAAATACCTTTTGCTAAAAATGTTTTATCAATGGTTAAGTTATTTATAAAATCACCAACTTTAATTACTTGACCAAGGGCATTTCTCAAAGTAAAGCTTGTATTAATGTCTGATTCATTTAATTTAACTTCAATAGAATTTTCTAATTGAATTACTTGAATTGTATTTTCAAAATTGCCTTTGCAAAAAGACACTAAAGTGGCTAAAGTATTTACATCATTATCTAAACCTATTTCCGAAATTCTATAAATTGTGTTTTTATCTGCATTTTCATGCGTATAAAAATAAGTATTAACGGTGTTATTATTTTTTGATTTGATGGTTGCTAGAGGATAAAATTGGTTGTTTTGAAACTTTTCAATTTTAAAAGCTTGGGTTTGGTTATCTTCATCAACGCACCATTGAATTAAGTTGTTATTTTTATTGCAAGTGGCTGAAGCTGAAATTAATTTTACTGGTAAAGGATTTAAATGTGAAACAGAACCTATCGTAAAAGGACTAAAAGAATTTACCCAATCTGATTGTATAGTTCCGTCAGATACACCGTTATCATTGATTACTGGAGAACTTCCTTCAAAACTCCACATACCAGATGTATAATGAGCAACTCTCATATCTTGTCTATCTGTTAGGGAAATACCTGCATCTGACAATGCCCTCCAATACAATTTTATTTTTGTATCTATATCTAATCCAGATGCACTACTCTGTTCAGAAATGTTCCAATATTCATTATAACTAACTGTTACTAATGGATTTGTTTGTGAGGTATTTATAGAATAAGCACCATATCCTGTATTAAAATATTCACATAAATAAGTTCTTGATTGGGTTCCTCTTGAGTCGTTTTGTCTTGGAGTTATTGATGCTCGCGCCCATTCAGTTCCTTTGCCTACAGGAAAAACAACTTCACTATTACCAAATGCTTCCCTAGCCATTGGTCCATCTACAAATGAAGTTGCAGAACCACCAACAGGATTTACAGTGCATGCATTTTTAAGCGTTAATAACTTCGAATTAGTGGTAAATAATTTACCTGAATTAAATGTTAATGAATTTGATAAACTTAAAGCGCCAGGTAAAACAACATCTCCGCCTAATTCTATATCGTCAGCACTTCCTCGAAATAAATTGATGGTTTGAAAATCTATTCTAGCAATTGTTGTTGTGTTCATTCCTGTGCCCCAATTACCGTCTGCATCTGTTATTGAAGCAAAAAATGTATTGTCTGTATTTCTAAATTCAAATCGTCTTACCCCATTTGAGTTATTAGCACCAATTGGAACAACAACTGGAAAATCGCCAATAGCACTTGTTCCACTTTGCATGTAAACATCATTTAAGCCTGACGGCAAAGCACTTTGTGTAGCATTCGTTGGTAATGCTGTATTTACTTGGTATGCAAAAAGTGGGTTTCCTGTGCCACTTACATTATCAAATGCCAAAACAAATTTTCCACTAAAACTATTGCTTGTTGTACCTTTTATAAATGCGCCATCGTCTGTGGTTGAAGCTGTTGCTGTAGATTGCACATCTAATGCAGTTATTGTATTTGTACTTTCAAAATTTGGAGCTGAGGGAAATGTTCCTCCTACAGTGGTATATCCAACTCTTAGTTCATGGACTTGACCTCCTCCAAATCTAGAGCTATTGCCTGTTGGTTGTAAATAAAACCAAACTGCTCCACTGCTACCTGTGCCATTAGTTGTAAATGCATTTAATCTATCTGAACCAGAATAACTTGTTCCATTAAAAATATTACCAGCACCATAACTATTTGAAGCGTCGCTAGTTAATGCCAAACAGATTTTTATATCATAGGCTGTGTTAGGTGTTAAATTATCAAATTTCAAACAAACAGCAATGGGTGTTCTTGCATTATTAGCACTCGATGTTGTTTTACTAGCCATGTATTGAGGCACAACTAGTTCTGTCATTGAAACGGCTGCAACTGGTGTTGCAGAAACCTCAACACCGCTGCTCCAAACAGAACCTTTTCTGGTATAAATTTCAAAATAATAGGTACTTGAGTTTGTTAAACCAGTGACTGTTATACTTGTTCCTGTGCTTTTATAGATACACTGTCCATTACTTGAATAAACAGAATTGGACGAGTATGCACTTCCATTGCCAGAAGGAGCAGTACCTAATCCTGATGTTTGATCTACAAAAACATAAACTTCATCAAAACATGCACTATTTGTCCAGCTAATGGTTGCTTGATTGTTTGTTGCATTACTTGTTGATGAAGAGGATACGTTAATTGGTGTTACACAAGCGGTTGTAACATTTGCAGTAGCACCTGCTGTTTTGTAACATGATGTTGCGCCAGTTCCATCAAAAGTATATACTGCAAAATGATAAGTAGTTAGTGAAGATAAACCTGTAATTGCGACTGAAGTCCCTGAACCAGAATAAATCACATAATTACCTGACCCTATTTGTGTTCCCGAACCAAAGGTTGCATTGGCTGTATAAGTAGCTCCATATACCGGATCAGAATTTACTGCTGAACCTGATTTAGCAACTACAATTGTATTGGCTCCACTGCCGTTTGTCCAACTTATGGAAGTACCAGTTCCAGAAGTACCTGTAAAACCTAAAGCAGAAACTTGAGAAGAAGGAGGAGAACAGCCTAATGTGTTTGCAGAAACCTCAACACCGCTGCTCCACACAGAACCTTTTCTGGTATAAATTTCAAAATAATAGGTACTAGAGTTTGTTAAACCAGTGACCGTTAAACTTGTTCCTGTGTTATTATAAATACACTGTCCATTGCTTGAATAAACGGAATTGGCCGAGTATGAGCTTCCATTGCCAGAAGGAGCGGTGCCTAATCCTGATGTTTGATCTACAAAAACATAAACTTCATCATAACATGCACTATTTGTCCAGCTAATGGTTGCTTGACTGTTTGTTACATTACTTGTAGAAGAACTGCTTACGTTAATTGGATTTATGCAAGGGGTTGTTACATTTGCAGTAGCACCTGCTGTTTTATAACATGATGTTGCGCCAGTACCATCAAAAGTATAAACTGCAAAATAATAAGTTGTGGTTGCGGACAAACCTGTAATTGCGACCGAAGTTCCTGAACCAGAATAAACCACATAATTACCTGTACCTATTTGTGTTCCCGAACCAAAGCTTGCATTGGCTGTATAAGTAGAACCTGATACTGGATCAGAATTTACTGCTGAAACTGATTTAGCGACCACAATTGTGTTGGCTCCACTGCCATTGGTCCAACTTATGGTAGTACCAGTGCCAGAAGTGCTAGTAAAACCTAAAGCAGAAACTTGTGTTAAAGGAGGCGTACAACTTAATGTAAATGAAGTTGTTGATAATGTAGTAAGTCCAGAACCAGTTAAGGTTGTCCAATTTGCAGTACTATTTACGGCAGTTCTATAAGCGGACCAACTGCTTAAATTTGTGCGCGATCCTGTAAATTGAGCAGAAGTTACATTAGAGGTAGATATAACAATATTGCCATTAGTTACATTTAAATTTGAGGGTAAATAAGATGTATTTGAAGTGGCTGTGCCAGTAGTTAACCAAGCTCTACCAAAATTTAAACCGAACAAAATAGTGCCTGTAAATGTAGTAGGATTGCTATTACTCCCCCAGTCTGAGTTAGATGTACTAGTTCCTGCACCTGTACCTTGATAGGCAAATATTTGGTCACCACTGCCAGAAATACCACTCAATGTTTGTGAAATACTCCCTACACTAGCAAATGGTGTTAAGTTATCTTCTATTTTTATAACAGTACCAGCTGTAATAGTAGCACCTGTATTGTTTGTCCAAGTTACAAAACCTTCGCCACCTCGTCCATTATTTGTAGCTGTAGAAGAATTTGAACTTAAAAATGCATTGTCAGTAAATTTGATTTTGGTGTTATTAGCTAAATCAACCCACGTTACAAAGGTAAAATTGTCAGGTGCATTAGCGTTGAACCCAATGATAGAGATATCGCCAATTGATAGAGTCGTTTGTGCGTTAATTGTGTTTATAATAAAAACTAAAATAACTGATACTTTTTTTAAATATTTCATTCTTCAAAAGAATGACTACCATATTTCCTTTATAAAATAATTAAATTATTATTCTATTTTTATAATATTAACTTAAAAAATATCATCAAACTTTATTAACATAATTTTTATATTAAATTATATTATCGAATTTTACTTTTGTTAGTTTTTAAATAAAAAATTGTTAAAATATGTATTCTATTTTTAATAATAACAAGCAGATTATTAAGAGACAACACACCTCATTACTATTGGAGCAAAGAAATAAAGAAAAAATTGTGACACATTGTGTATTTATATACAAAGCAAATTTTTTTTTGGGTTTGCTTCTTTATCAAATTTAATGCTATCATAAATGAGTAATAGATATAGATATAATAACATAAGATAACAGATTAAATTTTATTTAATATTTAATACTTAAAAAAACTCAGAAAAAGAAGAGAGCAATGTTCAAAAAAAACCCCACTTAGGAGTGGGGTTAATTTGTAATAATTTTGGCAACGACATACTTTCCCTGTTTTAACACAAGTATCATCTGCGATATGGGGCTTAACTTCTCTGTTCGGTATGGGAAGAGGTGA
>CAMBXL010000006.1 GCA_945871905.1 Chitinophaga pinensis
TTTTTATTTTGTTTGTTTATTGACCAATAAGTATGTTGAGTAATTTTATCACCTTGTATTTCAAGATAAGTGCCTGCTTGTAATGATTTAATACCATTTACTAATGTTTCATGAGACGTTACGGTATGGAAAGTCAAAAAATCACCCAAGGCATTTTCATTGATCTGAAAAGCAGTATTTTGCCCCTTCATTATGGTCCTTATTTCAGACGCAAAACTAAGTTGGTGATGCTCATTAACAAAATAGTACATTGGCTTAACGCCTAATCTATCTCTTATTAAAAAAACTTTATCTGCCATACAATCATACAAAGCAATAGCAAACATGCCATCTAAGTGTTCAACAAAGGAAATTCCCCACTTAAGGTAAGCCGCTAATATTACTTCCGAGTCGGTTTGTGTTTTGAAATCATAGTCAGTTAAGCTTGCTTTAAGGGTTTTGAAATTATAAATTTCACCATTAAACACCATTACTACTTGTTTATTATTCGACCACATGGGTTGGTGGCCAAGAGAAGACAAATCAATAATTGAAAGGCGGGTTTGTGCCAATGCAACTTTGTTATTTAACCATATTCCATCGTCATCAGGACCACGGTGTTTCATTGCTGAAACCATTTTTTTGATGTCAATAGCGGCTTGTGACTGCTCTTTAAAATTAATAATTCCGCTTATTCCACACATGCTGTACTGTTATAAATTTGATGGATAGATTTTGACCACATTTGTTGTGTTAATTTCAAACCATTTTGGTAACTATTTTCTGCCATTTGCCATAGTTCATCGTCGGTTTTATTCATGATTTGTTCCAGTGCACTTTGCAATTCAACTTGATTCAAAGGACTAAAAGAATAACCATTACTCAAATCGAGAAACAATGAGGCTGCACCTACTTTATTGCTTAAAACAAGAGGCAAAGCAGACAAACTCATTTCGTGAACTACTACACCCCAAGGTTCGTAAACACTAGGCAATACAAAAACACCTGCTTTCATAATCTCCTCTTTCATATTTGATGGTTGAACAAAACCGTGATGAAAAATAGATTCATGTTCCACACGCTCCTCAAATAACTGACCTAGTCCATAGCAATGAAGTTCCCATTTATTGTTTTGTTTCGAATTGGCATTGATGAATGCTTGCCACAATGTATTTAGATTTTTCTGTGGAATATAGCGCGCCACACTGATTAAAGTTTTGGGATAAACGCTGTCTTTATTGGCTAGCTTTTGTTCACCAATTGTTTGGTATAAATCAACATCTGCCACATACAATCCTTTATAAATACACTTAGAATGAAACCCTAATTTCTTTGCGTAAAGTGCTTGAGAATCGCCCGCCACAAATGCATAATTAAAAGATTTAAGCATTGTTTTTTTGGCAATCAAAGACCAAATTTTTTGTTTCCACGACCCTTGCCAAGGGGTATCTAACATGAGCACTTTGTGTTTGACTTGCGTCAATGACTTAGTTAGTTCAATATAAAATTTATTAATCCAACCAGAGCACAATAAAATATTAGGATTAAAATCTTCGACTAATTTACTGATTTCAGTATGCTTTTGCGAATCGTAAGTAAACCATTTAGACCTTGGCAGTTCATTAAAAACAAAAGGAGCTTCAGGGTTAATTGGATAGTGAATAATAAGTAATTCCGAATCAGGATAATCGTGCAAAAACTGCTTTAAACTTGCAATTGTGTATGCTGCTAACTCAGTATATAATATTAATACGCGCAAAATATTTACATTTGCAAAGATTAACTATAATAAATGAATTTCAAAACCTTATTGATGTGGTGTATGTTGATTTCAGTGTTTTTTACAGCATCTATCAAAAATGCGTTTGGGTTATTTGATTTTTATTGGTTTTATGTTGTTTATCTAATAGTTTGGTTGCGTGGTTTTTATGTCGTTGGATTTAAGAAAATTATCTTTAATGTTTTTTCTATTTCGTTAGGAGCAATTATTTTGTTAAGTGTCCTCAATTTCTTTCTATTTAATTACCCTATTTTTGATTTAAGCAAACAAGCCATTGGCTTTATTTTCTGTGGGCTAGCATGGTGGTTGACCATGTACGAGTTTCAGCATGATTTTAAACCCATCATAAAGGCTTATTTGGGCATTGCACTTGTTGCAGCTGTATTGTGTATTCCCGAACAACTGTTGCACATTAACAACCTGCATATTACACCTAAGAAAGGCGCTTTTATGGGATTATACAGGTGTTATAGTTTTTGTGAAGAACCGTTTTACTTGGCTATGTTACTTGCCCCTGCATTGGTATGGTATTTACAACAATGGTCAGTCCTTAACAAGTATCAAAAAATAGCTGTCTTTTTTCTATTAAATGGCTTATTCATGACCTTTAGTGGGGCTGCTTGGATAGGAATATTGGTTTATGGTATTTTGGTCATGTTCAAAAAATCAAGTTTAGTTTACAAAGCTTTATTAATGATTATTATTACACTAATGAGTTTTTTAATTGGTAGTTATCATGGCACACAAAAACGCATATCCGATACTGTTGAAATTTTTAAATCATTTCCACATTTACCAAGTTATCAGCAACTTATAAAAACAAATTCTTCATCACGATCCATTTATCTGCATACAATTACGGCTTGGGAACAGACCAAAAAAAACCCCATAACCGGAGGTGGTTTGGGGAGTCATCAAGAGGCTTATAGGAGAGTTGTTATTGAACCTTTAAATAAGAGGATAAAACCTTTTTCAGTTCATCTGAATGCAGCAGATGCAGCCTCGGGTTTAATTCGTTGGATATCCGAAATGGGCTTATTAGGGGGAGGCTTGATTGTTTTGTTATTAGTACAATTGTTGTACATTAAGAGAGGGGCTAACAATGAAGCGGCAGGCTCCTATTGGATTATCCATTTAATACACGGAGGGAACTATTTCATCCATGGCAGTTTCTTTTTTCTGTTCTTGAATTTCAGAACTTGGCGCTTGATTCAATTGAATAGAAGCAATAAAGAAAGCAAACCATAATTGCCACGTGTAAGGATTGAGCGAAGCCACCATAAAACTTTCGAAAAATGCCATAAAAATAGTGGCAAAAACAAAAGGGACTAAACGACTGCTGTTGAATTGGTGTTTTACAACGTAGGTGATTAAACCAATTAGATAGGCCAATAAACCTAATAAGCCTGTATTGAGCCAAATGGTTAAATATGAATTATGGATATTACCATAATTGTGAATCAACATGGGTAAAATTTTAACATAAGCTTTGTCCCATTTAGAATACTCCTCGTAAGAAAACCCATGGCCCAACCAATAGTTATTTTGAATTTCCATCCAACAGGCTTGCCATATGTAGATACGTCCCGAAGCATAAGAAAAGGTATCCAAGCGCAGTTCCTTTTCAAGGTCGGCAGCCATTACCAACTGTTCAAATAAGAGCATTAAATAGTTATATCCAATAGCGATACCAATAATTAAAACCAAGCCTGCAAAAAAACGCACTCTAAAAAGGCTGAATACAAAGAAGATGGTTAATGCAAAAATTGAATTTCGAGAACTTGCTAAAACTATAGACAACAGAAAAACAGACAATATTGCCCAGAAAACACGTTTGCTGAATATTTGAGGAATCTTTTCTTTAATTAAATACAAATTCATGATGAACAAAGTAGAAAAAATACCTACCCCATTAGGATTACGATGAATACCATTGAAACGACCATACTGGGCGAAACTTGCAGGATTTACTCTAGACAATACAATGCTTATAAAATACAGAAAAGTAGTAGTAATAATTAGTTGTTGAAGAAATAACAAGCCGTCTCCCTTTTCAAAAATTAGCAGTAATAAAACTGGAATTATCCAAATAACTAATCCATAGGAAAATAACTTTTGCAATCCTACCATTGAAAAATTAGCGACCAATAATCCCAATAAAGCTATTCCTAAGTAGTACCCAAAATATCTAAGATAGGTGTATTGAAAATTTGTTTTGTTTTTTACAAATAACATGATGGCAATAGCCACAATGGCTAAGTCTTTTCCATTTTTGCCAGACTGAGAAAATAAACTTGAATTACTATCGGAAAACAACAATAAACTGGTAAAAACAATAAATACGTATCTGTAATTTTCTTTACTTATATCATTTAAAATGACCAATAATGCTGCAATCATTGCCACTATAGAACCACCAAACGAGGAAAGCACTAACAGCAATAATCTTGCTAATAAAGGATAACAAAGTTTTAGGTAATATTTAAGCTCTTTGATCAAGCTGTCAGAAACTTATTAAAATGTTGAATGTATTGGTGAATCATTTGGCTCCAAAGATAAGACTTAACCTTGGTTTGAGATGCTCTTTTTTGGGACATTAAAGTCACTGAATTGCCATTGATATAAGACAACATAGCCATTTTTAAATCATTCACTTGATCTGCTTGTATTAAACAGCCATTTTCATGACTAACCAATTCAGATACAGCACCCACATCTGTTGCAATCACTGCCAATCCACGTGCCATTGCCTCTAAAATAACCGTGGGCATTCCTTCAGCGCGAGAAGGAAGCAACAACACATCTGCACTGTCGAGTATGGCTTGTATTTTACTTTCCTCTTTTACACTTCCCCAATACTTTATTTTGGGATTTTTTATTTGAAGTGTTTCAGGAATAGGTCCTATAAAATCAATCGTAAATTGATGTTCATTACTAATAGATTGAATGACTTCTGCCAAAACATCTAATCCTTTACGGAATTCATATCGACCCACAAATACAAATTTTGTAGGCGTGTTTGCCTCTTTATCTTTTAAATTATGATTAAACCAAGCATCATCTATCCCTATTCCACAATTAAACACACCTTTACAAAAAGGTTGCATAATAGCACTTAGTTGTCCTCCCAAGGATTGGGCAAACTTGGCATTTTTTAGGATACTTTTAGCGGGAATTTTCAATAAGAATTTTTCAATTTTATCTAGGTTTGAATAGGGTGTTTGAAACATTTCCAATCCGTGTAAATTAACCACAATAGGGGCTTTAAAATTGTTTTGATTCCAAGCCCAAGCTGTAAAACCTTGAACATATACCAAGTCGTACTGTTGAATAGATGCTTTATAATAGTCCCAAAGTAATTGACTGTATCGCCAAGAATTATAAAGATAATGTCCGGGAAAAGGATTAGAAGAAGGGAAATTAAAATTATCAATTTGAGTCTTTATTAAGCCGGTTTTTTGCTGAACTTCATCAGTGCTTGTCAATTGATTGGGCGCATACACACAATGTGCTAAAGTAACATTGACACCTTCATTTTCTAAATATTGGGCCAAGTAGAAGGAATGCTTTTGCATCCCTCCCATTACAAAAGGGAAAATACCATCAGTCAATAGGAGAATTTTCATTTATTTTAAATATTAGTAATCAATGAATTAAAAAAATGTTTAAACCGCCTCAATATCCACAACGGCCAATATTTTTTTCCATATTGCCATTGTATTTTTAATTTTTCTTCATACATTTTTTTAGTAAATACATTCGTTTTTGTTTCTTTATGTATTCTGTATTGAGCTATATGTTCTTTAATAAATTTAGCTTCTTTGTTTTTGAAAATCCATAAAATGAGTTCATAATCAAAACAGAATGAATATTTAACATCAAAAAGTGTTCTGTCAATTTGATTTAAATTAAAAAAACAAGCCGGTTGATGTATACTAGGCATCATTGATTGGGTCAGTAATTTTTTAAAAGAAATTGATTCCCCAATAAATGGACTAATAATATTGTTATTTTCATCTATCACTTGACACTGACCATAAATTAAAGCAATCTGAGGTGTGCTTATAAAAGCATCAACCATTAATTGAACAGCATTTGGTTCTAATAAATCATCTGAATTGATATAAGCAAATAGTTGGCCCTTAGATTGTTTCAAGCCCTTTAATAGCGCTTCTGTTTGTCCACTGTCTTTTTCACTTGCCCAATATTTGAGTGAAGGGCTGTAATGTTTAATAATCTCTAAAGATCCGTCTGTTGAACCTCCATCAATTATTATATATTCTATATTTTTATAAGTTTGATTTAATACTGATAAAATAGTCTGTTCAATAAAATTAACTTGATTGAAGGATGGCGTAACAATTGAAACTAATGGGTTTAGATTCATCTTATTTTTTCAAATACTGATAGTATCATTTGAGCTGCATGTTCCCATTGATATTCCGCTTCAATTTTTGTTTTAAAGGTATTCCCTAAACGCAAACGCAATTCTGAATCTTCTATCAGCTTTATCATTGCACTTGCTATAGAATCTGCTCCTTTTTCAATCAATATTCCATCTTTTAAATCTTCCATAACATCATTCACAGGACCATTATTTGGAGCTATAACTGCTTTTCCCAATATCCCATACTCAAATATTTTAATAGGTGAGCCATACCAATTGGACCCCGGCATAACACAGATGTCCATTTGCTTGATGTAAGCAGGCACATGATGGTGTGGCACTTTTCCAATAAAATAAACCCATTCTGAAATCTTTAATTGCTCCACTTTTGTTTTTAAAGAGTCGAGCAAACTTCCACCCCCTACTATACACAATTGTGCTTTATATCCCCTGTCTATTACAAGCTTAAAGGCTGCAATTAAATCTTCTACATCGTGATGTGGTAATATAGAACCTACAAATCCTATAATTGGAACTTCTTTTTTAAAATTTACTGGTTCTTCTAATACATTCTTCTGAGTAAATTCTTTGATGTTTATTCGATTTGGTGAAATACTTATTTTATTACTTTCAATCCCATATCGTTCTACTAAAAATGATTTTAAAGCACTTGACACAACCCATACTTGGTCGGCTGCTTTGTATTTTCTTTTTTCTTTAAAATGACCCAAACCTGTCCATAAACTACTTCCTTCTAAATGCTTCATTTCTTGAACAAAAGGAGAGTTTACTTCAATAAAATATTTAATATTATACTTTTTTACAACAGAGACTGATGAATCTTGCAAATATTCCGAGCGTTCATAAACCAAATCAGGTTGATGTTTTATTATTGCAGCTTCTAAGCACTTTGCAGCTCGACGGTCGTGCATCATCAAACGAAAATCTTTGAGAGTAACCCAAACATAGCGAGGAATTATTTTTTTAATCAATCCTTTTAACCCTGAGTGAGTTATAGCTTTTCCATCCTTGTAGGGCACTTCTTCTAATGTTGTACCACCCATTATTACGGGAATAACTTCTACCCCCTTATTTTGTAAAGCAATAATTGTTTCACGCTGATGGGTTGCATAACCTACCTCCGTAACAATATCGTGAGTTGGATGAGGAGAATAGAAGATTATTTTCATTTATTGGGGGAATTAACTGGGGAGAGCAATTGGGGAAGATTTAACCACAGAGAGCGCAGAGAAAACACAGAGGGCACTATGTGAGAATTAAAAGGAGAACACAGAGATGCTCTTTGAGCATTTAGGAACATTTAACCAATTGGGACACTGGGTGCTTTTAACCACAGAGAGCGAGAAAACACAGAGGGCACAAAGTGAGAATTAAAAAGGAGAACACTGAGATGCTCTTTGAGCATTTAGGAACATTTATCTAATGGGGACATTGGGTGCTTTTAACCACAGAGAGCGCAGAGAAAACACAGAGGGCACAAAGTGAGAATTAAAAGGAGGGCACTGAGATACTCTGCGAGTATTGGGGAACATTTAACCACAGAGAGCGCAGAGAAAACACAGAGGGCACAAAGTGAGAATTAAAAGGAGAACACTGAGATGCTCTTTGAGCATTTAGGAGCATTTAGGAACATTTAACCACAGAGAGCTCGGAGAAAGCGCAGAGAGCACAAACTGAGAATTAAGAGGAGGGCACTGAGTGCTCTTCGAGCATAGAAAGTATATATTATTAATTGTATTGGTTAAAGTTGACCATTAATGACTCTTTTTATTCCATCCTTTAATCTAAAAACATTAAAATTTATTAATAAACCAAGTTTAAATCCTCCAAGTTTTAAATAGGTAAGTGTTTGAGCAAGATGAACGTCATTTAATGATTCCACACTTTTTAACTCAATGAGAATAGTATCATCCACCAATAAATCAATTCTATATCCACAATCTATTTTTACCTCTTCAAAAATTATAGGCATTGCCTTCTCTTTTTCAACTTTATGCCCTTCTTTTACTAACTTATAATATAAACATTCTTGATAAACACTTTCTAATAAACCTGGACCTAGTGTAGTATGAACTTCTATTGCATGTCCTATAATTTTTGTAGCCAATTCATTTTCTATCATATAAATTGATTATTTTGGTTTAATTCTCCACCAAAGTTCTAAGATCTTCTCTGTCTCTCTTTTCTTATTATTCTCTCTGACCTATGTGCTTTTTCTCAGTGCTCTCTGCGACAATTCCTCCATGCTCGAAGAGCATCTCTGTGTTCTCTTTTTCCCCTCTCTCTGCGCTCTCTGTGCTCTCTTAGTGTTCTATGTGGTTATCTTCTAAAGCTCGAAGAGCTTCTCTGTCTCTCTCTTCTTATTATTCTCTCTGACCTCTGTACTTTTTCTCAGTGCTCTCTGCTCCAATTCCTCCATGCTCGAAGAGCTTCTCTGTGTTCTCTATTTCCTCTCTCTCTGCGCTCTCTGTGATCTCTTAGTGCTCTCTGTGGTTAATTGCTCTGCGCTTTTTATTGTTAAAATACTTTTATGCTTTCAGCACATCTTCTCTGTAATACGTCTTTTGGGGGATATTTATTTCAGTGCGATGGAATACATCAGGAATGGAATTGCCCGCAATTATCATTTCAATAAATGGATGGTAATAACTTGGTATATTCTTTTTATTAGCAACAAAAAAATTTGCATCAAACAAGTCAGCTCTTTGAATAAACGCAAACATCATTTGTGCTGAATAATGATCGACATTTGGCCCTTTTTCTGCTTTTGTAGGTGCAAAATATTCGCTTTCTTCTATTCCTTTGTACCCTTTTCCATTTGGATTGGGATAAAATTGATAAGTATGTGCTTCAGCAATTCCCAATTGTTTTGTTAAGTTCAACTGATGAATCATCCAACGCAAAGGACCTTTAATCGCTTTCAACAAAGGATTTTGTCTTAAATTATCAGTCGTTCTTTTTTTATCGGGAGTCCAAATCAACAAAGTTGCTGACAATTCTTGAGGAATAAATACAACATGAGGTTCCCAACTGTCCACTGTGCTTGGATTCCAATCCTTCTGATGAAAATGTTTGCTTATTTTCATCTCAACTTCCAAGTTTTCTGGATTGACTTGAGGATTTTTTTCAAATAAAAAGCTTTCATAACCTGATCCAAAAAAAGCATTGGTGGTTAACATGTAATTGTTATGGTGGTGGATGCAATGCGCCGCAATATTGTCTCTTTTTTCCTTATCGGGCGGAAACAAATGAATTTTCAAATTAAAATGCTCCGTTTCATAAACATATAAAAAAGGAATATTATAGCCTGTCCATTCCTGTTTCAAGAACCCTTGATCTAAAAAATTTCTTTGAATAACTGCTTTTAAAAAATCATAGTCTTGACCCATTTCTAACAAAAGTGGTGCTACTTTTTGATGAAATTCCTGACGGTTGTCGTAGGTTTTATCTAACTCCAAAAGTTTTTGTATGTAAGGAAATGCGTTTAGTAAATGTTGCATTTGTATTTATTAGTTTTTGAGATACAAAAATCTATTATTTATGTCTATTTAAAAAATGATTGTGATTAGTCTATTCAACCTTATCTACGACAAAATTAGGTCGTTTTCTACTTGCATCTAAAGTACGCCATAAATATTCTCCTAATATACCAATTGCAACCATTTGGAAAGCGGATACAAACAAAAAGACTAGCATCATGGCGGTCCATCCTTCTACAGCAATATTTCCTACAAAACGATTATACAAAATGAACAACGCATATAATATGGCTACAGCACCTAAAATAAATCCTGAAACCGTAATTATTCTTATAGGTGCAAATGAAAAAGCGACAAATGAATCGACAAAGAGTTTAATTTTTTTCTTCATGGTCCAACGGCTTTTTCCTGCTTTTCTTTCTAATCTTTTGTATGGTATGGTTATGTACTCATATTTCAACCAAATGAATAAATACAAACTATTTGAATTTTTTTCATCCATTGCTAGTACTTCTTCTTTCAGTTTCTTGTCAAATAAGACATAATCAAAGCCCCCTTTTGGTAAATTTGGTAAGGCGTACTTCCTGATTAAAAATTGGAATGTATTGGCAAACACTTTACTTAAAAATGGGTCCTCACGGTCTTCCCTATTTCCCATCACCAATTGGATTCCTTTTTGCCAATGCGCAAACATTTTGGGCATCAATGAAATTGGGTCTTGCAAGTCAGCGGAAATGATAACATTACAATCGCCAGTTGCGTGTTGCATCCCAGCCAGTATGGCATTGTAACTTCCAAAGTTACCTGACAGTTTAATCAGTTTTACTTTTTCGGGATACTTAGCTTTGAACTTTTGCAATTCTTCCCAAGTATTGTCTTTTGAACCATCATCAACCATTACATACTGAAAGGTAGTGCCTTCGGGAAAGTTTTGTTCATTCTCTATCAATTCCTCAGATGTAGTAGGGATGTTGAGTTCGTTATAGTAACAGGGTATAATTATTGATAATTGGGGCATTGGTTGAGTGGTTAATGGTTAATAGTTATTAGTTAAGAGTTTCACGCCGTTCAGCGTGAGGTTATTAGTTAAGGAATGTAACTTAATTATTTATAGACTTTTAGTAATGCTGTATTTAACTAAAAAATGCTTTAACTTTTTCGATAACTTGCATTTGTTGCGCTTCAGACATCCCTTGGTAAAGAGGAATACTTAATGTTTCATTGGCAATTTTTTCGGCTATAGGAAAATCACCTTGTTGGTAATTTAATTCTTTGTAGGCTTTTTGTAAATGTGGTGGAACGGGATAATGAATAACAGTTCCAATACCCTGTTCTGTTAAATATTTTTGCAATTCATCTCTTTTAGCGGTTCTAATTTGATAAATGTGATACACAGAAGTGCAATTTTCGGCATTTTGAGGCAATGTTAAACCGTTTATTCCTGCCAATTGTTCATCGTATATTTTTGCTAACCTTTGTCTCTCTGCAGTGTCTGCAGGTAAATATTTTAATTTAACATTGAGTAAAGCGGCTTGTAATTCATCTAATCTTGAATTAACCCCTTTTATCTCATTGTAATATTTAACTTGTGATCCATAATTCCTAATTACTTTGACTTGATTATGCAATGTTTCATCATTGGTCGTAACAGCTCCTGCATCACCCAAAGCTCCTAAATTTTTTCCAGGGTAAAAACTTGTGGCATTTAAATGTCCAAAACTACCTGCCAATTTACCATTGCACAATGCTCCTTGTGATTGCGCATTGTCTTCGACTACTGCCAATTTGTATTGATTGGCTATTGCCATAATTTTATCCAATTCAGCGGCTTGACCATATAAATTAGCTGGAATGATGGCTTTTGTTTTTGAAGAAATTTTAGCTTCTATTAAATCAGGGTGGATGTTACAAGTAGCCCAATTTGGTTCTACAGGCACAGGAATTGCGCCCACATAAGAAACAGCTAACCATGTTGCTATATAAGTATTTGAAGGCACTATTACTTCTTCACCTTCGCATATATTAAGTGCTTTTAACGAAAGAATCAATGCATCCAATCCATTTGCAACTCCGACGCTAAATTTTGTTTGGTTGTATTGGGCATAATTTTGCTCAAATAGTTCTAAATGCTTTCCCATAATGTACCAACCCGATTGGAGTACATTGTCAAAAGCTGTTTTAAGCTCCTCTTGATGAGCTAAATTAATTGATTTTAAATCTAAATAAGGAATCATTGTATGGGGGTTAATGGTTAATGGTTATTAGTTAAGGGAATTAGCTTTTGTCATCCGGAGTGCCTTTACTGAGCTAGTTTACCCTGAGTTTATCGATGGGAAGTGCTCTTGAAGGTTGTCATCCTATGAGCGTGTCCGCCTATGGAGAATGTCAGCCATAGGCTGATGTACGGAAGGAAGTCAAAAGGTTATCTGTTTACTTTCTTGTCGCCCTTCGATATTATTCAGCATAGCTGAATCACTCAGGGTGACAAGAAAGTTGAACTTTTTTTTAATTTTGAATTAATCTTTCTTCAACTACTTCGTAGTTGTTTCCTTGACTATCTGTAAAGATATTTGTTGAAATTTCTTTTAATTTTTCACCATTGTTATTTACCCATCCATTTTGTTTGGCTGGGTTGCCAACCATCAATGCATTTGGAATAACATTCTTTGTTACCACACTCCCTGCAGCAATAAGGGCATGTTCCCCAATTTCTAATCCTCCAAGAATGGTTGCATTAGCACCAATACTACATCCTCTACGTAAATTGGTTTTTTGAAATTTACTAGGATATTGTTTAGATTTGGGATATTGGTCATTTATAAAAGTGGCATTAGGACCAATGAATACAGAATCTTCTACCCTAATTCCATCCCATAAATAAACACCACTTTTTACAGTAACATTGTCACCAATAACCACATCATTTTCTATAAATGTATGGCAATTGATGTTGCAATTACTTCCGATTATGGCATTTTTTAAAATCACTACAAACTGCCAAATAGTAGTTTTTTCACCTATTTGCTTCGTTTGCACATCTGCTAAAGGATGAATCATTTTTTTTGTAATGCTTTAAAATCTTCGTAACTTCTGATATAATCTGCTTCGTTGTATATACTTGATGCAATAACTAACTGGACCGCATTGTGTGAATATTGCATGGTGTGCCAACATAGTTTGGGCATATAGAGTCCCATATCAGGCTTGTCTATTACAAATACATTAACGCTTCCATCGGGCATTTCGGTATTCACTATTATTCGACCTGCCATTGCTATAAGTACCATTTCCGTCTCATAATGAGCATGTCTTCCTCTTACTACTTCTTCGGGGGTATAGTAGGTCCAGAAATTTCGCTTAATTTCAAATGGGATGTCAGCATTAGATTCTCCTATAGACAAATAGCCCTCGGATGGTTTTCCAATGCGTTTAAAATTGATAATTTGGGGGGTGTTCATTGGGCGGATTAATGCTAATTAATAAGTTTTAATAATTGATTTTGGGTTATATTAGAAATCTCATGATTTTTGAAGTTATAGTTAGGATTAAAAATTATAGTATTATTTAACCAATTCTCATAAATCATTTTCAATTTTTCTTTGGCATTTGTTTCATTTATTGCATAACCTAACTTGTTATTTTCTATATAATTAGCCGTTTGACCTTCTTTTGAAATAACTACTATCGATGTATGCATTGCTATGTATTCATAGAACTTAGTACTGAAGGAATAATTTAAATCATCCGTCAGAAATAATAGGGCTAAATCACTATTTTGTATTTCTTCATAAACTTTTGATGTGGAAACCTCTCCATTAAATTTTAGAAAATCCAAATTACTTGATATTTCATTAAATCCATTTGGAACATATCCAAAAAAATCTATTTGTAAATGATTCTTAATATTAGGTAATTCTTCAATCAGTTCAATTAATGCATCACAAAATATCTTGAACATGTGCAATGATTTATCATATAAAGTTCCTGTAAAAATAAATCTACATTTCTTCTTTTGTCTTTTTGATACATCTATACTTCTTATGTCTTCAATATCAAAGCCATTAGGAATTGTAATGCATTTATCTTTATTTATTTCTATTAAGGATTTAAAATAAATACTCATTTCATCAGACACTGAAATGACTTTATCATACTTTCTTATAACTTCTTCTTCTTTGTACTTTTCAAAGCCAAGGCGTTTTTTTGACAATCCTGTGTATCCAAAACTTGTTTTATTATTGGTCCAAGGATCCCTAAAATCTACTATAAAAGTTACATTTGGATATTTTTCTTTTAATTTAATCACTTCGTATGCCATATGATATGGCGCACAACTCACAATAATTTTATTTGTTCCAGAATTAATCTTTTTTTCTAATTCAATCAGTAATTTTTTTGAAAAAAAGGAAGAATGGTCGAAAAAACTACCTTTTACAATTGCCTTTACATAATACCATGCTAACCTATATTGAATTTTTTGAATAATTCCCTTTGGAATAATTGTTAATATATAGGGATAATTCATAGGCAGAAAAGTGATATTTTCTTTGTACAAAATAATATCATTCTCCCAATTACTTTTTTTGTTTAAATTTTGCTTATCAGCACCTATAACATGGACATTTATACCAGCTTTTTGAATATATTTTGCAAATTTTGCCCATCGTCTTCCTCCAATTCCATCGTACGGAGGAAAAGTAAAGCAAACTATTGTTACACTATTCAAATTTTATTACCTTAGTTTTTTAAATAATTTAGTAAATCCACTTATTCTTTTCATAAATCTAGAATGTTGAGGATACAATCCTGTTTCATATGATTTATATTCTAAGTGTGACTTTACAGGACTTTTCATGAAATTTTCAAACATATCATTATCAATGCCTAATTTCTTTAAAACAAACTCTTTATCTTCTTCTAATTGCAATTCAGATGAATATGGATTTTTTTGAATTTCAATAAGGGCTTCATCTCTTGTTATTTGTCCCGAACAAATTAAATTAGACAAATGAGCTTTACGTTTATCATAACCAAATTTTTCTTTTAAAACATACCCTTGATAAAATCTTGTAAATATGGATTCGTAATGTTTCCCTCCATAGTCTCTCCAAGCAAATTCTTTTATAATGGTTTCTTTTGCATCATTTTTATCATAGTCAACAAATTCTAAAAGGTTTAATCTTTCAATTTTTTCAATTAATTGATATTTTGAATATTCAAAAAATCCCATCATTGGAAATGTCTTCAGTTTTTTAGTGCCATGTTTAGCATGAATGTCAATAATGTTAGCAACATCCATTTTACTCCATCTCATCGTTTTAGGCAAAATAGCTTCAGTTTGAAAGTTATGGCCAGTTAGAATGTATTTTATTTTATGTTTACTTGACTGTTTGTACAACATTGCAAAAAAACCATGGTCTGTTGGTATTTCCCAATCTAATACAGAAGCTTTTATATAAGAAAGCTGTAAATCCTTGAACTCATCCCAATCTACTACATAGGTATATAAATCAAAACCAGTATGACTTATTATTGAATCAATATTTTTTACAGCCAACTCTGAATTCCATCCATTGTCAAAATGTATTAAAAGTGGATTTAAGCCCCATTCTTTTGCTAAATAAGCCAAATAACTACTGTCAACCCCTCCACTTAAACCCATTATTGAATCGTACTTTTTGCCTACACCATTCTGTTTAATTTTATCAAGTAATCCTTCAAGTTGTTTACTTCTAATTTCTAGTGAGGGAAATTCATCAACATACTTTTTTTTGTAATTTGTACAATAATTACAAACACCATTTTCATCAAAAAGTAAATAAGGGTCATCATTTGTATCAAGGATACAATTTTTACATATTTTCATTAAATTATAAAACTTCAGAGGGATAATTGATTAAAATTGATTTAGGATCATTGTTTCTATATACAAACAAACTCCCTGCTGCAATTGCATTTGCGCCATTAGCGACCGCTTCTTTCATATTTTGAGTGTTGTTACATCCACCCATTGCAACTATAGGAATACTTAAACTTTTTAACTCAGATATCATTTCTAAATTGTATCCTACAAAGGTACCATCTCTGTCTATATCTTGTAAAATTATTTCTCCTATTCCATATTCTATCATTTCTAATGCAAAAGATTTGATATCCTTCTTTATATACGCTTTGCCTGAATTAAAATGTGGACGAAGTTTTCCTAATATATTTTTTTTAAAATCAAGCGACATTACTACACTTTGAGCACCATAAATACTTGCTATTTGGGTTATCACTTTAGAATTTTCTTGTAAAACTGAATTTAAAACAACTTTTTCAATTCCTAATCCAAATATTTTCTTGGCTTGTTCTAATGTTTTTATTCCTCCTCCATAACCTAAAGGCATAAAAGCCTCACCTGCCATTTCATAAATTAACTTATAATTGGGTTCTTTATTTTGCTTAGAGGCTTCAATGTCTAAAATAATAAGTTCATCTACTCTTTTTTCATTAAAAATTTTAATAGCATTTAATGGATCGCCAATGTAATTAGGATTTTTAAACTTTACTGTCTTTACCAATCGATTACCCATTATGGTTAAAACTGGTATTATTCGTGTTCGACTCATTGTTTGGTATGTTTAGTTGTTGGCTTTTGGGATGAGATGTCTCCTACGTCGACATGACAGCCTTGTTTTCGTTTCGTTTAAAAACTTTTACAAACGCTTTCTCAGTTACTATTCCGGTTACCCCCGGCTGTCATTCCGACTACGGAGGAATCTTGGTTCTCTTTTGGTTTAGCTGTTGGGATAAGACATCTCCTGCGTCGACATGACAGCCAGGGTTAAGAACATGACAGCCTTTTGAATTACTTGATAGCCTAGTTAGCCAATATGTTCCAGAAAGGCTTTGAAAAAAGCTTGTCCGAATACATGCGACTTTTCAGGATGAAACTGAACCCCAATAATGTTATCTTTTATAATTCCATTGTGAAACGTTTGTCCTCCGTATTCGGCTGTCGATAAAACATCTTTCTGTTCTTTACAATTGACAAAATATGAATGGACATGGTAAAAACGAGGTACTTCTTCTTCGAAACCACAATCACTAAATGGTTTTTTAATAAAATGAGTATCAGACCATGCCATGTGAGGTACTTTAATTTCCTTGTCTGCAAATATAAATTTTTTAGTATTAGCTTCAATCCATCCTAAACCACTGCAGTTACCTTCTTCGCTGAATGAAGTCATTAATTGCATGCCTAGACATATCCCTAAAATTGGTTTTTTTTGGATTAACACTAAATCATTAAGCACTTCTATTAAACCTTGGTTTTGCAGATTTTGCATCCCTTGTGTAAAGTGACCGACCCCTGGCAATATCAAGCCTTTAGCAGATTGCATTACTTCAATGTCATTGCTTATTACTACCTGACCTGCCCCCACTTTTTTTAACATGTTTTTGATAGAAAGGGGATTTCCAAGGCCGTAATCAATGATAACTATCATATTGAATTAATTTTTTTATTTAACAAAGTTAAAAACTCGTTATAATTATTAAAAGAATTATCATATAAACTTGTAGAAAACAATGGGAAATTTTTATTTTTTTCACGCCAAACTATAATTTCTAATCCTAAATTATCTCTTTCAAAAAGTATTGCAGAATAAGCACAAATGCCAATTTTCACAGAATTAAAATCAATGGATGAAGACTCATTTGAATCATAATAGCATATTTTGCTTTCATCAATAAACAATTGATAATATTTTTTAGCTTCCTCAATATGTTTTTTTTCTTTGGGGTGTAAATATATTTTTAAAGTCAAATCGTTATCATTTACATACTTAGCTACAATTCTTAGGCATTCTTCTTCATCTTCTGGGTTTGCAAAAAGAGCATTTGTTAATTTTGTTTTTCTTCTAAGCCATCCTCCATGGGAATAAAAACCTAATAAATATTTGTATTCATTTTTATTTGTTATATAATAATTATCTGATAGGTATTTTTTTGAATATTCTGGGGGCCAAATCTCAATCTCTTTATAAAATATTATTTCTTTAAACTTTAAATTAAACTCTTCGACTTGGTAATTACTACTTAATACAATTACATCTGTCATTAAATTTTGATTATGGGCAATTAAAGCACCTGGAGAAGGATGTTTAAAAATTTGCATTTCTGAGAATTCCTTCAATAATAAATACAAAAAATTAGCATCTTTCTCAGATGTATTAAAAAAATGCAAAATTTTAGGTTGAACAAGGCTTATACAATTTATCAAATTGAGTGCTTCAATAAACTCTGAAAAAATTAAAGCAATTTGAACTCTATTTTTACAAATAATAGTTATCGGTATCAATAAAATAGATAAAAAAATTAAGTATAGGTATGTCCTTACTTTATTTTTTGACATCAAGAGTTCATCCCTAAAACAACAAGTCACTAAATTTACATCATATTTTTTTTTCCATATTACATATTCTTTAGTTGTTTTACAATTTGCTACACTTGCTTCAAAAATCAAAACATCATTTTTTTTAAAATCATAATTCTTTGAACTAAGATTTATTAAAACACGTTTTAATATCTTAAAACCAATAAGTCTATCATTTGCTGCAGAATCAGGCAGTCTAAAAGTAGGTTTAGATATAAGTTCTTTACCTGCTATTCGCCATCGCTGATTTCCCACTTGAAACAAACCACAAAAAATGGCTTTTAAAAACCAAAAAAATACTTTGATTTCTATCAACTTAAATTTAATGTTTTTCTGATGGTTTCAAACTCTTGAGCTGTGTTTTTTATTAGTGCCAAATCTTCGGCTGTCATGGCACCAAGATGTGCTTTTTCTGTTTCAAATTGAAAGGAATGTCTCAGAGTAAAATGTTTTTCTAAAACTTTTGCACCGTGGGCAGCTGCAAATAACGCACCTGAATTTCCTAAGGTATGATCTGAAATACCTGTAAAAATTGAGTTTTTAAAATCCGGCATTTCAAACTCATCAGTTCTTGTTGGATATTTTACTACACAGAACAAATACGTAGCATGATTATATTTTTTTACCAAATTGGTGTCATAGTCAGATGGAATAGAAACGAATGTTGGCAAATTCTTGCTCATAATGGCTTCTACCAAATCCGGTGATTCTTTGTGCATTCTCGCAGCTACTTTCATATAAGGCAAATTCAACTCCATACACCAATCCAATCTTTCAAATGTAAAAGGGGTTGCAAACAACGGTATGTTGAGTTGGTCTGCAAAATTTTTCAATCTTTTTAGTTGTTCAAATGGCATAGATAAATAGGCCCTTTCTGCCCCAAATTGAGTTTCCGTGTACAGTTGAACTTTAATGGCATTTGCGCCAGCCATTTTTGATTGAAGAATCATTTGTTCGGCAATTTCTACTTGTCCGTGAAATTGTGGTGAGATTTCTGAGATTATAAACATATTTTTTTGTATCTATTTTGAATTTCAAATTTTGACTTTAATTCATATTTCCATGGCTCAAAGTTCATCTTTTCTAGCATATATTTTGCTACTAGAAAATCTTCGGTTGTATCCACACTAAACTTATATTTTTCGTAAGAATATCCCTCTTCTTCACATGCTATTAAACTACTATTAAAGTTTTCTATGTTTTCGTAGAAATAAGGCATTACATGTTCAAAATGATTTTTTTTATTAAAATTGGGATAGGATTGAAGAAACAAATCCGTTTTTATCACTTCTAAATTACAACCCATTGGATACCCTTTATTAGGCATCGAACTAGCAAATTCTATGCTGCTGTCAGACATTATTTTTTTTCCTTTTTCTAATATCTCTATATCGTAATAAGGGCTATCGCCACATATTCTGTATAGGGTCTTTTTACGGGATTGACTTTTTAGTATACGAAAATATCTCGAAGCTACGTTGTCCTCATCTCCAGTGTAACAAGCAATTCTTTTACTTTCTGCATATTCTCTAATCACATTGTTCTCTTCATTTAATGAAGTTGCTATATGGATGTCTTCCTTGTCAAAAACGTTTAATAATGTTTCTATTAAATAATCCAACATAGGTTTTTCACCTATTAACATCATGCTTTTTCCAGGCAATCTACTTGACCCCATTCTGGCTTGTACAACAACAATATTGTCTGACATTTTATTTATTTTTGATTAAAAAAGCCCTTGTTGGAGAGCCAGAAACTTCACATTTAAAAGAGGGTAAACAACTCAAAATATAAAGTCCAGTTTCCACTTTCTCTAAATCTATCAGTAAAGGTGCTAATAACAATAAATTTTCGTTTGCTTCAAAAAGTTTAATCACTGGCTGATAGGATTGTTTTTGATTTTCAATTATTGGAGTATCTACCCCCAAAAGGGATAAATTCAAATCAATCAATGTTTGGGTAAGACTTGGCTCAAAACATGGAGCATTTTTTAAATAACCAGGATTAGAATGATTATTGCCATAACCTGTTGAAATAATCAACTTAGAACCTTTTAAATCAGACAATTCTATTCTATTTAAACCATTTAAAAATGATGCTAAAGTTACAGTATTATCAGTTAATTGAGGTATTACAACCACACAACAAGTTCCAAAAAAAGCATCTAATTGAAAATCTTGCAACAACAATTGATTATTCAATTTGTGTTGCGATGTTTCAATATATGTACCTGTATGGCTATGAATATTAAAATTGTAAACAGTACTTGCATCGCCATTAGCTGTTGCAAAAATGGTTGCAATTGAATTACTCCATTCTGATCTATAACTCCACATACCATTGTAAATGGGTAATGTGATATCTATTAATTTGGATTGATTAAACATTCAATGCTTTATTAATCTCATTCAAAATTTCAATTGCTGCTTTACTCTCAGAATCTATAGTTAAGCCAGCTGTGTGTGGCGAAACTATAAGATTTTCATGTTCACGTGCATATTTAATAACCGGATGATTCCATTTTTCTAGTTTTGTCTCATTAGAAATTACATCTAGTGCTGCAGCTTTTATTTTTCCACTTTTTAAATTTTCTATCATGGACGATTCATCTACAATTTCACCTCTAGCTGTATTTAAAAAATAAGCACCATTTTGCATCAAATCAAAATCTTGTTTTCCAAAAGAATTTACAGTTTCTGGACTCAAATGATAATTTATAGAAACAATCTCAACATTTTTCAATAACTCTTCTTTGTTTGAAACTTGTGTAACATAAGATTCTTTAATAGTCTTAAAAGGGTCATAAGCTAAAATTTTCATTCCAAAAGCATGACAATATCTTGCCAAATTTGAACCGATTCTGCCATAACCAATAATTCCTATGGTTCTACCGTTTAATTCTATGCTTCTAAACTCGTGTTCCTTTTCTCGCCATTCGCCCATTTTTGCCCTAAAAGTCACTAATGGAATTTTTTTTACCATAGCCAAAAGTAGAGCAAAAGTATGTTCTGAAGAAGCATGTATATTTTTAAGAAAATCCGAGGTTTTGATGCTACATATTTTAATCCCTTGATTTTCAGCTTGTTTAATATTAATATGATTTGTTCCGGTAGAGGGAGAGGCCATTATTTTTAAATTCTTTGCCTGACCGAATATCTCATTATCAATATAATATGGAGGACAAGTACCCGTTATCCAAATCTCAGCATTTTTTAATAATGAAACTATTACCTCTGCAGGTGCATTAAAAGCATAAGTAATCTCAAAATTATCTTCAAATAATGTTTTAACTTGTGCTGGGAAAAAATCATAAGGAGCAGAAAACAAAAGCTTAGACTTATTATTCTGTGATTTTAAGATTTTATATGGTGGTTTTAATCTAATGGGATGATACGGAAAGAAATCTTTAGCAATTAAGGTTTCCGCCACCAATTGATCGATAGAATTTGTAATGTTTAATTGGTTGAAATACTCTTTTATATGTATTTCTTCAGGTTTGTTTTGGTTGTTTTTAAATAAAACTTTAACTATTTCAATTTCGCCTGATTTAAAAATAGTTGGTTGATTTAAGTGAATGATTGTTTGCCATAAATCTAGCGATAACAAAGGAAAATCATCTCTTAAATAAACCATTTTTTCTGAATCATTCTCAACTTTGTCACAAATAATATTATCTGTATAATCCTGAAATTCAATTAGCTTTTCTTTTTCTATGTTTGGTATACAAATATTTGATTTTTGTTTAAAATGATTTTGAATTGCATTTAACAAATAAGTCCAATGTGGATGTCCGCAAAGAAGAATATCTTCTTTTGAATGTCTATTGATTAAAAAATTAATAGGTTCTATTTGCATACCGTTTCTGCTATAATTTCTGCAATTACTTTAGCACCATCTGTTCTATAATTATGTGTTATCATGTTTCTTTTGATGATGTCGTATTCGCCTTCAAAAAAATCGTCTAGAACTTTTTCTGTGTTTTCAACGAGTTTTTCTAAGCTTGTAAAAGAACCTAAACCATCTTCTTTTACAAAAAGCTTGTTTTCTCTCATTTCTGGATTTAAAGTTTCTCCAAATAAAAGCATAGGTGTCCTGCAAGCTATACATTCAGAAATCGTATTAAAACCTGCTCTACCCACTACCAAATCCATACTTGAAATATAATCTAACAACAATTCAGACTCAGGAATCAAAGTGATATTATCGCCTACAATATTTAATTTCTCAGGCAAATAAAACTGATAATTTTTAAACAGATGCAACTGTTTGGCAATATTTTCCATTGCTATTTTATTGACACCTGAGCCACTATCTATAAATAAAACATGTTTTTTATTCTTGTCCAATTTTTTAGGAATAGGTGTGTGATGCCTAACAATTAAAGGCACCTCTACAACTTTTTTTCCATAAAATTGAATGATTTCTTTAGGTGTATATGGGGGGAAAAACAATACATCTGCCAACATTGCCCTTTTCATCATTTTATAGATTACATCATGATTAATGGCAGGCGGGTAAAATTTACTAAAAAACCAATCCCAGGTAAAATGTGCTACACCAAAAGAAGGTATATTTATTTTGTTTGCAATTTCAAATGCTTCATAAACAAAGTCTGAAATAATAAAGTTAACTTGATTATTCTCTTCTAATTCCTTTTCAATATATTCATCTGATAATTGATTGTATCCTTTATAATAATCTTCAATTTTTTCACGATCGGGAGTGCCTTTATCAGTTTTATGCCAAATAATGTTATTGAATTTATTTTGATATTCAATACCAGGAATGATTCTCTTAGCATCCTCTATATGTCTCTGTGTTTGAATTAAAACCTCCAATGAGGGTATTAGAAAACTCAATTCTTTAAAAACAGCACTTTGCCTAACTAAAGGGCCAAATCCTTCATCAGTTATATATAATTTAGTTTTCAATTTTCTATTGATTTATAAAACAAATTATAATTCTTTTCCGCATCAAAATATTCCTCCCAAAACTGTCGAACTCCTTTCCTAAATTCAATAGTGTTTTTAGGAGAGTTATTAAACTCTGTAATAAATTGCGCCACTTCCTTCATTTCAGTTTCCAAAGGAATTAAAATTCCTGTTTCTTCGGTCACTATTTCCTTACATCCTCCAACATCTGTGCTTATAACAGGAATTCCAAAACTGATTGCTTCCATCATACTTACAGGGATTCCTTCAATAGCAGAAAGACTTATAAACAAATTGATTGATTGATTCTTATAAAAGGTAAAGATTTCTTCATTTTTCATTGAACCCAATTGAATAAATTCAATATTATTATTTTCTTTTAACTTTTCTTTATTTATATTGTATTCTTCTAACTTTGGGTCATTTGAGTTCAAACGCTCATCTCCGATATGATACCATCTCAATGGGAAATCGACAAATTGAAGCATTTCAGCAATTTTATGGATACGCTTATGGTGCCTAAAGCTTGCGCAGCTTACAATTGTAAAGACAGTTTCAGTGTTAAATTGATTTATTCCATTTTCATTGCTTCCCAAATAAATGGTCTCAATCTTTTCTTTGAAATTTAAATATCTATCGTGTAAATATTTCTTTCCCATGTTTGAAACTGGAAATATTTTATCGAAATTCTTAAATTGAAAGTTCCGAAAAAGAATTTTATTTCGAATTGAAACATGGTCTTCGTATAAATCGCCACTGTGCGCTCGAGATACTGCCTTATTAATCCACCCTTTTTTGTGCATCCATGCTAAATAAAGACAGTCGTAAAACCAAAAAGAATAGCCTATTAGTGAGGATGAATTAGGTTTTAGGGATGAGTGGGTCTCGATAGACACTGGGATATTCTCTTCTGGCTTATCCTTAAGCCTTTCACCTTTACAATTGAGCCTAATTCTTATACATTCTGCTTTGAATATATTAGAAGCCAATAAAGCAATGGATTTTTTGAAAGTGAGTATTTTTTTAATTTCAAAACATTCACTTATGTATATGCCTAAAATTGGAAATAAATTTTTTAAAACTAGATTAAGTGGTTTGTAGTTGTTCCAATCGACAAATTCTTCAAAAACAATCACGTTTCTAGGTAAGGCATCTTTGCCTTCCAAAACTTCAACTGAAAATAAATAGATAATATCAACTTTACTTGCTACCCTCTTTATATCATTGATTACAAAAGGGGACTCGATTTCATCTACAAAATAGGCTAAGGGCATTTTAAAAAGTTGATTTTATATTTTTTTGTAAATCCTATTTTTACCAATCGTTGTATCCAATACAAAATTATTTTTTGTTTGCATTTCAAATATAGAATTAAGTTTATTTAAATCATCTGCATTAAGAGTATTGTTGAAACTATTCAATAACGGTGGATATCCTCCTTTAAAGACCACTATTTCGCATTCCCAAATTAATTCAGGTTTATCCAAATATGATTTTAAAACAAAATTTGAAGTTTTAGGCCTTTCACTTGCAAATGGATGATAGGGACTAGTATGAATCGAATGTCTAAAGGGATATAGAATACTCCCATCAATTCCAATTACTTTATCACCAAAATTAGATTCTAAATGCTGATATAATTGTGTCGATTCTGCCCTTGTAATTAACATCTCTTTAGAATTATATCTATTGAATATCGTTGGTAATATTTTCGTATAAAATGCAAATGCAGAAACTCCGAAAAATAGAATCAAAAATCCAATGGAAATCTTTTTGTAAATACCATTGAGACTTAATTCACTAATAGTATTAAAGCTTAACCAAATTAATACAAATCCTGTCCATAAATAATGAGGCCATAATCTCTTGGTTAAAACCATAACTGACAACATTAATATCAGTCCTATAGTACTTATGACAAATGTTAGTAGGCCCTTTTTGTCTTTGTTTTTTAAATAGTTAATGGCTGAATAGATAGTCAATGCAAAGGCTAACAAAACGAACAAATAAGCTAAAAAGTGTGACCCTAAATAACTTCCCCCTAAACCTGATTCCAACCATTTAATAAATCCTAAACTAGAGTCATCATAAGATTTTGTTGTGCCAAAAACTATTTCATGTAAATAAGTTTTTAAGTAAACAGGTTGTATTGGTGATAACAATAAGCAGGGAACTCCAATAAAAAATCCAATAAAAAACCACTTTATTCCTTTAAATCCCGATTGTAAATTTGCTTTAAATCCAAAACTTTTGTTTATAAACAGAGGAAGCAAAAACAATAATGGCAATAGAAGTAGAACATTAATTTTAATTGCTAATGATAATCCTAACCAAAAATAATATCTGCCAAATATATAATTGTTCTTAAACAAGCCTCTTAAAAACATTGCAATAAAAAACAACTGAAGAGGTTCTGGTTTGGGCATCTGAACAAAATAGATAGAATACATAACACCTGCACTTCCAAACAAAAATAAGAATTGATTCAATTTTGTTTTAATAAACAGATTATTTAAAATTAAAAAACTTATTAATATCCAAACAGAATGTGTCATTCGGATGGCATAAACCATCCCTTCTAAACCCCATATTTTAAAAGGAACATAAGCAAACAGTGAATCCGTATAAAACATGACTCTGCCATAAAATAAAACATCTCCACCAATGATAGCCAAAACAAAGTGTTTCCAACTTAATGGATTTAGTATACTGTATACTTCACGAACTGTTAAATATTCATCATGTCCTGCAATATAATGATTGATATTTGCACCCTCCAAAAACTGCAAGTTTAGAACTGCAGCTAAAGAAAGGAAGAGAATACTAAAAAGTACTTCAATGGGGTGGTTTTGGATGAATTTCTTCATAGGGGATTTTTAACGCAGATTGCGCGGATTAGGCTATTGACAATTCTTTTAATACTTATTTTCACTGATTTTTTGAGCTAAGCTCACTTTTCTTGAAAAGAAAAAAATCTGTGTTAATTTTTTAGCAGTTGCTTATGTAATTTTAATCTGTGAAATCTGCGGTTAGGCTTTTACTTTGTTTCTTAATTCGAAAATATACTTAAATATACGTTTCATGAGTTTAATACGGACCTTCCAACTACTTCCGCTACCACCTTTGGCTTCGCCTGCAACTCGCTTTGCAAAGTAAACCGGAAAATCAATGATTTGTCCTTTCTTTTTGGCATGGTAAAGGAAGTATAAGTCTAAAGAAAAATCATGAGGGGCGTCTTTTTCAATGCTGTCGAAAAATGTTTTGCTGAATAATTTGGGTTGAGCATTGATTTCAGTTAGTCTTGTTCCTAATACCAAACTTGATAAAACACCCATACCCCAAGAAAAGAAGGCTTCCATTGGTCTACGATTTTTTCGGTATCCTTTTACGAGAACCCAGCTGTCACCCTTCGATACATCCGCTTGGGGCGGACACTCAGGGTGACACTGTGTATCTTTGTCATCCTGAGTGACAGACATCGTCTGGTGTACCGAAGGATGACTATTATATATCCCTAACGCTTTCAGCACATCCATCGGGTCTGTTTGTCGGTCGGCATGGGTTAAGGAGAGGATATTGCCTTTGGCAGCTCTTAATCCAGTTAAAATACCATAACCATAACCAATATTTTTTTCTACGGTGACAACTTTAAATATATTTTGGTTGCGCTTGGCTAGTTCTTGTTCAAATACGGCTGCGGAGTTGTCGGTGGAGCCGTTATTCACCAATATAATCTCTAAGTCCTGATGGGCTGCAGCCACAGGGTCTAGGGAGTTAAACAAGAATTCTAAATTATCTTGTTCGTTATAGCAAGGGAGGATAATGGATAACATTGGTTTTATATTTCTCGCAAAGGACGCAAAGTAAAGGCAGCACAAAGGGTGCAAAGAAAAAAAACCTTGGCGTCTATTGCGTGATCCTTAGCGGACTTTGCGTGAAATCTCTTATGGTTTTACTTTGTTGTAATACTCTTCCCAATATTGGAAGGTTTTGTAATCATTTGGGGTTCCCCAACAAATGTAATGGTCTACTTCAAATACTTTGGCTTTATATCCCAACTGTATTACATCATTGATGCACTCATCTACATAAAATTCGTTGTTAATTCGTCGGTTTTGGGCTATCATCCGCTCAGCCGCTTCTACAAAAAGTTTGCCTGTTTTAAACCAGAATGCACCTACCACAGAATGGTCATTCAAAGGTGTATCACTGATTGGTTTTTTAACTGACATTTCTTTTATATTGTTGTCTTTATCAATTTTTACCCATCCGTAAGCTTGAGGTTTTGCTAATACTGCAGGATTATTTCTGAAAGTAAAAACGATGCAATCGGTATCGTGAGTTAATTGTTCAAATAACGCTTTGTTGTATAACATACCATTGTCACTGGCTCCAATAATTAATGGAACTTCGTCGTTTATTAATTCTTTTGTTTTTAAACATGTTACTGCCTGACCTTCTGTTAAGTAATCTAAAATTACAGTTTGAGAATTTGGAAAATGCTCACTAAGATGTTGGTCTATTTGATAGTCTGAAATTTGAAAATCTCTAATAACAAATATGTACTTATCTCCTTGAGGCAAAGCATTAGTAGCGCTAACCACCATGGGTTTGCCAAGAATAGGTAATAAAGGCTTAGGAGTAGTGTAACCTTCCTCTACAAAACGGCTACCTGCTCCTGCCATTGGGATGAGAATTGTGGGTTTGATATTCATAATTTGTATTTAGGAAAGTTTAACGCCGATTTCGCAGATTATATTTAATTTGCTTATGCTTGAAAAATATATGTTCGCAGATTAATTTGCTTCGCAAATTTCCGCACTGCGGAAAAAATCTGCGTTAATCAAATGCTGCCAATTCTATTTTATTTTATCCGCGTAATCTGCGTTTAAGATTTTAAATATCTCCATCCAAGTATTGTATTCTTCCAAGTCTTTGGGTGTGCCCCACTGGCAGAAATAAGGAACATCGTCATAAACCAATACTTTTAGTCCATCTCTAACCATTAGATTATAAACCAAACTGATATAGTATTCGCCATTTAGAGATACTTTTTCATCTATCAATTGTTGAAAATACTTTTTTACATATTTTCCTTTTGAAAAATAATAAGTGCCTCCTGAATGACTTGTTTTGGTTTTATCGACCTCAAATGAATACTTTTCTCTGATTTCAATTAGATTACTTTCTGCATCTTTTTTGCAGCTGGCATACAAATTTTCTGGATGTAATAAATGTGGATGAAATCCTGTGTAACATGGAATTGCACCTGCCACTTGTTTTTCTCTAACGGTTTTTGCAAAATGTTCAAAGTCCCACACTTGAAAAAAGTCGCAATAATTAGTAATTACTTCTTCATCATCGTCTATTAAATCTAAAACTTGAGTCACTGCGTATACAGGGCCTAGTTTATGACCTTCAATAGAGATAATTTTACCTTCAGGTTTTATGCGTTTAAGTTCCGATTCTAATGGAGTCGATTTCAGGTGTTCTTGTCTACAGATAAATATAAAATCATGATTACCAGGAAACATACTGATAACCCATTCAATGATGGGTTTGCCATTCACTTTAATTAAGGGTTTAATATCGGTGTAGCCGGCATCCTGAAAACGTTTACCAAGACCGGATAGTGGAATGATGATTTTCATATTTTTTTGGGGAGTTTCACGCAAAGGTCCGATAGCTATCGGACGCGAAGGTAACGCTAAGAGCGCCAAATTTTTACTTTGTGGACTTTGCGTTGTCTTTACTTTGCGTAAAACTGTTTTTACTTCATTAAGGATTTGCGATGTTTTTCCATGTCCATATTGTTGATATAATCTATTTCTTCGTTTGAAACAAAGCGTGGAGTTTGATTTAAACTCAAAATTGTATCAAACAAAAAACAATAAGCCGTCATTGTTTCGTGAATTGATTTGGCTTCTCTCTCACCGCAATGGTATCGAATTCCTTGATTTGGAATACAATTTATTTTTTTATTCGAATCCTCAGAGAAAGCTATTTGATTGTGAAAAAAAACGGTTTGATCAGGAAACAATACTTGATTAAAAAAACCTTCTTCGACCTTGTGTTTTTGAAAAAATGACCATACAAAATCATAACACGTAACAAAACAATTGTCTCTTTTATCCAATTCTGTTCTTGGATAATCAGATGATATCTCTAAAAGATCTTGAATCGTTTTATCTATGTTCATTAACATGGTTTGAGCTTCATCTAAAACATTAGAATGTGCCACTATTCCATGATTTTCTAAAAAAAACACTTGTGGACGTTTTCTTTGTAATTCATCTGCTTTTTTGAGTTCTTGAGTTATTAAATATGACAAACCAAATCCAGGACTTACAAATGGGATATAGGCTATATCTAAATCTGTTTTAAACTGTATTTTTTTGAGTAATTCAAATGGATTTGCTGTACAATTAATCAGATTTGACCAAACTGAATGTGTATGTACAACATATTTATCTAACACAGCATGAAATCCAGTTTCCATTGACGGTTTAGGATATATTTCACCTGATGAATTTTTTAAAATATTAGTTTGAATAGTCTCTAACGAAAGCTTTTCCTCTTTAGCTTTTTCTGTAACTTGTACATTGAAAAAATAATCTGAAATTTTTCGGGAATTTACTATTGAATACCCTGATTCTTCTGTAATCTCCTCAAACCTAAATCCTGATGCCTTAATAATCATGTTTCCATTATCGTCTTTAACCGAAGCATTACCTCCGGGACCTTGGATAAGGTCAGGACGGTTGACAAAGGGTTGTGTTAATAAAAGAAGAGAGTCTATTAATTTCATATTGTCAATATTTCACGCAAAGTATGCTAAGAAAAACCCTTTGTGCTCATTGCGTGTATTCACTTTGCGCACTTTGCGTGAAATGCTTTATTTCATTTTTTCAAAGACAAAATACACCGTTAACAATTGTAACAAACCTTCATAATCCGCTTTCCATTGTGGATTGTAAACCCCAATTTCTTCCAATTGTGGTATTAATTGATAGGCTATTAATTCAATCTCATTTTCGGTTATAGTACCATATAAACATAAATACTGATGAGCATTGTCAAACTCATGATCTACTTTTAATGATCCTGTCATATTTAACTTATCAATGATTTGATCTAATCCTACACTATTTGTAAATCTTAATTTCAAAGCAATCTGTGCTTCGGTTTCCAAATCCAGTGGATTGATTTCATTTAAACTATAAAAACTTGCTACTATATCCGCATGAAGGGCTTGGTTTTTAATGTACTTCTCTGAGTCTTGTTCTCTGGTTTTCAATTGTTCTAAAACCTGTTCTGGAGAATACCCTCTTTTAGCTACATCTCTTTTTACTTTCCACCATACTCTTAAATTTTCTTGTGGCTGCATGAAGATTTTTAAATCATAAACATCCAATTGATTTTGTAGATAAAAGGAATGTAACCCCTCAAATAATATTAATTTATTTGGCTTAAGAAAAGTAGGTATTGTAAACTTGCCAGTATTGTGGTCGTAAAAACTACGCTTTACTGTTTGTCCAGTTTTTAAACTTTTAGCTTGGTCTAATTCTTGATGTAAGTGGTTAGCCCTTGGGTCTAAATGTGTAAATTTTTTCCAATTTTCATTACCCCTCTCCCATTTGTGCATGTCGTCTCCACGAATGATTGTTGTATTTTGTTGCTCAAAAACAGAAGATAAGGCATTGGTTAACGTTGATTTTCCAGCCGCCGAATCACCACCTATGCCTATCATGTAGGGTTGTGACAAAAATTTAGCTTGAATGTTGCTGCTAATACCATTTTTAAACAACAAGTAAGCCATAATTATTAGTGTAGTTTGTAACAATGTAAAAGCAATGTTTAATAGAGTGCCATTGTAAACCAAATACGATGAATCTACTGAAGCAAAATTGAAAGAATTTAGGTAGTCAGACTGTTGAATAAATCCGAAATAGATAAAATACAAAATAGTCAATATTACCAAAACCATTTGTTCTCTTTTACCATGCTTAATGACAAAGTAAATCAACAAAGGCATGATCCAAAAATACCACCCTTGCATAGGTGCTATCATGAGTGTCAATGCTAAAAAGGTAAATGCTAAAAATAATATTAACTGGTCACGGTTTACGAATTTGAAACTTAAGTACCACAAAACCAATACAAAATATACAGCAGGAATAAAGTAGATTTTAAGACTTGAATTAAACTGATAATACAAATCAAAAACCTGTTGTTGAACGGGATTATTATAGACCATATTGATATAGGCCTCTGAATTGATATATGTTAGATTTAACAACAATACAGTTACAAATAGAATTGATATAACTGATATTATTTTTTTGAAATCTACAGATGGAATTCTCCACAGGTAAATAAAATAAAAAGGCAGCACTAATACCATGTTTGTTTTACAAGCTATTGCCAGTCCTAAAATAAAAAAAGAATACTCTTGTTTATTTTTAAATAGAAAATACAAAGATCCTATCAAAAATGCCATTGGAATAACATCTAATTGACCATGGAAATAGTTGATATAAATTAATACTGGAGACAGCCAATACCAAATCAAAACTTGGCGTGTTCTGGTCTTGAGCCATCTCATTAACACAAATAGAATGCTTATATCAGCGATAAACAAAGGCAATCTGTACAAGAGGCTATCAATAAATAAAAAACCATCAATACCACCTGGGAAAAGTACCCAAAACATTGCTCTAAAACTAGAAAACAACCATAACATTAAAGGTGGATAAGGAAATTCTGTTCCTGTTCCATTTTGAGCAAAATACTCATAGGGATTTGCAAAACCTGAGGAGATAAAATAGTTTCCAAAAGGAGCAAAAAGTTCACGTAAATAGTCTGAAGAATACAGAATTGAAAGCACAAGCTTCACCCCTACCCCTGCCCAAAACAGGCGGGATTTAAGAATGGGTAATTTGTGCTTACCTTGTTTGTCTTTTAAATGTATCATTTTTTATTGTATATGATATCTAAAATGAATTTGAAGTTTTTTATCCGCAGATTAAAAAGAAAAACCGATTAACCAAAATGCTGTATAGATTATTTTCGCTGATATTTCTCTTCGTGAAATTAATACCTTGTTTTTCTTTAGGAAGCGTAATTTTTAACGCAGATTAATTCGAATTTTAAAACCTTCATTGCTGTTAATTTATTTTCGCTTTTATTTCTTTTCGTGAAATTAATACTCTATTTTATAAATTATATACCACTCTCTTGTGTATTAATGATTCAGAACCAAAGTTTAATATCATACATAGTTTTAATTCAGTGGCTTTTAAGTAATTTATGGCTTGACTTACATCATAATTTGATATAGCATTTGTTGCCTTAAGTTCAATTAAAATTAAATCCTCACAAAGAAAATCCGCTATGTAGAATTTGTTTAAGAATATTTCTTTATATTTTATCTGTAATTTTTTTTCTTTCTCAAACTTTATGCCTCTTTTAGACATTTCAACCTCTAATGCTTCTTGATAAACAGCTTCCAAAAAACCCATTCCTAATTCTTTATGAACATCAAAAGCAGCACCAATTATTTCATATGTCAGTTTATTAAAATCCATTGTTAGTGCATATTTTAAACAATAATTATTTTTTAATAACCGCAGATTGAGCAGATTTATTTAAGCTTATTCTTTATATAATATACTCAGTTTTAATTTACTCTCTCTGAACTAATCTAAAACTTTCACTTGTGAAAGAATCTGCAAAAATAATTATCAAGTATCGTTGGGTTTTAATCCCTATTAATCTGCGTTAAATTAGATTTATTAAATCTCCTAAAACACTTTAAATAAAACTTTCACTTGTGAAAGAATCTGCGAAAATAATTATCAAGTATCGTTGGGTTTTAATCCCTATTAATCTGCGTTTAAATATTCCCTTTGCGTCCTCTCGAATAACTCGGGGGCGTGAAACCCTTAAACTTTGTAAGCCTTAATCCCTATCGCTTCTGCTCCTTTGATATCCTTTTCCTCGCTATCGCCTATCATGATGCATTCTTCGGGCTTTACTCCCAATTTCTCCATAGTTAACTCAAACATATAGTTCCCTGGTTTTTCTATACCTGCCTCTTCTGAACTTACTAAAAAATCAATATATCTTCCCAAGTCCAATTTCAACCACTTTTTCATTTGTATTTGAGCCGTCAAGTCCGTTACAATACACATTTTAATTCCTTTGTCTTTGGCCTCTTGCAGAAATGCTTCAACACCTGGCTTAAATTCCATTGTTTCCAAAAAAACGCTCCAATAGGTTTCTTCCATGTCCAATGCAAATTGGGGATTTGATTTCCCAAACAAAACCTCACTTGCTTTTTGGCCATACAGCAAACGGGAATGAGAAGCACCTTGTCCATTTAAATCGTGATGTATTTTTTCTCTCCCTGCTTTCCATGCCGCTTCAAAATCTGATTTAGATATGTTGTATTTCTCCGATGCTAAAACCTTACAGGCTTCATAGCCTGCTTGATGGCATGGCTTATAGGCATAGAGCGTATCGTCTAGGTCTAGGAGAATGGCTTTGATATTTGAGAGGGGGATGTGGTTCATAAATATTAATTTTAAACGCTATATCACAAGAAATACGAGGAGGCCAAAAAACTTTGCGTCATTGCTCACCATAAATCAGGTCTTTTTGTACATACAGCATCTATGGGCATATGTTTCAATTTGGTTTTAAACTCTTCTATTCTTGCTATATCATACCCCTGCAATTCAGGAGATACCAAACACAATTTAAAATGTTTTTTGAGAGTCTTATAATTTTCATGATTTAATGGTAAATCTGTGAAACAATCTACCCATACCCACTCCACCTTCCCTGCAAAGCTCATTACAAATTCTAAAGGTTCGAACTCTGAAAAGCGAACGGCAATTTTCGATACGCCTTTTTTCATGTATTTGATTAAAAAGGGTAGCGACAAGTCTAAAAAGAAATAATTCTCTATTTGATATTTTACCATCAAAGCTAAAATTCGTTCCTCCATACCTTCTGCTTTTGTATTGAGAATAATAAAACTGTGGTTATAGTATTTCAACCACTCATCAAAATCTTCACCATTTGCAAATGCATCGTGATGAATAATAATTTTATCTCCATAGGTACGTAAATCTAATTCTACACCATATTCCTTTGGTGTATCCTTTAGTTGTTGAATGGTATTAATGCGATGTGCTATTTTAAGCATTACTTATATCTTATATACATGTATTGAATCTACTACCGCTACTTTTTCATAAATGGGGATATCAATAGTTGAGATAATGTATTTAACATTTGCTTTTCGCAATTCATTTAAATTCCATTTTGGCGAACTAGTAATGATATTATATTTTTCAAACTCAAAAGAATATAAAAATGCCTTATTGGAAAATAAATTATTTTTGCCAGCCAGAACAAATTCTTCACTATTAATACGCTTCCAAATCTCCCATTTTTCATTGGGATAAATATTAAGATATGCATCAAAAGTTTTATACCCGTTAAACAATGCTATGCCCGGGACAAAACCCAAACAAACACTATTGTTTTTTTTTATTTCTGGATATTGTCTTGATAATTGTTTAAAAGCTGCTGTTTTATAATATTCATGAAAACTTATGTAACCTTCTTTTTTTTTGTAAATCCAAGTATTTCCAAAAACATTTTCGGCATCTGATGAACCATAATAGTCTTTTGGATAAACCAAAAACATAACCCAAATAACTTGAAAAAACAGGAAAGTTTTTTTAAGAATTTCTGAATGTATAATGCTTAATGTATAAGCTAACAATCCATACCACAAGAATGGAAACAAAGCCCAAAACCTAATATTTACCCTAGCATTCAACAAGTCTTGTTTATTAGAAATATAGATTGTTAAAAAACATAAAATTAAAATAATTATTGGTATTATAAATAATTTAACACTCTCTAAAATTCCTTTTTTGATTACAATCCAAATTCCAACTACGAAAACTAAAAGTACTATTAAGATATGCAAACTATGGAAATGATAATGTCCAAAAAGAAATGCAAGTCCTGTAACACCAATTATTCCTTTAAAATTTAATGCATTATTCGAATAAACTATATCCATTCTATTAGATTCAAAACCACTCAGCAACAATTCAATCAATTGGAATTCCGTGAAAATAGAAACAATTCCCAAAAAAACAAAAGGCAAAACTAATCTGAATGATAATTTCCATTGCTTATAAAAAATTCCTAAAATAGAAAGTATAAACAATACCGGAAAGGAAAATAGGTTACCAAAAGGAATAGAACTAAAAAAAGGAAACACAATGATTATTATCCATTTGGTAAAGTTACAATTACCTTTAAATATTGATACCATTGCCCATGCTAAAATTGGGAGGCCTGCAACAGTTAAACTTGCGCCTGGATAAAAAGGTAAAAAAGAAAAAGCTAATGCTACACCATTAAAAATCAAGCTATTTTTAGTTATTGTTGATTTTAAAAAAATCCTCATGCCTATAAAAGCAATTAAGTGCTGAATTATATAGTGAACTACATAGGCAATAAACGGAGGAAACAAATAAAAACAAAAGCTCAAAAAATTATAGGCTGTTGGTAGGGTTGCTCTTGGCACACCGCCCATTACACCTTCTACTATGGAATTGCCTGACGACCAATAAGAAGTAGAGTTGCCTAAAAAAGTAAACAAAGGTAAAATGCCATCTAAATTATCATGTACTAAAAACAAAGCATGGTTAGGCATAAACACTAAAGGAAAAAAGAATACAAACTGCATAATAGCAGAAAGCCACTCGTAAATATACTTTATTATTAATTGTTTAATTTTCATCCTTTAGTTTAAGTAATTGATTGTAAAGCTTTTCCATTTTGACTTCATAATCTAAATGGTCTTCGGCATATTTTCGCATTTTTTGGGGTAAATCTTGGTCTTCCAAGGCTTTTTTTGCAAACTCAATTACTTTTTCCATGTCAATGTGGCTATCATCATTGGGAAATTCTAATGCAAACTCTTTGGACTCTTCATTCAAGTCAGGGTCATTATAGGCATAGAAAAATGGTAAGCCGCGGGCAATATATTCTCTTGTTTTAAGAGTTGATGCTTCTTTTAATTCTTTTTTAAACAAGGAAAGCGTTGAAACACCAATATGAACATCTTGTAATAGTTGATCAATTTCTAATTTATTTTTATAACCAACGATTTCAACATAACTTCTTTCTGGAATTTCACCACTTATTATATGGCCACAAATTAATAATTTAATTTTTTGATGAGGGTTTAATATATTATCTATTGAGTCAATTAATCTATCTAATCCATTCCATGGAGCATTATTAGATGTTCCTTTTAGAAATATAATTTTTAAAGGTAGTTTTAAACCAATATTTTTTTTAACATCATAACTCTTAACACTGATTCCATTTGGTATAACAATTACTTCTTTAGCGCCTTTATTTTCTTGATATTCTCCTATTTCTTTTGTAACAGCCACAACACCAGCAATATTCTTGACAAATAATCTTCCAAATAATTTTTCATTTAAAATTGGTACAAAATTATATTGAAACCAACTTAAGAACTTAGAAGGTTTTAAGCCAAAAAGATTATTATTTGCCAAACTTTTAATTTCTTCATATTCTTTTGATTGGTGTTCTGATATTATTTTTTTTCCGAATTTCTTTGAAATCTTATAAAGTAGAAATGACGATCCTGGAAACCTGAAATATAATAAATCTGAAATTAAATAATACCTTTGTATATAGTCATGAGTTGCTTTATCTAAAATAATTTTTTGACCAATAGATCTAAAATATTTCCATTTACACTTCTTTACAGGAATTAAATTTACAAATTCATTTAATGGTGTTATTTCGGATACTTCTGAACTTAAAAAAACACCTTCACAATTTGCGCCCGCTTTATTCAGATATTTTATTTGATTAATTACTTTAGTTTGAACAGAAGAACCCTTTAAACTTGGTGATGTAAAAATGTATTTAATTGATAAATTATTCATCACGTTGTTTTTAACTTCTTTTTTAAATAATTAATGTATAAATATGGATTTAAATAAATTTCTAATTTCTTAAATCGTTTCAAATTTTTGGTATTGTATTGTTTATAATGACTATGTGGGATAGGTTTTTCGTTGATATAAGAATTTAACTCTTCGTTAGTTAAATCAAATTTCTTAGCAACAAATTCGAAATCATTTTCAAGAATATCTTTGCTTGGATAGGAAGGCTTTTCTAATTCTTTTATTGCCTCTTGTTTACTTATTTGACCTGAGTTGATCAAACTTGCTAAATGCGCTTTTCTTTTATCTACTCCAAACTTTGCAGGTAATACATAGCCCTGATAAAAACGGGTGAATATAGATTCATAATGTTTACCACCATAATCTCTCCAACCCATTTTTTCTATTATCGTTTCTTTTGCGTTGTCCTTGTTATAATAGACAAAATCTAATAATGGATGAAATTGAATATTGTGTTTTTTGGTTTCCAAATATTCTTTTAATGGACTTAAAAGTTTAGTTGTTTTAAGTGGTTTTGTTCCAAATTTTTGGTGAATATCGTTAATATTATCAGTATCGGCTTTGTTATACCTCATTGAATGTGGTAAAATAAACTCTGTTTGATGATTAGTTCCTGATAAAATAGATTTAATTCCTTTACTTTTGGCTAAATTAAACAATGTTGCTTTTATCAAATGATCCGTTGGAACTTCCCAATCTAAAACTGATGATTTAATATAGGACAATTGTAAATCTTTAAACTCTTCCCAATCTACAACATGGGTATATAAATCGAATCCTGTATAATCTACTATCCTATTGATATTGTCTACTGCCAATTCACTGTTCCAGCCATTGTCAAAATGGACTAACAAAACTCTAATATTCCATTCCTTGGCTAAACAAACCAAATAAGAACTATCTACGCCACCACTCAATCCTAATATTGCTTGGTATTTTCCTTTAGCACTTTTGATAATCTCTAGTGAATCTTCTAAATACTTTTGCTTTTGGGTTTCAGAAAGTGGATTTAATACATAAGCTTTTTCATAAGCCTGACAGTGGTTGCAAACTCCATTACTATTGAATGTTAAACTTGGATCGTCATTGGTGTCTAATACACATTTACTGCACTGTATTGCTTCTGTTTTCTGCATAAATTCACTGATTAACTTGTAATTGATAGCTTGCCAAAGCTGAACTGCAAGAACATCTGTTATGGTTTTGTTTTTTAACTGTTCTAAAAAAACTGACTTGTCTTGGAAATTTAATTCTTTTAAAAACAGATCTAATTCAGTTCTACTTAATAATTCTTGTGCATAACTGTTAAGCTCATTGTTAAACCATGAAACCAATGGAGAACCAATCCCAACTTTAAATGTTCTCTCTACTATAGAATGTGGTACTATCTCTTTTAATGCATCTCTAACTATTCTTTTGGTATATCCCATCCCCAATTTGTGTTCTATTGGTAATTGAAAGCAAAATTCTACTAATCTATAATCCATAAATGGCATTCTTATTTCTACACTGTTTTGCATTGAAGCCCTATCAAAATGCATTAAATAACATGGCAAACTATAAATAAAAAAATCATTAAGTATAATTTGATTTTCATAGGAAAATTCTTCAAAATGATATAATTCATCACTGAGATGATTGGCTTCATTAGGGATTTGTATTTTTTCTACTTTTGGCTTTTTCGATCTTAATAAAGATTTCAACTTAACTTTTAAACTATTCTTGTTTTTTTCTACTTGGCTTATCAGTGAACCGAGCCTTATACTTACCGATTCTCTGTTATTTTCATGATACAGGTTCACCAAAACCTCTTTAACTAAAATTGCTTTTTTAATACTTCCAATTTCTAAATAGTAGTAAAACAACTTGTCTAACATATACCGATAGCCAAATAACATTTCATCTACGCCATGACCATCCAATGATACAATCACTTTTTCATTGCGAACTCCTTCGTAAATTTTCGTAATAGCATTCATTGGCGTACCCGCAATTGTATCAAATTTTTTTGTAACCTGCTCTATTTCTTGAGCCAAGTGGTCCATATTGTTACTAATACAAACCCAATTTTCTTTGCCCCATTTTTCAGCTACTACTTCAGCATATTGTTTTTCATCCATTTCTGTTCCTGGAAAAACTGCTGTAATGGCTTTTTTACATTGTTGAGCTTGTCGACTGTTATTGTTTGATTTTTCACTTATGTGATTTACCATAGAATACACAGAGGAGGAATCTAAACCACCGCTTAATGCAGAAGCTAATGGTACATCTGAACGCATTCTTATTTTACATGCATTTTCAAACAAATTATAAAATGACTTTACATTTTCTTCGTATGAATTGGTATTGGGTTTTTTTATTTTAGCTCGAATGTCATACCATCTTTTTTGCTTGGGCAATGGTTTCCCTTTTTGAATTGTTAAAGTATGTCCAGGAAGTATTTGATAAATGTTGTCATAAATCGTTAATCCTAATCCTTCATGTGCTAATGAATTGTCAACTATTTCTTTTAATCGTTCTTTATTAATTTTTCTTTCAAAACCTTCTAAATTTTTGAATGCAATAGTCTCAGAGGCAAAAGCTATAAAGTGGTCATTGAAAGTATAATAAAGTGGCTTTATCCCAAATCTATCTCGTGCTAAATACAAACTTTTGTCTTGTTCATCCCAAATGGCGAATGCCCACATGCCATTAAACTTGTCTAAGCAAGTTTTGCCCCAGTGGGAATAGGCAGCTAATATTACTTCTGTATCTGTGTCTGATTTGAAAACATGACCCAACTGCTGAAGTTCTTCTCTGACTTCAATAAAATTAAAGATTTCGCCATTGTAAATAATCCAATAACGCCCCTCGGCATAACTCATGGGTTGTTTACCGGCTTCACTCAAATCTAAAATAGACAAACGGCGCTGACCCAAACCAAGCGTATTATTGTCAAACAGCTCATAACCTGCCCCATCGGGACCACGGTGAACCATTGAATCCGTGAAACGTTTTAAAGTTTCATATGAAACTAAATCGTTATTAAATTTCCAAATACCTGATATTCCGCACATATTATATATTAATTTTCAAAAACTCTATCCAATTATTATTAAAAATTCCTTCTTTTTCCTCTTCTGCCAAACCTAATTCATTAAATATTTGATTTAATATATTAACCTGATTGCTTGGAGATGCAAAAGGATAGTCAGTTCCAAAAAAGAGTTTTTCTTTTGCTGTAAATTTTATAAGTTTTTTTAAATCATCTCGACAGCTTGAATCCTCCAAATATTGAAGAGATAAAGATAAATCATAACCAACATTAGTAAAAGTTCTTAAATGAAAATAATACTTTAATATTTCATAACCACCAGCATGAGCTATTATAAATTTCCTGTCTGGAAAAACTTTAATTAGGTTTATTAACTCCTTCAAATTGGGTTGGTAAATTATATCCTCTCCATAATAAAAAGCATCGTAAATAATAGGAATGTTTTCGTCTAATTCTTTCAGTCTTTGAATTAAAAACGGATAATCTTTTTCCGCGATTTTTTGAATTCTACTGTGAATTTTTAAACATACTATTTTTTTTTCTTTTTTCAGGTTTTTGAAATATAAAATGTCTTTATCAAAATCAAAAATTAGACTATGATAATGATTGGGGTATAGAGATGAATATTGCTCATAAGATTCAATTGAATTGAAAATAATATTACCTGAAGATATGGAAATATCGTAATTTTCCATTCCTGTTTCTATATGTATATGACAATCGAACATGTAATTAAAATAAATTTAGTGTTTGGACAAGTTTTTCTTTGGGCACTACTGTTAGGCACACTCTTATGTAATCCTCAAATTGACTACCGTAATTTCTTCCTTGTGTTACTATTATCCCTTTGCTCTCCAAAGCTGAAATACAATCTTGTACGTTATCATATATAGGTGTAACTTTAACCATCATATAAAAAGAAGCTTCACTTTTTAACACCTCAAAACCTTTGGATTTTAAGATGGATTCGGCAATATGAAAACGTTCTTTATACACCTGTGAACAATAATGAGTAAAACTCTCATAAGTTTCTTTGTTTAGATTTTCTAAAAGAAACAATGCAAAGCTATTGACACAGGTGCTGATATGTTGGTTGAATAAATTAAATTTTTGGATAAACTCATAGTTCCCTTGGACATAAGCCAAACGCATACCAGGTAAAGACATAGACTTGGAAAGCGAACCCACTCTGATTACTGTATTGCTATTTATCCATTCATGCAGTGGCTCTTTAAGGTCAAATACCAAATTTTTATAAACCTCATCTAACACTAACCATATTTCTTGTTTCTCACAAAACGAAATCAAATCTTGTAATTGCTCTTTGGTAAATAACTGCCCTATGGGATTATTGGGGTTATTCAATAATAAAACTTTCGTTTTTTGATTTAAAAGTTCTTGTTTTAGCTTTTCAAAATTATAAGAATTTGAATTAAAATCATATTCAAAACCAGTCCAATTTATATTTAGACTTATACAAATATCAGGATAACTGAGCCAATAAGGCTGAAAGAACATGACATGGTCTTGTTGGTTTGTTATGGTTTTAAGGGTTAAATAAATGCCATATTTTGCTCCAGAACAGAGGCTTATTTCAGTTTGTGGATTAATATTTGGGTTCTCTTTAAAAACTATCTGATGCAAATTTTTTAAAGCCTTTATACTGCCTTTGGTTGGAGTATATGCAAAGTTAGGTGATTGCACAAAATCCTTGGCTAAGTTAATAATCTCACTTGGCGGAGGAATGTCAGGCGAACCTACCGCAAGATTTGCAAAAACCGGAATTTCACTAAGCCCTTTGGACATTGAAGCTGAAGGAGTAATATGATTTAATGAGTTGTTAAATCGCATTTAAATCGTGTTTAAAGACTTTAAAAAGTCAGTATAATTCTTATCTGCATCAAAATTATTGGCCCAAAAATCTTTCACTCCTTTTTTGAATTCATGATTTCTTGCCTTTGATTCTAAAAATTCTTGTATTTGAACAGCTGCTTGTGAAGGAATAAAATCAAGTTCTAACAATACCCCAGTTTGCTTACTTACTATTTCAGGCACTCCACAAATATTGCAACCCACTATTGGTATTCCAAAACTGATAGCCTCCATTAAACTTACAGGCAATCCTTCTAATTCACTTACGTTAATAAACAAATCTACAGCGTTTGCTTTATAGCATTCCATTAAGTCTTTATTAGGTACAAATCCTTTAAAAGAATAGTTATCTATATTTAATTCATTTTTAGCTTTTACTTTTACCTGTTCCATCCCAATGCCTGTTCCAAAATGAGTCCAGTGATAGGGGATTTTTAAGTGGCTTAGTATTTCAATAATTAAATGAACTCTTTTGAGCGGAACAAAATTTGAGCATGAAACGATTTGATATATTTGATTATTTGAAATTGGATTTACTCCATTCTCAATAACTCCTAATTTTGATTTTACTAAGTTTTTAGCCCTTGAAAAACGCTTATCCATATAATTTTGTCCATATTCTGACACTTGATACACTTTGTTTAACTTTGGTATTTCAACATAACGAAAAGGGTGGTATCCTCTTCCTTGTTGTTGTTCATCGAAATCAAATCCATGTGTTCTGCTCACAAGTTTTCCTTGCAATCCCAATTGCTTTGCAATAGCTAAAATAGAAGCCCAATCATTGAACCAATAAGAGTAGTATAAAGTTTGATGGGGTTTAAAAAGGTTTAAATGGTTGATGGTGATTTTTAATTCAATAGCATTATTTAATAATCCTACGAGTCTTTTAAAATTCCAATTAAACTGAGTAATATATTTAAATCGGTGTGGCGATTTAATAAATTCTAAAACAAACCATTTAATAACTATCCATCCATGTTTTAGTAGTATTTTTTTAAGATAAACGGGTCTATTAGTTTCAAAATCTAGTACTTCCACATTGGGTGGCATGGGTAATTTTTCTGAACCATGACTTGACAAAGGAAAAATAAAAATCTTTTCAAAAGCCTTTGACAAATAACTTATTTCTGTTTCCAAAAATGGTTCTCCCCCTTCATGAGGAAATTTTTCGGTAAAGAGGTAAAGATGCTTCAATTAAAATACTTTTATAACCTTTGGAGACGAAATATTACCTTTTCAATAGGAGTCATAACAACAATTGCAAGTTGAATTATAGCACAATGAATTTTACCCCAAATAGGGATATTGGATTTAATTTTATCTTCAATCGCATTCACAACCTCATTTACAGGGTAATTATAACCATATTGCTGAAACCATTCCAAACTTTTCTTACCCATTGAATCAGTACTTACCTTTTCAGATATACAATTACTTAGCGCCTTCGTTAGGGTTATTTTATCATAAGCATTAAGAATAGGATAGATAGTATTATCGTTTTCATCCCCTTTGTGTATGATAGTTTTTCCCATTGCCAATGCTTCATAAAGTGAAGTATAGGCTGGAAAAGCATCTGCGAGTTGCCCCACAAATACATCACTAATTTTTAAACCATACAATAGATGTTTCTTTTCCATTTTAGGAAACCATTTTACGGAATCTGTTAACTCTAATTTATCTATCAATTCTTTAGATTTGTCAGTATCTGTTCCATAATCAATAGTTATAAGCGCAATTTTCTTTTCACGATAAATCGTTTTTAATTCTTTAATAGAATGAAAAAGTATGTCGTTACCCTTATCATGAATCGTATTTTTTGCAGCTACCCATTCATGCCTTACATGATGAAAAATCACAAAATCGAATTCACTTCTAATTTGGTCAAACTCTTTTTTATATTGTGATTTATTTAGATACTCCTGTGTATATTGAGGGGTATATAAATAAGGAATTCCAACTATTCTTTTGCCAAGTGGGTTAATTTTTCTTCTTTGTTTCTCCATTACCTCAGGAGCATTATTCATACTTAAAAAATCGGCGTATTTAATTCCATAGAATTGTTGTTTTGCCAACAAATGTAGTTTTAATAACCATACAGGCGGTGGAAATCTATTTAACTCATAAAAGGGATAATGCGTTAAATCGGTACCAATAGCATAAAACATATTCAGCTTAATTCCGGCTTTCCAAAGTATTGAAGGTGCCCACTCAACACCAATATAAAAATCAAAGCCATTTATTTTATCTCTTATTTGTTTTTTTGTTAATTTTAAAAGATCGTCCCTATCCCATCCTAAATTAATTTTTTTTAGACTTATTATTGGTTCATGTGAATCTGCTTCTATTTTAAAATGATTATATTCACTTAAAAAAAAAATTGTAACATCATATCCTTTGTCTATCAAAGCTCTTGCAGTTACTGATGGAATATTATTCATATTACCAAGGATGGCAATTTTTTTCATAAAATTTCTTCAATTTCAAATTGTATTGTATTTTCTGCTTTTTTTGCTATTTCAAGAGCAGTTTCTCTGTCAATTCCTTTACTAACAATATACCCAGCTCTCTCTAGAGAATTTTTTAAATCACCTACCACTTCTCCCTCTTTTTTTAAAATTCCAATATCAAGTATACCATTCCATTTTTTTACGTCTTCTAAACCTATAACTTTTTTTAAAATTCCATATCTTGGATTGAAAAATCTATACGTTGCTCCCTTTTTCTCTATTAAATTTAATTCTATTTTATCTCCCGTTAACAATTTTGCAACAGTTAAAGGTGCATTGATTCCACTCACAGCTTCTATAATGGTATGAAAAATGTGGCCTCCACCTCCTCTTGCTCCCATTTCTACCATCACTATTTCCATGTTGTTTATTATCACTTCTGTGTGAGCCATTCCGGTATGTATGCCCAATGATTTAACTGCTTTTTTAACCGTTTCTTGTACTAAGGCTTCCTGTTTCTTGTCTAATTTTGCATGGTAATTAAGGGAAGTTGCAACACGGGTTCTTAGGTCTGGTTTTTCCTTGTCACTCATTGCTAATACATAAACTTCACCTTCAATACTTATAGTCTCTATAGTGAGTTCAATCCCATCCACAAAACTTTCACAAATAAACCTGTTATTTCTAACATATGGTTTAGCAAATTCATATGCCCATTGTAAATCCTCCTTTGATTTTAGTACAGAAATTCCTCTTCCTGATCCTCCACTATCTGTGGGTTTAATAACACATGGATATCTCACTGCCTGAACATTTTCTTCTAATTCTTTTATAGAAGAAAATATAAAATACTTGGGATTAGGGATACCGTTTTTGGCCCAAGTATCTCTCATTATTCCTTTATCTGTAGCTGAAATTGCAGCTTCTTCTGAAATTCCTTTTAAACCTAATTGCTCTGAGACAAAAGCGGCACTTACTGTTCCCCAATCATTAATTGGCATAATAGCATCTACAGGGTTTGATTTTAGGTAGTCAAATAAAATATTTTTATCAGAAAAATTCAGATTTACAAACTCATCGGCATATTCTGCTGCAGGGGCTTCATTATTGCCATCAATTGCAATAGTATAAAATCCACCTTCTTTGAGTTTTTTATACACATTAATATTGTAAAAACCTGCACCTAAAACCGCTATTTTTTTCATGCTAAAGGGTTTTCTTCTGGTTTAAATTTATTGCTTTCCGGGTCTTGCAAATATTTTTTAAGACATACCGTATCGTAAGTACTCCATTTTCTTCTGTCGACACAATCGAACCAAATATCTTCCTGTTCTTCTATCCAATCCAATTTATTTAAAAATTCTTCATTGTGTAATTCTTTTGGAATAATCACTACCCCACTATCATCGCAAACTGCAATGGTATCGTCATATTTTGCTCTTCTTTCCTCAATAATACTATTATCTAAATCTATTTCACTTGGCTTATTGAAACAACCTATTGGAGTTATCCCTTTTAACCAAATGGGATAATTTTCTTTAATTAAATGTGGAATATCTCTTAACTTGCCTAGAACGATTAATGCTTCCGATTGACTGTAAAGCATTAAATACTTAGTCACTAAGTCTCCAAATATGGCTCTTTCGCCACAGTTAAAGGGCTCTGTAATAATAATTAAACCGCTTTCAATATCGGCAATTTGTCTGTGGTGTTCCCAATTGCTTTCATTGAGGGCATACGTCCATTTCACTCTTCCAACTTTAAAATGTTGTCTATTTAAAGGGTATAGACCATAATCTAAATTGCCTGTTTTATTCATACAATCAGCTACTTCAGTCGCACTGATTCTATTTTTTTTTATTTTTTGGATGATTTGATCAGTAATATTCATAATATTATAATTAATATAAAACTTTAAATGCTTCTGCAGTTTTCAAAACACCTTCTTCTAAATCTACTTTTGCTTTAAATCCTAAAATATCGTTGGCTTTGTCAACACTTGGTATTCTTAATGCTATATCTGCGGAAAGTGGTGGTCTGAATTCAATTTTTGAACTTGAGTTCAGCACTCTACAAACTGTTTGTGCTAATCCTAATATGGTGATTACTGCCCTTGCATTACCAATATTAAAACTTTGACCTATGGCATTTGGATTTTCTAAACAACGGAACAAGCAATCCACAAAATCATCAACATAACACCAAGCTCTAATTTGATTGCCATCCCCATCTATATATATAGTTTCTCCTGCCAATGCTTTTTTTATAAATATTTGAATTGCTCCTTCACCAGTTTGCCCAGGACCATAGACATTAAATGGTCTAACAGTTACAATTGGCAATTTGTATTTTTCGTAGTAAGCGTGTGATAAATGTTCTCCAGCTAACTTACTTACCGCATAAGTCCATCTAGCCTCTCCAGTAGTTCCTGCTACAGTTTGATCTGTTTCAGAAGAACGAAATGCCATAGAACCAAACACCTCTGATGTTGAAAAGTCAATTAATCTTTCAATTCCGCCTGCTTGATAGGCCGCTTCTAATAAATTAGCGGTGCCAATCATGTTTACCCTCATGGTTTTAACTGGATCTTTAATAACCGTATCTATTCCTGCAATTCCTGCAGCATGAACAATAATATTGTTACCTTTAATAGATTTTTCTAACAATGGGTAATCTAATACATCCCCTTTAATTATTTTTAAATTAGGATGGTCTGACAATCCACTACTTGTCAGCGTGTCTCTGTGAAAATTATCATAAACAACTATTTTATTGTCATGAATAAGCGTTTTGATTAAGGTGTTGGCAATAAAACCAGCTCCTCCGGTGATAAAGATATTTTTATTTTTCATTTTTATACTATTTATAATTGATTGATTGCTGAGATTACTTTATTTATCTCCTCTTGTTGCATTTGAGGAAATAATGGAATGACCAAACCTTGGTCAAATGCTTTTAATGCATTTGGAAAGTCTGTTTTAGAATTATATCCATATTTATTTTTGTAATAAATCACTTCAGGGATACATTGTGCCCCATAGTTAGCGCCCACTCCTAATAACTTCAATTTTTCTATTGCCTCATTCTGAGTGATACCTTCTAGCAAAAGATGAAAAGATTGTAAACTATGAGTATAACCTTGAGGTATATGAGGTAATATTACTTTAGAATTTTTTATTTCTGAAAAATAATGCGCTGCAATTTCATTTTTTTTACTTAAAATTTCTTCAAATCTATTAAACTGTGAAGCTACTAATGCAGCTTGAAAATCTGTCATTCTGTAATTAAAACCGGCTTCTACAAATCCTGTTTTTCCTTTGGTTACATCAACCCCATGGTTTCTAAGAATTCTGCATTTATAAGCAAATTCTTCATCATTCGTTGATATTAATCCCCCTTCGCCAGAGGTTATGGCTTTGCGAGGGTGTAAAGAAAAAGAGGCGCTTTGACCAAATGAACCTGTTTTTTTATTTTCGATACTAGCACCCAAAGCGCAAGCGGCATCTTCTAAAAAAAAGAGATTATGTTTTTTGCAAATATTGTTAATTTCTTTCGCATTTGCCGCAAGTCCAAACTCATGAACGGCCAATATGGCTTTAGTTCTTGGGGTTATTTTTTGTTCGATTAATTTAGTGTCAATGTTGAATGTATTGATATCTATATCTACAAAAACTGGAGTAGCTCCCACTAATTCTACAACATTGGCAGTAGCCACATACGAAAAAGCTGGAACTATCACCTCATCACCTGGGCCTATCCCTAATACTTTGAGCATAATATGCATGGTGGCAGTACCATTTGAAACCGCAATAACTTGTTTAACGTTTAAATAATCGGCAACAGCTATTTCTAGTTTTTCAACTTCTTGACCTTGAACTAGCATGCCAGTTTTAAGTACATCAGAAACGGCATTGATATCCTCATCAATCAGCCAAGGTTTTGTAATTGGGATAAAATTTGACATTATTTCAATTTTAAAATATCTACTTTTGCAGGAGCAAGATTCCATTCCCATGGATAGCTCTCTGTTGCTATTTTTGCTGCTTTGATTACTTCAAAAGCCAAAATATTTTCATGCATATCGATTGTAAGTGAAGTCGCCGTATTGTGAATACCCGGTGTAATCATAAAATTTCCTGGTAATAAATTATTCTCGAGTTCAAGTTCTATAACATTTTCACCTATATGAAGTGAAAAAGGAATGTTTTGATATTGGTTAAGTGCATGAAAAAGTATAGTGCCATTATTATCACTTATCTTTATATCAATTGATGCTGTTGGGACAGAAATGCTTGATTCTACATAAATTTTTATTCTAATTGGCTCCTTATAAAGTGTAGTTTCCGATATATTACCCTCATGATTAATCATTTCGATTTTTTTGATTAATGCTTCACCTGAACCAAAGCCTTTTTTATGTAACTCAATTTTTCCTGTTTGATCTCCTGATTGATTTATTCTAAGATACCTGTTAACTGTTTCATCTATATTACCATCATATGTCAAAGTTCCATTCTCTAATAGTAAACCTCTGTTACAAAGCGTTTTTACCGCTCCCATATTATGACTCACAAACAACACTGTTCTTCCTTCCCCACTTACCGATTTCATTTTACCAAGGCACTTTTTTTGAAACTCAGCATCCCCTACCGCCAAAACTTCATCCACCACCAAAATCTCAGGTTCTAAATGTGCGGCTACAGCAAAACCTAATCTGACGTGCATGCCCGAAGAATATCTTTTAACGGGGGTGTCTATATACCTTTCTACCCCAGAAAAATCGACTATTTCATCAAATTTAGATTTTATTTCAGCCTTACTCATCCCCATTATCGCCCCATTTAAAAATACATTTTCGCGACCTGTTAACTCCGGATGAAACCCTGTACCAACTTCAAGTAAACTTGCCATCCTTCCATGTATAGAAATCTTACCAGTTGAAGGTATTGTTACTCTAGATAATATTTTTAGAAGCGTACTTTTGCCTGCTCCATTTTTTCCAATAATCCCCAAGACTTCTCCTTGTTTAACATCAAAATTTATATCTTTCAATGCCCACACATATTCTGATGACCCTTTTTTTGAACGGTCATTCGTTTCTCCAATTTTCGCAAATGGATCTTCTTTTCCTTGTAAATTATAAAGCCACCGTTTAAAGTCAGCTGCCATCGTTTTACTCCCTACTTGACCCAAGCGGTATTGTTTGGATATATTTTCTAATGTGATTGCATTCATTAACCTTTTATTTAACCTTATAAATTACACTAAGTGTAGGAAGAAGATTTTGCATGTTAGTACCTAATATTTTTCCTATTAAAGAGATAAATCTTTTTTTATTCGGCAATTTATTAATATCATAGTCTATAACTCTATTGCCCATATAGTCAAAAGGTGCTTGTGTCGATAAATAGTTCTCCATATTCCTAAAAGCATAATAATTTGTTATCAATTCAAATCTTTTCAAATGTTTTTTCAAAAATCTTAAGGAAACCGGTTGTGAAATACCTGACCAAGAACATTTAACCCACCCTTTTTTAATTATTATTTCTCGAATTCTTATGGGCAGATAATGAAAAAACAATTTCCCTGTATCATGTCCATCTATAGGAAAAGTATAGTTAGGAGCATTAAAATAACAAAGTTTATTTATGTTTTCATTAATCGATTTAAGAAAAACTCTCTGACAATCTCTCGATGCAATACTATAATTCCCAGTATTTGACAAATGTTCAATTGTCTGATATGAAATTATCACATCGAAATTATGATTAAAATTCATTGCAGAATCACACATTTCATTTACTATAATATCTTTCCCTAAAAAAAACTTTACAATTTTAATTCCAAAATCTAATCTATCTCTATCTAAATCAAATAGTGTTATATTTCTATACCCTAAAAGATACAAAGCTAGTGACATTTGTCCGTCACCAGAAGCTAAATCAATAATTCTATCTTCTATTTGCATTCCATTATCAATTAATGGAACAATTACCGCTTGTTTAAAATATATTGTTTTTTTGAAATATCTGATATAATCATCAGTGCTTTCAAAGAAACCAATAGGGAAATTCTCATATTCAGGTAATTCTAAACCAAAATAATTTTTAAAAGTATTTTTTAATAAATCCATAATTTCTAACTAAACCGTATCCATAAAACTTTTTTCAACCTTGTGGAAGGTTACGATACCCACAAAGAGTAAAACAAACATATAGGTGGCACTGATTGCCAAGTTACTTATACTGAAAACACCCTCGCCCAAAAAACCGTATTTAATGGCTTCAATAATGGAACTCATTGGGTTCAATACATTTAACCAAAAACGCAAGTCTTCGGATAAAATACTAAATGGATAAATGATAGGTGATGCATACATGAGCAACTGAACCCCAAAACCAACCAAAAATGTAAAGTCACGGTATTTGGTGGTTAGTGAACTAATTAAAATACCAAAACCTAAGCCCAAACCGGCCATCATCATTACAAATATGGGCAACAGAACTACTGTCCAATTGGGTTGAATAGCACCAGTCCACCAGTAGTAAAAAAAGACAACTAAAAATAAAATAAACTGAATGCCAAACTTAATTAGGTTGGAAATAACAACCGACAAAGGCGTTATTAATCTTGGAAAATAAACCTTACCAAACATGCCTGCATTACTTACAAAGGTGTTGCTAGTGGCTGTAAGGCAACTGGCAAAATAATTCCAAAAAGTTAAACCACTAAGATAAAATAGCAAAGGTGGTATGCCATCCGTTGAAATTTTGGCAAAATTGCCGAATATAAAGGTAAAAGTAACGGTGGTAAGAATAGGTTGAATAAAGAACCAAATAGGACCTAAAACTGTTTGCTTATAAACCGCCACAAAATCTCTACGCACAAAAAGCATCAACAAATCACGGTATTGCCAAATAGCCTTGAAGTCTATGTCGTACCATTTGTTTTGGGGTTTTATTTCGGTGGTGTACATGGGGGGAATGGTTATTGGTTAAGGGTTAATAGTTATTGGGTTTTGTAACCCACTAGTTTGAGCCTATTCACGTGATGGAGTTTATACTGAGCTAGTTTACGCTGAGTCTATCAAAGGGAAGTAAAAGGTGGCATTCTAAATTGAAAAAGTCTCGATGACTATGGTTCGAGTGCCTCACCATGACATTCGAGAGTTTCTTATCGTTCAGAGTGGTTGTTTATGTGTTTATTGTTTCTCCTCGCGCTCTGCAGTTACTTATGTTCACTCACTCTGCACACTCCCGAATGACTCGGGAATATTCTCCCATGCTCAAAGAGCATCTCTTTGCCCTCTTCTCCCAGCCCTCTCTGTGTTCTCCCGAATGACTCGGGAGTGCTTTCTCAGTGCTCTCCGTGGTTAAATTCCAACTGTGTCTATGCTCGAAGAGCATCTCTGTGCGCTCTTTCTATATACTCTTTGCGCTCTCCCGAATGACTCGGGAGTGCTTTCTCTGCGTTCTCTGTGGTTAATTTCCTCTCCTTGATATTACCCGTATTCTTCTCAAATCAACTTCAATTGCTTATACGAGATATTAATTTTCATGCTTCCTTGTAAATTCTCAAAATGAACATATACAAATTCAGGATTTATTAACTGATAAACTTCGCCTTCCGTTCCTTTTAAAGGGCCACTTATCACCATTACTTTTCTGCCCTCTGATAATTGTTTGGAGTCAACTTCACTCAATTCTACACTATAACCGTGCTGTACTAAGGATTTTATAATATCAATTTCATATTGGTAAACAATTGCAGGCCTTCCATTGAATAATAAATAGGATACAAAACTGTCATAAGTTTTCAGTGAATCTATGTTGATTGTTGATTCTTTGACAAACACATACGAATTAAACAAAGGTTTTTCTATAGTCTGTTTCCGATCTTTTCTTGTTGATACTGACTTTACTAATGGTAAATACACTTCGCTACCCATTACAGTTAGTTTATCGGCTAACCTTTTTTCATGTCTCGACTTGGTGTATATAACATACCATTTTTCTTTGTTTTTCATATTCAAAGCACCGCCCCCTCAGTTACATTATCTGTCTGAGTATGGTCTATTAAAATCTACTGATACCAATGGTTTCAGTAATTATTTATTTATTTCTTAAAATAGTTAAACAATTAACTTTTTTAAGTGTTTTTTTTATTTACTTCTCCCACAATAATAAATAAGAATTCTTTTCATTATTGATTAACTTATCAACTTGTTTTGCCTCACTGTACACTTGATAATTAATGGTTTTCTCAATTTTTTTCTTGATTTTCAAACACAATTCATCCATAAAAACCACATCAATTTCTCCAACAATAAGCAAATCTATGGTTTCGCTGTTTAATCCTCTTGCAAATGAGCCACTTAAATACACTTTTTTAACATCTCCCAAACGTTTAACTAAATATTCAACTATCCAATCAATGCCTGTATACTTTAAAATAATGCTGCTTATATCGTTAAATAAAGGATGCTGCTTGTTTGCTTGATAGATTTTTTTGTTGCCTTCAAACTGTGAATTAAGCATGCCTGCTTCTTCTAATTTGTTTAACTCTAACCTTATGGCATTGGTACTTTCTCCAAACTCCGATTCCAAATGCCTTAAATAAGACTTTGTCTCACTGTTTAAAAAGAATTTTAAAAGCAGTTTGATGCGTGTTTTGGAAGAAATTAAGGATTCTATCATCTGAATTGAGTAGCAAAACTACTCAATTATTTGGTGTTATGCAAGTGCTATTTAACTGTAATGTGTTATTTTTAAGTTAATAGCTTTATTCCCAATTTCGACTCTCCTTTGCGAGTCATTATATTCTCTGTATTGCTTATTAATCGCAATCTCAAGTGCTAAGTGCAGCTTTAAAGAATCTACTTTGTTTTAAAAGAAAGTCACACCCTTTTTTGAATACTTAACAGGCACAATAAAACAGTTTAACTGTTCCACAAATTGTATTTCAAAATACAGTAAATCGCCCTGAAACCATCTTTCCATCCTATTTTTTTGCCTTCTTCATAGGTTCTGCCGTAATACGAAATTCCAACTTCATAAATTCTTATCCTTGGAATGCGTGCTATTTTTGCTGTTACCTCTGGCTCAAAACCAAATCGATTTTCTTTAAACTGAATCGACTTAATAATTTCTGACCTAAATACTTTGTAACAAGTTTCCATGTCTGTTAGGTTTAAATTGGTAAACATATTGGACATGAATGTCAATATTTTGTTGCCTATAGAATGCCAAAAAAACAAAATACGATGCGGATTACCCCCCATAAAACGACTACCATAAACCACATCGGCTACACCATCCTCCAATGGCTTTAACAAAATATTATACTCGTTTGGATCATATTCCAAATCGGCATCTTGAATAATGATATAATCCCCCTGTGCTTGTTCTATCCCCTTGTGAATTGCTGCACCCTTTCCCTGATTAACAGCTTGCTTGTATAACTGAATGTCTAAATGTGGATTTTCAGCTTTGTACTTTTCTATCGTTTCTTGGGTTTGGTCCGTTGAACAGTCATTAACAATCACTATCTCTTTCTGAATATTGTTCAATAAATTAACCTGCTGAACTTTGTTCAATATTAAATGTATGGTGGCTGCTTCATTGTAAGCAGGAATGATAATGGATAACTTTTTTGACATGTTTAAGCTTGTCTTTTTATATAGGGATTTAAATCGTAAATGCGTTCTATTATTTCTACCACTTTCAAACCTTCTAAGGCATTAGTGGTAATGGTGTTTCTATGCAACAATGTGTCCACTACATTCTCGAATATATAATTGTGATTGGCAGCCGAACCTTTGTATGGTCCATAATCATTGGCAGGATTTGATGGCGGCAATTCAGGCATTTCGTAATCTTTGACATGACAATAAACCACTTCATTCATGTATTGTCCACCAATTTTTATACTGCCATTCTTGGCAACTACCGTTAAGCTGCTTTCTAAATTTTGATTCCATACAGCAGTTGAATAATTCAAACTACCCATTCCGCCATTTAAAAATCGGAAATTCACAAAACCACTGTCTTCGAAATCTGTAAGGTCTTTGTGTGTAAAGTCATCAAATTTTGCTTGAATGTCTTTAATATCACCAAACAACCAATACATAATGTCGATAAAATGCGAAAATTGCGTAAACAATGTTCCTCCATCTATAGACAATTGACCTTTCCACCCGTCTTTTTTATAATATCTCTCATCGCGGTTCCAGTAACAGTTAATCTGAACCATGTAAATATCTCCTAAAATGCCATCGTCTATTACTTTTTTAATCCATTCTGAAGGAGGTGAATATCGGTTTTGCATTACGCAAAACACTTGCTTGGAAACTTGTAATGATTTAAAAATAATTTTTTCACAATCCGCTTTATTTAATGCCATTGGCTTTTCTATCACTACATGTTTTTTGTGCTCCAAGCCCATTAAGGCGTGTTCAGCATGAAACCCATTTGGCGTTGCTATACACAACACATCAAACTCAATACCACTAGTCAAAAGCGCCTCTAAACTATTGAAAAACGGAACTGAATATTGTTCGATACCCAATTCTTTCGCTTCTCTTGTATCTGCTAATGCTACAAGTTCTGATTCTGGATGGCGAGTTACCATTTCTGCATGTCGCTTACCAATGTGACCACAACCTACAACTGCTAATTTAATTTTCTTCATTCTTCTTTAATTAATTGATTATTTTGAATCCTGTATTTAATGTTGCAAATATTAATGATTTTACTTTGATGTGCAACAATAATTATTGCCACATTGTGGTGATTGATTTGTTCGATACTTTCCTGAATAATCGCTTCTGTTTCTTCATCCAAAGCACTAGTAGCCTCATCGAAAATCAACAACTTGGCATTTTTATACAATGCTCTTGCTATGGCGATCCGTTGTTTTTGGCCTTCACTAATTTTAGAACCGTTTTCACCAATAACAGAGTAAATACCATTAGGAAGTAACTTTACAAATTCTTGTAATCCCGATTCTTGTATCACTTTTTGTAACTTTTCTGCATCAAATTCTCGACTAAGTGTAATGTTTTCATGCAGACTTTTGTTAAAAACAAATGGATTTTGATGAACAAACCCTATCTGTGTCCACCAACTATTGATATGGTCTTGGTCTAATTTTACGCCATCAACCGTTATATTGCCTTCTTGAGTTTTAATGAGCCCTGTAATAATTTTCATTAAGGTGCTTTTACCACTTCCACTTGCCCCACGAATCCCTATTTTTTCTCCCGGTTTTACTTTAAAAGAAATATCTTTCAATAATGGTTTTTCTGAATCGGAATATTGATAAGAAATGTGATTAATCTCTAATTCCTTATTAAATTCTACATGGTGGTGTTTGGCTAATACCGGATCGTGCGTTTCGAAATTAAAAAAATCTACAATGTGCTGATACATTTTTAACTTCATGGCAGCAACCAACATTCTGTTTAAAGCAGGCACTAATCTAAATACTGATAACACAAATACTGCCGCCAAAGTTCTAAGTCCCGCAGGATTATCAGAGAAAAAATAGCCGTAAATAACCAAACAAATTACCGCAACCAATACAACAATTTCATTGGCTCGGGCAGGAATACTTTGATAAAACACGGAGCGCAAATCATTCTTAACCAAAGGCTGCTGTTTGCGTAAAAAATCATTGATAAAAAACACTGAAGATTGATTGAGCTTAATATCTACGATACCATTTAATCCAAAATTTAAACTGCCAATGGTTTCTTCTCTCAACTGTTTGGATTGTTCTCCTAATTGATAAATTTTTTTCTTTGTCATTGTATTGACAAGATAAAAGGCTGGCGCAGTAATGAGTACGATAACCAAAAATAAGGTTGGATTAAAAACCAATATCAATGTTACGATAAACAAAAGCACAATAAATTCACCAAATAAACTCACAAATGGCAATAAAATACCTGTTGAAAAATACAAAGAATGAAAATGTATTTTGTTAAATAATTCAGAAGTTCCCTTACCAACAAAAGATTCATAAGGCTTACTGATTAAGTTATAAAATGATTTTTCGGTAAAATGATGAACAACCTCAACCGCTAAATTATTTAATTTTTTTTGTACATAAACAGCAACAATATTCTTGAAAATAAAAAAACCAACTATTAAACCAATAAGTGTTATTAAAAACTGAGCTTCGGTTTGAAAATTAAAAGTTTGAAAAACCCATCGTAATTTGCTACTTTTATTTAAAAAATTGCCGTCAATGGCTAACATCAAAACTGGAACAACGGTTGCTAAAGCAATTACATCTGCAAGTGAAACTAAAGCAGTAATAATTAACAAAACCTTTCCCCTCCTTCGTTCTTTATTGTCCAATAGTTTACGAAGTGAACGAATAGTATGTTTTATAGCATTGGTTTTACTAGGCAATTGTTAATTAGGGATTTATAGTTTCCGTTGCAAAAGTAAATAGAAATATTCTATTTTATTATGTTTGAATTTGAACATATTGAAGTTGTATTAGTTGATAATTTAATATAGAGGTTTGTGTGAAAGAATTTACAGTGTTGTATAACTTCATTCCAAATAGTTACTATTAACACTCAACCATTACAACATTAACTAACCCTGTAAAGCAAAGTTCTCTCTATCGCCCTTGCCAACTCTTTCTCCACCTCTACTTCGTTTGCAAACTTTTGCCAATCGGCTACTGCTGCTCTCACTTGCTCAATCAATTGAATCGGTTTTTTAATGTTCATTTTGTCTGCAATGGATATAAAATCCTTGAGTTCAAAATCCGTTCTTTTGCCTTCAATACTCAAAGCATGTTGACTCACCCAAGGACTGTTGGGTCGGTATGCATGGCAAACATCAAATGCAGGAGACAATCGCCAAACGCCGCTTTTGTCCATTAAAAAAGCAAAGTTTTTGGTGTGGTCATCGCAATTGCGAGCCATCACATTAAAAACCATCCTAATAAACAGTTGTTGAGCATCCGAATATGGCAAACCTAACAAACGCATGGTTTCAAACAATTGCTCATAGCTGTATAAACCCACTTCGTTAAAATCGTAATGTTGCAATCCGCAAAAACTCTGCATGTGCAGTTTTTCATTACCTTGTCTATCAAACCTTTTAGTCATAAAATGTGCTCTGCCATGTTCCTCAAAAAGTTGACAGTCTTCCATAACGATACCAGCTTGTCTTGCCATTAAATAATAAGCCATTTCAACCCTTCCGTAGCCACTGCTAGCGCCAAATTGGGTATCAGTAACGCCATCAAATTTGATTAACCAATGCTCAAAACCCTCTGGAATGTCTGCTTGTCCGCTTCTAACTTGTTTCGTCTTGGGATTAAAAGCAATGACAGCCTTGGCTCTGGCACCTCCTGCCGAAGTACCAATTTTAAGCATATCAACCAATTTTTTTTCATCCTCAATAGTCAATTCGCTTTTAAAATCTTGTCTGTCTTGTAAAATTTTTTCGGCTATTTGAACCAAACTATTGATTTCCAAATCAAAATCTTTGTCGTCGGGTTTAGGATAATTGGGGATAAATTCTAAAGCGCCCATCCCTCTGTTGCCAATAAAACAAAGTATTTCAACCGGATTCAGACTATTACTCGGTCTGTTGTTTTTTTGCAACCATGCATTGATAATGGCATTTCCATATTTATCAGGCAAAACATCAGCCAACAAACCAGGCAATCCCTTAAAAGTATTGATATTGCGCAATTCAGGAAATGAAAATATTGAATTTTGATTGGCTTTCGGCATCTTAATTGGGCTAATATCCCAACCTTTCAATTTAAAAGAAGTATCAAACTCAAAACTAGCAGTAGCACTGGCAGTGTTCCAAGCTATGGCTCCAACCAAATTGCCCCAAATATTGATAAAAGCAGTTGTTATCATTAGCGTTTACCAATCGGATTTTTTATCATCTTTGGGTATGGATTTGGAAGCTCTTTGACGTTTTTTATACTTGGACTGCATTTCTGCTAGTTGCAAAGGACTTAACTCTGTTTCTATCTCAAAAAAAGAAAGAAAATCTAATTGTCCCAATGCTCGCATTACTTGAATAAAAGTGAGTAAATTGGCTCCACCACCCGATTCCAATTCAATTAATGTGCTGCGATTAATGCCTGCATCTGCGGCCAACTGCGCTTGTGTTTTGTTGATGTTTAGACGCTTATTTTTAATAAAATCGCCCATTTTCTGTAAGAGTGCTTTATCGGTAAAAGCTTTGTAGTTAATGTTGTAATTAGTTAACATTGTAATTATAAAACCACCTTAATGTTGATTTTACACTACAAAGTTAACACATAATTTTGATAATAAAAAACAGATAGTAAAAATTGTTGCTTTTAACCAACATTAGTAATATAATTTGCAATTAATGTTAATATAATTCAACATTATATTTAAAACGTTGATTTCTATGACAAAAAACTCTCTACGTTGAGCTTTTTAATGGAAACTCTAACCACGGAGAACAAAAAGGGAGAATTAACCACAGAGATCGCAGAGAAAACACAGAGAACACAAAGAGACTGTTGAAAAGAGAGCACAGAGATGCTCTTCGAGCATGGGGGATTAATCAACACCGAGACATATAGGTGAGCGCAGAGTGATGAAAACAAAAAGAACACAAAGAAAAAATTATAGCCTCGGGTTTTAACCCGAGGATATGAGTAAACACACACAATCCTTTTTGGCGACTTTTTTGCTTCTCCCTTGCAAAAAAGATGACAAAAAGCACTCTTCGGAAGGCTTTTTAATGGAAACTCTAACTACAGAGAACATAAAGGGAATTTAACCACGGAGAACGCAGAGAAAACACAGAGAGCGCAGAGTGAATCATTAAGAGGGGAAAAAGAGAACACAGAGATGCTCTTCGAGCATGGGACTATAAAAGGTTGGCGTAGTGACATGAAATCCTCCATAGGTGGACAAGCGCTCTGGGTGAAAATAAAACAGCAATTAAACAATCACGCTGAACGTCGTGAAACAATTTTAACCTCCTAAACCCATTAAACACCTAAACAGCTAAACAATCACGCTGAACAGCGTGAAACAAATAAACAACTCAACAACTAAACGCATAAACAATTTAAACCTCCTCAACCTTTTAAACCCTTTAAACACTCTTCGAGAGCCTTAGAGTGACAAACACCTAAACAAATAAACAATCACGCTAACAATCACCCTCTAATTTGAGATTGTTTAATTTTTGTTGTGCCAAATTTTAGTTTTCTTTGCAAACAGAAACAGACTAATTAAAGAGCATTGTGTTTGAAATAACCCCAAAAGAACAAATTTTAAAATCAATTAGGAAAAACTTGGTTCAACCACTTAGTAATCCCTATGCAAACATTAATTTGGACCTACAAGTTACTTCGCCTTCTATGCAGTTTGCTGATGAAAATTTTGTCGTTGAATGGACTAATGCTGGCTATTACTTCCAAACCTATAATGGTCCTTACGATTTATTAAATAAAATTTCTGCTGGCATACAATCTTTTCAATTGGGCACTCCTGCCTTGTCTGAAAAATATTTATGCGGTTTATTTGACGAACACGAACTTCAGTATTTAAAACCTGAAACAATGCACTCTTCACTCATTTCAAGTGTTGCTAAACTTGAAAGTGGTTCGCAAACACTCTTCTTCAATTCGGAAATTCAACCCGTTATTCATTTCAATAAAGCAATCAATCTTATCCTATTCTGTTCGGCTCAACACATTGAAAACATTGAAGAAAATAAATATTTTAGTGATATTAGCATTAAAAACAATGTTAAAGTACAATTGCAAATGGACTTCTTTAAATCCTTTGAAAAAGTAATTCTATTGGTCGAGGAAACGCCCTTAGCTTAAAGTTTTATTGCCCTAAAGCAATTTTATAAAACGCATTTGAACTTTTTCCCTCTATTCTTAAAATGTAGATATTGTAAGGCAAATTAAACAACAATTCACTTTCTCCTATCTTATTCTCTAATAGCAATTTACCGTCTATTGAATAAATCTTTAGTTTTACATTTTCTGTACCATTCCAAACCAACAAATTACCGTTTTTTACAGTCCACATTTTTTCTGATGATAATGGTGAAATGCTTAACTCTGTTAATACTAAACCATCACTTTCGTTTACACAACCAAAATTATTATAGGCCAAAACTTTATAAGTGCCGTAACCAAGTGAATTAATTGTAGTTTTACTCGTATCCACTGCTTTATTATTGTAATACCAAACATAAAAACCACTTGCATTGGTACTCAAAACGCCATTGGACTCTGAAATACTTGGTTTGTTAGGAATAGCAACTGTATTTAATTGCAGTGTATCTGAATAATAAAAACAAGCCGAATCAGTCAATCTAACATGGTATTTTCCGGCTAAATTAGTTGTATGAGTTTGTGCTGTTCCTTGCTTTACAAAAACGCCATTTCTATACCAATCGTATGTGCCCGACTTGCCTGAACTACTTAAGGTTGTATTGCTGCCTTCGCAAATAGAATCTACACCTGAAATATTCATTTTAGGTACTATTCTTGGAACTATTTCCATCGAAAAACTGTCATTGGCATTAAACCCATCATTGGTTTGATTGGGCAAATAAATCCATCCGTATATTCTTTGTTTTTCTGGCTTTAAATACAAATTTGTTACATTAATAAAACTCGATTGTTTTGAACCTAATGAAGATGACAATATAATGGTAGTGTCTCTTTCAATCTCATTGATAAAGTATTTTAACTTAAATCGGGTTATTGGATTAACACCATAGTTTGTTAAGTACAATTTTAAATTAAAATCCAAGCAAGCATTGTTATGAACTGCACGGTCGGGCATCACCCCCAAGTCTTGAGCCATACAATTTGAAGAAGGACTTATTTGTTTGGTTTTAGTAGCCACAATATTTTCCCAAACATCCCATGTAGCTGTTCCTTTGATTCTTACGTGTGAAACGAAACTTAAATTACTGCCATTATTTGTAGCAAATTGTGACCCATTTATTTTATTAAAACACAAGTTTGAAGAAGGGTCGGCGTGTTTGGTAATAGCAATACTAGGGAATATCATACTGAACCCATAATCTTGATGTCTGAACAACCCTAAAAGTGTTGAAGCTGTTGAAGGTGAAAATCTTTTGTAATGACAAGAGCGAATATTAAACTGATAATCCGCATACAGCACACAAGCATCGTTATTGTACTTACCTCCCAATAAAACCATTGTGTCATTAATAATTTGAATGGAACTCAGTGAATTTAATGTCGAGTTTACAATTGTTTTAGTGCTAATTGGCGAAAAAGCAGTATCGTAAATACCAATTCGTTTGTCACTTCCTACTACATACAATTTTTGATTAATGCGATCATAGTCAGCATCTGTAATATTGAAATCATTGGAACTGATTATTGAAGTTAAGCTATCTCCATTTGCTTTAAGCTTAATAAGTCCCAATTTAGAACCATATTTTTGAAATAAAAGAATATTTGAACCATTGGTTTCTGCCATTTTACTAATGACTGAAGAGGTATTGGTAGTCCTGTAATCTAATAATCTGAACCATTTAAGATTGCCATTTGGTGCTATTCTAAATACACCACTTCGTGAACCCCATTCACCAAATTCGTAATAGGATACGTTTGTTCTTACTGAAACTAAGTAATCACCATTGTTAAGTTTAATAATTTTATCGGGGTGTTCATCTAAACCTGTATTGTACCAATTGGCCCATATAATTCTTCCTGATGTGGTGGCTTTGATAATACCCACATTTGAAGTGCCTATTCTTCCCAAAACCAAAAATGTAGAATCGTTTTCCATGATTCCGCCTTTACCATATATGTTCTGAGAAATACTTCCATTTTGAGTTTTAAAAGACATTGTCCATTCTTCGCCATTTTTAAAACTAAACCTTTGAACACTCAATAAATCGATAGTGCCAAATGCCATAAAACCAGAATCAGATGCTTGAATTCTGTATATATTACTCGTTTCATTTACATTGCCATAGCAGTTTACAGACTCTTGTGAAAATGCTATAAAAGGGAGTAAAGAAATAATAATTGCAACTGTTTTTAAATTCATTTTGGAAATTTTAATAAACTTCAAATATATTATTTTTAATTTTATTGTCAAATTATTAAAGAAAATGATTGTCATCATCTTTGTTAAAATAGTAACCATAATCATCTGACAAAAAAGTGATTGAAGTATCATTTACAAAAAAAATACTTTATGCCCATTTATAACCAACTAGTAACTATTCCTCAAAAGCGATAAAAATTAATTATTAAAGTGAATTTAAAATATTTATACAGATGATTTGGAAGGTAAACAACGTTTTTTCTATCATATCCATCTTTGGTATATAATTTATTAATGCTTTTAAGCTAATAACCTATAACTGTTAAACTCACTCGGAACAGCGTGAAACTATTAACCAAAAATCCATAAGTTTGCAGACAATTTATATAATAAAACAAAATGACAGTAAGAGAAGATATTTTAAAAAGAATTGACGAAAAATATGCCGCCATCAATCAGAATTCGAATGTACACCTTGAGGGCTTAGTTCACGCCAATCCTATCACTTATTGGGATTATATTTTGCCTGAAGCTTTGTTGGGTTTACAAATACAGCGTACTACCTTGCCCGATGAAATGGTGTTTATTATGTACCATCAAATCAATGAATTGTTATTTAAAATGATTCTTTGGGAGATAGATCAAGTCAGTAACGCTCAATCCATTGAGGCCGCTTTTTTTACCGAAAAACTTCGTCGTGTAAGTCGTTATTTTGACATGTTATCCTCTTCTTTCGATATCATGGGCGATGGCATGGAAAAAGAACAATACATGAAGTTTAGAAACACATTGACGCCTGCAAGTGGGTTTCAAAGTGCACAATACCGATTAATTGAATTTGCATCAACAGAAATTATCAACTTAATAGACAACCGTTTTAGGGCCACTATCGACCGTAACACTCCTATTGAACATGCCTTCGAACATTTGTATTGGCAAGCTGCTGGAAAAGACTTTGCTACCGGTCATAAAAACACTTTATTGGTCAATTTTGAGAAAAAATACAAGCATGATTTATTGTTGAAAATGGAAGATTATAACACTACTAATTTGTGGACTAAATTTCAGCAATTATCTGTACATGTTCAACAAGATGAAGCCTTGATAAAAGCCATGCGTCATTACGACTATACGGTGAATGTTAGTTGGGTAATGGCGCATTACAATGCCGCGGGTAAATACTTAGGCAATGCCGAAGCCACGGGAGGTAGCGATTGGCGCAAATACATGCACCCCAAATACCAACGCAGAATTTTCTTTCCAGGGTTGTGGAGCGAAGATGAATTGAAAAATTGGGGAGAAGGGTTGTAAGTAAAATACAATATTTTTCACCTATTTTCGTTTGGTGAATATGAAAAAGTTTTTGGTTTTTTTAGGCCTTTTTTACGCTTTAGGGTTATCTGCGCAATACAAATATCAAATAAAAGCCAATTTGCTTATTAGAAATGGCGGTTTTACCAATGGTTTTAATTTGGGTTTTGAAACCCTGCACAAGAAAACCAATTTTCTAATCGATTTCCAAACTTTTGCCGAATACCCTCAAGAGACAAAGAGAATAAGTAAAGAAAATCAAGTTTATAATTTAACTGAAATCAGTAAATACAATAGCTATTTGGGTACTAATTTAGGTATTATCACTTCATTAAGTGAATCTGATAAATATTCTCTTTCTGGCGGCTTTAAAGCCTTTGTAGGTGTTCACACAAAAAGAACCATTGAAACACAATATACACTTGATTCAGGACAAGGAAATTATCGTTGGCGCAGCAATGATGTATCGCTATCAGATCATTTAACATCCACACAATCCTTTGCATATGGTGCCATACCTTTTGTGAGAATGAGTGCCAAACTAAGTCCACAGTTTTTCCTAATTCCTGAAATACAACTACCCATAACTGGAAATATAAATGCATCTCAAAGACAGGTCAATTTTAATATGGGTTTCAATATTTCTATAGCTTATCATTTTATTAAAACTAAAGATTAAAATATATTAAGTGTTGTAGCTGAAATTCACACAACAATTTTATTCGAATTGGCAACTCAGAAACCTACACCAAACCAAGCCCAACGGTTGGATTTAGGTATTTTATGAAAGTAGAAGAGAGGTAGTTAGGGAGAATTAACCACGGAGAGCGCAGAGAATACACAGAGAGCGCAGAGTGAGGGAGGAAAAGAGAACACAAAGATGCTCTTCGAGCATGGAGGAATTAACCACGGAGAGCGCAAAGAATACACAGAGAGCTCAGAGAGAAAGGAAAAGAGAACACTGAGATGCTTGCTCTTCGAACATGGGAGTATTTAACCACGGAGAACGCAGAGAAAACACAGAGCACACAGAGATAAAAATAGAGAATTAAAGAGGTGACACTGAGATGCTCTTCGAGCATGGGAAGAAAAACTTAGGGCGTAGTGAGGAGGAATCCTTCAAAGGTGTTCTAGCGCTCTGTGTAACATTAAACACCTAAACAATCACGCTAAAAGTCGTGAAACCCATCAACCATTTAAACCCACTAAACACTCTTTACTTCGACAAGCTCAGTATAAACTCCCTCACGTGACTAGGCTCAGCCTAGTGGGTTACAAACAAATAAATAATTTAAACCCCATCAACCATTTAAACCCATTAAACACCCTTCGGTACAGCCGCCAAAGGCGTCCATCCTCCATAGGCGGACACGCTCACAGGGTGACAAACAAATAATCAATAACGCTGAACGGCGTGAAACAAATAAAAATAATTTATAATCCCCTCAAAATCAGTTTGTTTACAAAAAAATTTTTAATTTAAATTGTTTAATTTAATTCGCATATAATTAAACTTTTCAAATAACAATTTATGAACATTAAAAAATTAAATTTTAAAACACTAGCTTGGGCTATTGTGCCAGCTTTATTGATTGGATTTTCAGCTTGTGGTGACGATGAACCAACACCTCCAAGCACTACCACTCCCACCAATACACTTAACAAAACTTCTTTAACCAATAATAAAGTTTGGTGGAATAAAGGAAGTGGGATTAAACATGATTTTAAACCAGATGGAAAATATAAATCTTCTGGAACTTGGCGTTGGATTAACAATTCAGATACCATGGAGATTATAGGAACTTTAGGCGATCAACCTCAAAAATATCGATTTGCTTGGAATACTGAAACTGAATTAGAATGTGAACGTATTTCAGGGACAGGACAAGGTAGTGGATTGTTCTTAATGAAAACCACAGAGTGGCAATAGAATAATAAATCGATACAAATTAAAGCGTTCTACGGAGCGCTTTTTTTTATGGAAAATTTAAGGTTAACAATACCTCCAAAGGAGGTAAATAGTAATAGCCTCGGGTTTTAACCCGAGGTTATGAGTAAACACACGCAATCCTTTTTGGCGACTTTTTTGCATTTCGTTTGCAAAAAAGATGACAAAAATTTTTGATTTAGGCATAACCAAATCAACAACGTTATATATAGTTGTAATCTAATTGCTCATCAATCACAAACTTCGTTTCCTTTTACGATTATTAAAATAATCCTGAACCGCCTTTTCGGTTGTCAGCCAATTTTTACCTTGCTTATAGGCGTCTATCTTGCCTTTTCTGGCTAGCAAACTAACATACTCCTGACTGTAAGGCAATGACATTTCCTCTACAATAGTATTTATTTCTTTGTATTCATCGTGGGTATTGTCCAAACTGCTTAAATATATATCCAAACTTCTTTCCATGGCTTGAATCATTAACAACAATAGTTTAGAATAATCCCCCTCATTGGCTTTGTTAAGGGCATCGTAGTATTTTTTTCTATCGTTTTTTAGAATAATGGCTGGCGGAAAACCTTGTTTCATTAAAAGTAAATTGAACAATAACCTAACTGTGCGACCATTGCCATCAAAAAAAGGATGAATCCAAACCAATCGGTGATGAAAAATACAAGCACTAATAATGGGATGTAAAGCTTTAGAATCTTTATTCACCCAATGAATCAATTCTTCTATCATATCATTAACCTTAAGGGCATTAGGTGGCGTAAAATTAGCCCCTGATATTCTTACTCCTGAGGTTCTATATCTACCAGCAATCTCTTTTTCTATACTTGCTAATACCAATTCATGCACTTCCAAAATAGTTCTATCTGTAAATTGGGTTTTTGATTGTGCTAATTTTTCTATAAATTCTATGGCATTTTGATGGTTAAAAGCTTCAAAATGTTCTCTTAAAGATTTGCCTTTGATAGTAATACCTTCCTCTATAATGAGTTTGGTTTCTTGAAGTGTCAATGTATTGCCTTCTATACCATTGGAATTAAATGTCCACTCTAAAGATAAAGATTCCTTAATGCTTTTAAGGGCATATGCAGGCAAGGGTCTTTTTTCATCAAGACTTTGTTTTTTAGCATCAATTCTGCTGAGTTGTTGCTCTAAATTTTCAAAGGAATATGGATATTCTTGCCATTTCACCCCACAAAGATACTAATATCGTTTTGAATTAAAAAGCAATTTTACCGATATTAAGAATAATCTACTTTATGCCAATTCTGTTCCACAATCTTTGCAAAACTTAACCACTTGTTTATGGGTTTTATGCCTTAGTATTCAACAATCTATAAATAAACCCATTATCTCCCAAAAAAACGGCAGTGAATATAATGGTGGACACTTCCCTTTGACAGGGGCATTAGCTCATTAAGCGAAAGTTAAAAAAGGCGTATCTTTGCAAGGTGATACATTATAACATTCATAGGCTAGATAACGGTTTAACTCTTATACACCACGAAGATAATGCTACTAATTTATGTGTTTCAAATCTTTTGTACAATGTTGGCGCTAGGGATGAAAATCCAAACCAAACAGGTTTTGCCCATCTTTTCGAACATTTAATGTTTGGCGGATCGGTTAATATTCCTTCTTTTGACACCCCTCTACAATTGGCAGGAGGCGAAAACAATGCCTTTACTAGCAATGATATAACCAACTATTATGTCACACTTCCGGCAGACAATATCGAAACTGCACTGTGGTTGGAAAGCGACCGCATTTTGCGTTTAGATTTTTCTGAAAAAAGCCTCTCTGTTCAAAAAGGTGTGGTGATAGAAGAATTTAAACAACGCTACTTAAACCAACCTTATGGTGATGCTTGGCTAAAACTAAGACCCCTCGCCTATCAAGTTCATCCCTACCAATGGGCAACTATTGGAAAGGAAACTAGTCACATTGAAAATGCTAAGCTAGAAGATGTTGTGGCTTTTTTTGAGCGTTTTTATAACCCTTCCAATGCCATTCTTTGTTTGGCTGGCGCTATCAATTTTGAAAAAGCTAAAGAACTAACAGAAAAATGGTTTGGTACTATAAAAAGTGGGCCCGTTAATCCCAATAGTTATCCCAAAGAAACCCGCAAAACATCACGCTTAGAATCCACTGTTGTAGCAGATGTTCCACAAAATGCAATTTATATGGCATTCAATACCGTGGACAGACATCATGATGATTATTTTGCATTTGACTTGTTGTCCGACTTGCTATCTGGTTCGGAGTCCTCGCGTTTTACTCAAACACTAGTGAAAGAACTAAAGTTATTTACCCACGTTCATGCTTACATCACCGGCGATATAGACGAAGGATTGTTTGTAATGGAAGGTAAATTGAATGATGGCGTTACTTTTGATACAGCCGAAAAGGCATTATTAAAAACAATTCAAGATATTACTGACAATGGATTAAGTGAAAATGAATTGAATAAGGTTAAAAATAAAGTGATAACAAGCAACTTGTTTTCTAAAACATCCGTCTTAAATAAAGCAATGGCATTGTGCTATGCTCATTTACTGGGAAATGCCGATTTAATCAATACTGAGATAGAACAAGTAAAATATATACAAAAAGAAGATATTTTGAGGGTTTGTAAAGAATACATTTTAAGTGGCAATTATAGCATTTTAAACTACCAAAAACAATGATTAACAGACAATTAGCGCCAGAAATAATGGCAATTGAGTCAATAAAAACGGGATTTCCTTGCAAAAATGGAAACGCCTACCATATTGTGAGCAACGAAGCTGTATTTAAGCTCGATTTAATCTTTGATTCGGGTGGTTTTGGACAATATTCCAATAAATTTCATGCATTATTTGCAAGTGACTTAATATTAAGTGGCACTTCCAAAAAAAACGCAAACGTAATTTCTGAAGAACTGGACTTACTTGGTGCGTATGTTTTCATGAATTGTGACTACTACTCCCACTCTATATCAATTTACGGTCAAACGGAATTTTTAGGTTTAATTCTTGATTTGGTTGTGGAAGCAATACTTGAATGTGAATATAACGAGGAAGAACTTAGTGTTTATAAAAGTAAAAAAATAAGTGAGCTGAATATCAACTTTGCTAAAACTTCTTTCTTGGCAAATAGGGCTATTAATGCTTTGATAGTGGGAGAAAATCATCCATTCGCCTCTCCTATTAATGAATCTATTATTAATGGAATTTCAAGAGAAGATTTACTGACTTACAAAAACTCGACATTAGCAAATCCTACATTTATTTTTACAGGTCCAGACACTATCAACATCAGTGATTATTTAAATAACATTGGGTTTAAAACAAATCTAAACGAGGAGATTTCTGTGGAACATTCTATTAACACTTCCGAAGAAAAACGAATCGTTGTTAAAAAAGAAAATACCAATCAAAATGCTATAAGACTTGGTAAAATGATGCCTTCAAGAACCCATGAAGACTATTTTAAAATATCACTAACTAATTTAATATTAGGAGGTTACTTTGGTTCAAGACTTATGAAAAACATACGTGAGGAAAAAGGCCTGACCTATGGTATTCACTCTTCAATAACCCCTTTCAGAACGTATTCTTTGTTCAAAATTTCAAGTGAGTGTAATGCACAACTTACCAATGAGGTAAAAAATGAAATTGAGAATGAAATTAAAAACTTACAAACTGAACTAGTTGGAAATAATGAACTACAAACTGCTAAGAATTACTTAATAGGTAGTTTACTTCGTAATTTTGATGGGCCATTTAATATAGCAGATCGTTTTAAATCCAATCTTGACTTAAACGGTAAAGAGGGGTTTTATGAGGATTATTTTAAAGCTATCCATCAAACCTGTTCAGAAGATATTTTAGCATGTGCGAACAATTATTTTGATTTTAATTCGTTAAAGTATTGCATATCAGGTGAATATTAAGCCGTTCATATTGTTTTTGATGCTATTAGCCTCATTGGGTTTTCTCAATGCGCAAGACGTGCGTCCAAAAATCAGAAGAGCTTGTTTAAATAGATCTGATTCAACGCTTAATTTACTGTGGGTTAAGCCAATCAATAGTTGCGGTTCAATTACTAATTTTAGTATTTATGGACGGGATGATATTTTGGGTTTATTTATATATTTAGGCAACAGAACAGACATATCATTAGACAATGTAGCTATTAAGCTTAAGAATCTACGTTCTTGGGAACTATACTTAGTTTATAACACAGATTGTAATGGGGTTGATAGTATTTTCAGTGATACCATTACTATTGACAACACAGCTCCTGATAACTCCCAAATTGACTCTGTAAGTATTGATTTAGTATCACAAAAAGCAATTATTGGTTGGTCAAGAAATACAAGTATAGACACCAAAGGATATTTAATTTACCATGTTACGGGTTCAAACGATGTTATAGGTTCCACGGAGCAAACACAATACCTAGACAATGGTACACGAAACCCAACTGCTGCTTCAGTTTCATACAGTATTGCAGCTTATGACAGTTGTCAAAATACATCTTTAATAAGTGAAACACACAGCACTATATTTTTAAGAAGTCAATACAATCAATGTAACAAAACAATCAGTCTGTCTTGGACAAATTATGTTGGATGGCAAGTTTCAGAATATCAAATTTACAGAAGCATAAACGCAGGTAATTTCGAATTAGTTGGAACTGTAATTTCAAACATCAATCAATTTACTTACAATTTTAATTCATTTGGAGATTCTTATTGTTTTTTCATCAGGGCAATTAAATTTGACAGAACAGCTAGTTCGTCTTCTATTAACACATGTATAAATACCCCTTTAATTATTGAAAGTAAAAATTCTTATGTTGCAAAAGCTTCGGTTCAAAACAATCATATAGAATTATCTTTAGTAACCGAAACTGGCACATCGCTTCAAAACATTCTTTTATACAAATCTGAAAACAACGGTGCTTTTCAACTTTATCAAACTATAAACAACACTGGCGGAACTATTAATTTAATTGACAACAATGTAAGAGTAAACAGATTTACATATTCTTATTATTTCACCACACAAGGCCCTTGTGACTTTATCTTTGACACTTCACAAATTGCCACTACAGTATTATTAAGAGTTAACCAAGTTGAAGCCGAAGTTCAAGAATTGAATTGGAATCTCTATAATGCGTTTATAAAAGAAACACAGAACCAAGAAATTCTATTAAGTAATTCAATAGATTATAACAAAAGTTCCCCGTGGAACATTATTCAACAAACCAACAATATTAATACATCCCTGACCGACAACAGCCAATTTAGTATAAATTATCAAAGATTGTGCTACTGTATAAAATCAATTGAAAACTTACCTAACTCAACATTCAACAGACAAGATACGTCTTACAGCAATGTTGTATGTGTAGATGCCGAACCAATAGTTTATTTCCCAAATGCTATTCAAATAAATGGATTTAATACTGTATTTAAACCCAAAGGCTTGTTTTTGAACAACACCGAATCCACCATTTATATATACAACAGATGGGGTGAACTTGTACATACTGTGAAAGATATAAGCATTGGTTGGGACGGTAAAGACCAAAAAGGGGACTTTGTACAATCAGATATATATGTCTACAAAGCAACTATTGTAGGAATTAATGGTAAAAAACTAAACTTTAATGGCACAATTTCTGTTTTAAAATAACAATGATACTAATAGCAGGTGAACACCAAAAACTAAAAAGACTAAAAAAACTTTGCAAGGAAGTTGTAAAACAAATTGTAATTGACCACAAAAAACAAACAGGGGAACTAAATATTATACTTGTTGATGACGAAAAATTACTTGAAATGAACATCAACTATCTTCAGCACGACTATTACACAGACATTATTACACACGATTTTTGTGAAGGCGATGAAGTAAACGGTGAACTATACATTAGCTTCGACCGAATAAAAGAAAATGCATTAACATATGGAGTGAGTTTCCACGTGGAACTTTTCAGAATTATCATTCATGGAACACTTCATTTGTGTGGATACAAAGACAAAACCAAAAAAGAAAAAACTAAAATGACTGAAATGGAAAATCATTATTTGAATAAATTTAATATAGAGTTCCACGTGGAACAAAACAATGGAAAATAGATATGACGTTATTGTAGTGGGTGCCGGCCATGCCGGTTGTGAAGCTGCACATGCCGCCGCAACCATGGGCAGCAAAGTGTTGCTGATAACAATGAACATGGAAACAATTGCTAAAATGAGTTGTAATCCTGCGATGGGTGGAGTGGCAAAAGGGCAAATAGTAAGAGAAATAGACGCTCTTGGAGGCATGTCTGGTCTCATAACAGACAAAACAATGCTTCAGTTTAGAATGTTAAATCGCTCTAAGGGAGCTGCTATGTGGAGTCCTAGGGCACAATCAGACAGAATGCGGTTTTCAGAACAATGGCGATTAACCCTTGAAGCGAATCCTAATATTGATTTTATGCAAGACCATGTGCATGCTGTAATAACTGAAAATAATATCGCTACAGGAGTTGAAACAGGACTTGGTTATAAAATTATGGGTAACGCTATAATTTTAACCAGTGGAACGTTTTTAAATGGAATAATACACATAGGTGAAAAACAGTTTGGTGGTGGTAGAATGGCAGAATCAAGTAGTGTGGGAATAACTACTTCTCTAGAAAAATTAGGATTTGAGAGTGGTAGAATGAAAACAGGAACACCTCCTAGAGTAGATGGTAGAAGCTTGGATTATTCGAAAATGGAACAACAAGATGGTGATGAAAATCCAGGTAAGTTTTCTTTCTTAAAAACAAGTACTAGACTAAAATCACAAAAACCCTGCTTTATAAGTTACACAAATTCTAATGTTCATGATATATTGAGAGAAGGTTTTGAAAAATCTCCTATGTTTAATGGCAGAATACAAGGTTTGGGTCCACGTTACTGCCCTTCTATTGAAGATAAAATCAACAGATTTGCAGAAAGAGACAGACATCAAATATTCGTTGAACCGGAGGGTTGGGAAACAATAGAAATGTATATCAATGGATTTTCTACATCTTTGTCCGAAGATATTCAACTAAAAGCGATGAAACAAATACCAGGATTTGAAAACGCTAAATTATTTCGTCCAGGTTATGCAATTGAATATGACTACTTCCCTCCTACCCAACTAAAATTAACACTTGAAACCAAGTTAGTAAATAATCTATTTTTTGCTGGACAGATAAATGGTACAACAGGTTATGAAGAAGCGGCATGTCAAGGTTTAATGGCTGGAATAAATGCACATTTAAAAGTAAAAGAGCTTGACCCTTTCATATTAAGTCGATCAAATGCATATATTGGCGTTTTAATAGATGATTTAATCAATAAAGGAACTGATGAACCATACCGAATGTTTACTTCTCGTGCTGAGTTCAGAATCTTATTAAGACAAGACAATGCTGATGAAAGATTGACAGAATTGGGGTATCAAATAAATTTAGCTCAGAAAGAAAGAATGGATGATTTAGATATCAAAAGAAATCAAATTAAAAAAAGCCTAAATTTAATTAAAAATAAATCTATTGAACCTAATGCTATAAACAATCTGTTAAATGAAAAAGAAACAGCAGAGATAAATCAAAAAGTAAAACTTGATAAGTTGATTTTAAGACCACAACTTACTATACGAGATTTTATACCCTATGTTGATGAACTAAAAGAAATAGATTCAGAAATTCTTGAACAAATAGAAATCCTTATAAAATATGAAGGCTATTTAGACAAAGAAAATCAAATGGCTGAAAAATTAAAGAAACTTGAATACTATAAATTGAGTCCAGATTTTGATTACCATCAAATAAAATCTTTGAGTATTGAAAGTAGAGAAAAATTAAGTAAAATGAAACCTGAGAACATAGGACAAGCTTCAAGAATAAGTGGTGTTTCACCATCGGATATTTCAGTACTAATCGTATATTTAGGAAGATGAAAAAATTAAGTATTTTCTTATCTATATTGTTTTTAAACAGTTGTGCAAGTATAGGTTCACTAACTGGTGGGGATAAAGATGTAACAGCACCTCAGATATTAAAAACAAACTTAACTGAAACAGAATTTAAAAATAAAAAAATATTGATTGTTTTTAATGAATATGTCGAACTTAATAATCAAACTGAAAATATTAAATTGTTTCCTAATCACAGTACACTTACATGCAGATTAATTAAAAAAACATTAGAAATAGAATTTGATAGTGTTTTAAATAAAAATACAACTTATCAAATTTTGATTAATGAAGGAATTAGAGATGTTAATGAAGGAAATTTGTATACTGTAGAATTTTTATTTAGCACAGGAAAAGAAATAGATACATGTAAAGCAACATTCAAATATAATAATGATAAAAAGTTTAAAAATGTTGGTATTAATGTGTTTTCTAAAAAATTAGATTCTATTACATTTAATCATTTTGACTATCAGTATAAATTTAAAGAAAGTAAAATTGAATTAAAGGGTTTAAAAAAAAATGCGTCATATTATTATTTATTATACACAGACAATGACGCGGACAAAAGCTTTGATAAAAATACTGTTTACTCAATTGATACATTTTCATGCTATAATAATGATATAAAAGTAAAGAATGAAATATTAATAGATACCAGTATTAAAATAAAAAGGTATAATAATTACACAAAACTTTTTAAAACAGATTTAAACGCATTTTATAATAAAACCGATTCTATTTTATATTCGACGAAAGATTCTGCTTTAATTGGTCCAAAAACAGCTTTAAAAGACACATCTGTTATAAATGAATTAAAAGATTTATTTAAAAATGGAATATCAATTATTGAAAATGGTTCTAAATATTCGTACTACATAAGACATTATAATACGAATTTAAAAATATTAAATTTAAAAAATTACGAAACAAATTCAACTTTCAACTTTAATAAATCACATTCAAAAATTGATACATTTTATTTTAGTATTGATTCGTTAATTATTAAAATTCCAAGCACTCAAATTGCAGAAATTAAGGAACCAAGTGAAATTAAATTTACTAATAAAAATGAGCTTGAATTATTTGTAATATTATACAAAGAAAATATAAATATTAAAACTTTTAATATAAAAGAAAAAGAATTTGAGATACCAATAATATCAGGAGAATACATCATTGAAGTTTTTAATAAAAACGCGATTAAAAACAAAGAAATTATCAGTCCAATAATATATAAAAAAATAAATTTAAAACCTAATTGGACAGAAGAAATTACACTATAAAGTACTGTTATTTTTCAACAAAGTTAACAACACTCTATGGTGATTAATAATTATAAAATGAAAAAAGATTGAATGTAAAAAATTAAAAAGGATAAGTCAAATTTTGTGTGAATAAATATAGAATAAACTCTACAATATCCCCATTCTTAATATTTACATAATACTTTATTAACACAATTATTTAATTGTTAATACTTATGTTAAATAATTATAAAACAATAATATACAAAACTAAAATTGGTGCATATTATAGCTAACAAATTATTAAAATATTGAAATCAAGTCAAATTAAAAAGAGTTATCACGATATTAACACTACTATATTATTACAATATATTTTTAAAATAAATTATTAAGATTATTGAATAGTGAATAAGCGAAGATGGAGATTAAATATTTTAAATTACTTTTGTATCCATGATTGAAACAATCAAAAATATAGAAATTGAAGTTAATAATTTTGAAATTATTAATGAGCAATCATTAGAAAATTTTAGATTACAATTTCTGTCAAAAAAAGGAAAAATTTCAGAATTATTTGAAGTTTTTAAAACAGTAAGTGGAGAACAAAAAAAAGAAGTTGGAAAAACACTTAATGAATTAAGAATTTTAGCGGATGAAAAGTTTAATAGTTTTAAAGTAAATTTTCAATCAAGTCAAAATAAAAATTCACAAGAAATGGATTATTCATTACCTGTTAATGCTCTACAATTAGGAACTGAACATCCAATTAACAAAGTGAAAAATGAAATTATATCTATTTTTAAAACAATAGGTTTTTCTATCGCTTATGGGCCAGAAATTGAAGATGAATGGCATAATTTTTCTTCGTTAAATTTCGCAGAAAATCATCCTGCAAGGGATATGCAAGACACTTTTTTTGTAGATAAAAATCCTCAAGGAAATTTTGCATTAAGAACACATACTAGTAGTGTTCAAATAAGACTAATGGAAAAAGAACCTGTGCCTATTCGTTCTTTGATGCCCGGGAGAGTTTATAGAAACGAAGCTGTTTCTGCTCGTTCTAACTGTTTTTTTCACCAAATAGAAGGTTTGTATATAGATGAAAATGTAAGTTTTGCGGATTTAAAACAAACATTGTATTATTTTGTGTCGCAATTCTTTGGTGAAAGAGAAATAAGATTCCGTCCCTCCTATTTTCCATTTACTGAACCAAGTGCAGAAATGGATATATTTTTAGGAACAGAAACAGAACAAGATTATAGACTAACAAAAGGAACAGGTTGGTTAGAAATTTTAGGATGTGGTATGGTTGATCCTAATGTTCTTATTAATTGTAATATCGATCCCGAAAAATATACAGGATTTGCTTTTGGAATGGGGATTGACAGAATTACAATGTTAAAATATGGAATTAAAGACATCCGTCAATTATTTGAAAATGATATTAGATTTTTAAAGCAATTTTAATATGGATAATGAGTTGTATTTGAAACAAATGTTAAATCTATTAACTTTAGATTTAAATCTTTTTAAAGAATCAATAAAGGAAGTAAGTAGAGATGTTATTAATGAGGGTTTTAGTAAATATCCTTTATTTGTAGCTCATCAAAGTGAAGTTAAAGTTGGTGAAGTAATACTTGATAAAGAAGAATTAGGCACCCATTTTACAATTCAAGCCAGTACAATGGAAGAATTTGTAGAAAAGAAGATTATATTACTGAAAAACGTAGAAAAATTTAAAGTTACTTACAAAAATCCCGAAACGCATTGTTGTATATTCTTAATAACAGCCAATAGTGCTCAGTTTGTATTTGTACCATTTGAAAATAAAATAAGCGAATGAACCCAAGTGTAGCGGTCGTAATTTTAAACTTTAATACTAAATATTTTTTAGAAAATTTTTTAAAAAGTGTTGTAAACTCTAGCTACTCTAATTTTCAAGTTTATGTTGCAGATAATGCTTCTACTGATGACTCAGTTAAATTTATAATAGACCAATACCCACAAATAAAATTGATATTTTTGGAAAAAAACTACGGTTTTACAGGAGGTTATAACAGAGCTTTAAAGCAAATAAATTCCGACTATTATATATTATTAAACAGTGATGTTGAAGTAAAATCTGATTGGATAGAACCTATGGTTGAATTAGCAGAAAAAACGCCAAATATCGGCGCTATTCAACCCAAAATATTGGATTATAAAAATCCTTCGAAATTTGAATATGCTGGAGCAAGTGGAGGCTACATAGATAAATATGGCTTCCCTTTTTGTAGAGGCAGAATATTTGAATCTTTAGAAGATGATTTAAACCAATACGATGATGAAAAGGAGATTTTTTGGGCAAGTGGAGCTTCTATGTTCGTTAAGGCTGATTTATATCACAAATTAGGGGGTTTAGATGAAGATTTTTTTGCGCACATGGAAGAGATAGATTTTTGTTGGCGCTTACACCATCAAGGCTATAAGGTCATGATTTGCCCAAAAAGTGTTGTTTATCATGTAGGTGGAGGAACATTACAAAAAAGCAATCCTAAAAAAACGTATTATAATTTTAGAAATGGCTTAATATTATTAATTAAAAATTTACCATCTAATAAATTAGTTCCAATCTTATTTATGCGACTTTTGTTGGATCACATAGCTGCGTATAGATGGTTGTTTCAAGGAAAGTATGGGGATTTTTTTGCAGTTGCAAAAGCACACAGACATTTTGTATTTCGCTTAAGCTATTGGTTTAAAAAAAGAGATGAAACCAATAAAGAAGTTTATCATTCATTATTGGTTTATAAAAAAAGTATTGCACTTAGTCATTACTTAAGTAAAATAAATAAATACAAAGAACTGAACCCTTGAAAATAGTTGTTTTATCAGGTGCAGGAATGAGTGCCGAAAGCGGCATTAAGACATTTAGAGACCATGACGGCCTTTGGGAAAATCACCGTATAGAAGATGTTGCAACGCCACAAGCATGGCATAAAAATCCTGAATTAGTAACCCAATTTTACAACCAAAGAAGAGTTCAGCTAGCGGATGTATTGCCCAATGAAGGACATTATGCACTTAAAGAGTTAGAACAAAAACATGAAGTTGTTGTAATAACCCAAAATGTTGATGATTTGCACGAAAGGGCAGGTAGCTCAAACATTATTCATTTACATGGCGAACTTACCAAAATGAGGAACAACTTCAATGAAGTCTTCCATGTGGGATATAAACCGGTAAATTATGGCGAAAAATGCCCAAAAGGATTGATTTTAAGACCACATATTGTGTGGTTTGGAGAAGAGGTGCCATTAATAAATAAAGCGGCGGAAATTACGAGAACAGCAGATTTATTGATAGTTATAGGAACCTCATTGGAGGTATATCCAGCAGCCGGTTTAGTTAATGAAGTGAATAAATCAACCGAAATAGTGCTTATAAATCCTCAAAAAACTAATATTTCCACGCCTTACAAAAATAAGTTTGTACAAATTTTAGGTACTTCTGCAAAAAATTTGCCCTCATTTGTAAAAAACTTAATTTAGTAAATAGATTAATTTGTACTATAAAATAGTAATTTTTGATATATTTGAAAAATTATTTATTTTATCATGAACACAAAAATTGTATTTACCGCAATTGTATTAGTTTTATTTTCTAGTTGTCAACAAAGATTAAGTATCAGTAAAAAATACCATTCTTTTGGATGGAACATTGCACTTGAATCGAAACAAGAAAAAATGGAAAAAAGTGCTAAACCTCCTAAACGCAAGAAAAAAGAAACAACCGATTCGGAATCACTAACTCAAAAACAAGATGTTGTGGAAGAAAATTGGATTTTTTCTGCTGTTAAAAACAACCAAGAATTAGAGCTTTTCGAGCAACTTAAAATTAACAAATCATTCGATGTATTAAAAACAAAAGAAGTTTCTTCAGTTACAAATTTTGAATCAAAAAAGGCGCCTCAATTCCTCAAAAATCAACTAATAAAAAAAGCACAAAAACAAGGTATAAAAGAAACGAATGAAAGTGGTGCTTTAAAAACCTTAGGTTGGATCTTAATTATTTTAGGTTTGATTTTTATCCTGATAATTAGCATATTATTAGGTTTTATGCTATGTTTGTTGGGTTTGTTGTTTATTTTGGTAGGGAAGTAATAATAAATAAAAACCTTTCAAATCTCTGAGACCTGTTTTAACTTTGATTTCTTAATTTATGAAATCAAATCAACCGCTAGCAGAGAGGGTACGACCTAAAAATATTAGCGAATTTATTGGTCAATCGCATCTTTTGGGTGAAGGCGGGCCTATAAGAAAATTTTTAGAACACGGACAACTTCCAAGTCTTTTATTTTGGGGGCCTCCGGGCGTTGGCAAAACCACCTTAGCTAAATTAATAGGAGAGCATCTTTCATTGCCTTTTGTACAGTTGAGCGCCATTAATGCAGGCGTTTCGGACATAAGAAAAATCATTAGTGATGCCAAAATTAGTGGCAAAATTTTATTGTTTTTGGATGAAATTCATAGGTTTAATAAAAGCCAGCAAGACGCACTTTTGGGAGCGGTAGAAAATGGCAACATAATATTAATTGGCGCAACCACAGAAAACCCATCTTTTGAGGTTAATCATGCCCTACTTTCAAGATGTCAGGTTTATGTGTTAAATGAATTAAGCAAGGAGGACTTGCTACAAATGATGCAGAATGCCCTTAAAACTGACGAAATTTTAAAAAACAAAGAGATTGATCTACAAGAAACGTCTGCACTTTTGCAGTACAGTGGCGGTGATGGTAGAAAGCTATTAAACAGTTTGGAAATGGTGTGCATGCAAGACGGGTCACCATTACTTATAACAGATGAAAAAGTTAAGGAAGTAATGCAAACTAAACAAATAGTGTATGACAAGGCAGGGGAGGAGCACTACAACATTATATCAGCCTTTATAAAAAGCATGCGAGGTAGCGATCCTAATGCTGCTGTTTATTACTTGGCAAGAATGATAGAGGGAGGAGAAAATGCAGAATTTATTGCACGAAGAATGATTATATTGGCATCGGAAGATATTGGAAATGCCAATCCCAATGCTCTCGTATTATCCACAAGTACCTTACAAGCTCTGCAAACCATTGGAATGCCCGAAGGAAGAATTTTATTGTCACAATGTGCTATTTATTTGGCTACTAGTCCTAAAAGCAATGCTTCCTATTTGGCTATAAATATGGCATTAGAGGCGGTAAAGAAAACGGGCGCACTTGGTGTGCCAAACCATTTGAGAAATGCACCTACTAGACTAATGAATGACTTAAATTATGGTAAAGATTATTTGTATGCGCATCAATTTGAAGATAATTTTATAGAACAAGAGTTTTTGCCACAAGAAATTAAAGGCACTGTGTACTATGAACCGGGAAATAACGCAAAGGAAAACGAATTAAGGTCATTTTTAAAGAAACGCTGGAAAGAAAAATATGGGTATTGATGAATCCATAATTGTAGGGGCAGAAAATATTCTGCCACTACAATTATGGGGTATTTGTTCATTGGGCAGAATATTTTCGTCCCCCTACGAATAATCCAAACAATTAATGGTTTATTTATAAAATTTATCATCCTGTCATTTTTGGGGATTATTAACAATGTATGATGATATATTGTGATATGAAATTTGATTTTTAATAATGTGTTCGTAATAATTGCGCTGCCAAACTGTTATAATATCTGAATTTTTTCTTGCCCATTTTGTAACACCTATTTTGAATCCTTTAACCATAGAACCAATAGAATTTGGAATCATTTTTTGAAATTTATTTACATGACTTGTTTCTGATTTCACGCCATCCAAGTTTATCAATTCAATAATTCCATGAATATGATTGGGCATAATGATAAATTCATGTAAAATGGCGTTTGGAAAATGATCTGGAATTTCTAGCCAGCATTCTTTCGCTGAGTTTCCTAAATTGTTCAATGTTATATCGCCATTAATAATTTCACCGAAAATACACATTCTATCATTGCAGCAAATTGTAATAAAATATAATCCTGATTTTGAATAATCATAGTCTTTTAGTCTAATTGATTTTCTATGATGTATGAATGGATTGAATGTCATTTTTTAAAAGTGCCCCTAATGCAAATTTAAATATTTAGAATAGAAACCAACACATTGTAATACACAAATATTAATTTAGTTAAATCAACAACTTTAATTTAATTTTTCAAGTGTATTTTATCTTGTGACTGTGAAATGACAGGGAGTTTAGATTATTATCATAATGCTATGTTGTTGGTCAATAGACTCAACAACGTTTGTCGTTTTACTATATGGTTTTTACAATATTTATCCTTCGAATACACCTGTTTAGTCCGCTTCAGTTTTGGCACGAAGTCTATGTGAATTTCCAATTCTTAAGCGTTTTAAAAATCCTGATAAAAAACACAAAGCATTAATTTTGAGATATTTAAAGATAATATTGGTATTAAACAACCACTCAAAAATTGGTATTATGATATCATTTTTAAGCGTTTTTTTTAATCTTTATTTGTAGTGTTCAATAAAGAAAGATTTACTTAATTAATCTAAATCGATTGAATAAGAATTTTAATTAACCCAGTTAAAATGGGTTAATTCTAAACTTTAAACTTGTGGTGAACTAGTAGTTGACTAGTTATATTTATTCTATTATTTATTTTTCCTTGAACTCAAAAAAAGCCTTTACTAAAAGGCTTTTTTTATTTAAAGTTCGTTGTAAGCTTTGATAAATTTAGCGCCTAGATTCTTGTATGGAGGAATGTAGTCTTTGAACTGAGCATTGTTTTGAAGTTTAACCCCAATCTGTTTCCATATATCTAACCAAACCAAATCTTTGCCCAAACGAATGGTTTCTGTAATTTCTTGAATAAGTGTGCTGTTTACTACCAATGTACCTACTTGTTTGGTGCTCACTATTTGAACATCCATGGCATTGTCCATTGCTTTACTTATATTTTGATAACCACCACAACTCCCTAAAATAGCCACTTTATTACTGTGATTCATGTTTTCTAGCGTGTTTTCTATGTAATAACTGTGTCCACGGTGTACTATCAAATCGGGAAATCTACCGGTTTCTTCAAATAGCTTTTTTAAGTCTTCTCTGCCCTCAATTTCTGAATGAGGTTTGTTGGCATAAATGAGCATTTTTTTGCCACTTATACTACTCAATAAAACATAATTACCCTTGTCTTCTTTTTTGTATAAACTTACAGGATACAATCCCAACCAATGGTTGAATGCTGTTTCGCCATCTTCGTCATCAAAAAAGAAATGTTGCTGAATATGGATGTCGTTCTTAAATAAATCAATGCCATAAACACGGTCTAAAGCAGGAATGTTAAACACATAATTTGAGGTGTATTCATTAGGGTCGCCTCCCGTTAATTTAAACAGTAATCCATAAATTTTAGTACCGTGTTCATTTTGATCTTGAATACATTTTCTAAGTTCCCTTTTTATAGTTTTAACAAATATTCCTTTAACTTTTTCGTTTTCTAAACTGCCATAAGTGTCTGCTACATCCACTGCCGGACCTAAGTCGCCGCCATATTGGTATAAACCGGAAACAAACATGGTAATTAATGCATTTTGTTGACTGTCATTCATCGTCAATAAAAAGTCATCTATTTTGTTGTAACCCGCGCATTGTTTTAAAAAAACCCTGAATTTATTGAAATTAAGCTGTTCTAAAAATGCATACCCCGAAGGCTCTTTTCGTTTTTCATTAAGTCGTTTATACATTCCTAAAAATGAAGACGTAAATACCTCTTCTGCAGAATAAACAATGGAAGTGTATATTTCATAAGCATTGTCATTGTTGATGGGCGCAAATCGGAAAGGTTCTGTATCTTCGTGTCTAAGGTTAATTTCTACTACCCTAGACATGGCAATTGTTTCTATCTCTTTGTCAACAGTATAAGAAGCTAAAATGGATTTGTTTTTACGTAAATCAATCAGTGTTTTATAAAACAGAGCTTCATTCTTTGTAATATTTTCAGCTTGTTGAAAGCTTAGTTTCTTTCGCCATATCAAATCAATCAAAGCATACGATTTAGATTGAACACCATACATTTGGTATAGTTGAATAATGAGCTGAATAACAGAATCACGGTTCGACTTTAAACTTCTTTCTATCAAATGATTACTTCCCAAATATTGTTTAATTGAGGCAGGGTCAATTTTTGCTAAATTTGTAATAACCTCACTGCCAAGTGGAGTAAATGCCAAGTTTTTAAACTTATTTAAAACCTCAAAAGGATAAAAATTGGCAGCATAAGTCCAATAATTTTTGGCATATGGTTTTAAGTTAATAATATCGGCAATAATTAAGCTTGATTTGACATCGTTTTTAAGCATTTCAAGCTCTTTTTCTTGGTTGTTTAATTGATACAGTTTTTGCGCCAATTTAAAGGCTTTTAAATATTGACTTATATGCGGAATGTCTTGTCTTTGAATTCTTTTTACAGTTTCAAATAATGCCCTAGCATTTCCATCAACCGATTTGGCATCCAGTTTTAAAATAGTAGTTTGCAGCTCATCAACAAGGGTTATGTATACCAAAAAAGACAAGTTGTTTTGTTGCTGATTGCCAATATTTACCGCACTGTCTAAGTCGCCATCGTAAATATCTATGCGGTTTTGTTCATAGTCTATTTGCTTATTCCAATCTACTTTTTGAGCATAGGAAAACTGACTTATGATAAGTAGAAAGGTTGTGGTTATTGTTAGTTTAATAGTTCCCATAATATGATGCCTGCACATACTGATACATTGAATGAATGTTTGGTTCCAAATTGAGGAATTTCAATACATGTTTCGCAATATTTTAATACATTTTCATTGACTCCTTCTACTTCATTCCCAAATATGATGCCGTATTTTTTATTAGGGTCTAATTGGAAAGTTCCCAAAGGGGTACTTTCTGCGACTTGTTCCACTGCCAATAAGGTAAATCCCTCACTAATCAGTTGTTTGCAAAGTTCCTCTGTACTTGAATGATAATGCCAATTGACACTGTCTTCGGCGCCTAAAGCGGTTTTGTGTATTTCGCGATGTGGAGGGGTAGCCGTAATACCACACAGATAAAGTGTGTCAATCCCAAAACCATCACAAGTTCTAAAAATACTACCCACATTATTCATGCTTCTAACTTCGTCTAAAATAACACAAACAGAGTTGTTATTAGAACGTTTAAAGGTTTCAATATCTACTCTGTTTAATTCGTCTAATTTTAGTTTTTTAAACATAAATATACAGAGCAAACCTAAGCTTTATTCATTGAATATTCAATGAAAGTTTTATTGATAAAATGTGGATGTGTATTGAATAGAGTGCATTATTTTGCGTAAAGTTTTGAGTACAAAAAAGAACGACAATCCCACCCCTTTGATGAAACAGTATTTTGGGTTCAAGCAAAAGTACCCAGGAGCCTTGTTATTATTCAGAGTAGGTGATTTTTATGAAACCTTTGGTGAAGATGCAATTGTGGCCTCTAAGGTGCTAGGTATTGTATTAACCAAAAGAGGAAGTGGCAGTGCAAGTGAAATTGAATTGGCTGGTTTTCCACACCATTCTCTCGATACCTATTTACCCAAATTGGTAAGAGCAGGTCACCGTGTAGCAATATGCGACCAACTCGAAGATCCTAAAATGGCAAAGGGGATTGTTAAACGTGGTGTTACTGAATTGGTTACTCCTGGCGTGGTTTTTAATGACAAGGTTTTAGACACCCATACTAGCAATTATTTGGCTGCCGTTTATTTCGAAAATCAAACAGTAGCTTGTTCTTTTTTGGACATCTCAACAGGGGAGTTTTTGGTTGCCGAAGGTCATGCCGATTATATCGAAAAACTTCTCAATAGCCTCAGACCGTCTGAGGTTATTATTAGCAAAAAACAAATTGAACAATTTAAAACCCTAAGCCAAGATAAATTCTATCAATTTGCTATTGATGATTGGGTTTTTCAATTCGATTATTGTAATGAAAAGTTGTTGAATCATTTCGGCACTACAACGCTTAAAGGTTTTGGAATAGGACATTTAAAAGCAGCTATTGTTGCGGCAGGAAGTGCGCTATATTATTTGGAACACAATCAGCAAAACAATATTGGACATATAAATTCTATAAGTAGAATTGACGAAGAAAAATATGTGTGGTTTGACCAATTTACCATCAGAAATCTCGAAATTTTATATCCTAGCTATCCCGGCGGAAAAAGTTTGATAGATATTTTGGATTTAACCCGAACTCCTATGGGAAGTAGGTTGCTTAAAAAATGGGTGGTATTGCCTCTGAAGGATTTACACGAAATTAATCAAAGATTAAATACTGTTGAAATATTGATTAATAATGATGAATCTCTGCAACAGTTCAGTGACTTGTTAACCCAATGTGGTGATGTTGAAAGAATAATTTCCAAAATCTCATTGATGAGAGCAAATCCAAGAGAAATATTACAACTTGGAAAAGCGCTTGACTGTGTTTTGAAAATTAAAAACATTAGCTCTCAACTTACGGGCACAGAAATGCAGGTATTTGCTGAACAACTGAACCCATGTACACTGCTTAAGGATAAAATATTTAAAGAATTAAAAACAGATGCACCAGCATTGGTTAATAAAGGGGGTGTTATAAATGAAGGAGTTGATGCCGAGTTAGATGAAATAAGAGGGCTGCAAACCAATGGCAAAGAAAAACTATTAGAAATTCAAAAAAGGGAAATTGAGCGAACGGGAATTAGTTCCTTAAAAATTGCGTTTAATTCGGTGTTTGGCTATTATTTGGAGGTAACCAATACACACAAAGACAAAGTGCCCGAAGATTGGATTAGAAAGCAAACTCTTACCAATGCAGAAAGATACATTACAGAGGAGCTTAAAGAGTATGAAGATAAAATTTTAAGTGCAGAATCTAAGTTATTAGAAATAGAAACCCGCTTGTATAATGAACTTTTACAACACATGGTTTCTTACGTTTCGGCTATTCAGTTAAATAGTCATCTACTAGCCAAATTAGATTGCTTACTAAGCTTTGCACAATTGGCTATTGCTAATCAATATTCTAAACCTATTATCAACGATACTTTCGATTTAAACCTTATTGGTTGCAGACATCCTGTTATTGAAAAACAACTGGGTTTTGACAAAACATACATTCCCAACAATGTTGAACTTAAGCAAGAAACCCAAAGAATTATTATATTAACTGGTCCTAACATGAGTGGTAAAAGTGCCATTTTAAGACAAACTGCATTGGCAGTATTGATGGGGCAAATAGGTTGTTATGTGGCTGCAGAACAAGCGACTTTTGGTTGGGTTGATAGAATTTATACTAGGGTAGGGGCAAGCGATAATATTTCGGGAGGCGAAAGTACGTTTATGGTGGAAATGATAGAAACCGCCGGAATATTAAATAATATAAGCAAAAGAAGTTTGATATTGTTAGACGAAATAGGAAGAGGTACTAGCACTTTTGATGGCGTTTCTTTGGCTTGGGCAATAGCTGAGTATTTGGGCAAACATCCTGAAATGCCTAAAACCATTTTTGCAACCCATTATCACGAGTTAAACGAATTGGAAAAAAACATAGAGGGAATTGTTAATTATCATATTTCTGTTCAGGAAACTAAGGACAATGTGATATTTTTAAGAAAATTAGTAAAAGGAGGAAGTGAACACAGTTTTGGAATACACGTAGCCCGCATGGCAGGAGTTCCCAAAACAGTGGTAAGTAGGGCAGAACAAATATTGATTGAGTTAGAGAAAGACCGTTCGCAAATAAGCGGAAGAGAAACTTTAAAATCGATGAAAGTACCCCAATATCAACTCACTATGTTTGGTGTAAGTGACCCCAAATTAGAGGCATTACATCAAAAAATTCAAAACCTAGAACTCAATGCCATGACTCCGATTGATGCCTTAATGAAATTGCAGGAATTAAAAGGGATGGTGGAATAGGTTATCTTGGGTCTTGATTAATTGTTTCACGCCCTTTAGCGTGATTGTTAAATTGTTAAATTAAGCCGTTGTTGGTCTTGGCTTAGCCGAGACCAACGACAAGTAAAGAAAATTGAGTTGTTGGTTTCGGCTAAGCCGAGTCAAACAACAGCACAAAATTGTTAAATGTTGCATGGTTTCACACCCTTCAGCGTGAGGCTATACTTAGGTTCTCTAAGGTAGGAAAAGAGATGTAAAAAGTGTAATTCTCGAAAAGCAAAGCCCAAACATGCCACATAAAAAGAATTAGCTCCCTATAAGATTAGGGTGAAGACTTGGTTTTATTTTTCAATAGCTATAAAATTTATATCGACAATATTGTCTTAATTATATTATAAAAGATATAAAAATAATTAAAATGTATACAATTATAGTATTAATAATATAAAATAGTAAAAATGTTGTAAAAATATATGGATAAACATATAATTTATGATAAAAATTAGTATATTTGTAGGCTATTTAATATAAAATGAAGGCAAATAACTATACATCTATTGCACTATTTGTTAAAAAAAAACGAAAAGAAACGAAACTGACCCAAGTAGAACTTGCTACAAAGGCGGGTGTAGGTTTGAATTTTGTTAGAGATTTAGAGCAAAATAAAAAAAAAACATTAAGGGTAGATAAAGTCAATGATGTGTTAATACTTTTTGGTCACGAGTTAGCTCCCACACCAATAGACAGAGAAAAATTAATTAACAGATGACAATTTTGAGAAAAGGTGCAGTATATATTCATCAAGAATTGGCTGGTTTTGTTCAAGAAACGGAATTGGGTTATGAATTTAGATACACAGATGATTATTTAAACCAATCCAAACCTTTGCCTATCAGCAACACATTGCCAATTAATACACAAATCTATTCGTCAAAGGTACTTTTCCCTTTTTTTGATGGATTGATACCTGAGGGATGGTTGCTTGACATAGCTCAAACAAATTGGAAACTAAACCATTCCGATAGAATGGGATTATTACTTGCATGCTGCAAAGATTGCATAGGCGCTGTAAGTATTGTTGAGATAAAATAGAGGAATTTTAAAGTTCCAAGAAATGAAAAATTTTAAAAAGAAATACCTAGAAGAAAAAGCACGTAGATTGTCTGTCAATCAAGTGGAAGAAACGCGTGTTGATTTTTTGGTCCCAAATAAGTGTTTGTACTGTTATGAACCATTAGACAACAAAAAAAGTGATTTTCACGAGGCGTGTAACAGAAAAATATTCGCACAAGCGGAAACACCTTTACTTTCTTATTCAAAAGAACAATTGGAAAGTCTAGCTAAAAAAATAATACACAGTCAAATGGCTGTTACTGGGGTGCAAGCAAAGGTATCCTTGAGTATACATAGAAAAGAGGAGTTGAATCAAGTCAAAAAACTAACAATAGTGGGTTTGTATGGCGATTACATATTAAAACCACCTTCTGTTCATTATGAACAATTGCCAGAGAATGAGCATCTGACCATGAAGTTGGCACATTTATGTGGTTTAAAAACAGTGCCTCACAGCTTGGTGCGATTGAAAGACAATACTTTATGTTATATCACTAAAAGAATAGACCGACACAAAATGGGCAAGTTTCACATGGAAGATATGTGCCAACTCACAGAAAGATTGACCGAAGATAAATACAAAGGAAGTCATGAACAAGTGGCAAAAACCATCCTAAAATATTCATCAAATCCTTTACTAGATGTAAGCAATTTTTACGAATTGGTATTGTTTTGTTTTTTTACGGGCAATGCAGACATGCACCTAAAGAATTTCTCTTTATTGGGAGATGCTATGGGTAATTATTCCTTGTCTCCTGCTTACGATTTACTTAATACAGCATTGGTAATACAGTCAGACAAAGAAGAATTGGCTTTAACTTTGAATGGCAAAAAAAGTAAGTTAAAATACAATGATTTCTTGGTGGCTTACGAAACCACTGGATTAAACAAAAAAGTATTGGATAATACCTTAGAAAATTTTAAATATTGTTTATTTGAGTTTGAAAATTTGATAAACAAAAGCTTTTTGAGCGATGAATACAAACAAGGCTATTTGGATTTAATAAAAGACAGATACAAAAGGTTTGGATTGCTTTGATAGTGATAAAATGTTCAAGGACATTTATATCAATGAAGAATTCATAAAGGGATTTTTTTAATTTCCCTCTATTTAAGGATGTTATTTGATGGATTTTTAAAACTTTTCCAAAATCATTAATCGTTGATATTACAGAGCGTAGCCATTTTTAATTACTTAAAAACGGTTATAAATGGTTAAAATTTTTTATTGGTAATTGAGTACCCCAACTTTGCACCATCAATTATTTAAAAATTTGTATATTATGAACAATTTAAGAAATCGTGTTTTATTAATCGGCCGATTAGGGGCACAACCAGAAACCAAAACTTTAGCTAACGGAAGCACATTAACCCGTTTTAACTTAGCCACCTCCGAGTCATACAAAAATGACAAAGGAGAGCGTATTACAGACACCCAATGGCACAACATTACCACTTGGGGTAAAGTAGCTGAACTTGCAGCACAATTGCTAGACAAAGGCAAAGAAGTTGTTGTAGAAGGAAAACTAGTAAGCAGAGCTTACACAGACAAAGATGGTGTAAAACGCTATGTTACCGAAATCGTTGCAAACGACCTTTTATTGGTGGGTGCTAAGGCACAATAAATCTACATTACTTTTGTTGAAAAAGGGCTGTTCATTGACGAATAGCCCTTTTTTATTTTAAAGACAGTATCTTAGAACCAATTTTGCAATTCAAACACAATTTCAAATCGCAATTATTTTGCTTTAGTTCAATCAATGCTTGTGAATCAAATGCGGTGCGTGAATGAATGCCATATTGCGACCAATTGGTAATAATCTGATTGCTTTCTGAGGGCAATTGATGCAGAATATTTAAAGCTTTCTGACTGATGCTTTCGTTGCTTAACTGTTGCCCATACACAAACAACACAGGTACTACACTATTGATTAAAACAGATTGCATACTTGAAACAGATAAATCTGTGCTGTGAGCCTTGCTTTCTTTCCCAAAAACATAATGGGTTTGCCAATATTCACTTCCAGGTGATTTAAAGAAATTCAGAATTTTTTTAACATCGGTTTCTTCTATCACTTGACTCAACAAATGATGACTGTTAAAAATCAGTTTTGAAAACTGCGCCAAACGCATAGTAGGTAAATTGCCCGGACGCATTCTCATTTGTTTAAAAACCGATTTTTCCATGGCTTTTAAATGGTATTTCTTTGACAAAAATTGCCATTCTTTTCGGAGTGTTTCGTGGTAGGTGCAGTCTATTTTTTCGGTTAAATAACCTGCTACCCCAAATATCAAACTTTCTATTTGTAATAAATTGGATTGATGCTTTGCAATGATAGTAATAGGTAACGAAAAAGCCAATTGTTCAAAGGCATTGCCATTAATTCCAAAGCCAAAACAACGGGCTATGGATACATAAAAAACAGTATGCCAATCATTGTTTGATTGCTGTAATAAGCCCTTTACCCAATTAGTTTTTCGTTCTAATCTTTCTATGGATTTTCGCTCTAATACTTGACTAATTGTAAATTGATCTATCAAAGGAAGTCGTTTGGCGCACGAAACCCAATCTTGATTCCCTTTAAGAAAATCGTAATGTTGAAGCAATGAGGTCTGAATTTTATTTTCCAAAGCTATACAAGGCAATAGGCTGCCATCATTGCGAAAACAGTCCATGTCATCTTTTAGAACTACATGTAAAATAGTGTTGTTATAGGCAGGGTTGTCTTGGTGCTTGTGTGTGTTCCATAAGTGAGAATGGGTGTGTAATTCAACATTACCAATCCATAAAGTATCGTCTATTTTAACATGTGCATTCAAAAAGTCGGGACCGGCATTGGTATTCAGATTACCACGCTTAAAAATATCTACTTTTTGTCCTTTACTGGTTTTGAGTTCGAAAGAATTAAACAATCCTGTCTGCCAAATAAATTGAAATAATTCTTCGTTCATTTGTTAAACTTCAAATATAAAAAAAATTAAGGAAATTGTACCATGCATTGATAAAAGTTTTCTTAATCTGTAATGACATGTTAATCAATTAGAAAATATTAAAAAATGATAAACTGTGTAATAAAAAATGGTGTTCAATTCTGATTTTCGGAAAATTAACTTAACTTTGTGATGTGGCAAATTTGTTTGATACCTTAACTCGCAATCAAAGAAAACCTAGAGGTTTTAAGTATAAGCCTATTTATTTTGATGCAGAAAAAGCAGAATTTAAAGCTTATGTTGAAAAACTTAGGGCAGAAAGAGATGCCACAGACAAAGGGCTTTATCGTCCCAATTATAAAGGAAAATTTACTTCACAAATTGGCAAAAAATCTGGCTATCAAAAACAAATGTTGTTTTACAATTTACGTTTGTTGTTTATCTTAATTGGGTTGGTAGTAGGTGCTTATTACTTATACAATACTGGTTTGTTCAATACTGCTGTCAATAAATTCCTGAATCTTTTTAGCAATAAAGATGGATTGTATTAAACTATTACCTGACAACATTGCCAATCAAATTGCAGCAGGTGAAGTAGTTCAAAGACCTGCCTCTGCCGTTAAGGAGCTTTTGGAAAATGCACTAGATGCTAAAGCAACAGAAATTAAAGTCAATATAAAAGAGGGAGGTTCCACTCTTATTCAAGTCATAGACAATGGGGTAGGAATGAGTGTAACAGATGCTCGTATGTGTTGGGAACGCCATGCCACTTCCAAAATAAGTCAAGCAGATGATTTGTTTAGTTTAAAAAGTTTTGGTTTTCGTGGTGAAGCTCTAGCTTCTATTGCCGCCATTGCACATGTGGAAATGAAAACCAAACGCAAGGAAGACGAAGTAGGTACTCATATAAAAATAGAAGGCAGTAAAGTGATAGATCAAAGTCCAATTGCGGTTGCTAATGGAACCCAATTTGCTATTAAAAACTTGTTTTATAATGTCCCTGCACGAAGAAATTTCTTGAAAAGTGTTGCCGTTGAAATGCGCCACATTATTGATGAGTTTATTCGTGTCGCTATTCCTCATCATTCCATTTCTTTTAGTTTATTTCACAATGAAAAAGAAGTTTTTTCTTTGAAACCAACTTCACCTATTCAACGGATTGCTGATATATTAGGCAAAAAAAATACGAATGGATTTTTGGTAGTGGATGAAACACACGATTTGATAAATGTTAAAGGTTATGTGGGCGAACCCGAAATGGCCAAAAGAACACGTGGGGAACAGTTTCTCTTTGTCAACAACCGTTTTATAAAGGATTCTTATATCAACCATGCTATTGTTAATGCTTATGATCAACTTATAGCCAAAGACCAATTTCCTTTTTATGTTTTATTTTTAGAGCTCGACCCTTCGCACATTGACATCAATATTCATCCTACCAAAACAGAAATTAAGTTTGATGATGAACGCTCTATTTACACATTGGTAAAGTCAGCCATTCGCAAAGCCCTTAACAATTATACGGCATTACCCGAGTTGGATTTTAACAAAGGAGATGGTTTGGATGCTTTTTCTTTTAAACCACCTACTCATTTTTCAAGTTCTGCACCTGAGCCAAAAATAAATAAAGGATTTAATCCTTTTAAAACAGAAGAAATGGATTCATTCAAAATGGTCCAAAACCAACAGTGGCATCAACTATTCGAAAACAGTTTTATCGAGAAAAATACGACTCAAAATCAAGAGGAAGCCATTCAACATACTTTAATAAAAGACGAACAAGACTACAGAAATTCTGATTGTTTGATTTTACAAAGTGGTCATATCGTAAGTACCCTAAATGAGGCTTTGATAGTTATTGACCAAAGGGCGGCACATGAGCGTATTTTATTCGAGAAATATTGCGCCAATATCATTTACCGTTCTGCTGCTGTTCAACAACTTTTATTTCCTAGAACCATTCAATTAAGTCCTCCTGACTATGCCATGGTTCACGAGCTTTTGGATGATATTAAGGACTTGGGTTTTGATGTTGCCGATTTTGGGTCTAATTGTTTAATCATCAATGGGGTTCCTGCCGAAACCATTAAAGGGACCGAAAAAGAACTCCTTGAAAGTTTAATAGAAAGTTATAAAAACAACAGCACCCGTTTTACTGGTGACAAACGCCAATCGTTGGCACTGGCATTGGCACAAAATGAAGCTATTTTTAGAACACAAACCATCAATAAAGAGGAAGCACAAGACTTAATCGAAAGGTTATTTAAGTGTGAACAACCAAGTACAAGACCTAATGGCAAACCTGTTTATGTAGAACTCTCAAACTCAAATATCCTAGATTTTTTCAAATAAAAAAGCAGACATGAATCGATTATTTATTACACCCGTTATTAAACAAATTGTTATTGGTTGCGTGATTTTTTTTATAGGTGGCTTATTGTTGGAAAACAGACAAATAGACCTTAAAGAGTATCTTGCACTTCATTATATAAAGGCCGATTTATTTCGACCTTGGCAGTTTATCAGTCACATGTTTATGCATGGTGGTCTTACCCATTTATTGTTCAACATGCTTGCATTGATAACCATTGGAGGAACGATTGAGAATTTTTTGGGAGGAAAAAAATTCATAACCCTCTATTTTGTGTCAGGGTTAGGAGCTGTGGCCATTCACATGCTTTCACAATGGATTGAATTATATCATTTAACAGGCATTTGGATACCTAGTCCCGATATTTTTGACATTGAGTTAATGGATGAGAAAACCATTAGATACAATACTGAATTTGTTAAAGAGGGTGCCAATATAAATACTATTGCAGGTATATTATTTACCAAAGTAGTAGGGGCAAGTGGTGCTATTTACGGAGTTGTTACTGCCTTTGCTTACTTGTTTCCCAATACCCAATTAATGATTATGTTTATTCCTTATCCAATTAAGGCTAAGTATCTAATTCCAGGATTTATAGCCCTTGATTTATTTTTGGGAATCAGTAATTTTGGGTGGGACCCCATTGCCCATTTTGCTCACATAGGTGGTGCTATATTTGGTTTTGCATTGGTTTACTATTGGCGTAAGTTCGACAAAACAAACTTTTATTAAACAATTATAACGGCCTTATATTTATTCAATTACTCCACAAAAAAGTGACATTATCGTCACAAAAAAATAAGTTTTTAGTACCATATTATTTATAAAATTCATATTAATTTTGAACCGCATGAAAAAAATCAATTCTCTCTTATTTGTTTTAAGCATTTTATTTACTTTTTCAAGTACCCTTAATGCACAAACATCCAAAAAATACAGTGTCTATTTTGATGTCAATCAATCTACTATTAAGCCTAATGATTACAAAACCTTAGACAGTGTTGTAGCATTAATTAAAAAACAACCTATTATCAAACGTATTCAAATTAGTGGATATGCCGATACTACTGGAAACGCCGAAGCTAATCAATTGCTTTCTGACAACAGAACCGATACTGTAGCAGGCTATATTTTGAGCAAAGGATTAATGTCCTACAAAAAACTAATTACATCGGCTAGTTTGGGTGATAATAATACTGACAAAACTTTGACTTTGGAAGAGCAAAGAAGAGTAGATATTGTGTTGTATTTTCCTAAACCAGACAGAGATACCATTATCCGTTTAGGTTGTATTTCTGCTTTTATTAAAGCCAATACTTTTGAGAATTTCAATAACAATGAATTAACTTTCAAATTGGAGTATATCAACAATAGCGAAGATTTAAAGAAAAATAAAATTCAAATGATAGACCAAGATGGTCAAAAATTATTGAGCAACGGATTGGTTAAGTTGGTGGCAATGTACAAAAGTAAACCAGTAAAAAACATCAAGCCAATAACCATCGAAATGCCAATTATCAATCAATTGAACAATTATGTGGTTTACAAATCTGTTTTAGACAAAACTAAAACAATGAGTTTTAAAGCAAGTCAGGATAAGGTAAGCTATATCGGTTCAAAAGCGGGACAAGATGGTGAACCTTGTTTATTACAATCGTTCCAATTGACAGACTGTAACACTATAATGTGTGCAGGTATGAAAGAGCCTAATTGCTATTGTGCTGCCGACGCATTTGGTGGATTATTGTCTCCTGAAGCTAATAACGAGTTATTGAAATTGGGTGCTTCTAAAGGAGGTTTTTTATTAAACGATGGTTGTTTTAAGAAAATTGACCCAACAAAAGCACAGGTTGAAGTTTTGGATTTATTAAAGCCTGAAGAGTATTTGAATTTCTGTAATTCATTCCTTTATCCAGGAGTTGGAGATGTGCCACAAATTGCCAAATATACAAGAGAAGTATTGCGCTTTATAGACATCAACTTACCACAACAAGCAGCTGATATTGACCAAGTAATGATTAAGAAAAACAGTGTTTTATTAATGATTCCTAAAAATCAAATTAAGTTCCAAAAAGATAAAAAGTACGCCATCATAAATGCAGAAACCAGACAAGATAATTATTTGGTTTGGAACAAAAAAGCAATCTTTTCTGACTCTTGTAAGGGTTTAATCAATTGCGACTATTTAACCTTCGAAGTGCCATTTACAGGATTTTATACCTTGGTTGAACTTACACCATTGTCTAAAAACAAAGGAAAAGCTAAAACAGAGGAAGAGGGTGAAGAGGAAGAAGTGGTAAGTGATAGCAAAAAATTAAAAATTAAAGTTAAGAAGTTCAATAATGTGACAGTTGTATTTGGCGACAAAGGCAATAACTCCGCTGCTAATGCACAATTTATTGAAAACAAAGGCAAACATTCTATTTTAGAACCAAACATAGCTAAAAGCGAAAAAAACAATTATAAGTCACACTTATTTTTATGTTACGTGCTTAAAGATGGTAAGCGTTATGCTTGGATAGGCAATGGCAGTGAAATGAAAAAATCATTGTTCAGTGGCAATTGGAAATCACCAAAACTACAATATGTACCCGACGAAGAGTGGGAAAATTTTGTAAAAAAACACTGCGAATAATAACATTATAAACTTTTTAAAAAATCATTAAGAACCTGCACTAGTGCAGGTTTTTTTATGTGGTAACAATAAGTATATTAATTAATGAAAACAGAATAATCACAAAACCTTGTTAAAAACACTTACCTTTGCAGCAGTTTATTTATTTGCGGCATTCTAAGCCAGTTTTCAGAAAGTTCATTTGCAATCAATGTATTTTTATTTTCTAGTTTTCAATGATAAAGTTTAATACTTTATTTCCGCCCTTATTTTTATTAAAAACATTTATACATTTTGCAATTTACAGATTTAGGCATTATTAAGCCCATTTTAAACGCCCTTACAGACGAGGGTTACACCAAACCAACGCCCATTCAACAACAAGCTATTCCTCATGTTTTAAAAGGAAAAGACATATTAGGATGTGCCCAAACAGGTACAGGAAAAACAGCAGCATTTGCCATTCCTATGCTTCAGTTATTAAGTCAAAACCAAGTACAAACAGTTGGCCGAAAACCGATTAGAGCACTTATATTAACCCCAACCAGAGAATTGGCCATACAAATACAAGAAAGTTTTAAAGTGTATGGAAAAAACTTACAACTCAGAAATTATGTAATTTTTGGAGGTGTTAATCAAAATCCACAAGTGGATGCTATTCGAAGAGGAATTGATGTTTTAGTTGCTACTCCAGGCCGTTTACTCGATTTGATGAACCAAGGATTTATTCAATTGAACCAATTAGAAATTTTTGTTTTGGACGAAGCAGACCGAATGTTAGACATGGGTTTTGTTCACGACGTAAAACGAATTATTGCTAAAATTCCTACTAAAAGACAAACTTTGTTTTTTTCGGCAACCATGCCCAATGAAATTCAAGCTTTGGCAAACAGCATTTTACGCAATCCTGTGAAAGTGGAAGTAGCACCCGTTTCATCAACCGCGGATACCATTCAACAGTCCTTGTTTTACGTTTCTAAAGAAAATAAAAAGGATTTATTGGCTCACATTTTGGCTGACAAATCAATAGAGACTGCCTTGGTGTTTACTCGAACTAAACATGGTGCAGACAAACTAGTGAAACACTTAGTTAAATTGGGAATTACAGCGCAAGCTATTCACGGAAATAAAACCCAAAATGCAAGACAAAATGCATTGACTAATTTCAAGAACAGAACTACTAGAATATTAGTAGCGACTGATATTGCAGCTAGAGGAATTGATGTGGATGAATTAACCCACGTTATCAATTATGAGTTACCCGAAGTACCCGAAACTTATGTTCACCGAATAGGTAGAACAGGTAGAGCCGGAAATAGTGGTATTTCTTTCTCTTTTTGCGAAGCCGAAGAAACCAGCTATTTAAGAAGTATTCAAAAACTGATTGGTAAAAACATACCCGTTCAGGAAAACCACCCTTACCACGAGATATTTGAAGGATTTACTAAGCGACCAGCTAAACCAAGCCGTCCAGCAAGGCCACAAAGACCAAATGCAGGAGGAAACTCAGCAAAAAGTGGCAATAAATCGGGTAATGCCAAATCAAGCGGTCCCAAAAGAAGATACTAACTCTTTAAGCGTTTAATTCTTTAACGGAAAACGCCCTGGCGTATAAGGTAGTTTTAGCTTTTCTAAGGTTTCATCCAAACTGTCAACTAATGTTTTAAGCTGAACTGCTTTAGGATACAAAAGGTCTAATTTGCCTTTTACCTCGGCTAATTTTTCTTTATAAGTTGTGGTGCTTTCCTCTGTTGTGGCCCACAAGTTCCATACAATACCTTCCACAGAACCTACTAACCCTGAAAGGGTTTCAAACTCTCTGCGAGATAAACTGCTATTGCCATATAATTCCAATTGAAGTTGATCCATCAATTTTTCAATCTCATTAATTTTACTTGGCAATACATCGGGTCTAACTCGGTTTAATTCTTTCACGTAATTGATTTTATTTCGAACTTCGCCTATATAACCATTCAAACCTTGAATTAAGTGCCTTACGGCAGCTAATTCTTCGTTAAACGCACTGTTTTTAGGTAAAGAATTATCAAACAAAGATTTTATAACAAAAGGTTTTGCACTACTTAGCTCAGTAAATGTATTGTTATAAAACAGTTTGAAACTAACGTAATAGGTCCCCGGAATAGCCAGCGGTCCGTTGTCTTCACCTTCATAAGGATTGTCGGGATTTGGTTTGTGAAAAGAAACAGGACTGTTGGATTGGTATCTGCCATCCCACACCAGTCTGTTATAGCCTTTTTTGGCACCTTGTTTCATGCTTTTTACAAAATTGCCTTGGGCATCTGTAATAGTCACCAATACGTATGGTGCGGCTTCCATGTCTTCTAATCTTATGCTGTCTTTGCTAGGATAATATTGGTTGACATTGTTTTTTTCTCTTTCTTTTCTCAACTCTTTAATAGTTTTGTAATCGTCTTTTAAGTAATATGAAATCACAGTTCCTATAGCAGGATTTGGGGCATTGTAAAAACTTTCCCCTTGAAACGATTTTCCCTTGTGACCCAATGGCGTAGAAGGAATAAAGACCAATCCATCTTTGATGTCAAAAATTGTAATTTTTTGTTGCTTTAATTCATTTTCTAAGGCTGCTAACTTTTGCAAAGGACTATAATCATCCAACACCCAAAAACCTCTTCCAAATGTGCCTAATACCAAGTCGTTTTCGCGCTCTTGAATGGCAATTTCTTTGACCATTATAGGAGGTAAATTATTGCCAAGTTTATTCCAATTGTTGCCACCATTTGTGCTGCAATAAATACCAAACTCAGTTCCGGCAAACAATAAGTTAGGATTTTTATGGTCCTCTGCCATACACTGAACCGAGCCTCTTTCGGGTAAGCTACTTTGTATCGATTGCCATGTTTTTCCATTGTCATTTGATTTCAACAAATAAGGCTTAAAGTCGCCATTTCTATGGTTGTTAAACACCGCAAATACTACATTCTTTTGGTGTTTAGAGGCGTATATGTTTTGAACTAATACTTGATCTGGCAAGCCATTAAATTTGGAATATTTGGTCCAAGTTTTACCAGCATCTTCACTTACTTGAATTAAGCCATCATCGGTTCCAACATACAATAAGTTTGAATCGAGCTGCGATTCGGTAAATGCAGTAATATTGCCATAAATACTGGTAGATTGGTTTTTGGCAACGGCATCCATACTCCACACTTTTCCCATTACGGGCAATTTATTTCTGTCTATTCCTCTGCTTAAATCAGGGCTTATCACCTGCCAAGTATTTCCACGGTCGTTGCTTTTAAAAAGTTTTTGAGCCGCAAAATACAAAGTTTGATGGTGGTGGTAGCTTAAATGTAAAGGCGCATCCCAATTGTATCTGTAGGCAGGTTCTCCCGGTTTTTCTTGAGGTTTTATGTCCAAGGCTTCTCCGGTTTTTCTGTTATACCTTACCAATCCACCATATTGCCATTGTGAATACACAGTATTGGGATCTTTGGGGTCAATCACTGATTTAAAACCATCTCCTCCCACAGTTACGAACCAATCCATGTTATGAATACCACTTGCGCTAATGGTTCTGGAAGGTCCGCCTAGGGTATTGTTATCTTGTGTGCCACCATAAATATTGTAAAATGGAAGGGCATTGTCAACGCTTACTCTGTAAAACTGAGTAATAGGCAAATTGCTAGCGTACTGCCACGATTTACAATCGTCCCATGTTTGGTATAAACCACCATCACAACCCATAATTTTATGTTTGTTGTTATGAGGATTTATCCAGAGGGCGTGGTTGTCTACGTGTTTGTTTTTTTCACCCATTGCTTGCCATGTTTTACCACCATCTACACTAAGCATTCCCCAAGTGTCCATGGCGTATAGTTTGTGAATGTTTACTGGGTCGGGAATTATTTCCATGTAGTAATTACCAGCAGTGTGAAACGAAGATTGTTTTTCGAAACTTGCCCCTTTATTGGTTGACAGATATACACCACCTTGGTCTTCATTGGCTTCCACCATGGCATACACATAGTCGGAATTAACGGGTGAAATGGCCAAAGCAATACGTCCAACATCGCCTTTTGGCAAGCCATTTTCAAGTTTCTGCCAAGTGTTACCACCATCGGCACTTTTATACAAGGCAGATTCAGGACCACCACTGATGTAAGTCCATTCGTGTCTGCGTCTTTGATGGGCAGTGGCATATAATATTTCAGGATTTTTTGGGTCAAAATGAACTTCGTTAAAACCTGTATTTTCACTCACAGACAAGCAGTTTTTCCAAGTTGCGCCACCATCCGTTGATTTGTAAATACCGCGTTCGCCACCTGCACTCCAAAGGGGTCCGTAAGCAGCTACAAAAATAGTATTTGAGGATTTGGGATGAATAGCAATCATACCAATGTGTTCACTGTTTTTCAAGCCCATGTTTTTCCATGATTTGCCATTGTCATCCGATTTGTAAATACCATCGCCATAAGCCACACTTCTTTGGTTATTGTTTTCTCCACTTCCCACCCAAACAGTGTGAGTATTATTGGGGTCAATAGCTATACAACCAATAGAAAAGCTTGTTTGTCCATCAAAAATGGGTTTAAAGGTTGTTCCAGCATTTTCTGTTTTCCATATACCACCACAAGCAGCGGCGATATACCATTCCGAATAATTATTGGGATTTACGGCTATGTCACTAATTCTACCTGAGGTTACTGCAGGTCCGATTTCGCGAAACGAAAAACCGCTAATGACAGATTGCATAGCGTTATTATTGGCTTCAGCAGCAGGAGTAGTTGCTTTGTTTTTCTGAGCATAGGCAGAAAAGCTAAGAAGAAGGAGGAGCAATAAGGGGGTAAATTTCATTTTTGACAACATTTTAAAAGGTCAAAAATAAGAGAAAAAAGAGAAGATTGGAAATGGGGGACTAAATTCATCATCAACGGAAATTTAAATCGCCTTTAATGAAGTCGTTTTTTTACTCAAAAAGTTTTAGGATTTTATGAAAGTTGTGGAATAGTTAACCTTGTTAGCGCATCGTTATTTATTCAATCTTTTCGCCATTTTCGTCCCATTTTCCTATTAAAACATATTCTGTGTTTGTATAGTCTCCAACTTCCTTCACAAGTCCATTCTCGTGGTAGTAAATTGAACGACCAAAGTCTTTGCTTTTAACTCTACTCCACCGTCTTTCGATTGCTCCAGATTTATAGAATAAATTGTTAATTCCTTCAAATTCGCTGTCTGTTCGTTTTCCTTCAAATGCTGTCCTACCGTCATCATGAACTTCACGTGTTACCCTGTCGTATTCTCCGTTTATTTTGTACCCTTCAACTGAAAATCTTCCATTTTCTCTCCAACGGAGGCTTTTCCCGTTTTCTTTCCCGTTTTTAAACTCCCTTAGCAGTTGAATTTCGCCGTCTAAATAAAACGTTAATTGAATATAGTTGCTGTCAGTTTTGTTTCTTAGAATTTTAATGTCACTAACTTCTCCTAAGTCATTTGTAAGAATTTCAGTAGAGTACAAATTGTTATTTGTTTGCAAGTTGCATGAATTTAGCAAAATTAAAGTCAGTCCTATTAATGTTATTTGTCTCATATTTCAGGTTTTTTACAATGTATACTAACTTCAGTTTCTCTAAAAACCTCCGTTTTGTTTTCAAAAATAGGAAAAACTACTTTATTCGCTGTTAATTAAGTGGTTTTATTTGGAGTGGTTAAAATTTAAGAGCAAACTTCAAGTGTAATTTAGGAGTCTTAAATGGTCTTATAATGCCTTTTATAAGACGTTTTCTGAAGATAAGTTTCTTGCGGTGGCAACAAATCACCTAATCTTATAAGAAAATCTTAATCTAAAACAGTGGGTGGTCGCCACTACTCAACTCTATGCTTCAGACCAACCACAGGAAGAACTTGGAACTTAACTCTTCTTCCGAAAATTTGGAACTTAATTCTTCATTCCTCGTATAAACGTAGAATGTAGAACGAAGAAGTCAGAATGAAATCCAAAAACCAATTCATCTTCCAAAAATTCGGAACTTAATTCTTCTTCCGAAAATTCGGAACTTAATTCTTAATTTTAACCAGCAGCGGTTTCTACAACAGTATGATTAATAAAATCAAAATAATAATTACGGCACCTGCAGAAATATAGACGCCTCCACCTTAGCTAATTCTTTGAATCTTTTTCTCAATTGATTTTACCTCTTTTCTTAAAACCCTTTTGTCTGCACGACTTAAATCGGATTTATCTAAATCGTTAATTTCGTATAAACGGTTGTACAAACTAGTAGAATCATCGGTTCTTGAAGCCGAATTAGATGAAGTTTCTTTGGGATTAACAAGTTTTGTGGCACTTACTGGAATTGGTGTAGTAGCAATAAATATGATAGCTATTAATGAGAGTAATTTTATTTTTTTCATTTGATGGATAATTAGGTTTCAAAATTGAACCTAAAAACCCATGTAACTATTGTTAAATAAATAGTATTAATTACATAATTATTTAATCAGAAAAACAAACTAGCTACTGCTATAGCCGCTAATACACAAATAAGGTCAACCAATAGCATTATTCCTAATGTGTAGCGTGTGTTTTTGATTTTAATAGCTCCAAAATACACTGCTATAACGTAAAAAGTAGTTTCGGCACTGCACTGAAAAATACAACTTAAACGACCTGTAAATGAATCGGCTCCAAAGCTTTTCATGGCATCTATCATAAAGCCTCTTGATCCACCAGAACTAAAGGGTCTCAACAAAGCAACTGGTAACGAATCTGTGATGTGTTTGCCAACCCCAAAATACATAAATAAATGTGAAATACCATTTGAAATAATTTCGAATAATCCGCTGTTTCTGAAAATTGAAATAGCCGCTAACATTCCCAATACATAAGGGAAAATAGTGACACCCGTTTGTACACCACTGTTTGCGCCGGTCACAAACGAATTAAAGACACTTGTGTTTTTTAGGGTAAACAATTTCTCTTTGCTAAAGGCATATAACAATGTAATCAATATGATTAATAAGAGAATAATCGTTGACAAATTTCCTGTAAAATGATTTTTTGCAATCAAGCCCATCTGATTGATGTAGAGCAACAAACCAATGATTCCACCTATTACCCCGAAAATACTTAACAACAATATACGGCTTTGGAAGTTAATTTTTTGTTTGATTCCAACAATAATCAAGGCAGCTAAAGTGCCAATAAATGAAGTGATGATACATGGTAACATCACATCCGCAGGATTAGCAGCATTTTGGGCCGCTCTATAGCCAATAATAGAGGTTGGAATAAGTGTTAGTCCGGCGGCATGCAAACACATGAACATAATTTGCGCATCACTTGCCTTGTCCTTGTCAGGATTTATTTCCTGCAAACTCTGCATGGCTTTGAGACCAAAAGGAGTAGCAGCGGAGTCGAGACCTAAAAAATTGGCAGCAAAATTGAGTGTCATGTATGATATAGACTCATGGTTTTGAGGCAAACTAGGGAAAATTTTGACAAACAATGGACTGCTGAATTTGGCCAATTTTTCTGTAGCACCCGAATCAATCAACAACTGTAAAATACCACAAAAAAAGGCGAGATAAGCCATTAATGGCAAAATAATATCGAAAATACTGCTTTTGCAGGTCGGTAGCAATCCATCTGATTTTTGAGTCCCGTAATACACCTTAACCGTTTTTAAATTGGCTTCGTAAATGGTGTCAATTTGTGTTTTTAGATTTTTGGAAATAAAGATTTTGTCTTCATTTTTTTGGAGACTGTCCCAAATGAATCTTGAAATTTCTGAGGGATATTTTTCAGCAATTAAAATTTTGTCGTCTTTTTTTCCATTAATCATGTGGTCGAGCGAATAGTGCTTGTCCATTATCAAATCAAGGAAAATAAATAGAATAGAAAAAATAAAAATTGCCAACCAAAATCTGCTCAATGCCATAACATAAAATTATTAAAGCAAATGTATTTAATTTCTCAATATTTAAAAGCTATTAATTTATTAGAGCAAAAGCTATAAATTTGACCAATTTTTACAACAATGTGGGTCGCAATTTTAATCGTCGTATTAGCTCTAAAAGGCTATTTTATAATGAGGTTTTGGAACAAATTTTTTAAAGCCTTTAAAACCGATTATACCTTTGGAAACAAAGACACTATCAACTTATTAAAACAACTAGATAAAAGTAATTTTTTGAGTGTGGAAGGTCAATTGGAAGCTTTAAAAACAGACCAACTGAATCATACTATTGATTGTATTGCTTTTGCTAGTTCCGAACATCAGTTGTTGAAATGGGTGACCCGTTCCGAAAAAAAAGCCGCTGCTTATTTGTGTTTGGGTGTGTATTATTTTTTTACAGCTTGGAACAAAAGGGGTACTAAGTCAGCACATGATTTGAGCCATAAACAAAAGGAACTTTTTATACTTAATTTAAACAAAGCATTTACTGCACTTCAGCAAGTGGATGGTCTTTTTTATACCGAAGCTCAAGCCAGATTAATAGCAGTTTATAACGGACTTAATGAACCCGAATTGGCAAAGGAAAGTTTTAAAAACGTGTTAAAAAAACACAAGGAAAACCTATACGCGTACCTCCATTACAGTGAAATAGTGTTGCCTAAATGGGGCGGTAGTTTTGAAGAAATGGCACAGTTTCGTCAGCAATGGCCGCAATTACTTTGGATTAAAAATACTTTAGAAATGAAAGAAGCTTACGACCTTTTTATGCAAGGTGAAGTGGATTATGAAGATGGTTTTTTGAAAGCTCACATTCATCAGATTATTGATAAAGTAGAACAAGATTTAAAACGTACTCCTCCCGAAGGTCCGAATTTATACCGCATTTATGCTTATCTTTATTTATTAAGTATCGCTAGAAACAATAAATCATTGGAGAAAAAGTATAAGAAATTAATGAAAAATAATTTGACCATATTTCCATTTGGTATTGCGAGGTAATAATAAAGAAGGTTATTAAGCTATAACGCCACTGCCTATCAGTTCGTCGTTTAGATACCAAGCTGCAAACTGTCCAGGGGCAACGGCTTTAATAGGGGTATTAAACACAAGATACCATCCATTTTCTTTGTAATGTAATGTCGCTTTTATTAACGGTTGACGGTATCTAATTCTGACCATCAATTCACAACTGCTGTTTAGTGCAGGTTTTAAATCTTCTCTAATCCAATGCACATCAGAATGGGGCATGAATATTCCGTTTCTGAGTAATCCAGGATGACTATCACCCATTCCAACATAAACAGTATTGGTTGTAACATCAGTTGCTATTACAAACAAACCTTCTGATTTGCCACCCACATTCAAACCTTTTCTTTGACCTATGGTAAAATAGTGCGCACCCGAATGTTCACCAATCGTTTTACCATCCGTAATTTGGTAATGATAAGCTTGGGTTATTTCATCCAAGTCGGGGTACTTGGTTTCAATATTTTCTGACGAGTTATAAAGAGGAGATTGAGCGTCTATTTCTACGATATTTCCTTTTTTGGGAAGGAGTTGTTGTTGTAAAAAGACAGGTAATTTCACTTTGCCAATAAAACAAAGTCCCTGAGAATCCTTTTTATTGGCAGTGGTTAGATTTATTTGAGCCGCCAATTCTCTAACTTCTGGTTTGGTCAGTTCCCCTATAGGAAACAGTGCTTTGGCAAGTTGTTCTTGCGTTACCTGACACAGAAAATAACTTTGGTCTTTGTTCCCATCAACTCCGGCTAGTAATTGGTAAACAGGGCCATTATCGGTTTGTAGGGTTCCTTTTCTACAATAGTGACCAGTGGCAACATAATCGGCACCCAATTGCAAAGCAGCTTTCAAAAAAACATCAAATTTTATTTCACGGTTACATAGTACATCAGGATTGGGGGTTCTACCAGCTTTGTACTCAGCAAACATGTAATCTACAATACGTTTTCTATATTCATCACTCAAATCAAGTGTTTGAAAGGGAATATCCAAGCTTTCGGCAACCAACATGGCATCGTTACTATCGTCTATCCAAGGGCATTCATCACTAATGGTAACGGAGGTATCGTGCCAGTTTTTCATGAATACACCAATCACTTCATGCCCTTGTTTTTTCAACAAATAGGCTGCAACTGAAGAATCCACGCCACCACTTAAACCAACAACGACTTTTGCCATTTATATGGGTACAAAAATAGTTAAATAATTGTTTAGGTGTTTATGCGTTTAGATGTTTATTTGTTTAGGTGTTTGTCACTCTGAGGCTCTCGAAGAGTGTTTAATAGGTTTAAATGGTTGAGGAGGTTTAAATGGTTTATTTGTTTATTTGTTTAGATGTTCTCATACAGTTTGTTAGTCCGCTTTTGGAGGATTTCATCTCACTAAGCCCACAGTAGCTTTTCCCATGCTCGAAGAGCATCTCTGTGTCCCCTCTTCAACTCTCAATGATTCACTCTGTGGACTTAGTGTTTTCTCTGTGCTCTCTGTGTTTAATTTCCCCTCTCTTGTTAAACCTCATAAAAAAAGCGCTCCGAGGAACGCTTTTAGATGTATCGATTTTATAGTATTACCATTCTGTTGATTTAAACAACCTAGCAGGACCGTTTCCTATCCATTCGCACTCCATTTCTGTATCGGTATTCCAATTGAACTTCCATTTTACGAAATTACCATTTGCCATCATTTTAATTTCCATAGTATCTGAATTGTTAACCCAACGCCATTGACCATCAACTCCATATAATCCTCCATTTTTGAAATCATGAACAATAAAACTTCCTTTGTTATACCAAATTTTATTATTGGTCAAAGTGGTTTTGTTAAGTGTTTTGGTGGGAGTGGTAGTGCTTGGAGGTGGGGTGTCATCGTCACCACAAGCTGAAAACCCAATCAATAAAGCTGGAACTATAGCCCAAGCTAGTGTTTTAAAATTTAATTTTTTAATGTTCATAAATTGTTATTTGAAAAGTTGAATTATATGCGAATTAAATTAAACAATTTAAATTAAAATTTTTTTTGTAAATACCTGAATAGCATTGGAATAAAATAGTTAATTTTTCAATTAGTGGTTATTAGTTAATGGTTTTATTGTCACCCTGAGTGATTAAGCTGTGCTTAATTGTACCGAAGGGCGACAACAACGTATTCGTTCACCATTTGCCCTCCTTCGGTACAGCGGCTTTCAGCCACCACTCAGGATGATAAATGGGTATGGTTAATGGTTATATTGTCACCCTGATTTTCAGCTTTGAGCTGAAGTACCGAAGGGCGATAACAACGTATTCGTTCACCATTTGCCCTCCTTCGGTACAGCGGCTTTCAGCCACCACTCAGGATGACAAATGGGTGTGGTTAATGGTTATTAGTTTCAAACCGTGCATCAATATTGTTTAGGTATTTATTGTCGCCCTTCGAGAGCACTTCGACAACCTCAGTACAGGCTCTCATGGTGACAATAAATGTTAATACCATTTCTGTGTTCTCTCAGTTTCTCCTCATTGTTTCCTCCATTTCTAATCCCATGCTCGAAGAGCATCTTTGTGTTCTCTTTTTCCCCTCTTAATGATTCTCTCTGTGGACTCTGTGCCTTCTCTGCGTTCTCTGTGGTTAAACCTACCATGCTCGAAGAGCATCTCAGTGTTCTCTTCTCCTCCCTCTCTCTGCGCTCTCAGTGTTTTCTCTGTGTTCTCCGTGGTTAATTTCTCTCATGCTTGAATATCATCTCAGTGGTTAATTCCCACCTATGTCATCCTGATGCTCTCGAAGGGCCTTTTTCCTACTAAAAATCCTTAACTTTGCGACATGATTACGTTTACACCTTCTGAATTACCAATACCCAAAATACATCAATTATTATTAGGAAGTATAGGTCCGCGACCTATCTGTTTCGCTAGTACTATTGATAAACAGGGAAACCGTAATTTGGCTCCATTTAGTTTTTTTAATGTGTTTAGTGCTAATCCACCTATTCTGGTTTTTTCGCCTGCACGCAGTGGAAGAACAGGAGAAACCAAGCACACCCACGATAATGTTAAAGAAGTGGCAGAAGTGGTTATTAATGTAGTGACTTATGACATGGTTCAACAAATGTCTTTGGCCAGTTCGCCTTATCCAAAAGGGGTAGATGAGTTTATAAAAACTGGTTTTACGCCATTAGAGTCTGAGTTGGTAAAGCCATACCGTGTAAAAGAAAGTCCGGTGCAGTTGGAATGTACAGTTGAGAATGTTATTGAGTTAGGTCAAAGTGGCGGTGCAGGTAATTTAATTATTTGCAAAGTCGTTAAAATTCATATTGACGAGAACATGATGAATGAAGCGGGACAAATAGACCAAACTAAGATTGATTTGGTAGCCCGTATGGGTGGCGATTGGTATTGCAGGGCAAATGGTGATGCCATTTTCGAACTTCAAAAACCACTTACTACATGCGGAATTGGGGTTGATATTTTGCCAGAGAATGTAAGACTAAATGATGTGTTTACTGGCAATGATTTGGGAATACTAGGTAATATTGAGTCGATTCCAAGTTTGGATGAACAAAATGCAGCTTCGTTGAAATATGGTCAAGTGGACTTACACAAAGCGCAAAAAATGATAAGAAATGGCGAAGCTACAGAAGCATTGGCTTGGTTGTGGAATTTGTAATTAACCCTAGCTTAATCTGGGCTTTAAGCAAAGAGAAGACATAAAAAAAAACCCCTTTGAAAAAAGGGGTTTTTTTTTAAATAGAGTTAAGTAAAATTATTTTTTACCTGGAGTTTCTTCAGCCTTAACTACGTTTCTTGTCATTTTAACAGAAACGATTGCATTGTCTTTGTTGTCTAAGATTTCAATGTTAGGGATTTCAATATCTTTAACTTTAGTAGATTGACCTAAATCAAGTTGGTCAATATTTACTTGTATTGAATCAGGGATATGACTAATCAATCCTTTGATTTTAATACGTTGGATTTTTTGTATCAATTTACCACCGGCTCTTACCCCTGGAGAGTTACCTTCTACTACAACTGGGATAGTAACGGTAACAGGTTTTGTTTCTGTTACAGCTAAAAAGTCAGCGTGGATGATGGCTTCGTTTACTGGGTGAAATTGCATTTCTTGCAAAATCGCCATGTACTTTTTACCCTCGATAGTTAATTGTACTTTGTACGTGTTAGGGGTGTAAACGAGGGCTTTAAAATCAGGTGAATAAACGAAGAAGTGGATTAAATTCCCTTCGCCGTATAAAACACATGGTACTTTACCTTCGTTTCTCAACCCGTTTGAACTTTTTGAACCTAATTCGGTTCTTAGTTCGCCTGTTAATGCTACTGTTTTCATTTTTCTTTTGAAATTAAATTAAATTGTGTTGGAAACTATTATCAAGTTTGAACAAGGAACTTATTGAACCATGTTCATGGATATTTCGGATGGCTTTGCTTATTAGTGGAGCTACTGACAATACTCTGATTTTTGGTGAAGTTTGAACCATGGGAATGGTATCACATACTATCAACTCTTCTAATACGCTGTTTTCTATGTTTTCGTAGGCTTTGCCACTTAACACAGGGTGTGTACAAACCGCTCTTACGCTTCTTGCACCGTTGTCTTTTATCAATTTAGCCGCTTTGGAAAGAGTTCCGGCAGTGTCTATTAAGTCATCTACTAGAACCACATCCATTCCGTTAACATCACCAATAATGGTCATGCTTGCTATTTCGTTTGCTTTTCTTCTTTCTTTGTCACAGATTACCATTGGCACGCCTAATACTTTGGCATATTCTCTGTTGCGATTACTTGCGCCTACATCGGGAGCAGCTATCACCAATTTTTCTAAATTCAGAGATCTGATATAAGGAATGAAAATAACTGAAGAATCTAAGTGGTCAACCGGAACATTAAAGAAACCTTGAATTTGTGGAGCGTGTAAATCCATGGTAATAACTCTGTTTGCACCAGCAGCACTCAACACATCAGCTATCATTTTACTTCCAATAGACACACGTGGTTTGTCTTTTCTATCTTGACGGGCATAACCATAATAAGGAATTACTACGGTAATGTGATTGGCAGATGCTCTTTTGGCAGCATCTATCATCAATAATAATTCTAATAAATTATCTCCGGGAGGATTTGTTGACTGAACGATAAAGATATCACAACCCCTTACAGATTCATTGAAACTAGGTTGCATTTCGCCGTCAGAAAATTTGTTAATGGTTACATCACCTAATGGCAATCCATAATGGTCGGCTATTTTCAATGCGAGGGAATGCGAAGCAGACCCACTGAAAATTTTAACTTTGTTGATAATGGACACGGTGGTATTGGTTTTAAGCTTTTTAACCAAGGTTGCCCGAGCTGGATTCGAACCAACATACACTGCACCAAAAACAGTAGTCCTGCCATTAGACGATCGGGCAATTGTTTAAAAAGGACTGCAAAAGTAAAATTTGATTTCCTTTTTACCAAAATTTTTCAAAAAGAATCTACATTTTTTTCACTTTTTTTTGATTTTCAGTAGGTAACGCTGTACTTTCTATCGAAATTTATCTTTAAAAGAGAGAATATTTCTATTTTTTTGTTGATTTTTGCATTCATTTTAATTCAAATCCATGAAATTTTTCAAACTATTTTCTGTTTTCCTTCTTCTTTTATGTTCTTTTACTCTTTCGGCACAATCTGAAAGAATTTTTACAATGGATGAAGCCATCATGATGATTGACAATCAATCTAAACAATCTCTAAGGGTAAAATCTATTCCCATGTTGCAATGGATACCAAACACCAATCAATATACTTGTGTAAAAACAGGTTCCAATCAACGCTTGTTTATCGTTAATATTGACCAATCAACCATAGACAGCAGTTTTAGTTTGTCTGTGTTTAATGAATATACCAAAGCTTTTGATGCTAAAATGGTTTTTAAAGGTTTTCCTGTCCATGAGTGGATAGACAACCAAACCTTTAAGTTTAAATATGGCAGTAAATTTTATTCGTTCAACCTGAGCGAAAAGTTACTCAGTGAATTGGTTTCAGTGTCTGAAAAAGGGGCAAACTTGGAATATGACAATAACCGTAACCAAGTAGCCTACACCGAAAACGGTCAAATTTTTATTTCTTCACAAGATGGGGTAAAGCAAATAACTCAAGATGGTGGCAAAGGAATTGTGTATGGCGAAACTGTTCATCGCAATGAGTTTGGTATTTCAAAAGGCTTGTTTTGGAGTCCTAAAGGCAATAAATTGGCTTTTTATAGAATGGATGAAACTATGGTAACAGAATACCCAATTTATGACAATTCTACTTTTCCTGCTAAGGTCAACAACATTAAATATCCAATGGCGGGTGCCGCTAGTCATCATGTTACAATAGGTGTTTATGATATTAAAACACAAACGCTTACTTACTTGCAAACCGGCGAACCTGCTGACCAGTATTTAACCAATGTTACTTGGAGTCCTAATGAAGAAAATATTTATGTGGCACATGTTAACCGTGGACAAAATCAAATGTTCCTGAAACAATACATTGCGGAAAATGGAGAGTTAGACAAAATAGTATTCGAAGAAAGGGATGCCAAATATGTAGAACCTCAACATGGCATGTATTTTTTACCAAATGATGACAGTAAGTTTATATGGCAAAGTGAACGCGATGGTTACAACCATTTGTATTTGTATTCAACTAAAGGAAGACTAATTAAGCAACTAAGCTCTGGAAAATGGATTGTTACGAACTTATTTGGGGTTGATCCAGCTGGTAATCACGTGTTTTTTGAAAGCACCAAAGAAAGTCCAGTTGAAAGACACATCTATTCAGTGAATATTAATACTTCTGATTTAAAACAATTGTCATTAGAACAAGGTACACATACTGCTTTTTTCAATTCAAATTTCACTTATTTCATCGATAATTTCTCAAGTACTACAGTTCCAAGGAAAATAAGCATTATCAGTCATAAAGGCGATTTAAAAGAAACCCTTCTTAAAGCACCGAATCCTATTGCTGACTATTTACTGGGCGAAACTACCATTTTCCCGATTGTCAATGATGGACATGTATTATACTGTAGAATGACCAAACCTCCACAGTTTGACCCCAACAAAAAATACCCTGTTGTAGTGTATGTTTATGGCGGTCCGCATGCACAAATGGTAAACAATACTTGGTTGGCAGGTGGTAACTTATGGATGCAGCTAATGGCACAAAAAGGCTACATTGTCTTTACTTTGGATAACAGAGGTTCTGCCAACAGAGGTCATGAGTTTGAAAGTGCAAATTTCAGAAACATGGGTACAGTGGAGTTAGACGATCAAATGGCAGGGGTCAATTATCTTAAAAACTTAAGTTATGTAGACAAGGATAGAATGGCGGTACATGGTTGGAGTTATGGTGGTTTTATGACAACCAGTTTAATGACCAAGCGTCCGGGAGTATTCAAAGTAGGTGTTGCGGGTGGACCAGTAATTGATTGGGCTTTGTATGAAATTATGTATACCGAGCGATACATGGATTCACCTTCAGAAAATCCTGAAGGGTATAAAAATGCAAACTTGCTCAATCACATCAACAACTTGCAGGACAATTTATTGATGATACATGGTTGTGATGACGATGTAGTATTGTGGCAACACAGTTTGTTATATAGCAAAGCAGTAGTAGATGCTGGTAACACTTATTTGGACTATTTTGTATATCCGGGGCACAAGCACAATGTAATGGGTAAGGATCGCATACATTTAATGCAAAAAATCACCGAGTACATTATGGAGAAGTTGTAGGATTATTGTGGGAGAACTAAAGAGTGATGTTGGCAATGTTTTGTTTAAAACAAGATTTAATAGTTAAATACCATCAATCTTTCTTATACTTCCCAATCCAATTATACCTCTTCCAACAAGGTTCGGAAAGCAAGTACTTTATCGCCGTATTTGGCAGCTGTTTTGGCTTTTAAGGCTGGTCCATAATTGAAAGCATAGTCATTGAAATCGTCAACGGAATGGCAGTAGTATTGTATAGCGTAATTGACGCCCTCGTTGCCATCTACTTCTGTTAATAGTTTTAGCATTTTAAAACCTGTAAACTTCTCGGTTGCTATCACTTCAGGAATGTGTTCGTGTTTCATCCAATGCACCCATTCTTGTTCTATTTCTGATGGAATGTTGCAGGTTACGTTGTATATAATCATAAGTGTATGTATAATTGGTTTGTATAGGTGAATGTTCGGTTATATTGTTTTCATAAATTGTTCTATTTCCTTTGTTTGAGAAAGGGTATATTGGTAGGCATAGTCAAAAATTTCATCGGTTTTTTCCATGTCAAACATGCCAAATTTGCTCATTTCGGGAGGGTCTAAAAATAAGTTGCAGTGTACAGATTTGAGGTAAACGCCTTGCGCAATTGCCAAATGAAAACTGCGGTCGAGCATGTCTTTCATATTGATGTCATTGGGTTTTTGGCTCATAGCATTTACGTGAATACCTATCAGTTTGTCACATGTATTTAAAAGAGGTTCTATAGGTAAATTATTGGAGATAGCGCCATCTACAAACATTTTATCCAAGTATTTAATAGGTTGAAAAATAAGTGGAACGCAGGACGATGCTTGTAATGCCAAAGACAAATCGCCTTTATCAAATAAAACGCTAGTACCATTCACAATGTCAGTAGCAGCAATGTGAACGGGAATGGGTAACTGTTCAATGGCATTGTGAGGAAAATATTTTTTGAAAGCGGTATCAAATAAACCCATATCAAACAGACCTGCTTTACCAAATAGCAAATGTTTTACACTAAAAAAGGAGTTAGTTTTTACAATGTTTTTTATTTCTTCGGCTTTGTAACCGGCCGAATAAAAAGCAGCAACCATAGCACCTGCACTAGTGCCTGACATCATGTGAAAAGGAATTTTATAAGTTTCAAGAGCCTTTAAAACCCCTAAATGCGCCATTCCTCGAATGCCCCCACCTGAAAAAACAATGCCTATTTTTTTCATTTTTTTCAATGGCAATTTACAATTCTTTGAACTAAAAAAAGAGTTTTTTTGAAAGGGATGTTTGTAAATACTTTTTTTGTAAGACCTTTGCCTGCATGAGCATTTTCTTGCCATCTTCTATTGAGTCTCTTGTTTCACCCTATTTTGATAACAATACAAACATTGATTTATTAAGAGATGATTTAATTCATCCCATCGTTTCGGGTAATAAATGGCGAAAATTAAAGTATATCATACAAGATTTTAAAGCATCAGAAACAGAAATTTTGGTAACATTTGGCGGCGCTTATAGCAATCATTTGGTAGCAACAGCTTTTGCAGGAAATGCATTGGGCATTCGTACTTTTGCGTTTGTGCGTGGTGATGAAAATAGACCCCTTAATCATTATGAAACCTTATGTGTGGAAAATGGCATGACTCTTAAACATGTGAGTAGAGAAGCCTACCGAAATAAAGCGCAACTGTTTGCCGAGTATTTTCCCCAATCCAATGCCTATTTTGTAGACGAAGGCGGCGACCATCCCATGGCTTACATTGGGTGCAAGGAAATACTTAAGGAGCTCAATAAGCAATACGATTACATAGTTTTATCCGTAGGAACGGGCACCACTATGCAGGGACTGGTAATGGGTTTGGCTGAACAAAAAAGTAAAACGAAAGTGGTGGGCATAAGTTCCTTAAAAAACAATCATTATTTAAACGAACGTTTAAGCGCTTTTAACCCTGTTCATTGGGAAGTGATGCATGATTTTCACCGAGGAAAATACGCCAAAATGGATTCCGAGTTGTGGCAATTTATCCATTCATTTTATAAAGAAACGGGCATAAAAACTGATCCTGTATACACTGCTAAGATGTTAATGGCGGTAAAATCGTTGTATCAATCAAATTATTTTAAACCCAATGATAAGTTGTTACTCATTCACACCGGTGGATTATTGGCTTTTAAAGACCACTAATAATTGTAGATGACATTCACTAAAGTTTGACCAACAGCTTTCAAAGTTTTTTTGTCAATAGCATCCATATTGTCTTGATGGGTATGCCAATAAGCACCAAATTTACTGTCGGTTTGTGGGTCGTAATCAATGATGTCAATGACAGGAATTCCGGTATATTTCATCATGTAGACATGGTCATCGGTGATATATCCTCTTTGAAAGTTTTTGAAGTAGCGGTCGTACCCTGCAGCTATGGCTGTTTCCCAAACCAAAGAAAGGTAAGAATGCGCATTTTTTAAACTGTATCCTTCATAACCAAATTGGGCATTTGGGGCACCAACCATGTCTAATAAAATCCCAAAATCGGCTTTGTAATTGGGTATGTGTGTGTTTTTACCCCAATACTGTGAACCCAGGCAATAACTGTCTTCGGTCATTCCTGTGTTGTCACCCCAATCTTCGGCATCAAACAAAATAATGTCAACACCAATATCAATTCGGTTTTGATTTAATATCTGAGCCATTTCCATCAATACACCACTTCCACTTGCGCCATCATTAGCGCCTAAAATGGGCTTGTTTTTGTTTTCAGTATCTTGGTCAGCAAATGGTCTTGTGTCCCAGTGTGCGCAAAGTATAATTCTCTTTTTAGCGAGAGGGTTGAATACCGCAATAATGTTTTTAATAGGAATGGTTTTGTTGTCAAATGTAGTGGCTGTAGATTCTTGAAGGTAAACTGTGTCAGCCAATTTGGTAAAATGATCCACAAAAAATTGGTGGCATTTGGCATGTTGTTTTGTACCCGGAACGCGAGGACCAAAGTCTACTTGTTTTTTTACAAACTGGAAGGCATTTTCTTCGTTGAACGGATGTGTCACTTTGGGCAAGTTTACAGCAGGGGTATTATCTACGATGGTATTATTTTCGGGAGGTGGAGTTGAGTTACATGCGAAAAATAAAAGTGGCCAAAGGAAAATTAACTTTTTCATTTATGCAAAGATATTAAATTTATGATAGAAAAAAGGGAAAAGAAAGCGTTTGCTTAGTTAAGCACCCAAGGCAGTACAAAATGAAAACTAGGGATTTTTACATCAAAAAATTCTTCATCAAGGAGGCGTAAAAAAGTATATTCTCCATGCATTTTACCAAATCCTGTTTTAAGGATACAACCTGAGTAATATTCATAAGATTGATTGGGTTCAATAACAGGTTGTTCTCCTACAACACCCATACCTTCAACCATTTTATTGTCACCGTTACTGTCATTTATGATCCATTTTCTCGAGAGTAATTGGACAGAAAATGGACTTTTATTGGTAATGACAATATGATAATTAAAGAAAAAAGCATCGTCATCAATGTTACTTTGCGTTTCATTGAATTTTGTTTTTACTTCAATTAAAATTTTATCAGCTATAGAGATAGACATGTTACAATAAAAAGCAATTATAAGACTAAATTGTTTTAAAAATGAATAGTTTCATTTCTTGTTGATAAATAATAATGTCATTATTTATGCTGAAAAAAATATTAAAGTTTTTTACTTTAATGTTTTGTCAATCAATTTGAGTTTATTACTAGAAAAAGAGTCTATTTTTGAAGTACTTTTATTGATAAGAGAATCTAGTTTTTTGACTTTGTCATTTTCTTTATTAACCAGAGAATCAAGGGTTAAAACCTTGCCAACTTTATTATTTATAAGAGAGTCAAGTGATTCTGTTTTGTTTTGCAATTCATTCAGTTTGTTTTCAACTTCAGTACTTAGGTTGCTACAAGCAGATAGAGAAGTAGCTGTAATGAAGATAATGAGAGTTTTTTTTAATTGGTTTTTCATGGGATATTAATTTTATAAGTTTGTATCTTCAAATATAATGACTTAAAGCATTATAATGAAATGTCTTTTATTGAATATAATATTGGGTTAAATAGGCTAAATTAAATCCTTGCACTGTTTATAGCTCTTGGAATTTTGATAAGATAAAAAAGCAATAAACCCGCTGGTCCAAACATAAAGGTTACAGGCAGACAAAGGGTATATTTCCATCTTAAGATACCTTTTTTATTTCCTGTATCTACAATATAAATTCCTACAAATAAATCGAATGCCAAAAAATGAATCCATGCAGCCACTAAAGCCTCTTTTGCCTTAAACATGTTTAATATATTTTCTAAAGTTGAAAATGATTTAGGGTTAAACAAATGTATATTTGGGATAATAAGCACCAAGTATGCAATACATAAGGTAGTAACAACAGCGTATTTTAAATTACTAATGACGAATTGATTCTTTGAAAAAACAATTAGAATGAGCCAGCTTATTAAAGCTACAAGATTAGATATTTGGAAAAGTATGTCTGTTGTCATAGTATTTAAATTTTAGTTCGATACAATAATAATAGCTCTAATATTGTTTCCCAAATTATAAAATAAGTAATTTAACTGTTTTTGCTTAAATTTAATAAAATATATTTTAGCGCTTTAGTTGGGAATCCTTAACAGATTATTGGATATTCTGTAGGTGAGTTATAAAAAAAATTATTTTGTAGTTAGAAAGGTTTTAAATGGTTTAACACCATATCATATCGGTGAAGTCCATCTGTATAATAGTTTTCGGTAAATTGTGTTTTTGTAAATCCATTTTTTTCGTAAAACCAACACGAGAATTGTGTGGTATCAATTGTTACTGGTAACAGAGGATATTGTTGTTTGATGAGTGCCAATCTGTAGGTCAATAATTGTTGCCCCAACCCTTTTTTATGCTCATTTTTGTGAATATGTCCCCAAGCTAATGAAATAATGTTTCTATTGTCTTTGTCTCCAAATCCACCACAACCCACTATTTTACCATGAAGTTCGATGATATAAAATTGTGTTTTGGAAATTCCTGTTTCTAATCGGTCTAAAAATGCTTCAAACTCACTTATTTCACCTTCTGTAAAGTAATCAGGCACATTGCTTTTAAAAGTGTCTAAACAATGTTGTTTGTCGTTTTTATGATAAACTCTAATGCGTGTTTCCATTGCTTTTAAAATAGTTGTAATTGAATGAGATTATCTAAAGTCTGATAATATTGGATTCAATAATCATAGAAATAATAACAATATGATGTATTAAATTTTCATCTATATTTAGTGCAAATCAATACAAAAGTTGAAGTAAAAACAAACTATTTATTTGATTTCAATTTTCAAATCTAGCTTGTTTCTTTAATTCCATTTAATGTTCCATTTTTGCATTAAACGCAGCAACTACTTCTTTGTAATTGTTTCTTTTTTCCTCACTCATTTTGTCGTAAGTTTTTAGTAACATTCCCAAACGTGGATTGGATGAAAAAAGGGCCCTCTGCTTATTCATAAATTCCCAAAACAAAGCATCCCAAGTATCACACCAATCACCCTTTTTGTAATGACTCATTTTTAACACATAACTGCTGCCACTAATGTAGGGTTTACTCGCCATCAATCCGCCGTCGGCAAACTGACTCATGCCATAAACATTCGGAACCATTACCCAATCATAGGAATCAATAAACAACTCCATAAACCACTGATAAACCTCGTCAGGATGATATTCATTTAATAGCATAAAATTACCCAATATCATTAACCTTTCTATGTGGTGGCAATAGCCTGTTTTTAATACTTTTTTGATAACGACATCTAACGGTTCTATGCCTGTAGTGCCATTGTAAAATGATGCAGGAATTTTTTTATTGAATTGCCAATAATTGCGCGTTCTTTCTTCGCTTCCTTTTACTACATAAATTCCTCTAATAAACTCTCGCCAACCAATAATCTGCCTCACAAAACCTTCAACACTGTTGAAGGGAATATTATGCTTTTCGGCATAATGCAAACTCGTTTCTATGACTTGTAATGGCGTTAGTAATCCAATGTTTAACATAGGGGTTAATAAACTGTGATTCAAAACCAATTCATCACCTACTATGGCATCTTCGAATTGCCCAAAATCTGCCCAACGGGTTGCTAAAAATTCGTTCAACCAAGCTTCACTTTCTGCATGTGTAACAGGATAAATAATCTGTAAATTAATGTCCCCATAATGGTGTCCAAAGTTGGTGTTTACATAGTTTATAGCCTCTTGGTAATAGCTATTTTGCTTAGGAAAATTGACATTTGGCGGTGTTTTGTCTTTGGGATACTTGAGCCTGTTGTCGGCATCAAAACTCCATTTTCCTCCTATTGGCTTTTGTTGTTGGTCAAGCAATAGTCCCAATTTCTTTCTCTGCTGTATGTAAAAGTCGGTTTGGAAATACTTGCTCTTTGCACCAAAATATTCGTTTATGTCTGTTTCACTGTTTATAAACAACGGCGTAGTATATTGATTGTAAACAAAATGCATTGAATGACAAGCGGTTTTAATTTTTTTGTCTAACCAATTGTCACAAACATCATAGTAATGTATTCCCTCGGTATTCTTTGGGTCCAATGATTTTATAAGTTCTGCAACATCACTCCCTGTGTCTGTTGCTTGAATGTATTCAACTGAAATCTTGTTTTCTTTCAAATAGGTTTCATAGTATTTCATGCTTGCACGGTGCAAAACCAACTTCTGTTTGTGAAATTTGTATTGCGTAAAAAACAAGGCCTCTTCTATCAAATAAATTTTATCGAATTGCTTCAACAGGTCTATTTCCTTGAAGAGTTGGTGTGGAAATAATAGAAATATTTTAAGCATTTGTTGGTTTTATAATTGTGTTTTTATTCATTCGGCATTTATCACTGCAATACTTAACATCGTCCCAAACTTTTTCCCATTTTTTGCGCCAAGTAAAATTCCTGCCACAAACCAAACAAGGCTTTTCGGGTAAATTGGCTTTTGCAATCTTTTTTTTCATCATTTTTCCATTTTTATGTTGTCAGACAATAGGGTATCAGTTTTGAAACTATTATATCAACTTATTATCAGCTTTATTTATATTAATTTTAGTTTTGTTTCTTGTGTGTTTTTTAATGATTTTGTTGATTTCTTTTTTTACAACGTCTGTTTTCTTATTTCCCCATATTTTATCTCTTGCTCCTTTTGCTGCACTTTCCAATTCAATAATCGGTTTGGGATAGTGTTCCCCAATGATAACACCACACAATTGCTGTTCAAGCAAGGGCATAAGTTCGGGTTGATGAATGTATTTTTCGGAAACTTGACTTAGTTGTGGTAACCATTGCTTAATGAATATTCCCTTGGGGTCGTGTTCCAAACTTTGCTTTACTGGATTATAAATCCTTATGATATTTATGCCCGTAGTACCTGCTTGCATTTGAAACTGCGGGTAATGTATTCCTGGTTCGTAGTCCAAAAAAAGTTGAGCCAAATGATACACCCCATTACGCCAATCTTGGTCGAGATGATGGCAAAAAAAACTCACAACCATAGCGCGCATTCTAAAGTTAATCCATCCTGTTTTTTCCAAGCATTTCATGCATGCGTCTACAAGCGGAAATCCCGTCTCACCTCTTTTCCAAGCAGAAATATAATATTCATTTTTTGTGTGGTTCAATGCTTCGTATCCACTATTCACACATTGTGTTTCGTAACTACATTCCATCTCAAATTTTTGGATAAAATGACAATGCCATTTCAAGCGGGTTAAGAAATTAGAAAAAGCCCATTTGTATGTTGATGTTTGTGCTTGATCAAGGACATATAAATAAGCTTGTTTAACACTCAGATTTCCCCAACTAATGTAAGGAGAAATTCTACCACAACTCAAGCGACTCTCAAGGGGTTTACTAATGTGTTTACTATAATTTTTTCCTCTGTCGTTAACGAAACTTTTAAGGTATTTAATTGCGTAGTCCGCGCCAGCAGGTTGAAATTGTGCAGGATATTCCTCAAGCTGTTTTTGCAACTTTGTTTCCAACGGGTAGGGATTTTTAAACGGCAGTGTTTCACTTATTTTATATGAATTAATAAGTAAAGGAGAATGCATGGCAACAAACCAATTTTTATCCCAACTTTCTCTGTTTTTAATGCCCCTTACTACACCATCTCGTTGGCATTCTGTCCAAATAATACCTTCATTTTTGCAATAAGATGCCACTTTTTTATCCCTTTCATAAGTCAGTTGAATGCCACTTTCTTGGTAGCTGAATATGGTTTTAATATGGAATTGCTTGTTAATTTCTTCTAAAATTGGGACTAACTCTGCCTGAAAAATAATCACTTGTTTTTGGAAAGTACTTAATTTTTTGTTGAGTTGTACTATACTCTGATATTGAAATTGCAAATGCCTTAAACTTGTGTCAGGGTAATGCATTACAGAGGGTTCAAAAGCAAACATTATTAAGTAGGGTAGAGGCTCTTGTTCTGCCAAATGAAATGGTAAATGGTCTTGTAAACGCAGGTCCCTCTTTAACCAAACAATATTAATGTGTTGCTTAATATCCATACAGGTTTATGTGCGTTTTTTTAATTGCTTTTCTGCCTGTTTCCAGAAACTAAAAAAAGAGGGAAAGTAGCCTTTTATATTTTCAAATAGCCAATCTCTTTCATGTTGAGTGCCTTTGAAATGTCCATTTAAAGGATGTTCCTTGAAATGAAAATTCTGTGAGGCGTATTGTTGGTGTAATGATTCAAATGAACCAACATAAACTTTACAATTCTTAATGTTTTTGGACAAGTCAAGCACAAACTGAATGGTTTTATCTCCAACAGGATAGTCCTTAAAATGCTCAGGTTCCAATAACAATATGCGGTTAGCCTCCTCGTGTTCATCCCATTTGGGGTCTAAATTATAAAAATTGTAAATGTAAACAGGTAAAGCATTTTGGATATTGAGCTCATCGCAACTTGGCAATGTACAAGTTAAATCAAATACTTGGGTGGCTTTTAATGCTTCGGGAATAGCCATATTCGGAAGCAATTCATATGCTTGGTCCAAAAAGGTATGGCGTTGATTGGTATTGCAGTATTTATTAATATTCTCCTGATTAGCGAAATATTTTTTCTGACTGAAACTGGCGGCTACCCATTGCCAACTTAAGGCATTGCTTGCCCAATCGGCATCCAAAAGATGGTAATACATCCATTTGGCAGGTTGTAGCCAGTGGCATTGGGCAATATTACAACTGATACTAGCCACATACATTCTAAGGTGATTGTGCATGTATCCAGTTTCATACAGAGAAAGTATTCCATTGTCTATGGCTTCTATACCCGTTTCTGCACTTATAATGCTTAGCGGAACTTGGTAGTTATTCACGCCAGGTTGAATTTGCTTTACATCTTTATTGATGTTAGATTTAAGTTCCTGCCACACCAATTGAAAATAGTCACGCCAAGCTAGTTCTTTCAAAAAACCATCAATTTCACGAGGTGAGTAACCTTTATCCAAAACAATTTCGGCTACTTGTTTGGTTGAAATAATACCACGAGAGATATATGGAGATAAACGCGTAACAGCACCATTCAAATAGTTTCTGGTTTTGCCATATTGGATTGGGTCAATTTGGTCAATCAGTTGAACAATGTCGTGGTAATGGGTATGCATTATCGTTTGGATATTTTATTCCCTGTTATAGATTTTTGCAAGGTGCATTTGTGTCTATTAATATCAGGATTTCTTTTTTTGAGATGTTTTTGACTGACCCCTTGATTTACTCGTTTGCGCCACAGGTTAAAACTGCTGCGTTTAAGTTCCTTGCGCATGAGTTGAATTACATCAGATTCAGCCAAACCAAACTGCATTAAAATAGCTTCAAAAGGCGTTCTGTCTTCCCACGCCATTTCTATTACTCGGTCAGTATTTTCGTGTGTAAGGTTTGACAAGGCTTGTTTTTTGTCAAGCAAAGTAAGAGAGGGCGCTTTTTTTCTATTTTTAAAGGGAATTAATTCTTCCATGTAGTATTTAAATCAATTGAAAACTAAACACTTGTTAAGGTTAAAATGTTTGGAAACAGAGTAATGAAAGGCAAAATAATGATAGGAACTATAAACAGAGATAATGCGACCAATTTTTAGGATTTAATACTTTAATAACATATGTGTGAAAGTATATGAAAATTTATAGGTTTAAATTAACATTCATGCGGATTAATTCACCCAATCATAACATTCATACAACCTACTGCTAATGAGGTGAAATTAATTTTGTAGTACACAAAAAAGAATAAAATGAATAAAATGTACAAGAAAAAATTAATGCTTCTATTGCTATTAATTTTAGTGGTAATGGGAGCCCAAGCCCAGATTAATCCCCAATTTATTGGGAGGTACTCTACAGGGATTTATGACAAAGCTGCTGCAGAGATAACGGCATATGATGCTATATCCAAAAGAATGTTTGTATTGAATGGACCTGACACTTCTATTAAAGTAGTGGACATTAGCAAACCCGCTAATCCTGTTCAAATCAATACCATTTCTATTAAATCATATGGAAAGGATCAGACTTCAATTGCCTGCATGAACGGTGTTTTAGCAGTAACAGTTATTAATAGTCTGGGTAAAACAGAAAATGGACATGTGGTGTTCTTTAATGCTTCTACTTTAGCCTATATTAATAAGGTAGATGTTGGAGCCAATCCCGATATGTTAACATTTTCACCAAATGGTAAAATGGTGTTGGTAGCTAACGAAGGTGAGCCGAACGACGATTATACAATCGACCGTGAAGGTTCTATCAGTATTATTGACATTTCAAAAGGCATTTCAACACTTAAACAAGGGGATGTAAAAACGGCGGGTTTTACAGATTTCAACGGAACAACTATTGACTGGAAAATCAAAATAACAGGAAAAATTCAAGCTGGTGGCTCTTTTTTACGTAACTCAACCATAGCGGAAGATTTAGAGCCTGAGTATATTACTGTTTCAGAAGATTCAAAAACTGCATGGGCAACTTGTCAAGAAAACAACTGTATTGCAGTCATTGACTTAACCACAGCGAAAGTAACTAAATTGATACCTTTGGGTTTCAAAGACCATAGTTTATCAGGAAACGGTTTGGATGCTACAGACAATGGTGCCACTATAAATATTAGAAATTTTCCAGTGTTTGGCATGTTCATGCCCGATGCTATTGCAAGTTATAAAGTAGGGGATACTACATTCTTATTTACGGCTAATGAGGGTGATTCTAGAGCCGATTGGGGATCAGCAAATAATGAAGAAATTAGATTTGGAAGTTCATCTTATATTGTAGATACCGCTAAGTTTGGAGGTGCTGCTAATGTGGCGGCGCTAAAAGCGACAAGTGCTATGGGCAGATTAAATCTTACTAAGGCATTTGGTGATTTTAACAAAGACGGAAAATATGATTCTGCATTTTGTTATGGTGCTCGTTCTTTTTCAGTTTGGAATTCAGTAACGGGTAAACTAGCGTGGGATAGTAAGGATCAATTTGAGCGAAAATTTGCAACCTTATTCCCGTCTAATTTTAATGCAAGTCATACAAGTAATACAATTGACAGTAGAAGTGACGACAAAGGTCCTGAACCTGAAGCGGTGACTATTGGAAAGATATTAGATTCAACCTATGCTTTTGTTGGTTTAGAAAGAATTGGAGGCATATTGATTTACAATATCACTAATCCAAAAGCCCCATATTTTGTAAACTATATCAATACCCGTAATTTTTCGGTAACGCCTGGTGCTAGTAATTTAGCAACAGTTGGTGATTTAGGTCCTGAAGGTTTGGTTTTTATTCCTAAATCTCAAAGTCCAAATGGACAAGATATGCTTTTGGTTTCTAACGAAATTTCAGGATCAGTTGCTATTATACAATTGAATGGAAAAAGTGCATTTCAAATGCAAGTATTGCACTCTTCTGACATGGAAAGTGGAGTAGCTGCGGTAGTTGATGCACCTAATTATGCCGCTGTCGTTGACAAGCTCGAAGATCTTCACAATAACACTTTGATTTTATCATCTGGTGACAACGTACTTCCTGGTCCGTTTTTGTCGGCTGGTGAAGACCCATCTATGCAAACACCATTAAGATCTACTGCCTCTTCATACTATAAAGGAACTCAAGCACAAAGGCCAGCATTGGGTCGTCCAGACATTGCAATAATGAATATTATCGGTTTCAATGCTTCGGCATTAGGAAATCATGAATTTGATTTAGGAACGGGAGATTTAAACGGTCAAATAGGTGTGGATATTAGAAGTAACGGTGCCGACAAAAGATGGTTGGGCGCACAATTTCCATTTGTAAGTTCTAACCTTGATTTTAGTAATGATGCCAATCTTAATTATTTATTTACTAATCAAATTTTAAGAGATACTGCTTTTAGAACACCAGTTAATATCACAACTAATTCACAGAAAAAAGGAATTGCACCTTCGATTGTTATTGAACGTAGTGGCCAGAAAATTGGCGTTGTTGGTGTAACTACTCAAGCTTTAGCTAAAATATCTTCACCTGGATTAACTACTGTAAAAGGTCCACAAGTAGATGATATGCCAGCACTTGCAGCTATACTTCAACCAGTTATTGACTCTTTAATAGCAAAAGAAGGGGTAAATAAAATTATCTTACTTGCACACTTACAACAAATTTCCAATGAGAAAGCTTTAGCTCCATTGTTGAATAATGTTGACATCATTATATCTGGCGGAAATCATGCTTACACTGCCGATGGAAATGATAGATTAATTGCAGGACATGTTGCTACTGAAAAATATCCAATTTTTTCCAAAAGTAAGTCAAACGACCCAATGGTAATTCTAAACACCACTAGTGAGTGGAAATATGTTGGTCGTTTTGTTTGTGACTTTGATGCCAATGGTAAATTGTTAATAGACAAACTTGATTCAAACGTAAACGGAGTTTATGCTTCGGATTCAGTAACAGTAAAAGCACTTTGGGGAACCAACAATGCTTTTGCTACAGGAACAAAGGGAGCCAATGTTTTAACTTTGTGTAAAGCAGTAGGAGTTGTTATTGCGGCTAAAGATGGCAATATTATTGGTAAATCGAATGTGTTTTTAGAAGGCAGAAGAAATGCCGTAAGAACCGAAGAAACTAACTTAGGTAACTTGTCTTCTGATGCCAATTTATGGTACGCGAAAAAATATGATCCCAAAGTAACTATCTCACTAAAAAATGGTGGTGGAATTCGTTCTGCAATAGGTTATGTAAATTCTGTTGGAAGTAATGTAATTTTAGAAAGAACTCAAGCTAATCCTTTAGCCAGCAAATCTGCAGGTGATGTTTCTCAACTCGATGTTGAAAATTCATTAAGATTTAACAATAGTTTGGTGATTGTTAGTGTATCGGCTGCAGGGGTTAAACGTTTAATTGAACATGGCATATCAGCATCTAAACCAGGACTTACGCCAGGTCAGTTTCCACAAGTAGGAGGTGTTTCATTTAGTTATGATACAACCAAAGCTAGTGGCAATAAAATTTGGTCAATGGTGATTATAGATTCAATTGGTAAATCAACCGATACGCTTGTTAAATATGGTAAATTGGTTGGAGATACCTCAAGAACCTACAAAATGGTAACTTTAAACTTCCTTGCTAATCCGTCTTTTTCTGGTTCAAGTGTAGGTGGTGACAATTATCCTTTCCCTTCAGTAGTTAGAAAAAGAGTTGACTTAGATACTGCTATCAACTCAATAGGAACCTCATCATTCGCCTCTATTGGAAGAGAGCAAGATGCATTTGCTGAATACATGTTGGCAAAACACAATACTTCATTAAAAGCTTACAAGGTAAGAGATACGTCAGTTATGGGAGATACTAGAATTCAATTAATGAATGCGCGACCAGATGCTATTTTCCCTAAACTTTCAACTTTTGCTTTGCTTACTCCCGCTAACAATTCACGTGTTGTGGTAAAAGATGCAGATCCAACCCCAATTACTATTACTTGGGAAAAATCAACTGGTGCTACCCGTTATTTATGGGTTTTAGATTTACCAAGTGGAAACTTCAAAACACCTCTTTTGACCTTGCAATCGAATAACAACGGTAAGAACAATGATTTAACATTAACCTCAGGTGCTATCAGTAGTGCATTGGCCGGTTTGGGTGTAACTTCAGGTGACTCTGTTAGCTTGAAATGGGCAGTAAAAGCCTACCAAGAAAAACATGATTCATTAATCGCTGTGTTGCCTTTTAACATTAAGTTTGTACGTTTCAAACCAACTACCAATGTTGAAACTTTGACTAAGTCTATCAAATTTTATCCAAATCCGGTTGTTGATTTCATGAATTTGACGAATACAACAGGCAAAGATATAGACTTCCAAATTACAGATTTAAAAGGTCAGCTATTGTTTGAAGGTAAAGTCTCTGAAATGGCTAAAATTGATATGAGCCATTTGGCATCAGGTTTATACATGTTCAACGTTCGCAACGAACACGACTCTCTTCGTTACTTGTTTGTGAAGTCAAACTAAGTTTAATAAGATTATAATTTAAAAGGTTGGCCGCAATGCCAACCTTTTTTTATTTCAAATTTTCACTACAAATTAATGCATCAAAACCATACTGAATTTATTGACTAAGAAAGCTGATAGAATATTTATTCTATTACTTCTTCAGCTTTTTATTTATAAAATCGTAATAAAAACCTATTACCATAAAATCGCGACCAGTTTCATCATTGATGCGGTAGTCGAATTGGTGTAAATAACCTGCTTGTATACTCGTATTTTGGGTCACTTTGTAGTTGAGTGTTAACTGTATTCTGTTGCGTTCAAAATAAGGTTCGCGGTCAGTAAAGAATAGTTCGTTGTTCAGATTCAGTTGAAATGCTTTGTCGCCGTTTGATTTTTTTCCAAATGGGTAGGCGATGCCTAAACGGTATCTAAAGCGATTTCTGTATCCGTTGTTTGTCCATCTCATTTCAGCACGGTAACGTTGTTCTATTTTGAAATGGGTGAATTTTTGGGTCAACAAAAGTTGTGGCCACAATCGGAATTCATCGTTGTTTTTGGGCAATACAAAATTTCCACCTTCCTTGTAGGTTTGGTAACTGCCTGCTGCCAAAGTAAACACTGCCGATTGTTTTATATGAAAATTAATACCTCCCTTGTATTCGTGGTAGTGAAATTGATTGTATGTTTTTAAGGAGCGCAACTGTCCCTCAGCAAAAAAGCTCAACTGTTTGCTGTGTTTATACTTTATGTTTAATACATTCCAAGTGCCAAGGTCCATGCCTTGTGAAAGTGCAAAAAAAGGAATCAATAAAGGAATGAATAAACCGACTATTCGTTGTTGTAATTGCCCCATTAGTTATTATAGATCGTTATTGTCTTTAATTAAAAAAGAGCTCTTTAGTAACAATGAGTTTGGAATGGTTAGAGTGCTATTGTCAGTGGTTTTAATGAAAATAAAAAAGTAGGATATTTCAGTGAGCTCACCTTCTATTTCCCGCCCTTCACTCGTTATTTTGATAATATCACCTATTTTTATAGGGTGCTGAAAGAATAAAATTACACAAGCAGTAAGGTTGGAAAGTATAGACATTTCGGCAAACAATGCCACCCCCAAAACAGTCAGTATTGAACTCACAAATACCAATATTTGATTCTGTTTCACGCTCCAAATAGCAATGATAATAATGCAGAAAATAACAAACAAAAAAAGATTGATTATTTTTAAAATATCTTTTCGTTCTACATTTTTGAAATAAGAGTTTAAAACAGTCATTCTTACAAAATATTTAATCAATAACTTGATTGTTACAAATGTAAAGAACACAATGACAGTTTCCAAAATTTGAATTTTGAACGATTCCATTTTTATTTAACTATGGGTTTTTTTGTTTGATTTAATTTAATGGCACCCGCTTGCTCACTACAAGCAAACGAGATGCACATTAAAATCAAGATAGTATTTGAAAATTACTTGTCAGCAAATGATTATTTTACAACAACTTGAGCTTCCAGTTGAACTGAGTTGCCGTTATTGTCTAAATAATATTTAAGTTCAAATAACTCTTTTTGCAAATTTTTTATTTTGGTTTCACGGTATTTAACATCCTCTTCATTGCTGTTATTGTTGATTTTATTTTCGTGAAACTTAATTTTTATATGAATCACTTGAGTAATCAGATCCAAAGCTTCTTTGTTGTTAAACTGTCCTTCAATGAGTTTTATGTTCATATTGTATTGATTTATTGACCTTGACCTAGAGAATATCCAGCCTTACCATCAAAAGAATAAAGATTTTCTGTTTTAATGGTGTCTATGTTTTCGAGTAATGCATTGTTAAGCAAAACTATAATTTTTGATTTATCTATAGAATTACCAGTTGTAGGTTTAAATCGGCATCTCCAATGGTCGGTACAAAAAGTTTCCTTAAATCCATCAGGCCATACTTTGATACCTCGGTTGGTAATCATGCTTAATTGGATGTCTTTGGTTTCTATTTTTTTAATCAATTCAGCCAATTCATTAGGGTCAGTGCCTGCCCAATGCACAAAAATATCGACACCTTCAAGGGTTTTGGTTTTAGCTGTTTTACGGCTGTACTTAGGCAGATTTAATGCTGCATTGTTGGCATAATTAACGGGTTTTAGTAAAGATGGTTTTTGTCCAATATTGGCAATTACTGCGTGTGCAAATTCTTTAGTACCTACTTTTTGCATACTCGTTCCTTCCTTGAAAATATCGTAAGTATGTGTGCCATCTTCTAAGGTTTTTAACCAAGCATTTTGAACTTTTTCTGCCACATCAGATTGACCAATGTGGTTCAACATCATGATAGCCCCTTGAAGTAAGCCCGAAGGGTTAGCCAAGTTTTGTCCTGCACGACGAGGTGCTGAACCGTGTATGGCTTCAAACATGGAACACTCTTCACCTATATTGGCAGAACCAGCTAAACCAACAGAACCAGTTATTTGTGCCGCTACATCGCTCAACACATCGCCATATAAATTTGGCATAACAATGACATCAAAAGCCTCGGGAGTGTCAGCCATTTTTGCCGCCCCAATGTCTATAATCCAGTGTTCGTTTTCTATCTCAGGATACTCTTTAGCAATTTCATCAAATACTTGGTGAAATAGTCCATCTGTTTGTTTCATGATATTGTCTTTGGTAAAACACGTAACTTTTTTGCGGTTTTGTTGTTTGGCGTATTCAAACGCATAACGCACTATTTTTTCGCAGCCAGGCCTGCTTATCAATTTTAGACATTGAACCACTTCATCTGTTTGTTGATGTTCAATACCTGCATATAAATCTTCCTCATTTTCACGGATAATAACAAGGTCCATCACAGGGTGTTTGGTGCTTACAAAAGGATGTAAACTCATGCATGGTCTTACATTGGAATACAAGCCCAAAAACTTACGAGTCGTCACATTCAAACTTTTGTAACCACCACCCTGTGGAGTTGTAATCGGTGCTTTCAAGAAGATCTTATTTTTTCTTATCGTGCCCCAAGCTTCAGCAGCTATACCCGAAGTATTGCCTGCTAAATAGACTTTTTCACCTACTTCTATTTCGTCAATTTCCAATTGTGCACCCGCAGCAATGATTATTTCCAAAGTAGCATCCATAATTTCGGGACCTATTCCGTCGCCTTTTGCAATTGTAATTTTTGTCATATTGTAATGATAAGTGAATTGATTGCTGCAAACATAAAAGCATTAATAAATAAGTTTTTATTTATCTTTGTAATAGTATCCATAAAATATATTTATGAATTATACCCTCCATCAACTCCGTATTTTCTTAAAAATAGTACAAACGCAAAGTGTGACTAAGGCCGCAGAGGAGCTTCATTTAACGCAGCCTGCTGTTTCTATTCAACTTAAAAATTTTCAAGACCAATTTGAAATTCCCTTAACAGAAGTGTTAGGCAGAAAAATTTACATAACCGATTTTGGGAAAGAGATAGCGGTTTCGGCCGAAAATATTCTCAATCAAGTGTATGCTATCAATTACAAAACATTGGCTTATCAGGGGCAATTGACAGGACGATTAAAAATCTCAGTTGTGTCCACAGGTAAATATGTAATGCCTTATTTTTTAACTGATTTTATGAAACAACATTCAGGGATTGAACTATTGATGGATGTAACAAACAAGAATAAAGTGGTAGAAAGTTTGGAAAGCAATGAGGTTGATTTTGCCTTGGTTTCTATTTTGCCCAATTCATTAGAGATAGCACAAATGGAACTCATGCAAAATAAGTTGTACTTGGTAGGAAACACAGAAAGAAAGTTCAACAAAGCACACAAGGTTAATGAATTGTTTGAGGATTTGCCATTGATTTTTCGTGAAAAGGGGTCGGGGACAAGACAAACGATGGAAAATTTCATTGAAAAGAATAAACTATCGGTTTTAAAAAAAATGGAACTGACCTCGAATGAAGCCGTTAAGCAGGCTTTGTTAGCAGGTTTAGGTTATTCCATAATGCCATTAATTGGAATTAAGAATGAGTTACACAACAATGAATTGCAGATTATACCAATAAAAGGATTGCCGATTACTACCTCGTGGCGACTGATATGGTTAAAGGCCAAAAAACATTCGCCTGTATCCTTGGCATTTTTAAAATATTTAGAGGCTGAAAAAACGCAAATAGTGAAAAACAAGTTTGATTGGTACGAACAGTATTGAACATAGGAATAACGGTTGTTACAAAACTAAAAAACCCTCAAAAGAGGGTTTTTTAGTTACCATATAAAATTACTAGCAACACATTTTAATCTTTTTTATCACCTATGAGTAATAGTTCACTTACTTCAATGTCGGTGGTGTATTTTTTTTGACCGTCTTTGTCGGTGTAGTTTTTATTAACGAGTTTCCCTTCAATGGCGACTTCACTTCCTTTTTTAAGATACTTTTGGGCCACTTCTGATTTCTTATCCCACACAGTTATGTTGTGCCACTGTGTGTCTTCTACTTTTTCACCTTGTTCATTTTTGTAAACTTCCGAAGTGGCAATACTAAAGCGGGAGTATTGACTGCCGTTTGCGATGGTTTTGGTATCAGGATCTGCACCCAAACGACCGATAAGCATAACACGATTTCTTAGACTACTCATATTGTTTTTTAATTAATGTTTATACAAACATCCCACTCATTTTCGTAAGTTCCTAATGCCATCCTTTTGTAACAGACTATAAGCATTTATAAACGGCTACGCCCAATAAACACGTGAAAAATTATTTTTAAAAAAGTGCCTTTTTTGCATTCCTTAATCAATTTTACAGTCTTAGAATTCCTCTCTTTCAGCTCTTTAAACCCTAAAAATACCTTTGACCGAAAAAATTAGCTATTCATCTAAACCTATAGAAACTTTGAAAAACATTTTTGTTTACTCAGTAT
>CAMBXL010000007.1 GCA_945871905.1 Chitinophaga pinensis
TAAGGCAAATATTCAAAATAAAAATCAGTTTCAAGGATAAGTTTTAATAATTATGTCACAATATCAATCATCTTTTCGACCGTTTTATCCAATGTTTCTAAATTCATCAAGTATAAAACGCTTAATTTTTTAATGGCATTTTTTACGAAAAAAACCTTTAATTAAGTTCTTTATACTAATGTGAAATATTTTTTATAGAAAGAATTTTGCAAGATGAAAAATCTTCTCATAACTAAACTTAAATTTTTATTAATTTTATTCACTTTTATTTATTTAAATAATGTAAATGCTCAATCACAGCAAGTATACTGGATTAGTGTATCAGATTTAGTTGGTGTTAGTACAGGATGTAGAACTGCTACCAATAGCGGAATAACAAGTACTGCATTTGGATTTAATTGGACTGATGTTTTAGGCACAAATGCTACAATAAACAGTGTAAGCATTCAATTTATAATCGGAACAGAATGTGGTGGAACAACTCGTTCAACAACATTGAACGGAACAACTCAAGGCTCCATAACTACTACTGCACAGTGTACATGTACCCCAACAACTTTAACTACACAGAGCCCAACAATTAATGTTAGTAATTATGTTAGAGGAGGTTCAAATCAATTTAGAATAACATCAGGTAATAATACAGGATTTGCAAGTAACTCTACACTTTTAAACGGTGGAACCAATTACTTTGCAAAAGTAACAGTTGATTACAGCACATTCTCTGGACCAGTTCCAACTCTTACCTCTTTCTCTCCTAGCTCTGGTTCTTGTAATACTGTTGTAACTATTAATGGCACTAATTTCAATAATGGCACCCCTATTGTAAAATTCAATGACGTAACAGCAACGCATACTTACATTAGTTCTACTCAATTAACCGCAACTGTACCTTCTGGAAATACCACAGGTGCAATAACAGTTCAAACAGGCGGAGGTATTGCAACATCCTCTTCAAATTTTACCCTTAATACCCCAACTATTACCTCTTTTTCCCCAAGTTCAGCGACTTGTAATACTCAGGTAACAATCAATGGAACCAATTTCAACAGTAGTTCTACTGTTGTTAAATTCAATGGAATTACGGCAAACCATACTTATGTTAGTGCGACTCAATTAACAGCAACTGTACCTGCGGGAAATACTTCAGGTGTTATTACGGTTCTAACTTGTAGTGCTAATACTGCGAGTTCTTCTTCAAACTTTACGCTTAGTGGTTCAACACCTACTATTTCTTCAATTAGCTCTAGTTCAGGAACGAGAGGCACTATCATAACAATTACAGGTACCAATTTGACATGCCCAACTGCTGTTTCATTTGGTGGCACAGCAGCTTACAGCTTTAACGGCACTTCTAGTACCTCCCTTACTGCAGAGGTTGGTTATGGAACATCCGGCAACATTGTTGTAACGACTGGAAGTGGTTCAGCTACTTTTTCAAGTTTTACTTATACTGCACCTTCAGCGGCAAGTACAGCCAATATTACCGGTAACACCTCTACAAACTCTATTACCAATAACTCTCCATCAATTGTTGACAACGGAGTAAGTGTTTCTTCAAATGGAATGATAAATGGCTTTATCGTTACCATAACAGACAGTTACCAAACGGGAGATGAACTAGCATACAATACCTCAACAGGTGGCTCATTACCTACAGGTATTTCTGTATTGAGTTTCAATACAACCACAAGAAGTTTGGTCTTTACAGGTTCAGCTATTGCTGCCGATTGGCAAAGCATATTAAGGAATGTAACATTGAAAACTACATCTGCAGTCTGTTCACCTGAATCTAGAAAAATTTCGTTTATAGCAGGAGATGTGTATTATAATCCTTTGAACGGCCATTTTTACAAAGCTTCAACTTCAAGTACATCATGGACTTCTGCAAAAACAAATGCTGAAAACATGTCTTATTACGGCAAACAAGGATACTTAACAACAATCACTTCACAAGCTGAAAATAGTTTTATTAGTAAGTTATTAAGTATGAACTCTTGGATTGGTTGTTCTGATAATTACGCACAAATAAATACAGCATTAGGGTATACATTATTTGCTGCATCTAGCCCTACAAGTGTTACTATTAGTGGTACTACTTATGGTGGCACCAATAGTAATGGATATGGTGAAGGTCAATGGTACTGGGTAACAGGTCCAGAAAAAGGAACCCGTATGAGAACAGGAAATGCAACTAACTTGGGAGGTACAGGTAGCTTTAATACAGGTTCTGTTGTTTCAGGAGTTTATCAAAACTGGCAAGCCAACGAACCTAACGACTGGAGTGCAACTAATTTTGGTGATGAAGATTATGGGCATATCTATTCATCAGGAGGAGATTGGAATGATTTTCCTGACGGGTCCTCTATAGGAAGTGTTATTGAATTCGGCGACATGCCTGGAGATAATGTAAGCAGTAGTATTAATACAGTTTTTACAAGAACTATATATATTAATGGAGCTCCATCAGGTACCATTACTGGTGGTAATGTAAGTGTTTGCTCTGGTTCTAATTCTACAAGTTTAACTTTAACTGGATTAGCATCAGGTGGATCTGTAACAAGTTGGGAATATTCTTTAGATAACTTCCTAACGGCAGGCGTTTCAGTTACTTCAACTAGTACTTCATTAACTGTTTCAAATATTACTGAAACCAGATATTACAGAGCTGTAGTTAGTGCCTCTTCTTGCACTGGTTTAAATACCTCTTCAACTAAAATAGGTGTTGCTGCAACAACTGCAGGAAGTATCGTTTCCACCAAAAGTGCTATATGTACAGGTGGTTCAACAGAACTAACCTTATCAGGGAACATTGGTTCAGTAGTAAGATGGGAAAGAAGCACTTCAAGCACATTTGCTAGCAGTGTGACTTCAATTAGTAATACAACTATAACCTTAACAGAAACACTAAATACTGCTGGAACATACTACTACAGAGCGGTGGTTCAACAATCTGGTTGTGGATCTGCAGTAAACACCAATGGATACCCTGTAACTGTAACAGCTGGCACTCCTCCTGTTGGTGGAACTATCTCAAGTTCTTCTTCTTGTTCTGGCACCAATACTATTACCTTAACATTGAGTGGTCATTCAGGCAATATTACAAAATGGCAGTTCTCTACTGATGGTGGCTATGTGTGGACCGATGTTGCAAATACTACTAACACTTTAACCGCAAATAATGTCACCAGCAACAGAAGGTACAGAGCAATTGTTTCTACTGCAACACAAGCTTGTGGAAACGAGTCCAGTTCGTCTGGAGAAGTAACTGTTTTTGGAACTACTGTTGTAAGATGGGATGGAGGAACCTCTACAGATTGGGCCACTAGCTCCAACTGGTGTGGAGGAATTCCATCTGCTGGTCAGGATATTCTAATTAGTAATACTGCAAGTAGGGATTTATCTTTAGATCAAAACAGAACGGTTGGAAACATTGACTTTGGTTCATCTGATGATAAAATCATTTTAAATGGCTTCAATCTAATTTTCACTTCGGTTTCTAATCATAATAGTGCTAGGTATTTCAGAACCAATGGTTTAGGTAGATTAACAAATAATTTAAACCACAACACTCAGGTTACTTTTCCTGTAGGAAATTCAAATTACAATCCTATTACAATCAATAATAAAACAGGAAGTTCTGACAATTTTAGTGTAAGAGTTTCAGATGCTGTATTAACAGAAGGGACCTCTGGTTCAAACCTAACATCACCTCATTTAGGCGTCACTTGGGATATCAATAAAACCAATGCAAATGCAGGTTCTGGTATTGATTTTACATTCCAATGGGAAAGCACTCAAGAAAGAAATAGCATTAATTCATATCGTTTAAATCATTATAATACTGCTCTCAATCCAGATGCTTGGGAGTTTGCTGCAGGGACTTCTGGCTCTGCGAGTGGGACTACAACCAAAACAATGACTCATACTGGCTACACGGGAACCTTCTCTCCTTTTGCTATCGGTCATGGAACTACGCCACTCCCAATTGATTTAGTCAGTTTTAATGCAAAACGTAATAACAACAGCGTGGATTTAACTTGGACCACATTTGGAGATAACAAAAATCCTTTCAATATTCTTAAATCAACTGATGGCGTTAATTGGAAATCTATTGGAACGCAAATACCAAGCGATAACAGTGCTCATTACTTATTTACTGACCAGCAACCTGCAACTTTAAACTACTACCAATTGAGTCAGATTGACAACAGCAACACTTTGCAGTACAGTGATATCAGAATAGTGAATTTCAATTCAAACAAACTTGTTATTTTCCCTAATCCTAACAATGGTGAATTTACAATTCAATCAAATAATTTAGCACAATTTGAAATTAGCGACTATACAGGTAAAGTGATTTTAGAAGGGGACAATAACAATCCTTTGATTAAAACAAACTTATTAAAAGGCATTTACTTTATTAAAATAAGCGATGGTGATACTATCACCTTTAATAAAATAACAGTACAATAAGTATTGAACCAACCATAAGTTAAACTTTAAAAAAAATAATGCAAAACATGAATATATCTTTTTTAAAATCAAGCCTAAAATACAACTTGATTTTATTATTAACTGTTTTGATTTATATCAATTCAAATGCCCAAAATTTAACTATTTCAAGTACTGGACAAACAGGAACTTCTGGAACTAACTGGAGTTTGGCAAGCAATGTATTAACCATTACAGGCAATGCCGATGTCAATGCTAGTGTTTTCAGTAATCATTTGGCTTCAAATAATTTAAGTTTATCTGGGGTAGTAAATATTTCTGTAAATGCAGCTATCTCATGGAGTAGTAATACAACACTAACACTCAATGCCTCTGGAAATATCTTAATATACCGAGATATTACAGCAAGCGGCAGTTCGCCGCAGTTGTATATCTATCATGGTGGTTCTAATGCTTCTACTACCCCAAGCGGAAGTGCTATTTATGCTTTGTCACAAAGAAATCGAAATAAAATAAGTTTTTCTAGTTCCAGTGCAGTATTTAGAGTTGGAAACGAAACCTATACGGTTTGTACAACCTTATCGCAGCTTTCGCAAGCCATGAGCAATGCAACGAGCAGCACAAGGGTTGCCTTAGGTGCAAGTATAAGTTTATCACAAACCTATACCAACAGTTTATTTCCCATCAACTTTTCAGGCAAATTTGATGGATTAGGTCAAGTCATAGATGGATTAAGAATTAGAAATTCAGGCGGAACTTCTGTTAAGGCTGATTTAGGATTATTTTCACAATTGCAGGGTGCAACTGTTAGAAATATTGGTATCACCAATATTGATATCTTAACCAACTCAACTGAAGCTAATACCACTGGAAGTGAGTTCAGGATTGGTGCGTTAGCTGGTAATTTAGGCAACTCTTCTTTATCAACAACTGGATATTCAGCTTCTGCATATACAACAACAATTGAATCGGTTTGGTCAAGTGGTAATATTGGCACTGCCAATAATTATTCAACAGATGCTCAATCAAGTGGTGATAGACAAAAATTCTTTTTTGCGGGCGGATTGGTTGGAAGTATCAACAATGGAACGGCAAATATTTCAAGATGTTACAGTTATTGCAATGTGAGTTCTAGTGGATCATATACTGACAATTTAGCAATTGGTGGACTCATTGGAGACATTGGCATAAACATTAATATACCTATAACGCATACAACATCAACAAATACAAGTATTGGATTTAATTTAAGTAAATCCTTCACAACGGGCTCTATATTGTCAGGAACATATAATTTGTATTTTGGAACTGGTGGAATAATTGGAGTTTTGTTTGTTTCAGGAGCTAGTGTATCTGATTGCTATTCATGGGGAAGTGCCATTTCGACTAGTTCTTTTGGAGGTTTAATTGGATGGGTTTTAAGTGGTTCTGGTCCAATTACGAATTTATACACTACCCAAAATTTAGCTGGAGGTAACTTTAATAACAATACGAACATTTACACTCTTGTAACTTCAACGTCTCCAACATCAGGCACAACACTTCCAACTGGGTTTAGTAACACTGTTTGGTCAAAAGCAAGTGGTGAACTTCCTGTATTATTAGATTTAGAATCACCACCTACCATTTTATATGTAAGAGTTACCACAGGTCAATCTAGCACGTGTGGTAATGTAAGTATAAATTACACCATAACTAATGCCTCTGGATCTGCTGTTACACTCACTTCACTTGGATTAAACACTCCAACTGGCACCCCTATATTTACAATTAACAATTTAACCCCTCCTGGAACATATACTGCCGTTTCTTATTTATCTGGGCTAACGCTTACTGGCACAAATGCAGCAAATTATACTTTAAATCCATTTCCTGAAACTAGTGTCCAACACCAAATAACAGGCTCGTGTTCTAACTATCAAATCACTTTCAATGGAAATAGCAATACCGGAGGCACCGCACCAGCAAATATTGTTTTTACTTCATCTACAACCATTTCGGACCAAGGAACCTTAGTAAATTCCGGATCGACTTTTTTAGGATGGAATACAGCTGCAAATGGAAGTGGAACAAGTTATGCTGCAGGCGCTACCTATTCAGGAACAAGCAATTTAACACTTTATGCCCAATGGATTACAGTTTCTTCTCTAGGCTGTGTTACTATCGTTGCTAGTGGTGGTGTAGCAGAAAATTCAGGATGGGTCGCTAGTTATAATACCATTAGACCGAGCTCTTCTACTGCAGTAAATATTAATGCCTCTGATATTGTTTCAAAATTAGGCAATGGCAATGTTAAAATTATGGGAAATTGCATTACCATTGGTTCGGCAATTTCTTATACAACCAACACAAAATCGCTTGAATTAGAAGCAAATACCACCATTATACAAAACGATGCCATTACCCTTTCTGGCCCAATAACTATGATTGGAGGAGGAAATTTTACCATTAATGGAAATATCAATACATCCACAGGAAATGCGAATGGAGACATCTTATTTAAAAGTGCCGGCGATGTATCCATCTCTTCAAATAGGACAATAACAACAAATGGTGGAGATGTAATTATTTGGGCAAACAGCGATGGAAATGCTACAAGCGGTGCAACTGATGGTTCTATAGTTATAAACCATTCATCTAGCATTTCAACAACAGGTGGACATTTATGGATGGGAGGCGGAAGTGCTAATGCTATTTGGAATGGCTTAACCGTTGGTAATGGATATGCAGTTGCGGGTTCGTTAGTTAGTGTCGGAGCTGGTTCAAATTTCACTTCAGGTGTATGTATTATGAGGTCTACTATCAATACAAATGGAGGAGATATTTTTATCGGAGGCCAAAACAACAAAACGGGCTTTACTGCACCACTTGTAAATTATGGAACAACAATCATAGACGCTGGTGCTGGAAAGATAAAAATAGAAGGAAGGTCTTCAGTAGCTGCTACATCTACTTTTGCTACAGGTATGCACAGTGGATTAGGTGGCGTTTCAACCGCAAATCTTACTATAAAATCTAGTCATAATACTTCTACCAACAATGCCATTGAAATCGATTTAACTAATACAACGAATGTTACTACAGTAGTTGAAGGAAATACATTAATTCAATCTACTGGCGCCGGTAAAGTATCATTTACAGCAACTTCAACTGGAACTGGAAAAGGAATAGAGTTAGGATATACAGGAACAAATAGTCCTGGTTTTTTAGATATATTGTCTGCAACTGGGGATATAACTCTCAATACTGGGGCATCTGGATTAGATATTACATCTACTTCACTTTCATCTACTCTAGGATTTAAAACAGGTACAAGCGTAACAAGCTCCTCAGCAAACATTAGAATAATCTCAAACTTAATCAATACCGTTGGGATTCTCAACAACAATACAACAGGCACACTTAGAATTGAACCAGTAGCTGGCAGTTCCTTTTCAAGTGCATTAAATACCACTCAAATCAGATATAGTTCAGGAATTACAGGTTTAATTATAGGCCATACGAGCAATACTTCAAATATAACGATTGGCTCTGCTACAAGTATCAATGGTCCAATAGAAGTTTATGGCGGCACCATCAGTCTGAGTGGCAATTTGACTACTACAAATACGATCAATGGAGATATTGTAGTGAACTGTAATTCAATTTCAGGCAACGGGAATATAGCGATCGCGAATGGAAGAACTGCTACATTAAGTATTGAAAACTCAGCAGAATACAATGGAATTATAAGTGGAACAGGGAGTAACTTTGTGAAACAAGGTGCAGGAAACCTTACCCTTACAGGTGCTAATAGCTACACAGGAACTACAACCATTAGTACAGGAAACATTCAAATTGGAAATGGTGGCACTACTGGTACTATTGGAACGGGAAACATTACCAACAATACTTCTTTGATTTATAACCGTTCCAACGATTATACCATTCCTGGCTTAATTAGTGGATCGGGGTCATTAACAAAACAAGGTTCTGGAACGTTGACATTAACCCAAAACAACACCTACAGCGGAAGCAATACAATAAGTGCAGGCGTTCTCGTTTTACAAAACAATGCACCGAATCCTTCCAACAGGGTTTTTAATGGCACCGGACAATTGAGAATAGAGCCTTCAAGTAATAGCTTTACATCCTCATTTTCAAACTCGGGATGGACATTTAACTCGACATTAACTGGCTTAACAATTGGGAAAACTGATAATACAACAAATGTAACTATAGATGCTGCAAACACTATTGCAGGCCCTGTCACTATTTATGGAGGCACTATTGCTGTAAACGAAAATATTGCAAGCTCTAACGGAAGCACTATTTCTCTCTTTGGGAATGGCCTTAACTTTGGTTCTACCAGAACAGTAACCTCTTCTGGTCAACTCATTGTTGCTCCACAAACTGCTTCTAACACTATCGGCTTAGGGGGCGCAACAGGAACACTTTCTTTGCCTGCCACTTATTTCAGCACCAACTTTGCAGATGGATTTTCTAATATACAAATCGGTAGCAATTCTCAAACGGGAGCTATCTCTTCTAATGCCTTTACGCTTAGAGATCACATGACTTTCTTAACTTCTGGTTCACTTACTTTAGGTGGTATTCCTGTATTGGGAAGTAATAACGTAACCCTTGGTTCTGCTATTACTTCTATCACGGCAAGTGCAAGTGCTTATTTCCAAACCAATGGAACCGGTGTGGTAAATAGAACCATAGCTAACGGAGCTAACCTCCTGTTCCCTATTGGAAATGCCGTTTATAACCCTGTGAGTATTGCCAATAATACAGGTACTTCAGATGTATTTACATCCAAAGTTCGTGATGAAGTGTTAGAAGATGGAACATCTGGAATAACAATGAGAGCTCCACATGTGGATGTTACTTGGGATATCAATAAAACCAACGCAAATGCAGGCTCAGGCATCAACTTAACGCTTCAATGGAATAGCACTCAAGAAACCAGTGGAATTAGCAGTTATAGACTAAATCACTACAACACGGTTCCAAATCCTGATGCTTGGGAGTTCGCTGCAGGTACTTCTGGTTCTGTGAGTGGAAGTACCACCAAAACAATGACACATACCGGTTACACAGGCACTTTCTCTCCTTTTGCTATTGGAAGTAATCTGACACCACTCCCTGTTGACCTTGTCAGCTTTGATGCTACACCCAATAACAACAGCGTGGATTTAACTTGGACCACTTTCGGAGATAATAAAAATCCTTTCAATATCCTTAAATCTACTGATGGTGTTAATTGGAGATCTATCGGAACGCAAATTCCAAGCGATAACAGTGTTCACTACTTATTTACTGACCACCAACCTGCCCCTGTCAACTACTACCAATTGAGTCAAATTGACAACAGCAACACTTTGCAGTACAGTGACATCAGAATAGTGAATTTCAATTCCAACAAACTTGTTGTTTTCCCTAACCCTAACAATGGTGAATTTACTATTCAGTCTAACAATTTAGTACTGTTTCAAATTAGCGACTATACTGGCAAAGTGATTTTAGAGGGAGACAACTCAAATCTATTAATTAAAACCAACTTATCGAAAGGAATTTACTTGATTAAAATAAGTGAAGGCGATAAAATAACTTTCAGTAAAATGATAGTACAATAAGTATTGAACCAACTATAAGATAAACTTTAAAAAAAATTTAAAAAATAACGCAAAATGAAAAAAATAAAAATAATATTAATTCTATTAACACTAAGTTTAAATTCAATATTTAGTCAAAGTAGTTATAATGTAAATTCTAATCCATTAAGTTTTGTTACTGCAAGAAAAACTCATAAAGTAGGAACAAACGGTACAAGTGCAGGGGATATTACTTTATATACTAACGTCATTACTATTGGAACACAAGTTATAGATTGTATTATTACAACAAAAAGTATTAATACAGGTAACTTTAATACAACATCATCTCTACTACCCTCATTTGACTATGACAATTCGGCTAGCACTAAACTTACAAGCAATTCAGATGCATTTTTTTCTCCATTATTTAGCTGGAATACAGGAGGTGGAAGTTGTGAATTTGAATTTCAATTTATATTAGGGGGGTCATACAACAATAGTACAAAAAAAGGCACAAACGTAATATTACAAAACGTTTTTGTTAATACATACGATATAGATGGGAATAGCACAAGTGGGGAGAACGGATCAAATCAGTTCAATGAATTTGGCGGTTTTTCTTCTTCACAATATCAAACTTCAACTGGCGGTAAAATACAATCTATTTATAACTCAAGCACATCATTAACTAAGTTTAGGTCTTCAACAGGTATAAACGAAAATGTAGTTACAGCTGATATACACAGAATTCGTGTCTTTTATAATACTTTAAGTTTATTTAGATTTGTAGTTGGAGCAGAAGGTTCAGGATCCGCATATTATTTTATAGATTTTAGTGCTGGCCCAAATTGGTCAACGACCCCTAATGTCCTTTCACCACCCTCATTAGACTTAAATACAACTTCAAGTGGCATTAATAACACAAATACATTAAGTGCATGCAATACCCCTGTTAATTTCACTACAGGCACCACTAATATATCAGGTGTAAACAGTATAGTTGATAACATTTACGTTCAATTTGACAATACTAAAATTCTTGATGGCAGTAGTGAAGTTTTAAATATAAATGGGGCAACAAGTGGTGCAAACATTTCACTTAATTTTGCAAATGGTGCTTCCATTACACAAGTAGTTCACAATTCGATTACTTACAATGTTAGTGCTAGTGCTAGCAATTTATCAGGAATAAGTAAACTTACATTTTCTAGACCATCATCAGGCACTTTAACATCCGCACAAGCCGAATCATTTATAGATGCATTGAGATACACAAATACGGATTGTGGAACACTTAGTTATGGAGAGCGTTCATTTGATGTTAGTATAAAAGAAGTATCATTCGAAAGTGAAAAAGCTAATTTTTTAATCGATGTTGCAATTCCACTTCCAATAGATCTTATAAGTTATTTTGCTAAACCGAATAATGGCAGCATAGTTTTAACTTGGACCACTATCGGAAATAACAAAAACCCTTTCAACATCCTTAAATCTACCGATGGGGTTAATTGGAGATCTATCGGAACGCAAATTCCAAGCAATAACAGCGTTCATTACTTATTTACAGACCAGCAACCTGCTCCTGTTAACTACTACCAATTGAGTCAAATTGACAACAGCAATACTTTACAATTCAGTGACATCAGAATGGTGAATTTCAATTCCAACAAACTTATTATTTTCCCTAATCCTAACAATGGTGAATTTACCATTCAGTCTAACCACGTAGTTGAGTTCCAAGTAACTGATTACACTGGAAAAGTGATAATGGAAGGGGATAATTCAAATCCATTGATAAAATCAAACTTAACTAAAGGAATTTACTTTATTAAAATCAACGAAGGTGACAAAACCACTTTCAGTAAAATGATAGTTCAATAAAGTATATTTAATAACTAAATATTACATTCAACTAATTCATAAAAGGCGCATAAGTTTAATACTTGTGCGCCTTTTGTGTTTTAAAGCCTTTATTTTGTTTATATTTTACACTCTGTTGTGACTAAAGATAGGTTTTGGAATAAACTATTTGACTCAATCTAGTCACGTATATATCTCTTGCTGTCATGTCGACAAAGGAGACATCTTTTCCCAACAGCTTTTTTGCCGTTTTTGGTTTCGGCTTAATTAAATTCAATATTATTCGGTTCTACGACAAAATATTCATTAACTTCTTGTCTTCTACTTTCTTTTTACATTGCAAAAAAGAAAGTTGCAAAGAAAAAGCTAGTGCCACAATGAGGCTTTTATTTACAGAGCTAAATAAATTTTTGAGTGTTTGCTTTTTTTGACCTCTACAGGTGATTTCCTCGAGTCCACTCGAGGAACTTCCTTTGAGGTAACCCAAAAAAATCTAAACCCTCAAAAACCACCGCATTGAATGGCACGTTGGAAACCCAAGAAAGATTTTTGATTTGTGGTTTTAGATTTTTATCATGGTGAGGCTATCGAACTATAGACAAAAAAGCTTTAATAAAACACACTCTCTTGCGGCTGTGTTCCGAAGCCTCGGAACAGCCAATGCGTGAAAATTCTCTTTTGGGGATAGGCAGCCTAGCCTGCAGCCACAAAAACAGAATTTTTGATTGGGTGGTGGTTTTTGTGCCGTTGTTGGTGTTATCACCAACAACCAATTTTTCAGCAATAAAACAATTCAACAATTAATCAATGAATTAATCAATCTTTAATCCAATCACATTATCGGAACCGTCTGCATTTTTTCCTTCTATCAATAATGCTCCTTCTGCTTTTTCTAATAGTGCTTTGGCTTGTTGTGGGCTACTGATGCTTTGTTTGTCAATTTTGGTGATAACAAATCCGATAGGTAATTTTCCTTTAAATGGACCTGCACCAATTTTATCTACTTTTACACCATTGCTAATTCCCAATTGTGCTTTTTCTTCTTTGCTTAAAGCTGTTATTGTTAAACCTTTTACCGAATTAGATTCATTTTTGTCTGCCAAAGAAATGGTTTCTTTGCCATCTAAGCCTTTCAATATTGCTGTAATTTGTTTTACATCTCCTTTGCGATTAATCGTCATGTTTAATTTATCGCCAGGTCTGAATTTGCCTACAGCTTCTTGTAAATTCGAAACGGAATTGATTTCAATCTCATTGACTTTTAAAATAACGTCTCCTTTTTTAATGCCCGCTTTAAGTGCAGCACCACCTTCTGTTACGTCTTGAACCATTACCCCTTTTAGTTCTGACAAACCTTCTTTATTGGCCAATTCTTGTGTAATTTCTTGAATAGACACGCCCAAAACGCCACGTTGTACTTTGCCGAATTTTAGCAAATCATCCATTACTTTTTTAACCAAATTGACAGGAACAGCGAATCCGTATCCTGTGTAACTGCCTGTTTGTGAAGCAATGGCGGTATTAATACCAATTAATTCACCTTTGGTATTCACTAATGCACCTCCACTGTTCCCTGGATTGATAGCGGCATCGGTTTGAATGAAATTCTCAATGGCATACTGATTGTCTTGACTTCTTAACAAATCAATACTTCTGCCCTTAGCACTGATAATCCCTGCCGTTACGGTACTCGTTAAATTCATCGGATTACCAACAGCCACAACCCATTGACCTACTTTGGTTTCATCACTGTTGCCAAATGACATGAAAAATAAATTTTTAGCTTCAATTTTTAATAAAGCCAAATCAGTCGTTTTATCGTTTCCTATTAATTCAGCAACATAAGTGCGTTTGTCGTTGAGGGTAACTTCAATTTTATTGGCGTTGTCAATAACGTGATTATTGGTAACGATATAGCCGTCTTGTGAAATAATAACGCCACTTCCTGTTGCCATTCCGGGACCACGTGGCATGTCAAAGTCAAATCCGTGGTCACGGAAAAATTCAAATGGGTCAACCCCTTTTTGAGTGCCTGAAGAGCGATTGCTTTCACCTGAATAGTGCGATTTAATGTGAACAACAGTGGGAGTGCTTACCTCTGCAACTTTCACAAAGTCAAACCCATATTGTCCATTGTCTTTGTTTTCAAATAAACTAGCAAAACGCGCGTTCCTTTGTTGCATTTCCTCAAAGTTACTGCCTTGAGATTGCGTAAAAAATAATTGATTAATGCCTAGGGCAACAATTCCACCCAATACTGCAATTGCAAAAATTCCTAATACTTTTTTCATTTTCATTTCTTATTTCTTTATTAAAATTTTATATTTCAAATTGTGTTCCAAATTTAATTAACTTTGTAACGCAAAATAGACCATAAAAGTTGTACCCTCATTTACCTTTATCGACTAAATTGTATTAATCATCCACAAAGGTGCTAGGCAGAAAAAAACGAAACGATTTAGAGCTCATTGAAGCCATAAAAAGCGGAGATAGAAACGCCTTGATTCAACTTTATAAGGATAATTTTATGTCAATTAGAACATACGTGATTAATAACAGTGGAACAAATGATGATGCAGAAGATATTTTGCAAGATGCAACTATAGTAGTGTGGGAAAAAGTTAAAAATTCCGAATTTGTTTTACAATCTAAATTGAGTACTTATGTGTTTGCCATTTGTAAAAATTTATGGTTGAAACGTCTCAAAAAAAATAGTAGAATGTCAGTTATAGATGACAGTTTTTCTGAAAATTTGACAGAAGATTCTCAGCCATTCATGAACCAAAACCATCAAATAGTAATGAAAATGATGGATACTTTGGGAGAAAAATGCAGAGATATTTTGCATTTATTTTATTTTGAATCATTAGACATGGCAAGTATTGCCAAACAATTGAATTATAACAATGCGGATACAGTTAAAGCGAAGAAACACCAATGTTTTAAGCAACTGCAAGCCGAATTTTTACTGCAATATAAAAAAAGTGATTTTTTAGGAAATTGAAATCAAACGAAACACATATCGAATTATTTGATCAATATCTATTGAATCAGTTAAATGTGGAACAAAAAAGCGCTTTTGAAGAGCGCTTGTCTAAGGAACCTGACTTGAAAGAGGAATTTGAAATACACCAAATATTGGTTCAAGGTATTCAGTTCCATGGCAAAGTGGAGTTAAAAAACTTTTTGAAAGAAAATGCAACTGTTACTTTTTGGGGAGGGAATATTTGGCCCAAACAAATGAGAATTGCCTCTGTTGCTGTGTTTTTAGTATTTGCAGGACTGTATGCTTTGGTACATTTTTATTTACAGCCCCAAAGTCAATCGAATAACACAGCTATTGTTACAGAAGAATCTACAGAATCTGTTCAAAGTAACCCAACGTCAATTGATTCAATACAAGTTCCACCTGCTACTGAATTGCCCAATTTGCTTAGTGAAGAGGAGGTGATTAACAATGAAATTCCTGTAATTGAAGATGATTTTCAAAAACCTGTTGAAGCTTTAGAAGATGATGCAAAAGGAAATGAAATGGAATCAGAAGTTTCTACTAAAGAATCAATGGATTATCAAGTATTAAAGGAACGCAAATTTTCTGATACTGTATTGATGGCAGTGAATGTTCCTAATAATATCTACTACAAAGAAGATGTGTTGATTAAGTCTACAAGAAAAACAAAATCATCAACGATTCCAAGTAATACTCAAAATTCTCCATTAAATAATAACTCTAGAGTTTTATATGCCGACACCTCATTGATAGCTAAAGCGCCAACTAATGAATCAAAAGTATTATCCAAAAAAACAGTTGGACCCGCGAAATACAATGTCGAGTTTTGGTCTTCTCCAATTAATTTCAAAGGGTACAAATTAATCAATCAGACCCTTCAATTGTATGGATTGAGCAATAATCAAGTGCAACTAAAAATGCTGAATAATCAATTGTATTTAATTCACAAACAAACCGTTTATGTATTAAATACTTGCGTAGATGGTTGTGCATACAAACCGTTGAATGATGAAGAAATAGAAATATTATTACTCAACAAAAATTAGACTAATATAAGAAATGCATTTTGTAAAATACCATGGAACTGGGAATGACTTCATATTAATAGACAATAGAGAATTAATAGACTATGAAGAACGAAGTTACGATGATTTTGACAATTTAATAAGAAAATACGATAATATTGATGTTAAAACATTGTGTCATCCTAAGTTTGGGATTGGAGCAGATGGTTTAATGTTGCTTCAGGATGTTGAGGGATATGATTTTGAAATGGTTTATTACAACAGTGATGGAAATATTAGTACAATGTGTGGCAATGGAGGAAGATGTATTGTTGCCTTTGCAGGAGAGTTAGGTATATTAAAGTCAGAGAAAGTAAAGTTTTTAGCCATCGATGGCCCACATGAAGCCTTGTATTTGCCAGATTTTTCTAAAGAAAAGGTCAATAAAATTGTTGAATTACAGTTAAAAAATGTGAAAGAAATTATAAGAGAGGGCAATGATTTCGTAATAGATACAGGTTCCCCGCATTACGTTCAGTTTGTTGAAAATGTAAATGAAATAGAAATTATAAAAGAAGCACATTTAATTAGATACGGTGAGAAATATAAAGCCGAAGGTATCAATGTGAATTTTGTTGAAATCATTGATCAACAAACCATTAATGTAAGAACTTATGAAAGAGGCGTTGAAAATGAAACATTAAGTTGCGGCACAGGCGTTACTGCTTCGTCAATTGCTTTTTTATCAAAACAAAATAAGTTGACAACAGGCATCCATTCAGTTAAAGTCAACACTCCCGGAGGGGCATTACAAGTGCGTTTTTTTTATTCTAGTTTAGATAATGAATTTCAAAATGTAACTCTCATAGGTCCTGCAGTAAAGGTTTTTGAAGGGGAGATTGAGATTGGATAAGTCGTCGAACGTTATTGTTTAGTTGTTTAGGTGTCACTCTGAGATCCTGTTCTGAGCTTGTCGAAGTGCACCAAAGAGTGTTTCACGCCGTGCAGCGTGATTGTTTAGTTGTTTATATGTCACTCACTAGGCTGAGCCTAGTCACATGTGGTGGAAGTTTATACTGAGCTAGTTTACCCAGAGTTAGTTTATACGTAGCATAGTTGAAGTAAAGGGAAGTAAAGCTTGTTTAAGCGGTTTTTATTGTCCTTTTGTCATCCTGAGTTATTCAGCTATGCTCGATAGTACCGAAGGGTGTCAAAAGGTTTATTTGTTATCGGTAGAGACGCCATGCTTGGCGTTTGCTTATTATAATGTATAAAAATTTAAATAAAAAAAGCCCCGATTTAGTCGGGACTTTTTAATGAATTATTCTTTATTTAAGCCTGAGCGCCTTCTTGAACATATGCTTCAATTGGTAAACAAGCACAAATTAAGTTTCTGTCTCCGTGGGTGTTATTAACACGCGCCACACTTGGCCAGAATTTTTTAGCGACAACAAACGGAAGTGGGAATGCCGCTTTTTCACGACTGTATGAATGATCCCAAGTGTTATTGCAAATTTCTGTAGATGTATGTGGTGCATTTTTCAACACATTGTCTAATGTGTCAACGGTTCCATTTTCGATTTCGCTAACTTCATTACGAATAGCAATCATGGTATCGCAGAATCTGTCTAACTCAGACAAGCTTTCACTTTCTGTAGGTTCTATCATCAACGTTCCTGCAACAGGGAATGAAAGGGTAGGAGCGTGGTAGCCATAGTCCATTAATCTTTTCGCTAAATCTTCTGCTTCAATACCTGCACTGGTTTTTAGAGAACGGGTATCCAATATCATTTCGTGCGCACAGAATCCATTTTCACCTGTGAACATAATTGGGTAATGTTGTTCTAATCTTGATTTGATATAGTTGGCATTTAAAATCGCAATCTCAGTTGCTCTTTTTAATCCATCTGCACCCATTAACTTAATGTAAACATACGAAATTAATAAAATACTAGCACTGCCATAAGGAGCCGCTGAAATAGCTGAAATCGCTTTCTCTCCACCTGTTTTTACAACAGCATGTCCTGGTAAATAAGGTTTTAAGTGTTCTGCAACACCAATTGGCCCCATTCCAGGTCCACCTCCACCGTGTGGAATACAGAAAGTTTTGTGTAAGTTTAAGTGACAAACGTCTGCGCCAATTAGTCCAGGACTTGTTAATCCAACTTGGGCGTTCATGTTAGCACCGTCCATATAAACCTGACCACCATGTTGATGGATAATGTCAGTGATTGTTTTAATCCCCGATTCATATACACCATACGTTGAAGGGTAAGTAACCATAAAGGCAGCTAAATCGTTAGAGTATTGCGCTGCTTTTTCTTTTAGGTCTTCAATGTCAATATTTCCATTTTCAAGATTTTTTACAATCACAATTTTCATGCCCGCCATTGCAGCACTTGCTGGATTTGTACCGTGAGCCGATTCAGGAATCAAAGCAATGTTACGATGACCTTGGCCAATATCTTGTAAATAAGCTCTAATAACCATTAATCCAGCGTATTCACCTTGTGCCCCAGCATTTGGTTGAAGACTCATGCCAGCAAATCCTGTAATTTCTTGTAAGTCAGCAGAAAGTTCGTTGATCATTTCCAAGTAACCATCGGTTTGATCGGCAGGTACAAATGGGTGAATTTGGTTAAACTCAGGCCATGTTACTGGAATCATTTCTGTCGTTGCATTCAATTTCATGGTACAACTTCCCAAAGAAATCATGCTGTGACACAATGATAAATCTTTAGATTCTAATCCTTTGATATATCGTAACATTTCATGCTCACTTTGATATTTATTAAACACAGGGTGAGTCATGTAATTTGAAACTCTGATAAATTTTGAAGGCCAAGTTAATTCTTGACTGTTTGACCAATCGTTTAATTGTGATAATTGAATTTCTTTTTGATTAACACCTGCAAATATTTTAACGATTGCGGCAATATCATTCAAATCACTGGTTTCGTCTAACGAAATACCAATATGACCATTTTCAAAATATCTGAAATTGATTTCATGTTGTAATGCCAATGTTTTGATAGCTTCGGTATGTCCATTGCTGTCAATTAACAAAGTATCAAAGTAGTTAGAGTTTAATTGTTTAAATCCTAAATGAGTAATGGCTTGTTCCAATGTTTTGGTTAAACCATGTATTTTAGAAGAGATACGTTTCAATCCATCTGGTCCGTGGTAAGTTCCGAACATACCTGCCATAATAGACAATAGCACTTGAGCTGTACAAATATTAGAAGTTGCATTTTGTCTACGAATGTGTTGTTCTCTGGTTTGTAAAGCCATACGAAGTGCTCTGTTACCATGTCTGTCCACACTTACACCAATGATTCTACCTGGAATTTGTCTTTTGTATTCATCTTTGGTTGCAAAAAAACCTGCATGTGGTCCACCAAATCCAAGAGGTACACCAAATCTTTGTGAGGTTCCAATGACACAATCTGCACCCCATTCACCTGGAGGGGTTAATAGAGTCAATGCCATTAAATCAGTACCAACACATAATTTAATGCCCAATTGTTTTAATTGAGCAGCAAAGTTTGTATAATCTTCAATTTGACCTTCGTTATTTGGGTATTGAATGTATGCACCAAAGAAGGTTTCATCTAATTGAATAGTTTTGTAATCGCCTTTCACCAATTCTATTCCCATAGGTTCAGAACGGGTTAATAAAATATCGTATGTTTGAGGGAAAACACTATTGTCAACAAAGAATTTGGTGGCATGGTCGCTTTTATGAACGCTTCTAAGCATGGCCATTGCTTCCGCAGCAGCAGTTCCTTCGTCAAGTAAACTTGCATTAGCTATTGGTAAACCAGTTAAATCGATAATCATGGTTTGGTAATTCAACAAAGCTTCAAGTCTTCCTTGAGCAATTTCGGCTTGGTAAGGCGTATATTGCGTGTACCATCCTGGATTTTCCATTATGTTTCTAAGGATAACCCCTGGCGTGTAACAGTTGTAATAGCCCATACCGATAAAAGATTTGTAACTTTTATTCTTAGAGGCAATTTTCTTTAAGTTTTTTAGTAGGACTTGCTCGCTTACGGCTTCACTCACTTTTAGGGAGTGTTGCATGCGTATAACCGATGGAACCGTCTTGTTTATTAATTCATCAACAGAAGATGTACCAATGGTTTTAAGCATTTTTTCTAAATCTTCTTGCGCAACAATACCGTTGTGTCTGTTAGCAAATGGGTCAGTTTGACCTGTAAATAATTTCATTAAAATAGAGGTTATTAAATTGTGGTGCAAATCTAACAAAAAAATAAAGTAATTTGTTTCAGAATTTGGCATTTTAAAAAAGTTATTCCCAAAATATTCATAATCACTTGTTCTTCTTAAAATTGACTAATCAAAATAATGTTTACAGGGGCTTGTTTATGATAGAGTTAACGGTTTTAAATGAAATTTTGATTGTTAATTTCATTGATTATGATGTGAAAAACTTTGAAACATAGGATAAAATGTAAATTAGCATTTTTTTGACACTAAAATAATACATATTTTTGCGGTTTACATAATAAATATGGCTCAATTTGAATTGATAATGCCTAAGATGGGCGAAAGTATTGCTGAAGCGACAATAACAAAGTGGTTAAAAAATGAAGGAGATACCATAAAATTAGATGAACCTGTCGTTGAAATAGCCACAGACAAAGTGGATTCAGAAGTACCCTCTACAAATGAAGGTATATTAGTTAAAAAGCTTTGGAATGAAGGTGATGTAGTGCCTGTGGGTGCTGCCATTGCTGTTATCAGTTCTGATGCAAGTCAATCTGTTGCTCCTGTTGCTCAAGCGCCAAAAGAATTGGTTCAAGAGGCTGTAAAACAAGTAGAACAAATGGTTCAAAATGCATCGTCAACAGTTGCGGTTCAATCTATATCAAATAACGGTTCTAGATTCTATTCTCCATTGGTGTTAAACATTGCCAAAACAGAGGGAATTGGTATGGCTGAGTTGGAAAATATTCCCGGAAGTGGTAAAGACAATCGTTTGACCAAAGGTGATATAATTAAATACATAGAAGGTGGACGCTCTGCTGCAGTTCAAACGACAACCACTACAGTTGTTTCAACAGTTTCAGAAACGCCAAAAACTGAAGTTGCTAAACCAACGGCTTCTAAAGTGACCATGATGGCTGGTGATGAAATTATTGAAATGGACAGAATGCGTAAATTAATTGCCGACCACATGGTAATGAGTAAAGCAACTAGTCCACACGTGACTTCATTTGTTGAAGTAGACGTAACCAATATGGTAATGTGGAGAGAAAAAATAAAATCTAAGTTTGAGAAAAAAGAAGGTGAGAAAATTACATTTACGCCTATATTCATTGAAGCTGTTGTTAAAGCAATCAAAGATTTTCCAATGATAAATATTTCTTTAGATGGTCAAAATATCATTAAAAGAAAAAACATCAATATAGGTATGGCAGCAGCATTGCCATCAGGTAACTTAATTGTTCCTGTTATCAAAAATGCTGACACCAAAAACTTATTAGGTTTGGTTAAAAATGTAAACGATTTGGCAAAAAGAGCCCGTGAAAACAAATTGGCTCCAGATGACATTCAAGGAGGTACTTACACCATTACTAACGTAGGAACCTTTGGAAACGTAATGGGAACTCCTATTATTAACCAACCTCAAGTCGCTATATTAGCCATTGGAACTATAAAGAAAAAACCTGCAGTTATTGAGACAGAATATGGTGATGTTATTGCAATAAGACACATGATGTTCTTAAGTCATAGTTATGACCACCGTGTGGTTGATGGAGCCTTAGGAGGTTCGTTTGTTCGTCGTGTTGCTGACTATTTGGAGCAATGGGATGTGAACAGAGAAATCTAAGCAACTTTATAGTATTTTATAGATATTACAATTATTTCTCAAATTAATTGTCATGAATAAGCAATTTTGTGACTAATATTGTATTATCGATTATGAAAAGTAATATTGTAACATTTTCTTTGCTTAGTTTTTTTGTCTTAGTTTTGCTTTATTCATGTAAAAAAGACAGTGCTGATGTTATGTTTCCAGATAAAGGGGATTGTTTAACAACAAACATGAAGTTTTCATTGGACATTAAACCAATATTAGCTAATTCATGTGCATTTGCGGGTTGTCATTCCACTACTTCAAAAGCGGGCGGTTATGCCTATGAAACATACGACGAAGTAATACTTTCAGCTAATAATGGCTCGCTAATTGGGGCTATCAAACACCAATCAGGCTATAGCACTATGCCAAAAGGTGGGTCAAAACTAAGCAATTGCCAAATCAGTAAAATTGAATCTTGGATTAGCAATGGCGCTCCTAATAATTAATTAATAATAAAATGAAAAAAACACTAATTGCCTTTGTTTTGCTTGTAATTGTAGGGGTCTCTGCATACTACTACAGTGAAGCCTCTAAACACCCTGACCCGTTAAAATCGGACGATTATATTGCCGTTTCTTCTGTTCAATTGTATGCTGATTTTGAAAAAGATGAAGTTGCAGCCACAAAGAAATATGCAGATAAAACCCTAAAAGTGGATGGTATAGTTACCAAAATTGAACTCAATGAAGAGCGTTATACGTTGTATTTAAACACAAACAATGAAATGGGAAATGTAATTTGTGAGATGAATGTGTCTGAAAATGAAAAATTATTGCCAATTATCAGTCAACCTAAGCAAATCGAAATTTATGGGACTTGTAATGGCTTTTTAATGGATGTCCAAATGAACAAATGTAAAGTTGGCAAAATTATTGATATAAAATAAACATCATGAAACTAAAAATTGTATCCTTATTGCTTTTAAGCTTTGTATTGAATTTTTCCATAGAAGCACAAACTTATTTCACAAAAACTGGCACTATAAAATTTGAATCAAAAACAAAGTTAGAAGATATTAAAGCTGAAAACAGAAAAGTATTGAGTGTTTTAAATACCTCAACCGGAGCGCTATCTTTTACTCTTTTGATGAAGGCTTTTGATTTTCCTAATAAAATTATGCAAGACCATTTCAATGAGTCTTATGCAGAAAGTGACTTGTATCCGAAAGCTTCATTTGCAGGGTCTATTTCCAATATCAAACAAATTGATTTTACTAAAAATGGAACGTATACCGCTAATTTTACAGGTCAATTAACCATTAAAAATGTCACTAAAACTATAAGCGACCAAGCCACTATTGTTGTAAAAGACGGTAAGATTTCTGCCACTTCAAAAATTAAAGTAAAACCAGCTGATTATAATTTTAAAATACCTGCACCTGTTGTTGGTAAAATCGCTGATGAATTGGATGTTTTTATTCAGTTAAATTACGAACAAAAAAAGTAAAATGAAACTAAATTTCACCCTTTTCTCTTTATTGATTTTAATAGCCTCACCTGTGTGGTCGCAAATTGATACTACTACGCTTAAATCAGTTTCTACAACGCCAGGTTTGGTTGGCGATACGTCATCATTGCTTCCTGATATTGATATTTTTGAATTTGATCAACCAGATTATGTCAATAGTACTTTCAAAGGAAATAGAATAATTAATTCGCAAAGTATTGAAATGATGGGTAAGCAAAATTTAGATTTCAGAATCAGTCACCGTTTTGGGGCTATCAATTCTGGCGCTTACGATTTGTTTGGCTTAGACCAAGCATACCAAAGAATGAGTTTTACTTATGGAATCAGTGATTTGGTGAATGTTGAAATTGGGCGTAGTTCTGTTAATAAAGTGTATGATGGTACCCTAAAGTTCAAATTAATGCGACAAGTAGTTAAAGATAAAAAACGCCCTGTTAGCATAGTTTTTTTATCCAATATTGCCGTTAATTCGATTAAAATTTCAGATCCCAATCAATCGCCTTATCCCTTTACAAATCGCTTGTTTTATACCCATCAGTTGTTAATTGCCCGTAAGTTTAACAAACATTTTTCTTTGCAATTAATGCCGACAGTGCTTCACCGTAATTTTATTGAAAATTCACAATATAAAAATACAACTTTTAATTTGGGAATAGGTGGACGAAATAAAATAAGTAAAAAGACCGCCATCACCTATGAATATTTTTATGTTTTACCCAATCAAATTAATGAGGTTAATAAGAACTCATTGTCTTTGGGGGTTGACATAGAAACAGGAGGACACGTGTTTCAATTGCACTTAACAAACAGTTTGGGTATGAACGAATTTTTGTTTCTCAACGAAACAAATGGCGATTGGCTGAAAGGTGGAATTCATTTTGGATTCAATATTTCAAGGGTGTTTTATATAGGTAGATAAGCAAGTTGTTTTAAATAATATACAGCAAGGTTCTCTTGTTTAAAACTCAAAATGCCTAATTGAGATACTTCACCTACCTTTGATAGATGAATTATTTTTCAAAAGCCGTATTATTAAGTTTGACTTTGGTAGCCTGTGTGCCTCAAAGAAAGTTTGATGAATTGCAAGTCAAATTTGATGAATGTCAAGTTTCTAAAAAAGAATGTAAAGAACAGTTAATTTCCTCTCAATCTGCAAACGAAAATTGTAACGAAAATAATAAAGAGTTAAAAACCAGAGTTTTAAGTTTGCAAGCAGATTCATTAGAATGCTTTAATGCTTTGGAACGAACTCAAAAGCTTTATCAACAATCTGAATCTACTTCTCAAAAAATTATAGACAATAACCGTTATGAAAACGAGAAATTAGCAAGAGAATTAAATGCCAAAAATGAAGCATTAAAAAGCAAAGAAAGTGAATTGAATGACAAGGAATCAGCATTAATGTTGGTTCAAAATAAGAACAGAGATTTGTCAAGTACTTTGTCTCAAACTGAACAAGATTTGAAAAAGCGTGAATTGAGAGTTGCTGAATTGGAAGCAAAATTAAGAGCAAAAGACAGCGCAGTTAACGCACTAAAAGCAAACATACAAAAAGCATTATTAGGTTTTCAAAACCAAGGTTTGTCTATAGAAATAAGAAATGGAAAAGTGTATGTAAGTATGGAAGAAAAATTATTATTCAAGTCTGGCAGTATCGAAGTTGACCCCAAAGGAGTTGCGGCATTATTAGAGCTTTCAAAAGCGCTCAACCAAAACGCTGATGTTTCTATCCTTGTTGAAGGTCACACCGATAATGTACCAATGAAATCGCCTACTATCAAAGATAATTTAGATTTAAGTGTTTTAAGAGCCACTTCAATTGCTAGAATTATTACAAGTCAAGGTAGCGTAGATCCAACTAGAGTAATATCTGCCGGAAGAGGAGAACACTTTCCAATTGACACGGCAAATACCCCTGAAGCCAGAGCTAAAAACAGAAGAACAGAAATTATTCTAACACCGAAATTAGATGAATTATTCTCTATTTTAGGGAATTAATCTACAATGGTTCATGTGAAATTAATAGTCATTGGAAAAACCAATGAGAACTATGTGAAGGAAGCAATAGAAAAGTATAAATTGCTTTTAAGCAAGTATTGTAAGTTTGAATTAATTGAAATTCCTGATGTTAAGAATGGAAATAAACTGCCGTCAGAGAAACTAAAAGTGGCGGAATCAGAATTGTTACAAACCTATATCAATCAAAAATCAATCACTGTTTTATTGGATGAAAAAGGCAAGAAAATGAGCTCAGAAGAGTTTGCTGCCTTTTACCAAAAACAAACAATATTGTCTTCAAAAATCAATTTTATTATAGGCGGTTCATACGGATTTACTGAGCAATTAAAGCAAGAAAGTCTGTGTATCTCATTGTCATCTATGACCTTCAATCACCAAATGGTTCGCCCAATTTTAATGGAACAAGTGTTTAGAGCATACACTATTATTCACCAAACGGGATATCACCACTAACTATTATTAAAAATTAAGGTTTTGAGCTGCTTCTATAGCGCTTGGAATACCTCTCAATAGTTTACCACCCGCAGTTGCATAAAAAGCTTGTCCGCCACCACCACCTTGTATGTGTGTCGCTAAGTCTTTGATTATTTTTTGGCAGTTGATATTTTGAGATTGTACTAAATCGTCGGAACAGAATGCTGCAAGATTAGGTTTACTGTTTTGTGTAAAGGCAACAATTCCCAAAATACTTTCATGTTCTTGGCGAAGTTGGAAACAAATATTTTTAATTTGTTCACCACTGATTTCACCTACATTAGCAGCAACAAATGGAATGTTATTTTTAGTTACAATCAACTGTTTCAATTGGTTTTTTATTTTTTGTCCTTTTTCAGCTTCCATAGATTCAACCTGATGAAGTAGTTCTTTTTTTTCTTCTATTAATTTGTTAATAGCAGATTCAATATCCTTAGGTTGACCTAATTGCGCTTTTATTTTATTAATTAAAACCTCATTATGAAGGTTGAGTTCATCTACTTTTTCGGCACTAATAGCTTCTATTCTTCGAACTCCTGCCGCCACCGAGCTTTCTGATAATATTTTAAAAGAACGTATTTGTCCTGTATTTTTCACGTGAGTTCCACCACAAAGTTCAATTGAATATTGATTGTCAAAAGTAATAACTCTAACCGTGTCACCATATTTTTCGCCAAACAAAGCAGTTGCACCTAGTTGTTCTGTCGCAACTTTAATCGGAACCAACCTTTGTTCATTTAAGTCAATATTTTCTTGAATTTTGAAATTTACAATAGCTTCTATCTCCGTTAATTCCTTATCACTCACTTTGGTAAAATGGTTAAAGTCAAATCTTAGGTATTCGTCATTTACCAAACTGCCTTTCTGAGCAATGTGTGAACCCAAAACTTGTTTAAGTGCAGCGTGTAATAGGTGAGTAGCAGAGTGGTTATTGCTTGTAAGTTGTCGTTTTTTTAGGTCAACTTTCACACCAAAACTTTGCGTTTTGTTTTCAGGCAATTTATCACACAAATGAACAATAAGGTCATTTTCTTTTTGTGTGTCCAAAATCTGTATTAATTCATCATTGACAATTCCTGTCATTGTGCCTTTGTCACCAACCTGACCACCACTTTCGCCATAAAAAGGAGTTACATTAAAAACCAACTGAAATTGTTCTTTGTTTTTAATGGTCATTGTTCTGTATTTTACAATTTTTACAGTAGCTTCAGTAAAGTCATAACCAATAAATTCTTCGTGGTCATCGTCTAATAAATAATGCCAATCGCCGGTCGATTTTTCAGCATCTTTTTGACTTCTTTTTCTTTGTTCGTTTAATAAAATTTGAAAACCATCCAAATCAACAGAGATGCCACTTTCTGAACAAATTAATTGGGTTAAATCGACAGGGAAACCAAAAGTATCATAAAGTTCAAAAGATGTTTCGGCATTAAGTTTTTCAGGTTGTTTAGTCAAATAAGTAGATATTTTTTCGAGTCCTATTGACAGGGTTTTCAAAAATGTATTTTCTTCCTCTTGAATCACTCTTGAAATAAAAGATTCTTGCGCTTTTAATTCTGGAAAAACAGTGCCAAATTCATGGTTCAAAACAGGTAACAGTTGGTAAACAAAAGGCGTTTTAATTCCTAAGTAACTGTATCCATATCTGATGGCACGTCTTAAAATCCGTCTTATTACATAACCTGCGCCATTGTTTGAAGGAAGCTGACCATCGGCAATGGTAAATGCAACCGCTCTAACATGGTCCGCTATTACTCTAAAGGCGATGTCTTTTTTGGTATCTAATCCTTCGTATTGATAGCCTGTTAGTTTTTCTATTTCTTTGATTATTGGGGCAAATATATCCGTGTCATAGTTGGATTTTTTGTCTTGTAATACACGGGTCAATCGTTCAAATCCCATTCCTGTATCTACATGTTGCGAAGGTAATTTTTCGAGAGAACCGTCGGCTTTACGGTTAAACTCCATGAAAACATTGTTCCAAACTTCAATGACCTCAGGATGGTCGTTGTTTACTAATAATGCGCCATTTATAGCCTTTCTGTCTTCCTCAGAACGTAAGTCAACGTGTATTTCAGAACATGGTCCACACGGTCCTGTGTCGCCCATTTCCCAAAAATTGTCTTTTTTATTGCCTTTTAGTATTCTTGAAGGGTCAATTAATGCAGACCAATATTGGTAAGATTCATTGTCAAATTCTAATCCTTCGCTTGCATCGCCTTCAAAAACGCTAACATAAAGTCTGTTTTTGTCAATTTTGTAAACTTCAGTCAACAGCTCCCAACTCCATTCTATTGCTTCTTTTTTAAAGTAATCGCCAAAGCTCCAATTACCCAACATTTCAAACAAGGTATGGTGGTAATGGTCTACCCCAACTTCCTCTAAATCATTGTGTTTACCACTTACACGCAAGCACTTTTGAGTGTCCGCAATTCTGTTGTATGGCGCTCTTTTGTTCCCTAGAAAATAATCTTTAAACTGATTCATTCCTGCGTTAGTAAACATTAAAGTTGGGTCGTTTTTTATAACAACAGGAGCAGAGGGAACAATGTGGTGATTCTTTCTCTCGAAAAACTCTAAAAAAGTGTGTCTTATTTCTTTGGCGCTTAACATACAATTATTAAAATATTCTATTATTTTTGAAAATTCAATTTTAAGGTTGCAAAAGTACAAAATACATTACAGTAATTAAGCATGGCAAAGACCAAATATTTCTTTAATCCCAAAACCCTCAGTTATGAGAAATATAAATTAAGCCGCTGGGTCTTGTTACTCCGTGGTATTGGTGTTTTTTCTTTTTCAATTATTTTGGGTTTTGTTTTCTTTTTATTATTCTCTCGCTTTGTGGACTCTCCGGGTGAAAAGAAACTAAAATCTGCAAACTATGATTTAGTAGCAGAGTTGGAAAGTATCAATTTGCAGTTAAATATGTTGAACAATGAGCTCAGCAAGTTAAAAGAAAAAGATGTCAATGTTTACCGTTCAATCTATGAAACGGAACCACCTGCGGAAAAAGGGTCTTATGCTGACAATGCAAAAATGCTCGAAAAATATTCAGCGTTAAGGAAATTACCCAATTCGGAATTGTTGATTGAATTGACCCAGAAATTGGATAAAATTCAGTCGTTATACGTACAACAAAACAAAAGTTTCGACCAATTATTGATGTTGGCAAAAACCAAAAAAGATTTTTTGGCAAGAATTCCCGCCATCCAACCTGTTGCTAACAAAAAATTAGAAAGAATAGGTTCAGGTTTTGGATACCGTCAAGATCCTTTTTACCGAACCCAGCGTTTCCATGCAGGAATCGACTTTACAGCGGCCAGAGGAGTAGAGGTTTATGCCACAGCAGATGGTGTAATCTCTTTGGTGCAATCAGATATTTGGGGATATGGCAAACACATTCGCATTAACCATGGCAATGGATATGAGACTTTGTATGCGCATTTAAGCAAGTTCAATGTGGCACGTGGGGCCAAAGTAAAACGCGGTCAGTTAATTGGTTTGGTGGGAAGCACAGGGAAGTCAACAGCGCCTCACTTGCATTACGAAGTACACAAAAACGGACAACCAATCAATCCAGCCTTTTTCTTTTACAACGATTTAACCAACGAGGAATACCAATTGATGTTGGAAAGAGCCTCAGCACCTAACCAATCATTCGACTAATGCCAAAACTAAAAGACGATACAATAACCGAGAAGTTATATTACAGAATGGGAGAGGTTTCCAAGCTGATTGGAGTGGCACCTTCTTTGCTTAGATTTTGGGAAAAAGAGTTTGATTGCCTTAAAAACATAGAGAAAAACAGAAAAGGTGACCGTTTGTACACTGCCAAAAATATCGAAGATTTAAAGATGATTTTTCATCTAGTTAAAGAGAAGGGATATACACTCAGTGGAGCGAATGAATACTTGGGTGGATATGTAAATGAGAAGGATAAAAAAATGGAAATCGTAAAAAGTTTAGAGGTTTTGAAAAAGTTTTTTGAAGAATTGAAACAAAATTTATAACTTTGTTGAATAAATAAATATTAATAATCAATCATAGTATGGAAATAAAACAAAATGAAAAAGACAAAAAAAGTAAAAGGTATTTACTGATTTTGATTGGTATCTTGGCTGCATTGAATGTAGGTATTGGATACAATTTATGGAACAAGAACCAAAAACAAGAAGTTCAAATTACTGAATTAACTGCTGATAAAGTTCAGCTTGAAAAAGATTTACAAGAAGAAATTGCAAAATTTGAGCAATTAACTTCTGAAAATCAAGACCTAAATGGACAATTGCAAGAGCAAAATGCCGCTTTAAATGAAAAAATCAATCAAATTAAAGTTCTCCTTAGAAAAGGTAAATTATCTGAAGCTGATTACAAAAAAGCAAAATCAGAAATTGCTGAATTAAGAAGTCAAATTGACAATTACAAAGCAGAAATTGATGAATTAAAACGTCAAGTTCAACAGTTGACAGACGAAAATTCTGGCTTAAATCAAGAGTTAGGTAGTGAAAAGGCGAAATCAGCAGAACAAGCCAAAACAATTGAATCCAAAAACAGAACAATCAGTTTAGCAAAACGATTAAATGCAGGTTCAATCTCAGCTATGGGAGTAAGAGAACGTAAAGTGTTTGGTAAAAAAGAAGTTGAAACCAACAAAGCAAACCGTACCGAAGAGGTAAGAGTGAAATTTATTTTGAATAAGAATGAAATTTCAGATTCAGGTGAAAAAGAAATTTATGTTAAAATAATAGGGCCAGACGGTGCTCCAATTGCTAACAAAGTTCAAACGACCAAAGTAGATGGTACCGAAACTTTATTCACTGAAAAGAAAATTGTTGACTATCAAAACGAAAAGTTAGAAGCAACCGTTTATTGCAAAAAACAAGGTGATTATCCAAAAGGAACCTACACAATAGAAATATTTACAGAAGGTTACAAAATTGGAACTACTCAAATGATTTTAAAATAGTGACTTTTTAGTTCATAGCTGGATGATATCAAACGAATGAATAAAATTGCAGTAATGACATCCGGTGGCGATTCGCCTGGAATGAATGCCTGTATAAGAGCAGTGGTGAGAACCGCTGCTTTTTACAATAAAGAGGTTGTAGGTATTAAAAGAGGCTACCAAGGGATGATTGATAATGATATTATTCCACTTTCTGTAAAGGATGTAGCCAATATCATTCAATATGGTGGTACTATTTTAAAAACTGCTAGAAGCAAAGACTTTCATACCAAAGAAGGCCGACTTAAAGCTTTCCATAATTTACAAAGTGCTGGAGTTGAAGGTTTGGTTTGCATAGGAGGGAATGGAACATATACAGGTGCTGAAATTTTTTACAATGAATTTGGTATTCCAAGTGTAGGGGCACCGGGAACAATAGACAATGATTTATATGGTACCGACTACACCATTGGTTTTGATACCGCAGCAAATACAGCTTTAGATGCGATTGACAGAATAAGAGATACTGCCGATTCCCACAATAGAGTTTTTTTTATAGAAGTAATGGGCAGAGACAGCGGTTTTTTGGCTTTGTACGCAGGTATTGCTGGTGGTGCCGAAGGAATTTTAGTTCCCGAAATATTTACAGATTACGAAGGATTAAGGCAGCATTTTAATAATCCTGAACGCAGGATAAAGGATTTTAGCATTATCGTAGTTGCCGAAGGTGACACCGAGGGTAACGCATTTGAAGTTGCAGATAAGTTTAAATTAGAATTCAATCAAGCCGATGTCAGAGTGTCTGTGTTAGGACATATTCAAAGGGGAGGTAAGCCAAGTGTAAACGATAGAATATTGGCAAGCAGACTTGGTAGTTCTGCTGTGGAATGTTTGTTAAATGGGGTTAAAAACAGTTGTGTTGGGGTGGTGAATAATGATATAATTATTACGCCATATAATGAAGCAATAAACAAATCAAAATCAATAGATAAAAATTTATGGCGCTTGTCCCAAATATTAAGTAGTTAAATAATGCTCAAAAGACTCTCTATTCATAATTTTGCTATTATTAAACAACTTCATGTCTCTTTTCATGAAGGATATAATGTAATTACAGGTGAAACAGGTGCAGGAAAATCAATTTTAATTGATGCACTTGGACTTATTTTAGGCGATCGTGCTGATTTGAAATCGCAAATAGACGCCTCAGAAAAGTGCGTTATTGAAGGTGAGTTTTTAAATGAATCTTCATCTATTCAAAAATTATTCGAACAAATGGAGTTGGATTTTGAATCTCCCATTATTATTCGAAGAGAATTCAGTAAACAAGGCAAGTCAAGGGCTTTTGTAAATGATACGCCTGTAACGGTAGTTCAACTTAAAAAAGTAACAGAAAATTTGGTTTCTATTCACTCACAACATGAAAATATGGTGCTGAGTGATGCCGATTTTCAATTTAATTTATTAGATACTTTTGCCCAAAATAAAGAGGTTTTATTCGCCTACCAAAAAGTGTTTACCTCATTCAAACAAGAGGAAAAAATGCTTATTGAATTGAAGAAAAAACAGTCTGAAATGCTCAAAGAAAAAGATTATTTAACTTTTTTGGTCAATGAGTTTGATTCATTACAACTTAAATCGGGAGAAGAATCCGAGATTGATAAAGAATTACAATTGCTGAATCATGCTGAACAAATTAAACAGACGGCTGAATATGCGGGTGTTTCTATTTCAGATTCAGAACAATCTGTCATCGTTGTTTTAACGGCTGTTAAACAGAAGTTAAAAGGCATGACAAGTTTTAGTGAGGTTTGTAACGCTTTATACGAAAGGGTTTCATCGGTTATTATTGAGTTGAAAGATATTGCAAATGAAGCCAATGATTTGTTGGAGAAAGTAGGGACAGACCAATCCCGATTGGAAGAGTTAAATGACAGGATGAACGCCATCTATCAGTTGAAACGCAAGCACAATGTAAATGATTATGAAGAGCTTTTAGCAGTGTATGAAACCATTGCAAATCAACTGAATGGAATTGGTTCAATAGAACAACAAATAGATGAAAGTCAAAAGAAAGTCAATGAAGCATTAAAGGAAATGTCAAAATTGGCTAAAAACTTACATCAATCTAGAACGAAGTCAGCTTCATTATTAAAACTGGAAATTGAACATTATTTGCATCAATTAGAGATGCCTAAATCTGTTGTAATGTTTGAATTGAGCGAAACAGAGTCCTTTAATGAGTTTGGGAACAGTAATTTAGCTATTAAATTTTCAGCCAATGTTGGTATAGCGCCTCAAGCGCTTGACAAGGTTGCTTCGGGAGGTGAATTGAGCCGTTTGGCATTGGCCATCAGAACCATTGAAGCCAAGTCGAACCAATTGGGAACTTTAATATTCGATGAAATAGACACGGGCGTATCTGGAAAAGTAGCCGCTAATATTGGTTTTATGTTTAAATCGATAGCCCAACACCATCAGTTAATTGCAATTACTCACTTGCCTCAAGTGGCCGCTTCGGGACAATACCATTATTTTGTTAGTAAGTCCGAGAAAGACAATAAAACCTACACGCAAATTCATCAATTAAGTGAAACAGAAAGGGTAGAACAATTAGCAAACATGTTAAGTGGTAATGCAATAAGTGAAAGTGCTATGCAGAATGCCAAAGAGTTATTAAGGCAAGCTTAATTTACCATTTTAGTTCAGGCATTGGACTTCGGAATTGGTCTATTTTCCCTTCATTTACATGCCAAAACAGGCTACCAAATTGTTGGGCAATCTCCAAATCATGGGTTGAAGCAATGATTAGTTTATTTTGATTTTTTGATATGTTTTTAAAGTTCTCAAAGAGTTGTATTTTTGAAGGATAATCCAAAAATGCACTAGGTTCATCTAAAATGATGACAGATGTATTTTGAGCCAAAGCTCTTGCAATATTGGTTTTTTGCCATTCGCCATCACTGATTTTATTCAAGGTTTTTTTTCTAATAGGTTCAATCCCCATAGTAAAAATAGCTTCTTCAACAAAATGGTCATTTTCTATTTTGCCATTGTGATTATAACGCCCCATTTTTACCAAATCTTCGACAGTAATATAGGATTCTTCAATACGCTTGTTGTTAACAATAGCAATGTAGTCGGCACGTTTTTGAATAGATAACTTGGAGAGATTGGTGTTGTTTATTTCAATAATACCATCAATAGGAGGAATAAAACCCGATAAGTGTTTTAATAATGTTGATTTTCCAACGCCATTTCTACCACTTAAAATAAGCAGTTCGCCCAAATTAACCGAGGCATTTAATGGGGCAATGATAGGTTCTTTATACCCTACAACTAAGTCAATCAATTTTATAAATCCGCTCATTTTTTGAAAGAATTAAAAAGGATATAAAGTACAAAAGGTCCGCCTATTAATGAAGTAGTTACATTAATAGGGATTTGGAAACCCCAAATATCAAGGGAAGAGATGATGTCTCCAAGAATGGTCATGATGCTGCCTAACAAGCAATTGGCAATCAATAAGGTTTTAAATTGCACGCTTTTAAACAGTATTTTCACCAAGTTTGGAACAGCAATTCCGACAAAGGCTATAGGGCCACAAAAGGCAGTGGCAACTCCTGTAATTAATCCCGTGCAGACCAAAAGTTGGAAGGAGGTTTTGCGAGTGTTAACACCCATAGAATTGGCAACTTCATCGCCTAAAATCATCACAGACAAAGGATTCATTAGGAAATAGGCCCATGCCAAACCAATGACAACGGCAATAACTAATAGAACTAAGTCGGTTCCTATTACTTGATTAAAAGAACCCATACTCCAAAGGCTCAAATTTTTAATTTCCTCGGCAGAAGCTAACGAAACCAAGAGGGATTGAAAGGCACCCGTAATCATGCTGATGATAACACCAAATAAAAGTATGATGGATCCATAACCATATTTAAGAGATAAACTTGAAATAAGGAGGAGGATAAGGGTAGCGCCTAAAATACCTGCCAAAGACAAACTAATATGTCCCAAAAGAGGCCACGTATTGATGCCAAGAACTAAGACAATTGCAACCATTAAGGAGGCCCCTGAACTAACCCCCAATATGTAAGGACCTGCAAGCTGATTTCTAAACAATTGTTGTAAAATAAAGCCAGACATGGATAATGCAGAACCAACCAAAAGAGCCGTTAGTGTTTTGGGGAAACGGTACATTTTTAAAATAAACCAATCGCTTTCAATGGCATTAAATGGATTGATAATTTGAGGTACAATGATTAAGCTAACAGCAGTAAGTGTTATTAAAACAAGTGTTAAAATTAAAAAATTGAGATTGATTTTCAATTGAATTTAAAAAAGAATACAAAACAAGTAAAAAAAAATTAAAAAAGTAGAATAAGTTATGCGCAATAAATCAAAGACATAACAATATAGAAATGTGAGTAGATTACTATTCATGTTTTTTTTTTAGTTACTTTAAAGGTTAATTTGTTTTAAATTTTCGTTATTTTTGCCAAAATTTTTTATACATATCAATGAATAATCAAGACATCATATCACATGTTATCGATAAAGCTTCCAAAGCTTATTTGAATTTATCAACAGACGAACTTGTTAAAGTAGCCTTAGAGAAAAAAGAAGGGATTTTAACTGACAAAGGCGCATTGGCTGCAGATACTGGTGAGTTTACAGGAAGATCTCCTAAAGATAAATTTACGGTTTGTGATGCCAAAACTGAAAACACAGTTTGGTGGGGACCAGTTAATACTAAATTTGATGAAGCTAAGTTTGATGCATTGTTGAACAAAGTATTAACTCATTTTGAAGGAAAAGAACTGTTTGTTAGAGATGCATATGCTTGTGCTAACCCTTCATACAGATTAAACATTAAAGTGGTAACGGAATCTGCGTATCAGAATTTATTTGCAAAGAATTTGTTCTTACGTCCACAAAACGAAGCGCAAGAAACAGAATGGATTATTTTAGCAGCCCCTTCTTTCAGGGCTAATCCTGATGAAGATGGAACCCGTCAACACAATTTTTCTATCATCAATTTTACCAAAAAAATCATTTTAATAGGTGGTTCAGGTTATACCGGCGAAATAAAAAAAGGAATTTTTACAGTATTGAATTTTATTTTACCTCAAGAAAGAGGGGTATTGTCAATGCATTGTTCTGCAAACATAGGAAAAGAGGGTGATACTGCTGTATTCTTTGGATTGTCTGGAACAGGTAAAACAACCTTAAGCGCTGACCCTGAAAGAAAATTAATAGGGGATGATGAACACGGTTGGGACAGTGAAACTGTCTTTAATTTCGAAGGTGGATGCTATGCTAAGTGTATCGATTTGACCGAAGAGAAAGAACCACAAATATGGAACGCCATTAAACACGGTGCTTTGGTTGAAAACGTTAGATTTTTCCCAAATACCAATACACCAAATTATGAAGATGTATCGATAACAGAAAATACGCGTGTTGCATACCCTATTGAACATATTGAAGGAATAGCAGTGCCATCTATCGGCAATGCACCTAAAAATATTTTCTTTTTAACCTGCGATGCTTACGGTGTATTACCTCCAATTTCTAAATTAACTGCTGAACAAGCAATGTATCATTTTATTTCAGGTTATACGAGCAAAGTGGCTGGTACAGAAGCTGGAATTACTGAACCGCAAAGTACATTCTCTGCGTGTTTTGGTCAAGCTTTCTTGCCATTACACCCAACCAAGTATGCTGATTTATTAGGTAAAAAACTAAATGATAATAAAGATGTAAAAGTTTGGTTATTAAACACCGGATGGAGTGGAGGAGGTTATGGCGTAGGAAGTAGAATGAAACTTTCATTAACCCGTGCCATGCTTACTGCGGCATTAAATGGTGAATTAGACCAAGTTGAATTTGTTCAACATCCTGTTTTTGGTGTGCAAATGCCAACAGCTTGTCCTAATGTACCAAGTGAAATATTGAACCCAAGAAATACTTGGTCAGACAAAGCAGAATACGACAAAGCTGCCAATGCTTTAGCAGACAAGTTTAACGACAATTTCAAAAAATTTGAAGAAGGAGCCTCTGAGGCTATTTTAAGTGCAGCACCTAAAGCGGTGATGACCAATATTTTAAAAATAATTTTCTAATACAAAAGCCATTCGTATAAAACGGATGGCTTTTTTTATGAATTCCCTGTGGTTGGTCTGAAGTTTAGCTCTTAGTGGAAGCGGCCACCCAATGCAGCCTTTTCAAGGACTTTAAATTTCTCCATATCTATTCAAAAATTTAAAATCCTGAATCCCGTTTTTATAAAATTTAGCTGAACTAAAAAAATATTCATCATTAAATTTACTCAGTTTCCAATGTTCTTGAATAGGATTATTATGTATATATTCAAGCTTTTGTCTAAGAATTAATTCGTTTTCTATCAAAATCCACTTTGGTCTACGCTCCCAAATTTGAAAATTTCTATCATTTTGTGTTGAAGTTAACTTTAATAACATTTCAGCATTATTTTCTTTTTTTAAATTAAATAAAATTTGTTGTGCTGTGTGTTTTAAGAAATCTCTTTGAAACGCAATTTTATTTTTCTTTTCTAAAGACAATACAATGTGAATGTGATTGGGCATTAAAACAAAACCATAGATTTTTATCCATTTATTTATTGTAATAAAATTAAAGCTTTCAATAATTATCTGACAATTTTCTTTATTCAAAATCTTTTGCCAAGAATTTATTGTCGATGTAAAAAACCATAGATTTTCAATTTTCTGGAACATTAATACAATAATATGACATTCTTTTGTAGATGAAAAAAATAGTGGTTGGTCGCTACCTCAAGGAGCTTGGCTTCAGTCCAACCACAGGGGAAAGAAATCATTTCAATTTTCTGGAACATTAATACAATAATATGACATTCTTTTGTAGATGAAAAAAATAGTGGGTGGTCGCTTCCTCAAGGAGCTCGGCTTCAGACCAACCACAGGGGGAATTTGTTTATCCCGAGACCAATAACGGCAAACTAAATAATGCTTGAAAATAGGAAATTTAAATTTCACTCTAAAACAATTATAAAAAAGGAATGTTATCTAACAGTTGATTGTGTTTTATAAATTTTAACTACAGAAAGTCATTCATTCGTTTGAATGGCTTTCTTTTTTAGTCAATGTCTACTCTAAACCCAAAGAAAAAACGGATTCCTTGATTGGGCGCAAAGATATAGCCGGGGTCAAAAGTAAGTGCATATTGGTTGTTTGAATTGGCAATTACATTTCCATTAGTATCAAATTTTACTTGTTTGTCAAATGGGTCATTGGCACGGGCAATAATAAAAGGATTGCCTCTATTAGGGGTATAGTTTAGTAAATTTTTGATACCTCCATAAAGTTTTATTTTTTTGAATCCATTGTATGAAATTTGAATGTTTTGGATACTCCACCAAGGTGATTCTGCTTTTCTAGGGTCTAATTCGTTTAACACTGGTAAACGCATAGGACTGTATAAATTTCCTGTGTAATCTATGGTTGTTTTTAATTTTTTAAAGGGGTAGGAAATAGACCAAGTTCCAGAAAAGTATTCTGTTAAAATAGGTCTGATTTTTTCATTTCCATTCACTGTTTTAAGGTCAATAGCTGTCCAACCGATTTCGGAACGTAAGCCATTTTTCAATTGAATGGTTGAGTTAAAGCTCCATCCTGCGGTGTAAAAATATCCCAACATGTTGTCAATGATAATTTTGTTAGGGTCTTGGTCGTAGTCGGGTAATATTCTGTTGTAAAAGTGATTGTAAAATAAGCTTGTTTCGATATTCATTAAATTATATTTGGATAATCTAAATGACTTACTCAAACTTGCTGTTGAATTGATAGATTGCTCGGGTTTTATTTTATTGTTGATTTGAACAACTCTTGCACCTGTCATAAGCGCGTGTTCTTCTGTTAGTAAATTGACAACCCTAAATCCTGTTCCTGCATTCAACCTGAAAATGGTACTTGGATTGAAATTGTATTTATAAGCAAAACGAGGGGTAAAAATAGGGCCGTGAAGACGGTAATAATCAAATCTCATGCCTAATAAGAATTGGTGTCTTTCGTTTTGTTTTCTTTCATATTGAATAAATAATCCGGGGATAGAACCCGATGGATTATTGATTAAGGAATCTGGTAGAGATTGACTTAATATATTGTCATTGTAGAGCATGTATTTGTAGGCAATACCTGCCAACCAATCATTTTTTCGAACCGATTTAGTCCAAATAGATTGCAAAAAGAATAGTTTTTGGTCTGCTACGTATTCAACATTGCCATAAACGCTGTTTTGGTAGTGTGAAGTATAGCTTGACTGAATTTGAATGTTTTCTTTAATTGGAAGTTGGTAAGCGCCTATCCATTCAAACCTTTTGGTGATAATATTTTCGCCATAAATGCTGTCTCCTCCACGAAATTGTTTGGTCCATTGGGTTTCGCCTCCCCAGCGGTCTTCGTTTAATACCCTAAGCCCAATCGAAAATAGTTTGTTTTTCTTGCGTTCAATATTGTATTTCTGGAAAACAGAGAGTCGGTTTTGTAGTGCAATGTCAGTGAAATTATCTTTGTTTTTGTCGAAAATTTTTGAGTTGTTGAAGTAATTGAAACCTGTTAAAACAGCTACTTTGGGTGAAAGTTTGAGTTTAATTGACAAATCATTGTTGATTTCATTCCATGAAGTAATCATTGAATTAAAGGAGATTAATGGAGCATATTGTGGTCGTTTGGTTATCACATTGATTAATCCACCGATGGCCTCAGAACCATAAAGGGAAGACGCAGGTCCTTTTACTATTTCCACCCTTTCTATCATGGAATTGGGGATGCCACTCAATCCATAAACCGAAGCCAAACTGCTTACTATAGGCATTCCATCTATTAATATCATGGTGTACGGACCTTCAAGTCCATTGATGTGAATATCGCCTGTATTGCACACACTGCAGTTTATTTGTGGTCGAACCCCATTCACATTTTGAAGCGCTTCAAACAAATTGGGACTTGGGTTTTTTTTCAAAAAAGCCTGATTGAATTGCTCAACAACTATAGGAGAGGAAGATTGCTTGGTGGTTCGCATCGTTCCCGTTACAACGAATTCTCCTATGGTTTCAACCTGTTCTTTGACTTGGAGAACAATTAAAGATTGATTGTATTTTTCAGTATTGATGGCTAATTCATGTTTGTAAAATCCTAGACAATTAAATGTGAGGGTAATGGTTTTGCTGTTGTTGTGTTCAATTTTAAAGTAACCCTGACTGTCGGTTAAAACATGTTTTTGCGTTTTTTTGATTGAAATACTAGCAGATGCTACGGGTAAACTGTCATTCATTACTCTACCATAAATAAACCGACTTTGTCCCAATAAGGTAAATGGAAGAAAAATCAATATTAAAGGAAGTAATGGTTTCATTTTACGTCACAAAACTACAAAAGTTAGACTAATCTAACAAATTTAGTTTGATTTTTTTATTATCTTTGCAGCATGTTGTCATTCACCGAAGAAAATTATTTAAAAACATTGATTAGTATTACGCTTAAAGAGGAGTCGAGAGGAGAGGCGGGAACGAATGAATTGGCAGATAAATTGGGTTTAAAACCTTCTACAGTCAATGACATGTTGAAAAAGTTGAAAGAGAAAAAGCTGATAGAATATGAGAAATACGGTAAAATAAAATTAACCGATGAAGGGTATAAAATTGGCATTTACATCTTAAGAAAGCACCGTTTATGGGAAACATTCTTATTTCAAAAGTTGAATTTTAAGTGGGATGAGGTTCATCCTATTGCCGAACAATTAGAACACATTCAAAGTGATGTTTTGATAGATAAGTTAGACCAATTTTTGGGATACCCTGAATTTGATCCTCATGGAGATGTTATTCCGAATGCACAAGGGGAACTAAAATACAAATACAACAACACGTTATTTAACATAAAAACTGGAGAAAAATGCCGCATGGTTGCAGTTAAGGACAACAGTGTTGCTTTTTTGAAATACGTAATTGAAGTTGGTTTGGGGATAGATAATATCATCCACGTAGTTTCAATCAATCCTTATGATGAAATGATGGAAATAGAAGTAAAAGGAAAACACGTGTTTGTTAGCAAAAAATTTGCTGAAAACATATATGTTGTTTGTGAATCGTGTATGAACAATAAAGTTTGCAAGGTTCACTGCAAACTGTAATTGTTTATTTCTCCATCGCTTTTTTAATGAATTTCACAAAAATTGGATGTGGTGCTTCTACAGTGCTTTTTAATTCTGGATGGAACTGCACGCCAATAAAAAATGGGTGTGAGTTAATTTCCACGATTTCACACAAGTCTGTTTCAGGATTAATTCCCGTTAATGACATTCCATTTTTTTCAAAATCTTTTTGATATTGATTGTTGAATTCATAACGGTGTCTGTGGCGTTCGCTTATTTTGCTTTTGCCATATATTTTGTAAGCCAAACTACCTTTTGTTAAATTGCAATCGTATGATCCCAAACGCATAGTACCACCTTTCATGGTGACGTTTTTTTGTTCACTCATCATGCTGATTACAGGGAATTTGGTGTTTTCGTCCATTTCCGTACTGTGTGCATCTTTCATTCCCAAGACATTTCTTGCAAACTCAATTACACAACATTGCATGCCTAAACAAATTCCAAAGAATGGAACTTTATTTTCACGAACGTAGCGAATAGTGGTTAATTTACCTTCAATCCCTCTGCCGCCAAACCCTGGCGCAACCAATACACCGTCAAAGTCTTTTAACTTGTCAGAGACATTTTCATCAGTGATAAGTTCGCTGTGAACATATTTCAAATTAACCTTACATTCATTGGCAGCTCCTGCATGGATAAAGGCTTCGTTTATTGATTTGTAAGCATCGGGTAATTCAACATATTTACCAACTAATGCAATATTAACCTCATTTTTAGGATGTTTGATGTGTTGTAAAAACTCTTTCCATTGTTCTAAATCAGGTTCTTGTTTGGCTGCTAATTTTAATTTAGATAAAACAACTTTGTCTAATTTTTCTTTGAGCATTACCAAAGGTACATCGTAAATGGTGCTAACGTCTATGCTTTCAATAACAGCATTCACATTGACATTACAGAACAATGCCACTTTACGTCTAATTTCGGCATTCAAAGGATGTTCAGTTCTACAAACCAAAATATCTGGTTGAACACCACTTTCTAAAAGTAATCTAACAGAGTGTTGGGTTGGTTTTGTTTTTAATTCTCCTGCAGCACTTAAAAAAGGAATAAGCGTTAAATGTATAACAATGGCATTGTCATCACCCATTTCCCATTGAATTTGTCTAACTGCTTCTATAAATGGCAAAGATTCAATGTCACCAACGGTACCACCAATTTCGGTGATAACAATATCGTAGTTGCCTGAACTGCCCAAAATTTGAATTCTTCTTTTTATTTCGTCAGTAATATGAGGAACCACTTGAACTGTTTTGCCCAAATAATCACCTCTTCTTTCGTTTTGGATAACAGTTTGGTATATTTTACCAGTTGTTACGTTGTTGGCTTGCGAAGTAGGAACATTTAAAAAACGTTCGTAGTGCCCTAAATCCAAATCGGTTTCAGCACCATCTTCGGTTACATAACATTCGCCATGTTCGTATGGATTCAATGTACCCGGATCTACGTTGATGTATGGGTCGAGTTTTTGTATCGTAACACGGTAACCTCTTGCTTGTAATAACTTGGCTAATGAGGCTGAAATTATGCCTTTACCTAATGATGATGTAACACCTCCGGTTACAAATATGTATTTACACTTCTGTTCCATTTTGCTGATTTTGATTGGTTATTTGATGCTGATTTATGTATAAAGTACATGGCACAGATGGAGCAGATAACCGGATGACAAAGGTAGTAGTTTTTAGTCTATCATTTCAGGATTGCTTTTCAAGAAATTTTCAACAGTTAATAAATCTTCAGGCGAATCTATAGCAGGACTTTGGAAGTCGGTTTCTAAGACATTGATTTTAAAACCATTGTCTAGCCATCTTAATTGTTCTAAACTTTCCATTTGCTCCAATACACTTACTTGTAAAGATTTTAATTCATGAATTATTTCTGTGCGAAAGCCATACAATCCAATGTGTCTGAAATAGCTGTAATGACTCACCCAATCCTCACTTTCAATTCCTCTTAAATAGGGGATTACCTGACGCGAGAAATACAAAGCATTGTTGTTTTTATCGGTTACCACTTTAACATGATTGGGATTCATTAAGTCTTCTCTTGATTGTATTCTTTTTTTTAAGGTTGTAATTTTAGTATCTACATTCATTAAACCTTTGGCTAATGTAGCAATTTGATTAGGTTGGATAAAAGGTTCATCGCCTTGTAAATTAATCAAGATGTCAAATGATTCATTCAGCTTTTCTAAAACTTCAAAACAACGGTCTGTACCACTTTGATGGTGAACTCCTGTCATCATGCATTCGCCAAAAGTACTTACATGTTTGTGAATTCTTTCGTCGTCTGTTGCCACAATTACTCTGGCATTTAATTCATTTTTTTGAGCCTGTAAATAAGTTCTTTGAATTAAGGTTTTACCGGCAATTTCTATCAAAGGTTTGCCTTCAAATCGGGTGGACCCAAATCGGGATGGTATGACTATTAATGTTTTCATTGTTTTTAAAAACTAACGCTTAATCCAACTTTAATTGCAAATTTATTAACATTTGGATTGTCCAAGTGTGTTAATCTGTGAATGGCAACCACTTGCAATACTTTAAAGATGTTTTCTATTCCATAAGCGACTTCAATGTATGGTTCTCTGTTGATGGAATTCGTAATGGGTGTTACGGGATTGCCTTCATATTCTCTGCCGCCGGGTATGATGTCTATGTTTCTTTCACTTAGTTTTCCTATTACCATTCTACCTTCTGCAAACTCTCTCCACTTCAGTTTTTTCATTAAAGGAATTCGGTTGAAAATAGCGCCGTTAAAATGGTGTTCCATTTTGAAGAATAAACTTTGATCAGTTACGAATTCAAAAAAGTTCATCAAATTGTAGGCAGATGTGTTGTAAATAAAAGACTGATTTCCTCTGTGAACTTCTAATAATGGATAAGGAAGTCTTTCAAATATTTTTGTTCCAGAAAGTGTAAAATCTGTGCGTCCCCAATATCCAAAACTCAAACCTTTTTCAATGGAGGCGGTTACTCTGTTGTAATTAAATCGACTGCCCATAAATCCTTTTAATCCCCTTGTATAGTTTACCGACAAGGCAAGACCGCCGGGTTTAGACTGTTTTACACGCTCATTATCGTTTTGTAAATAGTACTCTTTTGGCGCCCATCTTAGTCCTAAAACTAAAGCTGCATTGGTGAAATTGCTCGAAATATTATTGCTGTCACTCAGATTGGTTTCGTATGCAAAGTTGAAATTATTAACGGGTTGAAAAATGTATTCCTTGTGCGTAAAAAGAGCTTTAGCATGCCATCCTTTGGTAAATTCACTGTTAACCCAAATTTTTGATTCTTTGGTTCTGTTTAATTGACTGGCAGCAAAAATAGAAACAGCTGTAAATAAATTACTTGAACCATAATAGTCGTCATTAACACCAATTTGTTCTATGTCATTTTTGTATGACAAGCCCGAAATGGTCCAATGTTTCCTGTGTAATACTCTTTCGTATTGTAATTTATATTTCCATAAATCATCTCCCAATCCATAAGCAGCATAACCACTAATTATGTTTTTTTTGCTAAATTTGAAGTTGGTTTTTGCGCCTACTCTTACTCTATGTCCTTCCAATACATTGTATCCATACAGTAAAGCATAAGGTCCCCAATCTACTTTTCCAATTGTTTTGTATCCATTGAATAAAATATTAATCAATTCAACATAATTTTTAACGACTTTAACATTGGTTAAGGTATCAATTTTTGACAATGCTCTTTTTTCATCAACCGACAGTTCTTCGTGGCGCATGGTGTCCCAATAAGCCTCACTTTGATGAGTGGCACCCTCATTCATTGAAACAGAGGCATCAAAAAACTTTGGAGAACGGTCTTTGTTTACAATGATTTTTTCATAGGAGTTGGTAAACAAGGCAATCATACCCGCTGATTTTTTTGAAATTTCAGCAATGTCAATCAAAATTCTGGTTTTGACAGGCACATAAGCTCCTGCTTCGGTGGATTCTAACTCTTGGGTAATTTTTAGTTTTTCCACAAAGTTCAAGTTGGCCTTATTGGTAATACTCAACGTTAGTTTTTTGAGCGCAAAAGAGCTGTCTTCAATCCAAATATAACCAGTAAATACAAGGTCGAGCGGATTTTTAGGCGTTACTTCTATTTGGTAAATTTTGCGGTCAGAACCCGGTTCGTAAAAAGAGCCTTTAAGAAGGTAGTTGTAATAATTGAATGAGGATTTACTGATAGGTGAAATAAAGTTCTTTTGTAATATCGGTAAAATATTGTCATTGAAATTGTACTGTTGAAATGTAGAACCCAAAAGTTGAGAAAGAAACGAACCATCATCCACCCCAATTCCTTTGATTCTTGAAGCGACAATAACTTCCTTAACTAATTTAGGATTTTTGTTAAAATAGAAATTACTCAAATTTTCAGACAAAAAGATAGGCAAAACTTGTTTGTTTTTATCCTCACTAAGGTAGGAGAGAGTGTCAAAAATGCCTTCGACACTTTTTAATAGTTTTTTGTTTTTCAAATCTTCCGACACATTATTTACCGCAATTTGAACTTTGGTAAAACTTTCACATTCAAAAGAATTTAGTTTTTCGAAATTGTAATTGGCTTTGTTTTCTTGTGCTAGTTTAACAATTCTAAGAGCCCTGTTGATTTTAGTTGAAGTAGTTACACCCTTAAAAAGTAATTCTTCTTGTTCTAACTTAACATTAATTGTCTGTGTGGTATAAGGTTTTATAGGGTAATACAACGTTTTGTAACCAACATAAGAAATGACAATAGTGTCAGAAAAAAGATTGGTTTTAATAGAGTATAAACCATTGAAATTAGAATATCCACCTTCCTCAAGTTTATTAAATTGAATAGAGGCCCCTGTTACAAGCTCTCCTGTTTTGTAATCCGTAATTTTGCCCTTAACTACCGTTGTCTGTTGAGAAAATAAAGGAAGACAAGCGAGGCTGTAAATGAATAAAATTAAGCGATGCATTTTTGCAAAAGTATTCATTTATTTTAATAGATGAACAGACCGGTGTACACTTTTTTGCTCAGTTGTAAACATTTTTATTTTCTTATAATTAATAAATTCAATTGATTTGAGTGGATTAAGCGTCTATTTTTTGACTTTTTTTGTGCTTTATTATGTGTATTTTGTTTAAAACTCATTTTGCATAACAACTTTAAAACAACTTATTTTTGCCTAATAATGCATAAAACTACTTTTACTAATCATATTTATCTTTTACTGTTTGTTCTTTCAACGCCCTTTTTAAGCTTAGCTCAAAGGACAGCAGGTAATGAAGATCGCATCAAATTGTATAACAATGCAATGGAGTTGTATGACAAACAACTCTACAATGCTGCTATTTCTATTTTTATGGATTATTTGCCTTATGCAAATGATGTAGTGAATTCTAGTGATGTGGAATATTATATTGCAAGTTGTAAACTCAAATTAATGCACCAAAATGGACTAGGGAATTTGCTTGATTTTATTCAAAGACATCCGCAAAGTCGAAAAGTTAACAATGCCAATTTGGAAGTTGGTGATTATTACTACAACACCACTAAATTTAGAACAGCACTAACTTACTTTAAAAAAGTAAATTCTATGGGATTGTCGGAAGAAGAGAAGCAAACATTGTCATATCGCAAGGGATATTGTTACTTTAAAACCGCTAAATTTAAAGAAGCCAAAGAGGAGTTTTATCCCCTCACAACCTCTGAAAATCCCTATACCACTGAAGCAACTTACTATTTTGGTTATGTTAGCTACATGAATAAAGATTACAAGGAAGCCCTTAAAGCATTCAAAAAAGTAGAGGATAAAAAAGAAGAAGTTAAACTTTATATCGCCGAAATTTACTATTTGCAAAACGAATATCAAAAAGCGGTTGAATATGCGGTAGGTAAAAACTTTGAAGGTCTTAATAAAAACAGAGACATGTTACTTGGCAAATGCTATTATCGCCTTAAAAATTACGACAAAGCTTTGGAGTTTTTTGAGAAAAGTAACTACAAACTTTCTGAATTAAACAATGCAGAAGCTTATGAAATTGGGTATACTTATTTTATTAATAAAAACTGTATTAAAAGCGCTGAATTGTTTGAGAAAATAGCCAATGCAGGAGATTTACTAGCGCAAAGTGCTAGTTACAACTTAGGCGAATGTTTTCTTAAAGTGGGAAAAAAACAAAATGCGTTTAATGCTTTTTATGAAGCTCAAAGAACTGATTTTGATAAAACGATTCAAGAGGAATCAATGTATGCTTATGCTAAATTAGCTCACGAATTGGATTACAACAATAAAGCCATTGCTGCCTATCAAAAATTCATTGAATCTTTTCCAAAATCGAACTACAGAAACGAAGCAAGAAAGAATTTAGCCAATATTCTTCTTTCTGCCAATGATTACAAAGCTGCCATTAGTGTGTTAGATGACATGTCAATGACCGACCAAGCCACTCGTGAACTTTACCAAAAAGTGTTGTTTCTAAGAGCGCAAGAATTATACCTCCAAAGAGATTTTGCCAATGCTGAATTGATGTTTAAGAAATCAATAGCCAATAAGGTGGACAATGACTTGGTTGGGGAGTCATACTTTTGGTTGGGTGAAATGGATTACAAGCAACGCAAAGAAGATGAGGCTAGATTTAATTATCAACGCTTTTTGGAAAATGCGGAGTCTAAAAAAACAAAGTATTATCCAGATGCCCTTTATGCAATTGGATACACTTATTTTAACCAAAAGAAATACCAAGAAGCTGCCATTTATTTTAACAGATATAAAACAAGTGTTGGTTTTACATTGCCAGAAAATATGTTCCATGATGCTACTTTGCGTTTGGGTGATTGCTATTTCTCAATTTCTGATTATAACGCAGCATTGGATGCCTATTCTTACATAGTAAGCAACAAAAAAACAGGCGCTGATTATGCCATGTTTCAACAAGGAATGATTTATGGATTGCAAAATAAATCAGCAAATAAAATTGCCATCCTTAAGAAAATTTCGAGAGATTTTCCCAACTCACCTTATATCCCCGAAGCCATTTACCAAACCGCTAGAGAATATTTTGATTTGGAAAATTACAAAGAGGCTGAGAGATATTATCGCTATTTAATAGACGATTATCCCAATTCATCATTAGCAAAAAATTGTTACGAGTCTTTAGGAAGTATCTATTACATCCAAGGGGATTATAGCAATGCTTTAATTCAATATAAATACATCGCCAAAACCTATCCAGGGACTCCCGAAGCTCAAAAAGCAATTAGAAACGCTGAATCGGTTTACAAAAAACAAGGAAACATTAAAGAATATGTTGAATGGGTTAAATCTTTGCCAAACGTGAACATAAGCACTACTAAAGAAGATTCTCTATACTTTGATGCAGCCTACCGCTTGTTTCTGAACAAAGAATACAGCAAAGCTTCTGTTGATTTTGAAGATTATTTGAAAAACTTTAGCAGTGGATTCTTTATCTTTCAGTCAAATTACTACGCTGCAATTTGTTATCTAAACCTATCGAATGAAGAAAAAGCAATTTCTAAATTAAAGTTCATAGCTGACAATCAAATCTCTGAATTTAAAGAAGATGCACTTGATAGATTGAGTGCTATCTACAAAAAGAATGAGGACTGTGCCAATGCGTTACCATATTTTGAACTGCTAGAAAGGTTCAGTACCAATAATGCCAATCTCAAAAAATCGTTAATTGGTCAAATCAGTTGTAATAATTTATTGGGAAATAGAGAAAAAGCTAAAACAAAATCTGAATTATTACTCAAATATGACAGGTTAAGCAATGTTGAATTTGGAGAAAGTAACAATACCATTGCGAAGTATTATTTACATGACAGTTTGTACAAATCAGCCAATGCTTATTTTGCTAAAACATTAAAGAACCAACAAGATGTTTATGCGGCAGAAGCCAAGTATTTCCAATCTTACATGTTCTACATGCAAGACAGTTTGGACAAGTGCAGAAAAAGCATCATGGAGTTTAATAATCAATTCAATAATTATGATTTTTGGTTAGGAAAAACTTTTATTTTATTGTCTGATTTTTACATCAAAAAAGGAGATAAGTTCCAAGCAAAAGCAACATTAAACAGTGTTTTGGAGAACTTTGATGATGCCGAAATCCTTAGAATTGCCAAATTGAAATTAGAAGCTTTAGAGCCTAAATCAAATAGCAACGAATTGTTGAACGAAGATTAGCGGTTTAACAATTATGCCTAAAGAAATAGACCTAAAACTATTGCCTGAGCATGCTTTTGATGAAACAATTATCATTGAAAGAGCTGCTGCTATGCTTCATGTTTCTGTTTCTGATATTTCTGCACTTCGCTATCTCAAACGCTCTATAGATGCCAGAAAAAAACCACATGTTTTTTATGTGCTCAAAATTCTGGTTTTTATAAATGAAGCGGTAACGGAAGATGATTTTGACAATGGTTTTGCAAAAGAGCCTTTTAAGGAAAATGAATCGATAGTAATTATTGGTTTTGGTCCAGCAGGGATGTTTGCCGCATTGCAACTTATAGAAAAAGGAATAAAACCAATTGTTTTTGAGAGAGGCAAATCGGTAAGGGACAGAAGACGAGATTTGGCCCAATTGAACAAAAGCCTAAGTGTAAATCCCGAAAGTAACTATTGCTTTGGGGAAGGTGGTGCCGGAACCTATAGCGATGGTAAATTGTACACGCGAAGTAAGAAAAGAGGAAACATTAAAAAAGTATTACATTGTTTGGTTAATCATGGGGCCTCACAAGATATTTTAATAAATGCTCATCCACACATTGGGACTAATAAATTACCTCAAATAGTCGAAAATATTAGGGAAACTATTCTGACTGCTGGTGGTGAAGTGCATTTTAATTCCAAAATGACGGACATGCAAATTGTAAATGGGAAAATCACCTCCATTACCATTAATGCTCAAAAACAAGTGCCAGTTTCTCAATTAATTTTAGCTACTGGACACTCGGCACGCGATGTTTTCGAATTGCTGAATGATAAGAAAATCAACATTGAGTCTAAGCCATTTGCACTTGGTGTGCGAATAGAACATCCTCAATCGGTGATTGACCAAATACAATATGGCAGGAACGACAGAGGGGAATATCTGCCGCCAGCCTCTTATACTTTGGTTACACAAGCGGCTGGAAATGGTGTGTTTTCTTTTTGTATGTGTCCAGGTGGTATTATTGCACCTGCTGCTACGAATGCCAATGAAGTGGTTGTAAATGGATGGAGTCCAAGTAAAAGAAATGGTTTTTTTGCAAACAGTGGCATGGTCGTAACTGTAAATCCTGAACATTGGCAAAAGCAGTTTGGTAACCATGCTTTGTCTGCACTGAATTTCCAAAAAGAGGTTGAACACAAAGCTTATCTTCAATCAAACTCAATAGTTGCACCCGCCCAAAGGATGGACGATTTTATTAGGAATAGTGCATCACGTTCTTTGCCAGAATGTTCTTATTTGCCTGGATTGGTTACTGCTGACTTGCGTTCCATTCTACCACCTTTTATTAGTCAATCATTGGCAGAAGGGTTGTCGCATTTTGGGCAATCATTGAAAGGGTATAGAACCAATGAGGCCGTTTTGGTAGGAGTAGAGAGTAGAACTTCATCGCCGGTAAGAATACCAAGAGACAAAGAAACGCTAAACCATGCCGAAATTTCCAATTTATTCCCTTGTGGAGAAGGCGCCGGTTATGCCGGTGGAATTATGAGCGCTGCTTTAGATGGAATGGCTTGTGCCTTGGCAACTATCGCATAAATAGTATTTCCACAAAACTATATGTTTGATTCATTGTTTCATTAATACATTTTAAAATTATCTGTTAATAAGCTTAAAATTAATTGTAATTTTGCAAACCATTTCAAAAACGTATGTCTGAACAAATAAAATTAGATTCCATAGAATCAGCAATAGCCGATATAAAAGCAGGTAAATTAATAATCGTAGTGGACGATGAGGACAGAGAGAATGAGGGTGATTTTTTAACCGCTGCTGCAAATATTACTCCTGAAATGGTTAATTTTATGGCTAGAGAAGGTCGAGGTTTAATCTGCGTTCCATTGTTGCCTGAAAGATGTTCTGAATTGGAACTTGAAATGATGGTTAGTTCTAATGATTCTCTTTACGAAACGCCGTTCACTGTTTCTGTTGATTTGAAAGGTCATGGAACCACAACCGGAATTTCAGCGTCTGACAGAAGTAAAACCATTCAAGCGTTGATTAATCCTGACACAAAAGTGAATGACTTAGCACGCCCTGGACATATTTTCCCATTGAAAGCACAAAAAGAAGGTGTTTTAAAAAGAGCAGGACACACCGAAGCCGCTATTGACTTTGCCCGTTTAGCTGGATTTGAACCAGCAGGATGTATCGTGGAAATTTTGAAAGAAGATGGTGAAATGGCTCGCCTTCCTGAATTGATGGTCATCGCCAAAAAATTTGACTTGAAAATTGTTTCTATTGAAGATTTAATCAAATACAGAATCAAAAATGAAAGTCATGTTAAACGTGAAATATCGGTTAGCCTTCCCACAGAAATTGGGGATTTTGATCTTATTGCCTTTTCTCAAGTAAACGATGGAACTCAACATTTAGCATTAACCAAAGGTGAATGGCACAAAGATGAACCTATTTTGGTTCGTGTTCATAGCAGTTGTATGACGGGTGATATTTTTGGTAGCTGCAGATGCGATTGTGGTGAACAATTACATGCTGCCATGAAAATGATAGAAAAAGAAGGAAAAGGGGTTATTTTATACATGAACCAAGAGGGTAGAGGGATTGGTTTGCTCAACAAACTGAAAGCCTATAAATTACAAGAACAAGGCATGGATACCGTTGATGCCAACTTGGAACTCGGTTTTAAAATGGACGAAAGAGATTATGGTATTGGTGCCCAAATTTTAAGAGATTTAGGCGTTTCAAAAATGAAACTAATGAGTAATAATCCAAAGAAAAGAACAGGTCTAATTGGATATGGACTCGAAATTATTGAAAATATTCCCATTATCGCTCAACCTAATTTTCACAATACCGCTTATCTAAAAGCAAAGAAAGAGAAAATGGGACACGAAATTTAGTTTTCGTTGTGCTTTATCTGACCTGCACTTATTGTCATTTTAACTTTAATATTTTTAAATTCAGATTGACTGGTTTTCAATAAATCTTTGTCTAAGATGGCAATGTCTGCATCTTTACCTTTACTTAAACTTCCTTTTCTATGTTCAAGTTTACAAGCTTTTGCTGCCCACAATGTGATGCCGTACAATGCCTCTAGGGGACTTAAACTTTCGTCTTTCAAATAAACAGTTTGCTTAGGGTCATTGATATTAGCTCTAAACACTGCACTGAAATAGGTGTTTAAAGGAGCTATTCCTTCAACAGGGAAATCGGTCCCCAATGGGATATAGCCATTCTGTTTAAGTAAAGTTTGGTAGGCATAAGCCCCTCTCAATCTGTGCGAACACAAACGGTGTTCCATCCATGGTCCATCACTGGTTGCATGCGTTGGTTGAACTGAAGGGATAATAGAAAATTTATTAAATAGTTCGAAATCTTTTGGGTCTATGACTTGTGCGTGTTCTATGCGCCATCTTTCGTCGTTTTTACCTTTCAAATGCTTGCCATAAATTTCTAATAGTAATCGGTTTGCAGAATCGCCTATACAATGGGTGTTAACTTGATAGCCCGTTGGTAAAATCCATGAACACCATTGATTGAAATATTCAGGACTGTTCAGTAATAAGCCATTGTGTTGGTCTTGGTCGCAATAACTCTTTTTTAGTTTAGCACCTCTGCTTCCTAATGCACCATCGGCATACAATTTAAAGCTAGATATTTTTAAATGCTCATTTTCGAAAATCCCTTTTTCTTGAGCAAATTTCAAACCATTAGGAGTGGGATTTAACATGATATACTGATAAATACTCAATTCTTTTTGTTGGTAAAGTGAGTCAAGAAACAAGGCCGTTTCAATATCAAGACCTGCATCTGCTAATGTCGTTAAACCCGTTTTGTAACAATGAGTTTCTGTCTCTTTTAAAGCATTAATCAATTGTTTTTGAGGGGAATTGGGAATAAAAAAACGAATGGAGTCAACGGCATTGTCTAAAATAACGCCAGTTAACTTATTGTTTGATTGTATTAATTCACCACCCATTATTTTAGTATCGATATTGAATTTTGCTAAATCCAAAGCATATTGATTGCAAATGGCCGCATGTCCGTCAATACGTTGTAAGAATACACCTCTGTTGGGAAAAAGCTTGTTCAAAGCTTCGTTGATTGGAAACGATTTATTGTCCCAATCATTTTGGTCCCAACCTCTGCCTATCAACCAAGAATCAGGATTTTTTTTCGCAAAAACCTCAAGACGTTCTAATACTTCTTGCCAACTTTTAGTGTCGGTTAAGTCGCAATTCATTAATGTTTTTGAATAGCCGTAAAAGTGACAATGGGCATCAATAAATCCAGGGTAAACAAAAGATTGTTTTAAATCAATCAATTGGTTTGTAACACAAGTGTATTTGTCTCGAATTTCATCGTTACCTAATGCAAGGATTTTACCATTTTTGATAACAATACAAGTGGCTGTTGTTAAACTGTCATCGAGTGTTAAAACTTGACCGTTATACAATATCATGTCAACCGTTTCTTTTTTATTTTGACAAGCAAATAAGCAAGAAACTAAGGTTAAAATTGCGATAAATTTCATGCTAAGGACTTACAAGATTGATACTTACATTGACGTAAGGTGCTAGTCCAACTTGGTTCAACATTAAATAAGATTGACTGCCAAAAAATCCTCTGAAAAAATCATTGCCACCATCTAGTGCATCCACATTATAACTTAAATCATAACGAATACCACCTTGAATAGCCAACCACACAAATCCCTTTAATTGTCTTTGGTAATCAAGTCTGAAACGCAACTCACTTCTACGGAGTTCATAGCTTGATTTTTTTACAAAAATATTTGGATCCGCAGTTTGAACATTGTTTTCCATGTTATATAATCTGTAACTGGTGCCTTCCAATTCATAACCAGCTAGTAATAAACTTCTGGAATTGAATTTTCTACGGTAAGAAGCACGTGCTGGAAATAAAATTTCTGTTCCCCATTTTCTGTTAACAGAAGTGTAATTGTACATCACAACAGGAATATAATTCATTTCCCCTGCACGGTAAGTTCTGGATAATCCAACGGCCCATTGTTTACGGTCATGTGGTCGTTTGCCATAAAGCGCACTAACTGAACTGCGAATAGTCGTAAAATCAGGTTTATGCTTTTCATCAGAAAGATTGTAATTGCCATTTAATTCACCCATAGCCTGAATGATGATGAAATTTTTCTCGCCTGTTGGAACAAAAAAAGTAGAATTTAAATTGGTACTTGTTAAACCGTAATTGGTTAATTGAGATGTAAATTCATTTATTACTAATTGAGTTATTTCATTATTTTCTTTGTACAAACTACGGATATAGCCACCACCCATTTGCCACAAAAACTTAGGTTTAGAAATAACAGGCACATTGGCATTAACTCTTAACCCATGTGTTGAGAATTTACTGGTTCTTGAGGTAAAATTCTTGTCTCCATCTTGATAAATAGCATAGGGTGACGTTGTCATTTTGCTATTGAAAATATAATCATAGCCAACCGATACAAATCGATTCGGGCTTAAATCAAATATTTTGGGGTTACAATAGATTTTAATTTTCCCTTCAGAACTTACATTTTCGTATTGACTGTAATCTTCTTCGGCATTCGTATCAATTTGAGAATATAAAGTGTACGATAAAGTAGCTAAAAGAATTAAAAGAGATTCTTTTAAGAATTTAGACATAAGCATTTTATTTAAAAGAGAGTTTATTTAACAGTTAATCTTTTCCAATTATCTGTTCTTCCTAATGCTTTAATACCGATATAGCCACGAATATCCAAAACATTGTCATTTTTCATGTTAATGACACAGTTGTATGTGCTTCCATTTTCAGGATCGTAAATAGAGCCTTCCGACCATTCATTTTTACCTTGATAAACAAAGTCTTTTAAAATTCTGTAGCCTTTCAAAGGGACATTACGCATGGAAGTATCGGGATTATTTTTGTCAACTTTGTTTTTATTTGTATTGGGGTCAATTGGTTCTTTAAGCCAAACAATTTTGCCAAAATATTTTGCACCAATTTTTTCAATTTTAATTCTAGATCTTCCGTTACTAGGTTCCCAAACGCCAATTAATCTGTCACCTTTTGGGTCTTGTGTTGTAAATCCAAATGGAAGGATACTTATTAATACAAGGATAAGTAAATGTACTTTTTTCATATGTATGATATTTTTTATGGTTATTATTTATGTGAAATTTTAAAATTGATTTTGCACTTTATTTTAAGATTTGAATCCGAGTCTTGAGTTAATATAGCATCAGCAATGATATAAACGTTGTCTTGTTTTAAAACTTCGATTAGTTTTTCTTGCTCTTCAGCAATTTTTAAAGTTAAAGATTGACTATTTTTTTCAATTGGATTGATTAATCCTAGTTTAATCATGTCAGTTTGGTCAGATACTATCTGTAACGTTATTGATTGAAATATGTCAAAATTAGTGCTGTCATCTGTTGATAGTATAATTTCACTAACCTTAGCACTGTTGAGTTGTTCATTGGTTAATTTGTGCTCATTTAAAAAATCGGATAAGGGAGCTTCAATAAGAGCCTGCCCTGTGTTTGAACCCTCAAAAAGAGGACCTTCTGCCATTATTTCAATATTTTCAATAAGCAAATCTTTTTCTGCAGATTCACTATTGCCACATCCCACTAATACAAATATTAGTGTGAAAATTAAAGGTAATTTTAAACGTCTCATATCGCAATATTAATAACACATTTTCGAACTACAAAATTTTTTTAAAAAGATACATGTAAATCAATTTTTTAAATTAATCGCATTAAGATAGTTTTGCAAAATGTATCTTAATCAATCGGAGTTATTTATCAAGCATTTGGATTTGTTTAAAAAAATTGGTGAATTGGCCGATAGACAGAATAAAGAAATTTATTTAATTGGAGGGTTTGTAAGGGATATAATATTGCAAAGACCATCCAAGGATATTGATTTTGTTGTGATTGGAAAAGGAATCGATTTTGCTAAATCTTTGGCGCAGGTATTGGGAAATGCGAAGGTATCTTACTTTGAAAATTATGGTACAGCTCAAATTTCAATTGAAGATTTAATTATTGAATTTGTAGGTGCAAGAAAAGAAAGTTACCAAAGGGATAGTCGAAATCCTATAGTCGAAGATGGAACATTAAAAGACGATCAAGACAGAAGGGATTTAACCATCAATGCAATGGGAATTGGTTTGAATCGTTCTAATTTTGGACAATTAATTGACCCATTCGATGGTTTAGGGGACATAGAAAGGCAAACCATAAGAACCCCTCTCGACCCAGATAAAACATTTAGCGATGACCCTTTAAGGATGATGAGAGCCATCAGATTTGCAACTCAACTAGGTTTTAAAATTGAAGAAAATACATATGAGGGAATTGTTAAAAACAAAGAAAGAATAAGTATCATCTCTCAAGAGAGAATTACTGAGGAATTGAATAAAATAATAATGTCTCCTGTTCCTTCTATCGGTTTTGAATACCTTTATTATACAGGCCTTTTAGAGTTGGTGTTTCCTGAAATGCAGGACCTTCATGGTGTAGAAACGATTAACGGTTTTAGTCACAAAGATAATTTTTTCCATACTTTACAAGTGTTAGACAACCTGTGTCAATTGAGTGACGATATATGGCTGCGTTGGGCTGCTATATTACATGATATTGCAAAGCCTGCGACCAAAAGATTTGAACCCGGAATTGGATGGACTTTTCATGGTCACGAAGATAAAGGAAGTAGAATGGTGAAACCTATTTTCAAAAAGCTAAAATTGCCTTTAAATGAGAAAATGAAGTTTGTAGAAAAGATGGTTCTTTTACACCTTCGCCCTATTGTTTTATCACAAGAAAAAGTAACAGATAGTGCAGTTAGACGTTTGATGATGGAAATTGGGGAGGATATAGACCAATTGATGAAACTGTGTAAAAGTGATATTACAAGTAAAAATGAAAAGAAAGTTGAACGTATTAAACAAAATTTTGCGGTAGTTGAAGAGAAAATAAAACAGGTTGCAGAAAAAGACTATCTCAGAAATTGGCAACCGCCCATATCAGGAACCGATATTATCAACAGGTATCAAATTATAAAAAAGGAACACATTGGACTGTTGAAAAATGCCGTTAAACAAAGCATTTTGGATGGAACTGTGGCCGATGTTCAAACAGAAGCATTTGTTTTTTTAGATCAATTGGCAAATGAAATGGGGATTCAAAAGAAATAAAATTTTAATTTCAAATTGATTAGATAAGAAATGAAGGAATCGTATTAATTTACTTTGACTTGTTTTTAATTTATTTTACATTTGCAAAATATGATCTATCGTTTTAAGGTTTGGTTCGAAGAAGATGAAGATATTTGCAGAGTCATCGACATATCACCAATTTCGAGTTTTGAAGTTTTTTTTAATGCAATTATCGATGCAATCAGTTTTAATAAAAAACTAGATTCATCTTTCTATATCTCTGATGACAATTGGAGAAAGGGTAAAGAAATAAGCTTGAAAGATTCTGCTAAACTTTTAATGAGTCAAGCCAAATTAAACACTCACATCAATGACCCTCATCAAAAATTCATATTAATAACAGATTTTAATGAAGAATGGACTTTGCTTATAGAATTACAAAGTATACAAAATGATGTAAAAGGAATTAATTATCCATTAGTATTCAAATCAATAGGAAAGGCACCTAAACAAAATGAAGGCGTTGGAAGATTCAAGATTGTTGATGAAAATGAATTTGATGAAATAGCAAATAAATTAGTCAGCAAGCATGCACCCTTAGTTGAGGATGGATTCGATGAAGAAGGATTTGGAGAAGAAGGTGAAGATATTGATGAAGAGGAGGATGAATTTGGTGAATCATTTGGCGAAGGTCCTGAGGAACTTTATTAATGAAAATTAAAGCTACTGTTTTAGGCTCAGGCACTTCTCAAGGTGTTCCATTGATTGCTTGTAATTGTTTGGTTTGTAACAGCAACAACGAGAAAGATAAAAGATTAAGAAGTAGTATTAAGATAGAAGTTGAAAATAAAACGTTTGTAATAGACAGCGGTCCAGATTTTAGACAGCAAATGCTAAGATCCAAAACCAAACAACTCAATGCCTTAATTTTTACCCACGAACACAAAGACCACATTGCAGGAATGGATGACATTAGGGCTTTTAATTATGTCAATAAATCTGCTATAGATGTCTATGCGACTGATAGGGTAGAAGATGCTTTGAAAAGAGAATACGCCTATATTTTTTCTGATGAAAAGTATCCTGGTATACCCGAAATTAATCTAATAAATATAGAAAATAAACCTTTTAGTGTTCAGGATATTGAGGTTATCCCAATTCAAGTCTATCACTATAAACTGCCAGTTTTGGGTTTTCGCTTTGGGGATTTTACCTACATAACTGATGCCAATTTCATAAATGATAATGAAAAGGAAAAAATAAAAGGTTCTAAAGTGTTAATCGTTAATGCACTTAGGCGTGAACAACACATAAGCCACTTTACTCTTGAGGAAGCGATTGCTTTGGGTCAGGAATTGCAAGTTCCACAAATTTACTTCACACACATCAGTCACCAACTTGGCTTGCATAATGAGGTTGAAAAGGAACTGCCTCCAGGATTTCATTTGGCCTACGACGGTCTAGAGATTGTAGTTGACTAAAAATGTAAATTAACTTCTTTAAAAATAAGTTTTAAACGTACCTTAAATGGATTTAGTAGTCATAATTTTTGATTACTTCTTTATAAAAACTAAGCCATTGTTTTGTTACACTTTGGTTGTCATAATTTGATAATGCCAATTGATAGCCATTTTCTGAAACAGTATCTCTTAATACAGGGTTTTGAATCAACTCAATTAAAGCATTTGCAAAAGCTTCGGCATTGTCAGCAATGTAACAATGTTTTTTGTCTATCACATCAATTCCTTTTGCACCAATGCTAGTGCTAACTATTGCCTTTTTGCCAAACATGCCTTCAATCGTTTTTATTCTAATGCCACTTCCACTCATTAATGGAACAACGAGGATGGATTTATCAGCAGTAAATTTTTTTAAATCATCGACTTGTCCGACAACATGAAAATTTTCAGTTTGTAATTTAGAAAACGCATCGGGCATGTTTTTTCCAGCCATATAAAAATGAGCGTCTGGTATTTTGTTAATGACTAACTTCCATACGTTTTCCGCAAACCATAGCATGGCTTGTTGATTGGGAATCCATTCCATAGATCCAATGTGGTAAACAAATTTTGAATTAATTTTGCTTTCAGGTGGATTGGTGTTATTAATAATACCTGCCGGAATAGTGGTCAGTGTATTGAGGTAATTATGCTGTGAAATGACAGATTCATCTGTTTTGGCAATGGTTGCAATGCCATCAAAAAGGTCTAAAACACGGGTTTCGAATTGCTTGATCTGCTTAGCAAAAAACTTAAATATTATTTTTTTGTGAATGGCTTTGGTGTTTGATGCTAAGGTTTCCCAAATTTTATATTCAATATTGTGTTGCCTTAAAACCAAAGGCGAATTTGCCATTTGTGAAATGTTGTAAGCGTATTTTGCAACATACAAACCTTCAAAATGAATGATTTTGAAATTTTGTGATTGGATGTATTGAATTAATTCATTTTCGAAATCTGAGTTGTAAAAACGGTCTAAATTGTATGAACCTCCCATGAAAAAACTTTTAAGTGCGGATTTTAACTTGATGTCGGTATCCAAATAAAAGGGTTTAATTTTTTTGAGAAATGAAAAATGATTATTTACAGTGTATTGATCTACAAAATGCTTTTTGGTATTTATAGAAAAATAGTGAACCTCAACACCAGCATCAGTCAAACCCTTAAGCATGTTGAAGGTAGCAATAGCCCCACCGTCATGAAGGGGATAAGGAATGCGACTGCCAATTACAAGGACTTTCATTTAGAAAAGGGAATGAAAAAGGTTAGAAATTAATATTATAAAGAAGCTAAAAGTGCAGCAATTAATATTAAAGCGATTATCATCAGTACAAAAAAAACAACAAAAACACTCCGCGCCAAACCATATCCTCTGTAGGCAAATCCTGATGTTTTAATAACACCTAAGGAGTATGCAGAAAATAATAATCCAGGAAGAGCCATAATGGCAAAAAAAATGGGAACTAATAAACCTAAAATCAATCCTCCGTAAAAAAATATACCACCCCACATGGCATTTCTTTCATAAGGTCTATCATCGTTATTCAACTTGGGTTGATTCGGTTTTAAGTAGGATTTAAGGAATGCTTTTTTCTTTTCTATTTTGTCGAATAGAGGTTTTTTTGGGATTTGATTGATTTCAAAATTTGACTTGTAAACTTCATTTTCTAGGTTTGAAAATGGTGTAATTGCGGTAACAACGTCAGAAGAAAAGAGTGTGGTTTCTTCAATTGGCGTTTGATTTTTTTGAAGAATTGGAGTTTGTTTTCTTTTTTCTTTAGGATGTTTTGTGGTTATTTTCTTTTCTGAATCTTTTCCAAAATCAAGATTGATTTTAAGTCCATTTCCATAACGCGCTTTTGAAATTACACCACAAGAAGAAAGGGTTATTAAAACAATTAATAATAAGGTTAATTTACTTTTCATAAGATAGCAAAAGTAATAAAAAATATTTTTGTTTGTTGTCGTCATAAAAAAAACTAAAATAAATAGATTTTTTTTTAATAGGTATTGTATTTTAAATATAAAGTGTTACATTTGCAGTCCTTTTTATAGAAAATGGCAAATCATAAATCATCCATCAAAAGAATCAGACAAACTGAGGTTAAGAACGAAAGAAATCGTTACCAACATAAAACAGCACGTAACTTAATTAAGAAATTAAGATTATCAACTGACAAAAATGAGGCGATATCTTTATTAACTACTACAATCAGCAGTATTGATAAGTTAGCAAAACGCAACATTATCCACAAAAATAAAGCAGCTAACTTAAAGTCTAGCTTAACTTTACATGTTAATAATTTAGCGTAATAAACAATATTTGAAAAAAAATTCAGCCTCCGGAAACGGGGGCTTTTTTTATTGTAAAAATCACATACATTTGCAATAAGTTTGTTAAGTCAAATAAAAGAGCATTAATTTTAAATAAATAAATAGAAAATTTTACATTTATGTCAGATATATTCGAAAAAGTGATAAGAAATATGGGTCCTTTGGGTGCTCATATCAATGAAGCGCATGGTTATTTTACATTTCCTAAATTAGAAGGTGAAATTGGACCTAAAATGAATTTCAATGGAAGAGAAAAATTAAATTGGAGTTTGAACAATTATTTAGGTTTAGCAAATCATCCTGAAGTAAGAAAAGCAGATGCAGATGCTGCAGCTCAATATGGTTTAGCATACCCTATGGGTGCAAGAATGATGAGTGGTAATAGTAATCCTCACGAACAATTAGAAAGAGAATTAGCTACATTCATGGGTAAAGAGGATTCAATTTTGTTGAATTTTGGTTACCAAGGGGTTTTGTCGATTATTGATGCAATGGTTGACCGTCACGATGTGATTGTATATGATGCAGAATCTCATGCTTGTATAGTTGATGGTGTTAGATTGCACCAAGGTCAACGTTTTATGTTCAAACACAATGATATTGAAAGTTGTGAAAAACAATTGCAACGTGCACAAAGATTAGTTGAAAAGTCAGGTGGTGGAATCTTTGTAATCACAGAAGGTGTTTTTGGAATGAGTGGTAATCAAGGTAAACTTAAAGAAATAGTTGAATTGAAAAAATCATACAATTTCAGAATATTCGTTGATGATGCGCATGGTTTTGGAACTATGGGTAAAACAGGTTCAGGAACTGCAGAGGAACAAGGTGTAACAGATGAGATAGATTTGATTTTTTCAACATTTGCAAAATCAATGGCAAGTATTGGTGCTTTTGTTGCAGGACCGAAACTGGTTTTAAATTATTTACGATACAACTTACGTTCTCAAATTTATGCAAAATCACTTCCTATGCCTTTAGTAGTTGGTGCTTTGAAAAGATTAGATTTAATAAGAACACAACCACAACTTAAAGAAAAACTTTGGGAGAATGTTAATGCATTACAAAGCGGTTTGAAAGAAGCTGGATTTAATATTGGAACAACATCAACTCCGGTAACACCAGTTGTTTTAAATGGTACTGTTGCAGAGTCTACACATTTGACTTATGATCTAAGAGAAAATTATGATATTTTCTGTTCAATAGTAGTTTATCCTGTTATTCCAAAAGGATTGATTATTTTAAGGCTTATTCCAACTGCAGCTCACTCTTTAGCAGATGTTGAAAGAACAATTAAAGCTTTCAAAGAAATTAAAGAAAACTTAGAGGCTGGAAAATACCGCAAAGAAGAATTGATGAATGCGTCTATCAAATCTTAATTAATTTCTTTAAAAAAATAAATTTAAAATGTCCATTTAATTAATTTAAATGGACATTTTTTTATGAAAAAAGTACTTAAAAATTTATATAAATCTTACTTTTCTCTTTCAAAAGGTGAAAGAGTAGGGATGTTTGTGCTTATTGGTTTAATTCTTTTGTTAACGGTTTTTCCTTTTATTGAAATTAAAACAAACAAAGAGACTACAAATTTTGATTCGTTCGATTCGCTGGTCAATCAATTAAACCAGAATTCAAAAGAGACAATTGTTGAACAAAGGGATAAAAATCAAAGCAATAAAAATCAAAATACCCGTTTTGAATTTAATCCTAATACAATAGAAGAGGCAGGACTCATTGAATTGGGTTTTACAAGTTATTTAGCAAAAAGGATAGTTAATTTTAGATCAAAAGGAGGTTCTTTTAGAAAAGCCGATGATTTGTACAAGATTTATGGAATAGACAGTGGTTTAGTATCCGGATTAATCTCTTATATAGTCATACCTTCTATTCATAAAGAAGAAAACAAACCATTTGAAAAGTACGCTTATAATAACAAGAGTCAGAAGAAAGTTGAAATACCAACAGATATAAATATAGCAGACACTATAGAATTGAAGAAAATATATGGAATTGGGAGTAAATTAGCCAACAGAATTGTTGTTTACAGAGAAAAGTTGGGAGGATTTTATAGTTATACTCAATTAAACGAAGTGTGGGGATTAAATCCTAGTTTAGTTGAGTTGTTGCAAAAAAAATTTGTAGTCAACAAAGAAACAATAAAAAAAATAAACATCAACACGGTTGAGCAAAAAACGCTGGAACAGCATCCATATATAGGTTTTAAAACGGCCAAAAATATAATGGCATACAAGAAACAACATGGTAAGTTTAATAAGATTGAGGATATAAGGAAAATTATTTCATTGAAAGACAGTGTTATTATTCGATTAAATAATTATTTAATAGTTGAATAGGTTAATTATTAGAAGGATTTTTTTTAAATTTGCCCGAATTATGAATTTTAATATTTCTGAAAGCCAATTAATGATTAGGCAAATGTGCAAAGATTTTGCAGATAAGAATATACGTCCATCAATGATGGATTGGGACGAAAGTCAAACATTTCCAATCGAACTTTTCAAAGAGATGGGGGAAATGGGATTAATGGGTATTTTAGTTCCTGAGGAATATGGAGGATCAGGCTTGGGTTATTTTGAATATGCGGATGCCATAGTTGAAATAGCTAGAGTTTGCGGTTCTATAGGATTGAGTATGGCAGCGCACAATAGTTTGTGTACAGGTCATATTTTTCAGTTTGGAAACGAAGAGCAAAAAAAGAAGTGGTTACCAAAGTTGGCTTCAGGACAATGGATAGGAGCATGGGGCTTAACCGAAGCAAATACAGGCAGCGATGCGATGCGTATGCAAGTAACGGCAAAACAAGAGGGCGAATATTGGGTTTTGAATGGTGCTAAAAATTGGATTACACATGGTATTACAGGTGATGTGGCCGTTGTATTAGCAAGAACAGGAGATCTTTTGGATTCACACGGAATCACTACTTTTGTAGTAGAAAGAGGAACTGCAGGATTTAAAGCTGGTAAAAAAGAAAATAAATTAGGAATGAGAGCTAGTGAAACAGCTGAAATGATATTTGAGGATTGCAAAGTTCACGAAAGTCAAATCTTAGGAAAAGTGGGAGAAGGTTTCATTCAAGCAATGAAAATTTTGGATGGTGGAAGAATTTCCATAGCCGCATTGTCATTAGGAATTGCCAAAGGGGCTTACGATGCATCAGTAAAATATGCACAAGAGAGAGAGCAATTTGGTCAACCGATTGCTAATTTTCAAGCAATAGGATTCAAGTTAGCCGATATGGCAACTCAAATCGAAGCGTCAGAATTATTGATTCAAGAAGCATGTTATTTGAAAAATACAGGACAAAGTGTAACCAAAGTTTCGGCAATGGCCAAATATTATGCAAGTGAAGTTTGTGTGAAAGTATCAACAGAAGCTATTCAAATTTTTGGAGGTTATGGTTATACCAAAGATTTTCCAGTTGAGAAATTCTATAGAGATAGCAAGCTTTGCACCATAGGTGAGGGGACATCAGAAATTCAAAAATTAGTAATTTCAAGACAAGTTCTAAAATAATTATTAATTTACTTGCATTTACAGAAATAAACATTAAATTTGCACTCCATTAAATAAAGAAATGATTTACATAAACGTAAAAGAAAACGAAAGCCTAGAAAAAGCGCTAAAAAAGTACAAGAAAAAGTACGAGAAAGTTGGCGTAGTTAAAGAACTAAGAAGCAGACAAGCCTTCGAAAAACCATCTATCACCAGAAGAATGGAAATTAAAAAAGCAGCTTACAGAGAATTTGTTCAAAGAGAAGAAGCAAAATAATTCAAAAAAAATATTAATTTAGCGTCCATAATTCACATTATGGACGCTTTTTATTTACAACAGTTTTTCGATTATCTTTCAATTGAAAAGCGTCTGTCAAAGCATACTGTTTTGGCATACATAAACGACTTAAATCAATGCCTTAAATGGCTCACAGAAGCCTATGAAATAAGGCAGGTTGAAAATATAAGTCATTCCTATGTTAGAACTTGGTTGGCTTCATTAATGAATGCTGGATTAGATTCCAAAAGTATAAACAGAAAAATTTCCGCATTAAAAACATATTACAAATATTTATTAAAGCATCAGTTAGTGGTTAAGAATCCGATGTTAAAGGTAAGTTCTCCTAAAGTTTCCAAAAAATTACCGGTTTTTGTGACAGAGGACAAAATGAATGAAATGTTAAACGATTTTGAAAATCATTTAACAGCAGAAGATTCACTTGCAGAAGATCTGTTATCGACACTTTATCATACAGGAATGCGTTTAAGTGAGTTGATTTCATTAAAGAAGTCAGATGTAAATATTTCACAAATGACATTAAAGGTATTGGGAAAAGGCAACAAGGAGCGAATAATACCAATGACTAATGATTTAACTCATATAGTTTCAAAATATTTGAGTTTGTCGATAGATTCAGAGTTTTTATATAATACTAAAAAAGGGAAGCAACTTTATCCTAAATTTGTATATAGGTCAGTAAATCAATTATTAAACAAGTATACAACAATAAAAAAGAAAAGTCCACATATTTTAAGGCATTCAATTGCAACACATTTATTAGAAAATGGGAGTGAATTGAATGCGATAAAAGAAATACTTGGACATGCCAATTTATCCGCAACCCAAATTTATACGCACAATTCTATTGAAAGATTAAAAAAAATATATGAATTAGCACATCCAAAATCGACACAATAACCATTAACCGGTAAATGAAAGGACTTAAATTAAACATTAAAAGATTCTGAGACCTGTTCTGAACTTGATTCAGTATAAAAGTCCTTTGCTCATTCAACGCTCAACTTTTTCCAGAATGACCAACCCCCTAAACTTTTTAAACCATTTAAACCATTTAAACACCTAAACACCTAAACAATTAAACCATTTAACAATAAAACAATATGGATATTCAATTTCAAACTCCGCATTTCAAAGCAGACAAAAAGCTTTTAGATTTAATTTCACAAAAATTGAACAAATTAGAACACTTTTATGACAAGATTATCGACGCATCGGTGTTTTTAAAGATAGAAAAGTCGGACGACAAAGAAAATAAAGTACTTGAGATAAAGATTAATGTACTAAATGCAACCTTATTTGTTGAGGAAAAGGATAAAACATTTGAGAACGCTTTAGACAAAGCTGAGGATGTTATAAAAGCCAAGCTAATAAAGTACAAACAGAGGATTTCACAAGTTAGTTAAGCCCTTTTTTAGTATTATAAAACGGTGTTAAAAGCAATGTTTTAAAGAACTAAAAATATTTTTTTTTAAAAAAAATTAAAAACGCTTTGAAAAGTCAAATTAATTCGCTTTTTTTGCAGTCCTTTTTACAAAAATCAAAGAAGACAAAACGTAAAAAAGACAGTTCTTTAAAATGCCACTTTAGCTCAGCTGGTAGAGCAACTGATTTGTAATCAGTAGGTCGTTGGTTCGATCCCGACAAGTGGCTCATTGCAATGCATTGGGGAGTTTCCAGAGTGGCTAAATGGGACAGACTGTAAATCTGTTGCTTCGGCTTCGGTGGTTCGAATCCACCACTCCCCACTCATTCTTTTATTTATAGAGAATAGAAGTTTGTGAAGATAGGCCTTAAAATTGCGGGAGTAGCTCAGTTGGTAGAGCGACAGCCTTCCAAGCTGTAGGTCGCGGGTTCGAGCCTCGTCTCCCGCTCGCTTTAAGTTGATAATCAACAAACAAGTGAGTTTGATTATCAAAGAATGAGCAAAACGACAAAACATTGCCGTTGTAGCTCAGGGGTAGAGCACTTCCTTGGTAAGGAAGAGGTCAAGGGTTCAAATCCCTTCAATGGCTCAAAGTAAAAAAAATAGAAACATAACAATAAAAATAAAATATAATTAAATTTAAAAATCATGGCAAAAGAAACATTTGACCGCTCCAAAGCCCACGTTAACATTGGTACAATTGGCCACGTCGACCACGGTAAAACTACATTAACAGCTGCTATTACTTCAGTTTTAGCAAATGCTGGTTTATCTGAAGCTCGTTCTTTCGATTCAATTGACTCTGCTCCAGAAGAAAAAGAAAGAGGTATCACTATCAACACTGCACACGTTGAATATTCAACTGCAACGCGTCACTATGCTCACGTTGACTGTCCAGGTCACGCGGATTATGTTAAAAACATGGTAACGGGTGCTGCTCAAATGGACGGAGCTATACTAGTTTGCGCTGCAACTGATGGTCCAATGCCACAAACACGTGAGCACATCCTACTTGCTCGTCAGGTTGGTGTACCTCGTCTTGTAGTATTTATGAACAAATGCGACATGGTTGATGATTCTGAATTATTAGACTTAGTAGAAATGGAACTACGTGACTTATTAAGTTTCTACAACTTTGACGGAGACAATACTCCAATCATTCGTGGATCTGCTTTAGGTGGATTAAACGGTGAGCCTATGTGGGTTGAAAAAATCATGGAATTAATGGAAGCTGTAGATACATACATTCCAATTCCACCAAGATTGGTTGATCAACCATTCCTAATGCCAATTGAAGACGTGTTCTCAATCACTGGTCGTGGAACTGTTGCTACAGGTAGAATCGAAAGAGGTGTTGTAAACGTAGGAGAGCCAGTTGACATCATCGGTTTAGGTGACGAAAAACTTTCTTCTACTGTTACAGGTGTTGAGATGTTCAGAAAATTATTGGACAGAGGTGAAGCGGGTGACAATGCTGGTATCTTGTTAAGAGGTATTGACAAAGAATCTATCAAAAGAGGTATGGTAATTTGCAAACCAGGTTCAGTAACTCCACACTCAAAATTCAAAGCTGAAGTATACGTATTAAGTAAAGAAGAAGGTGGAAGACACACTCCATTCTTTAATAAATACCGTCCTCAGTTCTATTTCCGTACCACTGATATCACAGGTGAAGTTTCATTACCAGAAGGTGTTGAAATGTGTATGCCAGGTGATAACATCACTGTAACAGTTCAATTGATTGCTCCAATTGCGATGGAAAAAACATTACGTTTTGCGATTCGTGAAGGCGGTAGAACAATCGGTGCTGGTCAGGTAACTGAAATTTTAGATTAATTTCACTGAAATAATAAATTATTCAAAGGCTGTTGGTTGAAACACACTAACAGCTTTTGACATAGACGGGAATAGTTCAATGGTAGAATAGAGGTCTCCAAAACCTTTGATCAGGGTTCGAATCCTTGTTCCCGTGCAAAAAAAATAAAAGAATGGAAAAAATTAAAAATCTTTGGAATAGTTCAGTTGACGAATTGCTAAACAAAGTATCTTGGCCAACTTGGGATCAATTAAGAGAAAGTGCAGTTATTGTTCTTATCTCTTCTATAATTTTTGCAGTATTTTTAATGCTCTTAGATTATGGTATTGGTTTTGGCTTAGACTTTTTATACGGAGTAACTAAATAATGGAAGCGACAGATTTACAATGGTATGTTGTCCGTGCAGTTTCTGGGCAAGAAAAAAAAGTTAAGGCAAATTTAGAAAGTGAGTTGATTAAAGGTAAACTTACTGAATATGTGCCTCAAATTTTAATACCAATGGAAAAAGTTTACAAAATTAAAGATGGCAAAAAAGTTGCCAAAGAACGTAACTATTTTCCAGGATACATTTTGATACAAGCTAAGTTTTTTGGGGAAGTACAAGCTACCATTAAAGGAATTAACGGTGTTGTTGGTTTTTTGGGTACAAAAGACAAACCTGTCCCATTAAGACAATCCGAAGTAAATAGAATTTTAGGTAATGCTGACGAAAATGGAACAATCCAATCTGAAGTTGCAGAACCATACATAGTTGGAGAAGCGATTAAAGTAACTGACGGTCCATTTAGTGGATTCAGTGGAGTTATCGAAGAAGTGAATGACGAAAAGAAAAAAGTGAAAGTTATGGTTAAAATCTTTGGAAGAAGAACACCTTTAGAACTTAACTACAATCAAGTTGAAAAAGAATAAAGAAATAACACAATATATAATATGGCAAAAGAAATAACAGGTTATGTAAAATTGCAAGTAAAAGGCGGACAAGCAAATCCCGCACCTCCCATTGGACCTGCATTGGGCTCAAAAGGTGTAAACATTATGGAATTTTGTAAACAGTTTAACGGACGAACACAAGATAGAATGGGTAAAGTATTACCTATTGTATTAACAGTATACTCTGACAAATCGTTTGATTTCATCATCAAAACACCACCAGTTGCTACACAAATTTTAGAAGCAACTAAAGCTGCAAAAGGTTCAGCTGAACCAAATCGTAAAAAAGTTGCGGAATTAACTTGGGATCAAGTTAAAACCATTGCTGAAGAAAAAATGCCTGACTTAAATTGTTTCAATGTAGAATCTGCAATGAACATGGTAGCTGGTACAGCAAGAAGTATGGGTATAACAATAGCAGGAGATAAACCTTTTTAACAATTTATTAGAAAACAAATGGCACTTACAAAGAATAGAAAAAAAGTCATAGGTAATGTAGATAATTCAAAAGTTTATTCACTTTCTGAAGCTACAAACCTTTTAAAAAATATAACATTTACAAAATTCGATTCATCTGTTGATATCGACGTAAGATTAGGAGTTGACCCAAAACAAGCTAACCAAATGGTTAGAGGTGTTGCAACACTTCCACATGGTACAGGTAAAACAGTTCGTGTGTTAGTATTATGTACTCCGGACAAAGAAGCTGAAGCAAAAGCTGCTGGTGCTGATTACGTTGGTTTAGATGACTATATCGATAAAATTAGTAACGGTTGGTTAGACATAGACATTATCATTACCATGCCTGCTGTAATGGCAAAACTTGGTAAGTTAGGAAAAATATTGGGTCCACGTAACTTAATGCCAAACCCTAAATCAGGAACTGTTACTCCTGATGTAGCTAAAGCAGTGACTGAAGTAAAAGCAGGTAAAATCGACTTTAAAGTTGACAAAACTGGTATCATCCACACTTCAATCGGAAAAGTTAGCTTCCAACCCAATCAAATCGCTGAGAATGCTGTAGAGATTATGCAAACTCTTAGCAAGCTTAAGCCCTCTGCTTCCAAAGGGACTTATTTCAAAAGCGTATACATAAGCTCAACCATGAGCCCAAGTATTTGCATAGACATCAAATCAATTCCAGGAATTTAATCTACTTAAATGAAAAGAGAAGAAAAAAACGCAGTTATTGCCGAACTAACAGAAAAGTTCAATTCAGTAAATTCATTGTACATTGCCGATACATCTAGTATTGGTGCAATTGATACAAATCACTTCAGAAGAGAACTTTACAAAAACGGTATTACAATGCTTATCGCTAAAAACACTTTGATTTTGAAAGCGATGCGTGATTCAGGTAAAGATTTCGGTGAATTAGAAGGTGCTTTAAAAGGAACTTCAGCTCTGTTGTTTAGTGAAAACTTTAAAGCACCAGCTCAAGCCATCTTAAAGTTCAGAAAAAAAGGAGATAAACCCAAACTAAAAGGTGCTTACATTGATAGCGCTGTATTTATTGGAGACAATCAACTTGAAGCTCTAAGTCAATTAAAATCGAAAGAAGACCTAGTTGGAGAAATTATTGGAATGCTCCAATCTCCAGCACAAAACGTTATCTCAGCTTTACAAAGCAGTGGTGGAACAATCGCAGGTATTGTTAAGACATTATCAGAAAAAAATTAATCAAACAAACAAAAATTTAAAAAATCAAAAAAAATGGCAGATTTAAAACAATTCGCAGAACAACTAGTAAATCTAACAGTTAAAGAAGTAAAAGAACTAGCAGACATTTTAAAAAATGACTATGGTATCGAACCAGCAGCGGCAGCAGTTGCAGTAGCAGCTCCAGCAGCAGCAGCAGAAGTAGCAGCAGAGAAAACAGAATTCACTGTAACTCTAAAAAGTGCTGGTGCTAACAAACTTCAAATCGTTAAATTAGTTAAAGATTTAACTGGTTTAGGCTTGAAAGAAGCAAAAGAATTAGTAGACGGAGCTCCAAAACCTGTAAAAGAAAATATATCAAAAGCAGAAGCTGAAGATATCAAAAATAAACTTACAGAAGCTGGAGCAGACGTTGAAATCGCTTAATTCTACATATTTAATCCTATAACGCCAATAGACCCACTCAAACCGATGGGTCTTTTGGTGTTTTTTTACATTTTCCATAAAATCGGTTTAAACAAAACATAACAATAATTAATTTTACAAAATTGGCAACAAAAGTAAAACAACCAAAAAGAATCAACTTTGGCTCTATCGATAAAGTCGTTGATTACCCAGATTTTCTTGATGTTCAGTTACAATCTTTTAAGGAATTTTTTCAGTTAGAAACACACGTTGATAAAAGAACCGACGAAGGTTTATTCAAAGTATTTCAAGAAAATTTTCCAATTAATGACACAAGAAATATATTCACATTAGAATTTTTAGATTATTTCGTTGATCCACCAAGATACTCTATTCAAGAGTGTATCGAAAGAGGATTGACTTATTCAGTACCGTTCAAAGCAAAATTAAAACTATCTTGTAACGACCCTGAACATGAGGATTTTGAAACAATTGTACAAGATGTTTATCTTGGAACAATCCCATATATGACTCCAAGTGGTACCTTTGTAATCAATGGTGCTGAAAGAGTTATTGTGTCTCAATTACACCGTTCCCCAGGCGTATTCTTCGGACAATCTTACCATACCAATGGTACTAAATTATATTCTGCAAGAGTAATTCCTTTTAAAGGTTCTTGGATTGAGTTCGCAACTGACGTAAACAATGTCATGTATGCTTATATTGACAGAAAGAAAAAATTCCCAGTAACAACTCTATTAAGAGCTATTGGGTTTGAAACAGATAAAGACATTCTTAATATCTTCGGTTTAGCAGAGGAAGTTAAAGTTTCTAAATCAGGACTAAAAAAACATATTGGACGTAAACTTTCTGCAAGAGTTTTACGTACTTGGGTTGAGGATTTTGTAGATGAGGATACCGGTGAGGTTGTCTCTATCGAGCGTAACGAAGTTATTATCGAACGTGATACTATCTTGGAAAATTCTCATATCGATGAAATCGTTGACGCAGGTGTAAAAACAATTATTCTTAATAAAGAAGAAGAAGGTAAAAATGACTTTTCTATTATCTATAATACTTTACAAAAAGATGCATCAAACAATGGAAAAGAAGCTGTAGAATTAATCTACAGACAATTAAGAAATACTGATCCACCCGATGAGGAAACAGCTCGTGGTATCATTGAAAGATTATTCTTCTCTGATAAACGTTATGACTTAGGTGAAGTTGGTCGTTTCAGAATCAATAAAAAACTTAACTTAACCACTAGTATGGATGTTAAGATTTTAACGAATGAAGACATTATTAAAATCATAACTTACTTAATCGAATTGAGTAATAGCCGTTCTGAAGTGGATGATATTGACCACTTAAGTAATAGACGTGTTAGAACAGTAGGTGAACAATTGTATGCACAGTTTGGCGTTGGATTAGCACGTATGGCTAGAACTATTCGTGAAAAAATGAACATCCGTGACAATGAAGTATTCACTCCAACTGATTTGATTAACGCCCGTTCTTTGTCTTCTGTTATTAACTCATTCTTTGGAACTAACCAATTATCTCAGTTCATGGACCAAACTAATCCATTGGCTGAAATTACACACAAAAGAAGAATGTCTGCACTTGGACCGGGTGGTTTGAGTAGAGAAAGAGCAGGTTTCGAAGTACGTGACGTTCACTATACTCACTATGGTAGATTATGTACGATTGAAACGCCTGAGGGACCAAACATTGGTTTGATTTCTTCTCTTTGTGTTCACGCAAAAATTAATAGCATGGGCTTTATTGAAACACCTTACTGGCCAGTTGAAAACGGTCGAGTGGCTTTTGATAAACCTGTTGTTTACTTAAGTGCTGAAGAAGAAGATGGAAACGTTATTGCACAGTGTAACGTAGATACAGACAACAATGGTCAGTTTAATACCAACGAGGTGAAAGCAAGATTTGAAGGTGACTTCCCATTGGTTGAACCAGAAAAACTGCACTACATGGACGTTGCGCCTAACCAAATTGTGTCTATTGCGGCTTCATTAATTCCATTCTTGGAACATGATGATGCGAACAGAGCCTTGATGGGATCAAACATGCAACGTCAAGCTGTACCTTTATTAAGACCAGAAGCTCCAATCGTTGGAACAGGTCTTGAAGAACGTGTTGCTAAAGATTCAAGAGCATTAATTATTGCGGAAAATGATGGTGTTGTTGATTTTGTAGATGCAAATGAAATCAGACTAAAATACGATTATACAGAACATGATGAGTTAGTTAACTTTGTAAGTAATACTAAATCATACATGGTAACTAAATTCTTAAGAACCAACCAAAGTACATGTATCAACCTTCGTCCGATTGTTAAAAAAGGACAAAGAGTGTTAAAAGGTGATGTATTATGTGAAGGTTATGCAACTCAAGATGGAGAATTAGCAATTGGTAGAAATCTGAAAGTGGCTTTCATGCCATGGCAAGGGTATAACTTTGAGGATGCTATCGTAATTTCCGAAAAAGTTGTAAGTGACGATTGGTATACATCAATACACATTGATGAATACGAATTAGAAGTAAGAGATACTAAAAGAGGTGAAGAAGAATTAACCAATGATATTCCAAACGTAAGTGAAGAAGCAACCAAAAATCTAGATGAAAATGGGTTAATTAGAGTTGGAGCTGAAATCAAAGAAGGAGACATTATCATCGGTAAAATTACACCTAAAGGTGAAACTGAACCTTCTCCAGAAGAAAAATTATTAAGAGCAATTTTCGGAGACAAAGCCGGTGACGTAAAAGACGCTTCATTAAAAGCATCACCATCTACAGAAGGAATAGTAATTGATAAAAAATTATTTACTAAATCCAAAAAAGAGAAAGGTGCAAAAACTGAAGAAAAAGCTAAACTTGTTAAAAACGAACAAGAACATAAACGTAATAAAGAAAAACTAACAGAAATATTAGTTCAAAAATTATTCAAAGTTCTTAATGGTAAAACTTCAGCTGGTGTTAAATCTGTTTATGGAGAAGACATGATTCCGAAAGGAACTAAATTTACTCAAAAAAATCTAACAAGTGTAGATTATGATAACGTAAACTATAGTAGTTGGTCTTCAGATGCTGAGAAAAATGCTATCGTTTATCAAATTCTTAAAAATTACAAATCTCAAGTAACTGAGTTATACGCTTCATTCAGAAGAGAGTATTATGCAATAACAGTAGGAGATGAGTTACCAACAGGAATTCTTAAAATGGCTAAAGTTTATGTGGCTCAAAAACGTAAATTGAAAGTGGGTGATAAAATGGCTGGTAGACACGGAAACAAAGGTATTGTTGCAAGAATTGTTCGTGCAGAAGACATGCCTTTTTTAGAAGATGGAACAACAGTTGATATTGTTTTGAATCCACTAGGGGTACCATCAAGGATGAACCTAGGACAGATATACGAAACAGTATTAGGTTGGGCTGGAAAAGAGTTAGGATTAAAATTTGCAACCCCTATTTTTGACGGAGCTACACCTGCAGAGATTAACGATTACACAATAAAAGCTGGATTACCAATTAACGGTCAAGTTTATTTATATGATGGACTGAGTGGGGAGAGATTCCACCAACCAACTACAGTTGGTATCATTTATATGTTAAAATTAGGACACATGGTTGATGATAAAATGCATGCTCGTTCTATTGGCCCATATTCAATGATTACACAACAACCTTTGGGTGGTAAAGCTCAGTTTGGTGGTCAACGTTTTGGTGAGATGGAGGTTTGGGCTCTTGAAGCATTTGGCGCAGCTAATATCTTAAGAGAAATATTAACCATTAAATCGGATGATATCATGGGTAGAGCGAAAACCTACGAAGCAATTGTAAAAGGTGATAACATTACTCAAATTGGTATACCAGAATCATTCAACGTATTGATACATGAATTAAGAGGACTTGGAATCGAAATGAATTTCGAAGAATAGTTCAAACAGGAAACATAATTATTTAACTAGCAAAAAAAAGAATGTCAACAATAAAAAAGAGTCAAAAAATAAAAAGTAACTTCACCAAAATCAGAATTGGTTTAGCTTCTCCAGAAAGTGTTTTACAAAAATCTTTCGGTGAGGTTATGAAACCAGAAACGATTAATTACAGAAGTTATAAACCAGAAATGGGTGGCTTATTCTGTGAGAGAATTTTTGGACCTACAAAAGACTATGAGTGTCATTGTGGTAAATACAAAAGAATTCGTTACAAGGGTATCGTTTGTGATAGATGTGGTGTTGAAGTAACTGAGAAAAAAGTAAGAAGAGAGAGAATGGGTCACATTAATTTAGTGGTTCCTGTTGCTCACATTTGGTACTTTAGATCATTGCCTAACAAAATAGGTTACTTGTTGGGATTAAGTTCTAAAAAATTAGATTTAGTCGTTTACTATGAAAGATATATTGTTATTAATACTGGTGAACACGAAGGCGTTAGTAAATTAGATTTATTGTCAGAAGAAGAGTATTTAGATATATTAGAAAAATTACCAAAAGAAAATCAATATCTAGAAGACAACGATCCTAAAAAATTCGTTGCGAAAATGGGTGCTGAAGCCCTTTGGGAACTTTTAAGTACTATTGATTTAGATGGTTTAAGCTATAGCCTAAGACACCAAGCAGCTAATGAAACATCTCAACAACGTAAAGCAGAAGCATTAAAAAGACTTAAAGTAATTGAAAGCTTCCGTTCTGCAAACAGAGATGGAAATGTAAATCGTCCTGAATGGATGATTCTGAAAATGTTACCTGTTATTCCACCAGAATTAAGACCATTGGTGCCTTTGGAAGGTGGTCGTTTTGCAACATCGGATTTAAATGATTTATACAGACGTGTTATTATTCGTAACAACCGTTTAAAAAGATTAATAGAAATTAAAGCCCCTGAAGTAATTTTAAGAAATGAAAAAAGGATGTTACAAGAGTCCGTGGATTCATTATTAGACAATACCCGTCGTGCAAGTGCTGTAAAATCTGATGGTAACAGACCATTGAAATCTTTGAGCGATATGCTAAAAGGTAAACAAGGTCGTTTCCGTTTAAACTTATTAGGTAAACGTGTGGATTACTCTGGACGTTCTGTAATTGTGGTTGGACCAAAATTGAAATTGAGCGAATGTGGCTTACCAAAAGCGATGGCTGCTGAATTGTTCAAACCATTTATTATCAGAAAATTAATGGAAAGAGGCGTTGTTAAAACCGTAAAATCAGCCAAAAAAATAGTAGACAGAAAAGAACCAGTAATTTGGGAAATTCTTGAAAATATTTTGAAAGGACATCCTGTATTGCTTAACCGTGCTCCAACACTCCATAGATTAGGTATCCAAGCGTTCCAACCAAAATTAATTGAAGGAAAAGCAATCCAATTGCACCCTTTAACTTGTACAGGTTTTAACGCGGATTTTGACGGTGACCAAATGGCTGTTCACGTTCCTCTAGGTAACGCAGCAATTTTAGAAGCTCAATTGTTAATGTTGGCGCCGCATAATATTCTAAACCCTGCCAACGGATCACCTATTACAGTTCCTTCTCAAGACATGGTGCTTGGATTGTACTACATAACCAAAGGAAGAAAACATACTCCAGAAAAACCAGTTAAAGGTGAAGGAATTACGTTTTATTCTCCTGAGGAGGTTACAATTGCATACAATGAAGGAAAGGTTGATTTACATGCATTCATTAAATGTCGTTTGTTAGACTTGAATGAAAAAGGTGAAACGGTTCCAAAAATAATCGAAACATCAGTAGGTAGAGTATTATTCAATAAAGTAGTTCCTGAAGGGGTTGGTTATATCAATCAATTGTTAACCAAAAAATCATTACGTGAAATCATCAGTATGTTCGTGAAAGAAGTTGGAGTTGCTAGAACTTCCAAATTCTTAGATGATATCAAAGATTTAGGTTTCTATTATGCATTTAAAGGTGGATTATCGTTCAACTTAAATTATGTAGAAATTCCTGATGATAAAGAAGTAATTGTTGAAGCTGCTAGAAAAGAAGTTGAAGAAATTAAATTTAACTACGAAAATGGTTTCATTACAAATAACGAAAGATACAATCAAGTAATTGACGTTTGGACAAAAGTTAACTCAAGAGTGGGTGAAATTTTGTTAAAAGAATTAGCTCAAAACGACCAAGGATTTAACCCTGTATTTATGATGTTAGATTCAGGCGCAAGGGGTTCTAAAGAACAAATTCGTCAGTTGGGTGGAATGAGAGGATTGATGGCTAAACCGCAAAAAAATGTGGGCGGTGGTGTCGGAGAGATTATCGAAAACCCGATTTTGTCAAACTTTAAAGAAGGTTTATCAGTATTAGAGTATTTCATTTCTACACACGGTGCTCGTAAAGGTCTTGCCGATACAGCATTAAAAACGGCCGATGCGGGTTACTTAACAAGAAGATTACATGACGTTGCACAAGACGTAATTATTACTGATTCTGATTGTGGTACCATAAGAGGTTTAAATATTTCTGCGTTGAAAGACAATGATGATATCGTTGAAAGTTTATATGAAAGAATATTAGGTAGAACTGGTCTTTATGACACATACAACCCTTCAACTAATGAATTGATAGTGAAAGCTGGTCGTGAAATTACTGAAGAAGTTGCAGCTGAAATTGAAAAAGCCGGAATCGAAGAATTAGAAATTCGTTCAGTTTTAACTTGTGAAACCAAAACGGGTGTTTGTGCTAAATGTTATGGTAGAAACTTAGCAAACGGCAGAATGGTTCAAATGGGAGAAGCTGTTGGTGTTATCGCGGCTCAATCAATTGGTGAACCGGGAACTCAGTTAACTTTAAGAACATTCCACGTGGGTGGTACTGCAAGTAGTATCGCAGCTGAATCTCAAATCGTTTCAAAACATGATGGTATGATTTCGTTTGATGAATTGAAAACAGTTCCAAGAGAATTGATTGACGATGAAACAGGTGAATCTATCAAAGTAGAACTTAACATCAGTAGAAGTGCTGAGGTTCGTGTATTGGATGTAAATACCAAAAACATATTGAATACCTTTATCGTTCCATACGGGTCATTTGTATTCCTTAAAGAAGGAGCAAAACTGAAAAAAGGTGATAAAATATGTTCATGGGATCCTTATAACGCGGTTATCTTATCTGATTTAGCAGGTAAAATTGTTTTTGATAACATCATTGACGGTATCACTTTCAGAGAAGAAAATGACGAAGTAACAGGTTACGGTGAAAAAGTTGTTATCGAAACCAAAGATAAAACAAAAACACCATCAATTAGAATTGTTGGAAAAGATAAAACAGTTCTAAAAGAAATCAGTTTGCCAGTTGGTGCCCACATAGCAGTAGAAGAAGGAAAAACAATTATTGCAGGTGATATTATCGCTAAAATTCCTCGTTCTGCTCGTGGTACACGAGATATCACAGGTGGTCTTCCACGTGTAACAGAGCTATTTGAAGCGCGTAATCCGTCTAATCCAGCTACAGTTGCTGAAATTGATGGTGTGGTAACTTATGGTGGAATTAAAAGAGGTAACAGAGAAATTGCCATTACAAGTAAAGATGGTGAAGTAAAGCATTATATGATACCATTGTCTAAACATATTTTTGTACAAGACAACGATTATATTAAAGCTGGATCTCCATTGTCTGATGGTGCAATTACACCTCAAGATATTCTTAGAATTCAAGGTCCTACTGCTGTTCAACGTTATATTCTAAATGGTATTCAGGAAGTTTATCGTCTACAAGGTGTAAAAATCAATGACAAACACATTGAAATTATTGTTCGTCAAATGATGCAAAAAATGATAGTTGAGCAACCAGGTGATACTCAATTCTTGGAAAATGAAATCGTTGAGAAATGGGAGTTGTTCCAAGAAAATGATTGGATCTATGGTCGTAAATTCGTTTTAGATAGCGGTGATTCTGACAAATTAAAAGTTGGTCAAATCGTCTCTCTAAGAGAATTAAGAGAAGAAAATAGCCTATTAAAACGCCAAGATAAAAAAGAAGTTTTGTGCAGAGACGCAGTAACGGCAACTGCAGATGCTGTTCTTCAAGGGATTACTAGAGCCTCATTGGCAACTAGAAGTTTTATGAGTGCTGCATCTTTCCAAGAAACTACTAAAGTGTTGAATGAAGCTGCTATTGCAGGTAAAGTAGATTATATGAGAGGTTTGAAAGAAAACGTTATCGTAGGTCATCTTATTCCAGCTGGAACAGGTATGAGACAATACGATGGTATTATCGTTGGTAGTAAAGAAGAGTTTGAAAGATTACAAGCTTCTAAACAACAATTAGAAGATAATCATTCAGCTGCGGCTTACTAGAAAATTGATTGTTATGTTTAAAAAAGGTTGCCCTAATTTAGGGCAGCCTTTTTTGTTTATATATTTTCTAAAAATAAAAATAATGACGTCTTTTGGTAAATATGTAACAACATAAAAATTTAAGTATGTAATTGTAATGCGCTTATTTATTAACAATTATGTAATTAAAATTTATTTTTTATATTTAATTTATTTCATTTCATTTGAATGGCGTAATTAAAATAAATTAATCAAGATAAATAAAATGGATTTAAATTACCAAAATTGGGAATTAATCAATGATTCAAATTTTCTAAATCAATTCAATGATTCCAATTGGAAAGTGAAAGAAAATTGGTCTGATAATGAGAATAGTTTAAACCAATCTTCTTTATTAATTTCATTATATCACTTAAAAGTCAATCATTTTAAATCATTTCAATCAAATTCAGCTTCAGAAATTCAGGTTATTCCCAGTCAAACATCTTTATTTAAAATTTATGCAAATGCTTACTTGCATATTAGTCCGTTAGAATTTCCTATAGATTTTAAGTTTTATTCAAGCGATGACATAGACATTTCAATTATGCCATCTTTGATTCACGAACAATTGAATAAGCTTATATCAGACACTAATGTTTCAACTCAAGGATATCTCAAAAAAGATTCTAAACATCAACTGTTGTTGAATCCCGTTAAACAATATCTTGATGTATTGGATGGTTTTTTAAATGAAATCAAAGTTTTGGAATTGGATTTTTCTGTAAATATTGAATCTAGAATAAATTCGTTGTATTTGTCTATTTATTCAATGTTTCCCTTGTTAGGGGAAGCTTATGTCAATTTACTGATATTTGTTTTGTCTAAAAAAGAATACCGCCAAAATCCAAGATTATATGACAATTTAATTAATCAGCCTTATTGGGTAAAAATAAAGACTTTACATTTGAATTGTGAAGGTTTTTTAAGTGGTTTAGTACAGGAGTCTAACGTCGTAAAAACATTTGTTTCTTTAATGAAAAAACATACCGACAACTACCGACAAATGATAGACCCTAAACAAATGTTGTGTGAGGAATTAAAAGAATTGTATGTGAATCCCACTGTTTTTTTGTCTAAAAATAATTACATAGTAAGTAAGTCGCTCTATTTTAAAGTTAATTTTAATCCCCAATTAGTCAACCAATCTGTTCAAATAATTAAGGATTTTATGGGATACAGTATTAGTCTGTTAAACGATACTAAAAAACTTAAATTAATGGAGATATTAGAGTCTGATTTTTTGATTTACAACATGAAAGAAGAAGATGTTTATGGTCTGAAAAGCAACCAATTGTTAAAGCAATAATGATTTAATGCCAAACAAAAAACGACCTAATTTTGTCGGCTAATTGCCTTACAATTAGAGCATTTAAATTAGTAAAAACACCCACAAGAACAATTGTCATTCCTGTTAAAACACTGATAGGGTAGCTATCATCAAACAAGAATTTTCCTATTAGCACTGCCCAAATAATACCAATGTAACTTACACTACTAATTCTAGCGGCAGAATCTGCTTGGTAAGCACGGGTGATATAATATTGGCCAATTTGTGTAAAGATGCCTGTACCAATTAAGAACAACCAATCCATAGCATTAGGAATTATAATTTGGTATGGCAAGAAAAGCATAATCAAAAGTATAAGCGGAAGTGCAATCAATGGTTGGTAAAAAATAATAACATCTGCATCTTCTTTACCCTTCATATTTCGAATGGCATTGTAAGCTAATCCCGTAAAAAAGGCTCCTGCAACCCCTATTGCGAAGTCAAACGTAGTTACATTTGAAAATCCTTTTACCATAAGTACTCCTGTAATGGAAATAGCAAATGAAATCCACTGAATTATTCTTACCGATTCTTTAAGAAATAATAGCGCTATAATGGTTGTAAATAAAGGGCTTAAGTAATGAATAACTATGGCATTAGCAAGCGCCATTTGTTGTAAAGTATAAAAATAACACAATAATCCTAAAGCGCCAAAAATACCTCTAGCGATTAAAAATTTATGGTGATTACCCCAAGGATTTACACCTTTTTTCTTTAAAGTAATATAACTGATAATAAGTGTTACAATAGCCCTAATTAAGATAATTTCAACAACAGGAATATGGTCAATGTATTTAACACAAGCATTCATCCAAGCAAAGGAAATACTTGCGATTAACATTAATTTTACGCCATAGGTAAATTGAATTTTGAACAATCTTAGTTAAAGTTTATTTCAGCACTGTCACCCAAGTTCATACTGTGAACTGTACCATGTAACGATGCATCATTGCCAATTAACGATTGATTTAAGACAGCGTTTTTAAGTTCAGCAAAGGGACCTATTATAGACTCTTTGATAATAGAATAATCAATACTTGCATTTTCCCCTATGCTAACATTGGGTCCAATAATACTATTGCTTATTTTACAATTTTTGCCAATGAAAACTGGTTCTATTATAATGGAATTGTGGAGGTTTGACTCACGGTAATCCTGATTTAATCCTCGTTTAAGAAGTAATTCATTGGTTTGTAATAAAATTTCTTTTTTACCGCAGTCGAACCACAAATTTACGTTGTATGTTTTAAAAACATTCCCTTTGGCGACCATGCACATTAAAGCATCTGTTAAGTGAAACTCGTTGTGTGTTTTAATATTATTTTGGATATTGTGATGGATACACTCCATTAACTCTTTGGTTTCTTTGATTTTGTATATTCCAACTAATGCCAAGTTTGATTTAGGTATTGCCGGTTTTTCAACCAAACGGGTAATAATTCCATTTGTGTCGGTTTCAGCAACTCCAAACTGTCGTGGATCTTCTACTTTTTTAACACCCAATATAGATTGTTCACTATTTAGTAGTTCTTGCCAATTCAATTCACAAATGGTGTCACCAAATACAATTAATATTTCATTGTTTGCTATTGCATCTTTAGCAAGCCAAATGGCATGTCCTGTTCCTTTTCCTGTGGTTTGGATTACAAATTCCGCGTTAATATTAGGGTAATTATTAACAATATACTCTTCTATTTTATCTCCTAAATAGCCAATAATAAAAATGAATTCATTGATGCCTGCTTCCACTAGTTGGTCAACTATGTGGGCTAAAATAGGTTTTCCCGCAACCGGAATAAGTGATTTGGGTTGAGTATGGGTGTGGGGGCGTAAGCGAGTCCCAATTCCTGCTACGGGTATTACGGCTTTCATTAATGCTGATTGATAAACAAAAATATTATTCTATTGACAATTAAACAAATAAAGATTCAATGAATTTTTCATAAACTTATTGCGAATAAGTATCGCTATGTTTTTTATTGTATTTCCTTATTTTTGCCATTACAAATGGAAAAAGTAGTAAGTGGTATTAGACCAACAGGTAAACTTCATCTAGGGAATTACTTTGGAGCGGTTAAGAATTTTATTGAAATGCAACATTCTTATGATTGTTATTTCTTTATTGCTGATTATCATTCATTAACAACCCATCCAACTCCTTCCGACTTACACCAATCTGTAAAAAGAGTTCTTGCCGAATACATTGCTCTGGGGTTAGATCCTGAAAAATGTACGCTTTACCTTCAAAGTGATTTGCCACAAACGGCCGAACTGTATCTTTTCTTTAATATGAATGCCTATTTAGGTGAATTAGAAAGAGTGGCCTCATTTAAAGAGAAAATTAGAAATCAACCCCAAAATATCAATGCAGGGTTATTGACTTACCCTGTCTTAATGGCCGCAGATATTTTAATTCATAAAGGTCAAAAAGTTCCTGTAGGTAAAGATCAAGAACAACATTTGGAAATGGCTAGAACATTTGGGAATAGATTTAATCGTTTGTATGGTAATGATTTTTTCCCTGAACCTCAGGCTATTGGTTTTTCAGGTGAGCTAGTTAAAGTGCCTGGATTGTCGGGGCAAGGTAAAATGAGCAAAAGTGCAGGCGAATCTGATTGTATTTATCTGGGTGAAGATGAAACGGTCTTGAATAAGAAAATCATGAAAGCGGTAACAACAACGGTTGATGGCCCTAGTGAAAAGGGTAGTTCTAAGCCGGTTGCTATTCAAAACCTATTTGATTTGATGAAATTAGTCTCAGAATCATCAACTTTTAGCTTTTTTGAGGATGCATTTTATCAAGGAACTATTCGCTTTGGTGATATGAAAAAACAACTAGCAGTGGACATGGAATTGTTTGTAGCACCCAAAAGGGCTTTGATTAACGACACTTTAAATAATGACGATTTAATCAGAAAAGTAGCAAAAATGGGTGCTGAAAAAGCAAATGAAAGTGCCAATAAAACCATGCAATCAGTTCGTGAACTGATCGGTATTAATAAATTCTACTAAATTTGAATTAGGTTTGATTCAAAGATTAATCACAGATATTAGAGTCTTTAAACACAAATATCCTTTGTTTTTTTATCTCAATGGATTTTTGATACTTGTTTATTTTACCCAATTTGTAATTAAAACTGAAATAACACCGCTTGGGTATTTTTCATTATACAGTCAAGCTGCAAGTCAACAAAAAACCTATTCTCAAAATTTGCCTTTTAATACGCTAAGCAATCAACCTATTAATATCTACAATTCAAAAGGTACATCATTTTTGATGCACGAAATAGTGACAACTAGGTATGAAATTTTGGGAAATTCCTCCTTTTGTAATCCCCAATATGATAAAGCAAAAAAGCTCCATTTACCTGTTGCTAATGAATGTGAGAAATTGCAAGAATTTAGACTATGGTATTATCAATATTGTATTAATAATCATATTCAAGTACCCACTTTTGAATATTTTACTATAAAAAAATGTCATTTTAGTGAAGGTAAATTAATAGGTTTTGAAGATGTTAAAATCAAAAATTAATCCTACATCCATTCAGTTTTATAAGTCAATTCTCTTGACTTTTATTACTCTTTTAATAATTTGGTTTTGGTATTCAGGATTAATGATTCACCATGTTTGGGACTCTCCATTTAATTACAAAGCGGCCGACCCTATTTATTATCTGATGGATACTCTTGGTATTTCTAAGTTGGTGTTATACAGTAGAAATTCCGCACTTGTATTTGATGGTTTATTAATGGTTTCTTTGTTAGCGAGTTTAGTATTTCCTAATAGAATTATTTTTATTCGATTTACAGCCATTCTATTATTGATTTACCATGTGTTGTTGAATGCAAAAATGGGATACCATGCGCACCATTTATTTGCATTGCACTTTGCACTTGTCCCATTTTGGGTTAAATCAAAACATTTTGTTCCTGCTTTTTTATTGTCCAGAAATTTAGCTTGCTTAACCTATTTTACTGCAGGTTTTTTTAAATTATACCACGGTGCTTGGCTGTCAATGGAGAGTTTTTCAGCGGTATTGTCCAATCAACATGCCGCCTATTTTTATTTCAATCCTAATACATTACGAACAATTATAAGTCAATGGATAATCCAAAATCCTTCAATTGGAATGCTGTTTTTTGGAACATCTATGTTATTGCAATTAATTTTTTTTATAGGCTTTTGGACTAAGAAATATGATAAATTCCTAGTAATTGGTATAATTGTGTTTCATTTAATGGATTGGTTTTTAATGAATTTGGGGGTGTTTTTATCGATGATAAGTTTAGTTTGGATGTTTTTGTATCAAATAAATCAACATAAAACGACTAATTCTATTTAAAGCCCTCATTTAGTTTGTTTTAACTTTAAATTAACGAAACATTTCCACATTTTGTCTCTGAAATAATTTATTTTCAATTATTTCAATATGTTTGCAGTTGAAATGTCGAAAACTAATAATAACATAAAACATATTGCTGTAGCGGGAAATATAGGAAGCGGAAAAACCACTTTAGCCAATTTATTATCCAAACATTATGGTTGGGAGGTGCAATTGGAAGATATGGACGATAATCCTTATATCACCGATTTTTACGATGATATGCAAAGATGGAGTTTTAATCTACAAGTTTATTTTTTAAATATCAGATTTAACAATGTTAAAAAAATAAGAAGTAATGATAAAACGGTCATTCAAGACAGAACTATTTATGAGGATGCGAGAATATTTGCACCCAATCTTCATGCAATGGGATTAATGTCTACTAGAGATTATGAAAATTACATGGCTTTGTTTGAATCATTGAATCAAATGATTAAAGCACCTGATTTGTTGATTTATTTAAGAGGTTCTATTCCTACCTTGGTTAAACAAATACAGTTGCGCGGAAGAGATTACGAGGACAGCATCAGATTGGATTATTTAAAACGTTTAAATGAACGTTATGAGGCTTGGATTAGTACTTATAACCAAGGTAAAGTTTTGATTTTAGACATCGATGAAATCGATTTTGCTAACGATACCGATGATGCCAATCAAGTAATCAATAAAATCGAAGCTGAATTAAACGGCTTGTTTTAGTTTCCTGCTTTTTTTGTAAAATAATTTTTGTAATCTTCCTTGTCTAACTGATAGTGCGATGCTTTTAAGCAAGTCGCGAATACTATTAATCTGTTAAATAATTCACTTTCACTTTTTAATGAAGTAAGAGCCTCATTGTATTTTAAATAGCCTATAGGCATTGCCGGTATTTCAAAACTCTGTAAGGTGTAAACAGCCGAGGGGCTTATGCTTTTAATATAAAACTGAAAATTACTGTATTCTAAATTGTAGAAGAAATTACAAGTCATGTTTTTGTTAAAGATGGTGGCATCAACTTCTATTGAAGAATCAAGCCATTCTTCATCATTCAATGGAAGTGCAATTGGGGTTTCATACATTCCATGTTTCTTTAGTTTTTCTTTGGAAATTTTAGAGAGCAACGAATCGTTCTGAAAAACAGTAAGCATGCCACTTCGGCACAAGGAAACTAAATTTTGGTTGATGGTGTTAATCATCGTTTTGCTTTTGTTTGGAATAGAATCAATATGTATAGTATTGTTGAAACTGTATCTGTCAATATAAAGTAATTGGTCAGGGGTACAAAATTTATAAACCTCTTTTTTGGAAAGCATCCATCTAAATCCATCGGTGTTAAATTCAAAAAAATCTTTACTCATTTTAAAAGACTTTATAAATTCCTCCTTAAAAAATCCCATGACAGAATCTTTGCCAATTTCAGGATTATCAATATCAGTTTGTATAAATACGGTGATAAGATTGTAGAGTTTTTCACTCATTTTTTTCTCACTCATTTTTAATTTTTCGGTTTCATAAATCTGTATACTTCTTGAATTGATAGACGCAATGATTTTTTCAGACAATTGAGTGTGTTGCATAAAAGCCCAAGTACCCATATCTTCTTCGTTAACCGAGCACAGGGTGTTTGATTGGCTAAATAAAAGGGTAGGCATAGAAAGTAATAGAAGTAAGGTTTTTCTCATTAAAGGGTTATTTATATCTATATTATAACTAAAAAAAACGAATAATATTGTTTTTGTAGTGAAATGCTCGAATAAAAAAATTATTTTCGCAACTCCAACAATATGAAATATCAAGCAATAAATTCACAGTTATTTATAAGTAATCGTCAAAGATTTATTCAAAAGATGAAGCCTAATAGTATTGCTATTTTTAGGAGTAATTACGAATTTGTAAAAAACGGAGATGCCTCTTTGGATTTTAAACAAAACTCTGACTTATTTTGGATGTCAGGAATCGACCAAGAGGATTCGTTTTTAGTGTTATATCCCGATTGTCCCGATGCCTCTTTCAGAGAATGCTTGTTCTTAAAACAAACAAATGCCACAATTGCAGTGTGGGATGGTCATAAATATACCAAGGAAGAAGCAACTCAAACATCTGGAATTAAACATATTTATTGGAATGATGGCTTTTGGAATACCATTCGTTCGAAAGTAAATTATGCGACCAATATTTATTTAAACTTAAATGAAAATGACCGATTCTCATTCAAATCACCCTACAGTGATTTAGATTTTGCTAGAGAAATGAAAACCCATTTTCCATTGCATAATTTTGAACGTTCGGCGCCTATTTTACAAAGATTAAGAAGTGTAAAATCGGAAATTGAAATGGAATTGATAAAGCATGCAATTGGTATTTCAAAAAAAGGTTTCGAAAGATTGTTGAAGTTTGTTAAACCAGGCGTTATGGAGTATGAAGTTGAGGCAGAATTGATTCATGAATACATCAGAAACGCAGCAACAGGTCATTCATTTCATCCTATTGTAGCTAGTGGTGCAAGCGCTTGTGTGCTTCATTACGTCGAAAACAATAAGCCTTGTAAAGATGGGGACTTGCTTTTGGTTGATTGTGGTGTTGATTATGCCAACTATGCCAGTGATATGACAAGGGTTATACCTGTCAATGGTAGATTTACCCAAAGGCAAAAAGATGTTTACAATGCAGTCCTAAGAGTTATGCGTGAAGCTACTAAATTACTTAAACCAGGAACCATGTTGATGGATTATCATCAAATTGTAGGGAAAGAATTGATGGAAAAGGAATTGGTTGATTTAGGTTTATTGACAATGGATGACATTAAGAATGAACCAACTGATTGGCCTGCATACAAAAAATATTTTATGCATGGAACCAGCCATTTCTTAGGAATAGATGTACATGATGTAGGAATGCGATACGAGGCTATGCAAGTTGGACACTTATTTACCTGCGAACCAGGTATTTATATCCAAAGCGAAGGCATTGGAATCCGTTTGGAAAATAATATTTTAATTACAGAAAATGGACCGTTTGATTTGATGGATGCAATCAACATGCCTTTAGAGGTTGATGAAATTGAAGCCATAATGAATGCGTAATACCATCCATGCCTCGTCCTCAAAATCCAAATTTAAACTTTAATAGTTTATTCGTCTTAGTCTTTAAACTAAAACGGATATTGGAGTCTCAAATTGAGTCTGAAATACAATTTAAAGGCATCAAATCGTTTAAATCGACTTATTTGCCAGTATTTTTATTTTTATTTAAAGAGGGTAGCACCACTGTTTTAATTGCTGACGCATTAGGAGTAAGTAAACAAGCAGCCAGTAAATTAATTCATGAAATGATGGCGGAAGGGTTAATAAAAACTCAAATTAACAAGCTAGACCGACGTTCTTCTATTATTTTGTTATCAGCAAAGGGTAAAAGAATGGCTATAGAAGTCAGAAAAACCCTTCACCGTTTAACCGAAAATTACAAGTCTTTGATGGGAAAAGAAGAGTTTCAGTTAATGGTAAATTATTTGGATAATTTATTGGGATTGCACGAATAAACTTAGTAGATATTAAGCAATAGGTTTATATCTTTGAAAGGCATATTGAATTTTTTAGACAAAGATTCATTAACCAATTGTCCTTTGTATAGGTAAACGCCGTTTCTGAATCCAGGTGCAATTTTAATGACATCATGGAAACCTCCATAATTGGAAATATCGTTCAATAATGGAGTGAAAATATTGCTCAAAGCATAGCTAGCGGTTCTAGACACGCGTGCTGTGATATTTGGTACGCAATAATGAATTACTTCATGTTTTTTGAAAATAGGGCGTTTGTGATTGGTGATTTCTGAAGTCTCAAAAACACCACCTTGGTCGATACTTACATCAATAATAATACTGTTTGGTTTCATTTTAGCAACCATTTTTTCACTAACCACTACAGGACTTCTGCCTTGTTCTCCTCTTAAAGCCCCAATGGCAACATCACATGTTCTGAGTGCCTCAGCTAAAATGTTTGGTTGAATAGTCGATGTAAATATTTTTGAACCTATATTGTCTTGAAGTCTTCTTAAACGGTATAATTCATTGTCAAATATTTTAACATTAGCACCTAATCCCAAGGCTGCTTTACAAGCGTATTCTCCTACAGCACCAGCTCCTATAATAACAATTTGAGTAGGGGGAATGCCTGTAAAACCACCTAATAATTCACCTTTTCCAATGTTTGCATTGTTTAGATATTCACTAGCCAAAAGAATAGAAGCATGACCAGCAAGTTCACTCATCGCTCTGATGATTGGAAAAAATCCAGAATCATCTTGAAGGAATTCATATGCTATGGCATTTATTCTCTTTAATAACATCCTATTCAAATTGATAGGATCCATTTGGTCGAGCTGTAAGGCAGAAATTAATAATTGATCGGGTTTCATCAACTCAATTTCAGAAGCCGTAGGAGGTTCAATTTTTAATATGATATCGGCATTAAAAATTTCTTCATGAGATTGAATAATTGTAGCTCCTGCTTCACTATATTTTTGGTCAGAGAAATGACTAGCCTCACCCGCTTTAGATTCAATAATTATTTGATGGTCATTTTGAACTAAAAATTCAACAGCAGAGGGCGATAATGGAACTCTATTCTCTTGCGAAGTTGTTTCCTTAGGTATGCCAATAAATAATTTATGATCCTTTTGTTTGAGTGGCGCAGCCTTTTCTAATGGATGCATGGCATAGGCTTCTTTGGCAATGTCGTTGAATGTAATAATCCCTTTTTTATTATCGCTCATTAGTGAATGTCTGATAAAGTATTCAGTATGAGCAAAATTAGGAATAAAAATGGATAAAACAATCCAATGATGAATAATATTTTGTTGTTATTTGCGTTTCCTTACTTTAGATTTGCAACACCATGTTCATCAAACGATTGTTACTTATCCTTCTTCTCTTTTTATCGAGTACACAAGCGTTTATTTATGCGCAAAAAAATTCTATTTTTAGAATCGATAGTTTGACACATGTGTTCATGTCACAGACATTGAGTAAACCCCAAGTTGGCTTGTCCACAGATGAGGTGCTGACTTTAACCGAAAGTAAATTCAATGAATTGGTAAGCACCTTAGGGACTACAATCTCGTTTAAATTTGACGAAACAGTTAGGACTCAAATGCATTACATGAAACATCCATCGAGTTCTTTTTTGAAAAAAGCACAAAGTAAGAAGAATATTTATTTCAGAGTATTTGAAGAAGTGCTTGACCGAAAAGCGATGCCTGACGAAATCAAATATCTGTCCATTGTGGAGTCATTATTGAGTGCCAATGCGGTAAGTTGGTGTGGTGCTACTGGTTTATGGCAGTTTATGCCTGCTACAGGTAGAATGATGGATTTAACCATTAACAGTGAGGTTGATGAACGAAAAGACTTATACAAAAGTACTGAAAAGGCTTGCGATTATCTTTTGAGTATGTATAATTTATATGGCGATTGGTTGTTAGCTTTGTCTGCATACAACGGTGGTCCAGGTAATGTCAATAAGGCCATTAGACGCTCAGGGGGTAAAAAGACATTTTGGGAAATTAAGCCTTATCTTCCCAAAGAAACCCAACAGTATGTTCCTAAATTTTTGGCAACAGCTTTTCTAATGACTTTCTCTCCACCAGAGTCAGAAGAGAACAGCCATTTGCTCAAAGAACACGAAACACTTGTGCCAGTGGTCATGTGTTGTGAGGTGGATATGAAATACATTTGTGCAGTGGTTGAACTCAATGAATTTGAAAGACAAGAGTGGAACAGTACTTATACCAGCGGTTTAATTCCCTCTACAATGGCCTCCAAAAATGTGGTGTTGCCATATAACAAAGCCATGAAGTTGGCAGAATGGCAAGACAGTATTTATGGAATAGTTACTCAGTCATTTTCTCCTAAAAAATACATTCAAAACAAAACTGAAACAGTATTTCATACAGTTAAAAAAGGTCAAAATTTACCTGTAATAGCTGAACAATTTGGTGTAAGTGTCTCCCAAATAAAAAATTGGAATCGCTTAAAATCAAGCAAAGTAAGCGCAGGTAGAAAATTGAAAATCATTAAAATTTCTCATGAAATTCTGCCTATCAAAGTAAATGAATCAACAAAATTTCTTTATTACATTACAGAAAGCGCTACTGAGTCTATCCAAGATTTATGTAGCCGTTTTAAGGAATTTGATATCGATAAAACATGTTCTGAAAATGACATTGAAACGTCATTAACGCCAATTGAAAAAGGGAAATTAATAAAATTGTATTTAAATAATTCTATATAAAATGTATTCAAAAATTTATGTTGCTCTAAGTATATTACTTTTAGTGTCTTGTTCTCGTCAACAAAAAAACGAATTACCCGATTCTGTTGGGAAACTGGGTAGTTTAGTGGTTGTTTCCGATGCTGAAACGCACAAGGTTATGAATAACAGTATCGAAGATTTGTTCTTGAGTCCTGTGCCGCACTTACCAAATGGGGAGCCTTACTTTGAGATTGTTAAACCTGAAGCTTATGATTTTAGCCGATTCTTTTTTAATCACAAATCAGTTTTGGTTTTGGTCAATGAAAGTAATTTGGAGTCAATGCAAGAATTATTGAAACCCTTTACCGAAAAAACGATTCAGAAACTAATAAATGATACCGCGCCTGTGTTAATGAATAAAAAGGATTTGTTTGCCAAACATCAACATGTTGTATACTTATTTGGAAAGAATAGACAGGATTTAAACACCAAATTCCTCAAAGCAAAACAAAATATTTTAAATGCACTAATGGATTTTGAACTTCAAGACCAGCATGATAAAATGTATAAAGATACCTCTAACATAACTAAGTATCAAAAGCAAATTATGTTGGCCCATGGAATGACTGTTCAAGTTCCTGGGATTTTCCAACTTAAAAAAGTAAAAGAAGATGTGTTTTGGTTTCAATTTGATGCGATAGAAGGTGAAACTCCCAAAAATATTGGACTATTGGTTCATTCATATCCTTATAAGGACACTTCTGATTTTTCATATTCTTCTATTATTTCAGCAAGAGACAGTGTTTGTAAATATCTGATTGCAGGAGAATTACCCGGAACCTACATGGGGACAACCGAAAGTGAATACTATCCTCCCCGTTTTAAAACGGTAGAAAATATTAAAGGTAGATACGCTGTAAAAATTAGAGGGTGGTGGACGATAAAAGGATTAAGCCAAGCTGGGCCGTTTATTCGATATGTCATTCACATGCCAGAAAAAAACCGTTTGTTTGTGTTTGAAGGTTTTGTTTACAAACCAAGTTTAAATACCAAAGAACGTGATTTAAGATTTATTGAGTCTATAGCCAAAAGCATAAAATAATGTCTAAGAAAAATATCGTTGTTTTTGCTTCAGGAAGCGGATCTAACGCATTGAATTTAATTCATTATTTTAACTCAAGCGAAACGGCTGTTGTTAATGCAGTTTTCACAAACAATAAAAATGCAGGCGTTATCTCTAAAGCAATAGAAAACCGAGTGGCGGTTCAAAGATTCAATAAAATTGATTTTTACGAAACGACACAAGTGATTGATTGGGTCGAAATTTATAATCCTGATTTAATTGTCTTGGCTGGTTTTTTATGGTTGGTGCCTCCTTCATTTATAGAACATTTTGAGGGTAAAATTATTAATTTACACCCTTCCTTATTGCCCAAGTTTGGCGGCAAAGGCATGTATGGCAAAAATGTACATCAAGCGGTTTTAGAGTCTCATGAAACAGAAACGGGAATAACTATTCATAAGGTGAACAAAGAATACGATAAAGGTGAAATTTTATGTCAAGCGAAGTTTAGTATTGAATCCAATGATGATATCAATCATATTGAGTCAAAAATTCATGATCTTGAGTTTTTTCATTTACCTAAAACCATAGAAACAATCCTTGCGAAATAAGCTATCTTTCGTATGTCTTTTGGTTTGTTTAGTTTTTTCAAATAAAACAAACGCTTGGGGATTTTATGGTCATCGCAAAATCAATGAAATTGCCGTTTTTACTTTGCCTAAACCATTGTTTGGGTTTTACAAATACCATGTAGATTATATTAGAACCCATGCTGTAGATGCAGACAGCAGACGCTACATGATAAAAGAGGAAGCTTGTAGACATTTTCTTGATGGCGATTTTTATGAATGTTGCTTACCCATAGATACAATTCCACAAAAGTATAAAGATGCAGTGTTAAAGTACACTGAAGACTCTGTTCTTGCTCATGGAATAGTTCCATGGCATATACAAACAATGATGTGGCGATTGACGGAGGCTTTTAAAGCTAAAGATATTTTAAAAATTCTCAAATACAGTGCAGACCTAGGACATTATGTTGCCGATTGCCATGTTCCTTTACATGCTTCCTCAAACTACAATGGTCAAAAAACCAATCAAGTTGGTATTCATGCCCTTTGGGAAAGTCGTTTGCCTGAATTGTTCAATGAATCTTACGATTTCATGACCGGGTTAGCACAATATGATGAAAACCCTAAACTCAAAATTTGGAAAGCCTACGAGGAGAGTTTTGGTTTGGTTGACAGTGTTTTAAGGGTTGAAAAAAGGGTGTCTCTAATGTATGAAGACGATTTAAAATACTCTTATGAAAAAAGAGGGAATCAAGTGCTTCGTGTTTATTCTAAGGCATTTTCGGAATCCTATCACCAAGCTTTGGGCAATATGGTTGAACAAAGAATGAGAGCCTCTATTCAGTTGCTAGGAACCTTGTGGTACACCTGTTGGGTTGATGCGGGTCAGCCAGACCTGGAAAATATGCCTTTGGAACAATTGCCTGTTAAACCTACAGAAGATGATGTGCCAGTCAATACACCAATTAATGATAAAATGTTGGGCAGACCCGAAGATTGATTAAAACCAGTTTTTGCGTTTGAAATAATAAAGCATTACAATAACAACCATAACGGTTAAACCCCAAAAGTAATAATAGGCATTTGGGTTGTTTAAACCAGGGAAATAACCAAAGTTCATTCCAAATACTCCAGTTAAAAAACTAAGTGGCATAAAGATAGTACTGATAATGGTTAATACTTTCATCACCTGATTTAATCGGTTGCTCATACTCGACAAATAAATGTTCATTAAGTCACTCAACAAACTCTTTTGATTTTCTATGTTTTCTGAGACTAAATAAGCGTGATCGTAAATGTCTTTAAAATAATTAACATTTTTGGTCTCAAATAAATCATTGTTACCTGATATTATTTTGTTGAGCATATCACGCATTGGCTGAATGTTTTTACCAACTAACATCAAATTCTTTTTGAGTTCTTGAATTTTTAAAGATGTTTTTTGGGTTGGTTTATGCGTAATTTCAATTTCAATATCTTCAGAAATATCACTGAAATGGTCAATCAAAATAAAATAATGGTCAACGACTGTATCCAATATTTTATAAAGTAAATAATCTGTTTTTCTTTGTCTTATTGAACCAATAGATTCCATCAGCCTGTCTTTTATGTCTTTGAAAAAATCAATGTCTCTCTCTTGAAACGATATCAAATAGTTTTTTCCAATGATTAAACTGATTTGTTCACTCTCTAGTTGGTTTGTTTCTTTACTCAGGTATAAATATTTGAAAGTGATAAAAAAATAATCATCAAACTCCTCAATTTTTGTTCTTTGTTGGGTGTTTAATATATCTTCTTGAATAAGTGGATGTATGTCAAAAACAGCACAAATTTCTGCTATTTTATCTGAGCTATGAACCCCATTAACCGAAATCCATTGGTTGTCTAATTTAGATTTGTAGTTGGTTAATTCTTTGATCGAAGCAATCGTTTTTTCCTCAAAATGATCTTTTTGGTAGGTTATTAATTTGACTTCGATAGGGTGGTTCCGGTCCTGACCCACATAAACTAAACTCTCAGGCGGTAAACCAGTTTTGCTGGAAAACCGATGTTTTATTTTGGATGTCCCTTTTTTTAGTTTGTTAATCATACAATCAAAAGATGATTCCAAAAGTATGAATATCTATTTGATTTTCAATTAAAAAATAAACTACTGCTTAACTAATTTAAAATGAAGGAGTTCGTTTTGGTCCGAAACTTTAATCAAATAAATACCGCTTTTCCATTTGTTGGTATTTATTTCTAATTGATTTTCGTCAACGCAATCACATTCAAATACAAGTTGTCCATGAATATTAAAGACCGTTATTTTTGAATCAGGATTGATGTTGGTTAATCGTAATTGATTATTAAAAGGATTGGGATTAATATTGATTTTGGATTTGTTATTACTGCTAATTTGGCTAAAGTCAGGGATAGTTAAATTCTGTGTGCTTGAATCTACACAACCTGTATTGTTTTGAGTTTTTAATTGCACCACTAATGACTTACCCGAATAGGCAAGGAGTGATTTAATTAAAGTAGCATTTCCAATAGTTTTGGAAGTGTCCACAAGCCATTCATAGTTGTTCAATGACTTTTCTACCGCTTCGAAAGTATAGTTGAACCAATTTTTTTCAACAGTGAAGTCGGCATTAGGTAAGTCAAAAGTTTTTACAATTTTAGGGGCATACGTTTTTTTACAAGTTTGATTGCTAACCGTTAAAACAAGCTGATCGCCATTTGCCAAATTGGTATACTTGTATGAAGGTGAAGTGCTCGAAATAATAAGAGTGCCATTTTTAAAGAACTGATAATTTGAGTAAATTGATGGCGCACTAAAAGTGTATTCATCGCTACAAATTGATAAGTTTTGAGCCATTCCCACACCCTCATTGTCGATAGTATCAACTGTGTAATGGAGTGTTTCTTGAATTGGAGAGCAATTTAATTTAGAACTATCAATGATTGAAATTTTAATAGAATCAGATTGAGTTGCTTTTATTTTATAGATAGTATCAGTGCTGTAATTGGAGTTGTTAAATGAAATACTATACCTAGAATTGAATAATTTATTAACATTAAATTGGATAGAATCACCCTTACAAACGCGATTTTTATAATTCGTTGTATAGCTAAGGTCAGAACAGTCATTGGTAAGAAAATCAACTGTTTCTTGATTTAAGCTACAAACTGTGTTTTGTTGTATTAAAATACGTACACGATACCAAGTATTTGGATTTAAGTTGGTAAAATGAACTGATGTGTCTGTCAGAGAAACAATATCTCTCATATTTGGAGTCACAATAAAAGCATATTTAGTAATAAAACTATTTTTTCTTAAGGTTATAATAGCAGAAGAAGTGGTTTTTTGAATACTAAGTCCAAACAATGTTTGATTTGGGCTTATCTTTAAGATCAAACTATTAACAAAGCCACTCAGGCATCCATCCACACTCTTCAGTCTGGCTTGCACTGTGCAATTTTGATTGGAAGAAATGCGTTCTCCATTCCCTTTGGTTTTGGAATAGAGTGAACCGTTTACAAACCAATACACACTGTCAATGTTTTGACCTGTAACAAAAAAACTATCATTTATAATGTCGCAGTAGTTAGTATCATTGGATTTGTTGGTCAATACTCCTGAAGCACTGCGGTTTAAATTGACTCTATAAGTGGGACTTGTAGAACTGCATCCTGTTGTTGTAATAGTGGCCCTTACTCTGTAATTTCCTGAATCTTTTACTATTTTGGTTCGACCTGTAGAGACATTAGGGGTCCATGAATAAGTTGTATTTGCAATGGCGTTGGCTTGTAGGATAATAGAATCTCCTTTGCAAATATTAGCAGAACTGCCATTGGTAATTGAAACATTGGGTGAGGGTGATAGGTTTAGTCTTAAGGTGTCAGGGGAACTTACACCTTTGTTGTTTCTTACATTTAATATTGCTATTCTTTGTCCGGATGAACCCCAAGTTACAATTGGGTTTTGAACATTACTAGTTGTAGGAGAACCATTCACTATTCTCCAAGAGTAACTATTGGTTGAATTTGTCCCAGAACCATTTAATTGTATATCGGAGTTGTTACAAAGAGGAGAGGTGCTGGAACTTGCCGTTGCCTTAGGAAGTAAATTGGAAGGATTTACTTCAAATGTTTTGGCATACACTAAGTCACCACTATTGCTTTGATTGTTATTATCGGTCGCCATAACCACCACATAAAATGTAATTTTTCCAACATTGGTAATTGGTGCTTTCCATTCAAAAGTCCATCTTGTACTATCGGTTGCAACAGAAGCGGTACCTGTTGAGGTATGTTGAATATATTCTCTGGTTCTAGAATTAATAGTTCTCGTTACACGACTGGTTCTATTGTTTGTATTTGTAAAGGTCCCAATTGGTTCATTTGCCGCATTTAAGGCCGTAATTTGGAAGCCAAACTTTGAACGACTAGATTGTTTAAATGTGACTTCTAAGTTATATGTTGAGTCGGGGATGTATCCGCTTCCCGTAAAGTTGCCCTTAAAACGCAAACTGTTCAGTTGAGTTCCTGTTGTAATTAAACTGCCTCCATGGCACGAAACGCAAGAGCTTTCTCCGGGTGCATTGGTATTGCCTCCGCCGGGACCACTGGCATTGTTGATTGCGGAACACAAGAAGATAATAAAGAAAAGTCCGATTAAGACATTGAGTTGTATTTTTCTAGTCATTTGAATTAATTTCGACTTCAAAGTTAAATTAATAAATGATGTAGATTGGTCTTTTATAACAAATATTGCAATATTTTGACAATTGCATACTTTGTTTTAATAAACGCAAGTAATTTTAAATTAAATGCTTAGCTTATTGAAGTCGATGGTTGATAATATGTTCAGCTTTTTCGTAGAGTTGGAAAGGTGAAAATTTTCGCCAATCCATTTCATCTAATTCGCCACCATAGTTGACATAATAGTCGATTCCTGCGGCATTAAAGTCCTCTAAAACATGCGGGCGGAAATTGATAAAACTGATCCAACCATCTTCAATATCATTGAACCATTCTTCGTAATAAGAATCGTCTGAGGAATGAAAATTAAGAACATTTTCACCAATAATAATGAATTTATTGACGCCTTCATTGAGAATCAGTTCTAAAATTTCTCTTTTGAGTTGCATAATGTCGCTGTTAATAACATCGTTCCATTCGCCTATTAGCTCAATGATACAATATCCTTCAGTGTAATCTACATAAATGATTTTGAGGTAAAGGGTGTTTGAACCAAAATTATCCCATTGTGGGTGAATCAGAAAATTATAAATGGCATTGGTGAATTCAAATTCACTGTGAATTTGTTCAAAAAAGGGAGATTTTTCATCATTTTCTGAGTTGTACAAATGCAACCAATTATAATGGGGTTCAATGTCATGCATCTTTGCAAAATTATAACCATTTTTTTATTTATTTAAATTAAGTTTGCTCAATGAAGTCGTTTTTTTTCTTGCTAACTTTTGTCTCTGTAAATTTGTACAGTCAAGTGCAAATAAATCAACAATTTAATGGAGGGAATGAACCTTCCTTAGTCATAAATCCTAAGAATAATGCTGAAATTGTTTTGGCATTCAACACATATAATGTGTTTAAAAGTAGTGATACAGGAAAAACATTTGATAGAGTTAAAGTGTCCTCCAAATTTGGGTTTTATGGAGACCCTGTTTTAGTGAATGGAGGTGAAAATAAAGTGCATTTGGTCCATTTGGCAAAAAATGACAAATTAAAATGGCCTGAATCTTTTGATAGAATTGTTTTTCAATCTTTTGATTTCAATTCGAAAGTCGTTAAAAAAAGTGTAGGAATTGGTTATCAAAATGGAAAAATGCAGGACAAACCGTGGCTTTTTGTTCAAAATAACACAGACAAAAAGAAACAATCAACTATACATTTAACATGGACCTGTTTTGATAAATATGACAGTCGTTCTCCCCAAGATTCAACTCGTATAATGCACGCCTATTCCACGGACAATGGAGGGCATTTTTCTACGCCGCGGGTCATAAGTAAAGTCAATGGAATTGCGGTTGATGGAGACTCAGCAATGGAGGGGGCAACAATGGCAATGGACAAAATTAATGGGCGTCTTTATTGCCTATGGAGTGGCATGAACCAATTGTGGTTAGCCCAATCCAAGGATGGGATAAAATGGGAACAGCCTTATGCTGTAAGCGAACATATCAATGGGTGGAATATTTCTGCCCCTGGATTTTGGAGAGCCAATGGAATGCCCTTTTTAGTGGCACTCGACAGTCATTTAGTGGCTGTTTGGGCTTCTGAAACTAATGGTATTTCAAAGGTGAATTATTTGTTTTACAACGTAAGAAATCAGACTTGGAATGATGTCAAAACAATAGAGGTTGAGGAGGGTGTTAGCGCCTTGATGCCATTTATTCAAACCATGAATAATAATGCCTATTTAGTGTTTTATGGACTGGGAGAAAGGGATGAATTGACAATGCAAACGGAAGTTTCAGTATTCACAGCTAAGATTAATGAATTGGATATTGACAAAAAAGTGGAGGCTAAAAAAGTTGAAGGAACAAGTTTTAAATCAAAAAACAGTTTTTTGGGTGATTACATCGCTTTGGGACTTTTTAACCAATCGGATAAGGAAGAAGGAATGCTTGCTTTTACTACATTAATCAATTTAAAACGCACTTCAATAGCGACAATAAAAATAAAGTTTTAGTTTTTTAATCATTTGATTTGATTTTTAGCGTTTAAAAGTATTATTTTGCAAATCTTTTAAAAAATATGGCTGTAATTAATAAATTAAGAAATTCTAAATGGGTTTTGATTGTAATCTTAGTTTCCCTTTTGATCTTTGTACTAACAGATTTCTTTTCAGGAAATAATAATATTTCAACATCACCGGACAATGTTGGTGAAATTGACGGAACTGGAATTACCGTTCAGGAATTTGAAACAAAATACCGTGAAATTTTAGCTCAGTTTGAAGCAAATGGTCAGGCTATTAACGATGAATCCAAAGACCAAGCTTCTATGTATGCATGGAATCAGTTCATCCAAGCCAACATTGTAGAAAAAGAGTACAACAAATTAGGTTTAGATGTTACCTTAGAAGAATCTTCTATTTTGCTTTATTCCGACAATGCACATCCAACAATCAAACAATATTTCAGTCAAGATGGTGTTTTTAGTCCTTCTAATGTTATCAACTTTAGAAATCAAGTAGCAGCCAAAGACCCAAAATCTATGGAGCAATTTGAAATGATAGTAAAACAAATCGTTTTAGAGACAAAGTCTAGAAAATATACTTCCCTAATTAGCAAATCAATGTATGCAACTTCTTTGGATGCTGAGGATGATTTTTTTGCTAGTTCTTCTGAAGCTAATGGAAAATCAATTACATTGAATTTCGGGAATTTAGATGACAAAGATTTTAAAGTAACAGATAACGAGTTAAAATCATACTTAAAAAAGCATGCTTCTGATTTCAAACAAAAAGAAAGTAGAGATTTAGAATATGTAATGGTAAGTGTTTTGCCGACTTTGCAAGATACATTGGCAATCAAACAAGAGGTTGAAGCATTAATTCCAACATTCAGAACTACAGATAATGACTCATTGTTTGTTTCAATGAATAGTTCAGAGCCATTCGATCCAAATTTTCAATCAAGAGGTTCATATGACAAATCAATTGAATCAAGATTATTTTCTGCGCCCAAAGACAGCATTATTGGGCCATTGTACGCCAATGGTGTATATAGTTTGGTTAAGGTTTTAGACACGAAATTGGATTCTGTATTTTACATGTCTGCATTTAGAGCAGAAATATATGTAAAAGGAACAACCAAGCAAGATACTTTAGATGCAATTGCGAAAGCTAAGAAATTAGCTGCAGAATCTAAATCGTCTGCAAACCCAATGGCTTTTTTACAAGAGAAAAACTTTTCTGGTGAACTTGGTACCGTTACTGACATGGGTTGGTTTAGAGAAGGAACTCAACCTGTTGAATTTAATAAAGCCTTTAAAACCTTGGCTTATGGTGATGCAACTGTTGTTCAAGCACCTTATGGATTGTTCTTGGTGAAATTAAATCAACCAAAATCAAACCAATTGATAAAAATTGCACAATTAAAAAGAAAAATTGAACCAATGTCTTCAACTCAAGATAGCTTATACCAAGTGGTTTCTGATTTAAGAAACGAACTTGTGGGTAAAGATGGCGAGTTTGATGTCATTACAAAGAAATTTAAATTGAATAAAGGGGTTGCCAATAATGTGAAAGCGACTGACAAAGCAATGACAGGCATTCCGGGTACTTCTGAGGTGGTAAGATGGTCTTACAACGATAAACGAGAAAATGGAGATTATTCTGATGTTATTGTAACAGACAATTTTTACATTGTTGCCCGTTTAGCAAAAATCAAAGAAGAGGGTACTGCCGATTTTGAAGAGGTTAAAGAAAAATTAACCCGATTAGTAATCGATGAGAAAAAAGCAGACAAATTAAAATCACAAATGAATGATGCAATCAAATCTTCAAAAACTGTAGATGAAATTGCTGGAAAATTAAATACCATAGCTCACCCAATTAAATATTTGTATTTCAATGCTTCTGCGGTAGAATTCACTGGTAATGATATGGCATTAGTAGGTTATGTATTTGGATTAAATCCCAAAACCATAAGCAAACCAATTGTTAGCAAAAATGGAGTACACTTATTTTTTGTTGATGAAATAAAAAAACCTGAATTACCAACTTCATTGAAGTCAAGACAAGATATCTTGTATATGCAGAAAAAACAACAAGCTTATTCATTGTCTTACGAAGCACTGAAAAAAGCGGGTAATGTTGTTGACGAACGTTACAAATACTATTAATATTTTATCTAAATTCCTTTTTAATGACAGACAATAAAGTTGATTTTTTACCATTACACGGTACCGATTATATAGAATTATATGTTGGTAATGCCAAGCAAGCTGCCCACTTTTATAAGACAGCTTTTGGATTTCAAAGTCTAGCTTATGCCGGTCCTGAGACAGGAGTGAAAGACAGAGTTAGTTATGTGTTAATCCAAAACAAAATGAGATTAATGCTTACTACGCCATTGCATTCCGATTCTCCTATTGCATTGCATCATTTAAAACATGGAGACGGTGTTAAAACACTTGCTTTGATGGTTGATGATGCTTATGATGCTTTCAACCAAACAACCCAAAGAGGAGGAAAGCCATACATGGCACCAATAACACTTAGCGATGAAAATGGTGAAGTGAAAATGAGTGGCATTCATACTTATGGAGAGGTTGTTCATTTATTTATTGAGAGAAAAAATTACAACGGCGTGTTCATGCCCGGTTTTAGAAAATGGGAAAGCACCTACAATCCAACTGAAACGGGTTTGTTGTATGTTGACCATTGTGTAGGTAACGTAGGTTGGAATCAAATGAACCCTTGGGTTAAGTTTTACGAAGATGTAATGGGTTTCAAAAATATTCTATCATTCGATGACAACGATATTTCCACTGAATATTCTGCTTTAATGAGTAAAGTAATGAGCAATGGAAATGGATTTGTTAAGTTCCCAATCAATGAACCTGCTGAAGGAAAAAGAAAATCTCAAGTTGAAGAATATTTGGAGTTTTATGAAGGTGAAGGCACACAACATATTGCCATAGCAACGAATGATATTGTAAAAACAGTTAAAGAATTAATGTCACGTGGTGTTGATTTTTTACAAGTACCAACAAGTTATTACGATGATTTATTGGATCGAGTAGGTCCAATCGAAGAAGACATTGAACCATTAAAAGAACTTGGTATATTGGTAGACAGAGATGATGAAGGTTATTTGCTTCAATTGTTTACTAAACCTGTTGAAGACCGACCAACAATGTTCTATGAAATCATTCAAAGAAAAGGCGCCAAATCATTTGGTAAAGGTAATTTTAAAGCTCTGTTCGAGGCAATAGAAAGAGAACAAGACAATCGCGGTAATTTATAAGTCTAGAAAGATGCTTAAAAAAGCATGGATTGACATGATGGGTAGAACGGTGGAGATATCTCATTCACCTCAACGTATTATTTCTTTAGTGCCATCACAAACTGAATTGCTTTATGATTTGGGCTTGCAAGACCAAATTGTAGGTCAAACAGTGTTTTGTATTCATCCTCAACAATATTTTTTTAATAGTACTAAAATTGGGGGTACCAAAAAAGTTAAATTTCAAGTAATTGACGACTTAAAACCAGATTTAATCATTGGGAATAAAGAAGAAAATTCTCTCGAAATTGTAGAACAACTCTCGAGTAAATATCCTGTCTGGCTCAGTGATATTTATACATTGGAAGAGGCTTATTCTATGATAAATCAAATTGGTGAGATATGTAATGTTTCTGACAAAGCCAATCAAATTGTTGAACAAATACAAAACTCATTTGCAAGTATAACACCTCAAAAATTAGGAACTTGCCTGTACTTAATTTGGAAAGACCCCTACATGACTGTTGGGCAAAACACATTTATTAATAATATTATTGAAAAAATTGGTTTTACCAATGTTGTTCAAAATTCCAGATACCCCGAAATAAGTATTGAGGAAATGTTGAAATTAAATCCTCAAAATATTCTCCTATCCTCAGAACCATATCCCTTTAAACAAAAGCACATTGATCAACTTCAAGAAATATTGCCAATGGCAAATATAAAATTAATAGATGGGGAAATGTTCAGTTGGTATGGAAGTCGATTGAAATATTCTGTTGACTACTTTAAGGAACAATTTAATATATAATTACAAGTAAGTTAAGCCATAAATCTTAAAAAAGAAGACTTATCTTTGTGGCAATTATGGCCATTATCATTAAATCAGCTGAACAGATAGAAGGGATTCGTAAAAGCAGTCGTTTAGCTGCAGAAACGCTAAAATACTTAGAAGAATTTATTAAACCAGGAATTAAAACCATTGAATTAGATAAACTTGCCGATGATTTTTTGCAAAAACATGGAGCTGTAGCCGCTACCAAAGGTTACAAAGGGTATAAACATGCTACTTGTATTTCACCCAATGATGTCGTTTGTCATGGCGTTCCCAATGAGTATTCCCTGAGATTTGGAGATATTGTTAATATTGATGTTACTGCTATTGTCAATGGTTACTATGGAGATACTTGCAGAATGTATGAAGTTGGGGAAGTGAATGATTATGCAAAAAAACTAATGAAGGTAACCAATGAATGTTTGCATTTGGCAATGAAAGAGTGTTACCCTGGAAATTATTTGGGAAATATTGGTTACGCAATCAACGAACATGCTGTAAAACACGGTTATTCTGTTGTTTACGAATTTTGTGGTCATGGTGTAGGTCTCAAATTTCATGAAGATCCACAAGTAGAACACAAAGCCAAGAAGAACTCAGGTCCATTGCTAAGAGAAGGAATGACATTTACCATAGAACCAATGATAAATGCAGGTAAACCTAAGTGTAAAGTCGATCGTAAAGATGGTTGGACAGCGAGAACCATTGATGGAAAACTTTCTGCACAATACGAACATACTATTTTAATTACCAAAAATGGGTTCGAAGCCTTAACGGATATCAACGGCGATTACTAAAGGGTTTTTCCTTGATGGGTATGTCAAAATAATATTGGCACAACTTGTGCAATAAATCTAATTATTCTAAGTTAATTTAGCAACATGATTAGATGTCTCATATTTCTTTCTCTCTTTTGGTCATCATTTATTGTGATAGAAGCTCAAACAAGTTTCAATTCAGACCCTGTGGTTTTTATTGAAGAGTTTTCTAAATTCATGAAAGAATCCAAAAAAACTGACATTCAAAAAATGACAGATTTGTTTTCAACAAACTGGAAGTCAGGAAAATATACGCCAGAACAAAAGAAATTTATTATCTCTATTTCAAATGAAATAATGTATAAAAACTTAGCACGTGACCCTTATTTAGAGTTAATGCTGATGAACTTGGACTATTTTTCTCAAAAAAAATTCAGTCCTAATATTTTGAAACAATGGCAAGAAATCACCAAAACATTGTTAGATAAAAAGCCAAAAGATTATTTGTTTTTCCTACAAACAGCAAATACACTGTTTAAAGACAATACTTTAGTTCAAACAAATGGGTTAAGATGGTACAGTAACAGCAGTCAGTTTGAATTTGGATTCGAAAAAAACAAAGTAAGTATTCAATTCAAGAATTTAGATTTAATCTGTGAGGCAGGGTTAGATAAGGTTAAAATATTTAATGCATCAGGTGTTTTTTATCCCGACAAAAAAAATTGGGAGGGAACTCAAGGAAGAATTAATTTTGAAAGAGTTGGTTTGTCTGAATCTGAAGTTTATGTTTCATTTAAGGACCACAAAATTGACATGAATACTGGGAGTTTCATTGTTGATTCGGCTCAAATGGTTTACCCTAAAATTTCATCACAACCACTTTTAGGTAGATTAACCGAACGCATTTCGCAAAGTAATTCAATTGACTTAATCAAAACATCTCCTTTTCCTCAGTTTGTCGCTTATGAACCCAGCATTGAAATCAAAGACATCGTGGGAACTGAGGCTAAATATCTAGGCGGTTTTTCAATGAAAGGAGCCAAAATTAACAGTCAAAATTTTGGTGACGGAGAATCAAGTATTCAATTATTATACAAAGGAAAACCAATGATGACAGTGCGTTCAGAAACATTTCGTTTGGATTCAAATAAAGTAATGTCGCAACATGCTGCTATCTCAATAGTGGTTGATACCGGTTTTATTACCCACCCAAATGTTAAATTTTCTTATGATATTGTTAAAAAGAAAGTAATCATAACGCGCGGCTCAGACGGCTTAATGCGTATGCCTTTTTCAGATAATTACCATGGTGTTGAAATTGAGGTTGATCAAGTGTTGTGGGATCAAAAACAGCCCTTTATTGATTTTGATATGATGACCAATGATAAGGCAGCCTATGTGGAAACCAATAGCTTTTTTAAGAAATTTTTGTTTGATAAAAAACAAGGCGCTTTGGGTATGAATCCACTTACTAAAATGTTTCAATACTGTCGTGAAAACAGATTAAGAAGTTTTAATCTTCAACAATATGCCAGTGGAATTGGTTCAAAAAAAGAATATTTGTCACAATTGGTGATGGATTTGGCAGATGATGGTTTTATTTATTACAACAAAGAAAATGATTCGATTTATGTAAAAGACAAACTTTATAATTGGATTTCTAATAATCAAGGAACCAAAGATTACGATGTAATCCGTTTTCAAAGCGTTATTGGAGGTCGTCCAAATATTACTTACAATATGTTGTCGCACGACCTGAAATTGGAAGGTGTAAGAAGGTTTACATTCAGCGATTCACAAAATGTGGTAGCGGTTCCTAATGAACAATTGGTTATTATAAAAAAGAATAAAAATGCACAATTTTCAGGGATGATGCGTGCAGGTAGAATTGACTTTTATTCAAAGGATTTTTTCTTTAATTATTCCCAATTTCAAATCAATAATACCACCATGGACAGCATGGTTATTTATTATCCCGACATGAATAGTAACGCATTGCGTAAAGTAAACAGTGTGTTGTCGAATACTTATGGTAGAATTTTGATAGATAAACCCAATAATAAGTCGGGACTCAAAGATTTTGCAGAATATCCTATTTTTATTGCAGAAAGAGGGTCAGAAATTCTTTACGACCGGGCTTCTACTCACAACCATGCCTACAAAGCTGACCGATTCAAATTTCAAGTTGACCCTTTTACTATCGATAGTTTGGACAATTTTACAATTGCTGGTTTTGGATTCGCGGGAACTTTGATTTCAGACGGTATTTTTCCTGATATTCCCAATACTGCAAGGATTCAACCCGACTATTCATTAGGATTTGTTGATAAAGTAAAATTGCCAATGTATGGAGGTAAAGGAACAGGTGATTTAACCATTAATTTGAGTAATAGAGGGTTTTATGGAAATGGGGATTTAATTTACCAAACCTCTGTTTCAAAATCACCAGAATACTTATTATTACCCGATGCCACAACTGGGGTAAGTACAAGTTTTGATTTGCCAGAAAGTGCTAAATATCCTTTGGTAGCTGGGGTTAACATTCAAACACAATGGTATCCGAAACAAGATAGAATGATTCAAACCAGAATTGACAGTAATTTCTCAATTTTCAAAACAAGGTATGCTTTTGATGGTAAAATGACATTATCACCAGAAGATTTAAGAGGCGACGGCCATTTAAAATGGAACGAAGCAATGTTTACAAGTATGGACATGGTTTTTGGAAGAAACAAAGCAAATGCAATGAACTCTTCTATCAAAATTTTTGCGGTCGACCCAAGCAAGTTTGCCTTTGAAAGTAATAATGTAAAAGGGGATTTAGACTTTGATAAACGTGAAGGTAAATTCTTGTCCAATTTTGTGGGTTCTTACACCCATTTCCCATACAATCAATATTCTAGTAACATGAATGATTACAAATGGGATATGAATAAGAAGATGATGGAAGTAAAACCAGGAATAGCGATGGCAGGTATCAAGCCAATATTTGTTGGATTGCCTCCTAATCAAACAGATAGCTTAAAGTTTGAATGTTCATTTGCCAAATTTGATTTGGTTAAATACGTCATTAATATGGAAAAAATTCCTTTTATAGATGTGGCCGATAGTCGTGTTTATCCATTTGCAGGAAAAGCAATAGTAAGAGAAAAAGCAATGATGGACCGTTTGGACAGTTCAAGAATTGAAGCCAATAAAACAGACAAATTCCACGATATTAAAAATTGCAGAACAACCATATTAGGCGGTAACTCTTTGTCAGCAACTGGTTATTACAGATACATTGACAAATACAAAAAAGAGCAACCTTTGTTCTTAGATAGTATTAGAATAAATACGGATAAAAACTTGGTTGGTTACGGAAAAATATCGGATGAAAGTAATTTCAGATTAGATGATAAAATAGCATTCAAAGGTTTGTTTGAGGTGCTAAGCATTCGTAAACCAATAGAGTTCATCGGCTATGTGCGACCAATGCATAGTTTTGCTTACATGGAAACACTATGGTTGAGATATAGAAACGTCGTTGACCCACAAAATGTAATCATTGATATTACCAATCCACGAGACAAGGACAACAAAAAATTGTCAGTAGGTTTGTATTTTGCCAATGACAGCAACCATGTATATCCTATTATGTTGGATTTGAAACGCAGATACAGCGACCCTGAATTACAGTCAGACACTGGTATTTTGTTTTATGACAAAACCAAAGATGCTTTCTTTGTAGGTAACAAAGAAAAGCTTCAAAATGACGCACTTAAAGGGAATTACATGCAATTCAATGAAAAAGACAAAAGTATTTATGCAGAAGGTATTTTTGATTTCCGAGTGGTAGCGCCTAAAGTACGTTTTCAGTCTGCGGGTAATGCAGTGCTGGCCAAAGGGGATAGTACCTACCGATTCAACCTAATGACACTAATTGATTTTCCATTCCCAACGGAGATAAATAAAGCCATGTTAAAAGTGTTGACAGCAGAAGGTGCAGGGGTGCCAGCAACTGCAGCCAATACTGAAGAAAATATTAAAGCCATTCACGAATTAAATCAGGATGAAAGAGTAGCCAATAAAATTTCAAATTCATTGGAGTCGTCAGGGGTTATTACGCCTGAAGGAGCCTTTAACTCAGGATTCTTATTTACCGACATCGATTTTGCTTTCAATAGAGTTAGAAGAAAATTCATTGCCGCAGGACCTATTCATTTGGCATTGATGAATGGAACAGTCATTAACAAAAAATACACGACCACTATCGCCTTAGAGAAAAGGAGAGGTAGCGACAAAATATATCTTTACTTTATCACAGACAATGGCGATTGGGTTTATATGGAATACAGCAAAGGGTCTATGTTATTCGCAACTAGTAACGCAGAATTATTAACAGCTATTGAAGTGGCCTCCCAAAAATTGGCAGACGAACAGTTTGTAATTCGTATAGGAACAGAGCGTCAAAAAGAGAATTTCTTGAAGCGAAATGACATTGAATTAGACGAATAATTAAGAGTGAAAAACTTTTGATTAAATTATTTATATTTGCAAGCTTAAGTATTTTTTGAACACCGCATGGAATTGATTGTAATTGTTGCTCTTTCTATTGTTTCCTATTTATTAGGGTCAATGCCGACTGCTCTTTGGGTAGGCAAAGCTTTTTATGGATTAGATATTAGATTTCACGGAAGTGGAAACTCCGGCGCAACGAATACTTTCAGAGTTTTGGGCAAAAAAGCGGGTACCATTGTATTGCTTTTAGATGTAGTAAAAGGGTTAACAGCAGCTTCTTTGGTTCGTTATCTTCCTTTTGTAGAAATGGGTACTATTAGATTTGTTAACTTACAATTGTTGTTTGGATTATTGGCTGTTTTAGGACATATTTTCCCTATTTATGCCAAATTCAAAGGAGGTAAAGGAATTGCAACTTTGTTGGGTATGGTTATTGCCATTCATTACTTATCCGCATTGGTTTGCATGCTTTTATTTTTGGTTATTTTATTTTCAACCCGTTATGTTTCGCTGAGTAGTATATTGTCTGCTGTAGCTTTTCCAATTATAGCAGTAATTATTTATAACAATCAAGAACCTCTGTTTGTAGCTTTCGGTATTGCAGCGGCTTTAATGGTGGTACTTACCCACCAAAAAAACATAGTTAGACTAGTGGCTGGTAATGAAAACAAAGCCAATTTATTAAAGAAACACAGAAATAGATATCCTTAATATGAAATTCAATTTGGATCATAATGAGTCTTATCAATCAGAACTATTAACTGAAATAAATTCACAAAGTGAGTTTGAGTTAATTTTGTACAATGATGACTATAATACATTCGATCATGTTATTGATTGCCTAATGAAGTATTGCAAACATACTTCGGTTCAGGCAGAACAATGTGCTTGGATAGTTCACTCAAAAGGGAAGTGTAGTGTTAAAGAAGGAACTTACAGTGCTTTAGAACCACTTTGTACAGCCCTTTGCGAACAAGGCTTAACGGCACAAATTGAATTAGTTTAATCCTTAAGCTAACTTTTACTTAATTTTATAAAAATGAAAACCATTTACACCATCCTTTTTGCAAGTATAATTTTATCATGCAACAAAGTGCCTATTACCGGAAGAAAACAAACAACTTGGGCAAGTGAAGCCGAGTTAATGAAAATGAGTGATATTGAATATCGTAAATTTTTGTCGCTAAATAAGGTTGTGAATAATACCCCACAGAGTGAACTTGTTAAAAAAGTAGGAGTCAATATTTCAACGTCTATCAAAGAGTTTTTCAAAACTTACCAAAATGGAAAATACAATCAGTTGATATCAACTTTCAATTGGGAATTTAACACTATTGAAGATAATAATGTCAACGCTTGGTGTATGCCAGGGGGAAAGGTTGCGTTTTACACAGGGATATTTCCTATAACCAAAGACGAACAAGGTTTGGCAGTTGTAATGGGACACGAAATAGCACATGCCGTAGCCAAACATGGTAATGAAAGAATGACACTACAAATGAAAGCACAAGGGTTAGGAACTGTTGTAGGTGTTGCTGTTTCAGGAAGTCCTCAAGCTACACAAGATATTTTTTCAATTGCATTCGGTATTTCAGGGAATTTAGCATTATTAAAATATTCACGTAATCATGAGTCGGAAGCAGATAAATTAGGATTGGTGTTTATGGCATTAGCTGGATACGACCCTTCAGCAGCTATTCCTTTTTGGGAAAGAATGGCTGCATTAAGTTCTGTAAAACCACCTCAATTTTTAAGCACACACCCAAGTGATTCACAAAGAGTAAAAGACTTACAAGCATGGTTGCCAGAAGCCATGAAGTATTACAAAAAAGCAAATTAATGGTTTCGCAAACTGTATTCGATAAAACATTAGAACTTCATCAATTAGATGAAGTTCTTTTTTTGCTCAATAATGAGTTAAACTCAACAACAGTTTTGTTATTAAAAGGGGATTTGGGGGCAGGTAAAACAACCCTTACCAAGGCATTACTGTCGCAAAGAGGCATAACAAAAGAGGTAAGTAGTCCAACTTTTAATATTGTCAACACATACACCACAGGGAATCAAACTAAGGTTCATCATTTTGACTTGTATAGAATAAAACATATTGAAGAATTAGATGAAATTGGTTTTTGGGAATATCTAGATTCAGGCGATTTGTGTGTTATAGAATGGCCCGAAATGATTGAAGATTATTTGGATATTGATTATTTGAAATTACTGATTAAACACAGTGGGGAACATCATAGGCAGTATTTTCTAACAAAATTAACTTAGCATAAAGTCCCATTTTGAGATTATGGATTCTCCTCCCTTTATTTATTCCGTAAATTGCTGTGCGTTTGGTTGTAGCGAAGGGCAATTATACGGAATCTTCTGGATTGCGGAGCACAAATAAGAAGATTCTGCATATTCGCAGAGCCGAATTCCAGAATGACGGTTTCTTGAGGAGCACTAGGTCAAGACCAACAACGGCGGAAGTGGTTTGATTTCTACACATAAAAAAAACCATTCGCATTAAACGAATGGTTTTTTCTTTATAGTGTTATTAGTGTTTAAACCAATACCACAATTTTGTTTTTTAGAACTTCTACAATACCACCATTGACATTGAATGATTTTTTTTCAGAACCATTGTCAACCACAACTTCACCTTTAGACAAGGCAGAAATAAGTGGGGCGTGATTGTTTAAAATTTGGAAGCTACCATTAATTCCTGGAAGGGTTACACATTGTGCATCTCCAGAATATAAGGCATTATCGGGTGTTAAAATATCAACTTGCATTACTCTTATTTGTTAGCGTCAGCCAATAATTTTTTACCTTTTTCAATAGCTTCTTCAATAGTACCAACTAAGTTGAATGCAGCTTCAGGATATTCGTCAACTTCACCATCCATAATCATGTTAAATCCTTTGATGGTGTCTTTAATGTCAACCAATTTACCTTCCAAACCAGTGAACTGTTGAGCCACAAAGAATGGTTGAGATAAGAAACGTTGAACACGTCTTGCACGGCTAACGACTAATTTGTCTTCTTCGCTCAACTCATCCATACCTAGAATCGCAATGATATCTTGTAATTCTTTGTAACGTTGTAAAATTTGTTTTACTTTTTGAGCTGTGTTATAGTGTTCAGCACCTAAAATATCAGGAGTCAAGATACGAGAAGTTGAGTCTAGAGGATCCACCGCAGGGTAAATACCTAACTCAGCAATTTTTCTACTTAAAACTGTAGTCGCATCTAAGTGGGTAAATGTAGTAGCTGGCGCAGGGTCAGTTAAGTCATCCGCAGGAACGTAAACAGCTTGAACTGAAGTGATAGAACCTCTTGTTGTTGAAGTAATACGCTCTTGCATCACACCCATTTCTGTTGCTAACGTTGGTTGGTAACCTACCGCCGATGGCATACGACCTAAAAGTGCAGAAACTTCAGAACCTGCTTGTGTAAAACGGAAGATGTTATCGATAAAGAAAAGGATGTCTTTTCCTTGACCTTCACCATCACCATCACGGAAATATTCAGCAACAGTTAAACCAGACAAGGCAACTCTAGCACGCGCTCCAGGAGGCTCATTCATTTGACCAAACACCAAGGTAGCTTGAGAATTTTTCAATTCTTCTGTATCTACTTTGCTCAAATCCCATCCACCTTCTTCCATACTGTGAACGAATTCTTTACCATATTTAATAACTCCTGATTCGATCATCTCTCTCAATAAATCGTTTCCTTCACGGGTTCTTTCACCAACACCAGCAAATACTGACATACCTGAGTATGCTTTTGCAATGTTGTTAATTAATTCCATAATCAATACTGTTTTACCAACACCAGCACCACCAAACAAACCAATTTTACCACCTTTAGCATAAGGCTCTAATAAATCGATAACTTTGATACCAGTATACAAAGGCTCAGTACTTGTTGATAATGTATCAAATTTAGGTGCTTCTGCGTGAATCGCTCTACTTTCTTTGTTTGCAAGAACATTGATACCATCAATAGCTTCACCAACTACATTCATCAATCTACCTTTAATTTCATCACCTACAGGCATTGAAATTGGTTTACCTGAATCTGTAACTTGAGAACCTCTAACTAGTCCGTCAGTGCTATCCATAGCAATTGTTCTAACTGTTTTTTCACCTAAATGCTGTTGTACTTCCAAAACGACAGTTGTACCGTCTGATTTTTTAACGTACAATGCGTCTAATATTTTGGGAAGATTTGAACCTTCTTCACTAAAGTTTACGTCCACAACAGGACCAATTACTTGAGAAATTTTACCGGTGTTAGCCATTATGTAATTTGAATATTTAAATTTTTTGCAAAAATAGGCATTTTTTTGATATTTGTAGAGTGCTTTTTGAACATTTTTTCAAATTAAGAACAGGTGTACAAAATTTCAGACCATTTGCCTTTTTTATCAACTCTGTCAATTATCTCTTTCTCGTTGATTTTAAGGATAATAATAGGAGAAGAGCTGTGTATGGGACAATAAAAAAGCGAAACTTTTTAGGGTTTCGCTTCAATAATTTAAACTGGAATAACTAGTGCTTAGTATCTTTTGTTATAACCACCGCCACCGCCATTGTTGTTGTTTCCGCCTCTGTAATTACTTCCGCCACCATTGTTTTCTCTTGGTCTAGCTTCGTTAACTACCAAGTTTCTTTCCATGAATTCTTTTTCATGCAATGCGCTAATAGCAGCATTTGCTGAACTGTTGTCATTCATTTCTACAATAGCGAATCCACGAGAACGACCTGTGAATTTGTCAGTAATAATTCTAGCCGAGCTAACTTCACCGTACTGGGTGAAAAGGTTTTCAACATCTTGCTCGCTCGCACGAAAGCTAAGATTTCCTACATAAATGTTCATCTGTTTACTATAAATTAAATCTGTGTATTAATTATACACGATACAAAGGTAGGTGAATAATTGACATATCCTACTCTTTTTCAAATAAAAAGAGTAATTATTTTCAAATTGCTCTTTTAAGTCAATGAATTGTTATAACTACCTTAACTTTTTGTTACTTAATGATAATAGTAGATGTTTGAACCGGTTTTCCTTTTGGAATACTGATGTTTAAAATACCATCAGTAAAACTTGCTTCTATACCACTTGGATCTGCATCGCCTACATGAAAACTTCTCGAAAACTTACCATAACTAATTTCTCTTCTGTAGTATTTTGCGTTTTTTTCCTTACTCTCATGCTTTTTTTCTCCCTCTACAATTAACAAATCCTTCTCGAATGTGATTTTTACATCTTCTTTTTTTACCCCCGGAATAGACAAATGTATTTCATAGTGTTTTTCTTTCTCTATGATGTCCGAATTTGGTTTGAATCCAGGAATCATTCCTTTTAATCCTTTCTCATCAAAAAAGTTTTGAAATAATTGATTAAATCCTTGAGGGAAATAAAGGTCGGATTGAAATGGGTCGTTGTTTGATTTAATGATACTCATAATCTTGTATTTTTTATTGGTTATACAATACTATTTTTCAAAAGGTATTCCATCTGTAAAAGTAGTGTCAATTTGTCTTATTTTGGCTGTTTTAGCTTGAAAATAAAGTGACATATTGTCAATTCTGTAATCTTCATTAAATGTCCAAAATACCATAATTTGATGTGGAAAGATTTTGAAAATTCAAGCCGCTAAAAACACGATATTTGTTTTTCAAATGAATATTAAATCGATTTCTTTTTTTGCTGTTCTATTACTCTTTGGTCAACTCAATGCTCAGAATTCTAAGGACACTTCAACGAATAAGCAAGTAGTAATAGGTTTGAAGTATCAACCTATTTTGATTGATGCCTATAAAATTGAATCGGTGCCTGTTATCAACAAACCGACGCCACAAGCGCCCAATTATACTTATCAAATTCCAAGCAAGCAAGTGGAAACACCTAAAATAGTAAATCCAATTCCTGCTGCTGATTTCTTTAAAAAAGAATCGTTTGATTATCCTTCAAGTTATGTGAAATTAGGTTATGGTAATTATAAAACACCGCTTGCTGAACTCTATTTTAACAACAAAAATGACGAAAAATACAGTTATGGTGCCCATTACAAATTCTTGCAAACCAATTCTCACCTGAATAAAGGTTTTGCTGATTTTACCGACCACAATGCAAAAGCCTATCTGAGAACCTATAGCAGTGTGGGTGAATTGGGTATGGAACTTTCTTACAAACAAAACGATTATAATTTCTTTGGTTTTAATGACACGCTTGAACTTACTAAAAATGACCTCAAACGCAGAATGAGAAATTTTGATGCTTTGGCCTATTTTAACAGTACGCCTAATTCTAAAGACAAAGTAAAACACCGTTCTTCTTTTAATTTTAATCAGTTTCAGATTGACCAAGTTAAAGAAACCAATTATGCTTTAAAATCAAATATATACAGTTCTATTTCTAATTTCAATGATTTGCAAAATGGGGTTTTGAGTGCGCAACTAGGACTTAACTACATGACAACGAAGCTTGACACTAATACAACTTTCAAGCGTTTGTTCATTCAAGTTGATCCAAGATTTGATTTCGTTTACGAGGATTTGAAATTCTCGGTTGGTTTTAATTCCACTATCTTTTTCAACGGAAATGATACTGCACAGCCGTTTATAAACCCCGTTATCAAAGTGACTTATCCATTAATTAAAGATGTGGCTAACTTATATGGAGGAATTGATGGAAGATATCACCAACAATCTGTTCGAAACTTAATTAATACCAACCCGTTTGTTGACCGTTATGACCTAACCAATACTTTTGACAATGTAAAACTTTACGCAGGTATAACTGCCAAAGTGGGTTCAAGTGCAGATGCCTTATTTGAAATCAATTACGCAGATATCTCTAATATGCCATTGTACATTACCCGTTATGATTCTGTTCCTCGTTTAAATTCATTTACTACCATTTTCAGGCAGGTAAATATGGTTAAATTTTCAGGAGCATTTAATTATAGTTTTAGTGAAAAGTTCAGAATTGGTGTTTTGGGTAATTTCTATAATTACACGGTTAATAGAGAAGATGCTGCATGGCAATTACCTGATGTTGATGCCAAAGTCAATCTGAAAATGAACATCAAAAACAAAATCTATCCTCACCTTGATTTTGTGGCAATGGGCTCTCAACAACAAAGAACAGGAATTGCAGAAGCAACTAAGTCAATCAGTAAGATCGATGCTTTTTATGATATTTCTGCGGGTATCGATTTTAAATTTAAGAAGAAAATTTCTCTTTTTGTACAAGCCAACAATATCATGTCAACGCGTTACCAAAGATGGTATAATTACCAAGTGCTTGGGTTCAACTTGATAGGTGGTTTAACCATGTTGTTCTAAAATTTACAACCCAAGGCTTAACTGCTGAGGTAACAGTGTAAATGACATTCTGTGGTGAATGCATGGGCCTATTTTACGAATGGCATTGCGGTGTTCCATGGTTGGATAACCCTTGTTCTTTGTCCACTGGTATTCAGGAAATTCTTCTGCTACAAGTGCCATATAATCGTCACGATGTGTTTTTGCTAATACTGAAGCTGCTGCTATTGATTTGATTTTAGAATCCCCTTTTACCACCGTTGTGTAAGGAATATCCTTGTAAGGTTTAAAACGGTTGCCATCAATAACAATGTGTTCAAATGGACTCTTAATTTGATCAATCGCCAACATCATCGCTTTAATGGATGCATTCAGTATATTGATAGAGTCTATTTCTTTCTGATAAACAGCTGCCACAGCCCAAATACATTCAGCTTCTATTTGTTGCCTAAGTTCGATTCTTTTTTTTTCTGACAATTGTTTAGAATCGTTAATTAGGTCTAGGTTTACACCCTCAGGAATAATAACCGCAGCAGCAAAAACAGGGCCTGCCAAACAACCTCTTCCGGCTTCGTCGCAACCTACTTCAATCAGATGTTCGTTTAATCGTGTTTTTAACATCGTTTCAAAAATACATAAATTTATCACCAATTTTACCTTTGTATTTTTAGCTAATATGGCTTAATATTGTAGTATATGAAATCAACCTTATTATTTTTAACCCTATTAATGAGTTCAACTCAAGTTTTATTTTCACAAGCTTTGAAAACACCAACCCCAAGTCCTATGCAAACTTTAAAACAAGGTTTTGCATTAACAGACATCAGCATAGAATATTACAGACCAAGTGCCAAAGGCAGAACTGTTTTTGGTGATGTGGTTCCTTTTGGTAAAATATGGAGAACGGGTGCCAATGGTGCTACTAAAATGACGTTTGGTGAAAATGTAAAAATTCAAGGAAAAGACGTTCCTGCAGGTACTTATGCAATTTACACCATTCCTAACAAAGACAATTGGGAAGTTTTGATTTACAAAGACTTAAAACTAGGTGGAAATGTGAATGATTATAAACAAGAAAATGAATTAATCAGAATTACAGTGCCTGTGGTAAATATGAATGACTATGTTGAAACTTTTACAGTAAATGTGGCTAACATTCAAGCAAGTTCATGCGCTATTGAAATGACTTGGGAAAAAACCAAAATTTCTTTCAATGTTGTTGCAGAAATAGACCAAGCGATAATGGGTTCTATTGACAAAGCAATGAACGTAGATAGCAAACCTTATTACCAAGCGGCATCATATTACTATGAGAATAACAAAGACATGGCTAAAGCTTTAGAGTGGATTACCAAAGCGGTTGATCAAAATCCTAAAGCTTATTGGGTTGCTTTATTAAAAGCTAAAATTGAATTAAAATCAGGCGATAAAAAAGCGGCTACAACATCAGCACAAAAAGTCATTGAATTGGCCAAAGAAGCTAAAAACGACGATTACGTAAAAATGGCTGAAAAGTTAATTAGCGATGCTAAATAATACAAATGCCTGAATTTTATAAAAAAATATTTAACAATAATAAAGAGTGGGTTAAACACCACTTGGAGGCTGACCCGAACTATTTCAAAGATTTAAGTGAGGGTCAGAAACCTCCTATTTTATGGATAGGCTGCTCAGACAGTAGAGTGCCTGCCAATGAAGTAACGGGAACCAAACCTGGTGAGGTTTTTGTTCATCGCAATATTGCAAATATGGTAATTCATACGGACATGAGCATGCTTAGTGTATTGGACTATGCCGTAAATGTATTGGAAGTTCGACATGTAATAGTATGTGGTCACTACGGTTGCGGAGGTATTAATGCAGCTTTAACTAGTAAGAAGTTTGGTATAATCGATAATTGGCTAAGGCATATTAAAGATGTATATCGTATGCACAAAGAAGAAATAGATGCATTGCAAACCGAAGATGAAAAACAAAGAAGAATGGTGGAACTGAATGTTCAAGAACAAGTGTTCGACTTGGCCAAAACCTCCATTATTCAACAATCTTGGGCCAATGGTAAATTTTTACAAGTACACGGTATCGTTTATGATATTGCCAATGGAATATTAAAGGATTTAGGGGTCAATTTTAATTCAAATGAAGACATGGACCAAGTGTACAGGTTCGATTTTTAATCAATTTAAACATAAATTTTAATTCAATGAAAACGTTATTTATTTCAATCATCGTTTTTTGCGCTCACTCCATAATGGCGCAAACCGCTGTTACAAAAGAAGAACAAACTCCTTACATAGAAGTATTGGGGAACTCTGAAAAGGAGATTGTACCCGATGAAATTTATGTTGAAATAGTTTTAAGAGAGCGTTTTGACAATAAACTTAAAGTAACGATTGAGGAACAAGAGAAAAGTTTGATGAAAGCGCTTCTTTCTATTGGAATCAGTATAGACCGATTGACCTTATCAGATGCCAATGCCAATGTGGTAAAGATAAATTGGAAAAAAAATGACTTAATCAATAAGAAAGAATACACGCTTAAATTGTCAACAGCACAAGAAGTGGGTGCAGTATACACAGAACTCGATAAAATTGAAATTACACAAGCAAACATAATGCGTGTAACCCATTCCAAATTGGACAGTTTGAAAAAGGAATTGAGAATAGAAGCCATCAAAAATGCTAAAGAGAAAGCTGATTATCTATTGAAAGCAATAGGTGAACAAACGGCTTCTCCGTTGATTGTTAAAGAGTTAGATAATTCAGATGGTTTTAAAGTGATCCAATCAGTAGGATTCCGTGGCGTACGAGATTTTATAGGTAATGACAAAGACAGTGTTTTTGAACCAGAGTTGAAAGGAGTGATTCAGTTCCAAAAAATCAAATTGCACTGTAGCATTTATGTAAAGTTTGGTATCAAGTAAACTCCCAATCATACAAACTCCTAAAAACAATAAAACCCTTTTTTACAAGGGTTTTATTGTTTTGGAAGTATTAGCCGTAGCCTCCCGACTCCGCAAATTGGAAATAGAGGAGTTGTATGGGTGATGAGAGGATTTTATTTACAAACAGTAAAAATACCTAAGTTATTAATTTGTTTTTAAGGGTCGAAGATTGTTTATTTGTAAAAATTAAAATTACTAAAAGATAATATGGAAATACAAAAAGGTTTTTTGAATAATTTTTTTAAAAATTATAATGAGGTGAAAAATCTTCATAAATTCTTGCAAAACTCCATTTAGAAATTACATTAATATGGAAAAAAATAGAGTAATAGATTTCTTTTGTGGTGCCGGAGGTTTTTCTGAAGGATTTAGACAAATGGGATATGAAGTTATTTATGGATTTGACCATTGGAAACCTGCAGTAGATACTTTTAATCACAATTTCAATTTAAATTGTGATATAAAAAATATTTTAGATTTTAAATATTCAACAGATGAGATTGAGAACTTACCTAATACTGAAATTATCATAGGTAGCCCACCTTGTGTTAGTTTTTCAAGTTCAAATAAATCAGGTAATGCAGATAAATCTTTGGGAGTTGAGTTAACTGAGACATTTTTAAGAATAGTTGCTGTAAAAAAGCACCAACCTAATTCCATTCTCAAAGCTTGGTTTATGGAAAATGTGGTAAACTCAAAAAGATATTTACAAACTGCCTATACTTTTAAGGATTTAGGGCTAACGGAATGGGCAAATAAAAATAGAATAAGTCCTCTAAAGATTGCAATTGATTTGTATGAGAATACAGCAATTATCAACTCAGCTGATTACGGGTCTTTTCAAGCTAGAAAAAGAGTAATATCTGGTGAAATAATTAAGAAAGGAAAATTGATTATTCCCAAAACAACACATTCGGAAGAGGGTCTAGACGGAAAACTAAAATATTTAACAATAGGAAAGATGAAACAGAATTTTCCACATCCTTTTACTAAACTTTCAGACAATATTATTATAGACCCTCAATATCAAATTGAAATTTTACAAAGTCAATTAACCGATCATTTTTACGATACCGGAGTTTATAAAGTGGAATGGAAGTTTTCAAACTATTGGAAAACAAACCATCCATTTATGGGGAAAATGTCATTCCCTGAAAACGAAAAAAAACCAAGTCGAACAATAACTGCAACAAAAATTGCAAATTCTAGAGAGTCTATCATTTATAAAACTGAAATAAACAGATTAGGCGATGGTGAATACCGCCTACCTACAGTAAGAGAAGCAGCAATAATAATGGGTTTCCCGATTACATATCAATTTTTAGGTTCAGATAATAACAAATGGCGTTTAGTTGGAAATGCAGTTTGTTGTTCGGTAAGTAGAGCACTTGCAAAAACCGTTTTAGAAGAATTGAAAATTGTAATTCCAAATATTCTTTTATTAAATAATAACAATAAACTTGATGGTTTAATAAACCTTAATACATTCAAATTAAAATCATTTGATAAACCACCAGTAAAAAATCAAGGCTCAAGATTTAGAAGACACGCCATTAAAGATGGTAACTTAACTGTTACTTTATCCAACTATGACATTGAGAAGAATACTAAATCAGCCGAAGGCAAATGGTTCACCTCTATTCAATATGGAACAGGTAAAGGATTTCCAATTCAGAAAATAAATGACAAGTATTACAAAAACATTGAAGAACTAATCAAAGAATATAAAGGAGGAAAAGAGTTTTTAAAATACATCAATAATGGATTTTCGGAGAAAATTGGAAATGCCATGGAAATGCAAAAACTTTACGAAGTACAAAAATCAAATTCTAAATATACAGAACCAACTGAGTTAGTTGATTCAATTCAAGAGTTAATTGAAAAACTCAATATCGAAAAAACTGAAGTTGAACAAAATGGAATCAAAGTATTTAAGCACAAGGACAAAGTGCCAGTAAAGCAATTCTTTGCATTATATGCAATCAATAAAATTTCAACCATTGCAAATGAGATTTGATTATGCCAGTAAAATTTCATCCAAATAATCCTATTGAAGCTTTAGAAAAAATAATTCTTCATGAAAATGGCAAGCCATTAGAAGGTGAAATAAATGTTTACAGAAAACTTTTTAATGAGTTAAAAGATAGCTCGGAAGAATATTTCATTTGGCATGATTTAAAGTTTGCAACTCATTCAGAGAGTCGAAATCCATATAAAAAAAGTGAATCACAAGTGGATTTCTTACTAGTTTGTGCAAAGGGAATATGTATTATTGAGGTAAAAGGGGGCCATGTTGAATTTCATAATAGTGAATTTAGTTATCGCCATGCAGGAAAGCTAGAGTTAATGAAACAAAACCCATTAAAACAAGTTGAGGGTTACAAATTTACCTTAAAGGAAAAGGTGCTTCAGAAATATTCAAAAAAATTATTTATTGACATTTGTGTTTTCCCATTTACAAATATTGATTTTTCCCGACAATCTAACTTATTTGGAGAGATTATTTATTCTAATATACAATGTGAAAGAGGAACCTCTTTAACTCAATTTATTACAAATAGATTTATCGAAACAAAACATAAGCTTGAGAATAAACATGGATTTAAATTTTCATATTTAACTGAAAAAGAATTATTAGATATTCGGAATATATTATCTCCACGATTGGAGGATTTAAATCCTTTCATTAACAATAAAGACACATATCAATGGTTAGGACTTAAAAATTTTGAAGTTTTTAGTGGGTTAAATAAAAATCAACGAGTTTTAATAGAAGGAATACCAGGCTGTGGGAAAACTACTTTTGCACTTGCATATGCAGATCAAAGAAGGCATTTAAAAGGTCTCTATTTGTGTTGGAATAGATTACTTAAAATTCAAATTGAATCAAGAATAAAAGTAAGAGGGTTAACTAATTTAGAAATAGATACATATTTTACATTTTTAAAAGAATTAGGTATAGATACTCTTTCAATTGAAAATACTCTCGCTGATTTCAGGAATAAGGTTTTGACTTTTTTCTCTGTAAATATAGAGAAGCAATATGATTATATAATAATAGATGAAGGACAAGATATAATAAACAGAGGTGTAGAAAGCTTATTGGATAAATTAACAGGTCATGGTAATGGATTAGAAAGTGGTAATGTACTTTTCTTGTGCGACAATGAACAAGCTTATTCAACATATGATGTTAATATTAGTGATGAGATTGATTTGCTTAGTATGTACTTTACTCATTATCAAATGAATCATGCACATAGATCGGTTAATAATCCGAATATAATGGATTTAGCCTCTAGAATCATTGAAGATGTTTATCAACTTGACACTAAGGTTACAATGGATTTATATCCAAATATGGTTATGCAATTTTCATCATTCAAAGAGGCTAAATCCCAAATGATAAAAGATTTTTTAAAACCAATTAGAGACCAAAATAATAGTTTGAGAGGAAAGGATTGTATTTTGCTTATAGAATCGACACTTCTTAAAGGTGACAATCTTGAAGAGTTATTTATGAATGATTGTGAAGCTCTTATAGAAAATAATGTTACTGATACATCTAATGTTCTAAGATATACTACACCATTGAAATTTAAAGGACTAGAAAAAGAGAATGTAGCTTTAATTGTGAGACAACCTACCGCCATAAACCAACATGAAATATATGTTGGTATAACGAGAGCTAAAAGTAACCTAAAAATTTATGTAGTATATGAGTAGGATAATTACGGATAACTACATTAACAAACTCAATGGACTTATTAAGGAGTTTGAGCAAGTGCCTCAATTGAGTTCTTTAGTAGATTTCTTTTTACATGATGTTGAAAAAGATCAGATTCAAAACGTAAATAGAAATCAAAAAGTTTTCTCAGCGAATGACATTGAAAAGTTAAAAGAAATCTCAGATTCTAGTGAATTAAAACGAATTGCCGCTTATATAAAAATCATTATTAATGCATTTGAAAAGCAGTATTTACACATTCATATAAATGTTGATTTGACTACGAAACTAATTGATAATCTAATTACTTTGTTTTCGTGGGAAGTATATGTTTCTGCAAAGTATGATAATGGGTTATTGGAAAATGAAATTGAAAGTTTGACCGAAAAAAATAGTCGAGAACTTAATCTCTCAGATGATAATGGCCACAATGAAAATAAACTAAGAAGGGAAAAAAAGGGGTGGAGACATAGACTAAAATTTATTACTCAAATTAAAAATTTACCTGAGAATACTATAAACAATGGCTTGCTTCTAAACATTAACACAGGTGCCCAAAGCTTTGTCAATTTATCAGAATTTTCCGTGTTTCCGGAATCATTGAATACATATGTGAATTTTGGTGATAATCGCAAAAATATTTTCAAAGAAATGGGGCGTGAAAAAGTTGAAAGATTATCAATGATTATAAATTTATTCCCTTCAATCACTGGAAAAAATATTTGGTACAAAGATTTTATGAGTGATGAAATTAAAAGGTACTATAATTTCAAAAAAGTGATTACGATAACTTTTGGAGAAAAAACACCTGAGGCACTTTTGGAAATGCAAAAGCAAAAAAAATTTCAGGCAGAAGAGATTTACACCATATTTTCATTTGAATTATAAATAAGGTATATGAAAATTAATTTTTATAAGATAGAAGAACTGCAATTATTATCCTACCATTATTATGTCGCGCAAGTTAGCAATAATGATTTATTAGAATTAAACGGTTATAAAATTCGAAATATATTATCAATTATATTTGATAAAAAAACGCGCGATTTAGTTTTAGAAGATTTATTCAATGAGAATGGCACTTTTTTATCTACTGAAACGAAAGTTAATCTATTCAGATATCTTTCCTCTGATGAAAGAATTGATTTGAAAAATTATCTATTTACCTATTTAGATTATCAAATTGAATCTGAGTGGCATCAAACC
>CAMBXL010000008.1 GCA_945871905.1 Chitinophaga pinensis
GCTTAAATCAGTTAACAACAAATTGGTCCGTTTTAAATGGGAAAATTCTGAAGAAAATGAATTCTTGGAATTAGAGATCATTGTAGATGAATTAACCGAAGATGTTGCTATTAAAGTTACAGAATATTGTGATGAAGATGAAAAAAGAGGTTTGATGGAATTGTGGCATTCGCAAATAGAGGCATTGAGAGATGTGGTGGGTTCTTAATAATTGGAACATTTTTTGCTGATGTGTTTACTTTAAAATGAAAAAAGTAAATCTCTTAATTATAAAGGCTTTTATAGGTCCTTTTTTAGCTACTTTTTTAATTTCTATGTTTTTGTTTTTAATGTTATTTCTATGGAAATACATTGATGACTTAATAGGAAAAGGTTTGGAATGGCACGTGGTTGTTAGACTCTTGTTTTTTGCCATGGCCGATTTAATTCCTATGGCATTGCCACTGTCGGTTCTCCTCTCTAGTTTAATGACTTTTGGTAACTTGTCGGAATCCTATGAGTTGGTCGCCCTAAAATCCTCAGGAATAAGCATATACAGAGCCCTGTCTCCAGTTTTCTTTGTTATTGTTGTTCTCTCTTTTCTTACCTTTTACGTTTCCAATACACTCATACCCAAGGCCAACTTGGAAGCAAAAAGTTTGCTGTGGGATATTAGAAACAAAAAACCCGCATTTGACATCAAAGAAGGTTTGTTTTATAATGGAATTGATGGTTATCAAATAAAAATTGGTAAAAAAGACAGAGACAATGAAACGATTTATGATGTTTTGATTTACGAAATCAAACCGGGTTACAGTGAGTTGTCGATAGTGCGAGCCAAAAAAGGAATAATGAAGTTGAGCGATGACAAGCGTTTGCTCTATTTCACATTGTTTGACGGTGTGCGTTACGAAGAGTTGGTCGAAAATAGCGACTATAAAAAAAGATATCCCGCTACAGCTACTTATTTTGAATCGCAAAAAATGACGTTCGATTTGAGTGACTTGGATTTGAAAAAAACAGATAAGGAATTGTTTAAAGGCAGTGCCGTGATGATGAATATCAATGAACTAGACCAAGCCATTGATTCTTCAAAAAAGGAAATTCAAAAACGTACATTCGCTGTAAGGGATTATATTCAACCGTATTACATCAATCCTAAAACCGTTCAAATGGGAAATACTTTGGACAGTCCGGTTTTGGTAAACGATACCATTATTTATAATTTTAGTAAGGAGGAACGCTATCAATTACTTGAATCTGCTTTAACTTCCTCGCGTAATCTCCGTAGTTTAATTGAAACCAGTATGCATGAATTGAAAGATATTCAGAAAGAGATGAAACTTTATACCATTAAGTGGCACGAAAAATTCACACTTTCTTTTGTGTTAATTGTGTTATTCCTTATGTCTGCTCCACTTGGCACTATTATCAGAAAAGGAGGAATAGGCGTTCCTATGGTGTTTTCAATTTTGTTGTTTATCTTCTATTATGTAATCAATATGATTGGCTTTAAAATGGGGCGTGAAGGCATAATTCCTCAATGGTTGGGTGCATGGATGTCAAGTATAGTATTGTTGCCAGTTGGTTTGTTTATTTTGAAAAAAGCAGCAGATGAATCAGCTGTATTTGATAAAGAAAAATATCAAAAGTCTTTTGAAAAAATAAAACGCTTCTTTTTCAAAATAAGCGTTAAGAAAAAGCCTTTGTAGCAGGTTGTGTTCGTTTGATAATTAAATAAACAATACTGCTCAGAACTGCTGCAAAATAACACCATATTGAAATCAAGTGTTCGTTGTAAAACAATTTGCTTATTACAAAAGAAATTAAAATAACCAAGCCTAAATACTTCATATTTTTAATACTTGAAATTAAGGTAGGAATAACGGTCGGAATGAAATAGAACAAGCCACTGTACCAAACAAAATAAAAGGGGAAGTTCAAATCGTACCTGATATGATAACCAGAAATACTTGCCTTGGGATTGTAATTTAACAGGCAATATCCTAAGTAAGTAGAGGCTATAATGCCAATCCATAAAATAAAATTCAATCTTTGTTTTATTCGAGGGCTAAGTTCCATTAAGCGAATAGAAAATGATACCCAAAAAGGCCATAATATTTGAGCAAAAAACAAGAAGAAATAAGTGCTATTGCTTTCCCAATGTGAATATTGTTGTTTTTCCAAAGCCAACCACAGGAAGCCCTCACTTACTTGTTGAACGCCAAATAACAATGGAATACTAGCAAAAGGGATGTGTTTCTTGTTTTGACAAACCTTTATAGCGGCAGCTCCTGTTGCCATTAGAACTCCTCCCGCTACAAAACTTGCTGTTGCAGAAAAACACATAAACTTACATTATAAAATGGCTTTTTTAACCCTGATTAGTTTTTCTAAAAGGGCTTCTAATTGTTCTAAAGGTAGCATGTTTGCGCCATCGCTTTTTGCTTCACTTGGGCGAGGATGGGTTTCTATAAATAAACCATCAGCACCAACAGCAATAGCCGCTTTTGCAATAGTTTCTATCAATTCCGGCAGTCCACCAGTAACACCACTCATCTGATTGGGTTGTTGCAAACTGTGAGTAATGTCCATTACCACAGGATAGTTGTTTTTTTTCATCCAAGGAATGTTTCTAAAGTCAACCACCATGTCGCTGTAACCAAACATATTGCCACGTTCTGTTAATACAATATCGGAATTGCCGCTTTCTTCCACTTTTCTAACGGCATGTTCCATGGCATTGGCAGCCGCAAATTGACCTTTTTTAATATTAACCGTTTTGCCTGTTTTGGCAGCAGCCACCAATAAGTCTGTTTGTCTGAAAAGGAAAGCAGGTATTTGTAATACATCAACATAAGCCGCTGCCATTTCCGCTTCGTGAGCCTCGTGAATGTCTGTTACTGTAGGCACTTGAAAATGTTTACCCACTTTTTGAAGAATTTCTAACGCTTTGATATCACCTATACCCGTAAAAGAATCCAAGCGTGAACGATTGGCTTTGCGGTATGATCCTTTGAAAATCCATGGAATTTCAAATTTGTTGGACAGATTGTTTAATTGACCCGCAATTTCAAAGGCTACCTCTTCGCTCTCTATTGCGCATGGTCCAGCCATTATGAAAAAATTAGGATTTTCGGTGTGTTTTAAAAAAGGGGTTTTGGGAAACATATTGACTTCAAAAATAATGTATTGTCATTAAATTCAAAGCTATTAACTGATAATTTTAATAAATTTAAGACTATCTGAAAGGGATAATCTGTTTGCTTTCAATGTCTTTGCTTTTCAGAATGACCACAATACTCTTTACTTTTCGGAATTTCTTATTCAGCAGTAACTCCTGATAAATTGTGTTGACCAATTGACTGTTAAACCATTCTCCTTTGTTTAGTGTAAAATTATTGATAGAATGTATTTTCTTTTTCTTTTTGATGAGCTCAATTTTTATTTCAATCGTTTGTTTATGTGCGCTTTTGAAATGGATATTTAAACTTTGATGAAACACCGCGTTAGGCTTGTTGTATAAATAATCGAGCAAAGAATCAGTATTAAGAATTGGCTTTCCAAGTATGTAGGAGGCCAATTGGAAATCGGGAATTCCATAACCGTATTTATCATCGGGAATTTGATAATGTGATGCACTTTTTTTGAGCGCAGTTAACAAAGTAGAGTATGGGATATGAGGAAATTGGATATAGAAATTGGCCATTGCCCCTGCAAAAATAGGGGTGGAGTATGAAGTGCCATTTCCGCGATAATAACCTTGAGGTGAAGTAACAATAGCTTGCTGTCCCATGGCTACAAAATCAGGTTTTATTCTGCCGTCAAAACTAGGGCCTTGTGAGCTAAAGTTGGCATAAAACCCTTCTTCATTAACCGCACCAATCGTTATGACATTAGCAGCATCCGCAGGAGTGCCGATTTTTTTCCATTGCGACTGTCCTTCATTGCCGGCACTGTTTACGATGATAATTCCCTTTTTGAACGCAATTTCAGCGGCTTGCGCTATAAGGGTTATTTTTCCATCCAAATCTTGGTAGCGATGGCTCGTTTCAGGATGGTCGAATTGGTTATATCCCAATGAAGAGGAAATTAAATCAACCCCTAATTTTTCACTGTATTCTGCGGCCAATATCCAATTGATTTCTTCGGTTAAATTTTCGTTTTTGGCATCTTCGGTTCGCATCAAATAAACCAAAGCATTGGGAGCAGTTCCATTGTAATTGTTGGGGTTAAACGTGTTAATGAAGCCAACACAATTTGCACCATGCTTGTCGTCTTCCCACACACTGTTGTCATTGTCTACAAAATCTTTAATGACCACATCAGGGCTTAATAATTGGATTAATCCAGGGGTTTTGTAAGCCATGTAAAATCCTGCATCAAATACAGCAATAGTAGGGGTGGATAGGGTATTGTTTTCCCAATTTGTGCCTATCATTTCATTCTGTATTTTTGCCTTTCCCCATTGATTGGGTTTTAATGAATCTAAAGGGAGTTTGTATTGGAACTTCTCTATATATTCATTTTCAACAGTGTGAGGTTTGGGGGCTTTATCTCTTTTAATTTGGGCTAGGAATTGAATTTTCTTAACAAACGGTAGCGTTAATACTTTATTGGGGTCGAAGGTATTGGTGTTAAAAAACACTTTAACGCCGTTCAGCCATTTGGAAGCTTGTAAGACATTTAATTCTTTGAATTGTGCCAATTGTTCAATGTAATAGGATGTTACAGGTAGGTCGAGCGAATCAAGTACTATGTTCTTGAGTTTTCTTTTATTTAGGGCTTTGTTACTTAAATATTGTTCAGGCTTTTGAAAACTAAAGGGATTGTTTTGTTTGTCTTTGAAATAGATGAAATAGTAGGATATTGAATCTTGCGATTTTAAAGAGATGGAAATTAATAATACAGAAAGAACAAGTAGGGGTTTAAAAACCATGATTTATAAGAGTATATTTAATTTTATATCCGCGTGTTTTGTTATTGGATTTTTCAATAAAAATAATGTTTGAATAAATTAGGCCAATGTGTTTGGCATAGAATTCTTCGTAATATCTTTCGCCAACAGAATTAAAAATGGGGTCACTTTTTATAACCAAAACACTGTCATACGTTTGGTTGTTGATTTTTTTTCTAGCATTAATTTCGCTGTAGTAAACCAATGTGTTATTGTTACTGTTAAAAGTATTGGCGTTCCATATGGTTTCAAAAGTGATAGGAAAGGAGAGTTTTACTTTTTTGGTATTGTTTTCGTTTCTTTCGTATTTGTACTTGTCAATACGTGAGCTTACTGTTTCGTGATAATTCCATAATGCACTGTCTTTTTTGCGTTTGTATCTTTCAATACGCATTACAGCTTGGTTTAGATTGTCGTAGAATACAGTATCATTTTTTTCGAGGATTTGATAATTGAAGGTGTCAACTGTATTAAAAAAATCGTCGTATATAATTTCTTGTACTTGGTATAAAAAGGTATAATTCAAGGATTGATTAACATAAGAAACGCCTATTTCTCTTTTAGAATTGTCAACAATATCTTTTTTGCACGCGTTTAACAGCAATACTACCAAAATATTCCAAAATAGAAAACGGATATTCATCGTTTTAGTTTAAGAAAGATTTCTTTGCCCGAACGAGTAAAGGAGTCTTTTGTGTTTTTTGTGGTATAGTCCGAGGAATCAATATGCTTGTAAATTAAACCGATGCCTTTGGCATATATTTCTTCTCGATAGTCGTTTTTTATGCCTGAAATAGGTCTGCTTAGTTGAACATTAACACAATTAGTATAAGGAACCGTATTTACAGATTGGTTGTAGAATACACGATTGTATTTGATGTATTTAGGTTCAAATTGGTTGAACATATTCAAATTCCAAGCATAGGTGGAACCTCTGGTTTTGTATGAGCTGATAGGGAAATAAAGTTTTACTTCTGAGATATTGTCCTTGACTTCGATGGCATAATTGCCTTTAATTTTTCGGTAAAAGCTTTGAAAAACAATCCATCTAAAGGTGTTTTTATTGTAGGTACTTAACTCAATTCTGTAAATAGTGTCATTTGTTAAATCAACCAGTTTTTCAACTACTTCCTCCTTGAGAACTGTTGAAACAGTATCCGTTTTATTGAAAAAAGGGTCAAAGAAAAAAGAATCAACATCGTAATATAAAACGGTTCCCACTTTCAACGGAAAGTAATCCGAGCCTTTAGATTCTCTGACTTCTTCTTTCTTTTTGCATGAACTGACAAAAAAACTCACCAGCAAAATGAGAATAAACGGATTTTTCATTTATTAAATTTCTCACAAATTTAAACAAAATAAACAATTAAAACGTACTTTTGCTTGAAATTTTAAAATGGTTTTATTAGACGGGAAATATACATCGGAATTGGTAAAAAATCGCATTAAGAATGAGATGGCTGAGATGCAAACTAAAGGATTACGAAAGCCACATTTAGTTGCAATTTTGGTTGGGAGTGATGGTGCTAGTAAAACTTATGTAGAGAGTAAAGAACGCAATTGTCAATTGGTAGGTTTCGATTCAACAATTATTCGTTTAGACGACTCAACCAGTGAAAATGATTTAGTGCAACTCATAGAAAAATTAAATATTGACAATCATATCGATGGAATTTTAGTTCAATTTCCACTACCTAAGCAAATTAGTGAAAATAAAATTACTCAAACAATTGCACCTCACAAAGATGTGGATGGTTTTCATGATGTAAATATGGGTAAATTAGCCAAAGGGGAATCGGGTTTTGTGCCAGCTACACCTCTTGGAATTACCATGATGTTGGAAGCCTATAACATTGAAACTGCTGGAAAACATTGTGTTGTGATTGGTCGTAGTAATATTGTAGGTCGTCCTATGAGTTTGTTAATGTCTAATAGCGCTCCCTACGGCAATTGTACGGTAACTTTGTGTCACAGTAAAACCGTTCATTTAGAGCATTTTACCAGACAAGCCGATATTCTTATTGTTGCTTTGGGCAAACCAGGTTTTGTAAAAGCCAATATGGTGAAACCCAATGCCGTTGTTATTGATGTTGGTATTACTCGTGTGGAAGATTCAACCCGCAAAAATGGATTTTATTTGAAAGGCGATGTGGATTTTAATGAAGTAAAAGAAGTTGCGTCTCACCTGACTCCCGTTCCTGGGGGTGTTGGTTTAATGACAATTGCTGCATTGCTCGAAAATACACTTAAGGCCTACAAGTTTCAGTTAAAACAAACGTTATAAAACATGTCTATGCAAGCTTTATTTCCAGTGATGGAGCATTTTTATACCATTCAAGGGGAAGGTTTTTATACTGGAAATGCCGCTTATTTTATTAGATTAGGGGGCTGTGATGTGGGTTGTGTTTGGTGCGATGTTAAAGAAAGTTGGGATGCTAGTATTCACCCTCAAGTATCCATAGAAACTATGGTGGATTGGGTTAAACAAAGTGGGTCGCCATTGTGCGTGATTACAGGAGGTGAACCTGCTATGTATGATTTGACCGACTTAGTTAATGCCCTTCACAATGAAGGAATTAAAGTAAATATAGAAACATCGGGGGCATACGAAATTAAAGGGGATTATGATTGGATTTGCCTTTCACCCAAAAAGTTCAAGTTCCCAATTTTGTCTTCTTTGTTTAAAGCAAATGAATTCAAAGTGGTAGTATTTCACCCTTCTGATATTCAATGGGCAGAATCTTTTAAGAAAGACCTGAATGAGAGTTGTTTGCTGTATTTTCAACCGGAATGGAGTAAATCTGAGCAAAACTTACCCTTGATTATAAACTATGTGAAAGCACATGCCGAGTGGCAAATTTCATTGCAAACACACAAATACATGAATATTCCTTAGTAGTTTTTGGGGATTTGACTTACTCAATAATAACGAAAATATCTTCGTTGTCTTTTTTCATCAGATATTTCTCTCTGGCAAATTTCTCAAGATTTTTAATGTTTGAGAATAAGGCTTTTTCCTCTTTTCTTAAGGTATCAATTTCGTTGCTGTAAAACTCTTTTTTATCTTCCAATTCATTAATACTACTTCTTATTTTTATTAAGTCAACTATATTATTGCTGTCAAAAATCATCATCCATACAATGATAAATGTAGCAATAACCCAATAGCGATATTTAATCCAAAGTTGTTTCAATCCGATTCAAAAATAATGAAATAATGTAAGTCCGAAAATCTAATTTATTGACAATGTCCTTTAAAGTAGAACCGAAGGGCCGTAATATTCAACTGAGTTGTTTTTGGTTTCAACCAAGTGCAGTTTGTGTAAATAAACCCCTTCAGGCAAATGTTGTGTCAATATTTCCCAAATAGCAATAACTATATTTTCGATTGAAGGAAGTATATCTTTAAGAAAAGGCACATCTAAATTGAGGTTTTTATGGTCTAGCTTTTCAACAATTTCAGTGTCAATAATCTTTTTTAATCTTTTTAGATCCATCACAAATCCTGTTTCAGGGTTTGGATGCCCTTTTATTGTCACCAATAAGTCGAAATTGTGTCCATGCCAATTTTCATTAGCACATTTTCCGAACACTTCGTCGTTTTCTTCTTTGGTCCATTTGGGATTATAAAGTTTATGAGCCGCATTAAAATGTGCTTTTCTTGTAATGAATAATACAGGCAAGGGTTGATTCATAAAATAGATTGCAAATTTAAATTATTATTAATTATTTTTGATGATTCAGTAATTAAAATGATAATAATAACGGGAGCCGCTGGTTTTATTGGGAGTTGTTTGGTTTCAAAGCTAAATTTAGAGGGGTTTGTTGACTTAATTTTGGTCGATGATTTCACCAAAACCTACAAAGAAAAGAATTTAATCAATGCAAAATACACGGAAAAAGTAGAAAGAATGCAGTTTTTCGACTGGGCAAAAGGCAAAGAAAACCAAATACAGTTTGTGTTTCACATTGGTGCTAGAACTGATACAACCGAATTTGATACGCTGATTTTTGATGAGTTAAATTTACATTATTCTCAAACCCTTTGGAATTATTGTGTACAAGGAGGAATTCCTTTGGTATATGCAAGTAGTGCCGCCACTTATGGGATGGGTGAGTTTGGATTTAATGATGAAATAGTGAACGATGAAATTTTAAAACCATTGAACCCTTATGGATTAAGCAAGTTGCAATTTGATTGTTGGGCAAAAGCACAAGAACGAAAGCCTTTTTTTTGGGCTGGATTTAAGTTTTTTAATGTGTATGGCCCAAATGAATATCACAAAGGACGAATGGCCTCTGTGGTTTTTCATGCTTTCAATCAAATAAAAGCCAATAATGAATTGAAATTATTTAAATCTCACCATCCCGACTACAAAGATGGTGAACAAAAAAGAGACTTTGTTTATGTAAAAGATGTGGTAAATGTACTTTTCAATGCCATGATAATGAGAAGTGAATCGGGTATTTATAATTTAGGAAGTGGAAATGCAAGAACGTTTAATGAAATGGCAATGGCAATATTTTCAGCTATGCAAATCCCCACAAAGATTTCCTATTTTGATACCCCAATCGACATAAGAAATACTTACCAATATTTTACGGAAGCCAATATGAATAAACTAAAAAAAGCAGGATTTTTCAGCGATTTTATGACGATTGAAGAGGGTGTTAAGGATTACATTCAGCAGTATCTTCAAACCAATCAATATTTATAATTTGAAACGTTTTGTTTTTTTAATAGCGTCTATATTCTTGTTTTTTGTTGGTGTTTTCATCGGCAATAATTCAAGTGTTGAACGTTATTATCAAAACAAGGCCAATGAATTTCTGAGTGATGAGCTAAGTAAATTTGAGGAGATTCAAACTTTGCTTGTAAATGACCCAAGCTTGAAACAATCCATTGCTAAATTGGATGCCAAGTTGCTGCCTACACAATTGTTGGAAAATTATCATTTAAGTCTGTTTGTTTATAATAAAAACAACTGTGTGCTGTGGACTGATAATCAAACACTTCATCATCATTTTGGAATAAATAAACATGCCAATACATACCAAATTCAAAACCAAAATGGTTGGTATCAAATAGTGGCTAAAAAAATTGATAGCTTTGATGTTTATTGCTACTTTAACTATTACAGAAAGTTCCCTATTTCAAGTGAATTTTTTAAAAGCGGATTTCATTCTAGTTTAAATTTAAGGTCGGTTCAGTTGATAGACAGCGAGTTGAAAAACTTAAGTGAAGGAAGTATTTCCCGTAGTGAGTCATTACCCGAAGTTGAAAATACCGGTTTTGCTGCCAGTAAAATCAATAGATTGCAGCTGTTTTTGTTGCTTTTTAGTGTGTTGTTTTTTTTGATTTTCATTATTTGGGGTATTTATAGTTATACCATACCGCTGCATACTTCTTTGTTATATGTCATGTGGTTTTTAACCATTAGTTCTTGTTTTGTTTTATTTGATTTTTATTTCGTTAATCTCGACGCATTCACCTTGTTTTCGCCCGAATTGGCCGCCTACAGCCATTTGGTTCCCTCGTTTGGAAATGGTTTTTTGTTGGCATTTATTGTTTTGTTTATTAGTGGATTGGCGTATTGGTACAGTCAAAATAATTGGAAAATAAAGGTTAAATCGATTTATTTATACAGCTTAATTATTGCAATAAAGTCCTTTTCATGGCTATATATTGTTTTAGTGATTTTGCCTGATTTTGTCAATAATTCTTATGTAAACTACGATTTTAAAGATGTTTCTAACTTATCTGTATTCTCGTTTTTTGGATTTTTTAATATTTTTTTACTCGTTTCAGTTTGGATTATACTGAATCGAATATTCAGAAATAGTTTAGTTTTTTCTGTTGATGAGTTTAAGCAGAATTGGAAATTAAATGGATTGATATATTTATTTTGCGTGTTGTTGTTTCGATTTATACAAGGTGAAAACTTGTTCTTGTTGGTTTCGTGTTTTGTGTTTTTGTTTATTGTAGATTGGTTCGTATTTAAACCTGTTCGATTAAGAATCAATCACTTATTCTGGGTTTTTTCTTTGTCCGCAGGTTTGTTGTCGGTTCAGTTGGAACAATTAAATAGTCACAAAGAAAAGGAACAAAGAAAAATATTTGCCAATAAAATTATATCTAACCAAGATGCGGAAGTTGAATTTAAACTCAACAAAATAGAAAATGAAATGATAGCCACTTCTGCTTTTGAGAGGTTTTATTATTTCAAAGGCTTAGATTATCAGGAGTTAGAGTTGAATTTTAAGTTTACCTATCTCAATGATTTTGTGAAGTCTTACAACATCGATTTTATGAGTTATGACAGTTCAGGCAGTAATTTGAGTCCCAATAATATTGAATTTGCCTTTATTGATCAGTTATACAATAGCTCTATAAACAAAGGGTTTACCAATTACTTTTTGTTCATTAAAGACATCAATTACCTTGGGGCCTACATTGCCAAATATGAAATTTGTCCCGAAAAACATACTATGGGATATGTTTACTTATTGCTAACTCCTAAAATCAAAAGTGAGGCTTATAATTTGGATTATTTTTTCAGTTTGGATAATAATTTTAATCCCCAAAATAAAAAGTATGCTTATGCTGTCTATAACAACAATCAATTAGTGAAATCCTCAGGGAACTATTCTTATAAATTGGTAAAAGATTACGAGTTCGATTTGAAAGGCGATGAATCTTTTGTGGCTTTTAATAAGTACTCACATTTTTACAAACGAATAGATTCTGAGTCCTTTATTTTGGTGTCGAAAAAGGAATATACCAAAGACCGTGTTTTTTCAGTGTTTTCATTCTCTTTCTTTTTGTTCAATCTTTACTTGGCAATTCTTGTGGGTTGTGTTTATTTAATTGTTTATATTCTTTATTTGTTCAGAAGAAAAAGGCTGTTTATGCACTTGTATGTTAAGTTAACCAAACTGTTCAGGTTGATTAACTTGGATAAAATATACTTGGAAACAAAAATCAGGTTTTACTTTTTGATACTTTCTTTAGGTATCTTTTTTACGCTTATACTAGTGGTTGTAAACAATGTTAGTAATAATTTCAAAGACCAGCAAAGGGAATTGCTCGACAAGCAAATGATGCAAATTACCAATGAGATTGAATTGTCTTTTCAAAATAATAATGGAGGTTCTATTCGGAATTTGATTAAAGATTTGGCTAATCAGTTTGAATTAGATATTAATTTTTATCATACCGACGGTACTTTATATCAAACGGCCAATAACAGAATGTTTTTTGATGGATGGTTTTCTAATTTTATTAATCCTTTGGCATACAATGAAATAGTGGTCAATAAAAAGTCGCAGTTTAAGCAAATGGAGCAAATAGGAAATCTAAAATACACGGCTTCGTACGGCACTATTTTCGACAAAGACAGGCAATTGGTTGGTTTTTTAAATGTACCCTATTTTTCAAGAAACTTAGATTTGAACGAGCAGTTTTCAAACTTTTTGAGCAGTTTAATAAATATTTTAATTGTGATGTTGGTTTTAACATTGTTGCTTTCTATGCAAATAGGCTCAGGATTAGTTAAACCCTTAAAACTCGTTATTGAAAGTCTTGCCAAAATTAAACTAGGAAGTTCAAATGAACCTATTCAAATTTCGCGAAATGATGAGATAGGGCAGTTAGTGATGCAATATAATCATATGTTAGAGAAGTTAGAAGAAAGTTCCAATAAATTGGCGTTGAGTGAGCGGGAAGGGGCATGGAAAGAAATGGCTAAACAAGTGGCTCATGAAATCAAAAATCCACTGACACCAATGAAGCTGCATTTACAGCATTTGCAGTTTTTGATTCAAAGAAACGATCCTAACCTTAACGAAAAAATAACGGAAGTTAGTAAAATATTGATTGAGCAAATAGACCAATTGAGCCACATGGCGGAAGAGTTTTCATCGTTTGCCAAAATGCCGATTTCTATCATCGAAAAAGTGAATGTTGAACAGATATTGCAAACAACAGTTCAATTGTTTACCTCTTTTAATCAGCTGGAAATTGAAATAAACACTTTGGCACAACCTTTTGAAGTAAATGCAGACCCTCAACAATTGCAAAGGGTGTTTACCAATGTGATTAAAAATGCACACCAAGCAGTAAAAGAGTCAGAAGTATGTTTGCTCAAAATTAATACAAAAGTGATAGGGAACTCCATATTGATTTCATTTACAGACAATGGAAAAGGAATAGAACCGGAACTCAAAGACAAGTTATTTGTTCCTAATTTTAGTACCAAAAACTCTGGAATGGGATTAGGTCTTTCTATTAGTAAAAGAATAATTGAAGGCTTTAATGGTGAAATTTGGTTTGAAAGTGAGGTCAATATCGGCACTACATTTTACGTTAAGTTACCAATAATCGTATAATTATTTTTAGGACTTATTCAATATTGATAATTGCTTTGTTTACTTCATACAATGGTTTGAAGGCGCAACAGTATCAGTCTAATTACAGGTCAAAACAAGTGCTAATTGTATCGGACACTTTGACTGTTGATACCCAAGCCTTTATTTGGACGAGTTTACAAGTGAGTCACTTAGGAAAAGATGTAAAACAATTGTGCAAACCCTTAAAAGATGGTAGAATTTTAGTTGATACGATTTTAATGAACAAGTTGCTATTGTTTAACTACAGGGTTTTTGATCCTGCCGTTTTTAAAGCGTACTATCGAAAAAGTGAAAAATTGATTGAGCCTTATTTTACAGAACAACCGCGCTTTTTTTACAATTACAATGAGCAATCTGAAGTCGATAAATTGTATTTTGGGACAGGTTTGAATGTATCAGGGAATATTTCCAGAGGATTGTCTGTAGGTAATGCACAAGATGTTGTGCTTAACAGTAATTTGAATTTGCAAATGAGTGGGAAACTGGGAAAAGGGGTGTCGATTTTGGCCGCAATTAGTGACGAAAATAATCCAATTCAACCACAGGGGAATACCCAACAAATTCAAGATTTTGATAAAGTGTACATCACCATTTTTAAGGACAGTACTCAGATAACCGTCGGGGATTTTTTGATGCAAAATAACCGAAATAATTACTTCTTGAAATACTACAAAAAGTCGAGGGGATTACAACTAAATCATTTGTCAACATTAAAGGGAGGTAAGTTGTATTCTGGGATAGATGCGGCAGTTTCCAGAGGTAAATTTGTGCGAAATGAATTTCAGGGCATTGAGGGCAACCAAGGGCCTTATCGCCTTACAGGTTCCAATAATGAACAAAATATTATTGTAATTTCAGGAACGGAGGTCGTTTACCTTGACGGAAATAGGCTTGAAAGAGGACAGCAAAACGACTATGTTATTGATTATAACGTGGGAGAAATTGTGTTTATGCCCCGAAAATTAATCAATCAGTTTAGCAGGATAGTGGTGGAGTTTCAATACAGTGACAGGAACTATAACCGAAGTGTTTTTAACGTTTCAAATGTTTTTCAAACTGGTAAATGGACCAATTCTGTGCATTATTTTACCGAGCAAGACAGCCGTTTTCAACCAACAGATACTTCAAACCGTGGGCAAATACAATCGATACTTGAAAATGCAGGAGACAATAAACCACTTTTTGAGTCTATCAGAACTTTTAGAACCTTTCAAACAGATAGAGTGAATTACATAAAAAGAGACTCCTTAGGGTATGATATTTATGTTTTTACAAATCAAGAGGGGGTTGACTCCTTTTATTACAGTGTCAATTTTTCTTATGTAGGAGAAGGGAAAGGGAATTATATTCTTAAGGCATCGTCTGCAAACGGAAGGGTGTTTGAGTGGGTTCAACCAAATGGTTCACAAGCGAGAGGTAGTTATGAGCCTTATATTGAGCTAGTTGCTCCCCAAAGAATGCAAATGTTGAGTGTCCAATCTGCCTATCAATTTAGCAATAATTCTAGCATGAAATTGGAAGGAGCCTATTCCAATAATAATAAGAACACTTTTAGTACACTCGATAAGTTTAATGACGATGGTATTGGATTGTTTTTTTCGACCCAACAAAAGCAAATCAAAGTCAAAAAAATGCAAATTGACAATGCCATTAAATTGGAGTATGTCAGTAAGAATTTCAAATTTGTAGAAAGATACCGAGCAGTGGAATTTAACAGGATATGGAACAGACAGTTAAGTAACCAATCACTAAATAATGTTGTAGCTTCTGAATTTATTGGAGACTTAAATACTAAATTTACATTTAATAATAAGCACACGGCCAAAGTTGAACTTTCCAATTATACTAAAATTAATCAATTGGATGGTTTGAGAATGGTTGGTAATTATGCTTTTCAAGGAACACAGTTTTCGTTCAAGGTAAATGGAGAAAATACACAAACGGCTGAAAAGGGTTTTTTGGTGAATCGACAAAATAAAATCCAATCTTACCGTTCTGATTTGGCTTATCAGTTTAAGAAAGTGCAATTGGGTGTAAGTGGTGAATTAGAAGAAAGTAGATTTAATAACGATACAAGTGAAGTACTTCAGCTGCAATCTTTTAAATACGAACAAGTGTCTTTTAACATCAAAAGTTTGTTGACTAAACAATTCAATTATAAGATAGAGGGAAGTGTAAGGCAAGACTATATTCCTAGGGGGCAGCAATTTGAGTTTTTTTCTAACAGTATCAATTACTCCATTAATGCGGATTATATTTCCAAGAAAAACAACCGCTTGAGCTTGGTTCAAACTTACAGATATTTCAGGCAGAAAATAGCCATAGACCAACCTCAAACTCTGCTTGGTAGACTTGAGTATGTGTCCACTTTTTTAAAGAAAACAATAGTAAGTAACAGTTATTATCAAGTGGGAACAGGAAGGGAGCAAAAACGCCAATTCTCTTATTTGCCGGTTTTGTCAGGAACAGGGACACATTCTTGGATAGATTACAATGGCAATGGTTTGGAGGAGCTAAATGAGTTTGAGGTTGCGGCCTTTAAGGACCAAGCTAATTATGTGAAAGTGTTTTTGCCCACCAACGAATTTATATACAGTTATATCAATGAGTTCAATCAGAGTTTTAGAATCCAAGCACCCTTATATTGGCAGTCACAAGGCAAGTTAAAACGATTTGTAAGTCGTTTTAACACAATAACTTCGTACAAAGCGGACAGAAGATTAACGGACAATGACTTAAGAGTGATTTTAAATCCATTTCAACTGAATGTGGCCGATTCTACTTTGATTACTGTGAATGGATTAATCAAACAAACAACGTTTTTCAACCGTTCTAATTCCAAATTTGGTATAGAGCACAATATCCAAACATCGCGTGGAAAGCAGTTTTTGAACAATGGTTTTGAATGGAGACAACAAGACAAGCAAAGTTTGGTTAATAGAATTGGTATTTCAAAGCAGTTCAACTTAATTGTTCAAGCGGAACAATCTGTTAAAAGCAATCAAAGTCAGTTTTTCGAGAATAGGAATTTTAGATACACCTCTCAGATTTTGTCGCCCGAGTTGTTTTATCAATCAAGTAAAGGATTCCGCATAGGGTCGTTTTACAAATACACACAAGCTTTAAACGATCCTTTGTTTTCAAAAGACAAAGCCTTTATTCATGAGTTTGGTTTAGAGGGAAGGTATTTTATTGTAAACAGAGGCAATATTGATGTGAAGGCCAGTCGATTTAATGTCAATTATTTGGGGAATGTAAGTAGCCCTTTGGGATTTGATATTTTAAATGGATTGAATAATGGAAATAATACCACTTGGAGTGTTAGTGTAGGAGGTAAAGCAAAAAATAATCTGCAAATTAATGTCAGTTATGAGGGAAGACAAAATCAATTTGGACCTGTCGTTCACATAGGCAGAGCCGAGGCTAGGTATATTTTCTAGTTTTTTATTGTTTTTTACTAATTATATGGTCATTTTTGTGTCGAGTTGAAAAAGGTTTAATTTAAATGAGTAGATATAAAAATTTAATAATAGCGATGGTCATTTTTGTGGGCTTTGTTATTGTGTCAATGGTCTTTATCTCTTGGTTTACCAAGCATGGAGAAAGATTAGAAGTTCCAAAAGTGGAAGGCTTAGCATTGGCAGGTGCAGAGGAGTTGAGTGATGAAAATTCTATGGAATTGGTCGTTATAGATTCTGTTTACAACGAAGAAATGAAGCCTTTTACCATTGTAGAACAAGATCCTAAACCTGGAATGATGGTAAAATCAGGCAGAAAAATATATGTTACCGTAAATACAGGGATAAAACCAAAGGTAAAAATGCCTAAATTAGTGAACGGTTCTTCAAATTTGGCGGCTGTTTTACTAAGAAATGCTGGTTTGAAATTGGGTAGGGTTGATTCTGTTAAAAGTATTTTTGGAACAGGTTTAGTGATTAAACAAAAATTTAAAAACAAAGAAGTGCTCCCTAATACCATGTTAGACAAAGGTTCTATTATAGATATTGTTGTTTCGAAAATGGTTTCAAATAGTGACACCACTGCATTACAAAATATGCGAAATGGGGTTGAACAAAAAATTCAAGAAGATGAATTTTAATCAATTTTAATTATATTTGTTGTTCATCATGACTAGAGTTTGTTTTTTTCTGCTAAGTTTTTTGTTTGTAAATGTTGCATTTACTCAAGATGCAATCATCACACCTCTAAAATCTCGTTCCATTCAAGCAGAATTTAAGGCTGCTTTATATTCCTCCAAGCGCGCTTTAACGGATACTCTTAAATTGCCCTTTTTTGATGATTTTACTTCAACAGTGGGATTTCCAAATGCCCTGTTATGGCAGGACAGTAATGTTTATGTAAACCATCATTTTGCAATTTCTCCTCCTACATTTGGTGTTGCTACTTTTGATAATTTGGACAGAACCGGAAAACCCTATCGTCCTCTGAGTGGTACTTCACAAGGTCCCTCAGATACACTTACTTCTTTGCCTATCAATTTACGAACCTATCAAAGTGGATTAAATACACTCAATTATCAGATTTCGGATTCTATTTATTTGAGTTTTTTTTATCAAGCACAAGGTTTAGGTGATCCTATCGATCGTTCTGACTCTTTGGTACTAAAATTCAAAAATCAAGCTGGGAATTGGAAAACCGTTTGGAAAGTGGCTGGACCATTGAAACCAGTTTTTAAGCAAGTGTTAATAGGCATCAAAGAAACGCAATATCTTTATAAAGGATTCCAATTCAGGCTAATTAACTATTCAAAAAGTACCGGAAATATGAACCAATGGCACTTGGATTATGTAAGAATGAAATCGAGCAGGAGTATTGTCGATACTGTAATTCGTGATGTGGCTATTAATGAAGTGCCAAGAGGTCCTTTGAAATGGTATGAAAGCATGCCTTACAATCATTTTAGAGGCAATGCCACTTTTAATACATTGGAAAATCACCAATTTCAGTTGCGCAATAATTTTACATTAGGAACCAACGTGCAATACCAATATGAAGTAAGAAATAGGTACAATCAAGTTGTGAAAAACATTCCAACAACCTCGGCAAGAAACGTGTTGGCTCAGAGTGATACTATCGAAAAGTTTGTTTCTTTCCCTATGGATACTTTGAGCGGTGAGTTCCCTTTGTTGCGATTCAAATACACTATTTCTCCTCAAGCCAATGATGGAACCCCTGACGACTATTCAAGCCTCTCGTCAAACAATGAATACTCCAAAACAACTTACTTTAAGAACTATTTTGCGTATGACGACGGTTCAGCTGAAGGTGGATTTGGATTGGATTATGGCTCATTGCCAAACGGCCCTGGATATGCCGCCCAAAGATTCCAGACCTTTGCACCTGATACTTTACGTGGCATTTCAATGTTTTTCAACCGAAGTGTGGAAGAAGCTGCGTTCAAATCTTTTTCATTGATGGTTTGGAAAAATATTTCAGAACCACCAAGTAATTCAATGAAAGATGATATTTTGCTTAAAAAAATAGACCTTGGAACTACTGTTTATACAGATTCTATCAATGGTTTTGTTGACTTTATATTCGACACAGCGGTAGCTATTCCACAAGGGATATTTTACATTGGATGGCAACAGAACACTAGTTTTTTGTTAAATGTAGGGTATGACAACAATTACAAATACGCTCATCAAGGAGGAAGAAATCCTAATTTGTTTTTCAATTTGAATGGCTATTGGGAAAAAGTATCTGCTTCTATTACAGGTGCTGTTATGATGCGCCCAATAGTTGGAAAAGTTATCAAAAATCCGCTTTCTGTTAATGGTCCTGTTCAAATGGGGAATATCAAAATCTATCCCAATCCTTCAGGAACATTTGCTTTCTTGAACATTGAATCAGACAATGCCCTAAAACAAATTGAATTTATAGATGTCCAAGGTAGAATAATTTACAATGCAGAACTTGCTGAAGGAGAATCTAATTTGCCTTTGAGCGATTTAAAAGCAGGATTTTATACTTTAAGAATCATTGATTATCAAGGAAATATTACCTATAAAAAATACATAAAAAACGATTAAATATGTCAGTAGATATCACCGCACAAGAATTAAAAGAAAGACTAGACAAAGGAGAGAAAATAATTATCATAGATGTTCGTGAACCCTATGAATATGAGGAATACAATATTGGGGCTCAGTTAATTCCTTTGGGTGATTTGCAAGGTCATATTGATGATTTTGAAGAGGTGAAAAATGAAGAAATTGTTGTTCATTGCCGTTCAGGTGCTAGAAGTGCTGCTGCCAAAGGATTTATGGTTCAAAATGGTTATACCAATGTTAGGAATTTAATGGGAGGTATAATGGCCTACGCAGAATTGAAATAACTTGTTGAAATTAAAGTTTACATCGATTGTATTAGGATGTATATGTATTGCATTGCTTAGTAAATGCAAACAATCTTCTCCTTCTAAGGCTGAATCAGTTTCTCCTTATCTCAATCATGTAGATTCTGTAAAATATGTCGGTATTAATGCCTGTAAGGATTGTCATGCCGATAAATACGAAACTTTTTTGGAAACTGGAATGGGGCAAAGCTTCGATAAAGCCAGTTTTGCTAAAACATCTGCCAAATTTCAAAATGTAAAACCGGTTTATGATGCTTATTTAGATTTGTATTATTTACCCCTGTTAATTGACAGTCAAATTTATATCAAAGAGTATCGCCTTAGTGGTACAGATACTGTTTTTTCTAGAACTGAAAAAATAAAGTATATCGTAGGTTCGGGCCATCATACCAATTCTCATTTTACCGAAGAAAATGGCTTTGTTTTTCAAGCACCTCTTACTTTTTACACACAAAAAGGACAATGGGATTTGCCTCCCGGTTTTGAAAATGGACAAAACACAAGATTTAACAGGAAAATAGGATTGGAATGTATGAGTTGCCACAATGCGGTAACTTCGTTTTCGCCACTTTCTGATAACAGATATGAGGAATTGCCGCATGGAATAAACTGTGAAAGATGCCATGGCCCCGGTCAAGTTCACGTGGAAAGAATGAGAAAAGGGGAGGTGGTAGACGTTGAAAAAGGAGTCGATTATAGTATCGTAAATCCAAGGAAATTAAGTTGGAACAGGCAAATAGACATTTGTCAGCGCTGTCATTTACAAGGCAATGCGGTACTTAAACCGGGAAAAACATTCTTAAGTTTTCGTCCCGGTATGAAACTTTCTGAAACGCTCGACCAGTTTTCTCCAACCTACGAGGGCGAAGAACCATTTGTAATGGCAGCACATGCTGAAAGGGTTCAGAAAAGTGCTTGCTTTATCCAAACAGTAAAAGGCGATTTGGAAAACGAAAAAACCAGGGTTGGGTTTACTTGTATTAGTTGTCATAATCCGCATGTGTCGGTTCGCAAAACCAATGTTTTACAGTATAATAATGTGTGTGTAAGTTGCCATAATACTCCCCAACAGAAACAATGTGGGGATAAAAAAGGAGCCTTAAAATCGAGCGATTGCGTGTCGTGTCACATGCCAAGTTCAGGCACATCGGACATTCCCCATGTAACGGTTCACGATCATTACATAAGAAAACCCCAAAAAGAAGGTGTCAAAACAGGTGCACTCAAAGGGTTGAGATGTATAACCAACCCAAATCCTGATTTATTAACCGAAACCAAGGCCTATATCAGTTATTATGAGAAATTTGAAAGCAACCCTTTGTATTTGAAAATAGCAGAAGAGAAAGCAAAGCAATTGAAAGAAAAAGAGTTGCTTCATTTGCAAACCTTAATACATTTGAATTATGTAAAGTTTGATTATCAATCAATTATTAAACTGGTTTCCAATAGAAATAACTTGAAAGAGCCTTGGAGTAACTACAGAATTTCTAAAGCATTTGAAAAGGAAGGGCAGCTAAAAAAAGCAATAGAATGGATGCAATTGGTAGTGGAACAAGAGTCTCAAAATCTTGATTTTATGGTTCAATATGCTGGTTTATTAATCAAGAATAAACAAACCACAAAAGCCGTAAAGGTTTTGAAAGAACACAATTTGTTGTACAGTAAAAGCGCTGAAGCTCATGCTTTGTTTGGGTATGCTCATTTGTTAGAAGGGAAGTTGTCAGAGGCCAAAAAATCACTTGTTTTGTCTTTATCGCTCGACCCCGACTTAATATTTGCATTAGAATATTTGAAACAATTGTACCAAACAACAGGAGAAAAAGAGTCGGAATTGCAAATTGACAAAAGGATACAAAAGCTAAAAAGTAGAGTTAAAATCAAACAATAATTTATCTTTAAACTCTTCCCAAGGTTCAATATATTTGCAGTGAATCATGGAAAATACCATTAAGCAAATAACAGTAAACGCCTTACGCGATTTATATCAAACAGAAATTACTCCCGAACAAGTAAAATTGGAGCCTACTAACTCTGATTTTAAAGGAGATTTTACGCTTTTGACTTTTCCATTTTTAAGGTTTTCAAAAAAGAATCCTGAACAAACCGCTCAAGAATTGGGATTGTATTTAGTTCAAAATATCACTGAAATTGAGCAATTTAATGTTGTAAAAGGGTTTTTAAATTTAGAGATTAGTCCGTCATATTGGGTAAACAAACTTGTTGAAGTCAATTGTAATGTTGCAAGTAGTACCCATCAAAAAGTAATGGTTGAGTATTCTTCTCCCAACACAAATAAGCCTTTACATTTAGGTCATGTTCGTAACAATTTGTTGGGTTACAGTGTGGCTGAAATATTAAAGAAAAGTGGAAATGAGGTTTATAAAATCAACTTAATCAATGACCGTGGTATTCATATTTGCAAAAGTATGTTAGCATGGCAATTGTTTGGTAACAATGAAACACCTGAATCTGCCAACATGAAAGGCGATCATTTGGTGGGGAAATATTACGTTATTTTTGATAAGGCTTATAAAACTGAAGTTGCAGAGTTGGTAAACCAAGGAAAAGCACAAGAACAGGCAGAAAAACAAGCGCCTTTGATTTTGGAAGCGCAAGAAATGCTTAGAAAATGGGAAAATGGAGATGCAGAAGTGATTCAACTTTGGAAAACCATGAATGAATGGGTTTATGCAGGTTTTGAGTTAACTTACAAAGCATTAGGTGTTGATTTTGATCGATTTTATTACGAAAGTAACACCTATCAACTTGGAAAGGACAATATTGAAGAGGGTTTGGCCAATGGTGTTTTTTATAGAAAACCCGACCAAAGTGTGTGGATAGATTTAACAGAAGATGGTTTGGATCACAAGCTTGTATTGCGAAGTGATGGCACATCGGTTTATATTACACAAGACATTGGAACGGCATTGTTGAAATACCAAGATTACCACTGCGATAAAAGTATTTATGTAGTTGGAAACGAGCAAGATTATCATTTTAAAGTGTTGTTCTTGATATTGAAAAAATTGGGTTACAATTGGTCAAACGGTTGCTATCATTTAAGTTATGGTATGGTTGATTTGCCAAGTGGAAAAATGAAAAGTAGAGAAGGTACAGTGGTAGATGCAGATGATTTAATTGCAGAAATGATAGAAACTGCCAAGGTAAAAACCGAGGAACTTGGTAAAACAGAAGGACTAAGTGAAGAAGAAAAACAGCAATTGTTCAGAATGTTGGGATTGGGGGCATTGAAGTTTTACATGTTAAAAGTAGATCCTCAAAAAAGAATGTTGTTTAATCCACAAGAGTCGATTGATTTTCAGGGAGATACAGGTCCATTTGCGCAATATGCGTTTGCCCGTATTACAAGTATGCTCAAAGCGGCCAAACAATTAAATCAAGAAATTGCGTTTAAGTCAGTTGAGGTTTCAAGTTCAGAAATAGCCTTAATTAAAACCCTTTATAATTACCAATTAGAGGTTGAAAAAGCGGCGCAAGCATACAGTCCTGCCATCATTGCTCATTATGCATTAGAATTGGCAAAAGCATTTAACAGAGTTTATAATGATGTTCCTTTTTTGCGAGAAAAAGACGATTCTAAGCGTTCGTTTAGACTGTTTTTGGCGAGTAAAACGGCTGATATTATTCAAGATGCATTGTCACTTTTAGGAATAGATTGTCCTGAGAGAATGTAATCTAAAGGTAAATTTGTATGGAAAGCGAAAAAAAAGAAGCTTTGGTTCAAAATGGGATTTATAGGCACTTTAAAGGCAGGGAGTATTTGCTTATAGAAATTGTTACCCATTCAGAAACCTTAGAAAAAATGGTGGTTTATCAGGCATTGTATGGAGATTTTTCCTATTGGGTACGTCCGTATGATTTGTTTTTTGAGAAAGTGCTAGTAGAAGGAGAGATGGTTTCGAGGTTTGAATTAATAAAAAAATCAGATTAAAAGCACAGGGTTTTTATAAAAAAAATTTTGCTTTGATGTTAAATTTGTTAAATTTGCATTTACAATATATTTATATCAATATGAAAAAATTAATCTATTCAGCATTAAGTTTTGCAATTTTAGCATCTACATTATTTGTAGGATGTGGCAAAGATGAGACAGTCGATCCAACAAATCCAGTAGTATTAGGTCCAAACATTACTTTTCAAACAAATTCAGGTAGCGGTTCAGGTGTATATACTTTCGCTGATGGAAGTGTTTTAACAGGTGAATCTATTAAAATTGGAATGAGATTAACTTCAGATGTTAATTTAAAAACTTCAAAAATTGCTGTTAACTTTAACGGAGTAGGAGATGTTGTATTACACGACTCTACATACACAAGCAACACAAAAACAAGTAGCAAAGACGTAACTTATAAATTCCCTACTCAAAAAGGAGCTTATGTATTCACAATCTATGCAACTGACAAAGATAACAACTCAAAAACTGCAAAAATTACAATTATCGCTAAAGGTCCATTGACTGACAGAGGAATTGGAACATTTTATAGCTTAAAATCAGTAGACAATTTCAGTGCTTTTGATTTGATGTTAGGAGAAGCTGTCACTGCTTCTGGTACAGCAAATCTTTTAAGTAGAGATATTGTAGACGGTTCAACTGGTGCCACTTTATCTAAAACTTGGAATACTCAAAACGGAACTATGTTCTTGAAATCAGATGCAACTGGTAAAATAGGTGGTAAAATTTACGGTCAATTTGCTTCAGAGCAAGATATTATTGATGCTTGGAATGCTGCAGCTGCTGCAAGCAAAACTTCATCAGTTAGCAATGTTGACGTTGGCGATTTAATTATCGCAAAAGTAGTTCGTTCAGGTCAATCTTACTATTTTGTAATCGGTATCAACGATGTACAAGATGGAACAGGTTCTGAAAATGATTACTACGAATTCCAATACAAACAATAATATTTAAAAATATTTTGATAACGAAAAAGTCCTGCAATTGCGGGACTTTTTTTATGACCGAACTTTTTTTTAAAAAATAATTTATTTTTTACTCAATACAAAATTCACTTTACCTTCGTTTAAGTCTAAAGTGTATTTAGATAAAATGTTTATTTTAAAATATCGGATAGTATCTTCTGGTAAATAATGCAATACCAATGTGTCATTACTCAATCGCCATTGCCCCTTCATTTGCTTGTTAAGCGATTTTATTTGGTAATTGAAGTTGTGAGCAGAGTCTAATATGAAATAATCTTCTAGTCCAATTTCTACAGGATTTTTTAATCCCTCAATTTTTTGGTATTGCCATTGTCCAACAATAAATGATTCTTTAGATTGGTAATGACAAGCACTCCAAGTTAAAAATGAAAATGCAATAAAAGAATAGCGTTTAATTGCGTTTGTCAATTTCATCACGAATTTGGGCTGCTTTTAAATAATCTTCATTGCGAATGGCATTGTCTAACAAATTTTCCAATTCATCTAGACTTAGTTTACTGTATGGATTAACTTCCTTAGGATTAACTCTTTCGTTCTCTGTGGTATCTCTACCCGGTTTTTGTATTGAATTGTCATCCATTTCAATAGATGCCGTTTCCATTATAGAGTCTGTGGTGTAAATAGGGCAATTAAATCGCACCGCAATTGCAATAGCATCACTTGTGCGACAATCTATTGTTAAGGTTTTGCCTTCTTTTTCGCAAACCAATGAAGCATAAAAGACGCCTTCTTTTAAAAGATGAATAAAGACTTCGCTAACGCTAAATTCAAATGATTTTGAAAAGGTTAGAAACAAGTCGTGCGTTAAAGGTCTGTCAATATTAATTCCTTCCAAAGGAATAGCAATGGCATGGGCTTCAAACTGTCCAATAATAATTGGCAATTTTCTGCCTCCATCTATTTCAGACATGATTAAGCTGTATGAGCCATTCATGTGTGAAGGAGCTATTCCATATATTTCTAACTCAATTTTTTTCAAAACGTGGGTTTAGGAAAAATTAATTTTGAGTCAGTTTAGCCGCTTCTATTATTTTAGGTAATATATCAAAAGCATCACCAACGATTCCAATGTCAGCCGCTTTAAAGAAAGGAGCCTCAGGGTCTTTGTTGATAGCAACAATGACTTTACTGCTGCTAACTCCTGCCAAATGTTGAATAGCACCTGATATGCCAATTGCAATGTATAAATTTGGTTTAATTGTAATACCTGTTTGACCAACGTGTTCAGAATGTGGACGCCATCCCATGTCACTTACCGGTTTAGAACATGCCGTAGCTGCGCCTAATAAGTCGGCTAGTTCTTCCACCATATTCCAATTTTCAGGACCTTTTAAACCACGGCCAGCCGAAACCACTATTTCTGCCTCTGTTAAAGGAATTTTACCTTCTGCTTTGTGTGTGCTTTCGATGTTTGTGTTTGAATTCATCGGTGTTTCATTGATTGTTTCAACACTCAACTCTACTGTTTTTTCGCTAATATCAATACTGTTTGGGGTTAAAGCAATAACTTTTTTACCTGCACCCAATTGAACATAAGCAAAACCTTTTCCTGAGAATACCCCTCTTTTTACTACAAAACCATTTGATTGGTTTGGAAGTGAAATAACATTCGTTGCAATAGCCGCATTAATGCCAACTGCTAAACGAGGACCAATTGATTTACCTTCGTATGTGTTAGCTATAATTAATGTTTCTATGCCATTCGCTTGAATTGCATTGGCAATAGCTTTTGAATAGGTTTGTGCATCAAAAGAAGAAAACCCTTTGATTACAATTAATTTTTGAACGCCATAAGTTGCAAGTTTTTGCGATTCGCCTTCTTTAGGTTCACCCACACAGATAGCAGTTACGCCATTTGTGCTAATTTGAGAAGCGTATGAAGCGGTTTCTAAAACTGCTTTTTTAAATTGTCCTTCTGATAATTCTGCGTATATTCCTACCATTGTGTTATGCAATTATTTTTATTTCGTTTCTTAAGATGTCAATTAACTGTCCTGCTTGTTCTGCGTCAATCATTCTAACCGCTTGTTTGGCACTTGGGCTTTCAAATGATTCATAGTGTGCCTTTAGTTCTAATTGAACAGGTTCTTTAACTGTCAATGGTTTTGTTCTTGCTGCCATAATGCCTTTCATATTTGGAATTCTTGGTTCGCAAAGGTCTTTTTGAGCACTTGCTATTACAGGTAAGTTGGCAATAACAGACTGTCTTCCGCCATCAATGTCTCTTTCAAAATGCATTTTACCATCTACTAATTCCATTTTGGTGCACACATTAACCGATGGCCAATTCAATAACTCAGCTAAAATGCCGGTTACTTGACCGCCGTTATAATCGATACTTTCACGACCTGTTAATACAATGTCGTAATTGTCGTTTTTTATAATTTCAGCCAATTGTTGAGCCACAAACATTCCTTCAACTGGTTCTGCATTTATTCTAATAGCATCATTAGCACCTATCGCCAAAGCTTTTCTGATAACAGGTTCTGCATCTGCTAAACCAACGGTAGCAACAGTAACAGTTCCTCCCACTTTTTCAGCAATTTCTAAGGCTTTTGTTAATGATAATTCATCGTATGGATTGATGATAAACTGAACACCTTGTGAGTTAAACTTGGTGTTATTGTCAGTAAACGTAATTTTTGTGGTGGTGTCAGGTACCACACTCATACACACTAATAGCTTCATTTAAGATAATTTTTTTGCAAAATTAAGCTAAAATTGTCCTAAGAAAAAATGAGAATAAGAAAGTTTGATAAAAAATAATTAACAGCTTCATTTTGAATTATAAAAAATACTCCACTCAGTTTCATCTTGATTTTACTGAACACTCTCTTATCTTTGCACTCCATAATTTTATAATTTCAAAATGAATCGTTTGGAAACTGTTTTAAAACTAGTTGAATCTCAACCCAAAGATTTGTTTCTAAATTATGCCGTAGCCATGGAATACCTCTCATTGAGTGATTATGATTCTGCAATTGTATGGCTCAATAAACTCAAAAACATAGACCCCACTTATTTGCCTCTGTATTATCAATTGGCCAAAGCATACGAAGCTGTGTTTAATGAAAAACTTGCTGTTTCCAATTACGAGGAAGGTATTGAATTAGCATTGTCCCAAAAAGAAATAAAAACAGCTTCTGAACTTAGAAGTGCTCTCGAAGAATTAACCTTTTAATATGAACTTTATTCCCAAAAACCCAAATTTTAAAGCCAATATCCTTAATCATCTCGAAAAACAATATTTCATGCACCATATCCAATTTGATCTCACGGATATTGAAGCAGGGAAGGTTACAGGAAGTCTTAAAATGGAAGCAAAACACCTTCAACAATTCGGCTATTTACATGGTGGTGTAACTGCAACAGTGGCTGATTTGGTAATGGGTTTTGCAGCTTTTTCTTTGGTGTCTGAAAATGAAGGTACCGTAACGTCCGACTTGAAAGTGTCTTATCTAAGACCTGCTTTGGGTGATACTATAGAGGCGGTAGGTTATGTCATTAAACAAGGAAATCTGTTGTATTTCTGCGAAGCCGATATCTTTGCAATTGATAACGGGGTTCGAACTCTTGTCGCTAGAGGCTATTCTACAATGTGTGCTGTTAAAATCGGCTAACCAAAGGAATTCTTCTTCCTCTACCAAATGCTTTTGATGAAATTCTCAAAATAGGTGGGGCTTGAAACCTTTTGAATTCGTTGTTATTCACTAGTTTAACTATTCGTTTTACGATGTCTGTGTCATATCCCATTGATGTAATTATTTCAGCAGATTCTCTATTCTCAATGTACTCGTATAGTATTTTGTCCAACAAATCGTATTCAGGTAAACTGTCGCTGTCTTTTTGATTGGGTCTTAATTCAGCACTAGGAGCCTTGTAGATAATTTCATTTGGAATTATTTCTTGTTCCCTATTGATGTATTGTGCCAATTGGTAAACCTCTGTTTTATACAAGTCACCGATTATGCTTAAACTCCCACACATATCGCCATATAAGGTCGTATATCCAACCGCCATTTCACTTTTGTTGCTTGTGTTTACTAGTATGTAATTGTGCTTGTTACTCATTGCCATTAATAAAACAGCCCTTGTTCTTGCTTGCATGTTTTCTTCTGCCAAGTTGAATTCTGTTCCTTCAAATTGTGGTTTTAAACCCACCTGAAAAGCCTCAAAAATGGGTGATATTTTAACAATTTCGTATGGATTGTTTAGGTTTTTTGAAAGTTGAACGGCATCACTTACACTGCCTTCACTGCTGTATTCTGATGGCATCATCATTGCCATTACTTTATCTCCACCAATGGCCTCACTCATTAATGCTTGAACAACCGCAGAATCTATCCCTCCTGAGGATCCCAAAATCGCTTTTGTGAACCCCATTTTTTGGAAATAATTGCGAATGCCAAAAATTAAGGCTTCATGTATTAATGCAATATTGTCTTTGGTTTCACTTTGAATAACAGCCGGTAATGATTCAATATCAATACATTGGAAGTCGGTTTCAAATGATTTTAACGACAATACAATGTCTCCATTTTTATTCAACACTTTGGAATCGCCGTCAAAAATCACATCGGTATGTGCACCCACCTGATTGACATAAATAAGGGGTAACTGAGCTTTTTGACATTGGTCTGTAAGTATTTTTAAACGCTGTTCTTTTTTATATTGATTGAAAGGAGAAGCTGCAATATTGATTATAAAATCAGGTTTTTGTTTTAGTAATTCTTGAAGAGGATGTTGCTTATAGTTCAGAAATTCTGTTTCGTCCCAAAGGTCTTCGCAAATTGTGAGCGCTATTTTTTGCCCTTTGAAATCGATACATTCAAAACCAGAATTGGGTTCAAAATAACGAGCTTCGTCAAAAATATCGTAAGTAGGAAGAAGGGTTTTATGTCGGGTTGAAACTATTTTACCTTCGTGCAAAAGCAAAGCGCTGTTGAATAATGCTCTCCCGCTTGATTGTGAATTAGGCGATGGACAGCCAATTATAACAGCCGTTTGCTGAGTAAAAGGAAGTATGGAATCAACGGCTTTTTTGCAGTTTTTAATAAAATGTTCGTAATCTAGAAGATCGTCAGGAGGATAGCCACAGATAGAAAGTTCACTAAATACAGCTAAATCACAAGCATTTTGCTCTGCTTTTTTTATGGCATCAATTATTAAAGAAGTATTGCCTTCAAAATCAGCAATGGTATAATTAAGTTGACAAAGTGCTATTTTCACGAATACAATTTACGAAATTAGAAAAACATACCTACTTCAAGACCAAGAACATTGTTAATCACTTTACCTCTTTTGTCATTCAATAGGTCGGTAAAACCGTTGTTGAATCTGGCACCTAAATACAGACTGTTATTGCCGCTCAAACGGTATTCAATGCCTGCGCCAATTATCATTGAAGCACGAAATACATTGATATTGTCCTCATAACCTATAAAGTCGTAAATATCACTTTCACTTGTATTGGGATTGTATTTTTCTTCTGTTGGGAATGCTGTAGCAGGAGAGATAGCAGTTGCACTGGTTGTTACATTGTTGCCAATAATAAACCCCGGCGCAACACCAAATTGTCCCCAAAAACGAAGTCCGTCGGATTCATTCGTTCTGAATTTGAATGTCAATGGGATTTCAAAATATTGTAAATTATACTTGTGAGAAATATTGTTGAAATTATGACCTGAATTGTTATTTAGAACATGAATATTAGTGTCTTTAAGCTTTACTCTATTGGTCATGCTTGTAATATTAATTTCGGGTGTAAAGTAGTAATTATCAGCAATTTTTATGTCCAACATAAAGCCGAATGAATAACCTAAGCCGGAACCGTTGCCTTGTGAAAATGATGTTTTTGATTTTACCCAATTGACGCCGGGAATCAATTTAAATCCGACTCTAAAGTCGCGGTCGTCTTGTGCTTTTAATAAACCTGAAACAAACAGAATGCACAAAATTGAGAAAATGCGGTTTTTAAGTTTTAAATTCATAAATTTATTTATTAATTTGCGCAAAAATGATGAAATTTTCTCACATAACCGCTTTATTCTTCACAGTTTCTCTGTTTTTGTTTTCAGGATGCCAGTCAAATCAATTGGATGTTGACGTTTCAGAGGTTACTGTCAAAGTAGATATTTTAAGGTTCGAAGTCGACTTGTTTGAAAATAAGCTCAATACACTCGAAGCTTTTAAGGCAAAGTATGGTGCTTTTGTCAATGACTACACAATGGGAATTATGGGGTTTCCGGGAAATGAGAATGAAGCGTTTGCCCAATTGATGTTGTACAAAACAGATCCAAATGCCAAAAAACTGTATCAATTAGTGAAAGAAAAATACGGTGATTTTTCTGTTTATGAAAAAGAACTGACTAAAGCTTATCAATACTTTAAATATTATTATCCCAAGGACAGTATTCCTGTCGTTATTACCTATATCAGTAATTTTAGCCTTTACATGAATCCAATTGGGGAGGGTTACATAGGTGTTTCTTTGGATATGCACATGGGGCAAGATTTTCCTTCTTATCAGTATACTAACATTGAAAATTATTGGAAAAAAATACTCATTCCACAAACTATTTCGGTTCACCACATTATGGCACATGCCAATGACAAATTCATAGGTTATAACAGAGGAAAACATTTTTTAGATGAAATAGTATATCAAGGTAAGTTGTTGTACTTTTTAGATGCAACATTGAGACAAGTGCCTGACCCAATAAAGATTGGCTTAACGCAAGAAGAGTTCGATTGGTGTGTAAAAGAACAATCCAATATATGGTCATTTTTTGTAAAAGAACAAATTTTATACGAGACCGACAGTCGTAAGTTTGAACGTTTTATAAAGGAAGGACCTTTTACAATCGCAAGTGGTGTTCCCGAAAAATCACCGCCAATGTTGGGGCGATATATAGGTTGGCAGCTTGTTAAACAATACATGTCAAAGAATCCAGAAGTGACATTGCCTGAACTTATGTCAACAATAAAATCAGAAATAATTCTTCAAAAAAGCCGATTTAAACCATAATAAAATTTATTCAAGGTAGTTAAGCTATAAATATATTATCTATCTTTGCAACCTTTTATGATGATTCAGGTTTTAAAATCAAAGATTCACAATGTGAAAATCACTTTTACCCAATTAAATTATATTGGCAGTATTACTATAGATGAAGATTTATTAGAGGCTGCGAATATGATTGAAAATGAAAAGGTTTTGGTGGTAAACAATAACAATGGCGAACGCATAGAAACCTATGTTATTAAAGGGGAAAGAGGTTCGGGTGTTGTTGGGTTAAACGGTGCTGCAGCTAGAAGAGGTGCAGTGGGTGATGAATTGATTATCATTAGTTTTGCGTTAATGGATTTTGAAAAAGCCAAATCGCATCAACCATGGCTTGTGTTCCCCAACGCACAAAACAAAATATAAATGCAAAATAAAAAAGGAATCATAAAGTTCTTACTTTTTGGTGCTGTTGGTGCTATCATCGTCTATTTTATTTCTAAAAGTTTCAACTTTAATGAGTTTCTTGTTAAGGTAAAAAACGCAAACTTAGGATTTATTATCGCTTCACTACTTGTGGGTGTTTTGGCTGTTTTTGTCAGAGCGCTTAGATGGCAATTGATGCTCAAACCACTTGGTTATAAAACTAAAATTAGCAATGCTTATCACTCCACAATGAGTGGCTATTTGGTGAATTTAGGGATTCCTCGCTCTGGTGAAATATACCGTTGTGCGGTGTTCTCAAAGTCGGACCAAGTGCCTTTGAATACTTTAGTTGGTACCGTATTCAGTGAACGTATTATTGATTTACTCATGTTGGCAATTGTCATTTTTTTGAGTGTAATTGTACAGTTTGATAAGCTTTATAGTTACATTGATGAGGTTCTTTTATCTAAACTTAATGGCCCCATCTTAATAACGCTAGGTCTTGTTATGCTTGTTGGTATTATTGGACTTTTTGTTTTTATCAAAAAGTTTTCTAAGTCACAAAACAAAATAATCGTATTTATCAATGGATTCATCAACGGAATAAAAAGTGTGTTTACGTTAGAACAACCCATTTTGTTCTTGTTTTATACAGCTTCTATTTGGGTTTGTTATTTGTTTATGACTTACTTCGCCATTATGGCATTCGATTTTTCGGCCGTATTAGGGATAGGAGGAGCACTTTCTACGTTAGTGTTCAGTACTTTAGGCGTTATTGTTCCCGCACCAGCCGGAATTGCAACGATTAGCAGTATTCAAATTGGGTTGACCCAAATATATGGTTTTACAGAAATCAATGCAAGCACGCTTGGTGTAGTAATGTTCTTTAGTAATATTCTTATGATTATTTTATCGGGTTCTATCTCGTTTATAATTATGGCAATTAAAACAAAGGTTTAATTTTTTTATGAGTCACCACCAATTAATACAGTCTAAAATTCATACATTGGAAACGCTATTGCCAATAGTTGAATCATTAAAGAAACAAAATAAGTCGATTGTATTTACCAACGGTTGTTTCGATATTTTGCACAAAGGACATGTTGATTATTTGGCAAAAGCAGCCGACAAAGGGGATTGTCTAATTGTTGGGATAAATACCGATTTTTCTGTTAAACGCTTAGGGAAATCGACTTCTCGGCCAATACAAGACGAAGAAGCTAGGGCGTATTTAATTGCCGCTTTGGAAAGTGTGTCTTATGTAGTTTTATTCAATGAAGAAACTCCTGTTAATTTGATTAGTTCTATTCTCCCTCACGTTTTAGTTAAAGGGGCCGATTACAAACCTGAGGCTATTGTAGGCTATAAGGAAGTTGTTGAGAATGGCGGTCGAGTAGAAACCATTGCCTTTATTGATGGATATTCCACAACAGCAATTGAAAATAAAATCAAAAACGCTTAGTCTTCTTGATTGATTCCAATGGTTATACCTGCCTGAATGACCGATTTTGCAGGGCCCATTTCTAAATAAAAACTGCTTTGTTTGTATATTTTTTGTCTCCATCCAATGGTGGATTCCAATCCTAATCGATAGATATTGGGTAGTGTGATACTCACTGTATTACTTGGAAAATCTGATTCTGTGGTAAAACGACCAATCCTGTATCCCACACCAAATCCAACATAAAAGGCTGTTTTTGGATGTTTAATTGGGTCTAATAAATGGTAGTTGACTCTAGCGTTAATGGCTAAATTATTACTTTTAATAGTAGTCTTGTTGTTGGCAATAGTACCTAGGGTGGTGTCGAAAATGATTTCATTGTACGAGACTTGATAAGCCATGTAGTTAATACTAGCCCCTAATCCAAAACGTGAATTAATCTTGTTTTCATATTTTAGGTGGTATGGTCCCGTCCCCGTAGATGAAAATGAAGTTTTGTAATTGAACTGATTGAAATAAAATCTTGGGATATTAGGGGAACCAATGCCCACACTAATATTGTGTTTGCTGTGTTGTGCCCAAATTGAATTGGAACACAATATCAAAAGCAAAAATGCAAAAAGATTACCTTTCAAATTCAACTCTTTGTCCATTAGGGTTTGAATGTAGTATGCCATTTTCATAAACAGGAACACCATTAATTACAGTGGTATGAATTCGGTAGTTAAAAGTATGATTCTCAAACGGACTCCATCCACATTTGTAAAGCAATTCTTCTTTTTTTACCAATTGTGGTTTGGGTTGAACCAAAACTAAATCAGCAAAATAACCTTCTCTGATATAACCTCTTTCTTTCACATTGAAAAGTATGGCTGGATTGTGGCACATTTTCTCAACAATCATTTCTTTGCTGATTTTATTCTGATGATAAAAATCAAACATGGCTTGAATGCTGTGTTGAACCAAAGGACCACCCGAAGGAGCTTGAGCGTATGCTTGGTTTTTCTCGTCAAACGTATGAGGAGCATGGTCAGTTGCTATAACATCAATTCTGCCATCTAGTAACGCTTCCCAAATTTTTGAACGGTCATTAGCTGTTTTTACAGCAGGATTCCATTTGATGAAATTGCCTTTTTCCTTATAATCTTCATCCGAAAACCACAAGTGGTGAATACAAGCTTCTGAGGTTATTTTTTTGTCCTTTAATGGGATTTTATTGGTAAATAATGTCGTTTCAATGCCTGTAGAGATATGTAAAATATGAAGACGGGTGCCGTTCTTTTTAGCTAATTCTATCGCCATGCTACTGCTTAGGTAACAAGCTTGTTCAGAACGAATAAGCGGGTGGTGATGGATGTTTAATTGTTGATTACTTTCTGCCAAATAATGTGCTAAATTGTTTTTAATGGTTTGTTCATCCTCACAATGGGTTGCAATAATAGTGGGGGCATTGGCAAATACTTTTTCTAATACAATTGCATCATCAACCAACATGTTGCCCGTGCTACTGCCCATAAATATTTTGATGCCACAAACTGTTTTAGGGTCGGTGCGCATTACCTCGTCATAATTGTCATTGGTAGTGCCCATAAAAAAAGAATAATTGGCAAAAGCATTTCTTTGAGCTATGGCATATTTATCTGCCAATAATGCTTGTGTAACGGCTTGCGGAGATGTATTGGGCATTTCGAAAAAGGTAGTCACTCCACCTACGGCTGCCGCTCGACTTTCTGTCATAATATCCCCTTTGTGGGTTAATCCAGGTTCTCTAAAATGGACTTGGTCATCTATGGCACCCGGCATTAAAAACAAGCCTTCTGCATTAATCTCCTTGGCATGTGGGTCATTGATGGTTGAAGCTATTTTTTCAATCCTGTCGTTTTGTATTAATACGTCTAAAACTTCCGTTTTCCCTTCATTGATAACATGGGCTTGCTTGATGATAAATTTTGACATTGATGCAAAATTAAACAAATTAATAATAATAAAATTAACTTAATTTTGAAAAATAAATGAGACGAAAAGTCAATCATATATTGAATAAAACAGGCCATTTTCTGTATGGACTAGTTTTGATTTTTGTGTTGCTCAATTGGCTTGTTCCGTTTCGTTTTTCTGTCGATTATTCTAAAAGTGTCTATGCCAAGGATGGTGAATTATTAGGGGTTTACCTAAACAAGACTGACAAGTGGCGATTGCATTCTTCCATCAATGACGTTTCTCCTTTGTTTTTAAAATCAATACTTTTAAAAGAGGATAAATGGTTTCATTACCATTGTGGTTTTAATCCTGTTTCAATCATTAAAGCGGCTTTTAATAATACAGTTTCTGGACAAAGAAAAGGAGGTGCATCCACTGTTACCATGCAAGTGGTTCGACTTATAAAACCGCAAAAAAGAACCTATGTCAATAAATTGATTGAGCTTTTTAGAGCAGTCCAATTGGAATACCAATTTTCTAAAAATGAGATATTGGAAATGTATATTAATTTATTACCCTACGGTGGAAATATAGAAGGGGTAGGGAGTGCCACTTATATTTATTTTGGCAAGTCGCCTCAAGATTTAAGTTTGTCGGAGTGTGTTACGTTGTCTATTATTCCCAATAAACCAAGCAGTTTGAATATCAAAAAAAATCAAGCAGCCATTCAAGTAGCCAAAAATAAATGGATAAGAAAATTATCGCCTTTTTTAAATTTATCTAAATCAATTATTGATGATGCGTTGATGGAGCCTATGTCAATAAAATATTATCTAATGCCCAAAACTGCCCCTCAGTTTTGCAACCGATTACTAGCCTCTAATGCAGAATTAAATAAGTATTATTCTACCATTTCATACCCATACCAAGTTCAAGTTCAACTTTTGTTAAATCAATACGTAGAAAAGTTGAAGGAGAAAAACATTAACAATGGTAGTTTAATGGTGATTGAAAATAAAACAGGCAACGTTTTGGTGTATTGTGGGAGTAATGATTTTAACGATGCGGAACACTTTGGTCAGGTGGATGGAGTAAAGGCACTTCGTTCTCCCGGGAGTACATTGAAACCTTTTTTGTATGGTTTGTCTTTTGAAATGGGTTTGTACACGCCTGAAACTGTATTGCTTGATATTCCAGTGAATTTTGCAGCATACACTCCCGTTAATTATGATGAAACTTATAACGGTAAAATTAAGCTTAAGGAGGCTTTGGTTCAATCTTTGAATATTCCTGCGGTCAATTTGTTGAATACTATAGGGGTAAAAACGTTTAAGGGATTTTTGAAAACGAGCGGATTTTCAAATCTTCAGTCACAAGAATTGGGATTAAGTTTGGCATTGGGTGGTTGTGGTGTCACTTTGGAGGAACTTACTATGGCTTATTCTATGTTTGCAAACGAAGGTGTTTTGAAAAGGAAACAATTTCTAAAAGCAATGAACAAGACTCCTGTAAATCCTGTGTTAAGTCCTGCCGCCTCTTATTTGGTTAGTTCAATATTACAAACCGTGCAAAGGCCTGATTTGCCCTCTCAGTTGTTTAACTCTACATTCAGAATACCTAAGGTTGCATGGAAAACAGGAACTAGTTTTGGAAGGAAAGATGCATGGGCTATAGGTTATAATAAACAATATACTGTTGGTGTGTGGATTGGTAATTTTGATGGCGAAGGGGTTGCTTCTTTAAGTGGAGGTGAAATTGCAACACCCTTACTGTTCGAAGTTTTTAATACTATTGATTACAATTCAAAAAAACAATGGTTTAGTGAACCTAAAGGTATTAGTTATCGAGCGGTATGCAGTCAAACAGGTTATATTCCTTCTTCGGATTGTATTCAAACAATCAATGAACCTTATATCGAAAAACAAACAATCCAAAAAATATGTCAGCACAGTGTGCGCTTGAAAGTCAATAAGGATAGTTCCCTCTATTTCTGTAACAGTTGTATCGAGGACAATCAATACATTGAAAAAATATATCCAAATTTGCCTGCAGAATTAATCAATTATTACGAACAAGAAAAAATCGTTTATAAAAAATGGCCTCAGCACAATCCAAGTTGTCAAAGAGTAGAAACTGAAGGGGAATTGAAAATAGTGTCGCCGACCCATCAGTCGGAGTATTTGGTGGAAGAAAATTCGGACAGTAAATTAATGTTAAACGCCTCTGTTGACCATCAAGCAAAAACAGTTTATTGGTATATCAATGACAAGTTGATAAGTCAATCAAATCCTAATCAAGCCGTATTTGTGAAAATGCCACTTGGGAAGATGAAAATAACTTGTAGCGATGATTTGGGTCGTAAACAAGTGGTTTATATTACCGTTAAAAACTTTTAATAATCAAAATAGGTAAATTGGCAAAGGGTATAACCTTATTGGAAATGCCTAAATTATAAATGCGTTCATACAGACTTAGTTCATGTGTAAAAAAGATAATCATATCACAATCATTTTCTTGTAGATACGAGATAATTCCGGTGGGGATGTCATCGTTTTTTAAGAGATGATAATGGATTTTAGGGTATAATTGTTTGTCTACGAATTTTTTGAAAGCAAGTTCTATTTCATTGGTCTTTTCAAGTTTTTGTTTGCTTACATGAACTATTTCAATGTAGGCGTTGAAAAGTAAAGCGAAAGGAATGGCGGTGTTTAATTGATATTCAATTTCACTTAGATTGGCAGGCAACGCTATCTTTTTTATTGGATTAAACAGCGTGTTACCGGGGATAGCAATTACAGGCACTGAAGATCGGTTAATCACAGAAAGAGTAATACTGCCCATGATGATGGATTCAATGCCGCTTCTGCCGTGGGTTGCAAGAACAACCATGTCACACTCAGATTTGTGAGCAAACTGACATATTTCAACGTCTACTTTGGGAGCATGTGAAATATGGTATTGAATGTTTTTTAAATTCGGGAATTCCTTTTGTAAATCAGTAACCATTAGGTTTAGTTCATTTACGCCGTCATTTTCCAACAAATCATCTAGTTTTTTTGAGTTAAAAACCCCCGATTTAAGCATCATCGGTTGGTGAATGACATACAATAACTCTAAGTCCATCAATAAGTAATTGGCGAGGGCAGCGGCATATTTTAAGCCATTGATAGAGATTGGACATAAATCTGTAGGTGCAAGAATTTTCACATAAAAAAATAAGTTTACGAAAATAGAGTCAGCTGTAAATAAAGAAAATGACCTACATCAGTATTTTGTTATTTTTTTTATAGAATAGTTAATTCTTTGGACGGGTCCCAAAAAACCTCTTTGAAGTTCGTGATTTGGTTTTCTTCGATTTTTATCCCTTCTTGTGTGAGTAAATCTGCCATTTTATTTCCGCCAAAATGACTTTTTCCTGTCAGTAATCCGTTACGGTTTACCACTCGGTGCGCTGGTATTGAATAGGATAGATGATGCGAAGCGTTCATGGCCCATCCAACCATTCTGCTCGATTGTTTACTGCCCAAATAAGCCGCAATTGCTCCGTAGGATGTTACTCTTCCCTCAGGAATTAATTCCACAACTTGATATACAATTTCAAAAAATAAATTATTTTTATTCATAGAGAAAACCATTTTGGCAAAATTATTGTCTGTATATTTGCTAAAAAACCTTACAATATTAATTAATGAAAAGAATATTTCTATTTAAATCGTTTGTTTTCGCCCTTTTAACCCTTTTATCTACGGATATTTTATGGGCACAAAAGTCAGGAAAAAAAGAAACAACAGCACCAGCAACCCAAGTTTCTAACCCAACTGTAACTTCTCCAACTAGCTCAACTTCCGATTTTGATTACAAAAATCCGGGTAGGGCCAAAGGGAATTATTCTATTAAAGTTAAAATTAAAGGATTGCAAAATGTGCCACTGTACCTTGCCGATAACTTTGGTGACAAAAATTACATGAGAGATACCTGTATTTTAGATGAAAATGGGGTAGGTGTCTTTACAGGAAATCCTAAACTACAAAGAGGTTTGTACCTTATTGTATTTCCAAGTATGGCATCTTACTATGAGTTACCTATTACAGATGATCAAGATTTTTATTTCGAAGCAGACACTTCCATGGATGAGTCCAAAGTTAAAGTAACAGGTTCTGAGGAAAATGAGGCTTTTGCCCAATTTCAAGGAAAAATGTACAGCTATGGCAGAGAAAGATACAAGCTTGACCAAGAACTTAAAAAAGCAAAAGAGTTGAACAATACCGCATTATCAACTTTTGTAAAAGCTCAAATGGATTCAATGGACAAGTTGAACTTTAAAGTTAGAGAAAATTATATTGCCCAATATCCAAACCATTTGTTAACCAAAATTTTTAAAGCATTCCAACCCATTAAGTTTCCTGAAAATGTAAAGTTGGATTCTATGCAGGAGTATTATTTTTACAAAACCCACTTTTGGGACAATATAGATTTTACAGAAGATGGATTAATTCGTGCACCTAAAGGTTTATTGGTGAATAAATTGAATGATTTTATTGACAGAGTAGTGTTCCAAGATCCTGACAGTTTGGTTTCTGCAGTGGATCAAGTATTAGGAAAAACAATCATCCATACAGAGATTCAAAAGTATTTTGTTCAATACCTAACCACGAAGTTTCAAGACAGAAAAATAATGTGTCAAGACAATGTAACGGTACACATGATTAATACCATTTATTGTCAAGGGAAAGCGTGGTGGTATGACGACACTGCTAACTTAAGAAAAATGTGTGAAGAAGCCAAAAATGCAACGCCAACCATGTGTGGTAAAATAGCGCCCAACCTTAAAATGCAAGACACCAGTGGCCGTTTTCATATCCTGTATGAAAAATTAGGTAAGGTTACAATCCTGTTTTTTTACGACCCTACTTGCGGACATTGTAAAGAGGTTATACCTATGGTGAGCAAGGTTCACAAAAAATTGAAAAACAAAGGGGTTGTTGTTTATGCGATTTCTACAGAAGGAAAATATGCTGAATGGAAAAAAATGATGCAAGTTAATCCGGATGTGAGTCAATGGATTAATGTATGCAAAACAGATCGAAATTATCCGTGGCCTATTTACCGTCAAGACTATAACATTACCGCCAATCCAACTTTGTTTGTGTTAGATGAAAATGCTAAAATTATAGGCAAGAAAATAGATGAACATCAATTGGAGTTTTTTGTAGAGTCTATTCTATACGAAAAAGGATTGATAGATTACAAACCGACGCTTCCAAAAGAGAAGCCAGCCAAACCAAGCACAACCGAAGCGAACCAATAGTTATTTATTTTGATTCAAGAAAGCCAGCATTTAGCTGGCTTTCTTGTTTTTAGATACCCAAAGCTTTTTTGCCTCGGTTGTATATTTCACCAAATCTAAGGCTAAATCCATAGGTGTAAAAGGGTCCTGAATATTGAGGGGCAAATGTGGAAATACGGGTGCCTGCACCAGCGCCAAACCACAACCACCATTTTATTTTGTAGCTGGCATAAAAACCAACTTCAATAGGCATTGTAAATTCTCGTTTAAATTGTAAGGTTTTTTTGGAGTTGTATAACTGATCCCAACCTGTCCCTAATCCAATGGCAACGGGAAAGGTTAAGCGCCAACGTTTTGAGTTGTAAAAGTAATATTCGCCCCCAATATTAAAATAAGCAGTACCATAGGTCGAATTTATCGTGTTGGAATCGGTTTTTCCGAATTCAGCAGTTGGGTTGTCGTAAACCCTACTTTTATCTCCCAATGTGGAGTAATAGCCTAAAAATAAGTTGGTTCGGTTGTTGAAAGAGTAACCGGCTTGTAACCCAAACATTTTTAAGTTTAATCCTTGTATAATGCTGTTTTTGCCATCCAAACAAATGTAAAACTCCTTTTTATAAGTTAAATCCTTACGAATACTATCCACTATTCCCAACTTAAAATTCACTTTGTTTTGTGATTTTAAGGGGTTATTCGCCATAACAAGAACAGCAGTAAGTATAAGAATGCGTTTCAAAATAAGTAACAAAGAAACACTTTAAATTACAAAAAAATGATTGCATCTTTGTAACAAGTGTTGATAGTTGTAGAGATAGTGTCTTTTTTATTAACTTTCGTGTATTTGTATTATGCTGAAAAGTTAAACCCCTACGCTTGGCTGTTTGGTGTTTTGGCTTCTTGTTGTAGTGTCTATTTTTTTTACCAAATCGGTCTTTGGGCCAGCCTTTGGCTCAATACCATCTATTTGGTTCAGGGGGTCAATGGTTTTGTAAAATGGAAGTTTTTTTTGAAACAAACCAATCCTTTGAATAAAGTGACTATAAAAGGACATCTTTTTATTGTACTTGGGATAGTGGTATTGAGCGTTTTGTTGTATCAGGTTTTATTGCCTTTCCCATCAATTAAAATGAATTATTTTGATTTGCTTTTGGCATTAGGTTCCATTACTGCTACCTATTTAGAAATTCAAAAGGAGGGGTCTTGTTGGAAATATTGGATTGTATTTAATCTGGCTTATGCCGTTTTATACTTGTCTCAATCGTTGTACATCTATGCTCTTTTAATGCTGCTGCTGTCCATGTATTCATTTAGAATCAATCAAATATGGATGCACAAATTAAGGTTAAATAAATTGTCCTAAGGCCAATTTTAAACCCACAAGTAAAAAGATAATTCCCGAAATCCTATTCACCCAAATAAACCATTTAGGTTGTATGAATGGTTTTATTTTATAGGCGCCGTAGGCAATTAAAAACTCAATCAAAAAGATACTGACCAAACTACTTGCAAAAAATACAATTTTGTCGTTCAATTGGTAGTCGAAACGAATAGTAAGCATGGAGCTGATAGTAAGCCAACTGAAAAAATTAACTGGATTTACAATATTGATTAAAAAGCCATTGGAGATGAAATAAAAAACAGAATTATTAGGATTGTCGAAAGCAATGCCTTCTTTGATGTTTACGTTTTTTTTGAAGAACATAAATAGCCCCATAAGTGCTAAAATACTACCTCCCGAAACGGAAATTAAAAGTTCGTATTGTTTTAAGAACACAGCAAATCCGTGACTTAAAAGCGCTAAACTAATAAAGATGATGTCACTTGCTATGACCCCCAAAGCAATGTAAACACCTGTTTTGTAACCATAAATCAAACTGTTTCTAATAAGGGCAAAAAAAACAGTCCCAAGCATTAAACTGAGTGCTATGCCTGTTACAAAACCTTGGAATGAACATGTCAAAAAATGCATACTTAAAATTATTTTATTAAATGCTTAAAATAAGCTTTGCAAATTATAACTTTGCAATTGAATAATGAGCACAAGAATAGAAAAATTTAACAGAGAGATTCAGCGTGAATTAGGCGTTATCTTTCAAACCAAAACCAATGATTGGTTTGGAGGCGCTTTTGTGACCGTAACCGAAGTTAGCTCAAGCCCTGATTTAAGTTATGTAAAGGCTTATTTAAGTATTTTGAATGCTCCAAGCAATCAAGTTATATTTGCTATTATTCAGGATAATAATAAGTTGATAAGAAAAGAATTGGCCAATAAAATCAAAAATGCAGTGCGTATTATTCCTGAATTGCAGTTTTTTGAAGACGAAAGTTTGGAAAAAGTAGCCAAATTTGAAAAAATATTCGAAAACTTAAGAAAAGAAAGAGAATCTCGAAACACAGAAGAATAACTGAACTAAAATGCCTGATTCTTGTAATACCGATATTTTTTCTCAATCCTTGGACAATCACTCATGGTTGAGACGGTTTTATCACTATTTCTCTGATAATTTATTATTAAAAAACAAGATTTTAAAGCGTGAAATAGCCATTTGTAGTAAACGTAAAACCAAAGTTCAACACGTTTTTTACCCTGGTTTTGGTATTGGGCAGTTGCTTACTTTGTTTTATAATAAGCAAAAATACAATGTGTTTGCTATAGATTGTAACCCAAGTTTTGTGTCTAAATCCACCACCTTTTTACAAAGCGAAAGTGTTAAAAATATTTATTGTAAAACAGAAAATGTGACCACTTATGTCAAACCCGAAAGTTTTGATTTGTCGCTGTGTGTTAATCTTCTCAATTATATAGAAAATGATGTAGAGGTTCTCCAAAATTTTTATACCAATTTAAAAAGTCCCGGAGTGTTGGTGTTATTTAACTCGAGCAATTATGCCGACCAAAGGGATACTAAGCTCTCTACAGGGATATACAAAGACAACACTTACCGCTTGGGATATAGTTTGGTTGAAATTAAAAGTAAGTTAAAACAAGCAGGTTTTGCTAAAGTAAAAGCTCGATATGTGTATGGTTTCCCGGGAGTATTGAGTTGGAAATTAACCACAGGGTGGCCTTCGTATGTCATCAAAAAATCGAGTTTGTTTTTTGCTTTCTTGCCATTGTATGTGGTTCTTGCCATTGTTCCCGTTTTTGTACTTAATCTTTTGGATATAGGCTTCCCTCATACCAAGGGCAAATGTATTGTCGTAAAAGCGTTTAAATAATTTGGCATTTTCACAATTCATAGCGTTTCGGTATTTGTTTGCCAAAAAGAAAAGAAATGCCATCAATATCATTTCATCTATTGCTGTTTTAGCATTCACAGTTTGTACCACCGCCTTAATTATTATTTTAAGTACCATGAACGGTTTCGAAGAATTAATTTTTTCGATGTACAATAAATTTAACCCCGATATTAAAATTACACCTATCGAAGGTAAGTTTTTTGAATACCAATCAACCCTTGCTAAAGTTAAAAAAATAGAGGGAGTGGCATTTGTAATGCCTAGTTTAGAAGACCATGCCGTAGTGAGAAATCACGACTATCAAACGATTTGTACTGTAAAGGGGGTTGATGACCGTTATTTTAAAATTAATGATTTAGAAGGTCGAATTTCTGAAGGTGAAGCTTTGTTAAGCGAAAAAAATGTACCATTGATGGTTTTGGGATCAGGCGTAGGAGTTAAGGTCAATGCCTCAACAACAGGTCCCTTCAGTCAGTTAACCGTTATCACACCACGAAGAGGCGATTACAGTGTCAGTGACCCTGAAGCAGTCAATCAGTTTTTGATACAACCCTCGGGACTGATTACACTTGATGAAGCCATAAGCAATAAGTATGTTTTTGTTCCAATGTCCTTTGCCGAACAACTTTTTGAAACCAATGGGAAAGCAAGTTCCCTTGAAATAAAATTACACAAAAATGCCAATGAGGAAAAAGTGTATCAAGCCATTCAAAATCTATTAGGTAAAGAATTTAAAGTTCAAAACAGAATGGAACAGCAAGCCACTTTGTACAAAATGTTTAAAAGCGAAAAATGGGCAAGTTTTGCAATTCTTACTTTTATTCTACTCATAGCGGCCTTCAATGCACTTGGCAGTTTGACGATGTTGGTTATTGAAAAAAAAGAGGATATTTCTACATTGATAAGTATGGGCGCATCCAAACGGATAATTCAAAAAATATTCTTTTCCATAGGGTTTCTAATTTCCTTTTTTGGAGCATTTTTAGGTCTGTTGATTGGTTTAGGTTTGGTTGCTTTGCAACAATCTACAGGTTTTATTAAAATGCAAGGAGCCATAGTGGACAGTTACCCCGTAAAAATAAAAGGGGAGGACATTCTTTTAGTCCTGTTTACGGTATTATTTCTCGGATTAATCGTTGGGATTTTGCCAGCCCGAAAATCAGTTTCAATTGTTAAAAAGTAATGGAGATTTCGTCAGAACTTTTTTTAAATCAATCTGTTGAACTATTACTTTTGTATCCATAAGCTTTGAGTCTATTCCAAACCAATATTAACGCTATCGTTTCAGGCCTTTATGCTCATGGAATAAATGATGTAGTGATCAGTCCAGGAAGTAGAAATGCGCCTATTATTATGGCATTTGTTAGACACCCACATTTTCAATGTTGGTCTGTCCCCGATGAAAGGTCGGCGGGATTTATTGCGTTAGGAATTGCAAAAGCTCAACAAAAACCTGTGGTACTTTTGTGTACCAGTGGTTCAGCTTTGGTTAATTACTATCCAGCCATTGTCGAAGCTTACTACATGCAAGTGCCTTTGATTGTGATTAGTGCCGACCGACCTGAAAAAATGCTAGACCGTTGGGATGGGCAAACCATTCATCAATTTGATATTTTCAACCGCCATGTTTATGGGTCGTACCAAACCCCTGAAAATTTGGATGTTAATCAGTTCACTAAAATATTTGAAATCACAGACCAACTTTATTTGCAATGCAATGAAGCTATCAAAGGACCTGTTCACCTGAATGTGCCTTTGCGTGAACCTTTGTACGAAGCAGCAAAAACTGTTTTTGAATATCCCCATTACAAGGTTGTGAAAAAAGCAGAAGTAAATGAAGTAGAATGGGAAATAGGGATAGATTCTGAACATTTCTTTCAAGATTTTCCTAAAGTGATGGTTTTGCTAGGGGCCAATGACCCCACTGATGCATACAGTGAACTTAAGGAAATGGTGGATTACCGATTTGCGCTTGTTATTGCCGATGTTATATCGAATGCGCATGCTTATGGGACTTTCAAAAATATTGAATTGTATTTGCTCTCTGCCACTGAAGCGCAAAAGAAAATGTTGGCTCCCGATTTGTTAATCACAACAGGGCAAATGATTATCAGCAAACCATTAAAACAGTTGCTAAGGTCTAACCCTCCGAAGCAACATTGGCATATTGCCGAAAATGGATACTGTGCGGACCCGTTTTTCTCGGAACCGCAGGTTTTGCAAATGAATCCGCTCGACTTTTTTAAGCAGTTTAAAAAATATTTACCGCAAGTGCCTTCAAAATATGTGTCTGATATTTCGAATAATGTAGAACAATTAAAGGGTAAAATAAAATGGTCGCAGTTTGGAGAATTGTCTGCCATAACTGAAGTATTAAATGCCCTTCCAGAAAAGATTGGGCTGCATTTGTCAAACAGTATGACGATTCGAAATGTCTCTTTTTTAGGCGAATACATTAAAGAACATTGGTGTGTTTATGGAAACAGAGGCGTAAGTGGTATTGATGGATGTACAAGTACGGCCGTTGGAATGGCTATTGCGCAACCCCATTTATTACAGGTGTTGATTACAGGCGATGTTGCCTTTTTTTATGACATTAATGCTTTTTGGCATTCGTATTCAATCCCTAACTTTAAGGTCGTTTTAATGAATAATTCTGGAGGAGGAATTTTTGATATTATCGATGGGCCAAGCCAATTGCCAGAACTGAATCCATACATTAAAACACCTCATCAATTCAATGCAAAAGACATTGCAAACCATTATAAATTGAATTATTTTTGTGCAAATGATAACAACAGTTTGAAGGATGCATTAAAGGCATTTTTGCAAAGTGAAACTTGTAGCATTTTGGAAATACAGACAGATTCAATAAGCAATCAATCAATTATTAAAAATATAAAATCTATACAATATGAGTAAAAGAGAATGGCAGACGATTAAGGAATACGACGAAATAAAGTTCGAGTATTTTGAAGGAATCGCAAAGATTACGATTAACAGACCGCGTTATCACAATGCATTTACCCCTAAAACTAACATGGAAATGATAGAAGCGATGGATTATGCACGTGAACATCAAGATATTTGTTGCGTGGTTTTGACAGGCGAGGGCGACAAAGCATTTTGTAGTGGTGGAGATCAAAATATTAAAACATTGGGAGGATACAAAGACGAAGCTGGAATTCCCCGTTTGAATGTGCTCGACTTACAAAAAAGAATCCGTTCACTTCCTAAACCCGTTATTGCAATGGTAAATGGTTACGCCATTGGTGGTGGCCATGTTTTGCACGTAGTGTGCGACTTAACCATTGCTTCAGAAAATGCTAAATTTGGACAAACAGGTCCTAAAGTTGGTAGTTTTGATGGTGGGTTTGGTAGCAGTTATTTGGCAAGAATAGTGGGGCAGAAAAAAGCAAGAGAGATTTGGTTTCTGTGCAGACAATATTCAGCTCAAGAGGCTTTCGATATGGGTTTGGTAAATAAAGTAGTGCCTTTTGATAAGTTAGAAGATGAAGTGGTAGAATGGTGTCACGAAATGATGCTAAAAAGCCCTATGGCATTGCGTATGATTAAATACGGACTGAATGCAGAGTTGGATGGACAAGCGGGTATTCAGGAGTTAGCAGGAAGCGCTACTTTATTGTATTACTTTACTGAAGAAGCACAAGAAGGTAAAAATGCCTTTTTAGAAAAACGCAAACCAGACTTTACAAAATATCCTAAGTTCCCATAATACTTACAGGACTAATATCAAATTAAAAGGCTAACTCTAAATGGAGTTAGCCTTTTTTTGTTTCAAATGCATTAAATAAATCCTAATGCAAGACCGATAGAAATTACAATTAAGAATACCGCAACCATTCTTTGTATCCAAATAAAAGTAACTTTTTTTAGTAAGCGATGACCAATTACAGCACCCATAATAGCAGCTGAAGTAGAGCCTACAAGTAAGGGCAAATGCCCAATAAGTTGTTTACTGAATAATTGTGAACTGTATAAACTTAAACGACTTAAATCAACAAAAGTGGAAACCACAACGGCGGTTCCAATAAATTGTTCTTTGCTTAAACCTGCTTTTATTAAAAATGCAGTTCTAAAGGCTCCTTGATTGCCACTTAAACCACCAAAAAAGCCACTAAGTATTCCACCTAAAGGAAGTTTATTGGGACTAAATGCTAGAGTCTGAAAAGAAGGAGTGAGGTCGAGTATGGCAAAAAAGATAAGAAGGATAGAAACTAAGAATTTGAAAGGATAGACAGAGAAGTCATGATTAAACAATGAATACGAGTACAATGGGGGTAAATCTTTGAAATAAAGCATAAGAAAAGACCCTAATACTGCGAATAGAACGGCAGGAATTCCAAATTTAATTAAAACCTCTTTTTTGGCATGCTTACCTACTAGTATAAGTTTAAATAAATTGTTAAATAAATGTACAATCCCTGTTAATGCAATGGCAATTTCAACAGGAAAGTATATCATCATAACAGGAGTTAGCAAGGAGCCCAATCCAAAACCTGAAAAAAAAGTCAGTACTGAAGCGAGAAAAGCTAGGGTACAAAGAAGTATCAATTCCATATTTGTTCGATTTTTAACAGATCGAAATTGAGTTAAGCGTTACAAACTCTTATTTTAACTGAAATGAATTCAAGAATTCATTAATAGAAGCATTGTTGTCTTTGTCTGCTAAGGTAATAGTTTGAAGTATGTACATTTTGTTTTTTACTAAATAAAGTCTCATTCTGATAAAAGCAGCACCATCGCCATAATCAACCTTAATTTCTCTGCCCGGGTATTTGTCAATTGAAATGTTATTTTCTGACAATAGTTTGCCTTTAACATTTTTTACAGCACCGTCTATGGCACCTCTGAACATATTTGAAATTAATTCGGCGTCATTTGAATCAATAGTACTATCGGGATATTCGGTAGAAATAATACCATAAACCAAGTTGTCTTCTGTACCTGTCTTAGAAGCGTCTAACATATGTATATGCATGGTTAAGTTGCCTACAGCTGAATTCACCACTTTTGTTTCATAGGTTGGTTTGCTTGGGAATTTAGCTTTAAAGTCGGCTACTTCATAGATTTCCCATTGGCTGGCATTGGTAAATCCGAATGAAATAAAGAGTAGAGATAATACTGCTGCTAGAGATTTTAACTTTTTCATATTAAAGGAATTATATTGGTTTATTTATGACTTCAATTTTACTCAAAAATTTTTGAATTTCTATGTTTTTTTTGGTGCCTATTAAAACCCTTTTTCCGTTTTTAAGCGTAATGTCTATCCCTTGATTGCCAGAAACATTGTATGCCATCCCTTTTCTACCATAGCGAATACCCCAACCGCCAAATTCTTTGATAGGACTGTATTCTCTCACTTCGCAGTTTGCAATGTCACTCCATAAGTAGGAGGTAAATCGTCTGGAAAATGGAATAAACTTAAAGTGAATGCCTTGGTCATCAATTCGAGTTTGTAATCCTATGTTCATAAATAACAAAGCAAATAAAGTGAAACAAATATATAAAATAATAATACCGGTATCACTCAATGGTTTGTCGCCCCAAGGGGTTCCTGTTATCAATTGAGACAATAGTCCATATAATATTAATACATCTATGCCCCCAAGTAAAATCAAAATCCACCATTGTCTGAAATATTGTTTTTCTGTAATTATTTCCTTCATATCTGTAAGTTTATTGATTGCCAATTGTTTGAAGTTCGTCGGATGGATAAATGGCAAATCCAGGTTTGTTTAGTAACGCTATGTTAACCATTGCTTTAGCCACAGTTTTTGCTTCTATAGCTTTGTACTTTTTTAAAGTGCCTATTAAAAACAAAGATAAAACAGGTAAAATATAGGTGGCTAATTTCTCACCTAATCTAAATTCTTTTCTATCTCCCAAAAGTAATGAAGGTCTTAAAATGGAAACCGAGTTAAAAGCTGATTGCTGAAGAAACGTTTCAATTTCTCCCTTCGTTTTGAGGTAAAAATTAGTTGATTCAAGGTCAGCCCCCAAAGATGAGATTAACAAAAATTGCTTAACATGATTGTTTAATGCCATTTGTGCAAATTGTTCGGGATATACCACATCCACTAGCCTAAAATCTTCTTTACTGCCTGCTTTTTTGATTGTAGTACCCATGGTGCAAAACATTACATCGCCATTTACAAAAGGTTCTATCGTTTTTAAATCATTAAAATCAATGAGGTGTTCTTCGATTTTGGGATGTAAAATTAAACAAGGACGTCTATTGAACACAATGACTTTTTCGAAATTTGGATTTGATAATAGCTGAATCACAAGATGTGAGCCAATTAAACCAGAACTACCAATGACTAAAGCCGTTTTTTTTGAGTTTAAATCTACAGAGTTTGACATGTCTTTAATAAATTCAAATTTAACTTAATTCTATAACAGTCCCTTTTTTGGTAGTCTATTTTTAAAGCGGATTTGTCGTATTCTTTTAACTTAAAGCTTGCTTTTGTCGAAGCAATTCGCCTTTAATCGCATTTTCAAAAACCAAATCCTCTTGAGCTCCTGAAATAAAAAATTTGTCATTGAATAAAAAATGAGGAACTCCTCTCAAACTAATGTTTTTTGATTGGTAAATGTCGTTATCAACGGCCTCAGAATAGACAGTGCTATTTAAAACTTCCTTGGCGTTTTGTGTGTCCAAACCCACCTTTCCAACTGCTGAAATTAAGTTTTCATGATTTGATAAATCAATGCCATCGGTAAAATAAGCTTTCATAAAGGCTTCTTTTAATTCAGAACTTTTGTTGAATTCTTTCGACCATTGTAAGAGTCTGTGAGCATTAAAAGTATTAAAAACCATGGATTTATCCAATTGGAAGTCAATCCCATACTGCAAGCCCTGTTGTTTTAAGTATTCATTCATTCCTTGCATTTGTTCAGCAGAAATATTCTTTTTCTTCATTAAATAATCCAAAGAAGGATATGCTTTTTCAGTGGGTAAATCTGGGTCAAGTTGATAACTGCGCCAAATGATTTGTACTTCATCTTCAATATTAAGTTTTTCAACCACTTGTTGGATTTTCTTTTTTCCAACGTAGCAGAATGGACAAACGATGTCGCTCCATATTTCAATGTTTATAACGGGATTTTTCATTGCTTTATTTTTTGTTTTTTGCGAAATTTTCTTCGATTCTAAATTTGATAATTTCTTCAATCAGTGAATATGGAATGGCTTGGTTTAGTGGAAATTGAACCGATCCTTTGCCTTGTTTGTATGCCAAAATTTTTTCTTTAAAAGCTTCGTGACCAGTGGGTGTCGCATAAAATCCAATGTGATTTTTGTAGGCAGCAAAGTAAACCAAAGGCTTACCATTTGTTTTGTAAGCAGGCATTCCATAAGAAAAATCTTCCTCGGAATGGGGTGCATTTTGTTTGATTAGTTGATGGATTTTGAGTAGAATTTCTTTAGTAAAAGTAGGAAAACTATCAATATAAGCTTCAGTTTGAGCGTGCATATTGGCTTAAATTTTCTTTAAATCTTTACAGGTTAATGCATGTTCTACATTGCCGGTGTTGAGCGTTCCTGAAGGTTCAAACAGTAGTATTATTGCTTCGTTTTCTGCCACAGGTCGATGTTCTACTCCCTTGGGAATAATAATATAGTCGTTTTCCTTTATGTCTAGTGTTTGGTCTCTTAGTTCCATTTTAAATTGACCCGAAACCACCAAGAACAACTCATCTTCATTGTCGTGTTTATGCCACACAAATTCTCCTTTTATCTTGGCCAACTTGACTTGTTGCCCGTTCAACTCTCCAATAATTTGAGGTTGCCAATAGTTGTTAATCAATTTGGCTTTTTCATGCAAATTCCCTTTTGTCATTTTAATGGTTCTATGCTGATGGGCTTGAATTTCGATTTCCTATTTTTATAGCCAAATAAGTCATGGGAATATAGGCCAATACGAGGTCGGTAATATTAAACCATAGAGGAGAAGGGAGCATGAAAATGTTAGCTGTTCCACCCAATAAAAAGAAAATACCTACAGTCCATGCAAACTTGATTTGATGTGTTGCGGCAATTCTAAGTGCAATTATGACACCAGCAAAAGTCCCTATAGCATGGGCTAAAAAGGGCATTATAAAATGCTTGGGTTCAAACAAATGAATACCTGCTTTTAAACCTTCTAGGGTTTTTACATCTACACCATTCGGTGGAGGAATTATAGAGTTGCTGATGTTAATAATACTCATGTTAACAAGGCTACCAATGACAATGCCAAGTATGACGGCTAATATATTTTTAACTATTTGCATGATTCTAAGGGGTTCTACTGTCTTTCCAAACCAATTCTTCATTGCTTCTTTTATTAAAAAAATCCACACATTTTCCATCACCACCGCCCATTATTCCGCCATCAGGTCTGCAACTCAATTGGCATTTTTCATTGAACAATTCACTTGGGATATCAAAACATTTGGCTGGGAAATAATAAACCGTTTCGCCATTGTATTGGTATTTCCATACCTCACTAGGTGGATTGCTGGGAGGAGATTTTAGTATCTCGCGAATTTTACTTTTAACACAACTTGGCGTATTAGATGGCGTTTCAATCTTTTTACAATTAAAAGACAAAAGGATTAAAGTTGTTAAAAGCAGAGTGTTTAAGTAAATTTTCATTGAAGCTTGAACCAATTTTAAAAACAAATATAGTTAATTATCTAAAATTCTGTTGATTTTATTCAATAATGTTAAGGAAGTATTCCAATTTCTAGAAGTGGCCACAACGCCTAACTTATTTTTAATCCATTGATTGCTTAATTTCGTGTTGCCATATCCATTAGGACAATATTTTCATGTCAATGTTTCGGTTTTTTTTATTGGTTTTTTGAACAATAAAGTGTGCGATTATAAGAATACAAACAAAACTTAATAACCATATACTTCTTGAATTCAGTCGTGCTAATACATTTGCAAAAGTTGCTGTAGTAAAAGCATTGATAAGGGTAAATGCAAAAGTCCACAAAAACAATAAGAAATAGGTTCTGTTTTTGGAAATGTAAAGGATTAATACGCTTGCTATCAATAATAAGTAAAAGCTAATTTTATATAAATTATTAAAAAAGTCAAACGCTAAAGTGCCTTTGTTTTGTCTAGTGTTATTAAACTCAGGAATACTGTTTGGATAGTTGTTCTTTATCGTGTTGTAAACGCCCGATTCTGTATTAAAACCAACGATGCCATCACCGACATAGGTCAGTAAAAACTGCTGATAAGTGGCTTTTATGCTTTCTATAAAGTGCATTCGCAGGTAGCGTCCTTCGGTCAGTGTACCTTTAATAATTTGCTTGTACTCGGTAGGGTCTTGATACCAACCACCCGATTGTGCAAAAGGACCATTGGGTAACCATATAAAATCCCAAGCATGATTAGGAAGCTCCGAACGATAAAGACATATTTTATATGAATGGGTCGAGCATTTGTCATCTAAATAAGTTTTTAGGATGCCGTTTTCTGAAAGTTTCCCCATTAAATAGATATGGCTTAAGTGGTTAGGCGTAAATCCATTGCCTGCTTTGTAATTTGTAAAGCAAACGATTAACCATGAACTTAGGCACAATGCCATTACCATCATAAATCGCTTCAACGAAATTCGATATTGATTTGTAAAAAGATTAATGATAAATAGAATGAATATAAAGACTATACCCGAAATTAAATTTGAGTTGTGACTAATTATACTCAAAATAATAAAGAAACCATAAAGGGCCATTTTTTTCTTATCAGTGGTGTTTAAAAACAAAAGAACAGACAAACCTAAAATGGGTGTAAACAAGTCGGGCATTATTTGTGCCACATACCAAGGTGCTTGAGTTAACAAGCTAGTAGCTGCAATTATAAAGAGTTTGTTTATAGGAGATAATTGAGGGAAAAAACAAGAGATGAAATTACCAATTAGCAAGGCAAGAATTAAAGCTTGACAAACAACGGTCCACCATAAAGAATTTGAAATAGAAATAGATTTGATAAACCAACTGTAAAAAACGGGTCTATCGCCGGGTATTTTGTTGTTAAAAGCATGTTCAATGTATGCGCTACTGTCTGCTGTAAACAAAGGGAAGTGATTGTAAATCAATACCCAAAGTAAACACAATGTTGCTATCGCAAAGCTAATTATTGAATAAAAAGAGAGCTTGTTTTTGGCGATATATTTTAGCTTTTTTAGCAATGATGAAATGGATAAAGAGGTCTAATCCCAAAGGTAATTATCCATTAGGATAGCGTTCTTTCAGAAAATTAATTGATTTGGTCATCAAAGATTGTAACACATCAATATTAATATCAGAAAGTTTGTTGACATAAATGCAAGCTTTCCCCATTTTGAATTTTCCCAGGTTTTCTATCCAAGGTAAGTGCTCTTCTAATCCTGAAAATACATAGAGAGAAATAGCCGCTTTTCTGGGTGAAAAGCCAATTAACGGCGCATCTCCAGAATGACCGCTTTCGTATTTGTAATGGTAATTTCCAAAACCAATGATACTAGGGCCCCACATTTTGGGTTCAAAACCCGAAATGGATTGCATAATAGAAATCAACGCATAACTGTCCTCTTTTTTTAAATCGTTTTGGGCAAATGATTCTATAAAATCAGTAACAGCTTGATTGGTATAATTCGTTTTATTTTGTGCCATCTGTCAATAAGGTAAATTCAAAAACAAAAATATTACTTTTAACTCTTTTTCAAGGCATTAAAATGCTTTAATTGTAAAATGGTTAGAATATAAGTTGGGAATATTTAGAATTTGATTGTCAAATTAAATCCCAATTAATGAAACTAAGAAAGTGCTTTAATGACTTCTGTATTAACTGTTTTAGGATCTGCTTTGCCTTTACTTGCTTTCATCACTTCACCTACAAACAGCCCTAAAAGACCTTTTTTTCCGTTTTTATATTCCTCAACTTTGTCAGGATATTTGGCCAATACTTCCGCAATGATACCCGAAATAAGATTGACATCATTGGTTTGTATTACATTAAGTCTTTCGGCTATGGAAAGTACAGATTCATTTGGATTTTTGACCAATTCAGGAAAAACAAGTTGACTGGCACTGCTGTTACTCAATTTATCTAGGTCAATCAAAGCAATCAATTCAGCAATTTTGGAGGCATTCAAATGAAAATCATTGATATGCATTGCTTGTTCATTTAAATAGGATTTTATCGTTCCCAAAGTCCAGTTAGCCGCCGATTTGTAATTGCTAGTGTGTTCTGTGATATTCAGGAAGTAATTGGTTAAATCTTTGTCCTCAGTAATGGTTTTGGCATCATATTCAGGAAGAGACAACTCGTTTTTTAAACGGTTGTACAATTGGTGAGGAAGGGAAGGTAAGCTTTCTGTAAGTTGTTGTAAATAGGCATCGCTTACAATAAACGGAGGTAGGTCAGGCTCAGGGAAATAGCGGTAATCATTGGCAGCTTCCTTGGTTCTCATACTGAAAGTTTGTCCTTTCAAAGCGTTAAAACCACGGGTTTCCGACACAAAGGTTTGACCACTATTGAGCAATTCTGTTTGTCTGATAATTTCACTCTCTATAGCTCTTTTAACGTTGGAAATAGAGTTCATGTTTTTGATTTCGACCTTAGTTCCAAAAGTTGTAGTTCCCACAGGGCGAATAGAAACGTTGGCATCACAACGCAAGGAACCTTCTTCCATGTTGCCATCACAGATTCCTAAATATCGCACCAATTTTCTCATTTCACTGACATATTCATAGGCTTCCTCTGCACTTTTTAAGTCAGGTTCACTTACCAATTCTATCAAAGGAACGCCTGCGCGGTTGTAATCAACCAAAGTGTCATTTAAATCTTGGTCGTGCATGCTTTTTCCGCTGTCTTCCTCCATGTGTATGCGAGTAATACGAATGGATTTTTCTTCACCATCTTTGTTTTTGATGCTTACAAAACCACCTGTACAAATGGGAGTTTGGTCTTGCGTTATTTGGTACCCTTTAGGCAAATCCGCATAAAAGTAGTTTTTTCTATCAAAACGGTTGTTGCGAGTAATGTTACAATTCAACGCCAAACCCATCATAATCGCTTTTTCAATAACCTCTTTGTTATGCTTTGGTAAAGTGCCGGGATGTGCCAAAGAAATAGGGCTAACTTGAGTGTTTGGTAATGCGCCGTATTCCGCTAGGTCACTGCAATAAGCTTTACTTTTTGTCAGTAATTGTATGTGTATTTCTAAACCAATAATGGCTTCGTAAGTGGTCATATTATAATTGCAAATTTAAGGATTAAGAAGGTAAAAAAAGAAGCTTGATTTTTATTTCAACTTTTCATTGTTTAAATGCCTCTGATTGTCTCTTTGAGTTTTTTTCTCCATATTTTTGGCAAACGCCTCGTTTAGGTCGATCCCCGTTTGATTTGCCAAACAGATTAAAACCCATAATACGTCGGCCATTTCATCCCCCAAATCATGTTTTTTATCACTTTCTTTGAAAGATTGTTCGCCGTATTTACGGGAAATAATGCGAGCTAATTCACCCACTTCTTCCATTAATATCGCCATATTTGTTAACTCATTAAAGTAGCGAACGCCATGTTTTTTGATCCATGCATCTACTAATTCTTGAGCTTCATTCAGGTGAATAGGAGGGGTTGACATGGTTTTATTACTCTTGTGCCGCTAACCAACGTTCGGAATCCAAGGCAGCCATACAGCCACTTCCTGCAGCAGTAACTGCCTGACGGTATATTTTGTCTTGGGCATCTCCACAAGCAAAAACACCCGGAATATTCGTGTATGTGGAATCTACTTTAGTTATTAAATAACCTTGTTCATCCATGTCCAACTGACCTTTGAAAATACCGGTATTAGGTGTGTGACCAATGGCCACAAAGAAACCTGAAACCTCTATTTCCTGGGTACTTTGATCCACATTGTTTTTTATTCTAACGCCAGTTACCACTTGGTCGCCTAGTATTTCATCTGTTTCTGAGTTGAAATGGACCACAATGTTTGGGGTATTTAACACACGGTGTTGCATGGCTTTAGAAGCTCTGAATTCATCACGTCTAACAATCATATGTACTTTAGTACAAAGTTTAGCTAAATAACTAGCCTCTTCACAAGCGGTATCGCCTGCACCAACAATGGCAACATCTTTACCTCTGTAAAAGAAACCATCACAAACAGCACAAGCACTAACGCCACTGCCATTCAATCTTTGTTCACTTGGAATTCCAAGCCATTTTGCACTTGCACCTGTCGCAATAATAACAGTTTGGGCTAAAATAGTTTTGCTTTCATCGGCAATACAAACAAAAGGACGTTGACTAAAATCAACTTTTGTAATTAATCCATAACGAACGTCTGCACCCAAACGAACGGCTTGTTTTTTAAAATTATCCATCATTTCAGGTCCCATAATGCCATCGGGATATCCTGGGTAATTCTCTACATCGGTTGTAATGGTCAATTGACCACCCGGTTGTAATCCTTCATACATCACCGGTTTCATATCAGCTCTAGCGGCATAAATGGCTGCTGTAAATCCTGCAGGACCACTTCCTATAATTAAACACTCAACATTTTCTACTTCTTGATTCATGCTGCAAATTAAGAATTAAATTTTGAATATTGAAATATGCAAAGTAACACAATTGAAAAAAAATTGAAAAAAGCTATTTTTGGGATATATTTTCACTTTTTTTTAAATAATTTTATTAATTACAAATGAAAAAAAAAGTCCATCACAATGATGGACTTTTTTATATAAAGTAGTGGTTTTATTAACCTCCGAAATCATCGAATGCCACATTTTCTTTAGGAATACCCCAATCATCACACATTTTGATAACGGCTTGGTTCATCATTGGCGGTCCACAGAAGTAGAACTCAATGTCTTCAGGTGATTTGTGTTTGTTTAAATATTCGTTAATAACGGCGTTATGAACAAATCCTGTAAATCCGTCACCTTCAGTGTCATTAACATCTTTTTTGTTAACCCAATTGTCTTCTGGCATTGGTTCACTTAGTACCACATGGAATTTGAAGTTAGGGAATTCTTTTTCGATTGCTCTAAATTCATCGATATAGAACAATTCACGTTTACTTCTACCACCGTACCAGTAAGTAACAGTTCTATCTGTTGTTTTCAAGGTGTGGAATAAGTGGAATAAGTGTGAACGTAAAGGAGCCATACCAGCACCACCACCAACGTATAACATTTCTGCTTTTGTTGGTTTAATAAAGAACTCACCATAAGGACCTGAGATAGTTACTTTATCGCCTGGTTTGCAACCAAACACATATGAAGAACATATCCCTGGATTTACATCCATCCAAGCATTTTTAGCTCTGTCCCAAGGCGGCGTAGCAATACGAATATTCAGTTTTACAATGTTTCCTTCAGCAGGGTGGTTGGCCATTGAATATGCTCTGAAAATTGGTTCAGGGTTTTTCATTTTCAAGTCCCACAATTTGAATTTATCCCAATCTGGTCTGAACTTATCATCACCAGCAGGATCGCCAGGTAATGGTTTAATATCCATGTCTTTGAAAGCAACTTCACACTGAGGAACATCCACTTGAATGTATCCACCTGCTTCGAAGTGTAAGCTTTCGCCTTCAGGTAATTTAACAACAAACTCTTTAATAAATGAGGCAACGTTGTAGTTAGAAACCACTTCACATTCCCATTTTTTAATACCAAAAATTTCATCAGGAATTTGGATTTTCATGTTGTTTTTAACTTTTACTTGGCAAGTCAAACGAACGCCTTCTTTTTGAGCTTTTCTGTTGATGTGACCCGTTTCAGTTGGAAGGATATCTCCACCACCTTCAGAAATCACACATTTACACATGGCACAAGTTCCACCACCGCCACAAGCAGATGGTAAGAATATTTTTTCGTTAGCAAGAGCCGTTAACAAAGTTCCGCCTGCAGCCACAGTGATAGTTTTTTCATTGTTAATTACAATTTGTACATCCCCTTGTTGAACCAAGTATTTGGCAGCAAAAATGAGGACTAAAACCAATGCTAGAATAACAACGGTTGGAACTACCCCAGATAAAATCAATGAAGTAGTGTCAATGTCTAATAATATATTTAAAATCATGTTCGTTCTATTATTTTAATTCGAAACCCATAAAACTTAAAAACCCGAATGCCATTAAACCAACGATGATAAAAGTGATACCTAATCCTTTTAAAGGTGCAGGTACATCGCTGTATTTAAGTTTTTCTCTGATAGCAGCAAGTGCAACGATGGCAATCATCCAACCAATTCCTGAGCCTAAACCGTATACAATAGGTTCACCTACGTTTGTGAATCCTTTTTGACTCATAAACAAGGCTCCTCCTAAAATCGAACAGTTAACAGCTATAAGAGGTAAGAATATACCTAGAGTAGAATACAAAGCAGGGCTTAATTTTTCAACTGCCATTTCTGTTAATTGCGTAAATGCCGCAATAACTGAAATAAACACAATAAAGGATAGGAAGCTTAAATCAAGAGTAGCAAAGCTTGGGCTTATCCATTCCATAGCTCCAGGATTAAGAAAAAACTTTTCAATAGCCCAGTTAAGTGGAACAGTAAAACCAAGGACGAATATTACGGCCATACCTAAACCAAAAGCAGTTGATACTTTTTTGGAAACAGCCAAGTAGGAACACATTCCCAGAAACACTGAGAATATCATGTTATCGATAAAAATCGATTTAACAGCTATATTAATTAATGAATTTGCAATAAGCATAATGTTTTTTTTAAAAAGTTATTTATTCTGTTTCTCTGTAACCGTTTCTTGCTCTTTGAGCCCAAATTAATAATCCAATTAGGATGGCAGCACCAGCTGGAATCATCATAACTCCGTTACCAATAAACGGAATACCTGCTGCTTCAAATATTTTGAATCCAAATAATGAACCTGAACCCAATATTTCTCTAAAAAATGCAAGAACCATTAAGATTAATCCATAACCTAATCCATTTCCAATACCATCAATAAATGAAGGAATTGGTTTGTTTGCCATAGCAAATGCTTCTAGACGTCCCATTACAATACAGTTGGTAATAATTAAACCAACGAATACAGAAAGTGTTTTGGAAATATCATAGACATAAGCTTTCAAAATTTGGTCAACTAAGATAACAAACAATGATACGATAGCTAATTGAACAATGATTCTGATTCTTGATGGAATCGTATTTCTTAATACAGAAATAAACAAATTAGAAAATGCAGTAACAAAAGTTAATCCTACTGACATCCAGAATGCTGGTTCTAATTTTACTGTTACTGCCAAAGCTGAACAAACTCCTAAAATTTGAACTGTTACTGGGTTGTTTCCATCAAGAGGGTCAGTTAATAATTTTCTATTTTTCTTAGAGAAAATGGATTCTCTTTTTTCTTTTACAACGGGTTGTGCTGTTGTTGTACTCATAATTAGATTTTTGATTTTTTTGATTTAATAAATTGTTCGTAAGCACTCAAATAGTCTGCTAACATATCGTTAACACCTATTGCTGTTTTAGTAGCACCACTTAATCCATCTACAGCATGTGGATCATTTGAGTAATCATTACCTTCTCCTTTTTTCATGACTACAGGAACTAAATTGTCTCCTTCAAAGATGCTTTTACCAGCGTATCTGCTGTAAACAGCTTCATCATCAGTGATTCTTGCACCCAAACCAGGCGTTTCTGCTTTGTGAGAAAATACGATACCATTGATAGTAGATAAATCTTTTTTCAATGAAATGTAAGCAGATATTTTATCCCATAAACCTTTTCCACTACTTGCCAAAACAAAGAATTCTGTTTCGTTGGGATTGGTTTCAGATGAAATTTCAAAAACTGGATATAAACGGTCTTTAGCTGGTTTTTTGTTTTCAGCGTCAACATTAATATCAACTACATTTTTGCCTTCAACTACTTTACCAGAAAAGTCAACTACATACCCTTTTACTCTGCTGTTGTATGTTGCTTCAACTTTCTCCGGAGTCCAAGTTTCGTCTAATTTAATAATGGTAGCCAAGATTTTTTTCTTTCTATCCAATTCGATATTGGCATCTTGAGCTGGTTTTAGTATAGATGCAGCTAAATATAAAGCTGTTCCACATACTAATGTAACTATACAAGTGTATAGTATTATGTATACGTTTGAATTTTTATTTGACACGGGCTAACCTCCTTTTTTTATTAGAATCTATTACAAAATAATCGATAAGTGGAGCCAATACATTGAATAACAATATGGCCAACATCATACCTTCTGGATACGCAGGGTTCCAAACTCTTAATATTACAGTGAATGCACCAATTAGTAATCCATAATAGATTTTACCAATATTGGTTTGTGCAGCACTTACAGGGTCAGTTGCCATGTAAACAGCACCAAAAGCAAATCCACCCATTAATAAATGAGACAAAGGATTAGCCGCCATGTAAATATTGTTTAAATGTAAACCTGAATTTAAGGAATTCATCATTAATCCCATCGCAAATCCACCAATGAATACAGAAGCAATAATTCTCCAACTGCCTATTCCTGTAAGTATTAATATCAATGCACCAATCAAGATGGCAAGAACAGAGGTTTCTCCGATGGAACCTTGCTCCAAACCAACAAACATTTCCCACATTGATGCAGTAGCTACTTTGCCTTCACCATATAAACTTAATGAGGTTGCACCGCTAAAACCATCAACTGCATCGTTCCTATTGGCAGCTACCCATAAAAAGTCACCATTTGATAAGTACTCTCCAGCCATGTATGCTGGATAAGCAAAGAATAAAAATACTCTGGCAGTTAAAGCTGGATTTAATAAGTTCATTCCAGTACCACCAAATACTTCTTTACAAACTACCACTGTAAAGGCTGTTGCTACACCAACCATCCACAATGGAATAGAAGGAGGTAAACACAATGGAATTAACATACCTGTAACTAAGAATCCTTCGTTAACTTGGTGACCTCTAATTTGTGCAAATATAAATTCAACGGCCAAACCAACAATATAAGAAACCGCAACAATTGGCAATACCACAATAGAACCTTCTATCATGTTTTCAAGTAGGGTAGATTCAATTCCTAAGGCTCTGAAATGTTGGTAACCAACGTTCCAAATACCAAAAAGTAGGGCAGGAATCATAGCAATAACGACAGTAAACATCGTTCTTTTTAGATCGATACCATCTTTGATATGTGTACCACCATGAGTCGTATGGCCGGGTACAAATAAGAAAGTGTCAATGGCATCAAAAGTGCTTCTTAATTTTTCGTATTTACCACCCTTGTTAAACTCAGGGCGTAAACGATGTAAGACTTCTTTTAATTTATTCATGGATATATTATGCTTCTTTTTCTAAGTATGTTAAACCTGATTCTATTATTTCTTGAATTGGGGCTTTTGATGTGCAAATAAATTCACACAATGCCATGTCTTCAGGACCAACTTCATACAATCCTAATGATTCCATATTCTCAATGTCATTTGCCATACAAGCTTTAATTAATTGCAATGGCATAATGTCCATTGGTAATACTTTCTCGTAATCGCCTGTTACTACAAATGCTCTTTCCTCACCGTGCATGTTGGTGTTTACCTTGTATTTTTTCTCAGGGAAAATAAAACTAGGCATAGTCATAGAAAGACTTGGACGAGGATAAGATGGAAGTAACCATCCTAAAAACTCTTCGTCATCACCTTCTGGAATTACAGTTACTAAACTGTCATAATAGCCTAAATAGCTATCAGCACTTATTTTATTTCCTGATAATACATTTCCTGAAATTACTCTTTGGTTTCCAGCTTGTAAATTGTGGTCTAATAGACTGCTTACGCTTGAACCAATTAGCATTTCATAATATTGCTTGTTAATGACTTCTGAACCTGCAAGTGCAACTAATTTTCTAGCATCGTATTTGCCTGTGTTGAACAAACGACCTACAATTAACACGTCTTGTGGGTTTATAAACCAAACGATATCATTTTTTGTAACAACAGGATCAAGGTGGTGAATTTGAACTCCAACATTTCCACTTGGATGTGGACCGTCAAAATAGGTTTTTACCACACCATGAGCGTGTTCTAAAGTATCACAATTGTTAATTCTTTTAGATAAGTTAAGATATACTTTACCTTCAGTTAATTTAGATAAAGCATCTATCCCTGCTTGAAAATCCTTTGATTGCCCATTCAATATGTAGTTATAATCAACACCTAAAGGCGCTGAATCAAAACCTGAGATAAAGATTGAACGCGGAGGATGATTAGTATCAGCAATTTTATTGAACGGTCTTTGACGCAATAAAGGCCAAACTCCACTCGATAACATTTTGCTGCTAACTTCTTCTTTTGTCAATTGTTTAGGGTCAGCAGTTCCAAAATCTTTGTAACTTGACTGAGCATCAGAAAGAATAACAATTTCCTGAATTACACGTTTTTCACCTCTTTTGATTTCAATGACTTCTCCACTCACCGGCGAAGTGAACACGATTTGTTCATTTTCTTTGGCATAAAAAAGTGGGTCACCAGCTTTTACTTCAGAGCCTTGCTCTACAATAAGTTTTGGTGTAATCCCTTTGAAATCAAGGGGTTTGATTGCGAAATTTCTTGAAATTTCATTCTTCTTCGTAAACCTAAGGGCTTCCCCTTCTAGTTTAATGTCGAATCCTTTGGTTAATTTGATAGTCTTGGCCATTGCGTAAGGCATTTTTAAAAACGCACGCAAAAATATAATTTAAGTTCAATAAAACAAGGTGTAAAATAAAAAAGTTTCAATCTGTTTTTATTAATGATTGTGAATTGATTGTTTGTTAATAGTTTAATGTCCGAGAAACTTATTTTAATTTAAAATGTTTAAATTTGCATTGTTATTTAACCTCTTTTAATATGAAATTTATACAATCAATAATTCTCTTCTTTTTTATCTCTTATGTATTCACTGTTAATGCCCAATTCAATGAAGTTAATATCAACATGAGTAAGGGAATTCAAAGTGGTTTGAAACTAAAAGTAAGAAACTTAAATAAAGAAATTGCATTCCAAGGGGTTACTGAAATATTGTCTGATAAAAATTCTGCGCTTGTTCCTGTCTTTAACTCTGAGGAAGAGATATTTTTCACTAACTTGAGTTTACCTTTGGTAAGTAATTTAAAATGTGCTCTTTATGGTATTTTTTCAAATCAAGATTCTTCTTTTGTAATTTGTGTAGCGACTGAAGAAAAAATGATTAATTCCAATAATTCACTCAAAGAAATGATAGGCGTTCAATCGCTATGTTTGGAAGTAAAAAAACAAATTGAAAAAATCATTAAAGCTCAAAAGATTGATTCATTGAAACTCAAAATATCTCAATTGGAAATTCAATTCCAAAAAGTGTCTGATGATATTGATAAATTAAATAGAGTTGTAAAGATTGATAATAAAGACGCTGCAAAAGATGAAAAATCAGCAATTAAAACTAATGAACAGTCAAAATTAACGGTTTCTGAAATTGAACAAACTAAACTAAACATTGAAAGTCAACAAAAAGAAATCAATGATTTTCCAATTGATCAATTGGAAAATGAAAACAAATTCAAAAATGGCAATATTGCCTCGAGCCGAAAAATGATCAAAAAACTTGGCAAATCTAACCGTAAATTAAGCGATAAAATCATCAATGAACGAACAGAAATCGAAGTGAATAAACAATTGATTTTGAATGCGAAAGACAATGTTAATGAAATTAAAAAATTAAACAAATCTCAGTTGAAACATGAAAGTAAAATTAATAAGTATCAATCGCAAATTGATTTTAACAAACAAAACATTCAATTGAAACGTGTTGAAATAAACAATGACAGTATTGTGGTAAGACGCAATGAAAAGAAAATGGACGATTTTGATATCAAAGGTCGTCAAAGAGAAGTAAACAAACTAATTAGCAAGCAACAAGACCTTGAAAAAAAGAATCAAAAACAAAAAACTAAAATTGAAACAACTTCGGCTGAAGCTGAATTGAAAAGAAAAGAAGCTGAAGCCGCTCTAGTTAAATCAAATGCTTTGCTCACCAAACAACTAAGTCTGAAAGAAGATATTGAACTACTTAAATCGGAATTAAGATTGCTCGAACGCTAGTTGACTCCCATTCCAAATAAGGCAAAATCATATTTTACAGGGTCTTTAGGGTCGAACTTCTTTAACTTTTCAGTTAGATAAACAGCATTTTCCCAACTGGTTTTTTCCTCTTTTAACAAGTTTAGTTTTAATGCCTGCCTGATAACGTGCACATCTAATGGACAAATCAATTGTGAGGGTTTTATTTGCTCCCATAGTCCAAAATCTATTCCCTTTTCATCCTTTCTAACCATCCATCTCAGAAACATGTTTAGTCGTTTACAAGCACTCCCACTGTCGGGGTAAGCGATGTGTTTTTTGGTCCGACTTACAAAATAAGGACTCATTTCAAAACTTTTGCGAAATTGGTTTAGCCCATTTTTAACATTAGTGTCTTTGGGTTTTACCCCTCCCGAAAAAGCCTGTTCTAATCCACCATGGTTTAAATACAAATCTTTTAAAAAACCAATAAGACTCAATAAGTCGGTGTCGTTAAATGTTCTGTGAACAAAGCCTAAACAGGCTTTTAAATCGATTTCTTGGTGTTGTGTGATAAATTGAAAAGGCTTATTCTCGAATATTTCAATCAATCGGTGTGCGTTTTTGATTATGGTTACCCTTTGTCCCCAAGAAAGGATACTTACCAAAAATCCCATTATTTCAATGTCTTCTTTTTGTGTAAATAAATGAGGAATAGAGAGAGGATCATTTGCTATAAATTCCGTTTGGTGATGTCGCTCATAGGCTTCATTGAGAATACTCTCTAAGGATTTAGAAGTCATTTTTGCTCCCATTTTATCTAATTAACCGAACGACTCCATTCACTTTTTTGGTAAACTTAGTTGCACTATTGGTAAATTCATAAATGTAATAATAGGTGCCGTCTGAACATGGTCTTGAGATGTCATTATTAACACAACCATTCCAAAATTCTTGCTCAGGATAAGTAAATTCGTAAACAATTTCTCCCCATCTGTTGTAAATAAACCCTCTTAATTGGTCGAATCCAATCATTTTGACCTCAAAGAAATCATTGATTTCATCTCCTTGGGAATTTCCATTTAATAGTTTGAAAGGTGTAAACACATTGGGGATGATTAAATTATTTGAGTCGCAAGAAATAAAGGTCAATTGAAGTGTGTCTGAATAAACACAATTGTTGGAATCCGTAACCCTTACCCAAACTTTTTGACTTGCATTAAGGGTCGTTTTATTTGATGTGGAACCGTTACTCCATAAATAAGTGGCTTTAGGTAAATTGCTAGGTTCAAAAGTGATTAACTTTCCTTTACAAATTAAACTGTCTTTGCCAAGTTCGAAATATGGTTTTTTGTAAATCTCGATGGTTTTAGAAATGGAATCCTGTTTGCATCCAGCATTGTTAGGGTATTGAATCGCCACTTTTAAATTAAAAGTACCAACCTTGTTGTATTGTTTGCTTACAGAATCACCTACAGCGCTGCTACCATCGCCAAAACTCCAATTGAAAATGGCCAATGAGTCTGACTGGGCTTTGAATGTAAATTGGTATGAACTGTCACAGGATGAGAGTTTATTGTCGCTAAATGTTAATTCTGTTTCATTGTTGACATAGTCGCTTGACAAGGCAGTGGCGTAACTTTCGTCTCTTCCCATTGCATAAATATAAGCTTGAAATCCAGTTTTTGATTGTAAAAAATAGTTTAAACTTGGATTCATTGTCAATGTTCCAATCATTTTGCCGCATTTTTCGCTAAAACGAGAGGTATCTATTCTGGCACTGTTTAAGGACAATTGCCACAATTTCCCTTTTTCTGCAACTATGCCCAAGTAAAACTCACTAGGGGTAGAAGAATTGTTTGAAATATTGGAGGTGGTGGTGTAACTAAACCCAACTTGAGTGGTGGTTTGATTGTCGGGTAATAATGCCATCATACTTGGATTCCCTAAGCTGTTGGGATGGCCATTGCATCCTCCGCTTCTCATCAGTTGTGTTACAGATATTTTTTTATTAGCCTGAATACAAACAGAATTATTTGCCGCTTCCCTAGATTTCAAAACTTCTCCTTCATTCAATATCGCCACAAGATTGCCGTCAACAATAATATTGGTGTTATTTTCTGTTGCCGTAACTTGGTAATTGTAACCATCTAAATTCCCTACAAATGGAATGGTTGTGTAATTATTGCCAAGGTATTGAAGTGGAATGGTTTGGTTATATAAATGGTCGCACCCTCTGCATGAAGTGTTGTTATAATCGACGAAGGAACACATGGCACCTTCGAATACTGCAAACTTTTTACATCCCGACGTATTCCAAATTTTAGTGCCTGCAAAAGATTGACTGTCTTGTGCTTGCGCTCTGTATAGTTGACCTTTATTTAAGGTAACCTGAAACAAGAGGTTTTTACTCAAACTGGTTTTAGAGTCAGCAGTTGGTAAAATATTGATTCTAACGCCGTCCTCTAACGCCACCACTGTAAATAAACTATTGTTAGAAAGGCCTATAGATTGGTCACCACGAATAGTATTGATATAATAAATGGGGTTATTAGGGATTTTTTCAGTTGGAATAATAGAACTCATGTCCGTGCTATTAAGTGCATTATTCATAGCCATTAAGGTAATAGGTTCCAAAGCGGTAATTAAAATACTTCGACTGGGATTAAACAAAGAGGCGAGGGGAGAGCCAGAACTTCTGAAATAGTTTATTTGAGTGTCTCTGCCCCATATATTGAAAGTTTCAGTATAAGTTGCACACGTTACAGTGACCCTGTTTTTAGGAGTTTTGGAATGAATGACAAAGGAGATTTTTTCGAAGGTAAAATAGTTGTCTAAAAAACAAAATCTAAATTCTTTGCCGTCATTAAAAACATTAGTTTGAGCATTCAATGGATTTTGAACAAACCAAAAGCAAATTAATAAGCCAATAAGAAAGTATTTTTTACGCAAGTTTTCAGAATTTGTGCAAATATAAGTTTGACTAAATAGTTTTATCTTATAATTTATTAACTTTGACGACAAATTAGAAGTAAAAGTTGTATTTAGTTTTTAATTTGCCACTTTATTTAATATAAAACAATTAACCAATAAGAATGAAAAAGATTTATTCAATGAGTATTGCCATCTTGTTTATGGCTACCAATTTTGTACACGCTCAGAGTACAGCCACTTTAGTAAAAAAAGTGGAAGCACAGCCCGGAAAGCTCGTTATTCCATACGAAAAATACCGTTTACCTAACGGTTTAACAGTTATTATTAACGAAGATCACAGTGATCCAATCGTGCATGTTGAGGTAACTTACCACGTAGGTTCAAACAGAGAAACACCAAGAAGAACTGGATTTGCCCACTTTTTTGAACACATGATGTTCCAAGGTTCACAAAACGTTGCAGACGAAGAGCATTTTAAAATAGTTCAAGGTTCGGGTGGAGACATGAACGGAACCACTAACCGTGATAGAACTAACTATTTTGAAACAGTTCCTAGCAATATGTTAGAAACGGCATTGTGGTTAGAGTCTGACAGAATGGGTTTTTTATTACCAGCCTTTACTAACAAGAAATTTGAAACGCAAAGAGCTACGGTAAAAAATGAAAAAGACCAACGTTATGCCAATGGATACGGTATGTTGCCAGAAATTCAAGACCAAACCATTTACCCATATGCTCACCCATACAGCTGGCAAACAATTGGTTATGTTGATGATTTAAACGCAGCCGATTCTAATGATTTGAAAAATTTCTTTTTGAAATGGTATGGTCCTAACAACGCTATTTTAGTGATTTCGGGAGATGTAAATACACAAGCAGCATTGCAAATGGTAGAAAAGTATTTTGGTTCTATCAGTAGAGGTGTTGATGTGCCTGCATTATCAAAAAAACCTGTTACTCTAGAAGAAGTAAAAATTAAAAATGTTGACAGTAAAGTGCAATTGCCACTTTCTAGTATTACTTACCCAACAGTGCCAACTTTCCACAATGATGAAGCTGCACTTGATATTTTAGCTAGTATTTTAAGTGATGGTAAAAACTCATATTTATACAAACAATTCGTTGACAACGGAAGTGCTTTACAAGCTTCATGTTCAAACAGTACTTATGAAGTTGCTGGTGAATTCAATTTCATGATTGTTACTTATCCTGCTATGATGGGAGGTTTAAGTGAAAAAGAAATGAGAGAAGAATTAGCGAGAGCTTTACTGGCTTTTGAAGCACAAGGTTTTTCAGACGAAGATTTAAAAAGAATCAAACAAACTTACACTTCAAGATATTTTGGTATTTTGGAAACAGTAGCATCAAAAGCAAGTGTATTAACCTCATACGAAATGTTATTGCCAACGCGTGATTTTACAATTCAAGATGATATTAACAGATACGAAAAAGTAACAAAAGCGGATATAATGAGAGTTTACAATCAATATATCAAAGGTAAAAACTACGCTTGTGTTAACATTATGCCTCATCCAGATTACGTAAACAATAGAAATGCTAAGATTAAACCTTACGAAAGTGAAAATCCTTATGCAACAGTATCTCCTGATAAAACAGCTTACCAAGGTTTAGTTTACAAACCAAATGTGGACGCACCAGGATTTGACCGTAGCAAAAAACCAGTAGTTGCACCAGCAAAACCAGCTATTGTTCCTGAGTTTTTCAAAAACAAATTTGAAAATGGGTTACAAGTTGTAGGAACAAAAAGTTCAGAAACACCAAGAGTATACATCAACATGGACATTAAAGGTGGTCACTTGTTTGAAGTAGGTAAAGTGAAAAATGGTACTGCTGTTATGCTTGGTATGATGATGAATGAAGGAACTACTACCAAAACTGCATTGGATGTTGAGAATAAATTGAAAGAATTAGGTAGTGAAATAAACTTTAGCAGTAATGGAAATAACATGTCTGCTTATGTAGAATGTTATAAAGATAAAGTTTCTGAGACTATGCAAATTTTTGAAGACCTATTCTTCAATCCTGCATTCAACGAAAAAGATTTTACTACCAACAGAAAAGCTTTGTTGCAATCTATGGAGAACAATGCTTACGATGAAAACTATTTTGCTAGTAAAAAATTCAATGAGATGTTATATGGTAATGACAATCCAATTGGCGTAATGGCATTGTCTGATTACAGCGTTGCTAGTAAAATTACAATTGCAGATTTGAAAAACTACCACTCTAATTTCATGTCGCCTAACTTAGCTTCAATTACTATTATTGGAGATATAGATGAAGCAACAGCTCTTCAAAACTTAGCGTTCTTGAAAAAATGGGAAAATAAAAAATTAGAAATCCCAACTTATAATAAATTCCCTGCTTTAACTGCTCCACAAATTTTATTGGTCAACCAAGATTACGCAAAACAAACCAATATAACAATGGGTTACAGATCGATTCCTTCAGAGTTTTTTGGTGATTATTATAAAGCATCAATTATGAACTTTGCTTTTGGTGGAGCCTTTAACAGCCGTTTGAACCTAAACATAAGAGAAGACAAAGGTTGGACTTATGGAATTCGTTCAGGTTTCCGTTCTCCAAGTATGGGTTATCCAAGTACATTTATTGTGAGTGCAGGTGTAAAAGCTTCTGCTACAGATAGCTCAATCATAGAGGTTTTAAAAGAAATGAAAAACTATGCTACGAATGGTATCACTGATGAAGAGTTAGATTTTACTAAAAAATCATTGTTAGGAAGTGATGCATTAAAATACGAAAGTCCAAGTGATAAATTAGGATTTTTGAGCACTATAGTTCAATACAATTTAGATAGAAACTACAATGCACAAAGAGCAGAAATAGTTAAAAACATTACAAAAGAAGAAATCAATGCATTAGCTAAAAAATTGTTAGCTTTAGATAATTTAGTCATCATGTGTGTAGGCGATGATTTGAAAATCAAAGAAGGCTTAGAAAAATTAGGCTACGGCAAAGTAAAAGTAATGAAAATGTAAGATCGTTTTATTTTGATTTAATTTTAAAAAACCGACATCAATTGATGTCGGTTTTTTTGTTTAAAGGGTTTATGTAGTGAAGAGTGATTGTTTAGTTGTTGAGGTGTTTAGTTGTTTATTTGTTTAAAGGGTTGAAAAGGTTTAAAGGGTTTAAATGTTCCACGCCGATCAGTGTGATTGTTTATTTGTTTAGGTGTTTATTCGTTTGTTTGTTTAAAGGGTTTAATTATCACCCACTAGGCTGAGCCTAGCCACTTGAGTTATTCAGCTATGCTGAATAGTACCGAAGGGTGTCAAAAAGGTTAGATTGTCATCGGTATAGACGCCATGCTTGGCGTCTGTTAATTAGAAATTCCAATAGTCATTATGGAAAATTTTGTCCTCAAAATTTATTCAGAATCTATTAATGGCTGTCATACCGACAACGGAGGTATCTCGGTTCTCATTGATAAGCTGCCTGATAAAGTTAATAGTTTCCTGAAGCCTCTGGAGGTTAATAGTTAATGGTTTTAAAATTCATAAATCAAAAATCCTTCTTAGGTTTCCAAAGGTGCCATTCAATGCGGTGGTTTTTGAGGGTGAACGAAAACTGTGCGGAGGCGTCCACGAATGGCGCGAAATTTTAATTTGACAGCTTGGGGAGCTGGTGTGTGTGTTAAGGCAAATTGAAGTTTTTCATTCGTGGTGGGTTTTTTGCTTACTTTTTTCTCATAAAAAAGTAAGAAAGAGATTAAAAGTAAATGAAGATTTTATCGCAAAACCGTTAAAATTTGAGTTAAGGTTTTAACTCCGAATGAAATTTTATCTTAACTTTAAAATCTTTTTTCTTTTGATGTTAAAAGAAACAAAAACCACCACCCAATCAAAAATTCCGTTTTTGTGGCTGCAGGCTCGGCTGCCTATCCACAAAAGGGAATTTTCACGCATTGGCTGTTCCGAGGCTTCGGAACACAGCCGCACGGTAACTTAAAAAAAGTTGGAATAAGGTATGAAAAAATGGAGTCGTTAAGAAGCTCTGGTTCATTTAATAAAAGCTGTCAGGAAGAGATGTCTCCTTTGTCAACATGACAGCAGGGAAATAGTGGATAGTCCGAATAGCTATCGGGAAATGGTTTCACGCCATTCAGCGTGTGGTTAATAGTTTTAAAAATCTTCAATCTTTACGTTCTATTGATATCTAAAGAGTAAAACCCAAATAGAATTATAACCCAATCGATTTATATAAAATATCGTGGATTTTGATGCGGTAATTTCCGTTTATTAGTTCCTTGTTTTCCTCATCAGGACAAATGCGATTACTTAAAAACACAAATACCAAATTATATTTAGGGTCGGCCCAAGCACATGTACCTGTAAAGCCCGTATGGCCAAATGTCAATGGACTGCCAAAAATACTTGCAGGACTTGTATTGCCACTAAAATCGGGTTTGTCAAATCCCAATCCACGACGGCTGTCTCCTCTTTGATAGGCAGTAAACCTTTGTATTGTTGATGATTTAATGTATTCTTTGCCTTTGTATGTGCCACCATCATTAATCATTAGCATCAATTGTGCTAGGTCTTGAGCATTCGAGAAAACTCCCGCATGTCCACTAACTCCTCCCAACATTGCTGCCCCTGGGTCGTGAACATAGCCGCAAATTTCTTGTTGCCTAAACAATCGGTCCATTTGTGTAGGTGCAATGTTGTTGCGATCATGTATTTTCCATGGATTATATCCCATGCTATTGAGTTGCATCGGTTTGTAAAAATGTGTTGAAACATACTCGTCTAATGCTTGTCCTGTAATATTTTCAACGACTAATTGCATCAACATTAACCCCAAATCACTGTAGCGATAGACTCTTGATTCAAGTGGTGAAGTAAAAATTCTTTTGTAAAGTGTGTCTTTGTTTGCTTTGAGCATAAAGAAATTATCAGCTACTTTAATGCAATAGGCTGAATCTTCTTTAGCGCAATAAATACTATCAATAAATGGCAAGGTCTCTTTGTAAAAGGGAATCCATGCCTTTAGACCAGCTCTGTGTTGAAGCACTTCGCTGATAACAAGTGAACCTTTGTTTGTTCCTATGGCTTGTGGCACATAGTCGCCTATGGTTTTGTTTAAATCCAAGCGCCCTTCGTCAAAAAGTTTCATAACAGCCAATGTAGTAGAGGCTATTTTAGTAATAGAGGCAATGTCGTAAATAGTTTGTTCGTTTACTCTTGTAGATTTGTCATAATTGAGATGTCCAAATGATTTGTTGTAAATAACTTGACCATCTTTAATCGCAATAATTCGACATCCCGGCGCTCCTTTTTTGTCAATTAATTGAGAAACAATAGGGTCTATGTCTTTTAATATGGTAGAATCCACCCCTAAAGCGTTGGCTTTGTAGTTTTTGGTTGTTGGTAGATTTATTGTTGGAGTTTGTGGGGTAATAAAAACAGGTAAGGTTCCAACAGGTTTGATGATGCCATAAAGAACATCTGCACTTGCTTTCTGAAAATAACTTAAGTCTTCGTAGGCATTAATTAAGGTTATATTTTTGTTGAACTTTGCCAATACATAAGGATTTGCAAAATTCACAACGATTAATTTCTTTTTGTTGGCCAATTGGTTGATAAATTGAATATCGGTGTTTTCAAAACCTGCCGTTTGTTGATTCCATACTTTGGGTTGGTGCAAACTAATAATAACCTGTTTGTATTCGCTAAGGCTAATAATGGCTTGGTTTTGTTTGCTAAGCGGACTGCCTTTAGCCAAACGAATGACTTTAACATTGTCGTGTTTTTTGAGGTATTCACTCCACATAGATTGGTCTAAATCACCTATTGTGACAAGTGCGGTTTTCTCATTCTTATTAATCGGAATTAAGTTTTTACTGTCTGAGAATAAGGTAATGGTTTGATTGGCTATCGATTGAATAAGGGCTTCATTTTCTTTGCCTTGCAAATCAATCGTTAATGAATCAAGGTCGATTGGGGCGTAGTTGTTTAAACCTGCAAATTCTTTCCATTTTAGTATTTTTCTGACCCTGTGGTTCAATTCGTCTTCAGAAATTTGCGCATTTAAAATAGCGGATTTTATGAGTTCAAATGCCAAGGGTACATTTTCGCTAAAAAGCAAAACATCGTTTCCTGCCAAAAAAGCTTCAAGGTCAACATAACCTGGGGCAAAGTGTTTGGCAACGCCTTTCATATTCAGCGCATCTGTAAAAACAAGACCTTCAAACTTCATGGTTTGTTTCAATAAAGTATCAATAACAAATTTAGAAAGAGAAGTCGAGCGGTTTGGTCTGTTGTCCAAAGCGGGATATTGAAGGTGTGCAACCATGATGGAGGCCACTCCATTTTTTATTAATTCTCTAAATGGATAAAGCTCTAAAGTGTCAAGCTCTGCTAATGTTTTGTTTACAACAGGCAAGTCCTTGTGAGAATCTATAGAAACGTCACCGTGGCCAGGAAAATGTTTGGCACAAGAGAGAACACCTTCGCTGAGCATTCCATTGCTGTAGGCGGTTCCAAACTTTGCTACTTTTTCTTTTTTATCACCAAAGGCCCTGAAGCCAATAATGGGATTGTTTGGATTGTTGTTGATATCAATATCTGGGGCAAAGTTGATATGAATACCTAGTCGTTTACATTGTTTTGCCAAGGCAGAACCGTATTGAAAAACCAGAGAATCATTAGGTAAAGCCCCTAAAGTGATGGCATACGGAAACTTTTGAGTGTTTTGCAAACGCATAGAAAGTCCCCATTCTCCGTCAATTCCAATCATTAGAGGCGTGTTTGAAAGAGATTGGTAGTAATTGGTTAAATACGCTTGTTTAAGAGGACTGTTTTGAAAAAAAATCAATCCTCCGATGTGGTATTTTAAAATTAACTCTTCTATTTGTGCGGTGTGACTTGCTTCTTTGTTTGAATAGGCTGCCACCATAAATAACTGACCGATTTTTTCGTCGATTGTCATTTTTTTCAATTGGTGGTCATACCAAAAATCGGCATCTTGTGCATTGGATTTGAGGGCACAAAATAGGAGAGAGGCAAAAAGAACAAATCTATAGATAGTCAATTTTTAAAAAAGGGCTAAAAGTTTGGCTTACGTTTGTTTAAGAAAGCATCGGTACCTTCCTTAAAATCATTGGTACCAAAAGCGTGCCCAAATTCATTAATTTCAGTTTCAAAACCATTTTTAGAGTGGTCGAAATGGTCATTTACACATCTTATAACCTTTGCAATAGCCATAGGAGATTTAGTTTTTAGTTTGTTTAAAATTTCAAAACATCTAGGCAGCAAATCTTCGATAGGCACTACATCATTTACCAAACGGTATTCCAATGCTTCATTGGCAGAAATAGCATCGGCACTTAATAAAAGTTCCATTGCTTTGCCCTTGCCTACCAATTGTATTAATCTTTGAGTGCCACCGTAACCCGGAGGAACTCCTAGGTTAACCTCAGGCTGACCGAATTTAGCATTTTCAGAGGCAATTCTAAGGTGACAAGCCATAGCAAGTTCGCAACCACCACCCAAAGCGAACCCATTAACGGCAGCAATGACAGGTTTGCTAGATTGTTCAATTGTATTCATTACAGCATGGCCATCGGCAGACATTTTACGACCTTGTTCTTCGTTGAAGTTGACAAACTCTGAGATATCAGCACCAGCAGCAAAGGCTTTAGAACCACTTCCTGTGATGATAATGCCTTTAACTTCTGTGTCATTTTGTGCCGCAGACACAGCTTGTTTTATTTCTTGTAAAGTTTCAATATTCAAAGCATTGAGTTTACTTTCTCTATTGATAGTAATAGTTTGTATGTGATGTTCAGTAACGGTTAGTATATTGTTGTACATAGTGTTGCAAATTTAAGTTAAAAACTGTAATGTTGTAAAAAACTCATGAATAAACTGCGATTTTATCTATTTCTACTTCATTTTTTCAGTCTGTCTTTGGTATTACAATCTCAATCTGTGAAGTCGATTGTTAAAAATGTTAAGAAAAATCAAAAGTCATACAAAGCTTATGAATTAAAATATGAATCGAATTTTAAGTTTTTTGACCATAGTGATACAGATTTTTATTATGTTCATCAAAAAGCCAAGCATACACTAGGTGCAATGGATTTAGGGTGGGAATTGAAAACGAATTCAAAAGATACTATTTTAAATGCCTATGATGGCAATCAAATAGTTTACAAATCTAATTATGCGAATGTCTATTATTTGTCAACTTTGAAAGAGTCATTGAAGCAATTTAGCTATCAAAAAAATAACTTAACCTACATTCCTATTCGTTATAAAATTAATTACAAGGAGTTTGAATTGGCAGATATAAGTGAGCAATATTATATTTTAAAAGAAACAGATTCTTCAAAGGATGAAACTTTAGATATTGCCTCAACGATGTTGACGATTTTACATGTCAACAAACAAACCTATTTTATTGATACCTTTCAACAGTGGTTTTGGATGACAGGGCAGGTTCAATACAATAAATTGGTTTTAAAGTCGATACAAAGTCTGAACAAAACGGAAGTTAATAAATTGGAAAAAGAGGTAGATTCACTCAAACGTCAATTAAGAACTTATGTAAATGGAGATTCTTTGTGGAAAGCGAACCGAAAAGATGAAAAGAAATTGATAGAAAAAGGAGATAGTTTGCCTTTGTTTAAAGCCAAAGTTTATGCAAGCAATGATTCTTTCTTTTTCTCTGTCCCTAAGGATTCTATCGTAATCTTAGATTTCTTTTACACTTCGTGTGGTCCATGTATTGCCGCCATTCCTCACCTTAAGGAAATAGACAGTTTGTATAAAAACAAAGGTGTTGCAGTAATGGGAATGAACCCCATGAAAAATGATTATCCCAGATTAGAACGGTTTGTCAAATACCACGGTATCAATTACCCAATTTTATTGGTAGAAAATGAAGTTGCAAGCAATCAGTTTGGTATAATCGGCTATCCCACATTGCTTATTATCAAAAACAACCAAGTCGTTTTTCAACAACAGGGCTTTTCAAAAGAATTAAAAGACGTCATTATCAAAGAACTCAATCAACACATTAAGAATTAAATATGTATTTTTCTCCAATTTTTCATGGCCTTTGGCAAGGATTTTTCATCAGTATTTTATTGTTTGGGCCTGCTTTTTTCAAGTTAATACACACCAGTATTCAAGATGGGTTTAAGAAAGGTGTTTTTTTGGCTTCGGGTGTCTTTTTCAGTGATTTGTTGATTGCAATGCTATGTGTATTTGGGGTTGCTGATTTTATGCAAGAACCTGCCTTCCAAAAACTATACAGTTTGATAGGAGGAGTGTTGCTAGTGATGATGGGGGTTAAGTCGGTACGACATCAATACAAGGCATTTTTGAAATCTTATTCAGAACGTGTACCTCCAAGTAAAAATATTTTCAATGGATTTTGGTTAAATCTAATCAATCCTTTTACCTTGATATTGTGGTTAAATGTTTTGGGGTCTATAAGCTTGAAATACGCAGGAGAGGCAGAATATAAGGCATTATTAACCGTTAATTTAATAACTATCTTATTGGTATTGTTTTTAATGGATGTTCTAAAAGTGTTTTTATCACATTTGATTGGCAAGAAATTAAATTCTAGGATATTTTTCACCATTAATAAGTATTTCGGGATTTTATTAGTCCTCATTGGTGCAGGATTTTTGGCACGATTTATCACATTGGTGATTAAATAAGTAGCCTTATTAAAAGATTTTTTTAAAATATCATAATTAATGAATATTATTGCCCTAAATAAAAAAAGATATGAGTTCAAATAATACAGTTATTGATGCGATTGAGAAACAGGGAACTGTTTTCGGTCATCCCAAAGGTTTGTTTTTGTTGTTTTTTACTGAATTATGGGAAAGATTCAGTTATTACGGAATGCGTGGTATATTGATGCTTTACATGACCAAATTATGGGCAGAAAATGGTTTAAACATTCCCGAAGATTCAGCTTCTCTTATTTATGGAACATTTACAGGCTTTGTTTATTTTACTCCATTGTTAGGTGGTTGGATTGCGGATAAATTTATTGGTCAAAGAATGGCAATTACTATAGGTGGTTTAACCATGGCAGCAGGACAGTTGACTTTGTTTGCTATGGGTAACCATGCAGGTTTAGTTATTGGTTTGGTTTTATTAGTGATTGGAAATGGATTTTTTAAGCCTAATATTTCAACCATAGTTGGTCAATTGTACCGCGAAGGAGACGAAAAAAGAGATTCAGCATTTTCGATTTTTTACATGGGGATTAACTTGGGTGCTTTATTAGCTCCTTTGGTTTGTGGTTTCCTTGCCGAAGAATACTTCGCTGTTAAAAGTGCAGATGGAACTGCTATTCTTTCTTATGGATTTAAATACGGGTTCCTAGCGGCAGCTATTGGAATGATAATGGGGCAAATTGCTTTTAATTTATTGTCCAAAAAATATCTTTTAACCATTGGTGAAAAACCAGTGAAACATGAAGAGGGTTCAGAAGAAAGTATCAAAAACAAAGCACCGTTAACCAAACAAGAAAAAGACAGAATTACAGTTATCTTTATTTTAACTGCATTGGTTATTTTCTTTTGGGCAGGTTTCGAACAAGCGGGTTCATCATTGACGCTATATACTGATAAATATATTGACAGATCTGCTTTTGGAACAATTATTCCAACTACTTATTTCCAATCAGTAAATCCATTGTTCATAGTGTTGCTAGCTCCATTGTTTGCTTGGTTTTGGACATCTAAATTTGGTAAAAAATTAACCACACCTATCAAAATGAGTTTGGGTATGATTTTATTAGGCGTAGGTTTCTTGTTTATGATTATTGCCACTGGTGAAGTCGTAAAAAGCGGTGCAGGAGATGCCGAAGTTGTGACACAGAAAGCTGCCTTAATCTGGTTATTATTTACTTATTTTTTCCATACAGTAGGGGAATTGTGTTTATCACCAGTAGGTTTATCAGTTGTTACCAAATTATCACCACCAAAATTAGCGTCATTGTTAATGGGTGTTTGGATGTTATCGTCTGCGTTTGCCAATTGGATTGGTGGATTTGTGGCATCGTATGTCAACAGATTAGGTGCTGAAACGATTTTTTATTCAATAGCAATCTTTGTTATTGTTCTTGGTTTGTTAATGTTACTATTAGCGAAAAAACTAAGTTCAATGATGCATGGTGTCAAATAAACGATAGTTTTAAAATAGTTAAATTATAAAAAGTCCCGCTTTTAAGCGGGACTTTTTTATTGTATTAGGAATGGAGTTGTTTGCGCTCTTCTATTTCTCTCTCTTATGTTTCGGTCCTTCAGTGTATTCTTTGCCAGACTCTTTCTTTACGATAGAGTAATCGGTATAATCACTATAAGATTTGGAGTAAAAATCGTAAACATTTGAGAAAGGAGAAGCAGAAGTTGAGTGTAAGCGAAAAACTGTTGGAAAACTATCACCTTTCTCTAAAAAACACCTTGATTATAAACTTAAATCAATTAATAATACTGGCATAATGCCAATCCAATCAGAAGAAACAACGCTTCACCACTAATAGATTTATTCCCTTCCTGTTTTTGAATGGATTGTTTAATTGATTTAATCGCTATGGTAATTTGATTTTCAACCGTTTTGGGAGTAATGCCCATTATTGCCCCAATTTCTTTGTTACTTAATTGTTCTTTTCGGCTCAAAATGAAAATTTGTTTACACTTGCGGGGTAACTTGTCAATGGTTTTAAAAATTAGTTGTTCCATTTCTTTGCCTTCCATCTGTTGTAAAACGTTAGCATTGTTATTGGGGATTGACATAAACACATCTGTTTGTTCAAACACCATTCTTTTTTTCTTCAAAAAATTAATGCTTTTGTTTTTTACAACCGTGTATAAGTATGATTTAATAGAATCATCTAACGCAAGTTGATCGCGTTTTTCCCATAGGGCTATAAAAGCATCATTTACAATTTCGCTAGCATCTTCTTCATTTTTAACATATTGCAAGCAAAACCAATGCAACGCTGAATGCCATTTTTTAAAAAGTGTTTCAATATGTTGATACTCAGCGCTGCTAATAGTTTTGTTTAGTTAAGGCGTTGTTACAATGTATGAAAAACAGGCTAGTTGGCCATGTCGCTGATAAATTGAAGGCGCATTAGTTGTAATTCTTCATAGGTAAAATCATTGTCGAAAGCATTTACCGCTTGGTCCAAATCATCTTCTTCTTGTGATTTAAAGTAGCTGAATATTTCCTCTTGGTATTCTTCTTCTATGATTTCGTCAATGCAGTATCTTAAGTCCAAGCTAGTACCATTAGTCACCATTTGCTCAAGTTCTTCCATTAATTCTTCATAACTCATGCCATTACTTCTGGCAATATCCTCAAGCGCCATTTTTTTGTCAATATTTAAAATGATGGCAATTTTCTTTTTCGATTTTTCACCTGATGTTTTTACAACTACATCCAATGGACGGTCAATGTTATTTTTCTTAACATAATCTTCAATGTATTCTATGAAAATTTGACCATATTTTTGAGCTTTGTTTTTTCCAACCCCATGAATTTTTTCTAACTCGTCCATAGAAATAGGATAGCGTGTTGCCATGTCATCTAGGGAAGGGTCTCCAAATATAACATAAGGAGGAAGCCCTACTTGTTTGGAAACTTTTTTTCTTAAATCCTTCAGTTCACGCATTAACACCACGTCAGCAATACTGTCCATTACTGCGTTTTCAAAATCATCATCAGTTACGAATTGGAATTCGGTATCCATAGCCATTGCATAATTTTTTGGAGATTTAATGGCATTTAATCCTTCTTTGGTTAAACTAATTAGGCCATATTTTTCGATATTCTTATGGATAAAATTATTAAGTAACCCTATGCGAATAATCCCTTTCCAAAATACCTTGTCTTTGTCTTTCCCGACCCCAAACATTGGTAATTTATCATGACCGTGGTCTTTAACCGAATCGCTTTTTTTGCCAATAATGAAGTTAACAACATGCGATATCGGCATTTCACTTTTAAGTGAATCTATGGATTGTAAACCGATAACCACTTCATTTGTTACATCTGTTTTTGGTTTAGGGTGACGACAATTATCGCACATTTTATTGCAATTTTCCTCTTCAAAACTCTCGCCGAAGTAATTTAATAAGGTACGTCTTCTGCATTGGGAGCTTTCGGCAAATGCACTGGTTTCGTCTAGCAAAAGTGTTCCAATTTCTCTTTCAGCAACGGGCTTGTCTTTCATAAACTTCTCAAGCTTTTCAATATCGCTTGGGTTGTAAAACAAAATACAGTCGCCTTCCATACCATCTCTTCCGCCTCTACCAGTTTCTTGGTAATAGCCTTCCAAACTTTTGGGAACGTCAAAGTGCATCACAAAACGAACATCAGGTTTGTCAATACCCATCCCAAAGGCAATAGTAGCCACTATAACGTGACAATCTTCCATAAGGAAGGCATCTTGATTGTGAACACGGGTTTTGGCATCCAATCCTGCATGGTAGGGAAGCGCTTTAATGCCGTTCAAGTTGAGCATTTCAGCAATTTCTTCCACACGTTTACGACTTAAGCAATAGATAATTCCTGACTTTTCAGGTCTATTTTTTATAATGGTAATAATGTCTTTAAATACTTTTTCTTTGCTACCCTTTGGGCGAACCTCATAATATAAGTTGTCTCTGTTAAAAGAAGATTTATAAACTTTGGCAGATAGCATGCCTAAGTTTTTTTGAATATCGCTTTGAACTTTAGGTGTAGCAGTTGCAGTTAGAGCAATCATAGGAACATCGTTAATGGCTTTTACCATTTCTTTTATTCTTCTGTATTCTGGCCTGAAATCATGTCCCCATTCACTGATACAATGCGCTTCATCTATAGCAACAAAAGAGATTTCCATGCTTTTTAGGAACTCTATTGTTTCTTCTTTCTTTAAAGTTTCAGGTGCTATGTAAAGAAGTTTTGTGTTTTTTTGTTGCATATCTTCCTTCACTTTAGTGATTTCTGTTTTGGAAAGCGAAGAGTTTAAAAAGTGAGCTATGTTGTCGTTCTCGCCAAAACCTCTGATACTATCAACCTGATTTTTCATTAAAGCAATTAGGGGAGAAATAATGATAGCAGTTCCGGGCAACATTAATGCTGGAAGCTGATAACACAAGGATTTTCCGGCTCCTGTTGGCATAATTACAAAACAGTCTTCACCTCTTAAAACACTATTAATTACGTCTTCTTGATTTCCTTTAAATCCATCAAAGCCAAAAAATTCTTTGAGTGCTAATTTTGCATCTAACTTAGATTGGGTACTGGTCATTTTTTTTATTTTTTTATCGTCTGAAATAGTACACTAAATTAATATGGAGCAAACCATATTACCAAATCTTTTTTTAATAAATTTTTAGTATCATTTTTTAAGTTAAATTTGCAGGCATTTAATCATTCATGACCGAACGAAACTTAAATTCAAGCATTATACAATATGGTAAGCAAACCATTTATGAAGAAATTAATGAAGTTTCTAAATTGGCCGATTATATCGATGATGCTTTTGTTGAGGTTGTTCAATTAATACTTTCTAGCAAAGGCAGAGTAATAATGTCTGGAATTGGTAAAAGTGCCATTATTGGTCAAAAGATAGTAGCTACTTTAAACTCTACAGGTACACCTGCTGTTTTTATGCATGCAGCTGATGCTATTCATGGTGACTTAGGCATCATTCAAAAGGATGACGTCGTTTTTGTGATTTCTAAAAGCGGAAACACTCCTGAAATAAAAGCTATCGTCCCCTTGGTCAAACAATTTGGGAATCCTTTGGTTGCTATTGTTGGAAACACTCAATCTGTTTTGGCGCTTTCTGCTAATTATATTTTAAATGTTACAGTAAGTAAAGAAGCTTGCCCGCTAAATTTAGCTCCTACAACCAGCACAACTGCACAATTATTGATGGGAGATGCGCTTGCTGTTACTTTGCTTAAATGTCGCAATTTTTCCTCTCAAGATTTTTCTAAATACCATCCCGGTGGTACATTAGGAAAACAATTGTACCTTACCATAGGTGAATTGGCGGCACAAAATGAAAAGCCTGCAGTGGATGAAAATGTACTTATTAAGGAAGTGATTTTTGAAATATCTAAAAAAAGAATGGGCGCAACGGCTGTAATAAGTCAAAATATGGCAATAGGGATGATTACCGATGGGGATATTCGCCGTATGATAGAACACACAACACAATTAGCTGATATAAGCGCCAAACATATTATGTCATCAACGCCAATTACCGTTGATAAAAATGAGTTGGCAGTATCTGTGATTGCAGTTTTAAGAGAAAAGAAAATAAGTCAAATAATAGTATTGGATAATGGCGAATATTTCGGCATGGTTCACATACACGATTTTAATAAAGAAGGTTTACTATAAATAATGGAGAAAGATAAAAACAGTTATGTAGTGATAATGGCTGGCGGCATAGGAAGCCGTTTTTGGCCTTTAAGTAAAAAGAGCTATCCAAAACAGTTTCATGATATATTGGGTGTAGGTAAATCTTTATTAAGGCTTACTTATGAGCGCTATTTATCGGTTATTGAGCCTGAAAATATATTCGTAATAACGAATGCTAGTTACACAGTATTGGTAAATGAACAATTGCCTGAATTGCCAATTGCTAATATCATAGACGAACCTGCCTCTATGAATACTGCCCCTTGTGTGGCTTATGCTAGTTTTAAAATATATGCTCAAAATCCTTTAGCTAAGTTGGTGTTTGCTCCTAGCGATCACCTAATTACTGATGAAAATGATTTTGTAAAAAACATCAAAAATGCTCTTAAGGTGGTCGAAAATAATGCTTTATTATTAACCTTAGGGATAAAACCCAATCGTCCTGATACTGGTTATGGCTATATTCAGCATGTTGACAAGCCAATAAAAGCGAATAAAAGTGTGTTTATGGTTAAAACATTTACCGAAAAACCTTCGCTAGAATTGGCGCAAACTTTTTTGGAAAGTGGTGATTTTATGTGGAACAGTGGTATTTTTATTTGGAAAGCCAAAGATATTATTGATGAATTTGAGTCGCATCAACATGATATGTATGAGATCTTTAAAAAAGGCATGAAAAAATACAATACCTCACAAGAGGCAGCCTTTATTAATAAGTATTACCCCTTGTGTAAAAGCATTTCTATCGATTATGCTATCATGGAAAAAACCAAAATTGCGTCTATCATTCCTGTAAACTTTGGTTGGAGTGATTTGGGAACTTGGAAATCTTTATACATGCTCAGAGATAAAGATGAAAATGGGAATTTATTACATGGCAAACATATTAAAGTATACCGCACTAACAATTCATTGATAATGCAAGAAAATTCTGACGATAAATTAGTGGTTGTGGAGGGTTTGCAAAATATGTTAGTGGTGGATACTCACGATATATTGTTTATTAGTCATATCGAAAAAGAACAAGAGGTGAGAGAAATAACCTCTGATATCAAAGAAAAATACAAAGGAAGATATACCTAAAAGGGAATGTTCTTAATTTGTGTAAACTTTGTTTAATCATTTTTAAACAAAATGATTTGTTTTATTAAATCTTATTTTATATTTGCACCCGATAACGGTTCTTTTTTGTAGATGTTTACTTATAAAAAAGATTAAAAGGGAATTGGGTGTAAGTCCCAAACATTTCCCGATGCTGTAAGTTTTTGCATTGTTTATTCAATGCCCTTTTTTTGAAATAATAACCACTGTTGACTTTGTTGATGGGAAGGTTCAAAAAAAGCAAAAAAACAAGTCAGAAGACCTGCCTTTGTCAAACAAATTTTCAATGCTTTCGGAGAAAAGGCAAGAAAAGGTAAGTGTCATACATTTGTCATTTCGTTTTTTTTCTATTGTATTGATTTTAAAGAGAAATTAAAATGAAAGGTCTATACATCATCTGCTTGTTGTTTTGCCAAGGACTTATCCTTGAGGCACAAAACCTCAACGACACTTTGTTGTTGAAAGGCTATGATTTTAAATGGACTAAATCCAACCATCCCACCGGAACCCTATCTATTTCTTTGCCTTTTGGTGAATCGCAAACATTAAGTGATGCCATTGGTAGTCAAACTTCTCTTTTCGTAAAACAGTATTCACCAAGCAATTTAGCCACAGTTTCTATGCGTGGAATGGGAGCGCAACATACTTCAATGCTGTGGAATGGAATTAATTTGCAGAGTTGCATGAATGGACTCAAGGATTTGAATCTGATTCCTTTGTTTTTTATTGATGAAGCAAGTATTGAAACTGGTGCAAACTCTAGTTTAATGGGACACGGAACCATCGCAGGAACAGTGCAATTGAAAAACCAATTGGAGAATGAAAAAAGAATAAAATTGGATATAAATAGAGCTAGTTTTAACAATCAAAGTATCGGATTCTCAATTTCTGGAGTTAATAAATACTTTAAACACCGTACTCGAATTGTTTACAGGTCGGGAGAAAATGATTTTGAATTTGTTAATTATTTTAAAAGAGAATTGCCCATTGAAAGAATTCAAAACAACCAATTGAAACAGATGGGTTTGATGCAAGAATTTTCGTGGGTTATAAAAAAACATTCTTTTTATTTCAATACTTGGTTGATGCAAACAAGTAGAAATCTTCCAAGTCCCACAGGTGTCGTTAATAATTCTAATGAGTACCAAGAGGATTTTAACTACAAAATGTATTTGCAACACCAATTCAAAATATCTGCTAAAAGCAAGTTAAGCCAAAAGCTATGTTACATTGATGAATTTCTCAACTATTATAACAATGCCTTATTGCCTTCTCATAGTCGTTCTAAGTCTGCCATTTTGGAATCTGAATGGAACACGCAGTTAAACCCCAATCTTGAATTTACAAGCAATGCCAACTTTACCCACCAACTTGCTTTTTCTGATGGGTATCGAATGGGCGTAACCCGAAATGTGTTTACTTTGTTTCAAAGATTAGATTGGTACAATAATTCTCGCCGAAATAAACTTTCATTTTCTGTTCGTGAATTGTTTTACGACAACAGAATTGCACCTCTTTCACCTGAGTTAGGGCTCGAAAAAAAGCTGAGTAAAAAATGGATGTTGAAATCAAATGCTGCCCTTAGTTTCCGTTTACCAACTTTTAATGATTTGTATTGGCAGCCGGGAGGAAATGGTGATTTGAAGCCAGAAAAAGGCAGAAAAGCAGAAGTAACCGCTTTGTATAACACACGTCATTGGGAGTTTTCTGTAACAGCCTTTAAACATGTGGTTGAAAATTGGATCATGTGGTTGCCAACCCAAAGTGCTGCTATTTGGATTGCCCAAAATGCTAAACAGGTCAAAAGCAATGGACTAGAGTTTAACCAAACCCTTCATAAAGCATTTTTTCAAAAACATCATTTTAGAGTTATAACGCGATACCAATTTGTAAAAACTATAAATACAGAAACCTACCAAAATCAATTGGTGCAGTTAGGAAAACAATTGATTTATACGCCTAATCACACCGGTGTTTTGAATCTGGATTACAGATACAAGTCTTTTAATGTATTTGCGGAATCACAATATATTGGAGTGCGATACTCTCAGTCTGACCAACATATTAACAGCAAGTTGGACGACTATTTACTCTTTAATTCTGGTGTTTCTATACGATTGAATACCAAACGACACCAAGGTACTCTTGTGTTTGCGGTCAAAAATATTTTCAATCGCACTTATCAAGTCATGGAAAATAGACCTATGCCTCTCAGAAATTATCAATTAACTTTAAAAATAAATATCAATTATGACTCAAAAAATCAACGTTAAAATCTTTTTCTTTCTATCATTTTTATTGGCATTCAGCGCGTGTACGAAAGATGAAAAAATCACAGTAGAGGCCGACAACTATAAAGGAGTTTTTATAGTGAATGAAGGTGGTTTTAATAAATCAAATGGAAGTATAGGTCTTTACAAACCGGGTACAAATGACTATTTTGATGCCTATAAAAAAGCCAACAATCTTCCATTAGGGGATGTAGTTCAATCAATGAGTTTGCTCAATAATAACTACTATATAGTGGTTAATAATTCCAACAAAATTGAAGTCGTTAATCAAACAAGTTTCAAAAATACAGGAACTATTAATTTAACTTCACCACGTTATATTTTCAAAGTTGATGCGAATAAAGCGTATGTAAGTCACTTGTTCTCAAATGAACTAAGCGTAGTTGATTTAAATTCTAATACGGTGGTTTCTAAAATTAATATTAACCATTGGAGTGAACACATGAGTGTGGTAAACAAAAAAGTATTTGTTGGAACTAATTCTAATAAAGTAATGGTTGTGGATGCTGTTAATCAAGTATTGGTAGATTCTATCGTTATTGGTAAAGGGATTAATAAAATATTGGCATTGCCAAACTCAAAACTATTGGTTTTCAATACTGGAGATGTTGACTGGAATTCAGGCGCAGTAAAAGAAAAAGGGCGTTTAAGTGTTGTTTTAGCTGATTCAAACAAAATCGAAAATTCTATTGAATTGAGCAGCGGTAGTTATGGCGGTTCTATTATTTATAACTCCAAAACTGGAAAAGTATATTACTCATTTGGTGACAATAAAATATATGAATACACCGAAAATGCGACGCCAGTATTGTGGTTGGAATTGCCTTCAGGACAATCTATTTATGGAATGAGTCTTGATGAAACCAATCAACAAATTTATATCTCAGATGCTGGAGATTTTAATGCGGCAGGTAAAGTTTATGTTTATGACCTGTCAAAAAAATTAATCAAAACCATTACAGCAGGGATTGTTCCAAATGGGGCTGTTTTCAATTACTAGGTTCCCATTTCTGATTGGGGTATTGTCTTTGCTAATATGGGCTTGTAATCCATTGCCTTCATCAAAACCCGATGGAATCGCTTACGGCAAAGTGCAGTATTCCAAACAGTTTGGTTTTGCAGAAACCAAGCAAACGCAATTTCTGTTTTTTGTGAACAATAAAGACACGCAATGGATAGAGATTGAAAAAAGTAAATTGAAGGAAAAACAACCTCGAATTGTGGTTCTTTCTACGGTTTTTGCTGGATTTATTAATGAACTCAATGCACAAGAATGTATAGTTGGGGTCGATAATATCAATTATTACTACGATTCTGTGCTACACGCTCAATTTGGCCAAAATTTAATGATAGAAGTAGGAGATGAGGGGCAAATAAACGAACCTAAATTATTGGCTAGTAATCCTGATTATGTTATTAGTAGTGGATTTAATACGCTCAACAAGGCATTCAAAGAAAGGTTGAAACAGCAGAATATTCAATTGATAGTTTGTGATAACTACAAAGAACAAGACCCCTTGGCACGTGCTGAGTGGATTAAGCTGTTCGGGGTTTTGTTAAACAAACAAGCAAAAGTAGATTCATTGTTCAACAGTGTTTGCGACAATTATCATCAAATTCAAGCAAAGGTTAAATTGCAAAAAAACCAAGTAAAGGTCATGACCGATGCTATGTTTTCTGGTGTTTGGAACGTGCCTGGAGGCGATTCTTACTCAGCAAAATTGATTAATGATGCTGGAGGATATTATGTATTTTCTGATTTAAAACCCTACTTTTCATATCCATTGGATTTGGAAACGGTAATGAAAAAAGCTCAGAATTCGGATGTTTGGATACATGTAAACGTGTTTAATAGTTTGAATGAAATGGAAAAGTCTGACAGTCGTTATGCTTTTTTCAAACCATTTAAGAACAAACAAGTTTACAACTACAGCAAAAGAATAAAGGCAAATGGAGGTAATGATTATTGGGAAAAAGGAGTGGTTCGTCCCGACTATATTTTGAGTGATTTGGCTCAAATTTTCTCAAATTTCAAATTTTCTAAGGATAATTTGTATTTCTATACAAAGCTTGATTAGATTTGCTTTTTAATTTATAAAGCGCTTGTTATTCAATTCTTGGATATTCTTTTTGTTTCTGCCTTTGGTGTTTTCGGCCTATTATGTGTTGCCGCATAACAAGCGATGGATATTGTTGCTAATTGCTTCTTATGTTTTTTATGGGTGGTGGCAATGGGAATTTACACTGATAATTCTATTGTCAACTTTAATTGATTTTGTTTGTGCCCAAAAAATTGATGCCATAGAATCTCCTAAAATAAGGAAACGATGGCTAATTTTAAGCTTGATTTCTAACTTAGGAATATTATTTCTTTTCAAATACTTTTATTTTTTTTTAGGGAGTACAGATTGGGTTCAACAAATGGTTCATCCTCATCAAAAAATTAGAGATTTTGTTGACTTTTTTGGGAAAGCATTACCTGTAGGGATTTCATTTTATACTTTCCAAACCATGAGTTACACGCTCGATGTGTATTATAAAAGAGCAAAACCTGAAACCAATTTAGGTCAATTTGCTTTGTTTGTGTCTTATTTTCCACAGTTAGTAGCAGGTCCCATTGAGCGATTCAATCATTTGAATGAACAACTCAAAGAAAAACATAAAATTAGCTATGCCCAATTACAACAAGGGTTTAGATTAATGCTTTACGGTTTTTTTGTCAAAATGGTAATTGCAGATAATTTATCATATACAGTGACTTCTGTTTTTAACGAACCAAGTAAATGGCCGTTTTATTGGAATTGGGTTGGCGTTTTTTCTTTTTCATTTCAAATTTATGCCGATTTTTTTGGCTATTCTCTAATAGCACAAGGGGTTGCTAAATTAATGGGGGTTAATTTGATGGATAATTTCAACCGCCCATATTTGTCAAAGTCTATTTCTGAGTTTTGGAAAAGATGGCATATTTCTCTCAGTTCATGGTTTCGAGATTATCTTTATGTGCCTTTAGGAGGCAATAGAGTTAAGCATGGTAGATGGATTTTTAATGTGCTATTGGTGTTTCTGCTAAGTGGTTTATGGCATGGAGCCAATTATACTTTTATTATTTGGGGTGGTTTACATGGTTTGTATTATTTAATAGAAAGATTTTCACCCGTTAAAATTAGAGTTACTTGGTTGAAAGGAACATTGACTTATTTGTCGGTTGTGTTTGCTTGGATATTTTTTAGAGCCAAAGATTTAACAGAATCTTCACTCGTTATTAAAAGCTTATTTGGAATCAATGATGGCGAAAGGCAGTTGGATACACAGCCCTTTATTTTTCTTTTGGTTTTATTGTTTGGATTGCTCGAGTTGCACCGCAAGGATTTGAGATTTGATGCTTATTGCAATCGTTACAATAGCATACAACGATGGACTTTGTATTGCTTTATGCTATTTTGCATTTTGGCTTTGAGCGGTACAGAATATCAACCGTTTATTTATTTTAGATTTTAATGGAAAGCAATTCACTGAAATACCTCATTTACAAGTTAATAGCTGTTATTGTTACAGTGGTGGTGAGTGCTTTTGTTTACAAGTCCATTTATTGGGAGCCTGAATTGAAAGATCAAGGGCACATGTTATTCAATTTAAGGGAATTTCAGTGGCACAATGACGTTTTGTATATTGGGGAAAGCTCTAATTACTGGGTTGCGCCCGAAGATGATGACAAACGAACTATCAGCGACATGATTAACGATAGTTTGGATGGTATGCGCCTAAGTGGTATGCAAGTTCCTGCCTATCATGCAGGGATGTTTTTGCCAATTATTGAACACATTGATACTTCAGCTAGGGTCAAAAAATTAGTTGTGACAATGAACTTAAGGTCGTTTGACAAACCATGGATTTATTCTGGTCAGGAGACGGCTTTGTTGCGTTCCAAATGTTTTTATTACACTTCATCGCCGTTGTACAACAGACTGTGTGCGGCATTGCAATTTCATGCACAACCAAGTGCCGAAGAACAAGAAAATAATATGTTGCACTGTTTTGAGTTTGATACGTTGAAAGTAGATTTTCCGTTGCCTTTCAATACGATTAAAACATGGTGTGAACAAGAAAAATTCCCGTTGCCACAAGGGGGAGAGGATTTTCCTAAAAGAGTTTTGGCCGACCATTATATCAAAGCTTATGCCTTTCAAATTGATGTCAATACCAATCCTAGAATTAAGGATTTTGATAGAATTGTGGAAGTGTGCAAAGCCAAAAATATCAAATTGTATTTTAATCTTTTAGGAGAAAATATAGAATGGGCAGACAGTTTGGTTGGAAAAGAATTGGTGTACTTTATGAAAGCCAATCGCGATTTACTAGTAAACCGTTACCACAAAAATGGAGTAACAGTTATTGATAATCTAGAAAAAATTCCAGGCGATTATTTTGGCGAAAAAGACTGGACTACAGAGCATTACAATCAGTATGGAAGGCTGATAGTGTCCAATAATGTGGCTCGTGTTTTGATGGCTGATTATTACAAAGAAAAGATTATTAAAGTTGGTAAATGATAATTATTAAACAAAATTAATTATAATTGTAAATATGAAATTTACGTTTGCCAACTCTCTAAATAGAACAGGTTTTAAGCAAAATTATTTACTGTGGATTATAACTGTTGTATTTACTATTGTTTGGGCAAATTCATTGATTTGGACCAGCGATATTAACAATTGGTTGCTAGAAAATGCTTTGACATTTTTATTTCTTGTCGTCTTGTTTCTTTTCTACAAAAAGTATCAATTCAGTGACTTAACTTATTTGTTAATTGGTTTTTATCTTTGTTTACATGTTTATGGTTCTAAGTATACTTATGCCGACAATCCTTTTGGTTATTGGCTGCAAGACGTGTTTCAGAGTGAGAGGAATCATTACGACAGAATTGTACACTTTAGTTTTGGTTTTTTGTTGGCTTATCCCATGCGTGAATTGTTTTTGAAGTGGTTTCAATACCCTAAAATGGTGGCTTGGATATTGCCAATTGAAATTACTTTATCAATAAGTGGTTTGTATGAGTTGATAGAATGGGCTGTTGCGGATGTTTTTTTTCAGGAACAAGGCGTTGCTTATTTGGGGACACAAGGGGATATTTGGGATGCCCAAAAAGATATTTTTCTTGCATTTTCAGGAGCTTTGTTGTCAACCAGTATTGTTTCTATTCTAAAGAAAGTAATCAAGAACTAATTTCTATTAAGTTGCATAATCTTTTTTCTATCCTATTTGTTTATTGCTTTATCCATTCATGAACTCATACATATTAATTACAGGCGCATCCACAGGAATAGGCGCAGAAATGGCCAAACAATTGGCAGAGAAAAAATACAATTTGATTTTGGTTGCTCGAAGTGAAGATAAACTTGAACAACTTAAAACAGAACTAATCAGTAAATACCAAATAGAAGCCGTTGTTATACCCTCAGATTTGTCACAAATAAACGGGGCACAGCAACTTTACAATGAATTAAAATCGCGCCAATTAAATGTAACACATTTGGTTAATAATGCTGGTTTTGGCGAATATGGTCATTTTGTTGAAACCTCCTTGGAACTTGAATTAAATATGATACAAGTTAATGTTACAAGTTTAGTTGTACTTACCAAATTGTTTGCACAAGACATGGTAAAAAATGGGGCAGGTAGAATTATGAATGTTGCCTCTATAGTGTCTTTTATTCCTCTGCCTTATTATGCCATTTATTCTTCAACAAAAACTTTTGTTTTGGCATTTTCGGAAACTATAGCGGCAGAATTGGAAGGAACAGGTGTCGTTGTTACTACACTTTGTCCTGGCGCGGTTGAAACCCCCTTTCACACTCCCCAAATGCGCCAAACTATGGCGATGAAACTGAATCAACCTATCTCTGTTCAAGCATTGGTTAGGGAAGGGGTTCAATTGCTTTTGACTGGTAAAGGGAAAAAAGTAGTCGGTTTTATCAATTGGTTAAGCTCCAACTTGCCAAGAATACTGCCCGATGTGTTGATGATGAAAATAAAAAAACAAATAGCTAGTCCTTATAAAAAATGATTTTAATTTCCTTTATCTCTCAATTAAAAGCCAGAAATGAGTTTCTTTTTTATTATGGAATTCTCTGTTTTGTAGCGGCTCTCTTTTTCTTGATTATGAGTAAAGTTTCGCCGGTCCAATACAATCATGTCAGCGCTTGGTATAAACCCTTTAAGTTTGCCTTTTCTACTTTTACTTTTGTTTGGGCTATGGCTTGGTATTGTTATTATTTGCCAGATTTTAATGTTCCATTGTTCAATTGGTCCATTTCTCTTTTGCTTGGTTTTGAAATTGTCTATATTGCCATAATGGCTTCTCAGGGAAAGGCATCGCACTACAATGTGAGCTCTTCATTTTTTTCAATCATGTATTCAATGATGGCTTTGGCAGCCACTCTTGTTACGCTATACACCGCTTATGTTGGACTCTTGTTTTTTACAAATTCTTTTCCCGAATTACCTCACTATTATTTGTGGTCTATCCGATTAGGGATTCTAATATTTGTGGTTTTTTCTTTCGAAGGTTTTTTAATGGGTAGCAGAATGAATCATTCGGTCGGTTTATTGAATGACAATTCCACAATGTTTATTTTAGGGTGGAGTAAAAAAGTGGGCGATTTGCGAATAGCGCATTTCATTGGAATGCACGCATTACAAGTTTTGCCAATTCTCTCTTTTTATATCCTCAAAAATACAAAACTAACTTGGTTTTTTGCATTCTTATATGTCTGTTTAGCTTTGTTTGTGTTAATACAAGCCCTTAATGGAAAACCATTGATGTCTTCAAAATCTCCTGATAACAAGGTTCATATAGACCAATAATGTTTAATCTATTGGATAAATAGCGTTTTTACGGTTCGATACTGATTTTTTGAGTAATTTTTTCTGACTCAGTTTCAATGGTTAGTAGGTAAGTTCCCCCTTTGTCTAAGTTTTTGAATTTACGCTGAAATGTATTTTCTCCAATAACAACATCATTCAATTTTTTCTCTTCAATTTTCTTGCCTTCTGTATTGTAAAGCGTGATTTTTACTTTACTCAATTGGGTTAAATTAAACGTAACTACAAAATTACCATTATTAGGATTGGGTGATACCTGAAGTTTTAGCGTGCTGGTACTTTGTTTATTCAACTGATGTAAATGACTTGTTTTGTCTTTGCTCACATACACTTTAAATATTTGACTGCTAGCGCTACTATGAGTGCCATTATTGGTGAAAAATATATTGGCACCTGTGCTACTGATGCCGCCATAAATATAGCCAACAAGTGTACTATCATCACTTAACTCGTCTAATTTAATGACTTCATTTTGGTATATAGAAACATTGGGTACTATAATAAATTCCGCGCCTGCGCCTAACAAACTTGGCATTTCTACCATAAGTTTATATTCCGACATTATTCCTTTAGAATCTCTTGTAACTCTAGCTATTGTTTTTACAAAAGGAACATTGTTGTCTTGAATTAAAACCCCCATACTATCGTAATATTGAGCAATGCCTCCAAAAAAAACATTGTGCATTTCGTTTTTAGAAGCCGAATACATTGGCAAAACCGCACAGTGGTATTGGTTGTAATATTGCTGAAAGTTATTGTTAACCACATAACCAACGCTGTCAATGTTTACGCAATTTAAGTAGGGTAGGTCTGCCCCCACTTGAAAGACACCCGAAAAAGCAGTGATTCCCTCTGTGCCATCCGTAAGGATTTGCGGAACTGCATTGTAGTCGCGGCGGTGCAAATTGTTGGCATCTGTAATAGTTGGTAAATGGCTAACAGAGATGGTCGTTCCATTGTCGCTAATATTAAATTTGCGAGTGGCATTGGTATAAACTTGTGTAAAAGTTGGATTGCCCATGGGATTGTAGTTGCCATCAAATTTGTTGCCACCAATCAAATAATAAGTATTGTTTATTTTCTTTAAATGACCGCCAGTAACCGCGAATTCTGGGTCGCTTATTTGTCTTATAAGTCCACTAATCGAATTGCCTGTGATGACTGCATTTATTAGTTCTTCAACCTTTAAAGCACTTAATTTATCAAAGGTTTTTCTTGAACTTGTTGCATTGTTAAAACCATAGCCGCCAATGAGATATAATATATTGCCATTTTGATGAAACTCCATATTTGTAGAGCTCAATTGTTCTTGAATGTCGACCGAAAGAGAACTCAATGGAGCCGTCCATTTTTGTTTTGAAACGGGGTCAACAACGATAATCTGATTGTTGTTACCTGCTACATCAAAAGCTGCAAATGGCTGCCTACGGTGTAATCCGTCTAATCGCCCACCAACTATGAGCCATTTGCCATTGTGTTGTGCAAAAGCAAAAGATTGAAGGCCTCCCAAACCATCAATATTCATAGGAACGATGGATATATTAAAAGGCGCCGTTTGTGAATGGAGTGCGATGCTGAGTAAAAATACGAAAAGAGTAAGTAGTTGTTTTTTCATTTTAAGCAATTATTTTAAACAAAATTAAAATAAATAAACAGATACTTATGTAGCATTTGTTACATAAGGTTTTTTGAATGAAACTTACTCTTCACCCATGTTTTTAAGTTGCATGAGTAATGTATAGGATCCTTTCGTTACAAAAATATCATCGGCTGTATTGGCTGAATTAGGAATACTAATTTGGGTTAGTCCATTGTCGCTTGTTCCTGAAATAATTTCTATCATTTTGAAAGTAGTAGGATTTTGCTGTATAAATACATATTCCTTACTTTCATTTTTGACAATAGCCTCATTAGGAATGGCATACTCTAGTGATGATGCCACATCAATTTCTGCATTCATATACATCCCCGGAATTAAAGTTTGGTCTTTCGTATTGAATGTGCAATAAACAGTTAATGACCTGTCTGCTGAAATGTCCTTGCCTATTGTTTGGATTTTTCCTTTGAATTTCTCTTGACTAGATTGGTTTGAATATGCAATGATATCTTGTCCAATTTTGAGCTTATTAATGTCTTTTTCAAACACTGTTAATGACAAATACAAGTCACTAGGATTGGTAAGTTCAAATAGCACTTCGGTTGGGCTCACATATCTTCCTATTGTTGTTTTTACCGATCTTACAAATCCGTTAATAGGAGAGTAGATTTTGATATTGCGGGAAAGATTCGTTTCATTGAGTTGATCAGGATTGATTTGAATCAATTTAAGTTTCTCGGACAAGGACTTTATCAGTATTTTTTGACTTAAATAAGTTGCTTCAGCATTTTCGAAGATTTTGTCGCTTGTCGCTTTGTTGGTGTTCAGTGATTTTTGTCTTAAATACTCTTTTTCTATTCCCGAAAATTGGGCTTTTGCACTTAAGTAATCTTGCTGAATCTGAATGTATTGTTGGTCCTCTAAACTGGCTATTATTTCGCCTTTCTTTACTTGTTTGCCTTCAGTCAAATTCGTCCATTTTAAATAGCCTCCTAATGGGGCACTAATCGAAATGGCATTTTGAACAGGAATACTGATTTTGCCATTGACTTTGAGTTTATAACTCATGGTTTTTTGTTCTAATTTTCCGATACTTAACTGTGCATTTTTTAGCTGTGCATCGTTGAGCTTTACAGTATTTATAACTTCTTTTTCTGCACTAACCTTAGTTGTTGTAGAAGGTTTGCATGCTATTATTAAACCTAGAAGTAAGGTTATGATTAATTTGTTTTTCATTGTGTATTTTATTTTGCGTTTAAATAATAGAGTTGAATCATGGATTTGTTAAGTGTTGTTAAAGCATCTGTATATTGGCTTTTTACAAGTGTAGCATTGTTGATTAGCATCATCCATTCTAAATAGTTGATATTTCCATTCTCAAGCTGTTGTTGGGCTATTGTTATAATGGTTTCGGCATTTTTTAAGGCATTGGTTTCATAGTAATTGACGTTTTCTAAAGACGTTTGGTATGTTTTATAAGCGATGCCTATTTGGTTTTGTAACGACTGCATGCCAGCATTCAGTGAATTGTCTGCTATTCTTTCAAAGCTTTTTGCTGCGCTAATTTTTCCTTTTTGTGAACCAAAGAACAAAGGAACGCCAAGGCCAAGTTGGACTGAATTAAAACGGGTACTACTGCCATATAAACGGTTGTCGGCACCAACTCCGCGCATACTCATACTGTAATAACCTACATTCAAATTGGGAAGTAATTTGTTTTTTTCCAATTGAGTGTTCAGCGTGCTTATGTTTTTTTGCTGATTTAAAATCAAGTAAAGAGGATGTGAATTGATGTTTTTATTTAGCATGTCAATAGTTTCCTCTGTTTTAAATTCTGACTTTATTGGTTGGTAAAACAGGCGTGTGTTTAAGAGTAATTGAAATTGTAATTGATTAATTTCAATGTCGTTTTTCAAAGAGTTTAGTTGTGTTGAAATTTGACCTCTTTGAAGTTCAGCACTGGTTTTTTCAAGAATGTTTACATCCCCTTGATTAAATTGTAGGAGCACTTTTTTTAAATATTCACCATACAGACTGTCTGTTTGTTCCAGTATTTTTTTCTTCTCATACAAATAGAGGAGTGCGAAATAGCTTTCCCTGACTTGTTTTTTTAATTCAATCTCTTTTAAATTAACGTTAAACACACTGTTTTTATATTGTTCGTTCTGAATAGATTTTTGTTTGTTATAAATGCTTGGAAAACTAATTGATTGCTCTAACCCAATTTTAGTATCGCTGTAATAACTATTGATTTGGCCATATTCTGTTACCACATTTGCTTGAGGAATTTCAATACTTGTTTTTATTAACATCCTTTGGTATTCTGCATTCAACTGTTCGTTTTTCAAAAGCAAATTGTTTTTGAGCGCAGAATCAAGAGCGCTTTGTAAATCTATCTTTGTTTGAGCTTGTGCCAAAGAAAAAGAAGAGAATAATAGGATTAGTAATCCCAATTTAGTTAAAGTAGTTTGATTTTTCATTTTTTCATCCTTGTTGAAAATTAAATACAAGACAGGCAATACAAAGAGGGTTAGAAAAGTAGCGATTAATAATCCGCCTATTACAACTGTTGCCAAAGGTCTTTGAACTTCGGCGCCCGAACCGTGACTGAGTGCCATTGGTAAAAAACCAAATGAAGCCACAAAAGCGGTCATTAATACAGGTCGTAATCTATTTTTGGTTCCGTTTAATACGATAGTAATAGGATTAGTTTCGCCGGCAGCTTTTATCCGATTAAATTCTGCCAATAACACAATGCCGTTTAAAACAGCCACTCCAAACAATGCAATAAAACCAACTCCAGCGCTAATACTGAAAGGCATATCGCGAATGGATAACAATAAAATGCCACCTATAGCAGACAATGGAATAGCGGAATAAATTAATAATCCTTGTTTCACTGAAATAAAGGCAAAATATAATAAAACAAAAATAAGTAGCAACGAAACAGGGACGGCTAGTGACAAGCGTTGTTTTGCTGCCACTAAATTTTCAAAAGCTCCTCCATAAGTGATGAAATAGCCGCTTGGAAGTTTTAACTGACTTTCTACCTTTGTTTTAAGCTCATTGACCAAGCTTTGAACATCTCTGCCTTTTGCATTAAACCCAACGATGATTCTTCTTTTGGCATCTTCTCTTTGAATTTGATTTATACTTTCTTTAATGGTAACATCGGCTACTTGGTATAAAGGAATTTGAGTGCCTTGAGCTGTTGGAATTAGTAAGTTTTGAACATCTTCAATGTTTTGTCTGTTTGCACTGTCAAGTCGCACCACTAAATCAAAGCGTTTTTCATCTTCAAAAACCAAACCGCTGTGCTGACCAGCAAAGGCAGCATTAAGAACTTGATTAATGTCTTTGATGTTTAATCCAAAACTAGCCAAAGCATTGCGTTTGTATTTGATAATCAATTGCGCCTGACCATCAATTGGTTCAACATAAATATTTTCAACCCCATCAATCGGTGTTGCTAAATGACCTAAAAGTTTGGAATATTTAGAAAGGGTGTCTAAGTTTTCGCCAAAAATTTTACATACTATGTCTTGTTTCGCCCCTGTCATTAACTCATTGAATCGCATGGCAACAGGATATTGAAAACTATAACTTACGCCAGGAATGTCTTTAAGGGCATTACTCATTTTTTCAGAAAGTTCATCCCAAGTATTGGCTGACGTCCATTCCGATTTGTCTTTGAGAATCACCATCATGTCTCCGGCATCCATTGGCATTGGGTCTGTTGGGATTTCGCCACTCCCTATTTTACTCACCACTTTTTCGACTTCAGGAAACTGCTCTTTGAGTATTTTGGCTCCTTTCATACAGGCCTCCTTGGTTGTAGTGATACTGCTGCCTGTTAATACTCTCGTTTCTACTGCAAAATCTCCTTCAGGTAGTTCGGGTATGAATTCGCCTCCCATTCTGGAAAGCAATAGGATTGATATGGCAAATAACCCTAAAGAAAAGGCAATGACTGTTTTTGGAAAACGCAGCAACCTACTCAAATATTTTTGGTGGATACCAACTAAAAAATCCATCATTCGGTCTGATAAATTTCTTTTATGTTCGGTAGTTTTACTCAAAAATAAAGAACTCATCATTGGAATATAAGTCAATGACAACAAAAAGGCTCCCAATAATGCAAAAGCGACCGTTTGTGCCATCGGTTTAAACATTTTACCCTCAATTCCTTCCAACGTAAAAATAGGAAGATAAACCACCAAAATAATAATTTGTCCAAAAACAGCACTGTTCATCATCTGACTGGCCGATTTCGTAACAACTTTATCCATTTCAGGCTGACTGAGTTTGTTAAAAGTATGCTTGCTTTTATTCAAGGTCAAGCCATGCATTACGGATTCTACGATAATAACAGCCCCGTCAACGATAAGCCCAAAATCCAATGCCCCTAAACTCATTAAGTTGCCACTAACCCCGAATAGGTTCATCATTACTATGGCAAACAGCATGGAAAGAGGAATGACCGAAGCAACAAGGAATCCTGCTCTGAAATTACCCAAAAAAACAACCAATACAAAGATGACAATGAGTGCGCCCTCAAGTAAATTTTTAGAAACCGTCCCAATGGCACTGTTTACCATTTTACTTCGGTCTAAAAAGGCTTCCATTTCAACCCCCTCAGGAAGCGTGTTTTTTATTAATGCGACTTTTTCTTTGACAGCCTCTATCACACTGTTACTGTTTTCGCCTTTCAGCATCATAACCACACCGCCAGCTACTTCGCCATCACTGTTGTAAGTCAACGCACCGTAGCGGGTGGCACTGCCTATTTTTACCTCAGCAACATCGCGAACCAAAAGGGGAGTTCCATTGCTTGTTACTTTAACAACAATATTTTCAATATCATTGATAGTGCCAATTAATCCCTCTGATCGAATATACAAAACTGTAGAGGCCTTTTCTATGTAGGAACCTCCGGTGTTTTCATTGTTCTTTTCGAGCGCAATAAATAAATCATTGATTGTAACACCCAAAGCATTTAGTTTTTGAGGATTTACAGCAATTTCATACTGTTTTAGTAATCCACCGAAACTGCTAACATCTGCCACCCCTTTTACACCTAATAATTGTCTTCTCACTATCCAATCTTGAATAGTTCTTAGTTCTATAGGATTATATTTAGCTTCGTATCCTTTCTTGGGTTTTAGAACGTATTGGTAAATTTCTCCCAAACCAGTCGTTACAGGTGCCAGTTCGGGTAAACCTAAACCTTCGGGAATTTGTTGTTCAGCTATTTTGAGACGTTCACTGATTTGTTGTCGAGCCCAATAAAGGTCGACATCATCCTCAAAAACAACTGTAATTAAGGAAAGGCCAAATCGCGAAAAGCTTCTCATTTCCTTGATACCCGGAATGTTGCTAGTGGCTTGTTCTATGGGAAAGGTAATGAGGCGTTCCACATCAGGTGCGCCAAGTGAAGGGGCAATAGTGATAACTTGAACCTGATTATCTGTAATGTCAGGCACAGCATCTATGGGTAGATTGGTGAATTGGAAACTACCATATCCAATAAGGGCGATTACAAATAGCCCAATTATGAGTTTATTCTTGGTTGAGAACTCAATGATTTTGTTCAGCATTTTTTTTGTGCGGTTAATAAAATAAATAAAACACGGTCAGTGATGACTGACAATGGCATTTTTGACTATCGAATGATAGGTTTCGTATGATAATTAACCGAATTTGGGCGGTTGCCAAATATTGCTCAAAAAAGCAGAAGAGTATATAACCCCTTGATAGATGGGAGTTACTTTAAGTAAAAAAGAGTGAGGCCTGTTAATGGTAACAGAATGAGAATTTACATAAGGTAAAACAGAGTGCACTGTAGCGCAATCGGTTGTTTTGAAAGGAAGGTTGTGATGTTCTTGGTCCGAATGGTCAGGGTGTGAAGAGTAATGTTCGGATATGAAATTGACAAAGGATTCTTTCTGATTGATTTTTAAGTGGTCGAGATAATGATTCATCAAAACTGGCAATTTCAGTAATTGATGTAGTTCAGTATTAGAACCTACAAAAACCAAAAGAAACAATATGACGATAGTTTTTTTCAACGGGACAAAGATAAACAGATAAAAGCATAGAATTTATTGCTTTTTTTATTTTAGAATCAATATAATTAATGATTGTTATCAGTCTGGTTTCCCCTTTCAAACTCACATCTAGCAAACGTGAACGAAAATTAAACTATTAACAAATTGGGGAATTATCCGTTCACGCCCGCATCTTGCGAGCGATTTGTAACAATGCCTCTGACATTAATAATAAATGTAAATGGATTATTGAAAATGGAATATATTTGTATTGTTATCAATTTCGAAATAAGAAACGGAAAAAATCAATGCAAGTTTGGGCAGTCCTTTAAAAGCAACTAAAGTATGAAAACAAATCATAGAAATGCCAGAGGCAAAGTGGGGTTCAACTCACAAGATGCGAGCGAGAACGGTGAAAGGTGATGGCAGATCCAAATTTTCACCTTTACCCAATTCACGCTCGCATCTCGAGACCAAGAACAGTTGTTTAATTGATTGGGAACTATAATTATTTAGATTTTGAATGTTTTCTTCTGCGAAAAAGAAGAAACAAAATTTGAAAAATAATGAAAATAGAGATAATGATCAAAGGTTATTTTAAAATTTATCCCCTTGAATCGCGGTCAAATTCAGTAAAAATAAAAAATAAAGTTAGTGCAATGATGGGAAAAAGAGTGAAAAGTGCACCTAATTTGTATTTGTTTTTGAATAAATAAATCAAAAAAAGCGAAAATTCAATAAGAATAACAATATAATAACGAGAAAAATACCAAAGGCATAAGCCAATCTTGGTACCCAAATATCACGTAAAATTATAATTTTAACTAAAATTCGAAATTAGTATTTTAAGTTGAAAAAGAGAAATAAAAGTGTTGATTTTCAGGTACAAACAAATACTATATAAAAAAAACCACACTTGAAGTGTGGTTCTTTTCCTTTGGTAGCCCGTAGGGGAGTCGAACCCCTCTTTAGCGGATGAAAACCGCTTGTCCTAACCGATAGACGAACGGGCCGTTATGTTTCCGTTTTTCGGTTTGCAAATGTAATACAAAAAATTAATTCACAAAATAAAGTTTTAAAAAAAAATAAATTACCTTTGCAACCCCAAATTTTAATAATTAAAAATGATAAGAGTAGCTATTAACGGTTTTGGCCGTATTGGAAGACTGGCCTTCAGAGTGATGAGCCAAAGAAATGACATCGAAGTGGTTGCTATCAATGATTTGACAGACAACAAAACTTTAGCGCATTTGTTGAAATATGATTCTGTGCACGGTAAGTTCAACGGAACCGTTGATTTTACTGAAACAAGTCTAATCGTTAACGGTAAATCCATCGCTGGATTAGCTGAAAAAAATCCAGCTAACTTGCCTTGGAAAGACATGAATGTTGATGTTGTTCTTGAATCAACAGGTCGTTTTACTGACAAAGAAAGCGCGGGTCAACATTTAACTGCTGGTGCAAAAAAAGTAGTAATCAGTGCGCCTGCAACAGGTGAAATGAAAACAATTGTACTTGGTGTTAATGACAGCTCTCTTGATGGTAGCGAAACCATTCTTTCTAACGCTTCTTGTACCACCAATTGTTTGGCTCCTATGGTAAAGATTTTAGATGAGTTGTGCGGTATCGAAAATGGTTTCATGACCACTATTCACGCGTACACGGCTGACCAAAACCTACAAGATGCACCTCACAAAGATTTAAGAAGAGCGCGTTCTGCAGCGTACAGTATTGTTCCTACAAGCACAGGTGCTGCAAAAGCAGTTGGTTTAGTAATGCCACACCTACAAGGTAAATTGAACGGTAACGCTATGCGTGTGCCAATTCCTGATGGATCTGTTACCGACTTTACTTGTAATGTTCGTACAGCCAAAACTAAGGATGAAATCAATGCTGCTTTCAAAGCTGCTGCTGATTCTAATCTAAAAGGTATTTTGGAATACACTACCGACCCTATTGTTTCTATCGATATTATCGGTAATCCACACTCTTGTATTTTCGACAGTGACTTAACTATGGTTATCGGAAATACCGTTAAAGTGGTTGGTTGGTATGACAATGAAGCTGGATACAGTAACCGTATCGTTGATTTAATAGCTAGAATAGCTTAATAAGTTTCAATTAATATTAGTTAAAGCCCCGATATTCATCGGGGCTTTTTATTTGAGTTAATATTAGTAAAACACATGTTTTATGAATAAATGATATAAAACTGTCATTTTGACGAAGGAGACATCTTTTCCCGAGGTTAAGCAACTTTGCTGTATTAAATTCAAAAATAGTCGGTTATAAGACTTAATTTACAGTCACTTTGAGTCTCTACTTTCTTTTTTCATTGCAAAAAAGAAAGTAGCAAAGAAAAAGCTAGTGCCACAATGAGGTTTTTATTTACAGAGCTAAATAAATTTTTGAGGGTTTGCTTTTTTTGACCTCTACAGGTGATTTCCTCGAGTCCACTCGAGGAACTTCCTTTGAGGTAACCCAAAAAAA
>CAMBXL010000009.1 GCA_945871905.1 Chitinophaga pinensis
AAATCTCCATCCGCTAAGTTTGGATAGTAGTCAGAAGTTGCGTATGTTGTAGAATCATAAACATCCCAAGTCCATTCGTATGGTCCGTTTTCTGATAAATCAAATATTTTAACTGATTCGTATTGTTCGATTGTAGTACGTTCTGCAACGAAATCAATAATTGGAGTAGCTGTTGGCGCTTTTAATGTTAAACATTTTACGATACTATCTCTACCTAAGCAGTTAGTGCTTCTTAATTTAACACATTTAGTACCTGGAGTAGTCCAAGTACCTGTTGCACCTGAAGTGGTTTTGTAATTTGGATTAATACCACGTTGTTCAAATGAACCATCGTTATTGATATCCCAAGCATGTTCAGTGTATCCAACTTGATTGTTATTTATAAAAGTAACAACTGTTTTTACCCAAGCATCTGTTGGTGCAATAAAATTAGCATTTACACTTGAAGGCAATACTAAGTTGATGCTGAAGTCAGTTGCTTCACCATAATACATTTGGTAACTAGTACAAGTATGACAACCAGTTGATTGGGAAATATTACCACCATATTGGTAATCTGATATTACTCTTAAACGAGTAGCACTTGGAGACACATTACAAGGTATTCTAAAATTGATACCATTTAATGAACCAGGCATGTTATTTCCAGAAGTAGTATTCCAAGTTCCAAGATATTCGCCTGCATCAATAAAATCTTTATCATTATTAAAATCTATGTAAACACCCCATTTACCGTTATAGGTAGTACCATAATAATAGGAAGAAGAACTAGACTGGATATTGTATGTATTTCCAGCTGTTAAATTAAAAGCATTGGAAGGACTGTTTGCCAATGAATACTCACCACCGCAGGTAGTAGTTCCATTGAATCCATCCGCTTTTCTGTTGTAAACAACATTAGACCCTGCCGAAATTACGATTTGTTCAGCAGCAATAACGTAATTGGTGGATGACATCTGATAAGTGTAGCTATTGTGAGCGTTACACCAAGGCGATTGCGCGACCAGATTTGGAATTAACCCAAACAACATGACTAAGCATGCTAAGGTTAATTTTGTTAGATGAGTAATTAATTTATTCATATTTATAAAATTATTTTTCAGGTTCAATAATAAATATAAATATTTCAAAAACAATATTTATTTTAATTTTTTTTGCAAAAACTTAAAATAATGACACTTTTTTTACAAAAATGCCCATTCGGTAGACAAAATTGAAACTATTTAGGCAACACCCATGTGTTTTAAATGTGAAACATGTGAGTTGATGGCTACCGCAACATTTTTATATTCGTTATAGGTGACATTATACTCTTTACAAACATCTTTAACTATTTTACTAATTTGAGGATAATGGATATGAGAAATATTAGGGAATAAGTGATGTTCAACTTGAAAATTCAATCCACCTGTAAACCAAGAAACGATTTTATTGTTAGTTGCAAAATTGGCGGTGGTTTTAAGCTGGTGTACAGCCCACTCATCTTGAACCTTACCCGTTGTTTCATCTGGTTTAGGAAATTGAGTACTTTCAACAGTGTGAGCCAATTGAAATACTAAACTAATAACAATACCGGTAAAGAAACCAAAAATCAAGAACCCAATAATCCACATTTTGAAACCTACAAAAATGATAGGAATAACTACAAATAATATTGCATGCAATGCTTTGAAAGCCCAAAATGTCAAATGATCATTCGTGGTTAATTTTTTTAATGGCATATTTCCAACCTTTTTGGTAAAATATTTCTCATAGTCGGTAAAAAATATCCAATATAGATATAGCAGAGAATAAGCTAATGGAAAATATAAATACTGAAATTTATGTATTTTATATTTTTTTTGACTTTCGCACAATCTTAGAAAAGGACGGGCATCAATATCATCATCAACACCATCGATATTTGTAAATGTATGGTGAACAACGTTATGCTTTGTCTTCCACATAAAAACATTTGCCCCTAATATATTAAGTGACATCCCGGCTAATTCATTTAACCATTTTTTGTTACTAAAACTGCCATGAGCACCATCGTGCATGATATTAAAACCAATAGCAGCTGTTGCTAAGCCTAGTAATAAACATTCAGCAAATAAAACAATCCAATTAGGTGATGTAAAAAACACTAAATGAATGTAAGTTGCAATTAAAGTTGAGAAAATAATAATTGCTTTAGTGTATAACTTAGCATTACCGGTTGGTTTTGCTTTAATTTCTTCAAAGTAGTGATTAATTCTTTTTCTTAATTCAGAATGAAAAGAATTAGTAGGATTTAAAAACTTAGGTATTACCATTAAAATATTAAAGGTGCAAAGATAATATCTTTTAGTTCAAAAAAAGATGGTTTTACCATAAATAAGGTGATCTTAATCATATTTATCTGTAAAACAATCTGATAATTTTCAATTCAACATACTTTTAAATACATAAAAAAAACCTAACTTTGTAGATTAGATGAAAAAAGATAATAAAGACCTTTTTGATGGGCCAAAAAAGAATCGTACGGATGAAAAAAAACCTTCTGAAAAGGAGGATAAAAAAAGAAATTTTGATAATGACGATTTAAGTTTCAAGGTTAAGTTTATTCCTAACTCAAACGAAAATAAAACTGATTCGTTTAAGCCCAACAATCGGAATTTTAATTCAGACAAAAAAAGTCCTTCTAATAAACCTTACTCAAAACCAAATGGTTCTTTTGATGATAAAAGAACGCCAAGGTTTGATGAAAAAAAATCATTTCACAAACCTTTCACAAAATCTAATGAAAGAAATGACAGGAATGATAGAAAACCATACAACTCTAAAGGTGACAACAATAGATCCAACTTTTCTCAGCCAAGAGATAATGACAACTTCAAACCAAGAGAATCTTTTAAATTAGACCGTGAAGACGAATCTAAACCATTTAAAAAACCATTTAAATTAGGATACGACCCTCAAGTGCCCTTAAAAAAACAATCATACCAATCTCGAATTTTTAAGGAAAGCAAACAACAAGACAAAAAACAAGACAAAGTTATTGATTCAGATAACAGACTTAGACTTAATAAATACATAGCTCAGTCAGGTATTTGCAGTCGTAGAGAAGCAGACGATTTTATTAAAAAAGGAAGTGTTACTGTAAACAATATAGTTATAAAAGAAATGGGGCATAAAGTTAATCCAGGCGACAATATTAAGTTCGAAGGAAAAACAATTTTATCCGAACCATTTGTATACATATTAATGAACAAGCCCAAAGACTTTATTACAACAACCGAAGATGACAAAGGCAGAAAAACGGTTTTGGATTTATTGGTTGGAAAAGTCAATGAACGTGTATTTCCGGTTGGTCGGTTGGACAGAAATACGACAGGAGTTCTACTTATTACTAACGATGGTGAATTAACCCAAATACTAACTCACCCATCCTATCAAATTAAAAAAGTATACCACGCCACATTAGATAAAAAAGTAAACCAATCTGATTTGGATAAACTTGTAGAGGGTATTGAATTGGAAGATGGTATTGTTCATGCAGATGCTGTTGCTTATGTTGAATCGGAGGACAAAAGACACGTGGGACTTGAGATACATTCCGGTAAAAACCACATTGTTAAACGTATGTTTGAGCATTTAGGTTATGACGTTGAACGATTAGATAGAGTCAGTTTTGGAACTTTTACAAAGAAGGACTTGCCTCGCGGAAAATGGCGTTTTCTTACCAATTACGAATTAGCCTCCATCATGAAAATGAAAGATAAAGCAAGCAAACAATAATGATGTATGTTTTTGTTTATCAAAAATGCAGTCAATAGTATTCTAAACTTTTGTTTTCCAAGCCTTTGTTCTGGATGCAACACCATTCTATTTAACCAAGAACTTCACATTTGTCTTAAATGTCAGTTGAATTTACCAAAAACAAATTTCAAAAGTCAAGACAACAATTATACTGCCAATATTTTTAAGGGAAGAATTCCTATTGAATATGCCAATAGTTATTTATATTTCAGAAAAAAAGGCATTGCTCAAAACCTAGTTCATCAAATTAAATATAAAAAAAACCTTGAGTTAGGTAAATATCTAGGACAACAATTTGGGTTGGATATTTTAGAACAAATCAAAAATAATCCACCCGATATTATTACTTGTGTTCCCTTACACAAAAAGAAATTGAAATTAAGAGGGTACAATCAAAGTGAATCAATAGCTACAGGAATTTCAGAATCACTAAATATCCCCTTTAATCCTAGTATAATTCTTAAACAAACTAATTCCGATTCTCAAACCAAAAAAAGTAGATTTAATCGTTGGTTAAACGTAGATACGAAATTTATCTTAAACCCCTCTTTCGATATTAAAAACAAGCATATTTTAATTGTAGACGATGTTATAACAACGGGTGCTACTATTGAAACTTGTGGTCAATTAGTTTTAAGTCAGGAAAACACAAAAACAAGTTTTTTGAGCTTATGTCTTTCAACTCACTAAAAAATATGTATATTCGCAAATCCATTTTTATATGAAAAAACAAATAACTCTCCTTTTATTGTGTTCTTTTACCGCGTTTTTATTTGGTCAAAAGCCTCAACTTTCACAACAATTCAACATAGACAAACTGCCTCAATATTGTGGTTCTACAGGATCCTCTTCTGCAGATTCTAGCCGATTACCTATTTTATTTAGAGCCTCATTATCGGGATTAAACCCAGGTTCTACTTACAAATATTTTGTAAGATTTATTTCATTGTCTGACACAGGTAATGTTAATTCAACTGGAGCAGGTAACCCAATATTTTTCAAAAACGGCAATTGGACGAGCACAAACGCGCCTCATTTAGATTCCGCAGGTAGACATGATACAGTAAGTTTAACTACTGGGCCTATGCTTGAATCTTGGTTTGGTGCTTTTTACAACAATGACAGCAGATTTACTCCAGGAAAATACATTTATCCAATCTTTGTATTACAAGAAATTGGTTCAACTGACATCATCAAATTATGTATTCCAGATTCAATCAAAGTTCTTGGCTTTTCTCCAAATTCTGGCACAAATAATGGAAGTGCCATTTGGGGTAGCTCTTCAATTGCTCAAAAAAACTTCGTTTTATTGTATGACAACACAAGTGGTGTATCTAGCAGGCCACTAACAATTACTTACACTGAAAATGAAGGATTGAACAATTCAAACACACAAAACCATTACACTAATTTGGTAAACGGCAAAACAGGTAATTGGGGGACTATTATACCAAATACATTGAGCAATGGTGTTAGAAGAATAGAAAGTAAAGCCTTTAATAATACCATAATATTTGCAAATATTGAATCTGACGGAATATGGGGATTGGATTCAACCATTAACCCAAGAAAAGGATATAGACCTATTTCTATCAAAAATGACAATGCGCCTTTGAGAAGTCCTGAAATTGAATTTATTTCTTCTGCGGTCAACTTAAATGAGGGAGTTGGAATAGCAAAATTATTGGTTAGAAGAAGATTCGGAAATCACGATTCTACTAAAGTATTTGCTAACTATTTTGTTGGATCTGCCACACCTAATGTTGATTTCACCAATTTAAATGGCAATCCACTCTTTGTTCGTCCTTATGGAACTGTAATTGACACCTTACGCATTCAAATAAAAAATGATTCTTTGTCTGAAGGCACCGAAAATGCTAACTTTAGACTTACAAATTCTACCAATGCTATTATAAACAATTTGGCTAACTCAATTCAAATGAATATCATTGACAATGACATCCCTACTTATCGTTTTGCTAAAAATGGGGCGGTTGTGAATGAAGACAATGGTTTATTGAGTGTTAAATTGAAAGTTGATTTTGGAAGTATAAATCCGTCTACTGTTCGTGTTGTTGTTAAACGAAGAGCTGATAGCACATTTATTCCAAGTGAATTCAGACTAGGCAATAGCAATAGAGACACAACTATCCAATTTAATGGTGGCAAGGTTTCAGATAGTATTAGTTTTAAAATAAATATCATTAACGATCTGACTCCTGAAAGATTCAATGACACTATCGTTTTTGCATTAAGAAACCCAAGCAATCCAGGCAGTATTGGCAGAGACTCTTTGTTTACCCTTGTAATCAGAGATGATGACACTCCTCCTACCTTTAATTTTGAATTTTCTAAAATTACAGTTCAAGAAAATGTGGGCACGGTCAATGTAAAAATCAAAAAAACTGGAAGAAATAAAAACCCAAGTGACTTTATCATTTCACACTATTCATTAACATCAACTGCAACTGATGGCAGTGACTTTAATTATTCTACACAAATTATCACTTCCGATGTTAACGATTTAGATACCTCCGTAAACATTACTATTGTCAATGATAACAATAGAGAATTTACCGAAACAGCATTGTTTGTTATCCGTCCAAGTTTTAATGTAAGAATAGGCAAACCTGACACATTACAAGTTATCATTAATGATGATGATATTGCCAACTATAATATTTCAAGAGTTACAAGCACAAAGGCACCAAACAATCTAGTTGATAGTATTGGTACAAAATGTGGTTTAAGAGGTGTTGTATATGGAACTAACTTGAGTACATTAGGACTTGAATTTACATTAATAGACCCTACAGGGGGCATTCAAGTTGTTAATTCTAACACAAAAAACTACAGTGTTACAGAAGGAGATAGTATTTTCGTTATTGGACGTATTGCACAAGTTAACGGAATGGCTAGAATTACAGCATTAGATACAATTATTAGACTAGCTTCGTCTAGAACGTTAAGAAATGCTTCTGTAGTTTCTTCATTAAACGAGTCTACAGAATCTAGATTTGTTAGGTTCAATTTAGTTAAATTAGCTAACCCTTCCCTTTGGCCAACAGCGGCACTTGCAAACAACACTCAAGTCACATTAAAAGTGTTAACACAATCTGATTCTTTTGATTTGGTAATTGATAGTGAAACTGACATTGATGGTAAAACAGCACCAGCAGGATTTTTCAACCTAAGTGGAATAGGGTTCCAAAATGACGCAACGAGTCCTTTCAATTCAGGTTATTCAATTAAACCAAGACGATTTACTGATTTCCAACAATTAAATGCACCTATTTTTAGCTTTACACCTTCAGCTTCATTAGCCATTGAGAACAGAGACAGTTCAGAAGGTTTTACTTTACAGTGTGCTAACATAGTTAACAACCAACAAATTAGTTTGGAAATTAAAGGGGGAACTGCAACAAGAAATACCGATTACCAATCGAACCAAAATCGTTTATTTATCCTTACACCAAGCAAACCAAGTGTCAATATCAAAATAAAATTAATTGACGATGCTATTGTTGAGGCTCCAGAAACTATCATTTTTGTAATTCGTGGCAATCAATGGGGGACTTTAGTTGGTGCAGATAGTATTCAAACCATTACTATTGTTGATGATGAATCTACTAACATCGCTTTAAATGAATTGAGCGCAAAAACAAAACTATACCCTAACCCAACTTTAAATCAATTTAATATTGAAACTACAGAAACTATCAACAGTATCGAAGTTTTGGATATTACAGGCAAACAAATATTTGTTGATTCAAAGGTAGATTCTAAAGAATACCAATCAAAATCATTAGAATTAAACAATGGTGTTTATATCATAAAAATTAAAACAGATTTAGGTTCATTCACTAAGCAATTAATGATAAAACACTAATGTCCTCTTTTTTAAATGAAGCTTTTCGCAAGTTCTTTATAGAACTTGCGAAAAACAATCATAAAGATTGGTTTGATTTAAACAGAGAACGTTATTATGATGAAGTTAAAAAACCTTTTGAAACTATTGTTAATGAGCTCATTGCTCAATTATGTAAAACCGAAGATTTAGGTCAGATAGAGGCCAAAGATTGTATTTTTAGAATTAACCGAGACATTCGCTTTAGCAAAGACAAAACCCCTTACAAACTTCATTTATCTGCCGCTATTTCTAAATACGGCAAAAAGGACTTTGAAAATCCTGGCTTCTATTTCGAAATTGGACCTGAATACATTAATATCTATTCAGGCATTTATCAGCCAAGCAAAATCAGTTTAAATAACATTAGACAATACATCAGCAAATACCACAAAGAATTGGATGCATTATTGTCAAACCAAAAGTTTAAAACAAACTTCGGAAACATTCAGGGTGAAAAAGCAAAAAGAGTTCCTAGTGATATAAGCAACACTCATTCACTATTATTTAATAAACAATTTTACATACACCATCAAATAGAGACTAAAAATTTAATAGACAAAGAGATTGTTAATTACTTAGTTTCTATATACAAATCGGCTCAACCCATCAATCAATTTTTAAAACAAGCAATAGATTATGACAGTTAACCTAAACGAGATTATAACCGTAACATTTACTTTATTTGCTGTTATTGACATTATTGGTTCGGTTCCTGTCATTATCAATCTAAGAGAGAAAATAGGTCATATCCAATCAGAGATTGCAACACTTGTAGCGGGATTATTAATGGTTGCTTTCTTTTTGGTAGGCGAAAAATTCTTAGGTTTATTAGGAATCGATTTAGCCTCTTTTGCTTTAGCGGGTTCAGTTGTAATTTTTATAATAGGAATGGAAATGGTATTGGGAAGGGATTTTTTCAAAACCGACCCAGATGCAAAGTCGGGAAGTATCGTTCCTATTGCATTTCCAATTATTGCAGGTAGTGGAACATTAACTACAATTATGTCATTAAAATCTCAGTTTGAATCTATTAATATATTTTTAGGCATATTAATTAATTTAATTATAATCTACATTGTATTAAAATCAACTAAGTTGATTGAGAGAATACTTGGAAAAGGGGGTTTACTAGTTATTAGAAAATTCTTTGGTGTTATCTTGATAGCAATTGCAGTCAAAATATTTAAAACCAACTTGAATCTTAATTAAAACTATTTAAGTTTTCTAGCTATTGTTGTTTCTTCAAAGATTTCTAAATTATCTCCAACTTGAATGTCTTGGTAATTTCTAATTTGCAATCCACATTCAAAGCCTCTCACTACATCTTTCACATCGTCCTTGAATCGTTTTAAGGACTCTAATGAACCTTGATGAACGACAACCCCATCTCTTATTACTCTAAGCTTAGAATTTCTATTTACTTTACCTTCTGTAACCATACAACCGGCAACTGTTCCAACCTTAGTAATTTTGAATACTTCACGTATTTCTACATTACCAATGATTGTTTCTTTAACCTCAGGGCTTAACATTCCTTCGATTGCAGATTTTATCTCATCAATAGCTTGGTAGATAACAGAGTAGTGTCTAATGTCAATTTGTTCAGTATCAGCAATACGTTTAGCACCAGAAGATGGTCTAACTTGGAAACCAATAATAATGGCATCAGAAGCAGAAGCTAACAACACATCACTTTCAGTAATTTGTCCAACCCCTTTATGGATGATTTTCACCATTACTTCTTCAGTTGACAGATTTAGTAATGAATCACTTAATGCTTCAACAGAACCATTCACGTCACCTTTTATAATTAAGTTAAGCTCCTTAAAGTTACCTATAGCCAAACGACGACCAATTTCGTCCAATGTAATATGTTTGGTTGTTCTTATTCCTTGCTCGCGGTGTAATTGCTCTCTTTTGTTTGCAATTTCTTTTGCTTCGTCTTCAGTTTTCAGAACTAGCAATGGATCACCAGCCATAGGAGAATCTGAGAAACCAAGCATACTTACTGGAGTAGATGGTCCAGCAAATTCTACTTTTTGATTTCTTTCATTGAACAATGCTTTAACTTTGGCATATCTAGAACCTGCAACCAAGTGGTCACCTACTCTTAATGTTCCTGTTTGAATTAAAACACTGGCAACAATACCTCTTCCTTTGTCAAGTTTTGCCTCAATTACTGTTCCTTTAGCATTTCGTTTAGGATCTGCTTTTAGATCAAGTAATTCAGCTTCTAACAAAACTTTTTCTAAAAGCTTGTCCATGTTTAAACCTTTTTTAGCAGAAATCTCTTGGCTTTGGTATTTACCACCCCACTCTTCCACTAAAATATTCATACCTGACAATGCTTCTCTTATTTTTTCTGGATTAGCACCATCTTTATCTATTTTGTTAATTGCAAAAATCATTGGCACACCAGCTGCTTGAGCGTGGCTTATTGCTTCCTTTGTTTGTGGCATTATGCTATCGTCTGCTGCAATAACAATAATTGCGATGTCAGTTACTTTAGCTCCCCTTGCACGCATTGCAGTAAAGGCTTCGTGACCAGGAGTATCCAAGAAAGTGATTTTTTGACCAGCAGGTAATTGAACCTCGTAAGCTCCAATATGCTGAGTTATACCGCCCGCTTCACCTGCAATAACATTTGTTTTTCTAACATAATCCAATAATGATGTTTTACCATGATCCACGTGTCCCATTACTGTTACAATTGGAGGACGTGAAACTAAATTATTTGGATCATCATGTTCTTCATCAAACTGAATGGTTTCTTCAGCATCTACGAAACTTACTTCATACCCAAATTCATCGGCAACTAAAGTAATAGTTTCAGCATCCAAACGTTGATTGATAGAAACCATTATACCCAATGAAAAACAAGTCGAAATTACTTGAGTTACAGATACGTCCATCATTTTTGCTAAATCATTCGCAGTTAAGAACTCTGTAACTTTAAGAATTTTATCTTCTTGTTCTTGGCGTTCTCTTTCGTGAGATCTAGCTTGATAGTGGTCGTCTCTTTTTTGTTTTTTAAACTTAGATTTAGACGTTTTACCTCTACCGGTATTATCAATTTTGTTTAATGTTTTCTTTAATTTATCTTGAACTTCCTTTTGAGAAATTTCTTTTTTAGGTTCTTCTTTTTTGAAATGAGTTGTTTTATTAACTTTTATTTCTTGTTGGATATTAACCTTTTGAGCTACTGTTTTGCGTTTTCTTTTTTCACCCTTTAATCTATCAGATGGCTGAAACTTAGATTTCATCTCAGGCTCAGGTCTAATATCAATTTTACCTTTAATCGTCAAACCATCTAATTTCTCTAATTTAGCTTTTACTAATTCTCTTTCCTCTTCAGGAAGAGCTTCAATAGATATAGGCTCAATAACTGGAGCAACTAAAATAGGTTCAACAATTACCTCCTTAACGGGTTCTACTTTTTCGACTTTAATCTCTTCAACCTCTATACTTTTCTTTTTAGGTTTAGCATTCAGGTCAATTTTCCCCAACAATTTAATTCCAGTTGATGTTGTTTCTATAATTGGCTCTTCTTGTTTATCAACAAAAGGAACTGTTTCTACAACTGGCTCTGGAACCACAACTAGTGTTTCAACTACGATTTCAACAGGGGCTTGAATTACTTCAGGCTCCAAAAACCGTTCGTTGTTTGCATTTTTAATGAAAACTTCTTTTTCAGGTTCAGGCTCTTCTTCATTTTCAGTCTCAACTTTCTTTTTTAAGGTTAATTCATCCGCCTTAACTATCTCTTCTTTCTTTTTTAAAGACTTTAATAACTTTGTTTTAGATTCTTGTTTGGCTTCTTTGTCAGAAGAAAATAGTCCTGAAATGTAGGCATACATCTCTTCTGTGAGTTTTGATGTTGGTTTATTTTCTACCTCAAAACCTTTCTTCTGAAGGCTTTCTATTATTGCCTCCTTACTTACATTAAACTCTGTTGCTGCCTTTCCTAATCTGATTTCTGCCATTAAAAATATATATATTTAAGCAATTTAATTGCTAAAAGTGCAAAGGTAAGCCTATATGTGAATTATTGCAAATAAAAATACACAAGTGTTGCAAAGCGTTATCAATTTATAGTATTATTTATAACATTTACATAGTTAAACCCTAAAAAACAATAAATAAAAGACTTTATAACAGACACTTAACTATTAAAAAAACCAAATTATCGATGGCATTTAAAGTAGTCGAATGGCTCTTTACAATCCAAACATTTGTAGAGTGACTTACACGCTGTACTACCAAACTGACTAATCAATTCAGTATGAGTGCTGTTACATAAAGGACATACAATATTACTAGGGCTTCCGAACAAATCATTCAGCGAAATTCCTTCTTCCTGAGGTGGTGCTATTCCGTATGCTTTAAGTTTTTGTTTGCCCGACTCTGTCATCCAATCTGTTGTCCATGCAGGCGACAAAATCAAATGAACACTGCAGGGCACATTGTTGCGTTCCAAAAGCGCTTTTATCTCCTCCTCTATCACGTTCATCGCCGGACAACCTGTATAGGTTGGTGTTATTGATATATCGAACACTCCTTCTTTAAATTTCACCTCTCTTAAAACTCCCAAATCAACGATTGATAAAACCGGAATTTCGGGATCTTTAACTTGTTCCAAAAGGGACCAAATATCTGTTTCTGTTAAATGAAAACTCATAATATCTATCACAATATTACGTCAAGTTTGTTCATTTAAAAATTTTTTTACAACAATTTTACATTTTTCGTATTCATAACCTTTTGACATCAAAAATTGAATTACTTTTTGCTGCCTAACAAAGATTTTATCACTCGATTTTAACTTCTTAAAATACTTTTCTGCCAACTGAGCAATTGTTTCATCATAGTCGTCGTCAACAATATAGGTAAGCGCTTTTTTAATACAAAAGTCACTTACATTCTTCGACTTTAATTGAAAAATAATCTTGTTTAATCCCCATTTTTTTTGCCTAAATTTACCTGTAGCAAAAGCAATTGCAAATCTTTCCTCGTTTAAAAAATTCGCCTTTACTAATCGGGCAAGAACTTCATTAACTTCGTCGGTATTGAGCCCAAAGTCATAGAGTTTACTTTTTACTTCATGATGACATCTTTCTTGATAGGAACAAAAATATTCTATTTTGGGAATAGCTTGTTGAATGGTGTATTTTTTTTCTTTTTTATCCATCAATTTTGAACCACCAATTTTTGAAAAAAACACCCATTGTTTGTTTTTATTTTAATCCAATACAAACCGTTTGACAAGTCAAAATGGTATTGATTGTAAACACCCAAATTGTAACATTCAATTTCTTTACCTGAAAAATCAAAGATTGAAACAGAATCATATTCGACACCATCACTAATGCGAATCCAATTGGAAGCAGGATTGGGGCAAACTATCTGATTAAATTGACTTGATTTCTGATTTAAACCAGTAAAAAATGAATTAAAAACAGAATAAACGGGATAATGATCTGAAGTGGTATTTGCATAATCTACAATCATTTGCCTCAAATCTAAGGTCGATGTTTTTTCAACAGAACAAACATTTAGCAAGTCTTGTGAGGCCAATTGATGGTCAATAAAATCCGAATATCCTGTTGTTGATGGAATATTATTTTGGGTAAGTGCTTTGGTCAAAAAAACAAATCTAGAATTGGATTGCAATTCCAATTTTGCTATAGGCGTTGGCCATTGATTATAAATAGATTTGTCATAATCATCGTTCCAATCGCCCACTACCATTATTTTTTTTCCTACAGATTGAATATCTAAATAAGCTTTCAACCAATCAACAGATTTTTTGCGACTTAAATAAGACTCTTGTTTTTCTAAATCATTGCCTGTATTGGCTTTCAAATGGATATTTATCAAAAATAAAGTATCAATAGAAACTGAATTAAGGGGTATTAAGGCCAATTCAAAGGGATATCTTCCAGTTGAAAAACTATCAGAACCCTTTGCAAGGACGCGTGAATAGGCCATCCTAAAATTGTTTTTATTGAACAAAAAAGCAGTTTTTAATTCTACATTATAGGGCGCTAAAACGCCAATGTAATTGGGCAACAAAAATAACAGAGAATCAAACATTTCTTTATCTACCACTTCCTGAAAGGCAACTACATCCATTTGAGTTTGCATAACAGCATTGGCAATATTATTTTTCTGCAACACTTTATCTGCGGGTCCAAAGCCAACTGTTTTTTTTCCAAACCATTCGATGTTCCAATTGCAAACTTCTAGTTGCTGCGAACTTCCTATTCTTGGAATTTGTTGACCATAAGTGGCGTTTTTTCCGAAAATTAGACAAAGTATTAAAACACCAATTTTCATTTCTTTTCGATAAATTTAGAGGCAAACGTTTTGATTAACCACCCAAACACAAACGTGGAAACAAAGGTAAAAATGGCATACACCATGGCGGGCTTTTGCATTTCAGTGTTTTTTAGGATATTTCCTGCAATCAACAATGCAAGCGCGGTATTTTGAAGACCTACCTCAACAATAATGGTAATTTTATTTTTGAAATTTATTTTAAATAGCAAACCAAGAATGTAACCCAAAATCATACTTAAAAAATTGAGCAACAAAACCCAATATCCTTGGTCAATTATCTCTTGTTTTGACAACAAAATACCTCCTTTATCAGCAGGTGCAAATATTTTAACTGTAAAAATAATAAACAATAGCGCTGGCAGTAAATACTTTAGCACTGGAATAATCCTAAGAGCCAATTCTGGCAATCTTCCTCTGATAAACACGCCAATAGTGGCTGGCAATACAGTAACAAGTGCAATATGTTGAATGGTACTTAAAACAGGTAAACTAATATCTGCCTCATTTCCTATAAAATAACTCAAGGACCAATTGGTAAGTAAAGGAATAGTAAACATACATAGCAAACCATTAATGACAGTCAGTGAAATGCTGAGAGCAATATTTCCCTTTAATAAAAAACTCACTAAATTTGAGGTAACTCCTCCTGGACACAAAGCAATTATCATAAATCCGACTTTGGTTTCGGGAGAAAAATCTGAAAAAACCATTAATATGAATGCTATCAAAGGCAAAAACAACATTTGGGCGAGTAGCCCTATGGTGAGAGACTTGGGATTATAAAATAATTTTTGAAAATCTTTTCTTCTCAGGTTTAAACCTAAGCTCATGGTGATGAAGGCTAAAACCAAATCGATTAAAAAATCGATATTTTCATAGACGAGATTTAACATTACACGAAGAATTCAACAAACTTAATGGTTTTTTGAGTAATTTTTAAAAATATTGAAAGTTTTATTTTAAATAATGTTTCACATTACACTTAAATTTGCAGTATGATTAAACTCTTTTCTTGTTTAACCCTTGTATTTCTTTTAAATGCTTGCAGCGAAAAAGGCAAACTAGCAGATGAGATGAAGGAAATACCAAAATCCCAATGGTCTTATAACCAAATTCCTGATTTTGGATTCGAGATTAAACAGCCGCAATTGTATCATCAATTTTACCTAAAACTAAGAATTCAAAAATCTTACCCTTTTGAAAACTTATATTTACTAGCCCACATAAAAGATGCGCAAGGGAAAATAACATCAGCTAGAGTTAATTTAACTCTAGCTGATGTTGATGGAAAGCCTCTAGGCAAAATGTCTGGCAATTCTATTAATTACGAATTACCATTGTTTGTAAATAAAAAAATGGAAGGTGGGCCAGGACAGTATTTTATTGCTATAGAACAAAACATGAGAGATAGCATTATTAACGGAGTAGAAAGTATTGGTGTAAAAATTAAAGAAGGAGAACCTATTTTTTAAGAAGATGGATCATGTCGTTTTTTTTGATGGCGTCTGTAATCTTTGTTCCGAAAGCGTTCAATTCATTATCAAAAACGACCATAAAAATGTATTTAAATTCAGTTCATTACAAAGTGAGTTTGCTCAAAAAACATTAACCAACAAAAACATTACAGAAATCTCGAATTCACGAACCATTATTTTGCTTACGAACAACAACACATTCGCCAAAAGTGATGCTGTATTAAGAATAACTCGCTATTTAAAATTTCCATTCAATCTACTTTATGTCTTCATTATTGTTCCTCCATTTATTCGAAATGCCGTTTATGATTTTGTTTCTAAAAATCGTTACCGTTGGTTTGGCAAAAAAGCAGAATGTTGGATTCCTGATGAAACTTTAAAATCTAAATTTATCATTTGAGACCTCGCATTTTCTTTTTTCTAATTATCGCGTTACTATGCGTAAAAGTGAATGGACAAGTAAAACTGCATTTGGATACTTCACTAATAACACATTACAAAAAAGTTAATAAATCCAACAATAACAGACTCTTAATCCCTTTTTATTGCGACCCATTTTACGAGCATCTTTACAAAAAACCAGATACGCTTAAATTATGTGGTAAATTTGTTTTTGTAGACAGTGCTATGAACCTTAAAATTAAACCTTTCTTTGATTTACCTTGTTGGTTTAACCCTTATTTTCAAGAAAACTTATGTGCGGTGAGTGTGCAAAATGAACTTGTTTATATTGATACCCTTGGAAATATCAAAATCAACACTGGATTAGCTGCTTGTTCCAATAACAAAAACAAAGCTTTCCCTTTCAAAAACAACAAAGCCCGTTTGGTGAAGGGAAGTAACACTCTCAAAAAATACTTTACTGCTATTTATATTGACACCCTTGGGAACCCTATCAAATCTCAAATTGCGGTTAAAGTCAAACTAAAACCAATCCTCATTGTCTCAAATCCCAAAAAACCAGTCAATCCCATAGATACAAAACCAGATATTATAAACGTAGAGCCGAATGTCCCTAAACTTGACTTTAGTTTTATCCCTAAAAATTCGCCTAAATTAAAATGCTTTATTCCCGAGCGTGAGGCTGAAATAATCAAAGAAAAAAACAAAGGGAAGAGCCTATTTTTAATTCAATACCAATGTGGTTCATATCAAATTGAAAACATGAATTTGGAAGACACTGTTTTTTGCAATAAATATGTCTTTGTAGACAGTAATTTCAATGTTAAAATAGCAAAAAACTTTGAGATTCCGTGTGCATTTGAACCGGAGTTCTCAGAAGGACTATGTGCAGTAGGATACGATAGCATGATAGTTTTCATAGATACACTTGGCCAAATCCGAATAAAAACAAATTTAAAAGCATGCGACCCTTCCTACAATAAAGCCAGCACTTTTAAAAATGGAATTGCAACCCTATACAGAGGTGACCCAAAACTTAACGGTTTCTATCAAACCATTGCAATAAATACAGCAGGAGAAAGAGTAAGGCTATTGGAATTTGATGATTTAGAACTGGCAGAACTTAAATGGCAATTGTTCAAAAACATAGAATTGAGCGAAACAAGTCAATGCTTTATTGGCAAAGGCAAAACGAATGGCATTTGGTTTTTAATTGAAAAATCAGGGAAAATTAGAAAAAAACTAGAGCTCAAGTAAAGGTTAATTTTCACTGTCAGTTTTAGCATTACTCCCCAAAGTAAAGGCAACTAACATTACAATTCCAATAACTGTTGACTGACGCTCCATCAAACTTTCGAACAAACAAGCCATAAAAAACAATAGACCTATTGCACTGAGAGATAATTTTGTTTGCTTATCAAATTTAAGAAATAACAACAATCCAAAAAACAACAAAAGTAAAACACCGTTTAAAACACCACTTTCAACGGCTGTTTCAATAAATTGATTGTGCGGATTTTTCCTATTTTGTGGTGTTATTTGGGGATTAAATACTTCGAAATTCTCTTTTAATACTACTTCAACATTCCCCACTCCTACTCCTAGCAAAGGATTTTCTTTTATCACATCGAATGCATTATACCACGCTGCCACCCTCATTGCCATTGAATAATCATTTGCATCTTTGCCACTCACTGTAACTTTTAAATCTTCGTAAGTATTAAAAATTCGATTTTTCAATGATGTATTAAATAGTATAAATAACAAAGGAAGTAAAATTACCAAAGCGCTGATTGTTACCTTCTTTTTAATTTCAATTTTCTTAAAATAATGATAAATAACAACAAAAGCTGCCGCATACAAACTTAACAAACCTGTTCGGGCGCTTAACACGTGTAGCGAAATGATATTGACCCCCACTAAAACCAATAAAAACCAAAAGGTAATTTGACTATTTCTAATCGTATTTTGCAACAAGGCAGTCACACCTAATACAATTGCTGCTGCTAATAAGACCGAAAACTGAATATGGTAAAGCCCGTATCCAAATTCCACAGGCAATGGTTTAGACTGAAGAATAAGATCATCAAACAATGTTTTATTGATAAGATAATTATAGACACTGACAACCGCAGGTAAAAACATGGCATAATTAAAAACAACAATCATTTTGTGCTTAAGAGTTTCAGTCATATTTTTAAATGAAAATACAGCAAAAGGAATCAGCAGCAGAGGCAGTTTTAAAATAATCTTATCTAACGATGTGTTGAAATTATTAGTGTAAATTATAGAGAGCGCTGTTAACAAAAATGAAATTACAAGCACTAAACCTATTTTCTTTTCAGAACTACTAAGATTGTATTTTCTAAAACTAAGAATTCCAATTATTACAACACCTATAAAACCTATACTTATTAGGGATTTAGAGAGTGTTAGTCCGAAGCAGAATAAGGACCAAAAAACAAATAGAAAAAAAGATTTATTAAACTGACCCAAAGGTAGATTTATATCAATTATTTAGCATAGCTTACTTTGACGTTCAAATCATTGCTAACGCCAAGTTTCATTGCCACTGTTTTGCTCATTTTCAAAACTGCGCCATCAATGGGTGCACAATTACCTATAACACGAGCGAATACTGCATTATTGTTAGTTAGATTTGTAATCATTACTATCGTTCCAACCTTGGCAGAAGGATGTAAAATAAAGCTTCTTTCTTGATAAAGTTCCCCTTCCGAAGAAATTACGGCTTTGCCATTTTCGGTTACTTCATCACCTTCTGTAGTGGTATATTTATTTTGGATTGCTTCTGCGTTTAATGTTTGTTCAATCTCAGTTCTTGGTACAACTGCCACTTCAACTTCGTTATCTTCAGGCACAACCGCTTTTGGCTTCTCTTTACCATTAGGATTAGCTTTATCAGCTATTACTTCGGGTGTTACAACATTTGATTTGCTAACTTTAAGTAGTTGTCCCAATTGAATATTATCGGAAGATAAATTATTAATTTGCTTAATTTCTTGTAATGTCAAGTTATACTGCTTAGCGATTGAAGAAAGTGTATTGCCTTTTACCACTTTATGGGTTTTGGCTGTTTCAGCAACTGTATTTGTTTTAGATGCAGTTTGGGTATTTACTGCCATTCCTTTTACTCTTGGAATCAACAATACTTGATCTATTTTAATTCCTTTTTCAGAACCAGGATTGGCTTCAAATATAGCATTTGAAGGCACGCCATATTTTTTACTGATGCTATAAACACCTTCCCCCTTGGTAATTTTGTGCATGACAAAGCGATTGCCATTTACCATTTTGTTACCAATTGAGTCTTGAGATTTAGAATATCCGTTGATACTAAAAAACATTACAATTACTAAAGAAGCTACTATTTTCATCATTCTACAAAGTAAATTATTAAATGTTAATGTAAAGATTTTTTGGAGTATTTATTGTCAACAAGTGACGAATTTAAAATACACTATTCAATTAGTGATTGTTTTTTAACCTCTTCCAATAAATTATCTAAGTCTGAACTTATATTTTTTATGGTGATAAAATTCCCTTTACCATTCAATGCCAATTGCTTTAGAAAATAAAGAGACTTTTCGTCCCTCCCAAAACCTATAGCCGACAATTTAATGCCCTCTTTTTGAAAGTTTCGTTTGGCCAATTTCACCAAATCTTGATTGCTTAAATTTCCTCCATTAAACATCCCGTCTGTTGCTATTAATATTTGATTATTTGCCCCGTTTATAAAATACTTGCGACCCAATTCATACGAGGTTAACAAACCATCAGTACCATAACTTCCCCCTTTGGCACTTAAAGTATCTATTGTACTTATAATCAAACTCTTATTAGTCCCACTTACAAACTCAAAAACCACTTTAGAACGACCTGCATAAGTAACCAAACTGACATAATCAGTTGGCCTTAGCTGTGCGACCAATTTATTAATCGACAACTTCAAATAATTGAGCTTATTACTGTCTTTCATACTTCCACTGATATCAATTAAGAAAATAAGGTGATTGGGTTTGTATTGTGCAATATTTAAACCATGTCCATTAGTTTCATTCCTTGCTATACTTGTATTTCGATTAACAATTGTATCCAAAACCGTATTATCTATATTAACAATTGTTTCATAATTAGCAGGCAATTCTTCGGAAATTGGCTTTAAATAAACAACGACACGATTGTTAGAAAGAGAATAATCAAAGAAGAGTTCTTTTGGGTAATAACCTTTACTTTCAACAAATAGAGTACGTTTTCCGTAATTGGCTTTACAATTAAATGCCTTAATTTTTGAATTATACTGACACAAGAGCGGTATTTCATTGATCAAAATATCGGCTTCACTGATTTCTTTATTAGTCAAACTGTCTTTAACGACAATAAGTAAAGGCACATTATGCATTTTTAATGGGGCCACTCCTTCCATTGAAGGACATTTTACAATAGCATAGGGATGAAAAGAGAGAATATTCCCCGACAATTCAAACTGTAGAGGTGTATTTGAGTTACTAAAGTAAAGAGGAATTGTTTCTTTAAATTTTCCTTTTTTTTCGGTGTAATAAACAATGCCAATTTTCATTGTCTCCCCGGGAGCAATGGATTTACTAGAAACTAAAATTAAATAATACTCAGAATGGTGGGTTGGGAGAAGATAAGAAACCTTGTTATCGGTATTGGTAACTTCAAAAAAAGCAGTATCGTTATTAAACTGACTGATTGATCCAAAATCAAAATAGAGTTTGTTTGGTTTTAGCTGCGCATAGAGATTAAGGCTAGCAAAAAAAAGAACAAATAAGATAGATTTTTGCATCATAGATAATGATACAACGAAAAGTATACCAAAGAATTGTAGAAACGATTACTGTTTTAGTAATTGTATTTTCTCAGGGCTTAAAGTACCGTATTTCCCGAAGAAATAAAGAATTACAGCAGCTACAACAACAGATATAATGAAACCAATCCATGAAATCAATAAACCATTCTTGTGATTTTTGACAGCGTCTTGGTTATAATTATTGGGGAACTGTTTCAGGATTTGTTTATCTTTGTCTACCAAATAAACAGAGATGACGCCAAAGACAAAACCTACTAATAGCGGTGACAAGACAATTGAAATGATTCCAGTAATCAGCTTTGTATTACCAAAAGGCAATCTATCGTTTTGAAGAGAGTTATTTTCCATTTTTTTAAGACAATAAAATGCAAAAATAGGAGTTTATTTTCAATCGGCAAGTTAAATTTAAATTAAGATGAGTGTTCAGCATAACTTTTATCAACTAATGGAACTTGATTGGTATTGTGATATAAAAGTTATCCGTAAAAAATACAAAGAACTTGCAAAAAAATACCACCCCGACAAATTCCCTGATGACAAGAATGCTGAAGAGTACTTTAAAATAATAACACAAGGGTATCATCTATTATCAAAACCAAGTGACAAAAAGGAATATGATACAATTTTATATCAATATTATTCAAAAAAACAGTCAACTCAAAAGGATGGCGCTTATTTGATTGAAAAGATAAAACAAAACAAAGCAGCTAAGATTAATGCGATTATTAGAAACTATCAAAAGTGGGAAAATGAATTATCTCACAAAAAAAGAGTTTTCTTGTCAATTTTAATTTTCATTTCTAGTTTTTTTCTTGCCTACCACAATTGGTATGTCAACTACCTAAGTATGGATAATTTATATATCATTATAGCTTATCTAATTTTTGGATTAAGTTGTTATATGATAGCAAACATACACTACAAAAGAAGGCAATATCAAATGGCTTGTTTGGGTGAATTGAAGGCAGACAATCACTCTAGTTCAGTTTTTTTAAAACTATTCCTGATTACGCCGCTCGTATTTTTTATAATAGTTTCCGTAACAAAAACCATACATTTAAACTACTTTTCTATTGAAATACCAGTAGAATCTGTGGTTATAGAAAGGGAAGAAATCAACTATATTTATCATTTCAACGATAAAAAAATATTGAGAAAAACAAGTTTTGATGAGGCTGTTAACTACTCCAATAAAAATAGATTAAGGGCAAAAGTTTCCAGGATAAACCCTAACATCAGCGAATTGATTGAAGTCAACCCATAGGGTTATTTCATTTGTCCGAACAATTCAATCATTTTTTTGAACCTAAAGTCAAAAATAGTAGCCAATTGTTTTTTAACAAACAGGGCATGTGCGATGTCACCAAGAAATCCAAACGGCAATTTGTAGTGCACTATGTCAGTCATTCTTACGCCACCTTCAATGGGTTCAATAAAATGTTTGTGATGCCATAATGAGTATGGGCCAAAACGCTGTTCATCAACAAAATAATGATGTTCTTTGACATGGGTTATTTCTGTCACCCAGTTCATTTTGATTCCCAAAAGTGGGCTAACTTTATAGGCGATAATTAAACCGGTGTACATTACATCAGTTGGGGTATCAACAGTAATATCAAAACCCATAGATGGAGGAGTAATTTCTTTTAAATTTCTAGGGGAAGATATAAAACTCCAAATTTCCTCGATACTTACTGGTAAATCTTGAACTGTTGTTAACGAATAAAGCCTACTCATGTGAATTAAACACATAAGTAGGCTTTAAGTTTGAATATTAAGAAACTATTTTAGTATCTTTTTTTAGGTCCTCTACTTCTATCTCCGCCTTCTCTTGAATCGCGTTTTTTTCCGTAGATTCCTCCACTAGCAGGTGCAGGACCATCTGTTCTTCTGTCTCTTCTTTTTGAAGAATCGCCGCCGCCGCTTCTTTCTCTGTTTCCGCCGTAGCTTCCACCACCGTATCCACCAGAACGACCACCGCCGCCACCGCCGCCAGAGAATCTTCTTCCTCCACCGCCGCCAGAACGACCGCCACCACCACCTGATCTCTCAGATGAAATTTCGATTCTTATTTCTCTGCCTTTGAATTTTTTACCATTAAATGCTTGAATAAAATCTTGAGCTATTCCATTGTCAACCTCAAAGAAACTGAAAGAATCTTGTAAGTCAATTTTTCCTAACTGTGCTTTTGTATGACCCGTAGTATCTAACAAGAACTCCAAAAATGCAGCTTTATAGAAACCATCTTTTTCACCCAAACTGATAAACAAACGCGTGTAATTACTGTCTGTTCTTCTGTCACGGCTTGAACCATTATTCAAATCACCAGCTTTTTCGTAATACTTTAAGAATCTATTAAATTCCATTGCAGCTACTTTTTGAATAATTTCATCTTTAGTCATATCCGCAAACTGTTCAGTAAGGTATGGCATGTATTGTTCATAGTCGCCATGGTTTACTTCAGTTGCTTTAATTTTATCAATGAAAGACATGAATTGTTTTTCACAAACTTCGATACCACTTGGGATTAATAATTTTTCGAAAGGAACTTTCATCATTCTTTCCAAATCATTAATTCTACCCATTTCTCTGCTATGTACTATACTGATACAAACACCAGATTTACCTGCTCTTGCAGTTCTACCGCTTCTGTGTGTGTACACTTCAGGCTCATCGGGCAATGCGTAGTTTATAACGTGTGAAATATTATCAACGTCGATACCACGAGCTGCCACGTCGGTAGCGATAAGTAAACGAATTGTTTTCTCTCTGAATCTACCCATCACCTTGTCGCGTTGTTGCTGACTTAAATCACCGTGAAGGGCATCAATTTCGTATCCTTCTTTCAGTAATTTTTCAGTAATGTCTTGCGCTTCAGCTTTGGTACGTGTAAATACTATACCATACATCCCTGGATTAAAGTCGATTAATCGTTTTAATACCTCATATTTTTGGTTAGATTGACACTGGTAGTAAACGTGTTGAATGTTTTTGGCAGTTGCATTAGATTCTACTTTAACCTCAAATGGGTCAGTCATAAAAGTTTCTGCAATACGTTTAACCGCTTTAGGCATAGTAGCACTGAACAACCATGCCGCTTGACGACTTGTTGCATGAGACAATATCAAATCGATATCTTCTTTGAATCCCATGTTCAACATTTCATCAGCTTCATCTAACACGACGTGTGTTACGGCATCCAATTTAAGTGCTTTCCTTTCGATTAAATCAATTAATCTACCTGGAGTCGCTACTACAATTTGAACACCTTTTTTGATTTGTCTAATTTGTGTTTCGATACTACTGCCACCGTAAACAGCGACATAATTAAAATCTTCAAGATACTTTCCGTAATCTTTGAAGTCGTTGGCAATTTGAATGCACAACTCTCTGGTTGGGCAAATTACCAACCCTTGTGTTTGTTTGATGGACGTGTCAACTAAAGAAAGTAATGGTAGGCCAAATGCTGCCGTTTTTCCAGTACCTGTTTGGGCTAAACCAACAAAATCTTTAGTTCCACTTAATAAAACCGGGATGGCTTGTTGCTGAATTGGAGTTGGATTGATGTAGCCTAAATCACTAATCGCATCAAACACGGGTTGACTTAAACCCATGTTTTGAAATGTTATTGTCATAAAAGAGGTGCAAAGGTAATGAATTTATTTGTTTTTTTCTACAATAAATAAAAAATCATAGTATATTCGACCTTTATTTTGCATTGACAATTCAACATTTATAATGTGAATCACTACCTTTGGGAGTTTATTTCTATTTAGTAAAATACCGTAAATCACTCAATAACTTACAGCTATACGAGGAAAAACATGGATTTATAAATTTGAAAGAATAGCCTTAAATCCTCTAACTAACCACAAATTAATGGTTATAAACGTCTATAATTTGAGAAAGAATTTTACTTTCAACTAATTCCAAATTATCGGGAATTGCTTGTTTATTTATTTCTACTTCTTTGTCAGCTATTTTATTTAGCAAAAGACCTAATTCAACCTCGTTGTTAACCAAAAACCCATTAACTCCATTTTGAATCATTTCCTTAATCCCCCCTACTTCGAAACCAATAACAGGCGTTCCGCACATCAATGCTTCTGAGACCGTATTGGGTAAATTATCCTCAATTGAAGGTATTATAAAATAGTCAACACTGCCATATACTTGAGCGAGTTGATTGGGGTCAGAAACTACACCTAAAAATTGATGACTTATTGGCAAATCAATTGCATTAGATTCTTTTCCAATAATATACAGTTGAAAAACTTCTTTATGTTTAATATTATGTAATGCTTGAATAAGCAAATAAAACCCTTTTCTTACATCACTTGGATTTTCAGCTACAAAAAGTAAATTGATTTTACTTTTATCTATTTTTAAATTAGGAAAATTTTCAACAACATACATATTAAACACTTTACTTGGAATTGGATTTCTTACAGTAAATATTTTTCTCCCCTTAAAAACTTCAGAATTATCAGCACAATTCTTCATCCATTCACTAGGGGTTATTATAGTCAAGTCTGTTGAATCAATCGCTTTTTTCTTTACATCAATAGTCCTTTTTGAGGCAAATTTAAATTCATTATTGTAGCCCGTTTTATAATGTTCTCCTCCCGTAAAAGGATTCATGTCGTGGAGTGTCCAAACAAATTTTTTCTTAGAATTGTTAAAAACACTATTCCAATCCAAAAACTTAACAACCCAATGTAAATGAATCACTTCGGCCCATAAAAACAATGGATGTTTACTCATATTAAACAAACTATCAGGACCATTAAAATAAAGACTTGGTTTATAAAATGTAAATCTTCTATTGAACACTACATTTAATTTATACCATATTTTGAAAATCAATTTAGAGGAAAATAAATCCTCAAAATAATAAGACTCCTTTACTTGCACCTTACCTGATTTCCACAGAAATAATATTTTACTTTCAACCCCATTTTGGAGCAAAAGCTCATGAAGTCTTATGGCTGCTATTGCAGCACCTCCTGTGTCAATGGTATTAACGTGAAGAATTTTCAAATTTTATATGCAAATATATTTAATTGTAAATCGATATTATTTTTAGCCTTTTTATTCATAAATGGATGGTTTTTAAACACCACATTATCGATATAAAACCTAAAACCACAGTCTGTTAAAGTTGTAACTATTTTATCAAACGCTTGATCTTGACCATCAAAAGAATGAAATTCAACAAATAGGTTATCAACCTTACTCAATCCTTCTTTTATGTGAGGAATTACAGAAGTTTCGGCCCCTTCAATATCCATTTTCAAGAAATCTACTTTGTTGAACCCTTTTAAAAACTCATTAAAATCAATCGCATCAACTTGATTGGTGGTATCCAATCCTCCTTCTATTCTACCTCCATCTACACCATCTGGCAAAAAACTAATTTTTTCATTTTTTACCCAAACCGCTTGATTGAAAAGGTTTACATTTTCTAAGTGGTTGTTTTTTATATTCTCATTTAATACATCAAATACATTTTTGTCTGCTTCGAAAGCATAAATTTTTGAGTTTTTGTATTGTGATTTAAAATTGAGTAGACTAAGTCCGATATTTGACCCGCAATCAATAATTACTGGCCCACTATTCAATGTCTCAAATGTGTAATAACCTTTAAAGTATATTTCATAAAACTGCCAAACAAAGGATTTAAAATCTAATACTTTCAATTTATTTCCGTTGATATTTATTGAATTAGACTTTCGCTTCAAAGACAGTCCATACAACATGGTGAGATAAAAAAACTTTCTAAAGTTTTTATCTACTATAAAATAATAAAGGCCTTTTAAATAGATTTGTACAAGGAATTTCACATCACAAAAGTATTTAATTAAAGTTTTGTAAAAAACATCTTTTTAAATTAGATTTGAAATAACTTACTTTGCAATTATGAATTTCAAAAAACTTTTTGAATCTTTTATGCCACATGGCATTGCCATTCTTGTTTTTTTCCTTGTTGGATACATTTATTTCGTTAAAACGTTCAACGGCTATTCCCACAACGAAGAAGACGTTACCCAAGGCCTACTAAAAGGCACTGAAATCGCCAAATATACCGACAAAGATGGCGAGTTTCCGGGATGGACAAATAACATTTTTTCGGGCATGCCTTCGGTCCTAATTAAGGGAAAAAGCAGCGGCAATCAGATTAAAACCTACAATTATCTTGCTCCTTTCAGCCATCAATCTTACCCTTTTAAAATACTTTTCCTCTCTTTCATAGGTTTTTATTTACTAATGAATGCCTTTGGCTTCAAACCATTAATGGGTGCACTCGCCTCCATTGCATTCGGTTTTGCCACCTATAGCATCAGTAGTATTGAGGCTGCACACTATACCAAAGTCCTTGCCATGGCTTTAATGCCTGCTATTATCGGTTCAATGCACTTACTTTACAAAGGCAATTATTTTAAAGGTGGTGTAACTTTGGCGTTCAACTTAGCCCTTCAAGTTTACTATTTCCACTATCAAATAACATACTACACTGTTATATGTATGTTCATCCTAGTGGTGTTTTATCTAATACAGGCTATCAAAGAAAGCAATATCAAAACCTTCATTATCGCTTCTTTAATTGCTATTATTGCCGGCGCCACAGGGGTTGCCTCAAATATCACCAAATTAAAATCAACTTCTGAATTTGCCCAAAATACCATGCGTGGAGGTAATGATATGGCTAAAGTTGATGAAAATGTCAAACAAAAAGAAACTGGCAAAAATGGATTAGACCGTGAATATGCTTTTTCTTGGAGTTATGACATTGGCGAAACATTTACGCTCTTAATTCCCAATTTTTATGGTGGCAGCAGTCGTGAGAAATTAAGTAAATCGTCAGAATTTTACAAAACCACTCAAAATGAAGAAGCCATTAATGATGGGTTGCCAATGTATCATGGCAGTATGCAATTTACTTCAGGCCCCATATACATCGGTGCTGTATTAATCTTTTTGTTTGTTCTAGGGCTATTTGCCGTAAAAGGACCTATTAAATGGGCGTTACTTACTTTAACTTTGGTTTCTTTCATACTGGGTTGGGGCCGACATTTTGGAATAATCAATAACTTTTTGTTTGATTACTTGCCATACTACAACAAGTTTAGAACCCCTATGATGGCATTTTGTATTGCTCAAGTTACTATTCCACTTTTAGGCTTTTTGGGACTTAAAGAAATCTTTGACAATTACAAAGTGAACCAAAAGTTAAAAACTAATTTCAATTTCAACTTTGGCGAATTATATCAAAATACCAAAAATTCAAGTTGGTATAAAGTATGGGTCTCATTCTTAATTGTTGGTGGATTTTGTTTACTAATGGCTATTGCAGGACCTGTTTTTGTTGACATGGGAGGTCTTGTTGACGAAGAATTGAAAAAAGGAGGCAATGGAAATATTATCAGTGTATTGAAAGAAGACAGAGCCTCTTTACTTAGAAAAGATGCTTTCAGATCATTTATATTTATTGCTTTGGCATTTGGATTTATTTGGTCAATGTTCAATGCTCAAATCAAAAAAAATACTGCAATATTGTTAATCGGCATTATAGCAGCAGTGGATTTAATTGGGGTTGACTGGCGCTACTTAAATTGGGATGATTTTACGTTCCAAAAAGGGACAGTTACCGAGAGAATTCCTGAACAAACAGACAAACAAATAATGTCCGACAAAGACCCACACTTTAGGGTGTTTGACTTAACTCGTGACCCATTCAATAACAATGAAGGTGCGGCATTCCATAAAATGATTGGCGGTTATGACCCTGCTAAATTGAGCCGTTACCAAGACTTAATTTCTAATTTTTTAAGTACCAAAGAATACCAAGACAAAGGGTTAGACATGTTGAATTGTAAATATTTAATTGGCGCTGTTGAAAACCAAAAAGTGGCGGTTAACAGACCTACTGCTAATGGAAATGCGTGGTTTATTTCCAACTTGGTAAACACTTCGAATGCAAAAGAGGAGATGGACCAATTAAAAGTCATTGATAATAAAGTAAGTGCGACGTTTAACAACTCTTTCGCAAACAACAGTACCATTAAAAACACAAGCTTTACCAAAGACAGTACAGCAACTATCAAATTATTAAGCTACCATCCAGACACAATGGTTTACCAATCGACCAACAGCAATGAAGGTTATGCTGTATTTTCTGAGATATATTACGGCAATTGGAAAGCTAAGATAGATGGCAAACCTGTAGATATTAACAAAGTAAATTACACCCTTAGAGGACTAAATGTAGGTGCCGGCACTCACAACATTGTTTTGTATTACGACAAAGGCAGTAACACAACCGACTTAGTAGAAAAGACAGCCTCTTGGACTATCCTTTTATTAATGATTGTGATGATTGCGCTTTGGATAAAACCTTTTGTAATAACAAACAAATGATATTATCTGTCATTAGCATCTGTTACAATAATTTAAATGGCTTAAAAAAAACATTAGAATCTTTTGAAAACCATCCCCATTTAAAAGACATAGAATTTGTCATCATAGATGGGAATTCAACGGACGGGACTAAAGATTTTTTAAAAACACAAACGCTTACACAAAACTATTTGTCGGAGCCAGACAAGGGTATTTACAACGCAATGAACAAGGGTTTGTGGCGTTCAAAAGGTCAGTATATTTGGTTTTTGAATTCAGGGGATTATGCTTTCAGTCCTGAAATCATTTCAGAAATAATTGAAATTTGCCACAAAAATCCGGATGCTATTTACGGAGAAACCATGATGGTAGGTGGCAATGGACTAGCCTTGGGGACCCGTTCTGATTTAAGCACAAGACCATTACCTGCACAACTCACCTGGGAATCTTTTAAATTTGGCATGAACGTAAGTCATCAATCTTTTATCATTAAACGCTCTGTAGCTTTGCCTTATGATGAAAAACTAAAATATGTTTCAGACATTGATTGGATGATTCGCTGTTTGAAAAACTGCAAACAAGTGATAAATCTGCATCAAATCATCGCTTGTTTTACTTTAGATGGGTTTTCGACGCAAAAACGCAAAGAGAGTAATAAAGAAAGGTTTACGGTTTTGCAAAACCATTATGGTGTAATTCCAAATTTGTTCAACCACATGGTTATATCAATAAGAAAACTGCTTAGTTTAAATAAGCTTTAAAATTAAGCGCTTAACTCTTTTATTGCATTAGACAATGCATCTATCTCTTTTATGGAATTATACAAATGAGGTGTAATTCTTACCCCTTTAACATGGGGATGATTAATGGCAACTGTGTATATAGAATAACGTTCAAAAAGCAAATCAGCCAAAGCATCAGGTTCCATTCCTTTGATGCCAAAATTGGCAATGGCGCCACTTCTGTTTTCATCAAATGGGGTATTTAATTGCAACTTACTTGAATTTGGGTCAAGCTTGAAATACCAATTTGCTTTTAATGATTTCAATCTTTGCTCCTTGTTTACATCTCCTATCGCTTGGTGAAACTGAATAGCAACGGGAATGGTTTGTAATGAATTTATAGGTCGTGTTCCTTGGTGTTCAAACTTTCTTATATTATTGATAGGCCAATCGCTGTCTGCCATTAATGGAAAAATCTTTTCAATATGGGTTAGTTTTACTTTAAGAACGCCCACACCGATAGGACAACACAACCACTTGTGTAAACTTGCGGCAAAATAATCAGCTTTGTGAACTAAATTCCCCATACTAACATGAGCAACGGAATGAGCAGCATCTACCATTACCTCTATTTGTTTTTGATGCGCTAAATCAATAATTTTTTCTGCAGGAATAATATGACCCGTTAAGTTGATTAAATGGGTGAGATGAATGACTTTGGTTTTGGCATTCACCAAACTCATGTAAGCATCGATAACTTCTTCATCATTTTTTGGCTGCAAGGGTAATTGTGCAATTTTCACAACGATTCCTGACCTTTTAACTTGTTGTTGAAAAGCGGCCACCATACTGCCATAATCTTGATTTCCTATAATCACCTCATCCCCTTTTTTCCATGGGTAACCAGAAATAACGGTATTCAAAGATTCTGTTGTATTTCTTGTGATGGCTACCTCTTCGGGAGATTGCCCCAAAAAAGCGGCTAAGTTCAATCGGGCATTTTCTATTTCCTGCTCTTGCTCTTTGCGCATAAACCAACTAATTTTCTTATTTATTTCGGTTTCTTTGGAAGTATGATAAGCCAAGGTGGACATTGGTTGAGGACTGAAATAACCATTTTCTAAATTTATAAACTTCGTTTGTTTATCGAATAAAGAAGAAATGTAGGCCCAATAAGATTCACTGTCGGGATTGAGCTTTGCTAGTTGTTGTTTTATATCATCCATATTATTATTACCCCACGATAGAATTGGATAAGGCAAAGTAAGACCAAGTGCTAAAGAGCTATTTTTTAAAAAGGTTTTTCTATCCATCATTAATTTTTTTTAAATTTTTAATAAAAAAGCCCCAATCTCTAAAGGAGTTGGGGCAATTTTGTGACACACATAAACAAACAATATTTTATTCTTCAGTGGTTGAGGTATCTTCAGCTATCTGAATTTGTCCACTGTTTAATTTATCTTTAAGTTTAGCTTCTATTTCTTTTTGCATTTCCGCATTGTCTTCAATTAAGTCTTTTACAGTATCTCTACCTTGACCTAACTTAGTTCCTTCATAACTGAACCATGAACCGCTTTTTTGGATAATGCCATGTTCAACAGCTAAGTCGAGCACTTCACCTGCACGAGAAATTCCTCTACCGTACATAATATCAAACTCAATGACTCTGAAAGGCGGTGCAACTTTATTTTTAGCAACTTTCACTTTTGTTCTGTTACCTACTATTTCATCACCATCTTTAATTTGACCTATTCTACGAATGTCTATTCTTACAGAAGCATAAAATTTCAATGCATTACCACCCGTTGTGGTTTCTGGATTTCCAAACATAACACCAATTTTATCACGCAATTGGTTAATAAAAATACAGATACAACCTGTTTTGTTAATTGTTCCTGTTAACTTTCTTAATGCTTGAGACATTAAACGAGCATGTAAACCCATTTTGCTGTCACCCATATCACCTTCTATCTCTGCTCTTGGCACCAAGGCAGCAACAGAATCCACAACAATAACATCTATTGCACCTGAACGAATTAAATTATCTGCAATTTCCAATGCTTGCTCCCCGTCATCCGGTTGAGAAATCAATAATTCTGAAGTTTTAATTCCTAGTTTTTGAGCATAAAATTTATCAAAAGCATGTTCAGCATCAATAAATGCGCATAGGCCACCTTTTTTCTGAGCCTCAGCTATACAGCTTAACGCTAATGTCGTTTTACCACTACTTTCAGGACCATAAATTTCGATGATTCTTCCCTTAGGGAAGCCGCCTACACCTAATGCCAAATCCAAACCAAATGAACCTGTTGAGATAACCTCAGTAGTTACTACGGTTTTGTCGTCCATCTTCATGATAACGCCTTTACCATAACTTTTTTCAAGTTTATCTATTGTAAGCTTTAACGCTTTTGCTTTTTCCGAAATTGATTCTGCCATAACTCTATGTTACGAAATAAGACAATAAAGCCCTGCACTTATTCACAATTTAGTTGGTATTATTCACACACAAAGTGTCACAAATGAGTGATTAAAACTTACACTTACAAATCAAACCGAATGTAACCGACTCCAATGCTTTCATAATAAGCAATTTCATCATCGGCAAGCAAATTCCGCACAATTATTTTGAACCCTTTACAGTGTAGTAAATCTATTTTGTCTTTGCTCAATTTGTTTCCTTTATTAATTTTAAGGGGAATCAACTTAGACAATTCAACAAACAAAATCTGGCTTTTATTGAACAGCCAATCAAATCCTTTCAATCTCCAAAATCACATCGCCCACCACCAATTGATTGACAAGCTCCATCCCTTGAATAACCTCTGCAAAAATAGTGTAACGTCCATCTAAATTCTGTGTGTAAGTGTGGGTAATAAAAAACTGTACCCCTTCGGAATCTTTGCCTACAGAGGCCAAACCCACACTACCGGGTTGGTATGACAAATAATTAGAAAACTCACTGCGTTGATTCCAACTCAAGGAACCCCATCCATCTCCACGTGGACACCCACCTTGAACTACAAAGTTGGGAACCATTCTATGGAAATATTTATCATTGTAATAGCCAGAATCTACCAGTTTTAAAAAATTAGCAACAGAGGCAGGCGCTTCATTCACTTTACATTCTATAATAATATCCCCCTTATTGGTCTTTATTTTAACCTTTTGGTTTTGTGGCACTTTTACAATGTAATACCAATCTATTGGGTTTTGATACCCTGTTGTAAAATAACTTTCATATTGGTATTTTTTGCCTTCAAAACTCAAAATGGCTTTTTCCAAATCAACCCAAACCTCAAAATCACGTGGTAATTCCAATTTTTGTTGTACAAGTAACAAATTTTCCTTGGTGACCTCAACTTTTCTATTGGACAAATTTTGGTCCTTTACGTATTCTGCCATTCTGGAAATGAGGGCAACATCTCCACTTTCGAATACTTTATTTATTAAACCTGAATTGATTTTTTCATTCCAACCAATCATTTGCCAGTATTTTTTAATATACCTGTCCAGTGCTTCATAGCGGACTAAACTGTGATTTTGGGAATGAACCAATTGCAGTAAAACTTCGTCAGTAAACAAGGAATCTTTGATATAGTTATGTTGCTTATAAGGAGAACTTATGCTTTTTAAATAAGCATCTACTGAGGTATAATTATTTTGGATTCTTTTATTCTGAATTTCTCTATCTGAACCAACTGTAGGGTTGGACTTGAATAATTGATTATGAATAAACAAAATTCTGGGATTTGATAAATCCAATTGATTCAGTCTTTGGTTTAATCCTTCATGCCAAACATTTAAATTTTTTCTTTTATTAGCAAAGTACAAAGCCCTCCAATAAGAAGTCATATAATCTGTATTTTGGGAAAACAATTGAACGTTTGCAAAAAAATCGCTTAAATCTTTTTTAGAGGTTTTAGCAATGGCTTCCAAACAAACTCCTTTTACCTCCAAATTTTGTTCTTTATCAAAATATGGTACTAGTTTATTATTTTGCCAAGCATTCATTTGCCCTAAACTGTAAATAATTGCTTTTCTAACCTGAGCTTGTTTTTCAAGTGGCAGCAAATCGAACAATTCACTCACTATGTTTGTATCCTGCACACTTGCAAATGCCAAACAAGCAGCTTCCCTGTATATGGGATTTTGGTGAGTAAAATAAACTTTGAGCGAGTCAGATTCTTGGTTGTATTGAAAGGTGTATATACGCTTTAGTTGTTCATCATTTGAAAACCTATTTTGTGCAAATATGACACTTGTAAAGAAAATAAAAAACAAAAAAAACAAAGTTTTGAATGCCCTATTATTCATTGATTTATTTATATACATAGATTAATCGTTTTACTATAAATATTTATTACCTACTAATATCAAATTCAAAAGGGAATTACCAGAGTGATTCTGAATAAAAGCACAAAGCACAATCAATTGAGCAGCTTTTTCCTGAATGACGATCGAACCAATAATCACTCGAGGCTTCGGGAAACCCCTAACCTCCCGATAGCTATCGGGACCCTTAACCATATAAACACTTTCAACCATTTAAACCATTAAACACCTATACAACTAAACACCCTTCGAGAACCTCAGGGTGACACTAATAACCCTTTAAACAAGTTAAACCCTATAAACCCCTAAACAACTCAACAACTAAACACCCTTCGAGAGCCTCAGGGTGACACTATTAACCCTTAACACTTAACCATCAACCATATTCTGCCTTACCACTTCATACATAATGATAGCTGCTGCAACAGACACATTCAATGAATCCAATTCGCTATTCATAGGTATTTTTACCAACTTATTGGCTAGTTTTAAAATAGTTGGATGAATACCCTCCTCCTCATTACCCACAACCACTACACAAGGACGCGTTAATGGCTCAAAATAAAGTTCTTTATTGGCTTTTTCTGAACCACATATAATTTGGAAACCATCGTCTTTGAGGTGTTTTATGGTTTGGAAAAAGTTCCCTGTTCTACAAACTGGCAAATGCAATAAAGCTCCTGCTGATGTTTTAATGGCATCTTCACTTACTGTTACTGAATTTTTTTCAGGAATGATTACACCTGCAAATCCTGCAGCATGTGCCGTTCTTGCTATTGCACCAAAATTTCTAACATCTGTAATCCTGTCTAACGCAATAAAACAAGGTTCTTTGTCTTTTTCGATTAACTGTTTGGCCAACTCTTCTGCTACATAGTATTTAATAGGAGAAATTTTGGCAACTACACCTTGGTGATTTCCATTGCGTGACAATGAATTCAACTTTTCAATAGGCACTTCGGTATAAATAACATGATGTCTATTAAGTATTTGCTTAATAAACTTGAGACTTTCGCCTATTCCTTTTTGAACATATACTTTAAGGAAAGTTGTGTTTTTCGAAAGTGCTTCCTCTAAGGGTCTTATTCCGAATATTATATTTTTTTCTTCGTTCTCTCTCATTTTATTATTTTAAACAAAAGACGCCTGTTAAGCGTCTTTTGAAGGGTTTAATATTTTGTAGACTAATTAATCATTATTGATAAAAGTAGAAACAGCATTAGTTACTTCTTTGTTACCTTTTTCCATTTTATTAGCTACGCTTTCCATATTCCATTGTTTAGCAGTTGCTGCACAACGCTCCATGGTATCGAAGGCATCTTTGGTCATCAATCTTAAATTGTATGATTTGTGGCTTGAACCTGAGTATTTTAAGTAATAATTTACTTCCTTTTTAGACATGTCGTACAACTCTGATAAATGTTTTTCAGCCTTTTGCAATTCACCTAATTCATAGTAAATAAAGGCTATACTGTACTTGGTATTCCCTCTGGTAATCAAAACCTTTTCTGGCATTTCTTTCATGCATTTTTCAATTAAATTCAATGCTCTTGATTTGTATAATGCTACCTTTTCTTTATTTTCAGGAATACTTAAAGTAGAATCGTAAAATTTAATTTCATCTATTTTACCCAAGTAGTGACCTGCTGTCGAAATAAATAAATTTTGAACATTTGAAGGCACTATAATCGCTTTATCATCCAAGAAATACTTTTCTTTATTGTTCATTCCTGAGAATAAATATTTGTTCATCAAATTATCATACATTACCTCTTCATTAATTCGGGTAACATTATTTTTTGAAGCTTTTGATCTGATAGGAATCAATTGGAAAACCAAGCCTCTTCTTTCAAAATAAGGTTCCATATTCAAGAAACCATCACTACCTGATGTAGTGGTGAAACAGATTGGTCTTTTCCATCCTTGTTCAGCATTAGTAGCAATTAAGTCAAGAAGCAACAAGTCGCCTTTATTTAATCCTCTTCCCGGAAAATTAACAATTAAACTAGGAACAACGTTAGCGGAATCTGAAGCACTTACAACTCCTGCTTTCAATACCGCCTCTTTATTAACAGGCACAAAGAAATTAGTAGTATTAAAGGTAGGTGTTTTACTGTTTACCAAATTATTGATAAAGTCTCTTAAATTAACCGCTGAATTACTAGCATTACTTTGCAATTGGAAATAATCATTAACGCCTGCTTTTAATTGTTCTTTCGTTAATGTTAAAGGAAGCGGTTCGCTTTTGTAAACTTTATCTAACAACACTTGAGAATACCAATCTGTAGGCAATAAACTTTGATTGATAATTCTAACATCGGTTCTGATACCCTCAACATTTTGAGCGTACCAAAGCGGATAAGTATCATTGTCACCATTGGTAAACAAGATTGCATTTTCTGGACAAGAGTGTAAATAATTTTTAGCAAAATCAATTCCTAAATATCTGCCACTTCTATCGTGGTCGTCCCACCCTTGAGATCCCATCAACAATGGAGCCGTTAAAGCAATAACAGCAGCAAGAATAGCAGCAGTGCCTTCGGCCATTTTATTTTTCAATTTATCCCATAAGAACAAGACTCCTAAACCAATCCAAATACAAAAGGTTTGGAACGAACCTGCCAATGAATAATCACGTTCTCTTGGTTCATAAGGTGGTTGATTTAAGAAAATATTAATCAATATACCTGTAAATAAGAATAAACTCATCACCACAATGGCATCATTTTTACCTTTTTTGAAATGTATAATTAACCCAAATACCCCGATGAGTAAAGGAATAAAGTAAAAAGTATTTCTAGCAAAGTTATTTGCTAAATGTTCAGGCAAATCGTTTTGAGGTCCTAATCTTGCAGCATCGACTAAACCAATACCACTGATCCAATTTCCGTCAGTTTCTTTGTTGAAATCGTGACCTTGTTGATCGTTTTGTCTACCTACAAAGTTCCACATAAAGTATCTGAAATACATGTGACCTAATTGGTATCTGAACAAGAAAGCTAAGTTATTGGAAAATTTAGGCTTAACTGCTTTTAATGCCTCTATTTCGTTGTTTAATCTTTTCTTTTGTTCGGGATCTTGGGTTTGTTGAAGCATCATTTGTGCATCATCAATTTGTTTGGATATTTCATCCATATTTCCCCAACTTCTGTAACCTTGTTCGCTACCATCTTTTTGCATATCTCCCATTCTTGGGAATATGGTGTTGTAAGCAGGATCAAACACATACTCTTGATTTTTTCCAATAGCCGTATAGCCATTGTCATCTTTTCTGTATTTCATTTCACCTTCTTTAACATCTATAGCCTGTGCATTATAGTATGGTCCTTTTAATAAAGGTCTGTCTCCGTATTGTTCACGGTTGATATAACTTAACAATTTGAATGGCTCTTCAGGATTGTTCATATCAATAGGAGGATTATCTGAAGAACGAATAACCACCATCGCATAACTTGAATAACCTAATAAAATGTATGCAAAACAGATAAAACCTAAATTAGCATAATGGTTTGGCTTTACTTTCGAGTAATAATAAATCCCTCCAACAGAAATGGCAACTAACAATAATATAGCAGCGAATGTTCCTGAGTTGAAACCGAAACCTAAGCTATTAACGAAGAATAAATCCATTTTAGCCATCAAGCTAGGCACACCAGGTATAATCCCTTTTTGGATGAAGAATAAAATACCTAAACCAATCAAGAAACTATATAATAATCCTTTTTGAGTGTATTTGTAATTTTTGAAATAATAAATAAAAACAATAGCAGGAATAACCAATAAGTTCAATAAGTGGGTACCGATAGCCAAACCTATTAAGTAAGCAATTAGAATAATCCATTTGTTCGCGTATTTAGAATCGCTTTCTTCCCATTTCAATGCAGCCCAAAAAGTAATTGCTGTAAAGAAGGAAGACAAAGCGTAAACCTCTGCTTCAACTGCGCTAAACCAAAAAGAATCCATAAAAGTAAGCGCTAATGCACCAATAGCACCTGCACCCATTACAGCAATGAATGAACCTTTGCTAGCTTGAGGATCAATGATTTTTTTGGCAAAATGGGTGGTAATCCAGAATGTAAACAAAACTGTGAAAGCACTTGCAGTAGCACTCAACATATTTACAGCAAAAGCAACATCTTCCAATTGAGGAGCAAAGAGGGAGAAAAAACGACCCACTAACAGGAAAAAGGGCGCTCCCGGTGGATGTACAACTTGTAGTTTGTGAGAGGCCGAGATAAACTCACCGCAGTCCCATAAACTTACCGATGGTTCCAAGGTTAATGTGTAGACAACAAGAGCAATGACAAACATTACCCACCCTAATAGATTATTAACTAACTTAAAATTCATAATTTCTTTTTGAAAAACTTAGCGAAAATAGGTAAAATGAATATGTTTTTAAAATATAAGATAAAAAGTTATCAAAATATTGTAAATATTGTCTTTGGGGATTGAATTTTTCCAGTGGACTAAAGAAAAACAACCAATTAACATTTGCAAAATGTTAACTTTTGAGATAACTTTGTAAAGTATTTAGAGATTATATTTTATGAAAAATTATTTTAATTCATAAAAATACTTTAAATTCGTATTTAAATTTTTCTATTTAACAAATGAAAGTTTTACTAGATATAAAAGACAGCAAAGCCACTCACTTACTAGAAGTATTGAAAGGATTATCCTATGTTAAAGCAAAAACGATTTCTGACAAAAAAGCTTTATTAATAGAAGAGATAAATGAAGCTGTGGAAGAACTAAAACTGGTAAGACAAGGCAAAATGAAAGGCATTTCTGCAAAGCATTTGTTAGATGAGTTATAGCGTTATCGCTTTGCCATCTTTTAGGAAAAAACTAAAGCAATTGGCAAAAAAAATACCCTTCTTTAAAAACAGACTTAGCCATTTTGTTTGAGAGTTTAGAGGCTAATCCCATTCAAGGAATACCATTAGGCAAGAATTGTTTTAAAATACGCCTTGCTATTTCATCAAAACACAAAGGCAAAAGCGGTGGGGCTAGATTAATTACCAACTTTGTAATTGCTGATCAAACAGTTTACTTACTTTCAATTTATGACAAATCTGATACTGATAATTTGAGTAATAAAGAATTGAGTGAGCTATTAAAGGAAGTTCCTGAATAAAAAAATCAACTAAATTGAACCTTTCCCTCCTATAGAAAGTCTTAATAACTTACTTTTATGCTTGGGTGAGACACTAAACTTGAGACCTACTTCCAAAAAACAAATATTTCCAATTATTAAACACCTACAATAATAAAATTTAAAAAACTCCTGCACTTAATCCACACTTATTAGGGTTTGTTTAAAGCATTATAACTTAACCAATCCTTCAAAAAAAGCCAAGGAAAACTCCAACCATTAAATAAATAAAATAAAATTTTGTAAATAAAAAAGCAAATACTAATTTTGCAACCCCATAAATGTTTGGCGGGGTAGCTCAGGTGGTTAGAGCGTAGGATTCATAACCCTAAGGCCGGGAGTTCAACTCTCCCCTCCGCTACAAATAAAAAAGACTTCACAGAAATGTGAAGTCTTTTTTTTATATCAAATTCATAACCCTAAGGCAGGGTCCGCCGCGGCGGACTACACTCCGCTACTAAAAGCTCGAAATTTATTTCGGGCTTTTTTTTTGCACATTTCATAAGAATAACACTAAGGCCGGGTCCGCCGCGGCGGACTCCCCTCCGATACTATTAAATCAAAAAAGTCACTAGGCGGTTTTTTTTGTTCCCTTATTCATATCCGCCAGTGACGGACCGCCTCTGTTATTATAAATCAAACCGCCTTTAGGTGGTTTGATTTATTCCCTTATTCATATCCGCCAATAGCGGACCGTCGCGGGATAACTCCCACACTAAAACTAATCAATCACTTATGCATTCCTTAAATGTTTTTTTTATTTTGCGTCACCTTTTATATGTTTTAAGATCCCCTTTTTTCAAACTAATTTCAAAGCAATGTAAAAAGATTAAAACTCAATATGATTAATTAAAAAAGAAATAGACAAATAATAAAGAAATAAGTATGTTTTAAATTTATAATTTGAAATTAAAAAAGGGGCTAAAAGCCCCTTTATAATTATATATTATTTTTTAATTCAAAATAAGAAATAATATCAATTACTAATGAAACAAATTAGTTTCATCTTTAAGTTAATCAGCTATTTTAATTCAAAACTTAAACAAGTGTTTGCGTCAAAATTTAATATCCCTTCATACCATGCAAATCCGTCTTCATCAATTACTTTATAGGTATATGCTCTGCTTTTAGAACCTTTTAAATCTTTTGTAACTGTTACAGTGCCATTTTGACCACAATTAGGTTTACCACTCCAATAAAATGTAGCTGAAGACGAACCAACCAACTGCTCATCAACATAATAAAACAATGTTTTAACTCCCAAATCTGCAAAATCATCAGCACTGGTTTTACCTTGCCAAAAAACAAGATTACCTTCATACTCGCAACAATTACAGTCCTCTTTTGCATCCGCATTAAAATTTTCTGCATTTGGGTCTTGACATCCAACAGTCTTTGAGCAACTTTGAATGGATAAAATTAATGTTAAAATTAATAAAGTTTGAGCGATTTTTTTCATTTTTTTGATTATTTATTTTTTTTGATTATTTAATTTTTATTTTTTATGCGGTTAGATAGATTTTTATATTCAATATTATTTTGTAAATTCTATTACATAACCACTTGTAGTAACTGTTGCACTTCCCCAAACGAATGGGACAACACTAGACATTTTCCATTCAGTATGTTCGCTTATGATTATTTGAGATCCATCTAACTTGGCTGCTTCATACATATCTTTTCTAGAGGATGCAACAAGTCCTTTTTTATTTAATCCACCTATTCCGAAAACATATGTTGCAGTTGCAGAACCCTGAACTCTTTTAATTACTTTAAAATTGTTACTTGTTAATACTACTTGAGTTTGATTTACGTTTTGAGAATGCACATTAGGATTAAATGTTGCACATGAGGCAAAAAGAGCCATAATTAATGTTACTAAAATTAAATTTTTCATACTTATATATTTTATTTATTTATTGAGAGCAAATATTATTTGCATTTACGAAATTAAAGTACTAAATTAGTACCCAATTTTAACTAACATAGTACCATGCCAAATCAAGAGCAATTTGAAACCATTTATGACCGTTTGAAAAAAGTAAGACTTGAAAAAAACTACAGTCAAGACTACCTTGCTAAAAAACTAGGTTTAACACAAAAAGCTTATTCTAAAATAGAGAATAATGAAACTAAACTTAATGTTGATGTCCTTCAACGATTGTCTGAAATACTTGAAGTTCCAATTGAAGTATTTTTCAAATCTGAAAACCAACCTACTTTGAATGACTTTAGCTCTAGGAATGGGGGAGACAATGTTATATATAAAACCGAAAACAATGACAAAACAGACGAACTTTATAACAAACTTCTTCAGTCGAAAGATGACATTATAAGTGCAAAAATGAGTGAAATTGAAACATTAAAACTTGTTATAGACAAGTATTTTAAAAAATAAATATTTCAAATTTCACTACACTATTATAATTAATATTTCTTAAAACTAGCACCAATTAAAATTCATAGCGTTTGTTTTTTTGCCAAAATAAAACGACAATTACTTCCGCTAAATTCCTAAAATTAGGTTAAAAATTTATTTTTTAGTACTAAAACCGACTCTTAAATTTAAAAAATATACTTAAAAAACGCTCAACATCACAAAATTTTCTATTATTTATAAATTATTTTGAAAATCAATTGAAAGTTAAATTGATACTTTGGATAAAAATTTCTCATATAAACCCGAAGTAAACTAGCTCAGCAAGCACCCTTTTGACACCCTTCGGTACTATTCAGCATAGCTGAATAACTCTGGATGACAAAAGGGAAATTCAACAATCGCAATGCATGGCGGGAAATCATTCAACTATCACCCTTTTGACACCCTTCGGTACTATTCAACATAAACTCACTCACGTGACTAGGCTCAGCCTAGTGGATGACAAAAGGAAAATTCAACAATCACGTCGTACGGCGGGAAACCCCCTTCGAGAGCACTTCCCTTCGATATACTCAGGGTAAACTAGCTCAGTACAGGCTCTCTGGGTGACAAAAACAAGCTACCTAACAACAGATAACTTTATCCATTCAATCCCTTTACTGCTTGTGCATTTAACCAAATAATTGCCCGAATTTAAATCACTGAGATCGAGCTTTACCATTGCTTGATTTGACAACTGTTCTCTTACTAATTTGCCGTTAAAATCAATAATTTCAATTTTAACTTCTCCATTGTAAGGATGCTTCAGAACTACTTCATTGGTGGCCGGATTTGGATATAATTGTAGTTGCTTGTCTGAACTAATGCTATTAAGATTAACAAACTGAAACAAAAATCCATCTGATTTTGATTCACAATCATTTTTATCATGATGAACCACATAATAAAGACCCTCTTGGGTTGGATTATACGAAGATTGTTTGGCTCCTTCTATTTTAGTATCTTCAAAATACCATTGATTATTGCCAATATAACTTGAATAAAGCACCTTCCCTATCCCGTTTATAATTGGTTTGGCTGGCAACGGATGAATAATAATAGGCAACGTAATTTCAGAGAAACAACCTAATGAGTCTACTCCTTTTACATAAACCTCAGTTGTATCGCTCAATCCATTGATTTGATAAAATGAGAGAACTGTTGAATCCGATTGTGTATTGTAATTAATGAAATATTTGTAAGCACCATACAAATCGAGAGAAACAGCTTGTCCAAGACATACATTTTCGGGATTTACAATCACTTTTAATTCAGGATTATTTATCCAATTCATACTTATAGCATTTGACCAATTTTTACAAGCATTTGAATCGGTTACAAACACCCTTAATTGTCCACTTCTGTATGGCAGAAAACGCCATTGATTATTGGTTATTATACCACTTAACTGAGCTTGGTCTTGGTAAAACTGATAATTTACAAAACCATTGTCTGCTACTAATTTTACTGAATCATTCTGACAAACATAGCCATTCATAAATGAACTATTCAACTGAACATTAGGAAGAGGATTTACGGTTAATTCGCTTGTGTTTTCCGACTCAAAACTCGACACCTTCGGATTAGTTCCTTCCATTCTAATTCTGAATTTACCATTGTTGTATTGTGAAGTCAATGAAAGTCGAATGGTTTTGTAAATATAAGATAACGCAGTGTCTAACAATAATGTTTCATTGTCAAAATCCCCATTTGAGTCGCTTAAATAAAACTTGTAACGATTATTTACATCAGGCAAATAAGTTCTATCAAAAATCAAATCAATGGGTTCGGATTTACAAATAGTAGACTTGTTAAATCCTGTCACTTTGATAACTGAGTGTGTTTGAGTTTCTTTAGGATTCGTTAAAATTTGTTTGTGATTATTGACTAATGCTTGGGCTTGGTTAGTAATTTTAAAAACATCTTTAATTTCTTTTTTTACATTGACACTAAACACAAAACCCAATAAACTTTGACTACTTAATGAAGCACTTCTAAATTGAGCATGTATAACATTGTCAATCAATTGTATTTGTAAAAGTTGTGGATTTTCAATGAGTTGAAACGTGTTCATATCAAACACATCTTTATCCAAAGTGTCCGTTATCAAAACGAGCTTATCACCATTGACAAAACCATTGAACTGAATTTTATAAGTAACTTTAGTATTCAATTGGGTGATTATTGGGTTGCTTAAAATGGTCTTTTCGGATGGAAAAACGCCACTATCATAAATCTTTTCACACAAACTATAAGTATTGTTATTTAAATCATCATCAAAAGACTGTATTTCTGCTTTAAAACAAACAGTTCCGTCTTTATACACAGTGTCTTTCATTAAAAAATGACTAAATTCAATTACTCTAAATTCATTGGCATTTATTGTAGGAAGAGTAAAATCAATGAAACCATTTTGTACAGAATGGGCTGTAGTAGAACTGAAATTATAGAATTTAAAATCATGGGTTAACCTAACATTCAGATTATTGTATGACTTATTTCCCCTGTTTACAATTACGATATCGTGAATTGCTTTTGAATTGTTTTTTTGATAATTTTTCGACCTAATAAGAACCCTTAAATCATTGAAATCATTGTTTTTTACAACAGGAATATTACCCAAATCGATTATTGAATCCTTTATTAATTGACCAACTGGAATTTGACATTTGTACAAATAATAGTCATCTCTTGGTTTGAGATTAAAAGAACCTGAATCCATCAAAAAAGTCAACTGACCACTGTTGTTTGTCAAAAATACCTTTTTAGAAATAGAGTCATTAAAAGCAAAATTGTCCAACCATTTTTCACCAACATCATACGTACAATTTGAATTGGCATCATCGAACAATCTTGCGGTTACACCAGTTCTATAATACACCCCTAATTCAACATTGACAACAGAATCAAAATCACCATAAAATGCAAAATCAGAATTTGTGGGATAAAACAACCCTGTTTGAGGGATTCCAATGGTATAATTACCTTTAAAAAAGGAGAGTTTTAAACGACCATATGTATTGGTTTTATATAAATTAAAATCATTACTATTTTTTACAAAAAAATCCGTTTGTATCCACTTTTCATCAATGTCTTTAGCTCCATTTTTATTGCGGTCAAAAAAGGTATTTACTTTAAGTAAAAATACTGAATCAGGAGCAGTAACGGATACTTTAACAGACTTTGTAATAGTAGGATTCGAGAACAAATCACATCTTTTCTCAATGGCAGAAAAAACAAAGCCATCTGTTTTTTTATCAATATAATCTTGGTCGGTTGCTCGCCAACAGTATCTCAATGTTTTGAGACGAGCATTGGAATCCAACAAAGACAGAGTCCCAATTTTAGGGTAAGAATGAATTTTAATATAATTGGAATCGTTTGTTGATTGAGTACTTGTCTTGGTATCTTCTATTTTAAACTCTTGACAAAAGGAATCTCTTGCTTTTAAAACAATAACTTTGTTATTCTTGCAATACGGCATATTGTTAGCCGTGTTATTATAGACGATATATGAAATATCATATTTATCGAAACCTACCAATACATTTTGGTTATTTACTTTTTTGTAATAATTGGTTTTAAAAACAAAAGCCCCTAATTCAGAATATCCTGTAGGAGTAAAAATTAAGTTTCCTGCACTTTCATCGAAATAAAAACCAACGGCTAAGCTTAAATTGGGATTAGAATTACAAGAAGTAATATTGGGTTTAACACAATACACACTCAATGGGTATGCACCAGTATAAGTAGCATAAGTATTACTTGCTGTCATTGGTCTATCCAACTCATAGGATATTGAATCAACATTCGATGGCTTTTTTGTTGCCAAAGAATAATTAAAAGTATTTCCTAAATTAAGATAGATAGGAAAATTCTTGTATGGATTAGTAGAGGCTATCGTTTCATTTTGCGACTTCAAAAAACTCAAATTCAGCATAGAATTAACAAAGAAATTACCCCCACTGTAGGTCAAAATACTGGCACTATTTCTACAACATTGAGAAAATCCAAAATACACCAACGGATTATTTTGAGTTCCAAAACGATTAAAAGGACTTTGTGAGAAATCGATGGTATCTAAAAAGTATTGATTTTCGAATCCCATACCAGAAGTTTGATTCAGATTACTACAACCTGACTTACAAGTATCTTCTTTAAAAACTTCAATTCTATCTCTTTTGATTGTTCTATTGATAGAAAATGAATCATTGTAAACCGTAATGGTTTGGTTAGATTGCATTCCGATAGCTCGACAATCTCTGACTAGCTTAAGTTCAATTTGATACACCAAACCACCTAAGGGTTTATATTGAATACTTCCGCCAACAAATGAGCTTGCATTGCTGGTTTTGAAAACACAGAACAATGTTGTCAACAAAAGTATATTTTTTATCATATTATGTAAGACAAACATAATTCAAAAACGTTGCATCAACTAATTAAAAAATGGATTGTTAAAGATTAAGTGAAAATAATTTTCATAAAACCTTAAATTTGCACAGCATTGGCAAAAATAAAAATCAATATCAAAGATGGCACTGTTAAGAAGTCTGAAACAGTTATAGGCATTGACTTAGGCACAACTAATAGCTTAGTTGCCTTTGTAAATCCCGACAATCGCCAACCATACTGTATGAGCGATCAATCATCAAGCATTGTTCCTTCTATAGTCCACATTCTACCTAATCAAATTACAGTAGGAGAAAAAGCAAAACCTTTTTTAACAACTGAACCACAAAATACCGTTTATTCTGTAAAGCGTCTTTTAGGAAAATCATACCAAGATGTGTTACCCGAAAAGAACCAATTGGGATATCAACTTCACGAAGACCCTATTAACCACTTAGTAAACATTTCTATCAATGACAAACATCACAATCCAATTGAGATTTCGTCATTCATTTTAAGTCATTTAAAAGAACGTGCAGAAAGGATATTGGATGAAAAAATTAGTAAAGCAGTCATTACAGTTCCGGCTTATTTCAATGACAGTCAAAGACAAGCCACACGAGATGCCGGCAAGTTAGCGGGTTTAGATGTGTTGCGAATCATCAACGAACCCACTGCTGCAAGTTTGGCTTATGGTATAGGTTTGAACCGCGAAGAGTCTAAAACAGTAGCCGTTTATGATTTAGGAGGCGGCACATTCGATATTACCTTATTAAATATTGAAAATGGCGTTTTCGAGGTATTGTCAACCAACGGAGATACACACATAGGTGGAGATGATTTTGACAGAGCTTTGTTAATTCACTGGCTCAACCACCATCAATTAGAAAGTATAGTGATAGAAGAAAACAAAAACTTGTATCAAACGCTCAGATTGTTGGCAGAAAAAGCTAAAAAACATTTAAGTTCAAATCCTGTATTTTCTGAAACCATTGAAATAAATCAAGAAGTTTATACATTTACAATTGACATTGAAACATTTAATTCCATTATCCAATCGATATTAAAGAAAACAATTATAGCTTGTGAACAAGCCATTAAAGATGCCAATATTCAGTTGAGCGAAATACATGAGGTTGTGATGGTTGGGGGTAGCACCCGAACCCCATTTGTACTTAGTGAGGTTGCGAAGTTATTTACTTTCTCAAAAATCAACAATCAAATTCATCCAGACGAAGTAGTTGCACTAGGTGCTGCTATTGAAGCAGATATTTTGGCAGGAAACAGAAAAGACGTTTTTTTATTGGATGTTACACCCTTGAGTTTGGGGATAGAAACCATTGGTGGATTAATGGATACGATCATTCCTAGAAATTCAAAAATCCCAAGCAAGGCTGGCCGTCAATACACCACTTCTGTGGATGGACAAAGTCAATTGAAAGTGTCTGTGTATCAAGGTGAGCGTGACTTAGTAGAGGACAACAGAAAACTAGGAGAATTTATTTTGAAAAACATTCCTGCAATGCCTGCAGGATTACCTAAAATTGATATTCAGTTTTTCATAGATGCTGATGGTATATTAAAAGTGGAGGCTACAGAATTACGTTCAGGGGTAAAACAACAAATAGACATTAAACCACAGTATGGACTCACCGACACAGAAGTTGAAAACATGCTTTTGTCGGCTTTAAAAAATGCAGAGAGTGACATCAAAAAAAGGCAATTAATAGAAACCCAATCGGAGGCAGAACAACTGATATACCAATGCAATAAACTGATATATTCCAACCGCGAAGTTGTTGAAGAGTCTGAGGCTGTTGCAACTATTTCTCAGATTAAAAAACTTCAGGAGGCTATACAACATCAGGATGAGGAGGCAATAAAATTAGAAATTGAACGTTTGAATAACTTAACACGACCATTTGCTGAAAGATTAATGGACCATGCAATTGGGAATGCTTTAAAAGGAAAAAAAATAGAATGAAACAACTAGTCTTACCTTTATTACTAATGAGCTTTTCAGCACTCTTTGCTCAAGAGGATATTGAAGCACCGCTACAACAACAAAATATAGACACAGAAGAAAAAACAAAAACCAAATTGGGTATTAAATTCACTATGGGCGCGCACACGTTCAGAGGCGATGCATTCGACAATACGCTTCCTAAATATGGTTTTGGGGTAGGCGTTTACAACATAATCGACCTAAACAAAAAGAAAACCAAACAACTGCAATGGGAACTTAATTTCACTATAAAAGGCAGTAAGTTTAAAAAAATAACAGACTCCTCAACATCAACTTACAGTGCAATTTCGCTTTCATATATTGAATTACCAGTGATGTATTCATATAAGATTACTAAAAAAAACAAAAATGGCTTGTATTTATTAACAGGCGCTCAGTTTAGTTACTTATTCCGTAGCAATATCAATGAAAGTTTTGGAAGATTTGGAAGCTACAAAAATGATTTACCGTTTAGTAGAGTAGATGCAGCACCTGTGTTAGGGGTTAGAAAAAACATTCCGAATGGCATGGCATTCCAACTTACCGTTAAGCCTGGATTGATAAACAACTATACTTCAATATTTAAACAAAGAGTTGACAAACCTGACCCTGATAATGAAAACTACAATTATTCTAAAATTTACCCTCGTTTTAAAGACGGCACTCATCAAAACAGAAACTTCAGTATTGAACTGAGCTTGATGTTTTAAATTTAGTTGAGTTGCAGCGCATTTAAGTTGCGGTAATACCCATTTTCTTTTTGTATGAGTTCCTCGTGTCGACCAGACTCAACGATTGAACCTTTGTCAAGCACAACGATTAAATCGGCATTTCTAATAGTGCTTAATCTATGCGCAATTACAATACTAGTTCTGTCTTTCATCAAATTATCCAAAGCAGATTGAACTAATTTTTCACTTTCACTGTCCAAAGCACTAGTTGCTTCATCCAATATTAGGATAGATGGATTTTTGATAACTGCTCTTGCAATGGCTATTCGTTGTTTCTGTCCACCCGACAATTGAATGCCTCTTTCACCAACCTTGGTCTCAAACTGGTCGGGGAAAGACTGAATAAATTCTAATGCATTTGCTTTTTGGGCCGCTTCTATTACTTCATCTCTACTAGCATTGGGATTTCCGTACAAAATGTTTTCATAAATTGTTCCGCCAAACAACATAACATCTTGAGGAACATAAGCAATATGCCTTCTTAAATCGGCCAATAAATAACTTTCTATTGGTTTGCCATCAATTAATATTTCACCTTTATTAACGTCGTAAAAACGCATTAATAAGGATGCAATAGTACTTTTTCCACCTCCACTTCCACCAACTAGTGCAACCTGTTGTCCTTGTTTGACCTTAAAGTTAATTCCATTTAAAACTTGTACTTCGTTTCGTGAAGCATAAGAAAAATCGACATCATTAAAGGCAATATCTCCTTCTATAACAACTTTATCAGTAGAGAGTTGGTTTGATTCACCTGTCATCACCATTAATTCTCTAACCCTTTGAGTTGCACCAATTGTTTTTTGTAACTGGCCGAACATATCGGCAAAACCACCTAAGGTTCCACCCACAAAAACGCTATAAATAACAAAACTCATTAGTTGACCAACTTGTAATTGTCCATCTATAACCATTCCGGCACCGTACCAAACTACAAAACTGATGGCCCCAAAAACACTAAAAATGATAAAAGATACAAAAACACCACGGTAGGTTCCGCTTTTAATGGCAAACTCAACCAGTTTACTCATAATGTTTTGGTAACGCCCGACTTCAATTTTTTCGGCAGTAAAGGCTTTCACAACACCTATGCCTTGGAGGGTTTCTTGAACCATTGTTCCACTGTCTGCCAACATATCCGTTTCCATTTTACTCATTTTCCTGATTTTTGCACCAAAAACAACAGCACTGATGGCAATAAATGGAACCACAGATAACATGATTAATGCCAATTGCCAAGAAATAGAAAAGATAAACGTAAGACCAAAAATTAAGGTTAACAAACCACGCAGAAACTCAGCAAACACAAAAGAAACCGTGTCCTGAATTTGTCCTGTATCGGCAGAGATTCGACTACTTAAATCGCCCACCCTTCTACTACTGTAAAAGGACATAGGCAAAGAAATGAGTTGTGCATATAAATTTCTTCGTAAATCAGCCGTTGCATTTGTTCCCGCTTTGGTAAGCAAGTAAACCCTCATAAAAGAGAAGATAGTTTGCACACTTAGTTGAATAAAAATAAGCAACAAAACCATGTTGAGCGACCAATTGTCCGACTTAATGTGGTCCATTATCCCTAGCTGATTGATTTGGGTTATAGAACTTGAAATGTTTTTATTAGAAACTGAATCAATCATTTTTCCCATTAAAAAAGGGAAAGCCAATGTACTAATAGCGCTTAGGGAAATAAAAATAAGACCTCCAATAAAGTAACTATTGTATGGTTTTAAGTATTTAAAGACAAAAAGAATCTCTTTGATAGACTCTTTACTAATCTTTACTTTGGGTATATCTCGGTCTTGTCGTGGTCCTGCCATTTGATTTGAATTATAGGCAACAAAAGTAAAATAAAATTGATTGGCAAAATGAATATTCTAACGTGATTAATGATTATTTAATCTAATAACAAAATCAACAAAAGAGTCTCTTGAATTTAAGGCTAAGTAATCACTAAAATACAACGATCTTGCCTTTCACCTCTATAATTTCTCTGTGCCCTGCTGAATGATTAAGGACAGGTTAATCCCCATGCTCGAAGAGCATCTCTGTGTCTTTCTCCTAATCCTCTCTCAGTGCTCTCCGTGTTCTCTCTGCGTTCTCTGTGGTTAAATCCCCTTACGCTCTCTTTGGTTAACTCCCCAAATGCTCGAAGAGCATCTTTGTGCCCTTCTCCTAATCCTCTCTTAGTGCTCTCCGTGTTCTCTCTGCGCTCTCCCGAATAACTCGGGAGTGGTTAAAGCTTTTCATTAACTCCCCAAATGCTCGAAGAGCATCTCTGTGTCCTCATTAACTCTCTATGTTCCCTTTGTGCCCTCCCGAATAACTCGGGAGTGTTCTCTCTGCGTCCTCTGTGGTTAAATCCCCTTACGCTCTCTGTGGTTAATTCCCCCAATACGTTAAATTTTTTATGCATTAAACTCCTTATTTATAAACTCACTCATCACTTTATACAACTCATAAAGCGGCTCATTTTTTTCCAACAATTGAAGGTGGGAATTCATAGTCATAATGTCTTGCCTTTTGGCTGGACCTGTTTGTGAATTCTTTGGCCCAAAACTCAATGCTTGTTGAATACTTTGGGTAATCAAAGGTTGCAAATAGCTAAAGTCCAATTGGTGCTCGTTACATATTTTTTGAGCGGCCAACAACATGGCATTCGTAAAATTATTGGCAAAAACAGCAGACAAGTGATACTTCAATCGATTGTCTGAAGTTACGGTTACAATTTGAGCAGGTATGTCTTTTAAAAACTTAGAAATGGCGTTAAGTGTTTGGTTTGAGTTTCCTTCTATAAACAAAGGGAAATTAATGTTTTCAACTGCACTATTTACCAAAATAGATTGAAATGGATATATGACACCAAAATTATTTTGATTTTGAAGTGTATTAATAGACTGTGCACCAGAGGTATGACAAACCAATCCCCCATTTATAGTTTGAGAAACAGAGGCAATAGCATCATCTTTAACACAAATTAAAACCAAATCATTTTCATTAAATTGCGGCATTGAAGAAAGACAAGTTGCATTGACTAGTTTAGCCAAGGCTTCTCCTTTCTCTGTACTTCTTGCCAACACAGATTTTACTTTTAATCCATTGTGATGAAAAAATTTAGCGAAGAAACTAGCCACATTTCCTGAGCCAATAATAGTTACTTGTTCTATATTTAATGGCAATTCAGTCAATTTAATATTAAACTAGGTTCTTAGAATGTCTTTTTGATTCTTTGAAACGTTGAATAATTGCCAAACAAAATCCAAACACCATAATTACGGTGCCGCCCCAAAGTAAATTGATATAAGGAAATTCTATTGCTTTCAGAATAATGTATTCCAACTTAGGTCTGCGGGTTGCCGAAGTAATGATAAACTTCATTTCTCCGGGTTTGTCTTTGTCAGAGATTATTCTGTCCATAACCACCATTACACCTGCTTTTTCGATTACAGACTCTTTGATTCTAATTTTATCTTCACTAATAAATTCTGGTCGAGCAATAAAAGTATCTCCAATGGTGTTTATTACAATTTCAGCTTGTAGGTGTAATTTTTCTACCTCATTTGGGTTTGACAGAACATTGATTTTACGGAGCGTTAATTGTCTATTGGCATCATCGGTTGTAAAAGTTTGTCCTATATAAACTGTATCTGTTTTAAAGTTATCGAATTCTTTTTCTTCAAAATTTTCCATACTACTCTCAAAGGTGATATGGGTAAAAATATCTTTGGTTAGGTAGTGTCTTGTATCAGGATTAACCACAGGACCCATTTTCTTATTGTCTTGAATATTAGGTCTAAGGACAAATTGGTCTTTCACCTTACCTTCTTTATCTAAATACTGGTATTGAACTTCAAAGTATTTATTAGGCGAAATTTCCTCTGTTTTAGTAAAAGTAGCTTTAAGTGTATTGTTTCCAAAAAGCACAGGTTTCCCTTTGGCTAACAATACATTTTCACGGTTATTGGTTATTGCATTTTGGTCTTTTCCTCCTTCGGCATTGGTTTCCGAAAAATAGCCAACTCCAGTATTGTTTACACTGAGCACTTTTTTATTTACCGAGGACACAACCACACCAATCATCATTAAACCAAAACCAGCGTGAGCAATAGCGCCCCCAGCTAATTTTATTTTACCTTTTAGCACTTTGTGAATGTAATGGATATTTCCAACCATTGCATAACAGCCTCCTATTATCAAAAGCAAGTATTTGAATTCCCAAATATCAAACAAGAATAGAGCACCTATGGCAAGAATAATAGAAATCAACAAAGCATTGGCGATGTATTCCCACACTCTTTTTTTGTCCGAATCTTTGTATTTAAAAAACTGACCTACTGCTGTTAAAAAGACAATGGGTATAGCAAACCAAATTTGAATTTTATTGTAATAAGCTTCTCCTGCAGACGCCATTGTACTTCCAAACAATTGATTGAAAACTGGCACACTGGTCATGGTTATAATTTGCAAACCAGACAACATAAGCACCATACTTCCTACAAACATCCAAAACTCTCTGCTGTACAATTTATCTGTTTCAAGTTGTGTTCCATACAAGCCAAACAAATTTTTAACAAAAAAGAAAGTTGACCCCAATAACACCAAGGCACCAATAGAACTTACAATTGCTGAATCAACTTTGAAAGGAAAAAGGGCAACCACCATCATCCCACCAAAAGAAATTATAAAGAAAACAAGTCCTTTTTTGAATCCCTTGAAACTGATGGCATATAATAAAAAGATGAATGAAAACAGCAATATAATTAACTGTCCAGACAACCCTAAATCTGTAAAAGAGTGAACACTGGCATTACCTAAAATTCCACTTCGTGTTAAGAAGGTTGCGTATAAAACCATGAAAAACGAGAACACTGTAAGAACAAAAGTCAGCACCGGATATTTTCCAGTCACTTTATTAATCATCAACAAATGCGTGGCGGTAATTAACAATAGCCACGGCATTAAGGAAGCATTTTCTACAGGATCCCAAGCCCAATAACCTCCGAAGCTCAAACTTTCGTAAGCCCAATAGCCACCCATTATAATTCCTGTACCCAAAACCATTACTGCAACAAGTGCCCAAGGCAAAGCAGGCACCATCCATTCTCTGAGGCGACGGGTCCAAAGACCTGCAAAAGCAAATGCAAAAGGAATAATAGTAGCAGCAAAACCAAAAAATAAGGTTGGTGGATGAATTACCATCCAATAGTTCTGCAACAATGGATTTAGACCATTGCCTTCTTTGTATATTTTTAAGTAATTTTCTTTACCAATAGATTCAATAATAGGAATCAATAGCATTTCGGGATTATGCTCACGGGTGAGTTCAAATGGACTACTGCCTATTTTTACATCACCAAATTCAAATCCTAAAAGCATACTGCCCAAAATAACTTGTGCCAAAGCTATAACTGCAACAACTGGAGCTTCCCAATCTTTGATTTTGAATATCAATAAAATTCCCAAAAAGGCGTGCCAAAACATCCAAAGAAGAAAACTTCCTTCTTGACCTTCCCAAAAGCAACTAATCATGTAGTAAATTGGCAAGTCAGTAGACGAATGCTGATAGGCATATTGGTATTCAAAATAATGACTATGGATGATATAAAACAACGAAAAGAAGATGGCTGAAACAGCTACCGAATGAACATAAAACATGATTCTTCCCAACTTTTGGAAAGTGCTTTCTTTATGATTCACTGAAATTGCATATGAGACAAAAGAGATTAAAGATGCCACAAAGGACAAAACCACTGCAAAATGGCCAAAGTTACCTATGAACAGATGTTCATTATTAAAATGTATAAGTTCCAAAATAATTTATTTTTTTTCGTATTTGCTAGGACATTTTTTCAAAATTTCACGAGCTTCAAAATAGTCGCCTCTGCTGTATCCAATTAGCACCACTTTATCTGTCTTATCCAAATCTTGGGGCATAGCGTTTCTGTAAACAATTTTTTTCTCATAACCGGTGCTGTCACTGGCATAAAACTCAAAATAGTTTGGATCCACTTGAGGGTTGTAAACTTGAGGTTTGGTTTTACTAAGCGTAGTAACCACGTGTAATTTCATATTGGGACGACTTTGGGCAATTTCATCGGCCTCAGCAAAAGATACATATTTGCTTGTATCTCCGTAGAAACTTACACCAATTGCTATAGCAACTGAAATAAAAACAATAATGGCAATTTGAACAGGTTTCATGATTCTGTTTGTTCTAACTTGGTTATTTTCCTGTCTAAACGAACTAAGTATAACACCACCAAAAAGAAGATAATAAGAATAACGCCTATTACGACATAAATTTTACCAGAACTTCTTAATACAGAAGTTTCATTTTGGGCCATTAGACCTTGTATAATACTAAGAAACAATATGGTTAGATAATATTTTTTCATTTTCTTTTTTAAACTTTAATAATTGATTACGTGTTCTTAATTCGGCAATCCACACAAAAAGCAGAGCCCAACCTATAACAGCAGGGTAAAAAACAAATTCCATGTTTTGAGTTTGGTTATAAGCTTTAAAATTAACCGATTCTCCACTACCCGGATGAATACTAAACTGGGATAATTTGGGCATTACGTATATCAATGACACAAACAATGGGAACACAAAGACATTATAAACGGCAGACAAGCGGGCTCGTTTCTCAAAATCAACAACTGACTTTTGGATCAACCAATATCCGCCATACATTGCCATTCCTGCTGCTACTCCATTTAACTTAGGGTCGTTTGTCCAAGGGGTTCCCCAAGTATTGTAAGCCCAAAACATGCCTGTAAACAACCCGCAGAAACCCATAAGTAAACCAACATTGGTCAATTCACTGGCATAAATATCTCTTTTCACGTTGGGACGACTCAAATACATGAGACTATTGATCCAAGCTGCAAATAAAATGAGAGACATACCGAACCACATAGGCACGTGGTAAAACAAATTTCGGATGGTTTCGTCTAAAATTCCAACATCTGTTGGCAAATCTATCAACAATCCGTAAACTAACACATAGCCTACAGTCGCTACGGCTATGAGTTTATACCACAAATTAGGGATTAATTTCATCCTCGTTTTCTTTAGTTTGCGAAGTTAATTGAATTTATCCATTTTTAAAGCAATCTTTCGGTAATAAATTCCCAACAGTTTCTCTTACAAAACCTAGAGAATTCAAACAATAAAGCACAGAAAATTGTTCGAATTTTTAATTAAAAAAGTTAAATATCTATATTTTCATTTTTAGGGAACAGGATCGTAACCACTTCCTCCTCCAGGCCTGCATCTTGAGAGTCGTTTTAAAGTTAACCACCCTCCCTTAAATAACCCATATTTCTTAAGCGCCTCTACCCCATATTGACTACACGTTGGGGTGAATCGGCATGAGGGGGACAACAAAGGCGATAATACCAATTGGTATATTTTTATAAAAAATAAGCCGATATAAATACCAATCTTTCTCATCCTTTTTCTTCAATCTGTTTGAGGACTATCTGATAGTTATTGACAAGTTTAATAAAGGAATGCTGCACCGATGCAAAATCAACAAGCTCTTTACCGGTATAAACCATTCCCCCAATTAAATTTTTGTTAGGCGCAAATGGATTGGTTAGTAAAGATTTGTTTAATCTGTATACTTCACGCATCAATCTTTTAATCCTATTTCTATCAACAGCTCTTTTGAATTTCCGTTTGGAAACTGAAAATAATATAGCATTGGGATTAGCATTTGGTGTTTCTTCAAAATAAAAGGAGAACAACAAAGGATATGCTTTAACAACAAAGGGAGTCTTAAAAACTTTTTCTATGAGTTTTTGGTGGTACAATCTTTCATTTTTAGAAAGACCGTAAGAAGAATTCTCACGCATCATTTAGCGTATGAAGACTTAAGTAAATCTTAACGTTTGTGACGTAATTCGTCAGAAACCGTTAAACGTTTACGACCGCGTTTTCTTCTTGCTGCCAAGATTTTACGTCCGTTTACTGAGGCCATTCGCTCTCTGAAACCGTGTTTATTGCGTCTTTTGCGTTGTGATGGCTGAAATGTACGTTTCGTCATGTCGTATGATTTTTAAAAAGGACTGCAAATGTAATGCAATTTTCCAAAATACCAAACCTAATTTATAAAATATTTTAAATCTATTCTTATTATGCCTTGCCAATACCTTAAAAATCTTCTTTTTATTAGTCTTTTAATCGAATAGGTTCATATATTTTTATAATATAAACAAATTGGAATGAGATAAAATCCAATTTTACGAAATTTCATTTAGCGCTTTGAGGGGTTGAATAATACACTAATCCAGACCCAAAAAAACAATCAGCAAAAAACTAATAATTAATTAGACTAAAGCAATTGGATAAATGTTTTGGCCTCTTTTTTACTAAAAACTAATTTATAATAAACCAAAGTATAGGTTTCAATATTTCTATTATAGGCTGTCATGGGTTTAAATCTTGGCATAATATCAATTGCGTTATTGAAATTTTTAATAAATCCCCATTCATCATCTGGCTCATCATCCTCATTTGGCATCAACCATTTTCTATCTTTAATCAACCCTTTTTCATCTATGGTTAATTGAACATAAATCTCGTATTCTAGTTTTTGATAATGCGCTGTTTCAAAATCTAACTTTTTGCTAATTTGCTTATTAATTAGTTCATTCATTGCATCAACACCACCAGGATATTCTTCTTTTACGACCAAATCATCTTTGAATATTTTCTTATCAATTTTTTCTCCATTTTCATCAAAGAAGGTCGCATCTATAAAAACATCATTTTTATAATTCACTTCACAAGATTTGTTTCCATTAAGATGATACCAAGTGTGCAATCCTTCTTTTTTATTATCAACAAACTCTCCTTTGAAAGATATTTTCCCATTAGTCCAATAGGTTTCCAACCAACCTACTAAACTGTCCTTTTCATATGTTCCTTTTTCTTTTAATTGACCATTTGAATAATAGGTTTTATATTCCCCATTTCTCTTCCCCTTAAAAAACATAAACTCTTCTTCCAAATTACCATTGTCGTGATAAAAAATAGAAAGTCCATCTCTTTCATCATTTATAAAATTCATTTTTGCTTTCACTGTTCCATTTTTATGATACAGAACCGAAGGCCCTTCGTTTAAATTTTCTTCATAAGTGGTTTCTGATTTTAGTTGTCCATTTTTATACCACGACTTCCATAATCCTTGTGTTTTTCCATTTTTAAAAGTCCCTTCTGATGATTTTACGCCATTTGAAAAATAATACACAAAGACTCCTTCCCTTGAATTATCTGTCAATTTGATTGAAGAATAAGTCCCAGACATTTGAATTTGGTTTGTTTCTTTGAAATAATCTTCGACTTGAAATTTATTATTTACATTTTTGACAATGCGATAATAAGAGGCTTTTTTCTCACTTGTTTTTTGCCAATTTTTGTCAAAAAAAACTTTTTTTTGAGCACTTGCATTTATAGCAAACAAAAAGAAACTTAAAAAAAGAAATAGATTTAGTTTAAAAAATGTATTCATACTGAAGACAAAGAAAACTTATTTTTTCAAATTGTAAAAATAAATTTTCAATTTCATCAATAAATACTGAATGGCTTTAGGCGTTTCTGACAAAGGCTGTTTATACGATTCGCCCATTTTCAAAAAGTGTTTATAGAAATAGGATGGCGTAATTTTCCATTTATTAATAAATTGTTTTCTGCCATCATTTTTAACCACTTTTCCGGTCGATTTACTCATAAAATGATACACTCTACTTTTGCCAACGCCTTTAAATACTCGCACACCGGCATTCCACATCTTCATAGAAAAATCGGGATCACTGTACATTCCTGGGCTAAATTCCTCACTGTACCCTCCTACCAAATCCCAATATTTTTTTGAAACCACATTTGGAGGCCAACTAGCGCCATACCAATCATTCATTACAAAAGATTGATATGATTGAATTAACTCTTTCTCTTTGAAATGAGTCAAATCACCAAAATCATATCCTTGCAACATGTTTTTATTGTTACCCACTTTAGGTTCTATCATGGTAGAAGATATAAAAAAATCATCATGTCCTAAGTCTTCAATTTCATTAACCAGATAATAATCCCACCCTGGCAAAGCATACATATCGTCATTAAAATAACAGATGTAAGACGCAGTGGCTTTTTGTGAAGAAAGATTTAATGCAGTGCAAATTCCTATATTTTGCGCAGAATGAGTAAAATCAATATTTTGCGAATTGAGATAATCTATGGTACCGTCATTGCCTTCATTCACATGAACAATTATTTGATGGCTAAATGTAGAATTCTTCAAAATACTTTCAATACAGCATTTCAAATATGGCAGATTATTCCATGTAGGTATTAGGATACTAAACATATACGACAGCAAAAAAACATCTTTTTATTCACAATGATTGAATATTTTTAAGTATAGAGCTCAAAATCCAAAAAAAAATTAGTTTTTAGATTACTTTTGCAACACAAATTTAATGTTATGTCAGAAAATATTTTAGTTATCGGAGCTTGTGGTCAGTTGGGCACAGAATTGGTTGAAGAACTCAGAAAAATATATGGGGATAGTCATGTTATTGCCTCCGATATTCGTCAATCTGATGATGAAGTTTTCAAGAATGGTCCATTTGAAACTTTGGACATTTTGGACAAAAATAATTTTTCCGCTTTACTACAAAAATACAAACCAAGTCAGGTTTACCACTTAGCAGCATTGTTAAGTGCTACTGCTGAAGCGAAACCAAAACTAGGTTGGACTCTAAATATGGATGGCTTGTTTAACGTATTAGATGCTGCGGTTGATTTTAAAATTGGCAAAATCTATTGGCCAAGTTCTATTGCGGTTTTTGGTCCTAACACGCCAATGAATGATACCCCTCAAAACTGTGTAATGGATCCAAATACAGTTTATGGAATAAGCAAATTGGCAGGAGAAAGATATTGTGAATACTATTTCCAAAAAAGAGGTGTAGATGTAAGAAGCTTAAGATATCCGGGTTTAATTGGTTACAAAAGCGCTCCCGGTGGTGGAACTACCGACTATGCTGTTAGCATTTACCACGATGCATTAACGACAAAAAAACACGAATGTTTCTTAGGACCTCAAACACAGTTGCCAATGCTATACATGCCCGATGCCTTAAAAGCAACTTTAGATATTATGCATGCACCTGCTGAAAAAATCAAAATCAGAAGTAGTTATAATCTTGCAGGAATGAGTTTTTCTCCTGAAGAAATTGCAGCTAATATTAAATCATTTATTCCTGATTTTGAAATTTCATACAAGGTCGACCACCGTCAAGCAATTGCAGACAGTTGGCCAAACAGTATTAATGACACAGAAGCTAGAAATGATTGGGGTTGGGCTCCATCTTATGATTTAAACAGTATGAGTAAAGACATGCTTGTCAATTTAGCACCTAGATATGGTCAATCTTTAAGTATATAATAATGGAGAAAAATACAACTCCTTTAATCTTAATTTCAAATGATGACGGCATTACTGCACCAGGATTAAGAGTTTTGGTTGAAGAAATGTCGAAAATTGGCGAAGTAATAGTCGTAGCGCCAGACAAACCACAGAGTGCTATGGGCCATGCCATTACCGTAACTGCACCATTGAGACTCAAACAAAACTTTATTTTTGGTTCAATACTGGCTTATGAATGCAGTGGCACACCTGCCGATTGTGTTAAATTAGCCTTAGACAAAGTGTGCCCTCGCCGACCAGACATTATGGTTTCGGGTATCAATCATGGACCCAATTACAGTATAAATGTAATTTACAGTGGCACTATGAGCGCCGCAGTTGAAGCGGCTGTTGATGGGGTACAAGCCATTGGTTTTTCATTGTGTGATTACAGTGCAGAAGCTAATTTTGAAGCAACTCGTCCATTTATAAAGCAAATTACTGAAACTATTTTAGCCAATCCACTTCCTTACGGCACCCTTTTGAATGTAAACTTTCCAAAAACGGAGAGTATTAAAGGCATTAGAATTTGCCGTCAAGCAAGTGCAAGATATGCTGAAAACTTTGATGAACGTAAAGACCCTTCTGGTAACACATACTATTGGATGACTGGCAAATTCATTAACATGGAAGAAGATGACAACGATACCGACTTATGGGCTGTAAACAACAACTATGTTAGCGTAGTTCCAACCAAATTCGACTTGACTTCCAATAGCTTTATTCAACATTTAAAACACCTTTTGTAATGGACACAAGAAAAAAGCAAATTTTATTGGGATTTTTAATTGGAATTACGTCCACCTTTATTATTTCTTTTTTAACTTTCATTAATACAAATCCGGGCTTAAGTATAAGCGAATACTTCAATATTTTTCTTTATGGAAAACTAATTTCGCCTATTTTAAGTATTGCATTAATGGGTAATTTAGGTTTGTTTTTCCTATTCCTTAAACTCAATAAAGACTTTATCTCAAGAGGCATTCTTATTGCAACCGTTTTTGTTGGCATTATCATCTTTTTTATCAAAATTTTCATCTAATTATTTGGCTTAATGTTCAACTTCATTCGTTCCATTTTATTTTTACTTTCAGCAGAAAAAGCACACTATTTCACGCTCAATAGTTTGAAATTCTTAATTAAAATTCCCGTTTTAAATTGGTTTATCATTAACAATAAAGCTTACAGAAAGCAAAACCAAATGAATGTAATGGGTATTACATTCCCTAATAAACTTGGATTGGCTGCAGGTTTCGATAAAAATGCGCAATACTTAGATGTTTTTAAAGCGCTTGGTTTTGGTCATATTGAAATAGGCACTGTAACTCCTTTGGGGCAGGAAGGGAATCCTAAACCACGCCTATTTAGATTGGTAGAAGACCAAGCTGTTATTAACCGAATGGGTTTTAACAATGATGGTGTAGATGCAATCGTTGAAAGACTTAAAAACCGACCAAAAGATTTAATAATAGGTGGCAATATTGGTAAAAATAAAGTTACACCAAATGAAGATGCAGCTTCTGACTATCAAATTTGCTTTACTAAATTATATCCTTACGTTGATTATTTTACGGTCAATGTAAGCAGTCCTAATACCCCAGGATTGAGAGAACTGCAAGACAAAAAACCACTAACCGACTTGTTAAATTCTCTAATAGAATTAAGAGAAGAAAAGGTAAAATCTGGATTAAAGGCATTGCCAATTCTATTGAAAATAGCGCCTGATTTAAACGAACATCAGTTAAATGATATTATCTCCATCATAGATGAAACGCAAATTGATGGAATTGTTGCAACCAATACTACCATAGAAAGAAAAGGCTTAAAAACAAGCGAAGCAACCATCCAATCTATTGGCATGGGTGGATTAAGCGGAAAGCCAGTTCTTGAGGCTTCTACGGCTATCCTTACTTACCTTAAAAATAACTTAAAACAGGAAAAGGTATTGATTGGTGTCGGCGGTATTTGCAGCGGCAAGGATGCTGATTTAAAGTTTAAAAATGGGGCTCAATTAGTTCAAGTATATTCAGGATTCATATACAGAGGACCTGCCTTGATTAAAGAAATACTCAATTAGTGTTTTATGATTAGTTTTTTGATATATACTTCCTTATTAGAGTTGAGTTTCAAAAAATAAAAACCATTGTTCAATTCATATTCCTTAAGTGACAAATGCAAAAAACTTGCATTCGTTTTTTCGATGGTGAAAATCACATTGCCTAAAATATCGTGAAGGGTTATTGTATAAGCTGTTGGGAATAACACATTGACATCGATATACAAATCTTCTTTAACTGGATTAGGGTAAACACTCCAAACCTCACTTGGTTTTTGTGCATGTGAATTAAGAGCGTAAAGAAACAAAACGGTAACTAGTAGTATTCTTTTCATATTTAATTTAACACAAATAAGGTGCCAACAAATAAAGGCAAAAAAAAGCTCCATTAAAGGAGCTTTTAAATATTTGTTTTAATCGAGGGTGAATGTAATTGGAATTTTGGCTTTTACTCTCACCGGTTTTTCTCTTTGCGTTCCGGGTTTCCACATACCTGATGTTTTTTTAACAACGTTCATGGCTTCCCTTTGCAAATCCTTATTTCCTTTACCGTCAGTGGTAATGTCTGAAACGCTACCATCTTTATTGATAACAAAGAACACCATTATAACACCTTCAATCTCATTGTCATAAGCTTCTCTAGGATACACAAGATTTTCACCTAAGAACTCTTGTAATTTATCTGAACCACCTTTGAAAGTTGGTTTATCGGCAATGTTTTCGTAGATTTCATTGTCTTCAACTTCTTCTTTCGGTTGTTCTTTAGGTTTTTCTTCTTGTTCCTCTTGTTGCTCTTCTTCCTCAAATTCGTTTGCCTGGAATTCTTGGGTTTCTACAGCGGTATTTTCAACAACAGTAAGAGTTGGTGGTGGCGGTGGTGGTGGTGGTGCTTTTTCATGCTTTGTATTTTCGATAACTTCTGCGTCATCAGAGACTAAAGCAGCCTGCATTTTTTGTTTCTTTTTTTCAAATACAGTAAAAGAGAACATCAAGTAACAAAGCATTAGTACAAAAGAGTAACCTAACGCCTTCAACAACATTCTGTCCTTACTAAAATCTAAATTGGGATTTTTTTTAGCTTCCATTTATCTTACAAAATTAATTTATTTTATCTTTATTTCAATAGGAATTCTAAAAAATAAAAATTAAGTCTTCTTAAATTGACAATTAGATAACTTAATACTTACTTTTTGAATCCAAATTGTCTATTCTTAGTTGATTGTAAACGAAATAGGCATTTTGGCTCTAACTCTTATAGACTTACCTTTCAATTGACCTGACTGCCATTTTCCGCTTGTCTTTTGAATAATTCTTGTGGCTTCTCTTTGCAAATCTTTATTTCCATCACCAACAGTGATTTCGCTAACTGTACCGTCCTTGTTTATAACGAAATAAACCATTATTACTCCCTCAATTTCATTTTCAAAAGATTCTTTAGGATAGACTATGTTTGTTTCCAAAAAATCATTTAACTGACTATTTCCACCAATAAAAGACGGCAAATCAACCAAATCATTAAAATCATAGATAGTTTCGTCTTTGATATCTTCATTTAATAATCCTCTTTCTATACTTCCATCAAAGGAATCAGAATTACTTTGATTTTCAAAAGAATCAATAAAGACGTTTGATAAATCAGTTTCGGAAACAATATCAAGCCCTTTTTTAAAATCATTGACAAAAACAGACTTAGGTAAAGGGGGTGATTGGGGTGGACTAGGGCATCTTAAAATAACCTCAGTGGCTTCATCTCCTAACTTTTCTGAGGTAAATTGGGTATTATTTTTGTCATAAATAGTAAATGAAAAAACAATATTACAAATCATAAACACAAAGGCGTAACCTAGAATTTTCATCATTAACTGATCTTTTCTTAGGTCTAATTGGGGATTTTTTTTACATTCTAACATAAGATAATTTTTACTTTAATACACAACACGTTTAAAATGTAAACGGGAAAAGTAAAAAATTATTCTTTGTCTAAGAATTTCAAATCATTATAAACAGATTTGAATAAAACCAAACCAACCAAACAACCAATGCTATTAGCAATAACATCTGCATAATCGGCTGTTCTATTAACGGTGAAATAATATTGAATAAATTCTATTAGCACTCCATAAAGGAAACCAAAAAGCAATCCATAAAGTTGAATTTTCCTAAGAAAGAAAGAAAAACGCCAATACTTAATAAGGCCTTGCATAATAAAGAACACTAAAATTGAGAAAATAAAAGCATGACCGAGCAAATCGGTAGGAATACCAAGGAGTCGTTGGGTTACAAATCCTCCGTTGCTAGAAGTGGTAAGCACCAAAATAAAAATTGCCCACAAAATTGCAGGCAATAAATATTTTAACAATGAAAACTTAATTTTCATTATTTAGGAAAATTAATGTCCGATTAAGGCTTTGTATGCATTAACGTCTAACAAATCACTGATTTCGTTAGCGTTAGTGATGTTAATCTTCACCATCCAACTGTTGTATGGATCTTGGTTAACAGATTCAGGGCTTGACTCAAGTGCTGCGTTTACATCAATAACTTCACCACTCAAAGGCATGAACAAATCACTTACAGTTTTTACTGCCTCAACAGTACCGAAAGTGTCATTCATTGACAAAGTTTGTCCTTTTGTTTCTATTTCTACGAAAACGATATCACCTAACTCACCTTGAGCAAAATCGGTAATACCAACAGTTGCTACATTACCTTCGATAGAAACCCATTCGTGTTCTTTTGTGTACTTTAAATTTTCTGGAAAATTCATTTTTTATATTTATTAAATTGTTTTATGTTTAATTTTAGTCGTCCCAAACCATGCTTAATAGTTTGCTTATTTTTTCTTTCAAATTGATTCTGTGAACTATTAAGTCGACAAAACCATGTTCTAATAAAAACTCAGAGCTTTGGAATCCTTTTGGCAAATCTTTACCTATAGTTTCTTTGATAACACGGGGACCAGCAAAACCAATTAGAGCTTCAGGTTCAGCTATATTAAAATCACCTAACATTGCAAATGATGCAGTAATACCTCCTGTTGTTGGGTCGGTTAAAACAGAAATATATGGAATTTTTTCTTTATCTAATAAAGCTAATTTAGCAGATGTTTTGGCCATTTGCATTAGAGAAAAAGCAGCTTCCATCATTCTAGCACCACCACTTTTGCTGATAATAATCATTGGGTGTCTATTTTCTCTAGCATAATCAATTGCTCTCGAAATTTTTTCCCCTACTACGCTACCCATAGAACCGCCTATGAAGCCAAAATCCATACAAGCAATAACAATTTTTCTGCCATTTGACTTCCCTACTGCTGTTCGACAAGCATCTTTTAAACCACTTTTTTTGATACTTTCATCAATTCTTGATTTATATGATTTGGTATCAACAAATCCTAAAGGGTCCCCAGAAGTAAGGTTAGCATCAAGTTCTTTAAACTTATTATCATCAAACAAAACTTCAAAATATTCTTTAGAACCAATTTTATAATGGTAATCACAAGTAGGACATACAAATTTGCTTTCTATCAATTCCTTGTGAGGAGTGATTGTTTTACAACGGGGGCACTTATCCCAAAGTCCATCAGGAGTGGCCTTTTTTTCCTTTGTTTTGGTAGTAATACCTTCTGAAACACGTTTAAACCAACTCATACAATAATAGTCTTTACAAGATTAGGGTAAAGAATTGAATTAAGCAATAGTTATTTCAGTGTTTAAATACACATCTTGTATGTTATTTAACAAAGAAATACCTTCATTCATTGGCTTTTGAAAAGCTTTTCTTCCACTGATTAATCCTTGTCCACCAGCTCTTTTATTGATAACTGCTGTTGTTACTGCTTCAGCTAAATCGCTAGCACCTTTACTTTCTCCACCACTGTTTATCAAACCAGCTTTACCCATATAGCAATTCGCCACTTGGTAGCGACATAAGTCAATTGGGTGATCTGTATTTAATTCACTGTATACTTTAGGGTGTGTTTTACCGAAATTAACAGCGTTGTAGCCGCCATTGTTGGTTGGTAATTTTTGTTTAATAATATCGGCTTGAATAGTAACCCCTAGGTGGTTGGCTTGAGCCGTTAAGTCTGTTGAAGTATGGTAATCTATTCCGTCTTTTTTGAATCCAGGATTTCTTAAATAACACCACAAAATGGTTGCCATTCCTAATTCATGCGCTCTTTCAAAAGCTTGTGCAACTTCTACTATTTGTCTTGCTGATTCGTTTGAACCAAAATAGATAGTTGCACCAACTGCTGTAGCACCTAAATTCCAAGCCTCATCTACACTACCAAACATAATTTGGTCAAATTTATTTGGGTAACTTAAAAACTCATTGTGATTTAACTTCACAATAAAAGGAATTTTATGAGCATATTTTCTGCTGCAAGAGGCTAATACGCCATAAGTTGAAGCCACTGCATTACAACCACCTTCTATTGCTAATTTAACAATATTTTCTGGGTCAAAATAAATTGGATTCGGCGCAAATGAAGCACCCGCACTGTGTTCAATACCTTGGTCAACCGGCAAAATACTAACATAACCTGTACCAGCCAATCTTCCATGATTGTATAAAGCATTAAGACTTCTTAAAACTTGTGGTGAACGATTTGTATGTGCAAATGCTCTGTCTATAAAATCATTTCCTGGCAAATGCAAGTGAGATTTATCAATGGTTTTACATTGGTGAGTTAATAAACTTTCTGAATCCGATCCTAATAATTCTTGAATTTTTGATATACTCATTTTTTTCTTTGTATAAGGCGGCAAAAATATAAAAATAATGATAAATGATAAAATCTTTTTTCAAGGCTTTTATCAGTAACACCCTTTTCAACATCAATTAAAGTCAAATCAACTCTTTAAAAAAGGCTCAATTATATGAAACATACTAACTATAAACGCCTAACAATAGGTCATAAAGTTCTTTTAAATCTCCTTCTTCATCGCTAAGTTGCTTCTTAGAAAAAACGCTATCAGCAGGCGTTAATTTAAATTTATTATTGACCCTTTCCATCACTGTAGGTTGAACTTTTACGCTAAAATCAATAGTTGAATCTTCTAATTTCTTAACCTCAATGGTTAGATAGGCGCATAAATGACACCATGTGTAAATATCATAAGCCACAAAATCGCCCAAACTAAAGATGGCAAAACCCTTTTTTTCTTTTTGAGTAAAAGGATCTTTATAGTGGTAGTATTTCCATGGTTGTAAATTATGTGGGTGACCTCCTGCTATAATATCAACGCCACATTTATTGAACAATCGCTCATATAAATTTACCGTAACCTGCGATGGAAAAGCTTGATAAGCATTGCCTGCATGCACAGAAACAACAACTAACTCAGCACCCTCCTTTTTGGCCGCAATAACTTCACTTTTTAATTGATCTAATGGGCAATCAGGCAGATTTAACGGCAATAAATTAACCATGTAAGCTTGGTCAGCCTTTAGTTCTATGGCGTTGAGTGAATAAGTATAAGCTAAAAACGCCACTTTTATTTCGTTTTTCTCAATGATTTGGTAGGTTTTTTGACCTTCACTCGAAGCCACTCCCACGGGTATTATTGACTTGTTTTCTAAGAATTTGATTGTATTCAAAAGCCCATCTTTACCTTTATCCAAGGTGTGATTATTAGCAAAACTTAACACATCATATCCTTTGTATTGACCATTTCCACTAAAAACGGCAAACAAGTCTTCATCACCATTAAAATACATATTATTAAGCATCAATTCGGGGACAAAACCCTTAGCTTGGTGAATATCAATAGGTGTTTCTAAATTGGCAAAAACAATATCAGAACCAAAAAAATCAGGACCTATTTCGTCCCAAAGATTAACACACGAATCCTTATTTATCAACTCATAAGGCATTAAATCTCCACCTATGCTAATGGTTAATTGACTTTTGAATGAGTGTTCCGACTTTATGATTTCCTCTTTGTTTTGAAAATAAGCAATAACTTCATTTGAATATTGAGTTGCCGATTGGTAGTAATATTTGTAAGAAAAATAGATTAAATCTTTCCAAGACATTGTCCTTGGGTTTTCCTCAAATTCCCTTGAATATTGCCATTTTTTCCCTTTGAACAAAGAAACAATACTGAGCAACACTGCCAGAATTCCACAAATGATTTTTCCTTTGGCGGTATAAGGTCTTACGACTTTCAATAGAGTTTAAATGGCACCTAATAAAATTCGACCTAATAAAAAATAAACTCCCAAACCCACAATATCATTAATCGTTGTTATAAAAGGCCCTGTTGCAAGTGCAGGGTCAATATTAAACTTATCGAGAACCAAAGGAGTAATGGTTCCCAAAAGTGATGCGAAAATAATAACAGTAACCAAAGCAGAACTCACTACAATACTCAAATCATAGCCATGTCCTAGCAACATATTAAAGCTCAATAAAATGGCCGAACAAATCAAACCATTCAACAGAGATACTGTAAATTCTTTTCCTAATTTGGGTAATATATTTTTACTTTTTAGGGTATTATTTGCGAGACCTTGAACAATAATTGCAGAAGATTGAACGCCAGCATTACCTCCCATTGCGGCTACCACCGGCATAAAAAAAGCCATTTTGGGTAAATGGGAGATATCACCCTCAAAGTTTGAAATAATCATCGAACTTCCTAAGCCACCTAACAGTCCGACCATTAACCAAGGCAAACGTGCTCTAGAGAGAATATAAACGCTGTCACTACTTTCTACATTTTCACTTAAACCCGCTTGTAATTGAAAATCTTTATCTGCTTCTTCTTTAATAAAATCAACGACGTCATCAATGGTAATTCGACCAATTAAACGGGTCATACTATCCACAACAGGAATGGTGATTAAATCGTATTTATTCATCAATCTAGCAACCTCTTCCCCTGTCGCATAAGCATTTACAGCAATGAAATTAATATTTGTTATTTCTATAACAGAAATATGAGGTTTTGACAAAACAATATCTTTCAAAGAAACTACCCCTTTGAGAATAGACCTGTCATCGACCACATAAACAGCATGAACAGAATCAACTTCTTCTGCTTGTTTTCTTATTTCTTCAATACATTGACTTACGGTCCAATTGTATTTTACTTGAACCAATTCTTTTGCCATCAATCCACCTGCAATATCATCGTCATAGTGAAGCATGGCGGCAAGACTGTTCGCATAATCCTGATCTTCTATGTAAGACAAAACCTCCTCAGCTTTTTGCGTTGGCAGGATACTTAAAATATCTACTGCATCATCTGAATCTAGGAATCCGAGTACATCTTGGGCAATTTCTTGAGCGGTGTACCCTTTAAAAAATCGCTCTTGTAATTCCTCATCAAGCGACCTAATTATTTCAACCGCTTTCTGTTTTTCAACATGATTGATAATAAATTTGGCTTCATCAAGTTCAATATCCCAAAAAATATCAGCAATGTCTTCCGGTCTGTATTGCAACAATAGAGACTTAAGCAATTCAACATCAAAAGAAGTCAAAATTGGCTTAATTTCTAATAGTAATTGTTTTTCAGACGCTACATTATTCATATTGATTTTTCAATAAATTGAGTAAGTTTTATAAATTCGTCAACTCCTAATTGTTCAGCTCGCAATTTAGCAAATTCATCTGTTTCCTTTAAATTAAATTTATGTAAGGCATTTCTTAGCGTTTTACGTCTTTGGTTAAAAGCTGTTTTTACAACATCAAAAAACAATTTCTGACTACAAGGCATTACAAAATCCTTTTTTCTAATACATTTAATAACGCCCGACTTAACTTTGGGTGGTGGAATAAACACCCCTGGCTCTACTGTAAACAAATATTTTGTGTCATAAAAAGCGTTTAATAAAACACTCAATATACCATAAGTTTTAGAACCTTTGGGAGCTACTAATCTTTCGGCAACTTCTTTTTGAAACATTCCACCAAATCCTTCTATTTGTTTGTGAAACTGTAAAACCTTAAATACAATTTGAGAACTGATGTTATAAGGATAATTACCAATGATAAAAGTATTGTCCGCTATTAAATCAGTTAATAATTGATCATTTAAAATATCGCCTTCAACCATTTGTAGGACACTAAACTCTTCTTTTGTTTTTAAATATTGAATTGATTCTTGGTCAATTTCAACTAAAGAGACCGGCTGATAATTTTGAACCAAAAACTGGGTAAGCACCCCCATCCCTGGACCTATTTCAATCATTTTTGAATGATTATTAACAAACTCCTCTTTGAACATAAGCGCAATTTTTTCCGCTACGGATAAGTCATTAAGGAAATGTTGACCTAGGTGTTTTTTGGGTTTTACGTATGTTTTCAAGCTAAAAAAATATTTTTCAAAATAAACGAAACTTTTATAACTTTGTCAGAAATTTTTCCAAATTTTCATTTGGTACAATTTTTGAAACAACATTATAGATAATTTTACATAACATGAAAAAAATAATATTACCAATCGTTTTAGCACTATTCAGCTTTGGCAGTGTAATTGCTCAAACCGAAACACCTGCAACACCAACAGTTCCTCAAAACCCTGAATTCATTCAATTCAAAACAAGTACTCACGATTTTGGGAACATTAAACAAAATATCCCTGTATCGCATGTGTTTAATTACAAAAATGTTGGTGATAGAGATATTACCATAAACAATGTACAAGCTTCTTGTGGATGTACCACTCCAAATTGGAAAGGCGGCATTTACAAACCAGGCGATAATGGTGAAATTACAGCTACATTCAATGCTGCAAGTCCAGGTTTTTTCTCAAAAAACATTACAGTTATGTCTTCAGAAGGTGTAATAACCTTATACATTACAGGAACTGTTTTAACAGATGCTGAATACAATGTATGGAAAGCAAAAAAAGATGAAGAAGATGCTTTAAACAAAACCAAAACAACAACAACTCCAAAAGCAGTAAAAAAACCAAAATCAGGGGACGGAAAAGCTAAACCAGCAACTCCTGCAAAACCTGCTTCAAAATCAAAATAACCTTTAATAAATATTCCACCATGAAAAAAGCAATTTTATTCAGCACAGCACTTATATTATTCGTTTCGCTATCTGCATTCCAACCTAAGAAACCTAAAAAACCTGCGAAGAAAAAAACTAGTACAGAACAATCTGCAACTCCTGCAAAAAACGCCCCTAAAGTTGTTATTTCTGACAAGGCTTTTGATTACAAATTAGACAAAACTTTTCACGATTTTGGTAAAGCAAATGAAGGCGACCAAGTAACTACAGCTTACACCTTAACTAACACTGGAAAAGAACCTATTATTATCCAAAACCACACTGTAGAATGCGGTTGCACAACGCCTGATTATCCAAAAGAACCAATTATGCCGGGCAAATTTGCCAAAATCAATGTTGGTTTTAACACCGCAGGGAAACTTGGAACGAACAATAAAAAAGTAACTTTAACAACAAACGGTGGTTCTATCGAACTTACTTTTAAATGTGAAGTAACAGAAAAAGCAAAAGTTGACCCAATCGCTCCGGGAATAATAATAAAGCCTAACAATAACTAAACAATTGAAATATTAAAAAATGCAACAAATAAACACTGTTGCATTTTTTTATTAATACAACACCAATTAAAGATTAACTTCATTTTAGCCATACAAACATGATGAGTCATATACTCTTATAGAAACTCAAAATAAATTCGGCATAAAATTTGATACTTTTAAAAACAGAAACCCACACAACCCTATTATGATATCTTTCTTTACTACAATAATTGCATTAGTTGGCTTATTTCAAACACCAGAAAATACGGCTCAAACTAACCCACAACCAGCTGAAATAGAATGGAAAAAAACAACCCATGATTTTGGCGAAATAGTTCAAGGTTCTAAATCAAAATTCACCTTTACTTTCGTGAATAAAGGAACTACTCCAATTGTTATTACAAATGCAACCGCTTCTTGTGGATGTACTGTCCCTAGCTACAGCAAAGAACCTGTTGGCCCAAATCAACAAGGCACTGTCACTGCAATATTTGACTCTGCTGGAAAAATGGGAAACTTTGTTAAAACCATTACCATTGTTACCAATGTTGGGTCTTCTTATTTAAACATAAAAGGTAATATCATCGCTGAACTTGCCAAACCTAAGTCGCCTATTCAATTGAACGACTAAGTTTTAATGAAATACATTAAACAAAAAACCTCACTTCTAAGTGAGGTTTTTTGTTTAATTTGCAAACCAATTCAAAATGGAATCTTCTTCATTTTTAAAGGCAGAAATTATAAGTATTACGCGTTTGAACGAACATGTAAAATTATTTTTATTAAAACCAAGTGAACCTCTTCCTTATTTAAGTGGACAATTTATTATCATCGATTTTGAAAATCTAAACCACATCTATAACACAAGAAGCTATTCTATTTCGGACCTTCGTTCGGACCAATTAATTGAAATATGTGTTGTGTTAAAACCTGATGGTGCAGCGACTCCCCAATTATTCAGTAAAAAAGAAGGCGATTTTCTTAAAATATCAAACGCTCAGGGTCGATTTATTCTTCCAGAACCCTTTACCGAAAATCCAATTTGCTTTATCTGCACAGGAACTGGTGTTGCACCATTCCGAACAATGATCAAAGACTTGCTTTTTAACAAAAACTTTAAAAACAAAATTGATTTATTTTTTGGCGGCAGAAATCAAACTGATTTATTGTTTAAAGATGAATTTGAGACCCTCTCTCAAACCTATCCTAACTTCCAATATTACCCTTGTTTAAGTCGTGAAAAATGGGATCATTTACAAGGCTATGTTCACGAGCATTACCTGACTCATTACAAACACAAACCTGAGGCAATTTTTTATATTTGCGGTTGGTCAAAAATGTTAAAAGAAACTCGCGACCATTTGAAAGAATTGGGTTACACCCGCAAAGAAATTAAAATTGAACTGTACGACTAATCTCCCTCCCTTTTGAACAAAAACACTTCAGATATTATTCGTTTATTGGGCAAAAACCTACAACCTTTGAGGGTAATGAACGGCATTAAAGTTATAAGCAGTTATTACCTCTCAAAACTAATCAAACAACCCATTCAATGGGGTTATCCTATTGCTTTTTCTGTTGAACCCACAACATCATGCAACTTAAGATGTCCGCAGTGCCCAAGTGGTCTTCGCAGTTTTACCAGAGAAACAGGTTCTCTTGAATTAGAAACCTACAAAAATATCATTGACCAACTATACCGAACAAGTGGTTATATCACGTTATACTTTCAAGGCGAGCCTTATTTGAACAAAAACTTTAATGCCATAGTCAACTATGCGTATCAGAAAAAAATGTACACTGCCACCAGTTCAAATGCCCATTATTTTAACAAAGAAAATGCGGAAAGTATCATTAAATCAGGCATAGATAGACTAATTATCTCTATTGATGGGATAGACCAAGAAACATACAGCAAATACAGAATTGGGGGAAGTATTGACAAAGTAATTAAAGGGACTCAAGCATTAGTTGAGGCTAAAAAAAATCTAAAAAGCAAAACACCTCATATTATTTGGCAGTTTATTGTTTTCAGACACAATGAACATCAACTTGAAGACATTAAAAAAATGGCAGCTGAAGTGGATGTTGATGAACTTTCTATAAAAACTGCTCAAATTTACGAATTTGAGACTGGTAATGATTTAATCCCAAGCAATGAAAATTACAGCAGATACAAAAAAGACGAAAATGGATACCGTTTCAAAAACAAACTACTAAACCATTGTTGGAAACTTTGGAGTAGTTGTGTTTTTACTTGGAATGGGCAGGTGGTTCCTTGTTGTTTCGACAAAGATGCTCATTACCAATTGGGTTCTATTAACTCAAAAAGCTTTAAAGAAATATGGCAAGGCGATGCCTACCAAAAATTCAGAAGTCAGTTAGTAAAAGGCCGAAAGCATATTGATATTTGCAAAAATTGTAGCGAAGGAACGAGTGTTTGGAAAAACTAAAAACTACCTTGCCAGATAAAAAGTCCCTCTGTAATAATACCATTTTTTGTCGGTATCAAAATATTTGATATCATAAATATAAATATCCTGTTGTGCCGGTTTCTCATTGTAAACACCATCCCAACCTTTTACTAAATCATTTGATTCATAAAGCAATTGACCCCATCTACTATAAATTCTAATGGTATATTCCAAAGGTGTAAAATTCCATACTTTATTAAAAGCATCGTTTAACCCATCCGTATTAGGACTGAATACATTGGGAATAAAAATATAGTGCGGACAACTGTCTATTAATTCAATTTCATCTTGTGCGGTACAATTATTTACGGTTGAAACGACCACTCTATAAACACCCGGAATGGTAGTCGTTATGGATTGGGTTGTTTGGTTATTGGGGAACCACTGATAGCGATAGTTTGGACCGGGAGTCGCATTAATCGTTATACTTTGATTTTGGCACATCACTCTGTCTTGTCCTAAATTAACTGAAGGCAACGGATATTGCTCAATAGTAATTTCTTTGTAAACGCTATCACACACTCGATTACCCGATTTGATAAATGCTTTAACCCAAAAAGTGCCAAAACTATTGACTGTAATATTAGAATTTGTTGAACCATTACTCCATTCAAAAGTGGCATCGGGATTTGACAACGTTTGTAAATTTAAAGAAAAAGGAGTTCCTGCACAAAAACCAGTATCATTGGGTAAAGAAAAAGCATTCAAGGGCCAATCCTTAACCACGACTATAAATGTATCTTCGAAAGTTTGACCATTGTCGAATACAGTTGTTACGAAGGTATTAAAAGTGCCTGCAGAATTATAGGTTACTACGGGAGGATTTTGTAAAACACTGCTAGGAATATCGCCACCTTGAAACCTCCAATTCCAAGACACAGGCGTTCCTGAGCGAGATATACTGGTATAACGAATACCATCTTCACGACATAGATAAAGAGTTTGTGCCGAATGTAGTTCACTAACTATGAGGTTAATAAATACAAAAATGGGCAAGAAATAATTCTTATGCTTGTAATTCATATGATTTGAAAAACAAATAATCTGTTTTTAATAGGTTACAAATTTTGTATCGCTCGTCACCAGTATCAGTTTTAATAGCCAACAATGTTTCATACACAACATCAATACCCACCAGTTGAGACCATTCGAAAGGACCGAAAGGGTATGCTGTTCCAAGTTTCATTCCTTTGTCAATGTCTTCGCGATTGGCAGTACCTTCCTCAAGTGTAAAATACGCTTCATTGATAATCATAAAAATAACACGAGGCGAAACCATTCCAACTCTTGATTTAACAAGGTGTATTTGTTCCCAACCTAATTTCTTAAAAAAATCTAAATCTAACTGAGAACTTAGTGTAGAACATTCTATGGATTTACGTTCCAAAAAAGTAGGCAATGCATTAATCCCAACCACATTATTAACTAAAGAGGGAGGAACAAAAGCTTCGAGTTGAACTTTGATAGTGTTGAGACAAAGGATTGGATTTTGCGGCAAATTCATGTAGGAACTAAGATCCAAATGGTCGTCGAAATTTAAATCAAAAATAAGATTGAAATTGGATAAATCAATATTTTTCGTACTTTCGAACCCTGTAAATTCTAATGCGACAGATGAAAGCACCCTTTGTAGCGCCTCTAATCGTTTTATTGAGCCTATTGCTGCAATGTTCATTCTCGTGCAAAAATACAACATTAAATATGGATAAAAAAATCATTTTCACACCTAACGCGCCTGCTCCTATTGGACCTTATTCTCAAGCTGTTTTAGTAAACAACACTTTGTATTGCAGTGGTCAAATTGCGCTAACTAGCGAAGGAACTCTCGACACTAGCTCTATAGAAAACGAAACCAAACAGATAATGGCAAACATTAACGAAGTTTTAAAAGCTGCTGGAATGAACTTTGGCAATATCGTAAAAACAAGTATTTTTTTAACCGACATGAATGATTTTGCGACTGTAAATGAAACCTATTCAAAGTTTTTTGACAAAGATTTTCCTGCCAGAGAAACCGTTCAAGTAAGCGCACTCCCAAAAGGAGTTCATGTAGAAATAAGTGTAATAGCGGTTAAGTAGATTAAAAATCGAACTTAATTCCTTGTGCCAATGGTAAGTTATTGGTATAATTAATGGTATTGGTTTGTCTCCTCATGTAAGCTTTCCAACTGTCACTTCCACTTTCTCTTCCACCACCAGTTTCTTTTTCACCACCAAATGCGCCTCCAATTTCGGCACCACTTGTACCAATATTCACGTTAGCTATTCCGCAATCGCTGCCTTGTGATGATAAGAATACCTCAGTTTCTTGAATATTATTTGAGAATATCGCGGAACTCAAACCTTGCTTTACATCATTTTGCATGGCTATGGCTTCGCTAATATTTTTATATTTCATTACATATAAAATGGGGGCAAAAGTTTCCTCTTGTACTATTTTGTAAGTATTTTTTGCTTCGCATATTGCAGGCGTCACATAACATCCACTTTCATAACCTTCCCCTTTAAGTTGTTTACCGCCATACAACACTTTACCTCCTTCTTTTTTCAACTGCTCAACAGCATTTAGGAAATGACCAACGGCAACTTCATCTATTAATGGACCCACGTGGTTGTTGGCATCCAATGGATTTCCAATATTTAACTGTTTGTATATTTTGATAATTTTTTTGAGCAAAGTATCGTAAATAGAGTCGTGAATAATCAATCTTCTGGTGGTCGTACATCTTTGGCCTGCGGTTCCAACGGCACCAAAAACAATAGCGCGTAATGCCATGTCTATGGAAGCATTTTCGGTAACTATAATTGCATTATTACCGCCTAATTCCAAGATAGACTTACCAAACCTTTCTGCAACCATTTTACCCACAGACCTTCCCATTGCGGTACTTCCGGTTGCAGAAACCAAAGCAATTCTTTTGTCATTCGCCAACATTTCACCAATTGCTTTATCTCCGTTTATCAATGTAAATACTCCCTCAGGCAATTGATTGGCTTCAAGTACTTTTTTCATTAAGTTCATACAAGCCAATGCCGAGAAAGGTGTTTTTTCTGAGGGTTTCCAAATTGTAACATTACCACAAACTGCTGCAATCATAGCATTCCATGCCCACACAGCAACCGGAAAATTGAACGACGTAATAACGCCTACTATTCCCAATGGATGCCATTGTTCATACATTCTATGCCCTGGGCGTTCGCTGTGCATGGTTAAACCATGTAATTGCCTACTTAAACCGACGGCATAGTCACAAATATCTATCATTTCCTGAACTTCACCTAAGCCTTCTTGTAGACTTTTACCCATTTCATAACTCACCAAAGTTCCCAAAATTTCCTTATTTTCACGCAATACATTTCCATATTGTCTCACAATTTCGCCTCTTTTGGGCGCTGGAATTTGTTTCCAAAAATTCGAGGCAGACTCCGCTCTTTTCAATATCGCCTCATATTCCGTAATCCCTGCAAAGGTCATCTCCCCAATTTTTTTACCATCTGTCGGTGATACTATTTTGCGGTGTTCGCTACCAACTGCATCTATCCAATTCAAACCGGTACACACGCTTTCACAATGTTGCTTTACTCCTAAATTCTTAAATACTTGAGTTATTTTTTGCATATGCAAAGTTAAAGAAACTATTGATTAAAAAGAATGATTTAAAACATTTTGGCGCAAAGTAAAAAAACAATAGATTTGCATGAATGAAATCAGTTTGGAAACGTTTTCGATTACCCCTATTTATAATCTTGGGAATCGAGTTAGCTCTTAGGGTATACAACCCTTTTGTTTCTCAAACCAATAATAAGAACAAAGAAACAAAAGAAAACTTAACTTATTTGTTTACTCAAAATTCGAGTAAATACTTAGATGATACCATTGTACACACTAAAAATGAACAAGGTTTTAGGGGGTCTAAATACAATGATTCCGCAACTATAAATATCATTTGTGTGGGAGGAGGTAATACCGAATGTCTTTACTTGGGAGACCAGAAACATTGGCCTTTTTTATTACAAAAGAAACTTCAATCAAGCTATAAAAACACCTATGTTTACAATGCCGGTTACGAAGGAAATAAATTGGAGGACCAGTTAAGTTTGATAAAAACAAAAATTATCCCACTCAAACCAACCCACATTATTTTAATGAGCGGACCAGAGGAGTATAGCTATGTTCCTCCGACAAATTATCCATCTATCGCAAAAAAATCGAATGTATTGTCACTTAATTTCTTGTTAAAATTAGAAATAATCAAAACCTTTTCGAACTTTTTCCCAACAAAAAATAATTCAAATGATATTAACGATTTGGTTATAAAAGACTATTCCGCAATAGATACATTAACAATGAGCGAAAACGAAATTATACAATCTATCGCCCTACAAACCAAACATTTAGAAACATACAGAGCACAGTTAAATCAGTTACAAACATTGTGCAAAAAACACGACATAAAACTTATCATTGTTTCACAAAGTATCTTGTTTACAGAAGACAAAGATCTTTTCAGTAACGTGAACTTAGGTCAAATAAAAACAGGAACATTAAATGGCAAAACGATGGCGTTGATTGTTAAACAATACAATAAAGTAGCCTTTGAAGTTTCCAAAAAAACAAACACGCCATTTATTACGTTATCTTCAAGAATGCCTAAAGATTCCCGATTCTATTACAACGGATTTCACTTTTCAAACGAAGGGTCGGAAATGGCAGCCTACATCCTTTACGACGAATTAATAAAAACCCTAAATTAACACAAAATGGAACTCATTTTCGAGAACTTAAAAAAAGTAAAAGCCTTTATATTTGATGTAGATGGTGTAATGACCGATGGTCGAATATTGGCGACAGAGGATGGTTTTTTCTTAAGAACTTTCAATATTAAAGACGGTTATGCCATACAACATGCTGTAAAGAACAAATATCCTATTGCCATCATTTCTGGAGGTAAATCAAGCGGTATATTAAAAAGATTTGAAACTTTGGGAGTTAAAGACATTTATTTGGGACAGTCGAACAAAGAAGAAGCTTTTAACCAATTTTTAAGAAAACACCAATTAGAAGAAAGTGATATTCTATACATGGGCGACGACTTGCCCGATTACACGCTGTTAAAAAAAGTTGGATTTGCAGCTTGTCCTGCAGATGCAGCCATTGACATTAAAAAAATATGCCATTATGTTTCACCCATTGATGGTGGCAAGGGTTGCGTTAGAGACATTATTGAAAAAACCATGAAAATTCAAGAAAAATGGTGGAATGACAACACCCATAATTGGTAAAAATGCTGTTTGATAAAATCCGTAATGGAATAGAAATTAGCGATAAAGAGTTTGATTTATTACTTCCCGAATCGATTCGCAAGCAAGCTGAAATACACTGGACCCCTATTGAGATTATACAAAAATGTGCCGAATTCATCAGTGAAGAAAACTGTAAGAATATTTTGGACATAGGTTCAGGCGTTGGCAAGTTTTGCATGATAGCATCAGCACTCACAGGTGCAAAAATAACTGGAGTTGAAATCAGGAAAAACTTACACTTGTATGCCCAATCTATTGCCCAATCTTTCCAATTGAACCAAGTATCTTTTATCAATGGAAATATAACAGAAATAGACTTTAGTCCTTACGATTGTTTTTATTATTACAACCCTTTTTTCGAAAACATTGTATTGGAAAACACTATTGACAATGCAATTCCGTTAAAAACCAAAGCTTTCAATGAGTATACTCAATTTGTAAAAACTGAATTAGAAAAAAAAGAAAAGGGAACTTGTTTAATCAGTTATTTCACGTCACACGAACACATACCAAACGCTTATCAACTCTTAGAACATGACGAAAATTCATCATTATCGTTTTGGAAAAAATAGATAATCTATTTCAAATTATGAGTTAAGTGCCCACGACAAGATTCGAACTTGCACATCCTAAGGAAACCACCCCCTCAAGGTGGCGTGTCTACCAATTTCACCACGTGGGCATATCGATTTATAAAGGTTAAAAAGCAGTTTTACTTACTAATCTTAAAAAAATCAATTGCAAATTTAGATTCATTTACAATGAAAAACTAATAAATTTAACAAAAACTATGTATCTTTGTCAATATGAAAAATAGTTTATTGTTAACATCATTATTCTTATTTATTTTAACCTCTTGCGAAGAAGTTCCTCCTTATATTGACTTTGGTACTACTGTTAAAACCAAAGACACCACTTATATTACATCAAATATCCCCGCGCCTCAGCACAAAGCAGTATTAATTGAGGACATTACGGGTGTTCAGTGCAACAATTGCCCCAAAGCAGCGACAAAAGCTAAAGAAATAATCACCCAAAAAACTGAAGACAGTGTTGTTTTAATTGGTGTTTACACTACACATTTACCCAATTTCACGACCCCTTACAGTGGATTTCCTGACTTAACTTCTATGTATAGTTTTCAGATTGTTGATGCCTTAGGCGCTCCAACAGGATTACCTTCCGGCTATGTGGATAGAGCTATCATTTCTCCTCAAACAGTTCGTTTTAACGCTTATACTACTTGGGGAAACTTAGTTAACACACGACTAAAATTAAAAACCAAAGTTAACATTGAAATCGAAAAAACTTTATCCGCTAATTTAGTAACTGCTAAATTAAAATTAACCTACACTGAGAACGAATCATCGACCCACAAATACTCTTTATTTTTAACCGAAGACAATGTTCAAAGCAAGCAAGCCATGCCTGATGGAGCAAAACCTAAGGACGATTACATCCACAACCATGTATTGAGATATGCGTTTGGAATATCTACAGGAAATCCACTCAAAGAATCATTAGTAGCAGGTAGGGTTTTTGAGAAAGAATTAAGCTATGAAATACCTTCTAACATAGTTCCCAACAATTGTTATCTAGTATGCGTAGTAACAGATGCTATTACCAATGAAGTGGTTAATGTACGTCAAATCTCATTAAAATAAAATGGATTGGCACAGCGCCATTAAAGGATTCAAACTTTATCTTCAACTGGAAAAATCATTGTCGGTTAATAGCATTGACGCCTATTTGCACGACATCCATTCAATAGAAAAATACCTTAAATTAGAATTCCCTTCTATAGGGCCTAAAGAGGTAGAATACACCCATTTAAAAGCGTTTATTAACGCATTAAGCCAAATAGGTATTGCAGCCACAAGTCAGGCAAGAATGATTAGTGGATTGAGGGCTTTTTACCACTACTTATTGATGGAAGATGAGATAGACCAAGACCCAACTCAGTTTATTGAGCTTCCTAAACTCAAAAGAAGTTTGCCCGATGTGTTAGAACTGAGTGAGATTAATGCGATGTTAAACCAAATAGACCTAAGCAAACCGATGGGGCATCGCGACAAGGCAATCATAGAAACATTGTTTGCTTGTGGATTAAGGGTTAGCGAATTGGTTGGATTAAAAATATCAGAAATTTATTACAAAGACACATTTATTAAAGTAAGTGGCAAGGGAAACAAGGAAAGACTGGTACCAATAAGCAAAGTAGCATTAAAAGCACTAAAAATATACATAGAAGAAACACGGGTTCACTTACCTGCCATAAAAAGCAACAGTGACATGGTTTTTTTGAACCAACGAGGTGGGGTTTTGAGTCGAATATTTGTTTTTAAAATCATCAAACAATTGGCAGAAAAAGCACAAATTAAAAAATCGATAAGTCCACATACTTTTCGCCATTCCTTTGCATCGAGCTTGGTAAATGGTGGCGCAGATTTAAGGGCAGTTCAGCAAATGTTGGGGCATGAGAGTATTACGACAACCGAGATATACACCCATTTGGACAAAAAATACCTTAAAGAAACCATTGCCCTTTATCATCCAAGAGCAAAAAAACGTTAGAAAATTTGAAGGAGATAAACTAACTTTGAGTAATCCTGTTTTTAACATAATCAATTTAAATGTGATGACACTTAATTTGGTATATTTACCAATAAGGTTAGTCAATGCGGTAAAGAGTTTTGAGAAAAAGGCTTATTACTATAAAGGCTTTATTTACTTAAAATAAGGCTTCTAAAAAATGGTCGATAGTACTTCCTGTGATGTAATCTTCAATATTTACCTGACTAAGTTTTTGACGAATAAATTCCGAGTTGTGAGGGCACCCAATTAATAATTGTTCTAATTCTTCAACCTCTTTGGCATTAAAGAAATCACCATGAATTCTTGCTTGTTCAATGTATCCTTTCTCAACCATTAAATATACTTCAATAAATCCTCCGGGCGACTTACTGCTTTTTTTGAATGTGTATTTAGGCGAATAACCAAAATTCCATTCCCAAGTTTTGTATTTTTCAGTTGCCAATTGTTCAATAGCCGCCACATCAGCATCGGTGTATTCATAAAAACGAACATCCTTGTAATGCGAAGCCATAAATTCAATTATTTTTTGGTAAAAAGTTTCCACCGTTAGGGCAGATGGCATGTGACTGCTAATATTGGTCACTCTACTTCTAACCGATTTTACTGCTTTGTCTTCAAATTTCAGAGGATTCACTTTGAGTGCCGCAGACAAATCTGCTATTTGACTGGCGTATAAAAGCGTACCGTGGTGTAATGTTCGTTTCTTTTGATGGTAAATATGTTCAGCATTCCCACTTATTTTCATTCCATCAATCAACAAATCATTTCGTCCGCTGAATTCAGCATTTACTCCTAAAGTTTTGAGTACCTCAATAATTGGCATTGTAAAGAATTTAAAATCAATTTTGATTTCATCTTTATTTTTAGCGTTTGTAATAAAAGTAAAATTCAAATTACCCAAATCATGAAAAACAGTACCACCGCCAGAGAGGCGACGAATTACTTTAATGTTTTTTTCATTGACTACATCTACATTAATTTCTGCTAAAGTATTTTGGTGTTTACCTACAATAATTGCATTATCATTACGCCAAAGGGTAAAAATATCGTCATCAAACTGTTTCAATAAATATTCTTCGGCAGCCAAATTAAAATAAGGGTCGGTATTGTAATTTTTGATAATGAGCATTTTAGTAAAAAATAGGGTACAAAGCTATTTATAATTAAAACCAATAACCAAAGAAATTTCAATAAACTGTTTCATAAATAAAGTAAAGCCCTTATTTTTGCAGTCCAATGATGCATTTTGACTTATCAGAAGAACAGATAGCGGTACAACAAGCCGCTAGAGATTTCGCTCAAACAGAATTGTTACCGGGCGTAATTGACAGAGACAACAACCAAGAGTTTCCTGAGGCTCAGATCAGAAAATTAGGAGAACTAGGTTTTTTGGGAATGATGGTTGACCCTAAATACGGCGGAAGTGGCATGGACACTATCAGTTATGTTTTGGCAATGGAAGAATTAAGCAAAATAGACGCTTCAGCTTCGGTTGTAGTATCTGTAAACAATTCTTTGGTTTGTTGGGGTTTGGAAACTTTCGGAAATGAAGAGCAAAAGCAAAAGTTTTTAATTCCATTGGCAAAAGGCGAAGTTCACGGTGCTTTTTGTTTAAGTGAGCCAGAAGCAGGTAGTGATGCCACATCGCAAAGAACCACTGCGGTTGACATGGGCGATTATTACTTACTAAACGGAACTAAAAACTGGATTACCAATGGTAAATCAGCAACCTTCTACTTAGTAATAGCACAAACCAATGTTGAAGCAGGTCACAAAGGAATCAATGCTTTCATTGTTGAAAGAGGCATGGAAGGATTTGTAGTTGGTAAAAAAGAAGATAAAATGGGAATCAGAGGAAGTGATACACATTCTTTGATGTTTACTGATGTAAAAGTTCCAAAAGCAAATAGAATTGGTGAAGATGGATTTGGTTTCAAATTCGCAATGAAAACTTTAACAGGCGGTCGTATAGGTATTGCTGCACAAGCATTAGGAATTGCGAGTGGTGCTTATGAACTTGCATTACAATATGCTAAAGAAAGAAAAGCATTTGGTACAGAAATCAAAAACCACCAAGCTATTCAGTTTAAATTGGCTGACATGGCTACAGAAATAGAAGCAGCTAGACTACTTTGCTTGAAAGCAGCATGGTTGAAAGACAACGGTATGGATTATGGCAGAGCAAGCAGTATGGCTAAATTATTTGCCAGCGAAGTAGCGATGAAAACCACTACAGAAGCAGTTCAAATACATGGCGGTTACGGTTATGTAAAAGAATACCATGTAGAAAGATTAATGAGAGATGCTAAAATTACCCAAATTTACGAAGGTACAAGTGAAGTACAAAGAGTGGTAATTTCGAGAGATATTTTAAAATAAACTTTTAAAAACCTTTAATTAGAAGACAGCCTTTGCTTAATAAGTTCAGGCTGTTTTTTTATGCCATAAACATAGATATCTATCCATGATTTAATTATTTCGGTAACATTGCGTTCCACCAATTGATTGAACAACTCTTGGTCAGAATCATCTAAAGGACTATCTACTTTATTGTCCTTAATCCCAGCAAGCAAGCCGTCTTTGAGTACAATAGTTTTTACAGCTTTCAAATTCCCTCTTTTACCATATACAGTAATAGGCAATGTGGATTCCCCTTGGAAATAAACTTCCAATCCAAAATAATCATATAGTACAAATGATTTCATAAAAATAGGTAAAACAAAAATAAAGAAAAACCCGATTAATTGATGTAAAATTGCATTAATTTAATTATCGATGAATTTGCACAAAATCTCATTTTATTATCTAATAATAACTGTTTTAATATTATCGGCTTGTAATCAACTAAAAACAGAATGGAAAACATTTACAGCTTCAAATAAATATACAGTAGAGTACCCTTCCTTTCTTTCGCCCGACAACACACTCACTAACGAAGCAAGTATGTCCTATAGCAATCCCAAAAAAGAATTTTATTGTTTGGTGTTAGACGAACATAAAGACACTTTAAGTCAATATGGTTATGAAGATATGTCATTGGAAGACTATGTATTGATATTAAAAAACAATCAAGATGCTTTAACTGAATTACCTACAAAAACACTCCTTCAAAAAGAAATTAAAGTAAATGGCATGAAGGGTGAAATTCTGGAAATAGAAACCGAAATTAAACTAGGAGACAAAAAAACATACTCCCAAGGCAAAAAAGCCATACTAGAAGGTAAAAACGGATTTTACCAAGTTTACGTTTGGACACTGAAAGAAGATTTCAAAAAATACGAACCCGATTTCGACCGTATTATAGGTTCATTCAAAGAACTTTAATAGCACCTTTATCAATAATTTCTCAAAGGTTTACAAACTCTGTTTTACTGAAATAATTCAGTAAAAAAAGACTGCCTTTTAGTACCTAAAACTTTCTACCCAAAAAAACCACACTTCCGAGGTGTTTCAGCAAAATTTTACTTTTTTGACTGTTCATTTTTTTGGCCACACCCCCAAATAAGCCCCTAAAAACAACATTTTATCGCCCAAAAACAAGGCGAAATAAACAAATTAATTATTTGATTAACAGATATTTAAATACAAAGCTATAAATATTTATCAACAAAGTGGAGGAAAGTGGAGGAAAGTGGGGTTTTTAGATTTATTTTTACCGAGTAATTAATTAAAACCATTTCATGGCAAGATTTATAGGAGAATTTGAGTGTAAAATAGACAACAAAGGAAGAATCATTCTTCCTTTAAAGTTGCGCGCTCAAATTGAGGATAAAGATGCCAAAACAATGGTTATAAACAGAGGCTTTGAAAAATGCTTGGTTTTATACACTTCTGTTGATTGGAATATGGAAACAGAAAAGTTGAATGTTTTAAATGACTTCAACCGTAATGCCAGAAAATTCATTCGTCAATTTAACAATGGTGCTAACATTGTATCAATTGACAGCAATAGCAGAATAAATATCCCCAATTCTTTAATTGACTACGCTTCACTGAAAGACGATATTGTTATTTCATGTTACAATCACAAAATTGAAATTTGGGATAAGAAACATTACGACGAGGAATTGAAGTTTGACGAAGAAGAATTCTCTAAAATGGCTGAAGAATTAATGGGCAATCAACAATTAAACAATTCTACGGACAATGGTGAAAACAAATGAGGCATATCACATTCCCGTAATGTTAAAGGAGTGCCTAGACGGACTTCAGATTAAACCCGACGGCACTTATGTGGACTTAACTTTTGGCGGCGGTGGTCATAGCAAAGCAATCTTAAGTCAATTGAACGAAAACGGCAAACTTTATGTTTTTGACCAAGATTCTGATGCCATACAAAATATCCCTGACGATGAGCGCTGTGTATTCATCAACCACAACTTTAAGTATTTAAAACAATTTTTAGTTTATCTAAATGCAGCACCTGTTGATGGCATTTTGGGCGACTTAGGCATTTCTTCATTTCAGATAAATGAGGGTGAAAAAGGATTTGCTCACCGCTTAGAAGGCCCGTTGGACATGCGAATGGATCAAAAAAATCCATTAACAGCGGCACACATTGTAATGAATTACAGTGAACAAGAGCTTCTTAAAATTTTCAATTTATATGGCGAAATAAAAAATGCATTTAAATTAGTTCAATCTATACTCACTTTCAGAAAACAAACCCCTATTGTAACCATTCAGGATTTTAAAACGGCTATTAAAAACTGCATTCCACCAAGAGAAGAAAGCAAATATTTATCTCCCGTATTTCAAGCATTAAGAATAGCTGTAAACGATGAAATGAGTGCTTTGGAAACTCTACTTGAAAACGTGGTAGATTGCTTAAAACCCGGAGGACGATTGGTGATAATGAGTTACCATTCTTTGGAAGATAGAATTGTAAAAAACTTTATCAATTCTGGCCATGTAGATGGTGAGGTTTCAAAAGATTTTTTCGGAAACAAAAACACCCCTTTTAAAGTCATAACCAAAAAACCAATTATTCCAAGTGATGAGGAAATTGGGATTAATAAAAGAGCACGTTCTGCTAAATTAAGAATTGCCGAAAAACTATGAATAAGTTTAGATCAACACCTACAGAACAAACACAAAACCCTGGGGTTGAAAACAATGTAGATTCTACAATCAACAAGGTTAGTGAATTTACTTTTTTCATTAAAAAAGAACAACTAAATGACCTTATTCCAGTGATTTTACTTTTGGTATTTACAACCATTTTATATGTTTCTCTTTCTCATTACCATGTTAAAAGTTTAAAAAACGAAGATGAGTTAAAAAAAGAAATCAATGAATTAAGGTCTGAGTACATCAGTGTAAAAAGCAACTTAATGAAAAAAAGCAATCCGAGTGAAGTTTCCAAAAGACTAGAAACTGAAGGCTTAAAAGAATTGACAACACCCCCAATTATCCTTAAGAAAGATTAACATGAATTTGAAAAAAGCCATATTACTGCGTTCATGGATTGCATTTTTGCTAGTCCTTGGATTTGCTGTGGCTATTTTTATTCAAATTTTCAAACTCCAAGTTTACCAATCAGATAAATACAAAAAAATAAGTTTAGCACAGAGCACAAAATGGCGTTCTGTTCAAGCTTCGAGAGGGAATATATTTTCGGATGATGGCAGTTTACTAGCCACTAGTATTCCAAAATATGAAATTAGAATGGACACGAAAGTGGATGGCATGACCAATGATTATTTCTTCAAAAAAATAGACAGTTTGGCGTTGTTACTATCTATAGAATTCAGAGATAAAACCTATCCAGAATGGAGACAATACATAGTGGCTGCTCGCAACAGAGGCGAAAGATATTTACTACTCAAAAAAGATGTTGACTATACCACTGCAAAAAACATGGGAAAATGGCCCATATTTTCTTTAGGGAAATACAAGGGAGGGTTTATCAAAATGGAACAATTCAAGAGAGAGATTCCTTTTGGTGAATTAGCGCGCAGAACCATAGGATATACCAATCAATCGGGGATTAAAATTGGATTAGAAGGCGCTTACGATTCTATGCTAAGCGGAACAGTTGGCAAACGTTTAGAGCAAAGACTTTATGGCGGTGTTTGGAAACCTATTGATGACAACAAAGAAATAGACCCTAAAAATGGTTTTGATGTTTACACCACTATTGACATAAACATTCAAGATGTGGCTCAAAATGCTTTAAAAAAGTGTTTAATTGCTAACCAAGCTGACCATGGCTCAGTTATTTTAATGGAGGTTAAAACAGGTGCAGTTAAAGCTATTGCTAATTTAAAACGAAACCAAAACAACGAATGTTATGAAGCTGAAAACTACGCAATTAATGAATTTTCCGACCCAGGAAGCACCTTCAAACTGCTAAGCGCGCTTGCACTTATCGAAGATGGCTATGTAAACTTAAACGATTCTATCGATATAGAATGGGGCGAAACCAAATTTGGTCCTTTAAAAATGGTTGATGCTCATGAGTCTCTATATAAATATGTGACTTTCCAATATGCATTTGAGCACTCAAGCAATGTTGGGATTGCCAAAACAGTTCAAAAACATTACAAAAACAATCCTGATAAATTCTTAGCACACGCTTTCAATTTGGGCTTACATGAATCATTGGATTTTGACATTAAATCTACCCGATTCCCAAAACTTAAAAACACAAAAGACAAAACTTGGAGTGGCACTTCCCTGCCGTTTATGAGTATAGGCTATGAATTAGAAATTAGCTCATTGCAAATTCTTGCTTTTTACAATGCCATTGCCAATCAAGGTGAAATGATAAAACCATTTATAGTTAAAGAAATTAAAGACTATGGCAAATCAATTTACAAAAACAAACCTGTTATTTTAAATAAAAAAATATGCAAACCCGAAACTATTAAAGTTTTAAAACAATTGTTAGAAGGGGTTGTAGAAAATGGAACTGCCACTAATTTGAAGGCTCTTGATTATAAAGTTGCGGGCAAAACAGGTACTGCACAAATAGCAACAAACGGAAGTGGCTATAACAAATCTTCACACAAAGCCTCATTTGTAGGTTACTTCCCTGCCAACAATCCTCAATACACTTGTATTGTTGTTATTAATGCCCCAACAGCCGGTGTTTATTATGGCGGTTTGGTTGCAGGCCCCGTATTTAAAGAAGTGGCGGACAAAGTTTACAGTACCAATTTAAGCTTTCACAAACCATTGGTTCAAACTTCACTGACCTCTGTTCCATCTGTAAAAAACGGAAATAGAACAGACATCAAAAATGTATTGAATCAGTTGCAAATTAGCAGTAAAACACTCTCTGATATAGCAGAAACAGAATGGGTTAGAACTAACTACGATGTTAAATCCATCAATCTACTCGAATTAAAAACCCAAGCAGACTTGGTTCCCAATGTAATAGGGATGGGTGCAAAAGACGCCGTTTACTTATTAGAAAATCGTGGTTTAAAAGTCATTATTAGTGGTGCCGGAAGTGTGGTTCAGCAATCAATTCCAGCTCAATCAAAAATCATTAAAGGTTCTACTGTTTATTTAAAACTTTCATTATGATAAAGACTGTAAAAGATATCATCAAAAACTATAAAAGTACTATTGAGGTTTTTGGCTCATTGGATAAACAAGTTAGTTTTTTAACGCTTGACTCACGTGAGGTAAAAAAAGATGCAATGTTTTTTGCAGTAAAAGGCACTAGTACCGATGCACATCAATACATTCCTAATGTGATAGAAATGGGCGCTTCTGTTATTGTTTGTAGCACATTGCCAAAAGATATAAATTCAGAAATAACTTATCTTTTGGTTGAGGATGTTCAACAAAGTTGTGGCTTTCTTGCTTCTGCCTATTACGAAAACCCTTCACAACACTTCAAACTAGTTGGAGTTACTGGCACTAATGGCAAAACAACTTGTACCAGTATTTTATATCATTTATTTACTTCGTTGGGTTACCAATGCGGACTCATCAGTACCGTTGAATACATTATAGGTACACAAAAATACAACAGTACTCACACCACACCTGACCCTATCAAACTTAACTTTTTAATGTCACAAATGGTAGAGGCTGGTTGTGAATATTGCTTTATGGAAGTAAGTTCACATGCTATTGTTCAAGGCCGTATCAATGGATTACTATTTGATGGCGGTGTATTCACAAATATCACACACGATCATTTGGATTACCATAAAACTTTTGCCAATTACATTCAAGCCAAAAAAGGATTTTTTGACATGCTTCCTAACGATGCTTTTGCATTGACAAACAAAGATGATAAAAATGGTAGTGTAATGCTTCAAAACACTAAAGCAAACAAATACAGCTATGCCTTAAAAACCATGGCTGATTTTAATTGTAAAATTATTGAATCAGACTTTGATGGTTTGCTTTTAAAAATAGACCAAATTGAGGCTTGGTACAACTTAGTAGGCAAGTTTAATGCTTACAATTTATTAGCGGCTTATTCTGTTGCTTTTTTATTAGGCGAAGAAAGGGAAGTAATTATCCAACATCTTTCGAAACAGAACCGTGTCAATGGCAGATTCGAAATTTACAAAAGCAGCACCGGTGTGGTTGCTATTGTTGATTACGCACACACACCCGATGCCTTAGAAAATGTGCTAGACACTATTAACAACATTCGTTCTCAAAACGAACAGCTTATTAGCATATTGGGATGTGGCGGCAACAGAGACAAAGAAAAAAGGCCTGAGATGGGTAGAATTGCGGCACAAAAAAGCAATAAAGTGATATTAACAAGCGATAATCCAAGAACAGAAGATCCTCAGCAAATTATTGAAGAAATGATGCTTGGAATACATGCAAGTGACTACAAAAAAATACTTAAAATCAGTGACCGAAAAGAAGCTATAAGGGTAGGGATAATGCTTTGCAAAAAAGGCGACTTAATTCTTGTTGCTGGAAAAGGACACGAAACTTATCAGGAAATAAATGGGGTGAAGCACCCATTTGACGACCGAACTATTATTCAAGAATTATTTAAAGAAATACAATAATGCTGTATCATTTTTTTACATACCTCGACACCCACTACGATTTTATAGGACTAGGCGTTTGGAAATACCTAACCTTTAGAATGGCTTTGGCTGTAATTTTGTCACTTACTATTTCGGCAGTTTTTGGCAAAAAATTTATTCAATTACTACAAAAAATGCAAGTTTCTGAAACCATCAGAAATTTAGGTCTTGAGGGTGAAAATGCAAAAAAAGGCACGCCAACTATGGGTGGGCTTATTATGCTAGCTGCCATTCTTATTCCAACATTATTACTTGCCAGACTCAACAATGTTTATGTTATTTTAATGATTGTTGTTACTGTATTAACTGGCTTAATTGGCTTTATAGACGACTACATAAAAGTATTTAAAAAGGACAAGGAAGGTTTATCAGGAAGATTTAAAATCTTAGGTCAAATTATTGTTGGACTTGTTGTAGGATTAACTCTTTATTTCAACAAAGCAGTTGTTATAACCAATCATTACACCAAACAAGAGGCCATTCAATACAAGATAGATACCATTGGTTTAAACAAAACTGTAATAAACGGCACTAGCTACTTTATAAAAAACGAAAAGACACTTAAAACAACCATTCCATTTTTTAAGCATTCAGAATTTGACTACCAAAAAATAACCAATGCCTTAGGAATGAACAGCAAATATGGTTGGATTATTTACACCCTAGTTGTCATTTTTATCATCACTGCGGTTTCAAATGGCGCAAACATAACTGATGGCATTGATGGATTAGCGGCGGGAACATCTGCTATTATTGGAACAACACTCGGATTATTCGCTTTCTTGTCTGGTAATATTTTATTTGCGGACTACTTAAACATAATGTACATCCCTTATTTAGGCGAATTATTTGTTTTTGCTGGCGCTTACGTTGGGGCATGTATTGGTTTCTTATGGTATAACAGCTATCCTGCTCAAGTTTTTATGGGTGATACCGGAAGTTTGATGCTAGGTGGTGTTATTGCAGCTTTGGCAATTATTATAAGAAAAGAATTAATGATTCCAATACTGTGCGGCATTTTCTTAATCGAGAATTTAAGTGTGGTACTACAAGTGGGATACTTTAAATACACCAAGAAAAAATATGGCGAAGGGAGAAGAATTTTCCTAATGTCACCTATTCATCACCATTACCAAAAAAAGGGATTTCATGAAGCTAAAATAGTGACTCGATTTTTAATCATCGGAATTATCCTTGCTATTTTATCCATTATTACTTTAAAACTAAGATAATACATTGTCAAAAAGAATAGTCATATTAGGTGCTGGTGAAAGTGGAACTGGTTGTGCCGTTCTAGCAAAAAAACATCAATTTGATGTGTTTGTTAGCGACAAATCAAGCATTGCTGAAACTTACAAAAATGAGCTTATCTCATTGTCTGTTGATTTTGAAGAAAACCAACACACAGAAGCACTTATTTTGAATGCAGACATTATCATCAAAAGCCCTGGTATTCCGGACAAAATAGAGATTATTCAAAAAGCAACAACAAAACAAATTCCAATTATTTCTGAAATTGAATTTGCTTGTCAATATACCCAAGCCAAACACATAGCTATAACAGGCACAAATGGCAAAACAACTACAACCCTATTGTGCTACCATTTATTACAAAAAGCAGGTTTTAATGTGGGCTTAGGCGGGAATATTGGCAAAAGCTATGCCCGTCAAGTTGCGCTTTCTAACTTCGACTATTATGTATTAGAAATTAGCAGTTTCCAATTAGACAATACTTATCATTTTAAACCGAATATTTCAATTTTAACGAATATTACACCTGACCATCTCGACCGTTACAATTACCAGTTTGAAAACTATGTAGCTTCCAAATTTAGAATTTGCATGAATCAAGATGAGAACGACACCTTTATCTATTGCGAGGATGATACTGTCATTAGAGAATATGTAAAAACGCACAAAATAGAAGCTCAAAAAATTACATTTTCATACGAAAAAGCACTTGAAAATGGTGCATACGTAAAAGACAAAATAGCTTATTTCCTTAACCCTAAAAACCCTTCAAATCAATTCAATATGTTTATCAACGATTTCGCCATCAAAGGCATCCACAACACTTACAATAACATGGCAGCTGCAATTGCCGCTAATGTTTTAAACATCAACAAAGAAACAATCCGCGAAAGTTTGCTTGACTTTCAAAATGTAGAACACCGATTGGAACATGTCGCTAATATTGCTGGCGTAGAATACATTAATGACAGTAAAGCAACCAATGTAAATTCAGCTTGGTATGCACTTGAAAGCATGGACAAACCTGTTATTTGGATAGCTGGCGGCGTTGACAAAGGCAATGACTATGAGAATATTGTTCCTTTGGTAAAAGACAAAGTTAAAATGATTATTTGCTTAGGATTAGACAACAGTAAAATCCATTCAGCATTTGGCAAACATGTTGACTTAATGATTAATACATCAAGCGCAGAAGAAGCAGCTTTAGTTGCCAAAACATTTGCGAAAAAAGGTGATGTAGTATTGTTATCACCTGCATGTGCAAGTTTTGATTTATTTGCTAATTACGAAGACAGAGGCAATCAATTTAAACAAGCAGTTAGAAATTTGTAAGAATTAAATATGCAAATTGGAAAGTTAAAATTCAAAGGCGACCCATACATTTGGATAGCTATATTTTGCCTAACAAGTATAGGCTTAATAGAGGTATACAGTGCAACGGGGTCTTTGGCTTTCAAAAAATTTGGAGGCAATACCGAATACTTTCTTTTTAGGCATATTTTATTTTTATTTGGCGGCTATTTCTTGATGTACTTTTTCCATTTATTGGATTACGTCTACTTTTCACGATTATCGCAAATTGCCATTTTTGTGGCGGTCCCATTATTGTTAGCTACTTTAATTTTTGGACACGACATCAATGACGCCAAAAGAACAATTACAATATTAGGAATCACATTTCAGGCCAGCGATTACGCCAAGTTTGCACTTATAATGTTCATTGCAAGATATTTATCAAAAAAACAGGAAGAATTGAACTCCTGGAAGGGCTTTTTGAAAATACTGGCATGGATTATTGTAATATGTGCGTTGATATTACCCGAAAACTTAAGTACTTCTCTTGTTCTATTTTTCACCTCATGTTTACTCTTGTTTATTGGCAATACTAATTTAAAGTTTTTATTCATATTAACGCTGGTATCAGCTAGTTTTTTAACAATAGGATACTTAACTTTAAAAAACGCTCCCGACGACTTACTTCCTGGGCGATTTGCAACTTGGAAAGCAAGGATTGAGAATTTCAGTGGTGGAGATTCTACTGAGAGTTTCCAAACCGTTCAAGCAAAAATAGCCATTACATCAGGTGGACTTTTTGGGAAAGGTCCAGGGAAAGGGGAACAAAGCGCCTACCTACCCCACCCTTATTCTGACTTTATTTTTGCTGTAATTATAGAAGAATTCGGGTTGCTATTTGGTGGTATAACAGTGATGGGACTTTACTTATTAATCCTTTATCGATCAATAAGAATAGTTATAAAAAGCCCTAAGGCATTTGGGGCACTTCTAGCGGTTGGTTTGGCATTTAGCTTATCGCTTCAAGCTTTTATCCATATGGCAGTTGCAAGTAGCTTATTTCCCGTAACAGGACTTACACTTCCACTGGTCAGTATGGGAGGAACTAGTATTATTTTTACAAGTGCTGCATTTGGTGTACTTCTAAGTGTTAGCAGAACTGTTGAAGAACAAAACAATCAAACTGAAACTAATAATGTAAACAATGAAGGAAATTAAATCAGTTATTATATCGGGTGGTGGCACTGGTGGGCATATTTTTCCGGCTATTGCAATTGCAAATGAGATAAAAAACCGTTATCCAAATGCTGCAATCCAATTTGTGGGTGCACAACACAAAATGGAAATGGAAAAAGTACCTCAAGCAGGTTATTCTATCATTGGACTTCCTATTGCAGGCATTCAAAGGAAACTAACTTTGAAAAACTTATTAGTCCCTTTCAAATTAATTGCAAGCCTTTACTTGTCGTTCCGAATACTTAAAAAACACAAACCAGATTGCGTAATAGGCGTTGGAGGTTATGCAAGTGCTGCAGTATTATATGTTGCCAATTTGATGAAAATTCCAACAGTCATACAAGAACAAAATTCATATCCTGGACTAACCAATAGAATATTAAGTAAAAAAAGTACCAAATGTTGTGTCGCTTATGCCGATATGTTTCAATTTTTCGACAACGACAAAATTATTTTCACAGGAAATCCCGTTAGGCAAGACATTTTAACTGTATCACAATACTCACAATCAGAAATGAAAGAAAAGCTTGGATTTGACAAAAACAAACCACTTTTATTGGTGATTGGAGGCAGTTTAGGAGCTAGAACTATTAACAATGCACTTGCAAAAAACTATGCAAACATTTTGAACCAATCCATTAGCATTTATTGGCAAACAGGCAAAAATTATAAAAAAGAAATTCCAGAAAACAAAGACCTTATAATCAGTTCTTTTATTCAAAATATGACAGAAGTTTATGCCGCAGCAGACATGATTATATCAAGAGCTGGCGCATTATCTATCAGCGAATTACAAATAGTAGGCAAACCAGTCATTTTAATCCCTTCACCCAATGTTACCGACGACCATCAAACCAAAAATGCACTTTCATTAAGTAACAACGAAGCTGCAATATTAGTAAAAGACAGTGAAGCCATCAATACAATAAATTTGGTAATTACCGATTTAAACCAAAACAAAGAACTTCAAAAATCCCTATCAAATAACATCAAGCAAATGGCAAAACCAGATGCGAGTGCAAAAATCGTAAACGTTATAGAGCAAATCATCCTATGAAACTAACTGACATAAAAACAGCCTACTTTATTGGTATTGGTGGCATAGGCATGAGCGCTATTGCAAGGTATTTTAATTCAATCGGCATAAAGGTTAGTGGATACGACAAAACCAGAAATGATTTTACAATCCAACTAGAAAAAGAGGGGTTTGACATTCATTACAACGAGGACATTAAAGCAATTCCTGAAGAGATATTACAAAATAAAGGGATAGTGATTTACACCCCAGCAATTCCTAATGAACACAAAGAAAAACTATATCTATTGTCGCTTGGGATAAAGCTTTACAAAAGAGCCGAAATACTGGGATTAATTTCCGAAAATCAATATACAATTGCTATTGCAGGCACCCATGGTAAAACCACAACAAGCTGTTTAATTGCGCATATTTTAAACAACAATAACATTAATTTTACCGCATTCCTTGGAGGCATAAGCACCAATTTAAACTCAAACTACATTCATAAAACAGATGGCATTAAGTTATTAAAAGAAGATATTATTGTTGTGGAGGCCGATGAATATGACCGCAGTTTTCTTCATTTAAAACCTAATATTTCCATAGTAACCTCCACCGATGCCGACCATTTGGACATTTACGGTCAGCATGCCGATGTAATTGAATCATTTCATGAGTTTTTGAAGAACACAAAAGCAAATGGGAAAAAAATAATTTGCGAAAAAGCAGATATTAAAGAAGACACAGACAACATTAAATATGGTAAAGACGAAAATTGCAAAGCCATTATTCGTGATATAAACATCAAAGAAGGACAATTTCACTTTCAGTATCATTATGCAGAAACAACAGTTGAAGTTTGCAATGGCATTCCTGGTTTTCACAATGTAGAAAATACCACAGCAGCAATAACAGCTTGTTTACAAATGGGGCTCACAATAGAAACTATAGTTGAATCTTGCGCAAAGTTCTTAGGTGTAAAAAGAAGATTTGAGTACATTGTAAATCAAGAAAACCAAATTGTTATTGATGACTATGCCCATCATCCCACTGAGTTGAGTTCATTTATACTTTCGGTCAAAGAATTGTATCCATATCAAAAAACTGTAGGCATCTTTCAACCACACTTGTATTCAAGAACCAGAGATTTTGCAGATGAATTTGCAGAATCACTTGATTTGTTAGACGAATGTTGGTTAATGGATATTTACCCGGCGAGAGAACTACCCATTCCGGGAATAAACAGCGAGTTTTTAGCTTTAAAAATGAAAAAACCTGTGGTCTTAATATCACATGACAATATACTAAAACAGCTTAAAGAAAAACAGGTTCCTTTGTTATTGATAATGGGTGCAGGGAATATAGACCAATTGATAAAACCAATTACAGAAATATACCAAAATGCTTAAGTTTTTTGAATACATAAAGAGCAATAAGATTTGGAACACAGGCGTGTGGATAGGCATGGGTGTGTGTTTGATTTTATTTGCTATATTCTTAAACAAAAACGAAAATGAGTTAAAAGTAAAAGCCATAAAGATTGACATTAAAAAATCGGACGAAATTAACTTTATTGACAGCAGTAAAATTATTTCTATAATCAATGAGCGACTTGCAAATCCATTAACAAACGGACTAAATGTCAAAGAATTAAACATTTCTGAAATGGAAAAACAGTTAGAAAAAAATCCATTTATTGAAAATGCAGACATTTTACTTGACCAATCGGGACAGTTATTCATCAAAATAAAACAGCGAGAAGCTATTTTAAGAGTGTATTCAAGTACAGGACAAACGTATTATGTATCAAAAAATGGATACAAGTTTCCTGCAGGTTCCGACTTCACACCAAGGGTAATAATTGCCAACGGAAATATAGCTGAAAGCCTTACAGATTCTAACTTTACAAGCAGTCAAATACTACAAGATATAACATCAATTGTGAACTATTGCAATGAACATCCCTTTTGGAAATCACAAATTGAACAATTGTATGTAGATAATTATATGGACATAATATTGATTCCTAAGGTAGGAAATCATAGTATTGTATTTGGTTCGGGATTATTTATAGAAGAAAAATTCAACAACTTAAAAGCACTATACAGTAAAGGATTAAATACAATTGGGTGGGATAAATACAATCGAATAAATTTAAAGTACAAAGGTCAAATCGTAGCAGAAAAAAGAAATTAAAGAA
>CAMBXL010000010.1:0-82500 GCA_945871905.1 Chitinophaga pinensis
TTCCCGCAATATCATATCTTGCAATCAACGCTACTATTTTTTACCAGTGTATTATCCAATACTAAACTTGTAAACCATTTCAATATTTACACATTCCAAGAGGGTTTTCAAATCTTTTTAATTTTGTAAGGCAAAATTAAAAACTCAACTTTTCAGTTCAATTGATCAATTTGTTCCAAAAAAAATATACTTTTGTATTATGAAATTCGTTTCGGCAATAATGGTTATTTTGGTTATAGGGCTCTCCCTTATCCCATGTTGCCCACCCGAAACTGACTGTTTTCAAACCAGTAGTAACGACACAGAAAATCACTGTGACTCGGATGACCATTGCAATGAAACTGACAATGAAAATGAGCATTGCGATGTCTGTTCTCCTTTCTTTACTTGTGGGTCATGCGCAGGAGTTACTATTCCCAATTATACCAACAACGAATCTTTAGAAACCATTAGTTCCCCCCGTTTTAAGTTCCCATTCTCTGAATCATTTTTGTCTTTTTATGTCAATAAAATGTGGCAACCGCCTAAGATATAGTTTCAAATTATCGAAACCATTATCTCTAAATTTTATCAATAAAAAATAACACAAAAAATGAATTTATCAATCAAAAAACATATAAATACGATATTTATGGCGTTAAGTTTAATATACTTTACACCATCATTAGTGGCGCAAACACCACAAAGTAACGACCCTCAAACTGTTCAATTTGCTGTAACACAAATGGGGTGTAGCAACGACCAAAAGATACTAGAAACTGCGCTTTACAGAAAAAAGGGCGTTAAAAAAGTTAAAATAGAAGGCGAATCTGTAACCGTTACATACAATCCAAGTAAAATTACGGTAGATGCTCTCAAATCAGCGATTGAAAACACAGGGACTTGCGAAGACCCAAATGACAAGATTCACAAAGTTAAATCAAGCACCCCTTAAGTTGTTTACTGATGAATGCAATATTGAATTACCTCAATTTTGCAGTTAAAAATGAATTGAATTTTCTTCTTTTTTCCCTGCAAAAAAAACTCAGTTTTCTTCTTATTACAAGTTCTATTTTTCTTTCCTCACCTCTTTTTGGTCAACAATATATCCAAGGTGTCATTCTTGACATAGGTAATAACCCAATTTCAGGGGCTCAAATCAACCTATTGAACAATCCCAATAAACGAGTATTGAGCGACTCTATGGGTTTCTTTAAAATAGACAGTTTAAGTTTACCCGTTCAAATAAGTGTTAGCCATTCCCAATTTTTAGCTGACACTTTAAAAAATTACACCAATGACAAAGTAACAATTCGCTTGTATCCGTTACTACAATTTGATGGAGTCACCAAATCAATGAAAAAAGAGCCCAATGCTTACATTGGTTTACAAACCCAAAAAACAGAGGTCATTACATCAGCTGAATTAAAAAAAGCGGCGTGTTGCGACTTGGCAGGCTGTTTTGAAACCCAAGGCACTGTTCAAGCTACTACGACCAATGTAATAACCAACTCCAAAGAACTAAGAATTTTAGGATTATCTGGCGTTTACAATCAAGTTTTGTTCGATGGCATACCAATGTTTCAGGGCCTTACATACACTTACGGCATCAGCACTATTCAAGGGCCACTTGTTGACAATATTTTTGTTGTGAAAGGCACCTCATCTGTTCTTCAAGGTTTTGAAAGCATGGTTGGTCAAATCAACGTAATGCCTCAATCGAGTTCCAAAAGTGTCCCTCTTTTAGTAAACGCCTATTTGAATAGTTTCGGAGAGAATCATTACACAGTGAATGCCCGTTTTGGCAAAAAGAAATGGAACAATCTAGTTTCTGCACATGTCGTTCAACCGGCACAAAGGTGGGACCGCGACCAAGACCAATTTATGGATTTGCCTTTACTAACCCGATATTCATTGTACAATAAAACATCGTTTGGGAATGAAAATGCCAAGGGGTTTTATGCCCATTTAAGTGGCAGACTATTGTTGGAACAAAGGGTTGGGGGACAAATGAATTTCTTAATAAACAGAGATTTAGGTAGCGAAACCGTTTACGGTCAAAAAGTACAATACCAGCAAGGTGACGTCCAATTAAAAACAGGGTATCGATTTAATTCAAAACAAAGAATAACTTTTGCAGGCAGCGCTTACCAGCAAAATCAAAATTCATGGTTTGGAACGGTGGCTTACAATGCTATTCAAAAAACCAGTTATAACAATCTACAATATGAGCTTGATTGGAATGGCAGTCATGAGCTAAAAACAGGACTTTCATACAGGCAGCACCAATTGAATGAAACCATCCTTTTTTCGGATTCTAATTTAAGACGAACATACAATGGCAATTACTTAAGATTAGAAAAAATCCCTGGCGTATATCTTGAAAACACCTTTAAATGGCGAGGCGATTTATTGTCATTGATTACAGGTATTAGGGCCGACCACCACAATGAGTTTGGTTGGAAAATAACGCCTAGAACAATGGTTAAATTCGACTTAAGCGAAAATGCTACCATCAGGGCCTCCGTAGGAACGGGATGGCGAACGGTCAATTTGTTTACAGAGAACATTGGTTTACTGGTAAGCTCCAGAAACATTGTCTTTGTTGAACCCTTGAAACCAGAACAATCAATCAATTGGGGCATTAACTTCTTGCAAAGTTTTAAGAAAAAAAATGTAAGCGGTTTAATCACTTTCGATTTTTACCAAACCCGTTTTCAGAATCAATTTTTCCCCGATTATGACAGCGAGTCTCAAAAAGCATTGATATACAACTTCACCGGAACATCTATTTCAAACGGGTTTCAAACCGATTTAACCCTCAAATTTTACAAAGAATATGAATTTAAAATGGCATACAACTTCTTGGATGTTTACCGAATCAAAAACCAAGAAAAAGAGTTACTACCATTCAATTCAAGACACAGATTATTATTTGGCTTTTCTTACATCCCCAAATCAAACAAATGGCGTATTGATTTAAACTCACATTGGTACGGCGAGCAAAGACTCCCTAACACATCCTTTAATCCAGTAGAATTCCAACAACCCAATTATTCAAAACCTTATTCCATTACGAATATTCAAGTCACCAAAAAATGGAAAAAATTCGAAATTTACAGCGGTTGTGAAAACATTACAAACATCAGGCAAATTCGCCCCATTGTAAGTTGGCAAAATCCATTTAGCCCCTATTTTGACACCTCATTCAATTGGGGACCAACAAGGGGAAGAGAATTTTACATCGGCATTCGATACACCCCTTTTTCAAAATCTATACAAACGCAAAAACACAATCCTAACTAATGAACAGTGATATAAACAAGCACACCAATGCACTCATCCATTCACAAAGTCCTTATTTAATGCAACATGCACACAATCCAGTGCAGTGGTATGAATGGGGAGAAATGGCTTTAAACAAAGCAAAAGAAGAAAACAAACTTTTGTTAATCAGCATTGGTTACAGCGCTTGCCATTGGTGTCATGTTATGGCACATGAATCCTTCGAGGACGAAGAAACTGCACAAATGATGAACGATTATTTTATTTGCATCAAAATAGACCGCGAGGAATTGCCTGATGTTGACCAAATTTATATGGATGCATGTCAGTTGATAAACGGTAATGGCGGTTGGCCACTTAATGCCTTTGCTCTCCCCGACAAACAACCTATTCATGCCCTCACCTATCTTCCCAAAGACAAATGGCAAAGCTTGATTAAACAAATTCATCACTTATGGCAAAATGAAAAAGAAAAAGCCTTTGAATATGCCGCCAAACTCAGTCGTGGATTAAAAAACATGAATCTTCCTCCCGAAATTTCGTTCAAAGAACCTGCCTCCAATTTATCCGAACTAGCATTTGAGGCATTTGACGCCATTTATGATCCTATTTATGGAGGGAACAAAAGAGCTCCTAAATTTCCATTGCCTAACAATATTCTTTATCTCCTTAAATATGGCCATATAAAAAACAATCCAAAATCATTAGAAATGGGAATTCACACCCTTATGCAGATGTCCCTCGGAGGAATATTTGATGCTGTAGATGGCGGTTTTTCAAGATATTCGGTTGATGAAAAATGGTTTGCCCCACACTTTGAGAAAATGCTGTACGACAATGCCCAACTGATGCCTGCTTTTGCTTACGGTTTTAGTTTAAACAACGACCCTTATTTAAAAAACATAGCATTAAAAACACTTGCTTTTTGTAACCAAGAATTGAGGAATGAAAATGGCTTATACTACTGTGCTTTAGATGCAGACAGCGAAGGTGTGGAAGGGAAATTTTACACCTACAATTACGAAGAACTAAAGTCAAATATTACCGAAAACTTGACTTTATTTATCGCTTATTTCCAATGCACAGAAAATGGCAATTGGGAAGAACACCGCAACATATTGTATGCCCTAGCCACTCCAAAACAAGCGGCTTTAGAATTGGACACCACTGCAGAAACACTAGTAGATTGCATAGAAAAAGGCTTATTGGCATTAAAAAAACTAAGACAAAACAGAATAAAACCAGGCTTAGACAACAAGCTCATTTGCTCGTGGAATGCATTAATGTTGAAAGGATTGGCAGAAACCGCTTTTTATTTAGAAGACCCTTCCATTGTACAGAATGCGGTCCAATTATACAAAGCAATGGTTAAGCAATTTTACATCAGTGGCAAGTTGTACCGTTCATACCAAACAGATAAAAGCAAAATTGCAGCTTATTCAGAGGATTATGTAAGTTTTATAGATGCTTTGATTCATTTGTACAAAATAACCTTTGATGAGAACGTCTTAAAGTTGGCCAATGAAATGTGTTTAAAAACGATTGAGTTGTTTTACAATCCCAATAAACATTTCTTCAGGTTCAGTGAAACGCAACAGCAGATTATCGTTGACAAATACGACATAAACGATGATGTAATCAACAGCAGTAACAGCATTATGGCGCACAACTTATGGACCTTGTCTTGGTATTTTGACCGTTCGGATTGGAGAGTAATGGTTACCGATATGTTGTCTGCCATAAACACCAATATAGAAAAACATGCACCTTGGTACAGCCATTGGGCCCTTTTGAATTTAATAAAAGAAGAAGGAATGGAACAGTATATCGTAAGTTGTTCCGACCAAACAGAAGCAATTTCAGTATTGAGACTACACAAAAACGAGGTTAACTGCTTGATTGCCTGCGTGAATGAGTCAACAGAAATTCCTTTATTAAAAGGCAAAGAATACAAAAACACAAAAATGATATATCATTGCAAAGATCAAACTTGTTATAAACCACAAAATATTGAATAAAGCCTATGGAAGAATTTAATTTATTAATCAAGAACATAGAAAAACATTTGAGTTTGAACGAAACTGAAAAAGAGGAATTACGTCAATTTTTCACCTTCAAAAAGCTACGCAAAAGACAATATTTCTTGCAGGAGGGCGACATATCACATTACTCAGCTTTCGTTATTAATGGTTGTATGCGTTCATATTATGTTGACGTCAATGGGTTTGAGCACATCTTACAATTTGCTATTGAAGATTGGTGGATTACAGACATGATGAGTTTTACCAAAAAAACTGAAGCCAAGCTCAACATTGATGCTTTAGAGGACACCGAAATGCTTTTGATTACAAGAGAACAACAATTGAAATTATTCGAAAAAATACCCAAATTGGAGAAATACTTCAGAATAATCACAGAAAATGGATTAATCAGCTATCAAAATCGCTTATTGGAGAGTATGAGTTTACATGCCCCCGAAAGGTATGCTAACTTTATTAAGCGATATCCAGCATTAAACAAGCGACTACCACAAACACAAATTGCTGCCTATTTGGGAATTACACCTGTTTTTTTAAGTAAAATCAGGAATATTAACAACCAATAGTTAAACTGGTTTAAGGCCATTAGTTAAACTAGATTAAGGTTCTGAATTGGGTTACTCAACTACCTTTGCCCTATTAAATAATATATCAATATGGCACAATTCCAATTAGACAAAATGCATTCAGAAGTTAACTTCAAAGTTAAACATTTAATGATTTCCACAGTATCGGGTTTATTTTCAGAATTTGATTCAACTGTAGAAACAGATGGTGATGACTTTACAAATGCAAAAATCAATTTCACTGTCAACACTAACAGCATCAGTACCAATAACGGTCAAAGAGACGAGCACTTAAAAAGTCCAGATTTCTTTGATTCAGCGAACCATCCTAACATGACTTTCACATCAACCGAACTTAAAAAATCAGACAACGGACATTATGTTTTAGTTGGAGATTTATCTATAAGAGGTCATGTAAAATCAGTAAGTTTAGATGTGAATTACGAAGGTAAAATGGTTGATTTTTATGGCAACGAGAAACATGGATTTGAAGTTTCATGTGTTATTAATCGCAAAGAGTTTGGATTAGCATGGTCGGCAGTAACCGAAGCAGGCGGAATAGTTGTTTCAGATGAAGTAAAAATATCGGCGAATATCCAATACCAAAAAATATAATTTCCAGAGTATTAATTTTAATGTGCAAAGCCGTCTGAATTCGTTCAGGCGGTTTTTTTTTGACAGAAAGTATGTCAAAAAAACGTTAAAAGTCAAGTGTATCAAATTGGTACAAACTTTGAGTACTTTAAGTAAATAAAATCAAAGTAAAATTAATATATTTGCACGTTTATGATTAACTCCCTTGTAAAAAGTATTTCGAAGCTATTTGGTGGTACCAAAAGTGAAAAAGACATTCGTCAATTAATGCCATTAGTTGAGGAAATAAACAATCATTTCAATTCTTTCAGTCAATTATCGCATGATGAATTAAGAGCAAAAACTGCAGAACTTAAAGCAACTATAGCTGAACATTTAAAACCCATTGACACAAAAATAGCAGACATAAAGGCAGAAATTGTTTCCTTAGATGCCAACCAAGTGGTTGAGAAGGATGAATTGTTAACAGAGATTGAGCAATTGGAATTGGATAGAAATAAATCATTAGAAGTTGTTTTGATGACTATTTTACCAGAGGCTTTTGCTGTGGTAAAACAAACGGCTAAGAGATTTTCAGAGAATAGTACATTAGAAGTTACTGCCAATGCCTTTGACATTGAAATTTCCAAACGCAAACCAAACGTTAAAATTTCTGGCGAAAAGGCTATTTATGAAAATGAATGGACTGCGGCAGGAGGAAAAATTAAATGGAACATGGTTCATTATGACGTACAGTTAAATGGTGGCGTTGTTTTACATCAAGGTAAAATATCAGAGATGGGAACAGGTGAGGGAAAAACATTAGTTTCTACACTTCCCGCTTACCTAAATGCACTGAGTGGCAGAGGGGTTCACATTGTTACTGTCAATGATTATTTGGCTCGACGAGATTGTGAATGGAACGCGCCTATTTTTGAATTCCATGGTATTACAGTAGATTGTATCGATTACCATAGACCTAATAGTGACGAAAGAAGAAGAGCTTATTTAGCAGATATTACTTATGGCACAAACAACGAATTTGGTTTTGATTATTTAAGAGATAACATGACCCATTCTGTTGAAGAGATGGTTCAAAGAAAACACCACTATGCCATGATAGATGAGGTCGATTCAGTTTTAATTGACGATGCCAGAACCCCATTAATTATTTCAGGGCCAGTACCTCGTGGGGACATTCAGGAGTATTCTGCTTTAAAACCTAGAATTGAAAAACTTGTAGAAGCTCAAAAAAAGGCAGTGAATACCTTTTTGAATGATGCAAAAAAACTCATAGAGTCTGGCAATACAGGCGACAAAGAAGGCGGCGGAGGATTGGCATTATTAAGAGCCCACAGAGGTTTGCCAAAAAACAAAGCAATCATTAAGTTTTTAGGAGAGCAAGGCATGAAAGCATTGTTGCTCAAAACTGAAAACTACTATTTACAAGACAGACAAAGAGAAATGCCTAAGGCAGATGCTGAGTTGTATTTTGTTATAGATGAAAAAACCAATCAAGTTGACTTAACTGAAAAAGGGATTGATTTAATTACATTTTCTGGCGAAGAGAAAGACTTTTTCATTATTCCTGATGTGGGAACAGAGATTGCTGACATCGAAAAATTAAGCATTTCTGCGGAAGAAAAAACCCAAAGAAAAGAGGAATTAATGAGAAATTTCTCAATTAAATCAGAAAGAATTCACGCAGTCAATCAATTATTAAAAGCCTATACATTATTTGAAAAAGACATTGAATACATTATTGTAGATGGCAAAGTAAAAATAGTAGACGAACAAACCGGTCGTGTGCTTGAGGGCAGAAGATACAGCGATGGCTTGCACCAAGCGATAGAAGCCAAAGAGAATGTAAAAATTGAGGCTGCATCACAAACTTTTGCAACCATTACTTTACAAAATTTCTTCAGAATGTACCACAAACTTTCTGGGATGACAGGAACAGCAGAAACCGAAGCGGGTGAGTTTTGGGAAATTTACAAACTTGATGTGGTTGTCATTCCTACAAACAAAGCTATTTCAAGAAAAGATTTTGACGATTTAATATACAAGACCAAACGAGAAAAATACAATGCTGTAATAGATGAAATTGTAAAACTTACCTCAGAAGGCAGACCTGTTTTGGTGGGTACAACATCGGTTGAAATTTCAGAATTGCTATCAAGAATGTTAAAGTTGAGAAACATTAAGCATAATGTTTTGAATGCAAAGCAAAATCAAAGAGAGGCAGAAGTTGTTGCCGAAGCGGGCTTACCGGGAGCAGTTACCATAGCAACCAATATGGCTGGTAGAGGAACGGATATTAAAATAGGCGAAGAAGTTAAAAAAGCGGGTGGTTTGGCCATTATTGGTACTGAAAGACACGATTCAAGAAGAGTTGATAGACAGTTAAGAGGTCGTTCAGGAAGACAAGGAGACCCAGGAACAACATTGTTCTATGTTTCACTAGAAGATGATTTAATGCGTAAATTTGGAAGTGACAGAGCTTCTAAATTGATGGATAAATTTGGATACAAAGAAGGCGAAGTAATTCAGCATCCAATGATGAGTAAAACAATTGAAAGAAGTCAGAAAAAAGTTGAGCAAAACAACTTTGGAATGAGAAAACGATTGTTAGAATATGACGATGTCATGAACAAGCAAAGAACTGTGATTTATAAAAGAAGAAAAAATGCTTTGTTAGGCGACCGTCTTTCTTTGGATATTAGACACATGATTTCTGATTGGTGTGACGAGCAAGTGATGAACGCCAAGCAAGGTGACCAATATGAGCAATTGAAATTGGCATTAGCACTCTCATTTGCGGCAGAAATGCCGATTGATGAAGGTGATTTCAAATCATTAAAATCAGAACAAATTGCCGACCAATTGTACGATTTCCTAAGCGATACATACGAACACAGAAAAAACAATATCAAAACCGTTGCTTTACCTGTTCTAAATAGAATTTACGGACAAGAAGGCGAAAAAGTTGGGTTTGTGATGATTCCTTTTTCAGATGGTATCAAAAACTATGGCATTCCGGTTGACCTAAAAAAATGCCTTGATTCAAAAGGAGAACATTTAAGCAATGAATTTGAAAAAATTATCAGTCTTGAGATTTTGGATGATGAGTGGAAAGACCATTTAAGAGAATTAGATGATTTAAAAACTGCTGCGAACAATGCGACATTTGAACAAAAAGACCCATTATTGATTTACAAAATAGAATCAGTAAAATTGTTCCAAGGAATGATTTCAAGAATGAATGACAAAATATTATCAACTTTGTTCAAAGCGCAAATATCAAGCGAAGAAAACAAGTCGGTTCAGAAGGCACAACAGCCACAAAGAACAGATATGAGTCAAATGAAATTGACCCGCAACAACAATATTCCTGACGGACTTCAAGAGCAATTATCGACCAATGGCAGTTCAGAATCAGACCAAAAGCTAAGTCGTACTGAACGCAGAAAACAAGAAAGAGAATTACAGAAAAAAAGATAATTCAAATGAAAAACTTAATTATAATCTTATTGTTTATTACTGTACAGAGTTTACAAGCACAAATTACAGTAAACAAACCAGCAGAACTTGATTGGAGTTTGAAAAGCCGAATTGCGAAAAGAAAAAATCCTGACACCAAAATTGAAGGTTACCATATTTTAATTTTCAGTGGCGATAACAGAAACAAAGCAGAGGCTATAAAAAACAAATTCGATATGGATCACAATGCTTTTAGCGAAGTAGTGTGGGATGAGCCCAATTTTAAAGTATATGTTGGATTGTATAAAACTAAATTTGAATGTATGTCACTCTTCAACCAAATTAAGACCAAATTTCCGATGGCTATTGTTGTCAAAGACAAAATCATCTACCCACCATTACAGTAAATAAAATGATATTACAAAAATTATTGAGCTATTTGAGCTTCAAAAAACAACCTGAATTCAACAAAGAGACACAAAACAATGACAATATGAACGGAACCGATAATATTTCTGACGAAACGTCATTTAAGAACATGAGTTATTTAAAGATGATGCACGGCATTAATCGAATTTCCATTATAATGTTCTTAATAGGTATGGTTATTGTTGTAATGAAAATAATTAAATAGAATATATATTATGATTGGATTTCTTATCATTGGTGTAATCACCATGCTAGTTAGTTTATTTATTAGCAACCGTTTAAAATCTAAGTTTGAACACTATTCACAGTTGCGTTTACAAAACAATTTGAGTGGTGCTGAAATTGCTGCCAAAATGTTGGCCGACCATGGCATTCGTGATGTAAAAATTGTTCAAGTAGACGGTCAATTAACCGACCACTATAACCCTATCGACAAAACTGTAAACTTAAGTGAATCTGTTTACCATCAAAGAAATGCAGCAGCAGCGGCAGTTGCGGCTCACGAGTGTGGACACGCTGTGCAACATGCTGAAGCTTATGCTTGGATTGGACTAAGAAGTAAACTCGTTCCGGTAGTAAACATCAGTGCTAGAGTTATGCAGTTTGCCAATATGTTAATGATGTTTGGGGCAGGTGCTATGTTTTACAGTGGCAATCAGTTCGGTGTAACTCTTTTATTAGTTTTAATTGCTGCCAATTTATTCCTAACTACTTTTGCTTTGGTTACTCTTCCTGTTGAGTTTGATGCAAGTAAAAGAGCTTTGGCTTGGATGCAAAACAAAGGCATTGTAACTCAAATAGAATACGAAGGTTCAAAAGATGCTTTAAAATGGGCTGCGATGACTTATGTGGTTGCTGCAATGGGAGCTTTGGCTAACTTGTTGTATTTCTTATCGATGTTCTTAGGTAGAAGAGATTAATTAATGTTAAAGCAGCTTGCTATAACCTTTTCACTTCTTTTCAGTCAGCAATTCCTGATTGCCCAATCTGAAAAAACGGTCAAATTAAATCGTTACATTGAAGATGAAAAAGGCAGAAAAATGCAATCGATAGTTGCTGTTTATAAATACAAAGGACAACCGATATTTGAACCCATTAATATTGGGGTTGATACCAAAAACGAAAGTAAATCATTTACATTCATTCTCCCTTCCATGGAAGGAGTGAAAGACACCAATTATGCGTTTATTTATTTTGGAGGATTAAACAACCGCAAGTCTTTATCGGGCTATACTTTGGCTGTTATCGGCAACAATCAAAGAAAACAAAAACCAGCACTGATTTGGGTAGATAAAAACCACAATTTAGACTTGTCTGATGATGGTGCGCCCGATACTTTCTTCAGCTATACTATCAACAAAGACATTACACTTTCCAACCCTACAGTTGCCAATGCTACTTACACTGTAAATATTAGTCGTTATGGATTAAATTTCAATGCTAAATACATTGGCATGTTGGATGATTATTACAAAACTAATAGTCCCGACAAAGTCTATGCGGGCACACTTTATAGTTTTAGAGAACAAAGAATTAATTGTATAGCAGGCGATTATTGGACCGAACAAGATAGTTTTACGATTGGGATAAAAGATGCAAACTGCAATGGTATTTATAATGAAGTGGGCATCGATTATATCATTGTAGGTGAATACCAAATAAATGAATTGCCAGATGTTGTCATTCCAATTAATAAAAAAAATGGCAATACCTATTTTGAAAGAAAAGGTAAAAAATATATTGTTCAAAACATCCATCCTTTGGGAAATACCATTTTAATAAAAAGAGATGATGATGCCAAAATTGCGAAAACATTGACCATTGGCAAAAAAATAAATCGATTCAAGTTTCAAACAGCCAATAAAGAAAAAAAGACGTACTCTATTCGTCATTTCAAGAAAAAACCAAGCTATATTTATGTTTGGAGATTTGAACAAGAGAATTTCCCAAAAGACACAACGATACTCCGAAACATTCAGTTAAACTATAGTAACAAAATTAATTTAATCACTTTTAACTATGGAGAAACGCCAAAAGAATTAAGGACTTTTATTAGACGGAATCAAATTAATTGGATGATAGGACAGTCGAGCCAAAAAATCAATAACAAGTTATATATAGAACAATTTCCGACTGGAATTTTAACTAAAAAAAGATTGAAAGTAATTAGAGTTAGTATAAGTCCCTCAGAATTACTAATATTGCTACAAAATAATCAATTATAAAATGGACGATTCTGCACAAGAAAAAAAACATGGAAAAGGCAAAACCGTAACTATTGTTTTACTTTTATTATTATTGCTTGGCTCTGTTGGTTCTAACATCTTTTTATGGAACAAAGAGCAACATTCTACCGGCATTGCTTTATCAAAAATAGACACTTTACAATCCTTAAATTCATTAAGAGATAGTTTATACAACGAACTTGCTATTGAGCAAGAAAAAGTAGCAAACCTCCGTTTAGAAATCTCGCTATATCAAGGCGAAAATGACAGCTTACTTCAGTTATTAAAGGGAAAAGAGTCAAAAATAAATTCATTACGTGCGCTCATCAGTCAGGGTGGTTCAGGTAAATCATACAGAGCATTAAAGGACAGTATTGCTGTATTTCGGAACAATAACTTAGCATTCAGAACGCGTGTTGATTCATTATTACTTCAAAACGAAGCCTATCTTGCCAAATTAAATGAACAAGAATCGACTATCAGTCAATTAGAAAAAGAGAAATCGACTCTTTCCAAAAAAGTAAACATTGCCGCTCAGCCTAATGTTGGTCCCGTAAGAGTAGAACCGCAATATGACAAAAAGGGAATTTTTACGCCAATTAATAAAGCTAAAAAAGTAGAGAGATTGATGATTACCTTTGATTTATTAAACAATAAATTGACTGCCCAACCAATAAACAAAAAATACATTATTAGAATTAAAAATCCGGATGGAATCATCTTAAGTAATAGCAATAGCAGACTTACAAATATTGATGATGTATTCACTCACGAGGAAGATATTACTTTTAATGGCACTCAACAAAAGATTAGAATAGAATACACCCAAGACGCTGCATACAAAAAAGGCAAATATTCTGTTGAATTAAGAGATGGCAAAGAAATTAAACAAACGTTTAGTTTCGAGCTTTTATAATTGGTATTTTGCTTTAAATACAGATTCCATTTCTTCTATTTTAAGAATCCATTTTTGATACTCCTCTCCTTGTTGATGAATAGGAATATGACTTTTTAATTTTGACAATTTCATTGCCTCTTCGAAGTATTCAACCGTTATATCATCAAAAAAAACCTTTTTAAACTTACTGAAGATATATTCTATTGCCATATGATTAGGATGTGCCCCATCCGATTCGTAAAAACGGTAATCTCTTAAATCATCATTTAACAACTCATAAGAGGGGAAATAAGTTGCATTACCATTGTTTATCAACTGATGAATTGCCAACAATAGGGTTGCTTTACTCCATTGATTTTCTACAACACCATCTCTTAAGTGCTTGACAGGAGAAACCGTAAACACCATATTTAATTGCGGAAACTTTTCTTCCAAATAGTGAAGAATTGGCTTATAAAAGTCAACAATTTCATTGACTGTCAACAACTCTTTGTTAAACGAATTAGACGCTTGTTTGTGGCAGTTTGCAACCAATCTATTGTTTTCTACTCTTTTGTAAATATAGGCAGAACCAAAGGTTATAAAGAGAAATTTGATTTGGGCAAACCTAGTTTCAAATTCAGACTGATTGCGATTAATTTCATTCAATAAAATGGACTTATCGGAAGAAGCAAAAACACCATGATGAAAATCGCTATAATACAAACCGTTATTAAAGCAAATAGAGTCATCAGTAAAAGGTTGCGGATGAATCAACCTAATTAAGGGATCAGCCAAACTGATTGGATTAAAGACTACACCATTCACTGAATCAGCAACTTTAAAACCAGCTAACTTAAGTTGTTTTGAGATATGGTCAGAGAAGCAAGAACCTAAAAACTGAATGGAATCCTTATAATTCAATTGATTTTTGGACTTGTCAATCTCCAAATCCAAAGAATAACGTATCATGAAGCTTAGTAATTGGTCAATTCTTTGGCAAACTCATCACGCATGTCATAAAACACTTTTCTTAATTTGGTTTCACCATTGGTTCCATAATTAACAAGATTGACAAATATTCTATTGTTTTTGGTTGGATAATAATGCGCACCTCCACTGTATCCAAGGTCGCGCCCACTGTGTCCTACCCCTTTGTGAATTCCATAACCTTGTCTCAACAAACCAACACCAAGTTCACTGAAATCATCATCAGAAATAAAGGTAGTCATAATATCAAGTGAGGCTTGATTAACCAATGTTTTTTCAATAAAGAGAGCTCTCATAAATTTATGCAAATCAATAACATTGCTATAAATACCGCCATATCCATTTCCGCTACCTGTTACCAAATTTGAGACATTAACGATAGTGCCATTGTTATACAAATCGTAGTAGCCTTGCGCCGTTTGACTAGTAAGTTCTTCGTGACTTTGATAATAAGTATTATTCATACCTACTTTATTAATAACCAATTGACGCATGTATTCATGATGCCCCACACCTGTTATAGATTCAATACACATTGACAACAAAAGCGTATTGGTATTGCTGTACGATCCTTTTGTAGCATTTGCTTGATAATCCATTGTTTTAGGTTTATTATAGGCAAATTTGATCAACTCCTCTCCTGTCCACTTTTTGTTTGGTTGGTTTAAAACTGCTAGGTAAAAATCAGAATCAGTAATGATGTCAAATATTCCTGTACTGTGTTGTAGCAAGTCACGAATAGTTGCTTGGTCAGCATTTTCAACATTTTTAATAATATCGGCATCCAACCATTTTGAAATCTTGTCATCCAAATTTACCTTACCTTGCTCTCTCAACTGCATAACAGCTGCTGCAAACATCATTTTGGTAATACTAGCAACTTTGGCAACAGTACAAGGTTTAAAATCTGTTCCTGCTTTTAAGTCGGCTTTACCTGCGCTGCCCATCCAAACGCCATTTTCATCTTCAATCATAATAGCAACTCCAGGCAATCCTTTTTCTTGGTATTTTTTTAGAATTGAACTAAACAATTGATGTTTAGGATGCAATGCACTACTGTCTGCAATAGTCAAATTACAAACATCAGATTTTTTAGTTACTTCAGCTTTTTTACAAGCAATAGCAGATACTAAAAGAATAGTGAATATTAATATTTTATTAGTCATTGTGTGAGTGCTTTAAATTATTTTTTAACAAGAGGAAAAGTGGTGCCTATATGAAAAACATTGTATGGCAATAGAGGAACATAACCAGGAACGAAAGGCGTTTGAAGTACATTTTGGTAGCGGATAAAAGCCTTATTACCTGCTGAGGAAATTTGATAGTCTATCCCTAACGACAAACTAATCATTCCTTGTGGTCTTGATTTCATTTTTATAACATCCCATCCACCACTTTCATTTTGACGAAATTGTTCATCTCCTGGAAACATGTGTAAGTATCCTGCACCTATACCTGAACTCAAACCTATTTTGGAGCTTGGCTTATATCGGTACATAAATTCAGAATACAGTGGCACTCCTGTTTGAATAAAACGATGGTAAAAAATACCAACTTTAAAGGTTTGCATGAGTTGATATTTCTCTTTTTTTTTCCAATTAAACCCTGTTGAAACAGTAATTCCTGGGTGAATTTGAGTGGTAAATAATTTAGAAAAACCAGAGATTGGTTTAGCTGTAACATAGTTGTTAAATGCAACACCAATATGCGTTAAACGCTTTTGTGAATATACATTCCCTAAGCAAAATAGACTTAGTATAAAAATTCCAATTTTCTTATTCATTGATTTTATTTTTTTGATTAAACAAATAGGTTAATAAGTGCAATATTAAACATTTTCGGAATTAAAAAAAATGACTGTCATTATTTAAGACAATTTAGAATTGGCAATAAAAAAAAGAAGCAATCATTTTAGTGACTAGAATATATGAATAATTAAAAATCATTAGACAATCTTTAATAAAAAGACAATCAAGCTGATTTTTACTTTAATAAATGTTTATAAGAAAAAACAACCATTAAAAAGTAAAAATAGTTAGCCTTTTATCTAAACAAATGGGGGGTGCCCCTTTAAAAAACTTAATGTTTAAAATGTCTAACTCCTGTTAACACCATTACTTGATGGTGTTTTTCAGCTTCATCTATACTGTCTTGGTCCTTAATACTTCCGCCGGGTTGTGCTATTGCTTTAATACCCGCTTGTGCAGAAATATTCACACAATCTGGGAATGGGAAAAAGGCTTCAGAGGCCATTACAGCACCTTGCAAATCGAAACCAAAGGCATTTGCTTTCTTTATTGCAGATTCTAAAGCATCCACTCTTGATGTTTGACCGCAACCCATTCCAATAAGTTGTTTGTTTTTTACCAAAGCAATTCCGTTTGATTTTAAGTGTTTGACTGCTTTAATAGCAAACTCCAAATCAGACAATTGAGTGTCATTTGCTTTTGTGCTCGTTACTACTTTAAAATCAACCGCTTTGTCGAGCACCATGTCATAATCTTGTTCCAAAACACCATTTAAAAGGGTTTTGTATATAGACTTAGGTTTAGGAATTTGTTTTAATTCAAGAATGATTCTATTTTTCTTAGATTTTAGTATCTCTAAAGCTTCTTCTGTGAATGAAGGCGCTGATATTACCTCAAAAAACAATTGATTGATTTCATTAGCAGCATCGGCATCAATTTGTTCATTACAAGCTAGTACACCACCGAAGGCAGACGTTGAATCACAAGCTATGGCCGCTAAATAAGCCTCTTTTACAGTAGGTCGACTTGCCAAGCCACATGAGTTCGTATGTTTAATAACAGCAAACGTTAATTCTTCAAAGTCAGCAATTAAATTCAACGAAGCGTCAACATCCACCATATTGTTATAAGACAATTCTTTACCATTGTGAATTTTAAACAAATCGTCTATTGGCCCATAAAAACGTGCAGATTGGTGAGGATTTTCGCCATATCTCAATATTTTACTATCATGAATACTTTGCTTAAAAACAGGCAATTGTGCTGTTTGATTGAAATAATTAAAAATAGCAGTATCGTAATGAGAGGAAGTCATAAAAGCTTTAGTTGCAAATAATTTTCTATCCTCGATGCTTGTAGCCCCTTTTTTCTCAGTCAATAAATCGATTAAAGCTTGGTATTGGTTTCTGTCAGAAACAATAAGTGTATCATTGAAATTTTTTGCCGTTGCGCGTATCAAAGAAATGCCACCAATGTCAATTTTCTCAATAATATCGGCTTCATTCGACGTGTTCTTAAGGGTTTCTTCAAAAGGATACAAATCTACAATCACTAAATCGATAGGAGAAATTTGGTGTTGAGCCAACTCCTTTTGGTCTTTCTCTTGGTCACGGCGGGCTAAAATTCCTCCGAAAATATTGGGATGTAAAGTTTTAACACGACCATCTAAAATCTCAGGAAAACCAGTGTAATCTTCAACCGCTATTGCATTAACCCCCAAATCCTTAATAAACTTCAAGGTGCCTCCTGTGGAATAAATAGTGACATCCATTTGGTTTAATAAGTGAATGATTGGTTCTAAATTATCCTTGTAATAAACAGAAATAAGTGCACTTTTGATTGTTTTTAATTGGGTTTGCATGTATGTGCAAAAATAACCCAATTCACTCTAAATTACAGAAAGTTTTTACACAATTTATTGCAAGTTAGAATCTTTCCACTTGGCAGATTCTATCATTTTAACAATATCTTGTTTTAAAAAATCGACTACCGGAGCGATACTATCAATTTCAGTTTTTGTATTGAAATAAAGTGCCCCTCTTAAAAAATGTTGTTGACCGTCGCTGATATAAAAATTAAGATTTGTGGCTGTATTCCCTTTGAGTTCATAAATAACACCCGAAATATTAGACTGAGGTTTAAACAATTCCGTTTCCTCTATTTCTTCGGCTCTTATGTCGTGTTTGTAAACTAATTTTCTGGTATCGTCATATAAATCATTAAATTCATCTCTATTGTTGAACTTCTGATAACTCAAATGCAATGTTGCATTAAAAGGCAAATAGTGAACATTATACCAATGCGGATGCCAATCTGTTTCAGTTTTTTCGTAAGGAACTACCTGTGCATACGAAGGATACACAAATGAAAAAGGCGCAGAAGTATCAAATGTTAAATACTGTTTTTGTGGCAAATACAACCTTGGATATGCATGTGGCTTCGGTGAAAAAACAGAATCATCGCAACTATAAATCACGAAACAAACACTCAATATTGCGAACCATTTTAACATTTTATTTAATGACTACTTTTATACGTTTAATTCTTCTATTGTCAACCGCTTCGACTATAAAACTGAAATTTTGGTAAATTATTGTTTCATTGAGTTGTGGAATTCTTCCTGCTATTTCCATTAACATTCCTGCAACTGACTCAGAATCTCCTTTTACTTTTTCAAAAAACTCGCTGTCTATGTCTATTACTTTACAAAAGTCATTGATTAACATTTTACCTTCAATAACATAAGTATTGGCATCCAAACGACTGTAATTGATTTGGTCATCATCAAATTCGTCATTTATTTCTCCAAAAATCTCTTCTAAAATATCCTCCATGGTAACAATTCCAAGCTTACCTCCATATTCATCTACTACTATTGCCATGTGATTGCGTTCCTCTTGAAACTCTTCGAGCAACACATCTATACGCTTGGTATCAGGAACATAAAAAGGAGGTTTTAATATTTTTTTCCAATCGTAATGGTCAGGTTCATTAATGTGTGGCAATATTTCTTTGACAAACAAAATGCCACAAATATTATCAAACGACTCATCATAAATAGGGAATCGGCTGTATCCTAATTCATTCACTTTTTGAAGAAGTTCCTTGAAAGAAATATTGACATCCAGAGCAGAAACATCAACCCTTCCCTTCATAATTTGCCTAACTGTTTTATTGCCGAAATTAACAATTCCTTTTAGAATTTCTTTTTCTTCCATTCCCGTTTTTGAGTCGGAAGTTATATCGATGGCGTGAGTAAGTTCATCAGCAGAAACGGTGTGTTCGTGAATTTTAACTCTTTTATCAATAATAGAAGAGAATTTGAGTAAAGGAACAATGATTATATAAAACATCTTCTCTAAAAAAACAAGTGGAAACGCCATGAATTTGGAGATAAAACGATTCTTTTTAATGGAATATATTTTAGGAATTACCTCCCCAAACAAAAGCAATATAAAGGTCACCATTAGGACTTTAATAACAAATTCAACATTTTCATCTTTAAAAACAAATACAGAATCAATTAAATTTGAACTAACAATAATCATGGAAACATTAACAAAATTGTTAGCAATTAAAACCGTTGCAAGAAGCTTTTTAGGAGTTTGCAGTAGCGTCAAAATAGCTTTATTCGAGGGGGTTTCATGACCTTTAATTTCTTCCATATCTTTAGAAGACAAAGAGAAAAGTGCATTTTCAGAGGCTGAAAATAAGGCAGATAAGATTAAGAAAACTACGATTAATAATAAAGAGCCAATAATTGATGGAATAGATTCTTGAATCAATTGAAAATCTATAATCGATTGAATTACAAAAGAAACGGGATAAGGGTCGTCTGAAATCATTAAAAAATCAATTAATAAGAATTAGGATCATTGTGAGAATCGTGACCAATTTCTGTCCTTTCGATAAAATCGCTAGGAACATTGCTTGGAGAAGAGACTAGTTGAAATTGTAAAGCTCGTATTTTTATTAAACTTTTTTTATTTCCATCTTTATCAACCCAAGATTCATTTTTAAGTTTCCCTTCAATAAAACACGTTCTGCCTTTTTTAAGAACTTTTTCAGCATTTTTGGCTAAAGCATCCCACATTTCTATATTATGCCAATCCGTTTGTTCTATTTTATTTCCACTTTTATCCAAAAACACCTCGTTTGTAGCCATAGTAAAATTAGCAACAACACGGTTGTTATCGAAATATCGAACTTCAGGATCTTTCCCTAATCGACCTAATAAAAACACTTTATTTACCATAATAACTTAAAAAAGACATTAATTAACCATGCAAATGTAATACTATTTTTTCTATCAATTTGGGAATTGGATATTTTTTATAAGAATCTTCATCAACTTTAATCCATTCTTTTTCAGTTCTAAAAGATTTATTATCAATGAAACAAGACCATACTTTGACCAATATTTTTTGATGTGTCAACTGATGCGACAAATCCATTTCAAATTTAATATTCAATGCATCACCCCATTGTTTTTCATTCATCATCAACACCATCTCCGATTCATCAACAAGTGTATTGGTCTCAATTAAAGGCAATTGATACATATTTTCCCAAATGTCTTTTTGAGTTCGCTTTTCCATGTAAAATGTTCCATCAACATTAAAATAAATGTAATTAAAAACCCTCGTTTTCACTTTGACTTTATTCAGCTTGACTGGCAATTGATTGATGCTTCCTTTCTTATATGCTTCACAAAAAGACAAAACAGGGCAATTATGACAAAGTGGTTGAACCGGTTTACAAACTATTGCCCCCATTTCCATCATGGCATTATTAAAGGTAGATGGTTTTTGGTTGACCATCATTTCTGACAATATTTGCTGGAAAGCCGAATAAGTTTTGGGTTGATTGATAGGCAAATCAATATTATAAAGGCGTGCAATAAAACGATATACATTACCATCCAATACTGGGTAAGGCAATTCATAAGCCATAGAAGTAATAGCAGAAGCAGTATAAGGACCAACTCCGGAGAGTTTTAATACTTCATTATAAGTACTTGGGAAAATCCCATTGTAATCATTAACGACGGTTTGGGCAGCCTTATATAGATTTCTAGCTCTTGAATAATAACCCAAACCTTGCCACAACTTCAGAACATCTTCCTCTTTTGCGGATGCCAAATGATTAATTGTTGGAAAAAATTCAATAAATTTATGATAGTAATTGAGCCCTTGAATAACTTGTGTTTGTTGCAAAATAATTTCAGACAACCATATATAATAGGGGTTATTTGTTGCTCTCCAAGGCAAATCTCTTTTATTTTTTTGATACCATTGTAAAATATTTAAAACAATTTGCATAGTTTTGCGTTTAAGTAGTTAAATATAAGAAGATTAATACAATATATGACAAAAGCAGACATCATCAGCGAAATTTCAGAGAAAACAGGTATCGACAAAGTTATCGTTTCTGAATCAATTGAAACATTTTTCAAGGTAATGAAATCTAACATGGCTAGCGGCGAAAATATATATTTTCGCGGATTTGGCAGTTTTATTTTGAAAAAAAGAGCAAAAAAAGTGGCTAGAAACATTTCTAAGAACACTGCATTGGTAATTGACGAGCACTTTATTCCAAAATTTAAACCGGCAAAAGTATTTGTTGAAAAAATTAAAACTTCTATTCCTGCGAACTTTGTTCCTAAAAAAGAGGAAAAAGAATATTAATTTTGCAGAATGAATAAATCTCTCATAAAAGCAACCTTATGGGTTGCTTTTTTTGTTTTAACAGCCTCATTGACTTACTTCGGTTTAAACAGAAGTAATGCTAGTATTGACTTTAAAGCTTTAAACAAAGAAAAAAACCTAGCACAATCTGCTTCCATCAAGGAAGAATTTGATAATTTAATAAAAAACATTGGCAGTAGTACAACTGTAGTTAAACCAGACGTATTGACTAGCACCGACACAACAAGATTGGCTCTATCTATCCAACTTCTAGATACTATGAAACAGTATTTGTATGCGGCTGTATTATCCGAGAAACTGGCAACTATACAAAATAATCCAACTAAATTTCACGACGCGGCTAAGTATTATTTAATGGAACTTTACAATCACGAAGCCGAGAAAAATGAGTTAATGATAACCAAAAAAGCAAGAGAAAATCTAGAAAAAACACTTGCTTTGAAACCCAAAAACAATGAAGCTAAAATCGATTTAGCAGTTTCAATTTACAATATAAATAGAATGCAAGCGCCTGAAAGTCAGTCAGATTTAATGCGCCCAGCCCTATTGTTAAAAGAAGTAATAACAGTGGATTCAAACAACTTAGATGCCTTGTATTATTTAGGGAAATTGTCAATTGAGACAAATCAATTTGAAAAAGCTATTGAAAGATTTAAAAAATTAGTATCTTTGCAACCCCAAAATTCAGATTTCTACTTTGAATTAAGTCAGATTTATGCATTAATGGGAAATAAAGAAGAATCAGAACTTTGGAACAAAAAAGGCCAAAGTTTAAACAAAACCATAAAATAAAAGATAATTATGCCAAGCGGAAAAAAAAGAAAAAGACACAAAATTGCAACCCACAAACGCAAAAAAAGATTGAGAAAAAATCGTCACAAGAAAAAATAGTTTTTTCTAGTCATTAATTTATAAAAATCAATTGTTGTGAATGAGCTTGTCATTGATAAGAACTCAAATGGCATTGATGTGGCCTTATTGTACAATAAACAATTAACGGAGCTACATAAAGAAGACCATGTATCATCTTTCCAAATAGGAGATGTTTACCTAGCAAAAGTAAAAAAGATAATGCCGAATTTAAACGCGGCATTCCTTGATGTGGGTCACGAAAGAGACGCATTTCTACACTATACCGATTTAGGAATTCATTTTAAATCTGTACAGAAACTAAGTAAAATAGTGATACAAGGTGGACTTAAAAATGCCAGTCTTGCTGAGTTTGAAACTGAAGAACCTATTGTAAAAACAGGTAAAATTTCAGACCTCCTAAAAAAAGGTGATGAAATACTTGTGCAAATTTTTAAAGAACCTATCGGCACAAAAGGCCCTCGTATAACTTGCGACCTCTCTTTTGCCGGTAGATTCTCTGTTATTGTTCCTTTTGGGGACAAAACCTCTATATCTAAAAAGATAGCAGATGTTGGTCATAAAAAACGCCTAAAACAAATGCTTGACAAAATCAAGCCTGCTAATTTTGGCGTTATAATAAGAACTGTTGCCGAAGATGCTGGAATCGAAGAAATAGAACTTGACCTTAATAATTTAATTGGTCAATGGGAAAAATTGATAGCAAATTCAAGAAATGCCCACCCTGTAAAAAAAGTATTGGGTGAAATTTCTAGAACGGAAGCTTTACTTAGAGATTTGTTAAACGATGAATTTTCAAACATTCATGTTAATGACTCTGATTATGCCGCTAAGCTTAAAGAATATATCTCGAATATTGCTCCTGGTAAAGAATCATTGGTAAGATACTACAATAGTAAAGTGCCAATTTATCAGCACTTTGGGGTTGACAAACAAATAAAAAGCGCTTTTGGTAAAAATGTAATGTTCAGTAATGGTGCTTACCTAATTATAGAACATACAGAAGCTATGCACGTTATTGACGTGAATAGTGGAAGAAAAACGACTGATGCTGAAAGTCAACAAGAAAATGCCCTCAAAATAAATTTGGAGGCTACCAAAGAAATTGCTCGTCAATTAAGACTGCGCGATTTGGGAGGTATCATTGTCATTGATTTCATCGACTTAAAAAGTCCTGCTCACAAAAAAGACTTGCACGATTTCCTAACAGATTCGATGAAGTCGGACCGTTCTAGACATAACATTTTACCTATGAGTAAATTTGGATTGGTGCAAATTACAAGAGAACGTGTAAGACCTGAAATGAATATCAACACATCTGAACTTTGCCCTAGCTGCAATGGAACCGGTGCTGTGGTCTCAAGTATGCTTTTAGGTGACAGTATCGAAGAAAAACTGTGTTACATTTGGGATACTCAAAATATTAAAAACTTAAGATTAAAAGTTAACCCAATTATAAAAGCCTACCTTACCAAAGGAGGAATGAAAAGTGTAAGATGGAATTGGTATTGGAAATACAAAAAATGGGTAAAAGTCATTGCAGACCCTCAATACCATTTAACTGACTTTAGTATTTTCAACGAATTTGGTGACGAACTTAACTAAGTTTATAACTCAATTTTTATTAATTTTTCTAATAGGTGATGAACCGCAGGGCAAACTGCTGTGTTCACCATGGTCAAAGTTTTACGTTTGATAAAAACATCCTCGTCAGTGTAAGGAAACCTTGCACAATCCGAAGGTCTTACGTCATAAATTTGGCATGTATTGTTTTGATTCAAAAAGGAACATGGGCTGTTGAGTAATACCCAATCATTGTCTTCGTCCAACTTTAAATATTTTTCAATCAAATCCGTTTCTTTGATTTTTAAATACTTACTAATTCGTTTAATATCAGTTGCTTTAAAAGTAGGACTGTGATTTTTGCAGCAGTTAGCGCAATCAAGGCAATCAATTTTAGAAAAAACTTCCTCGTGTAAATCGGGTAATTGTTTGATTAACTTAGAAGGATTGACCTTATTCAATACCAATTGGTATCTTTTTTTATTGGTTCGACTGAGTTTTTTCCATTGATCATCCTTACTCCAATCCATTGTATTAAGAATGTAATCTTCTAAAAGCTATTGCTTGGTAATCAAATTGCTTGTCAACCGTCATTGTGTTTTTTGCAAGCGTATCTATGCGAACAATGCCACTTGCATGAATTACTTCTGTTTTACTCAGCATTATTCCAACATGCGAAACTTTAGATTGGTCTTCTTTTTTAAAAAACACCAAATCACCGGCTTGAAGTTCATCGCGTTCTACCGAAACGCCCATTTCTATTTGTTGAGAAGTATCTCTTTTAATTTTAATCCCTAAAGCCTTAAATACCATTTGAACATAACCAGAACAATCGATACCCATGTAGGTTCTTCCACCCCACAAATAGGGAGAATTGAGGAAAGATTTCGCTACATTTTCCAATTGTATTCGGAAAGGCAGGTGGTGGTTGGGCTTTAAATTGTGTTTTAATTCATATAGCTCATCCCCTATTTTAAATTTCCCATTGTGAGGAATCATGCCACCACAAGGAATGAAAACTCTTTTTTTCAAACAGAAAGCTTCCGCATACAAAGTATCACAAACTTTTGTAAAATCTGGATTAAAGGGCTGAATAGTATTGGAACTTATCCAACCTTCATAGTCATCAAAGTCTGTTTTAATTTTGGCCCATTCCTCATCTTTTTTGAGAATATAATAAGACTCACCAAATACCAAAGCAGAAATCATCTCTGCGCTCGAAGCCGGTTCTTGCCTAATTGGCACATAGGATTGTAGACAAGTCCCCTTATTATCCATTGATTTAAAGATGTAATCTAGACTTTCTTTCTAAAAGAATTTCTTCATTTTCCACTTTTTCAGGATCAGGTACACAACAGTCAACCGGACATACTGCAGCACATTGCGGTTCTTCATGAAAACCCATACACTCTGTACATTTATCAGGGACTATGTAATAAACCTCTTGACTTATTGGTGCAAATTTTTCTTCAACATCCACAACAGTACCATCCATCAGAACATAGGTTCCACTCACATTTGTACCGTCTTTTATTCTCCATTCAACACCACTTTCATAGATTGCATTATTGGGACACTCAGGTTCACAGGCGCCACAATTGATACATTCATCTGTTATTTTAATTGCCATAATTAACTGCGAAATTCGATATAATTTTTTGCTTTGTCAAATAAAGCGTATTAAAAATTTGTAACCGTTTAAAATGATTATCTTAAACTAGACACTCCGTTAAATAATCTTCTTCAAAAATGTATTGGAATAAATTTCCTTTTATTTAATCATGTAATTAAAAAAAGGAATTTTATAAGCTTTCAATAGGCAAAAAAAGTGACTTTTGACCCTTAATAAACATCAATCAAAAATGAAAAACAAAACCGTTATTATCACCGGTTCCGCTTCAGGAATTGGTAAAGCAAGCGCTGAATTGTATGCTCAGTTGGGTGCCAATGTCGTCATTTCCGACATACAAGAAGTAGAGGGAAAAGCCATAACTGCAGCTATCAATTCAAAGGGAGGTAAAGCCTCTTTTTTCAAGACCGATGTTTCCAAGCCAGAGGACATGCAAGCTTTGGTTGCATTTGCTGTAAAAACATACGGCAAATTGGATATAGCGGTGAACAATGCGGGCATAGGTGGTGAACTTAATCCTATTGTTGAAATGAGCATTGAAGGTTGGCAAAAAGTAATTTCCATTAATTTGAGTAGTCTATTTTATGGCATGAAATACCAAATAGAAGCGATGCTAAAAAACGGTGGTGGAAGTATTGTTAATATTTCCTCCATTTTAGGTGCTGTTGGTTTTGCAGGTTCGTCAGGATATAGTGCTGCCAAACACGGCGTAATTGGCCTAACTCAAACAGCAGCCTTAGAATATGCGGCACAAAATATTCGTATCAATGCAGTTGGACCCGGATTTATAGACACTCCACTTCTCAAAGCTTTGGACGATGAAATGAAAAAACAAATTGTTTCACTACATCCCATTGGACGTTTGGGGAAAAGTGAAGAAATTGCAGAAATGATACTTTGGTTGAGTAGCGACAAAGCGTCATTTGTAAACGGCAGTTACCATCCTATTGATGGTGGTTACTTGGCAAAATAAACCCATATTTATTCAAAACTATAGTTAACAAACTCTTTAATGACATACGTTATCTAAAAAATAACATTTCATGATAAGAAACATTTTTTATATAAAATCAATTCCCTTAATTTCGTTAATAAAAAGTAAAAGAAATGATAACTATTGACAATTATTTAGACAATCATTACATTCATAGAAGCAATTGGCTTAGAGCGGCTGTTTTGGGAGCAAATGATGGGATAATCTCTATTTCAAGTTTGGCTATTGGTGTTGCTGCAGCAAGTACTACTAGAGAAACCATAATATTGGCAACCGTTGCAGGTTTGGTTGCTGGAGCCTTGTCTATGGCAGCAGGAGAATATGTCTCAGTTAGTTCACAAACTGACACTGAAAATGCTGATATTCAAAGAGAAATAAAAGAACTTAGGGAAATGCCACAAGAAGAGTTAGAAATTTTAGCCCAAATTTATGAAAGAAGGGGATTAAAAAAAGAAACTGCACTTCAAGTCGCGATTGAACTAACCGAAAAAGATGCGTTAGGCACTCACATTCGTGACGAATTAGGCATAAATGAAATTAGTAAAGCAAAGCCCATTCAAGCGTCAATTGCATCTGGTGCTGCTTTCACATTGGGAGGAATTCTGCCTTTAATTATTATTTTATTCAGTCCAGTTATCGGAATGGAATATTGGCTTTATGGCTCAACCACCATATTTCTTATTATATTGGGCGCTGTATCTGCAAAAACAGGAGGTTCAAGTGTTGGGAAGTCAATCATTCGAATTACAATTTGGGGAACAATAGCGATGGGACTTTCAGCTCTTGTAGGGTATCTTTTTGGTGTAAAAATTTAACTTAATAAATAAACAAATATGAACGCAGCACATTGGCATTTAACCGTAAACCACTTACCCCTGATTTTTCCTATTGTTGGGGCATTGGTATTAACCGTTGGATTTATCATTAAATCGGACGCAGTCAAAAGAACATCTTTTCTCATTTTTATTATTGGCGCTTTGGCTTCTATTGCAGCAATGTCAACTGGAGAAGGGGCCGAAGAAGTCATTGAACAATTAGGAATTAATTCTAAAAACTACATTGAAACCCATGAAGAAATAGCGGAAACATTTTCAATATTATCCTATGTTTTAGGAGCAGTTTCTTTGTTCGGCATGTGGGTGAATATCAAAAGAGTTAGTTTTTCTAATACATTAAATTGGGCAATTCTAGCATTTTCTATTGCAGTAATAATGGTTGGAAAAGAAACTGGAACTACTGGTGGGGAAATTAGGCATACAGAAATTAGAACTTCTGAAAATTCACCCTCTCCTAACTCTCAAAATATTGAAGAAAAAGATGACGATTGATTCTTTTTTGCTTAGTAAAGGATTGCTTACCTCCTTCTCATTTAATATATTTTGTAAACACCTTGGCTTCCTTTTATTTTGCGGTTTAAAATCCTGACTATAAGAACAAAATTCAAATAGGTTTTAAACTTACTAATTAACAAAAACGAAAGCGACTAAATGATAAAACCCAAGAAGAGTTTCGATATAGATATTATCTTTACCCCTTTGGTTTTAATCTCATTTCTTGTTTTTGCATTTGGCTTTTCTAATATTGAAAACTACACTTATTGGTTAAAAACATTAATCATTCTTGTTATTTCAGGCATTGTTATTGGCAATATTATTTATGTGACATTAAGCGTGTATATCAAGGACTTAAATACCTACAAAAACTCAAACAACATAGGCATTAGGGCATTATTAACAGCTTCTTTTATATTCATTTCAATTGGGGGTGGCATTAAAATCAATGAAACATTGGAAAGAAACACAGATTGCAGAAATTTCGTCATTTACGACAAAGCGTTGAGCAGATATAGAGGTAATAATTACTATTTTTTCATAAAAAACAATGGCAAAAGAGAGCGGCTTAATATTAAGGGCGCATTATACGAGTCGAGCCAAGTGGGTCAAAAAGTAAAGTTATGTGTAATTACAGGATATTTAGGGTTTGTTTATATAAAACCTAAAGATTGATGATGCGTTTTTATCAATTTAGGTTGTTTAAAATACAATAATCTTGTAATAATATTACATTTAAAAAAAATAAATTAGATTTGAATGCTGTGAAAAAAACCATTCTTATTTTTTTATTTTTGTTTTTCTTGGGGTTATTTCTGTCTTTAAATATTAACTCAAAATACAAAGTACACACCTATAAAAGCACGATGTGGGCAGATGCATCGGGATATTATATGTATCTGCCTTCTACGTTTATTTATCAATGGGATTACGAACAAATTCCCCAAAAAATGGACTCCTTAACTGGTCATGGTTTTTATTTACGGGATTCTCAAAAGGTGGTTTTCACCAAATACACCTCAGGTGTTGCCTTTCTCCAATTTCCGTTCTTTATTGGCACTCATGCCTTTTGCAAAATTTTTCAACTTGATGCGTCTGGATTTTCGCAACCTTATGTCAATAGCATTTTATTTGCTGGTGTTTTTTATCTCCTTTTAGGATTATTTTTCCTTTATTATTTCCTTACAACACATTTTGACAAAAAGAGCAGTTTATTTACCTGTATTGCACTGCTTGCTTGCACAAATTTATATTATTATGGGCTTGAACACCCTGGCTTGTCGCATATTTATTCCTTTTTTATTGCCTGTTTAAGTTTGTTTTTGATTTCAAAGATGAAACTTATCTTGTACCTTGTCCCGTTGTTTGCTCTCTTAATTTTGATTAGACCAACTAATTTGCTATTGGTTTTCTTTGTTTTATCCTATTTCTTTTACCAATATCCCTTGAGCGACCTTAAGTCAATAAAATGGCATCAATGGATTGCACCATTTCTCATTGGCTTTGCCATCGTTATTCCTCAAATGTTTTATTGGCATTACGCCACTGGTAGTTGGATTTCATATTCATACAAGGGTGAAGGTTTTACCAATTGGAATTCACCCAAAATCCTTGAAGTTTTATTTGCCGCTTGCAATGGATTTTTAACTTATGCCCCACTTTTCTTATTGGCCTTTTGGGGTTATTTTTACAAACCGATTAGCGCCTCATTTTCGTTTAAATTTTTAATTCTTTTTTCTATTTTAGTTTACATTAATGCTTCATGGTGGTCGTGGCAGTTTGGCTGCGCTTATGGTGGCAGAGCCTTTGTGGATTATTATCCTTTCTTGGCCATCGGATTAGCGAGTTTTATTAACCGAACAATATTGAATAACCTAAAAACAAAAATTATAGGACTAGCTTTACTCCTTGTTTTTGCGGCTTACAACCTTTTGTTTATTTATGGTTACGATGATTGTTGGTACAGCACTAATTGGGATTATGCCGAAATATTAAACATATTAAAAGGGTAATTGATTACTTCAATAAAGTAATTGTTCCTTTGGTAGAATATAATTTACCTCTAAAATCAGTGTAATTACATGAATACATGTAAACCCCTTGAGGCTGTAATTTATCTTTGTACATCCCATTCCAAAAGTTTTTTAAGTTGTCAGACTGGAATAACAATTCTCCCCAACGGTTAAATATTTTAAAATCAATAGTCTTTAACGCACCACCAGACAACACAAACTGATCATTCAAATCATCATTATTTGGTGTAAATGCATTTGGGATGTATAGAATTGGTTCGAAGTTAAAGCAAATATCATTACTCCAAGAAACAGTATCGGTACCCACTTTTGTGGCTTTTACTCTGTAACATTGCGTGTAATATTCCTGACCATTGTTATAGTAGGCTGAAAATGAATTTACATTTGGTTCATAAAGCACATAAGCAGAACTTTCTGGCAAATAGCGGTAGATGTCATATGTAATTGCAGCATTTCCCCAACCTAGATAAGGCATAAAATTCATTGACACTTCATAAGCCCCAACCTTAGAACCAGTTAGTAACACATTGGTATGAATTCTAGAATAAAAAGGCTCTCCGCACAAATCGGTTCCTCTGATTCTGTAATCGTAAGCAAAACTGTCTGTATTTATTGGTGTATGTAAATAATTAAACTCAGTTTTGTTTACAGAGGCAACTCCAGCAAATGTTTCTATTGTGCCAGTTTTTCTTCTTTCAATTATAATGGGAGTTGCATGGCGTTCAGCATTAAATATTTGCCAAAACAACTCAACCCCATTGTCATTATTGGGAGGAGGATTAACGGTAAGATAATTCAAATACAAGCTCGGATTGTCGTAATAAACGGCTATTTTTAAAGTATCACCCACACATCCATTTTCTGAAACTTCAAAAACCGTTACTGAATTGTCTTTTTGACCACTCCAATTAACCGTTATTTGATTGTTTGAATTGTTGACGATTTGACCTCCATTGACCACCCAATTAAATACCGAACTAGCAAATCCCGAAACACTATAAATTTTATTGGTAACATTTGGTAGGCAAATAACAGTATCTCCTAAAATAGCATTTGAAGTTGGTTTTGGATAAACTTCAACATCGATGTTTACGGGAGTCCCTTCACAACCAAATTCGGTGGTTTCTGTTACACTCAAACGGTACGTTCCAAACGCAGCAGAATTTATAAACACGCTGTCATTTCCTTGCCCTCGGATAGTCCAATTATTGGGATTAATGGTCCACAAATAACTTGAATTAGCATATCCATTTAATATAAACAAGTAATCACCTGACGATTGACAATAAGAATTGGGACCAATAATTTGATTCGCTATAGGTAAAGGACGAACATTAACAGTATAATTAAACACACCACTTACACATTGTTTGTTATTAACGGTATCAATACTTGTTTCAAACATTGAAACAGAACCAGTCGTTTGACCACCCCAATCCACTGTAATTTTGTGCGTGCCTTGTCCACTTGTTATTGTTCCACCACTTAAAGCCCAAGTATAAACAGACCTATTGGTAAATGGGACCAAATATTCAACTCCAGTTGTAAACTCACATACATTATTTAATCCACGAATAGAATCTGCGACCAAGTCATACGTTTTGGAAACAAATCGAGTAACTGTGTCACCTGCACAACCAAAACGGTTGGTTTCTAACACCTTGATTACACCCAAACCTTCGGCACCCCAATTGACTTGAATAGCATTCGGAGTTGGATAACTTACAATATCACCACCAGTTACAATCCATAAAAAAGTGCTTCCATAATCAGGAGAAGTCACACTGTAATCCACTAAAGTAGAAAAAGGACAAACCGTTTGTCTTCCATTAATTGGGCTTGTATTGGGTTTGGCAATCCATATGTTTAAAAAGGCAGTGTCGCTGGGGCAATTGAATTCATTGCGTTGAACTACTTTCAATTGGGCTTTTCCGGGCGCACCCCATCTTACATTCACCGCATTGGAGTTTGATGCATTTAGAAAAACGCCATTTTGAATCCACCATTGATAAGTGTAGCCATTGACAGAAGGGATAGAATAAGATTTTAACGTATTTTCACAAAGTGTGTCTATTGATGGAATAATTGGTGTAGATGCAGCAGGTCTTAACACAATGGTTCTTTGAATTCGTCTTCCCTCACATCCAAAAATAGATTTAGGTGTAATTTCAATAATTCCTTGAGTAGGTCCAAAATTCCAATTTACCACAAATTGATTCCCATTTTGAGACACCAACTGCCCTCCTGTGATAGTTATATCATATGTAATTCCAACAATATCATCAGGAAAAGCCGCATTGGCTATTATGGTATATTGGACATTTTTTTCTCCTTGACAAAGACTCGTTGGTCCATTTAAATTTAAAGTTGGGTTAAATGGTCGCACCCTAATTTCAAAATTCTTTATTTTGTATTTTGAAGGACAACCATTATCAACTGCAAACGCGGTAAATAAATAAGGTTCATCCCTTACTTGATTACAACTTGTTTGCCAACAAAATTCCGAAGTTACGGTGCCTCTTGCAGATGCTGTTGAAAAAGTTGCCTTATTTCCCACAAACCCATTGGCCCCAGTTAAAATATCACCAATCCCTGACAATGTCACAGTGTGATTGTCTATGTCATTTGATACGACATTAAAACATAATTTACCACCTGCAACCACACTTAAATTGGAAGTTGAGGTTGACAGGGTTGGTTGATTATTTAAAGCACAATTAATAACTAGGATTTGTAAATCCAACCTTGTTGAACTCAGCAAAACCCCATTTCTATATTCATCCAAATCAATGGCGAGTGCATAATTGCCTGTTTGTCTGGCAAAATAACGCGTTATTCCATTTCTGGGATTTATATCAACATAACCTGTTGCTCCAAATGGTATTTGACCATTAAATCCGGGTCTGTAATCCGAGTTACTTATGGGCACAGGGGCGATATAATTTTGAGTACACCCTGGATAATTAACACTTAAACTTGCGCCGTACCATGGGGTTGCCAATCTATAAACCAGTGAATCACCGTCAGGATCTATTGCATAATTAATAGCGTCTGTGGTATCGTTGATACAAATAAACGGGACTGGAACTTCAGAAAAATAAGGTGAACTGTTTCTTACGTTGGTTGGAGGAATAATTGTTTGGTAAGTTTGACCAATAAAAGGCTGACCTTCAGTTGGGTCGTCTCTCAGATTTACTTGAGTATTACGGCAACATACCTCCCATTTGAGAATGTAGCCAAAAGAACTTGCAGGCAAATCCACTATTTTTTGATAAATAGCTTCCTCCAAGCAAGTGTTGAGCGCTTCGGGACAATCTGTTCTTCCGATGGGCTTAACTGGTTTTCTAGAAATCAAACGAAAGGTTTCCGTTTTGTGCAATTGAGAATTATCTCTTCGGTAAACACATACATCAATATTAGAAGCAAAATCTACAGACGGATTAGGTCTACAATCCCTGTATGCTTTAATCGTCACTAAATAACGGGCACCAGAGGCTGTTAAACTTTGGTATTGATAGCTAATAAATCCACCCACAAGATGGGTTGCTGATAAATCTTTTGCAAAAAAAACAGCAATTAAAAGGAGATTTATATAGATTAACTTGCGATTTAACATCAATAACACAAATATAGTAACTATTCTATATAATACAAAGTTTGTACCACATTAGACGATGATTTTCACAAAAAGTTGGACGAATTCAACAAAAACTTTATTTAAATTTTTAAATCCCCTACAAAAATCATTATTTTGCAAACATAGTATATGCAAAAATTTAATGCCGACTGTTTACATTTTAAAGGGGATGTCCCTTGCCTTCCTCACAAGGAAAATGGCTATCATTGTGACAATTGCCCAAAATACACCCCAATTTCCAAACGCATTTTAATTATTAAACTTGGTGCTATTGGTGATGTTATCAGAACAACACCTTTGGTAAAAACATACAAAAAAATGTATCCTGATTGTAAAATCACTTGGCTGACACAAACGCCAGCTATTTTACCTAAGGGTCAAATAGATGAAATATTAAAGTTTGATTTCGCCTCTTCTCTTTATTTGCAAGAAGCCCAATTTGACATTGCTATCAATTTAGACAAAGAAAAAGAAGCTTCTGCTTTATTATTAAAAGTAAAAGCCAAGGAAAAATACGGGTACATCCTCAAAGACAATGTTTCTCAACCCGCAAACGAGCTCGCATTCCACAAATACCACACTGGATTGTTTGACGATGTAAGTCAAGCGAATACGCTTAATTACTGTCAAGAGATTTACGCTTTGTGCGGCTTGGAATACCAAGGAGAACCTTATTTATTAGACAACCATGCAAATGCAGGTTATGTGTGGCCACAAATAGACAAAACCAAAAAAGTTATTGGATTAAACACAGGTTGTGGAGACCGATGGACCACCCGTTTATGGCCAATTGAATACTTTATTGAACTAGCCAAAAAACTAATTAACGATGGATTTGAAGTTATTTTATTGGGTGGAGAACAAGAAGACAAACGCAACCTTGAAATTAAGGAAAAAAGTGGTGCAAAATATTTAGGCTACTTTAGTTTACCTCAATTTATTAATTTGATAAACCAATGCGACTTGGTTGTGACACAAGTTACAATGGGCATGCACCTAACTCTTGGCTTACAGAAAAAAATCGTATTGATGAATAATATTTTCAATCCACATGAGTTTGACTTGTTTGGGAATGGAGAAATTGTAATGCCCGAAAAAAAATGTGAATGCTTTTATCGTGGACAGTGTAAGTTTGGCCAAAGCTGCATGAGTAATCTCCCGGCAGATTTAGTTTACAATGCCGTAAACAGATTGATAACAAAATAATCGACTAGAATTAATATGTATTGTTAGTTTTTCATTAACTTTGTCCTTCCATTAAACAAAAAGAATGACAAACCACTCGGCTATGATACCACTTCAAATAGCTGCTATTAAATCTAATTTACCAGCCTACACATTGGCATGGCAAATTAATCATGTTTTTCAAATGGATTTAGCACTGTCTTTAGACTGGCAAAAAATTACACCAAGCAACGAAATCAGCCATCACTTACATTACTTTTGTAATTTCGAAGATGTGGAACTCAATTGGCATTTGATAGCAAACAAAGGGAGTAAAAGTTTTTTCTTGAAAACCAAACCCAATTTTGATTATTTCTTCATTTGTTCCGGTGAAGATTTATTTTCCTACTTTAATCGGGCACTAGAAGACTTAAAAAAAGCGCCTAAAGTTGAACATATTTTTGATTTTGACTTATCCATTATCAAAAACCCTGACTTCATTTATCAAAACATTAAAAAAAATAAAGAATTTATAAACGACCTTCATGTATAAATATAATTTTAACAAAACAAAAATTGTAGCCACTATTGGACCTGCTACCGAATCAAAGGAAATGCTTAAAAAACTAATCCTTGCAGGCGTTGATGTGTGCCGAATTAACTCTTCTCACGGCACTCAAGAAGACCACAAAAAAGTTATTACCGCCATTCGCGAAATAAACAAAGAACTAAATTCAGACATTTGTATTCTTCAGGATTTACAAGGGCCTAAACTAAGAATAGGCATTGTAGAAAACGACGAAATAACCATTGAAAAAGGGCATAAACTAATCTTAACATGCAATGAATTAATCGGCAACAAAGACAAAATAACCATTCGTTACATCGATTTAGCAAAAGATGTTAAACCTGGAGAACACATTTTGTTAGATGATGGAAAATTGGAATTAAAAATTATCAAAGTTTTGAATAATACTGATGTTGAGGCCGAAGTAATAGAAGGCGGTTTACTTAAATCAAAAAAAGGATTCAATTTACCCCACACCGATGTTTCCTTTCCTAGCTTAACTGAAAAAGATTTGCTTGACCTTGATTTTGCTCTCGAAAACAATGTCGAATGGATTGGTTTGTCTTTTGTTAGAAAAGCTGAAGATATTATCGATTTAAAAAAACGCATAGCAGCAAGTGGAAAAGACTGTAGAGTGATTGCAAAAATAGAAAAACCTGAAGCGGTAAAAAACATAGATTCAATCATTGCTGTTACAGATGCAGTAATGGTAGCAAGAGGCGACTTAGGCGTTGAAATGCCTTTGCAAGATTTACCTATTATTCAAAAAAACATCATTGACAAATGTATCAAAGCGGCCAAACCTGTTATCGTTGCTACACAAATGATGGAAAGCATGATATACAACTCTACCCCTACTAGGGCTGAAGTGAGTGATGTTGCCAATGCGGTTATTGATGGTGCAGATGCCGTAATGCTTAGTGCTGAAACAAGTATTGGTAAATTCCCCATTAAAGTGGTGGAAACCATGGAGAAAATTGTTCGTGACGTTGAAAAAGACAAACGCGTCTATTACAAAGGCAGCAAACCAACACCAGACAGTGACACTTTCCTTTCTGATGAAATTTGCTTTACCGCGGTTAGAATGAGTGACCACCTAAAAGCTAAATCTATCGTTGGGATGACCCGTTCAGGATATTCTGCTTTAGAATTATCTTCTTACAGACCTAAAGCCGATATTTTCATTTTTACCAATAACGAAGTTTTGCTAAAAGCCATGAGTTTGGTTTGGGGAGTTAGAGGCTTTTATTATGACGATTACATCAGTACTGACCAAACCTTTACCGATGTAATAGAGGTTTTAAAAAATAACAAATTGGTAGAAAATGGCGATATTGTTGTTCACACGGCAAGTATGCCTATCCATAAAAAATCAATGGCCAATAGCATCAAAGTCAGCATTGTAGATTAGTTGAAAATGACATTTAGCAAAGGAATTTTATTTTTTTTGTTGTTTTATTCCCTCCAATTGATAGGGCAACCTCAGGTATTTTCAGAAAAACAGCTTGGCAATCAAAGGGTTTGGAACGCCCGTTTAAGTTGTGATGAGACCTTAAAGAATTTATTTGAGTCTAACTATCTTTCCTACCCTCCCAAATATGTTTATTGGAGAGCCTTTAAAAAGGAAAAACAATTGGAGTTATGGGCGGCAGACAGTGCTAACCACCGATACAAATTAATAAAAACTTACGCTATCGTGAATACTTCGGGAACACTTGGCCCCAAAAGATTTGAAGGAGACTTTCAAATACCCGAAGGCTATTACCACATCAATCAATACAATCCTTATAGCAATTTTTACTTGTCATTCAAAGTCTCATACCCCAACAAAAGCGATAGCATACTTGGAAAAAAGGGTCAATATGGTGGACAAATCTTTGTTCATGGTGACAGCTTAACAATAGGATGTTTACCCATGAGTAATGAGGTAATTAAAGAAATTTATTGGTGTAACATTCAAGCCAATTCAAACAAAGAAAACAATTATTACATTCCTATCCACATTTACCCTTGCAGAATGAATGCTACTAATTGGAATTTCTTAAAGAAAACGTATTCATTCGACCCTGTTAAGCTAGATTTTTGGAAAAACTTACAGAGTGGATATAACTTTTTTGAGTTAATAAAAACCCCTCCAAAGCCCTTAGTGGATCAGAAAGGAAGATATTGGATTAGTTATTGATTAGTCCAATTCGCTCTGTCAGAAGGAGAAAACTGCCAAGGTGCGCTGTTGTTTTCCAAATTGGTTAACATTCCATTTAATTCAGAAGGCGCTGCACTTTGTTCCATTACCAAATATTGACGCATTTGCATGATAATATCAACTGGTCTGATATTTATTGGACAGGCATCTACACAAGCATTACATGTGGTACAAGCCCAAAGCTCTTCGCTTGAAATTTTATCGTGCAAACTTTTTCCATCGTGAAAATCGGGACCATTTTTATCTTTTTCATTACCCAATTCAACCAAACGATCGCGGGTATCCATCATCACTTTACGAGGAGAAAGCAACTTTCCGGTGATATTAGCAGGACAAACGCTTGTACATCGGCCACATTCGGTGCAAGAATAGGATTCCATTAGGTTTTTCCAAGACAAGTCTGCCACATCTTTAGCACCAAATCCTTCGGGTGACTGATAATTATCGGGAGGCGTAAAAGATGGGTCTAGCATTAATTTAACCTCAGTGGTTACGCTAGCCATATTAGGGATTTCTCCCACAGGTTCTAATTTACTGTAATAGGTATTAGGGAAAGCCAAGAAAATGTGCAAGTGTTTGCTGAATGGAATGTAATTAACAAACAACAAAACCCCAATCCAATGAATCCACCAAAACAACTTAACGGTTGTGTGGAGTGCATGTTCGCCCATTGAGCTGAAAATAGGCGTTAAGAACTGACTAATGGGCAATTGATAGGCATTTTGCAAAGGGGCATCTGCGGCATTCATTAACAACAAGGCAGACATAAGCACAATTTCAATAAATAAAATATAGTTGGCATCTTTAATTGGCCATCCATTCATTTCCACACCAGTGAATCTTTTCACTTTAGAAACATGACGTCTGTACAAAAATGCAATACAAGCTAAAATGACCAAAACACCTAAAATTTCAAAAAAACCAATCAAAAAACCGTAAAATCCGCCGAGTAGCGGTTGAAAAATGCGGTGATTTCCGGTAATTCCGTCAATAATTATCTCCAAGACCTCGATATTGATGAGGATAAAACCCACATAAATGATTAAATGCAAAAAGGCAGGAATGGGTTTTTTGGTCATTTTGGACTGTCCAAAAGCGACTCTAATCATCGTTTTCAAACGCAACTTTTTATTGTCGTTAAGACTCTCTGGGCGCCCCATGTGTATGTTTCTTGCAATTTTTTTTACGCTTTTTGAAACGAACCAAACAGCGATAGCAGTAACGATAATAAATAATATAGATGACAACATATTTAAATTGAGGTTCAATATTAAACAAAAAAATAAAAAATAGTTTGTATTAGATAAAAAAAAATATATTTTTGCACTCCCAATTAGGAAGGTATCTTAGCTCAGTTGGTAGAGCAAAGGACTGAAAATCCTTGTGTCCGCGGTTCGATTCCGCGAGATACCACAATAAAACCCTTGAGAAATCAAGGGTTTTTTGTTTTATTGGAATTACGTTTTTATATTTTTCATTTTAATTTACTATGTTTGAAATCTTAATCTGATCGATTAACCATTGAACCAATAATTAATTCAAACATAAAACAATATGGAAAACCAATCAGAAATCATTGACCAAGGCATCATTCAAAAAGAGAGCCTTATAGAAGAGCAATCTATCATTAGCATCAATAAATTCGTTTTCTTGTCCATCATCACCTTCGGGTTGTACGATTTATGGTGGACTTACAAAGCTTGGCGTTTTTTTAAACAAAAAGACAATTTAGACATTATGCCCGCTATCCGAACTTTATTGGCTATCTTCTTTTTATATTCCTTGTTTAGTGATATTTTAAATTACGCCAAAGAAAAAGGCTATGAACAAAGCTATTCCCCAACTTTTGCTTTCGTGGGAGTACTACTGTTTAATGCAATGGGGCGCCTACCTGACCCTTATTGGATGATTACTACCTTTACATTCTTGTTTATGTTAGGCCCTTTTAATGCTTTAAATTATGCCAAACAAAATTCTGACGACATTAATGTTAAAATCCAAAATGGTTTTAATGCAAGGCAAATTGTCCTTATTGTATTAGGGGGATTGTTGTGGGGCTTAGTCATTATAGGGCTAATGATGCCAGATGATTACAGTGCTATTAACTAGGTAATTTGTCATTTTTTCGTCATAATAACAAAACTCCGCAACTATTTATTTCTAACAAACGTCTATAGTATGCAATGCGATAATAGTTGTAGTAATACTGATATCCATTTCATACGCTGATGCAAGAAAGCCTTTGTTTGTAAACAGACAAAGGCTTTTTTGTTTTATGACAAATTACACGACCTCAACTCACTAATTCCAACAATTCATTAAATAAAAAATGAATAATTTGATTATTTTTGTCTTTTAACAAATTTTGCAAGATTTTTGCACACTTACTCTTTAAAAACAATTCAATAATAAAAATGAAACCCGCTATATTACCTTTATTAATTTTATTAATCACCTCCAATGTTTCTTGGGGTCAATCTGAATCAAGCAAAACTATTATTGTTGCTGATGCCAAAATTTCATGTAACTACCAAAACACCATTATGGCTTGTTTGAAAATAAAATCACACCCTGACAGTGTTTGGCGCGACTTCCCTCACGACATTGAAGGTTTTATTTTTGAACCAGGCTTTGAAACAACTATTGAGATTTTAGAAACCGTCATTCAATTTCCAGGAGATTCTGTTCCTAAAACACAATACAAACTTATAAAAACGATTGATAAAGTAAACAAAGTTCTTAACGATAAAAGGCTGTTGAGTAATAACCGTTGGAAAATAGTGAATTATGAAAAAGACGGAACACTGACTCCATTACGAAGAACGAATGCTTTTGCTATATTCGATATCGACAACAACAAAATTAGCGGAAACAACTCTTGTAATACGTTCAATGGTAACACTATTATTGAAGACGGCGTTATCTCATTTGGCATTTTAATGTCTACAAAAATGGCTTGTGAAAACAACCAATCTGAAGCCTTAATCAATGACGCATTAACAGGCAAAGCCGCTTACTACATTAGAAACAACATCTTATTTATTGTTTGTGAAAACCGCGGTATTCTTCATTTAAAACCTGAAAAAAGACTTGACTCAATATTACAAGTCATTAACACCCCTAAATCTCCTTTTGATGGCAACACAATGTTTACCTTAAAAGATGGTAAAGTTCAAATCAAATTAGATGAAATTCCTCTGGCAAAAAACAGAATAATGATTTTTAATCCAGGAAAACTTTCTGACTTAGAAAAAAAGCCTAATTCTCCTGTTGCCAAAGTATTAGTGAACATCGATACTAATAGCGATGTAAGCAAAATTCAAATCCTAAAAACACCACACAAAATCAACAACTCCAAATACATTGTTGTATTTTTAAAGGATGGGACTAAACGAAAAATGGAAATTTCCGAGGTCTACTAATTCTAAGAAATCCACGCTGGAATTTCAGAGAAATCTATCTCTTGCATACATTTTAAATGCTTTTTGGGACAGGATGTATAGCCAATTTTGCTACAAGGCCTGCACGACAATTCAGAAACCTCTAGAATCTTTTGGTCAATCTCTGTGTTAAATGGATAATAAGGAGCCATTCCAAAATCAGGAATCGTATTTCCCCAAATTGATACTATAGGCACTTTTAATGCCGCTGCAATATGCATCATTCCGGTGTCATGCGTAAACAATCTTTGGCTGTTTTTAATCAACAAAGCACTTTGATGAATACTCAACTCCCCACATAAATTAACTGCATTTGGACATTCTTTGGCAATCAGTTTACCTTGATGACTATCTTCCTTCCCTCCTATTAAAACAACAGGAAAGCTTAACAACTTAAGCATTTCAAGTTGCTTATTAAGAGGCAATTTTTTGGTGGCATGTTGACCACCAATTGCATAAACAAAATAGCTTGAATTTATCGCCAACTTTTCGTCCAAATTTGTTTGTTCATTTATAAAAAAGTCCAAGCCCTTTCCATCATTAACTACACCCAGAGCATGGCAGGCCTGAAGATATCTGTCAACAATGTGAATGTATGGCAAAATATTAATTTTAAATCTCACTATTAACCACTTCTCCCAATTTAACTTATCGAAATGGTAAGTTTTCACCTTTATAATAGATTTTATTATCCTCGTTCTAAGATTGTGATGCAAATCAATAACAACATCATATTTTTCATTTTTCAACATTTTGGCAAACTGAAGCAATTGCTTATCAAACAATTGTAATTTGTCTATGTATGGATTGTTTTCCAATAAAACGCCAAAGTGTTTTTTGGTTGCAAAATGAACCTCAGCATTTGGCACTTGTTGTTTTATGGCTCTTATAACTGGTGTTGTCAATACAATATCACCAATAGAACTAAACCTTATGATTAATATTTTCATTGGCTATAGGATTGATACAAAACTACTTATTTTTTACCCAAGTATCAAAAGCGATTAAATCTTTTGCATTTAAACAAGATTCGGGGGTTAGGTAAGCTTTTCTTGCCACATTCACGCCATATCGCATGTCTTGATAACCGTCTTTGTGATGGGCATCGGGATTGATACTAATTATTCCACCTTTTGATACATAATAATCGATCCAACGCCAATCGATATCCAAACGGTAGGGATGGGCATTGAGCTCAACGACAACTTTATTTTGCAAACACGCATCTAGTATGTATTGGTGATTGATACTGTATCCCGGGCGCATCAACAGCAACCGTCCTGTTGGATGACCCAAAATTCTGGTTCGGGGATGTTCAATGGCTCTTATAAGTCTTTTGTGTGCTTTTTCTTCATCCATAGTCAACTGACTGTGAACACTCGCTACGATGACCTCAAACTGTGACAATAACTCCTCTTCGTAATCCAAACTACCATCGGTTAATATATCACTTTCTATCCCTTTGTAAACCTTAAAACCATTGTAACCTTTATTGAGTTTATCAATCTCATCAAATTGCTGTATCACTCTGTCAGGCTTTAATCCACCAGCATAACCAGCAGATTGTGAGTGGTCGCAAACTACAAGATATTCAAACCCACTTTTTTGTGCAAAATCAGACATTTCTTTGAGCGTATGCAACCCATCACTGTAGGTGGTATGATTGTGAATAACCCCTTTCAAGTCCTTGTATTCAATAAGATTTGCCTGTTTGTCTAAATTATTTAGCTCACTTAATCCTTCTCTTAACTCTGGTAGAATATAGACCAAACATAAGGACTTATATATGTCTTCTTCAGAAGAATTATTAACGGCCGATCTATCGTAATTTATTAGTTTTAAATGACTTTCTGTTGATGTTGTTTCAAAAAGCAAACTTTCAAAATCCGCTGAACTACACAAATGAAAAACAACAGACAAAACTTCGGCATATTTGAACTTAACTGTTGTTCCATCGAATTCTACAAAATCCAAATGAGGCACAGCAAGGTTTGTCCAATCATTTGTTGGGTTAAGCGCTTCAACAACAAACTCGAGTTGATTGACAATTTCATCCAACCTTCTATATTCTCCTGTCAGTTGCGCTTTTTTACAAATGGCAGAGCTATCGAGACTTTCCATGATTTTCAAAGCAATAGGTTCTACTTTTGCCCAATGAAATTTCCCTTCTTGGTTGTATTTAAATTCAATATCAGACAATATTTGGTTTTGTGTTTTGTGCCCAAAACCTTTGATTTCTACCAATCTATTTTCCCTACAAGCTTCGAGAAGTTCCACTACAGAAGCTATACCTACTTCTTTCCACAACACCTCCACTTTTTTGGGACCTAAACCTTTAATATTCAACAAATCAACAACCCCTTTTGGTGTTTTTTCGATTAATAATTCAAGTTCTTGCAATGTGCCCGTTTCTTTAATTTCAATCAGTTTAGGCAAAAACCCTTTATGAAAACTTAAATTGAACAAAATTTGCGCTTCATCCATTTCAAAAAAAGGCTCTTGAAATTTCTTTAAAAAGAACACTAAATTAGCTATCGATTTAACTTTAAATGAATTACCTCCATGCAGTTCGTACAACTTACCATACAATGTAAACAGTTTAGAAAGTTCTTGATTGGTCATTTTTGAAAAACAAACATACTTACATTTTTTTAAAAAAATGATAAAAACAATAGAAAACCTCTTAAATTAGCACAATAAAATTCAATCAATATGAAATCACGTTTTTTCAAATCAATTATTGGGCTTTTTTTACTTGTTAATTTCTCATGCAATAACAGTTCACAAACCATAAAGATTATATACACCAATTTTAGCGAAGAAGTTTCTTTGTCTCAAAATTTAATTTTTAGATTCAGCGAGGACATTGTCAAAAACATTGACGAGATGAACGAGTTACAGCAAACAACAAATCCTATTTTATTTACCCCTTCTATTGAAGGAAAATTCAGATGGACGGATAAAAATGAAGTCATTTTTACGCCCCTTAAGTCTCTAAAAATTTGCACCAAATATGTCGCTATAATTAACGAAAGTCTTAAAAAATCATTTCAACTAAACCGCAACATAGACAACAATTCAACCGAATTTCACACTCCATTTCTTAAAATAAGTTCCTTTCACGGCTTTTGGACATTAAATGAACAAACGGCCACTCCGATATTAAAATTAAACATAGATTTTAACTATCCTGTTAAACCGAACGAATTTATTAATAAAACCAAAATCAGCATCAATGAAACCCCACAAAATTTCGCAACTACCAATGACAAATCGAGTTCAGAAATCAGTGTTGAAATAGCAGATAAAAAAGCTTTAAAAGAAGATTTAAACATTCAATTAGAAATTGACAAAGGATTTGGACCAGCAGAAAGCGACTACAAAACTTCTGATTTATTTAAAGAACAACTTGTGGTTCCTTCACCTTATATACTATCAATCACTTCTGTTAACCAATCATTTGAAGGCAATATCGGTATTATTTCATTGGCTTGCTCGCAAGAAATAGAAGAAAGCTCTTTGAAAAATTGCTATAGCATAGAACCTCCATTAGAAACAACCATAGAAAAAACAAAAAATGGATTCGAAATCAGAGGAGAATTTGCGGAACAAGTTGGGTACACACTAACCATTAACAAAACGATAAAAGGGGTATTAGGTGGACAACTAAATGAACCATACTCTAGTAATTTGATGTTTGGAGAAATGCCTCCATCCATTAACTTTATCAACAAAAAAGCACTTTACATCTCCAGCAAAGGCAACCAAAACATCGGATTGAACATTACCAATATTCCTGAAGTTAATTTAAAAGTTAACAAAATTTTCAGCAACAATATCCTTTTATATCTAAACAATATGCAGGGTTATGATTGGGAATACTATGAAGAAGATGGCGAAGAATCATACACCAGCTCCAACTATTATTACGAAGATTACAACGAACAATACAGTCAGGTGATCGTTGACAAAACCATAGAAACTAAAAATCTTCCTAAGCAAAAAAACACTTCATTATTGAATGTCAACTTAAACAATGACAAGCGTTTTAAAGGCATCTATCACATTCAGGTTAAGAGTAATGGCGACGACTATTCTTCGGCCTCTAAACTAATCTCAATATCAGACATAGGCATATTGGCCAAACAAAGTCAAAATGATTTATTTGTTATGACCAACTCCATTTTAACAAGCGATGCCCTTTCTGATGTGGAGGTCAATCTGTACAGCAGTAATAATCAAAACTTATATACGTTAAAAACGGATGAAAACGGGATTGCTCATTTTAAGGACTTGGAATCAAAAACTGCGGGTTTTAAAATTGCAATGATTACTGTAGAAAGTAATGAAGATTTCAATTTTCTGCTTCTAAAAGACAACAAAATAGAAACCGCAAGATTTGAAACTGACGGAGTAAGAGAAAACAAAACTGGATGGTGGGCCTACTTATACAGCGCAAGAAACATATACAGACCCGGAGAAACCATCCCCTTTAATGCCATTGTAAGAAATGAATCTATGCAGAATTTGGATAACATTCCGTTGTTTATCAAACTCATTGCACCCAATGGAAAAGTTTCTATGGAAAAACGAATAAACACCAATGAGCAAGGTGCAGCAAGTGCTTCTTTTACATCACTTCCAACTTACTTAACTGGACAATACACATTGCAAGTATTGAACAGCAATGAAGTTGTATTAAACTCACAAAAAATCAGCATTGAAGAATTAGTACCAGACAAAATAAAAGTAAAAGTAAATTCCGACAAAGAGGATTACAGCATAGGACAGAAGATCCAAATAAATGGTGAAGCACTCACTTTTTTTGGACCACCTTCAGCTAATCGCGCTTACGAAAGTGAATTGTTGTTTAAAAGTGAATCTTTTTATTCTGAAAGTCACCCCAATTATGTCTTCAACATCCCCAACAAAATCAGATTTGAGCCTAATGTTGAAGAAGGAACGACGAATGAAAACGGCCTTTTCAGTCAAACATTTGACATACCAACCGAATGGCAAAATACAGGCTTTATCAAAGGGCAATCTTTTGTGACTGTTTTTGATGAAAACAATAGACCTGTCAACAGGATTAAGAAATTCAACGTCCATACCCAAGGCGTTTATTATGGTATTGCCAGACATGAGCATTGGATAGACATGAACAAACCAATAACTTTCAAATTATTGGCATTAAATGCGTTAAAAAAACCAATCAATGCGAGCAATACCACTGTTGAGGTTTACAAAATTGAATGGCAGAATATTTTAGAGAATTACAATGGCACGTTTAAATACAATTCCAAACCAACAGAAAAGCTTTTACTATCAAAAAAAGTAAGTTTTAACAACGGGAAAGTTGACTTTATGTACACGCCGTTATTATCGGGTGAATTCAAAATCAGGGTTAAACAAATTGGTATTCCTACAGGTTATTCAGAAACTTCATTTTACGCTTACCAATATGGCTCATACAACGCCTCTTCATTTGAAGTGGACACCGATGGCGAGATTATCATTGAATCCAATCAAATCAAATACAATCACAATGAAACGGCTCAACTGCTATTTAAAACCCCATTCAATGGTAAACTTTTAGTAACCGTAGAACGAAACAAAATATTGGAATACCACCAATTGGAAACCAAAGACAAAACAGCTTCGTTAACACTCGACCTAAACGAACAACATATTCCAAATATATACATCAATGCGACATTAATTAAAAAAATGGCAGATAACAGTTTGCCATTAACAGTTGCACATGGTTTGATAAACATTAGTATTAACAAAGAGAAAACAGAAATCCCAGTTTCTATCAGTTGCGCCGAAAGCAGCCGCTCAAAGACAAAACAAAACATTAAAATAAAAACATTACCCAATGCAGAAGTCACTGTTTCGATTGTTGATGAAGGCATATTATCAATAAAAAACTTCAAATCACCCAACCCGTTTCAATATTTTTATCAAAAAAGAGCTTTAATGGTTAATAGTTTTGATTTATATGCCCGCTTATTTCCTGAAATGACAAGTACTGCCAGCGGTGGGGATGGATTAGGTCTTGAAAAAAGGGTTAATCCGCTTTCAACCAATCGTTTCAAACCTTTAAGTATTTGGAGTGGAATAATGAAAGCAAATGCCCAAGGGGAAGTCAATTTTGAGGCCAATATTCCACAATTTTATGGTGCTGTAAGAATAATGGCAGTTTCATACAAAGACGAGGCTTTTGGATCTGCAGAAAAGGAAGTCAAGATTTTCGACCCGTTAGTCATTAGTACTTCACTTCCACGATTTTTATCACCAAACGATGAAATTAAAATGGGTATCAATATCAATAACACCACTCAATCTGTGATGAAAATAAATCCGGATGTGATGGTGGAAGGGCCTTTAGAACTCATTGACAAAATCAATGAAACCATTCAAATAAACCCAGGTAAAGAAGCGCTGATTTATTACACATTGAAAGCTAAAAATGAATTGGGGAAAGGCTTGGTGAAGGTAAAAATAAAAGGCAACGAAACATTGTTCACCGAAGTCACGGAAATTAGTGTTAGACCTGCTGCAAGTTTTACGATCCATTCTCACGAGGGTCAATTAAAACCAGGCGAGAAATTTGAAACAGAAATAAAAGATGCTTTCTTAAATACGCCCAACACCAGCATCTATATAGACAACAATCCATTAGCTCAAATTACTTCTCATTTTTTAAAATTAGTCCGCTACCCTCATGGTTGTGCAGAACAGACTATTTCAACAGCAATGCCACAAATATTATTTCCAGAATTTGCAAAAGCATTAGGTAAATTCATGAATCAAACCTCCGCTGAAGAATCTGAGCTAAACCCAACGTACAATGTAAACCAAGCCATAAAGAAAATAAACAACCTAATAAGTTCCGATGGCAATATTAGTTATTGGCCAGGAGAACACAATCATTCGTTGTACCTCAATGCCTATGCGCTTCACTTCCTTGTAGAGTGTGACAAAAAAGGGTTTGAAATCAACAAAAACAACAAAAGCAAATTGATTTCATTGTGTACGATTAAATCCTCGGCGAATCTTACAGAAAAAGAATCAATGAACGAGATAAGCAATTTAGCAGAAAACGGGAAACAATACATAAGTAGGGAGAAAATTTATGCACTGTATATTTTGGCCTTGGCTGGCAATCCGAGTAAAAGCTCAATGAATTACTGCAAAATGTCCAAATCCAAGCTACACAATTCTTCTCAATATATTCTAGCGGCAACATATGCCTTGTGTGGAGACATGAAAAGCTTTAATGAACTAATGCCTAAACAATACAGTCGCGAGAATGACAATGTTTGGAATTGGTATCATTTTTCATCTCCAATTAGGGACAAAGCATTGGTATTGAATGCTCTTATTGAGTCACAACCCAATCATCCACAAGTTTATGAATTGGCAAAAAGCTTAAGCAAGGACCTCAAAAACAATCCAAATCTCAATACCAATGAAATGGGATTTAGCATTACAGCATTGGGTAAATTCAGCCTCAAAAACACCAATAAAGGAGGGAAAGCGAATGTGTTTATTGACCAAAAACAAGTATTAGAATTTACTGGCAAAAACAGCCTTTACAAAACTCAAAAAGCACATAACTTAATTCAAATCAATAGCACCGGCACAGGTAATATTTTTTACACCATAGTAACAGAAGGCATTGGGAATGGCAAATACTACACAGAAGAAGACAAAGGGTTAACGGTAAGAAGAACTTTTTTAAACCGATATGGTTCGAGTATTAATCAAACCCAAATAAAACAAAACGACTTGGTAGTAGTAAAAATCAACATAAGCAGACCGTATGGAGGAGGAATTCGCAACATTGCCATTACCGACATCCTTCCTGCTGGTTTAGAAATTGAGAATCCAAGAATTACAGCTACCAAAGAATTGTCGTGGATGAAAAACCAATCGTACCCAAGCTATATGGATGTTAGGGATGACCGCATTAATTTTTTCCTAGACATTGGCAACAACAAAACCGAGTCTTTGTATTACATGTGTCGTGCAGTTTCCAAAGGAACTTTTGTATTGGGACCTATTCAAGCAGATGCTATGTACGACCCAAGTATCCACAGTTACCACGGCAAAGGAACTTTGATTGTTAATTAACAGAAATTTAGATAATTTCGCAGCAATGAAAATAGATTGTCACGCACATATAATGCCTCCTACGTGGCCCGACCTTAAACACAAGTTTGGCTATGGTGGATTTATTTATTTAGAACAAGATCATGAAAGCAAAACCGCCAACATGATGCGTGATGATGGTAAATTTTTCAGAAAAGTTGAACAAAACTGTTTTAATCCAGAAGCAATATTATGGGACATGTCGGCTAACAATGTCGACAAAATGGTTTTGTGTACTGTACCTGTTTTGTTCAATTATTGGGCAAAGCCTAAAGATGGAGCGTGGTGGTCGGCCTTTCTAAACGACCATATTGCAGGCATACAAAACGATTACCCCGACAAATTTATAGCCTTAGGCACTCTTCCTATGCAAGACATTCCTTTGGCTATTAAAGAATTGGAAAGAATAAAAACATTGGGAATTAAAGGGGTTCAAATAGGTTCAAACATTAACAACATCAATTTGGATGACAACCGTTTCTTACCTTTTTATGAAGCAATGGAAAGTTTAGACATGGCTTTGTTTATTCATCCTTGGGAGATGATGGGAGAAGATTATATTCAAAAATTTTGGTTGCCTTGGTTGGTAGGGATGCCCGCAGAGACAAGCAGGGCTATTTGTTGTATGATATTTGGCGGTATTTTTGATAAATTCCCAAAACTAAGAGTGATGTATGCCCATGCGGGAGGTTCTTTTCCATTTACACTTGGAAGAATAGCACATGGTTGGTCGGTTAGACCAGATTTGGTCAACCTAAACGATGTAAAAAACCCTAAAGATTACATTGGCAAATTTTGGGTTGATGGCATTACGCACGACACAGATGCTTTTAATTATTTACTAAACATGTTCGGTGCTGATAAAATATGCTATGGCACAGACTATCCCTTCCCTTTGGGCGATTTGGAACATGGCAAATTTATTGAAGAAAACACGCTGATATCAAAGAGTGACAAAAATAAAATATTCAGTGAATCTGTCTTAAAATTTTTAAATATCTAATTGAATTTCCAAACCAAACATAGCATTACAAGTTCGGCCAATCCTAAATTCAAATTTCTATTACAACTAGAAAAATCGAAATTTAGGAAAGAACAACAATTGGCACTTGTAGAGGGGGAAAAAGAAATTGAAATGGCATTAGCTGGTCAATCTGAGTTTCATTCCGTTTATTTTTTACAAGAGAAAGCTAAGCATTCTGTCCTTAATCAAATCAGCAATAAGTTTAAAAACATTGAATTTATTGAATTGAACCAAGCATTATTTTCAAAACTCACTTACAGAGAAACTACAGGCGGAATTATTGCTTGTATAAAAACACCTTCACACCATTTATCTGATTTAAAGATTCAGAAAAACGCGCTTTTATTAATTGTTGAGGGAGTGGAGAAACCCGGCAACTTAGGTGCTATTTTGAGAACTGCGGATGCCTGTCAAATTGATGCGGTCATTGGCACACATATTCCTAGCGACTTATACAATCCCAATATTATACGTTCAAGTTTAGGAACTGTTTTTACCGTTCCAGTTGCCTTAAGTAGCAATCAAGAACTTCAGGAATGGCTAAGCAAAAACAACTTTAAGACCTATTGTACCAATTTACACCAAGCGAGCGACTATCATTTGAGCGATTACAAGGGCAACATTGCCATAGTCGTAGGAACCGAAGCCACAGGAGTGAGTAAAGATTGGATAGGTTTTGCTGACCAAAACATCAAAATACCCATGTTAGGCAAAATAGACAGCATGAATGTTTCGGTTGCAGCAGCTATTGTGCTTTATGAAGCAAAGAGACAGAGGGGATTTTAGTTCTTACTAAATATATCATTTAACTTAGTAAGTTCCATTTCAAATAACCATCAACAAAACACACCCCTTATTTCTGAGCGTTTCTGTAGAGCAGAAAGCCTACACCAGCGAATATAAAATTAGGTATCCAAACTGCAATAATAGGATTCATTAACCCTGTATTGCCATAGGTATTAAAATACTGAATTACGAATAAATAGATAAAACTAATAAAAATACCAATCCCTAAATTCAACCCAACCCCACCTCTACTCTTTTTGGTTGATACACAAACACCGATGAATGCCAATATGAATGTTGAAAATGGAGCTGCATATCGCCTGTACTTTTCGGTGATATAAAAATGCAAATTTTCATTCCCTTTGAGCTTTTCTTCTTCAATAAACTGGCTCAACTCATTGATATTAAAAGCCATCACATCATCATTTCTTCTGAAAAAATCATCAGGATTAAAAGGAATTAATGTATCCAAGTAACGTCCCGTTTCAACAACATGATTTCCCGTTGGCAAGTATTTCCTTACCATGTAGTCCTCTAGTCTCCATTTGTTGTTTTTTCTGTTCCAACTGATTCTACGAGCGAATAACTTAGATTTAAGTTCATTGCCATCAAAGACCTCCAATGAAACACCGGAACCAGTACTGTCATTTCCAAAAAACTCCATGTAAAAATAGGTATTTGGCAAAATTTGTGCGTGGGTATTATTGACATACTTGTCATGCCTTTCTCTGACATATTCATTTTCGAAAGCCACCCTTTTTTTATCAGAACTAGGAATAATATAGGCATTTAAAAAAAATGAAAGGACCGCAAAAAATGTAGCAGCAATCATGTATGGTCTTATAATTCTGTTATAGGTAACACCTGCAGCTAGAGTGGCAATAATTTCACTTTTGGACGCCAATTTAGAAGTAAAGAATATAACCGATATGAATATGAAAATAGGACTAAACAGGTTCAAGAAAAAGGGAATATAATTGAGGTAATACACAAATATAATTTTATTAATTGGGGCATTCCTCTTTAAAAAATCATCTAATTTTTCAGAAACGTCGAAAATGATGATAATTATTATAAATAAACTCAATGTTACAACAAAGGTTGTAAAGAATTTTTTGATAATATAAAGGTCAAACTTTTTCAAACAATAAGATTAAAGCTTTCTATTCAATTTTTGTACCATTACATTTTTCCATGACACAAAACTACCATCAATTATTCGTTGACGGGCTTGTTTAACAAGGGTTAAATAAATACTTAAATTTTGCAAACTTGCTAATTGGGGACCAAGCATTTCACCTGCCATAAACAAATGTCTGATATAAGCCTTAGAATATTGAGGCAATAATGTTGCATCAAGTGGCGAAAAATCCTTCTCCCACTTTTTATTTTTGATGTTAATCATCCCCTCTTCGGTAAAGATTGTTCCGTTTCTACCATTCCTCGTTGGCATTACACAGTCAAACATATCTACTCCCAAGGCTATACACTCCAAAATATTGGCAGGAGTTCCTACTCCCATTAAATAACGAGGCTTTTCTTTCGGCAATATTTCACACACTAGCTCTGTAAGTTCATACATTACTTCATGTGGTTCTCCTACACTTAATCCACCAATGGCATTTCCAAAACAATTTTTATTGGCTATAAACTCTGCGCTTTCCTTTCGTAAGTCCTTAAAAGAACTCCCTTGTAAAATGGGGAAAAGCACCTGTTCATAGCCATACAAAGGCTCTGTATTATCAAATCTTTCAATACACCTGTCCAACCACCTGTGAGTTAGGTGCATACTATTGCGAGCATACTCGTAGGTTGAAGGATAGGGAGGACATTCATCAAATGCCATAATAATATCCGCACCTATTTGTCGCTGAATATCCATTACGTTTTCTGGCGTAAATAGGTGTCTACTGCCATCAATATGCGATTGGAACTTTGCTCCTTCCTCTGTCAATTTTCGTTTTTCTGCCAAAGAGTATACCTGATAACCTCCACTGTCTGTTAAAATAGGCCTATCCCAACCGATAAATTGATGTAATCCTCCAGCTTCTTCCAGCACAGAAGTTCCGGGTCTAAGATAGAGATGATAGGTATTTCCGAGTATTATATGAGCGTCAATTTCATTTTTCAATTGACTTTGGTTGATAGCTTTTACACTTCCGATAGTGCCAACAGGCATAAAAATGGGTGTTTCTATAACACCATGGTCGGTATGAATAGAACCAGCACGTGCACTACTTTCTGAATCAGTATGTTGTAAATTAAAAATCAATTGTGGAAGTGAAATGAGATTTGAAAAAGGCGAGATTGAATTCTATCAATAGAACTTGCGTATATATAAGGGTCTGGACTAATCATATTAGTCAAACTATTACTCATTTTAAATTCTGTTGAGATAAGGGCCCATATTCCAAAATTTTCTATACCGAACCCATATTCATAGTAAAAAGAATTGGCTTTGAATGCGACCATTGGTTTATTAGGCGCTCTAATGGCATCTTCATTACTCTGAAAATCGTGAGTATAGCGAAGGCCTCCAATTAAATAAACCCTCGTATTATTGTGACGTTGGGAGTGGTATTTCAGCAGTAAACATTGATTCAAAGAAACGGTTTCTGTTTTAGCTATGTCTTCCCTATCGTCGAAAGTATATTTGAAATTCCTTTGCGAAAACTCTATTTGAGGCAAGTATCTAACTGTTGCAAATTTGCCAATGCGATAGTCTACAATACCTCCAAAACACAAGCCTGCAAAACCTTGGGTTGAAATCCTTCTAACAGAATCTCTTTGATAAAAATCAGGAGCCAAAAGTACTTTCGCTTTGGCAAATGAAGGAGCAAATGTAATTCCGAAATGGAATTTTGTTAAATCATAGCTTGGACGATGTTCTCTGCCCTGACCATAAAGTTTTGAGACACAAAAGAAAAGAATTAAAACTATTTTACTCCTGTGTATATACTGCATATTCCAAATGTTAAGGTTTGACAATCCGCAGATTTAAAACCAATTTTATTAAGAACTTGAATGAATTTTTCTCCGTCAGGAAAATGTTTAACAGATTCGGGCAAATAAGTGTAAGCGGCATTGTCTTTTGATATAAAACGCCCCCAAACTGGTAATATTGTTTGAAAGTAAAAATTATACAATTGTTTAATCGGAAAACTGGTTGGTTTACTAAATTCCAATACGACTAATTTAGCCCCAGGTTTAAGTACTCTGTATATTTCCGACAAGCCTAATTCTAGATTTTCGAAGTTTCTAACACCGAAACCAACGGTACAAGCATCAAAATAATCATTTTCGTACAGAAGCTTTTCGCTATCCCCTTTATGAAGTTCTATGATTTGAGACTTTCTTTTTTCCTCAATTTTTTTTCTGCCCATACTCAACATTCCTTCACTCAAATCAACCCCTATTATTTTAGCTGGATTTAATGTAAGTGCTTCCAATGCCAAATCGGCAGTTCCTGTTGCTACGTCAAGTAATATTTGTGGATGATGAGGCTTCAATTTAGCTATTGCTTTCTTTCTCCATCCTTTGTCTATCCCTAAAGACAAGAAATGATTTAAAAAGTCGTAACGCTTGGAAATGCTATCAAACATCTCCTCAACTTGTTGTTTTTTACTCTTTTCTGAGTTTTGTATGGGTTTAATTGCTGTCAATGATAAATTAGTTATACTTTTGTGAAAACTTACTGCAAAGATAAGAATTAAATAAAAATTGCCTAATAACATGAGAGTAGAATTTAAAGGATCCTTTCCTAGCATCGAAACATTACCTAAAAATGACTTGCCCGAATTTGCTTTTATAGGCAGAAGTAATGTAGGCAAAAGCTCGCTAATTAACATGATTTGCGACCATAAAGACTTAGCAAAAACTTCTTCCAAACCAGGAAAAACACAACATATTGTAAGATTTTCTGTTGATAACAAATGGTATTTAGTGGATTTACCAGGGTACGGCTATGCCAAAGTATCCAAAGAATCGAGAGAAAAATTTGGCAGACTTATTCAAGATTACATTTTGGACAGAGAAAGTTTGTATTGCTTGTTTGTATTAATTGATTCTAGATTAGAACCTCAGAAAATTGACCTTGAATTTATGGAATGGCTTGGCGTAAGTGGAATCCCTTTTTGTATCACATTCACCAAAACCGATAAGTTAAAACCATCAGAACTCGAGATTAATGTTAAAAACTACCAAGAAAAACTTTTAGAAACTTGGGAATTTTTACCAGATATTTTTATTACTTCAGCCGAGAAAAAAGTTGGCAAAGATGAACTTTTAAAATTTATCAATAACATCCTTAAAACCTCAAAATAAGAGGCTTTTAAAATACTTAAAACCCTATAATAAAGACATATAAGTCTAAATCTTATTCGTTGAAAAAATAATTTTTTGACTTAAAAAAACACGATATAAAAACGCTTACCTTTGCATCGTTTATTAAAAAATGAAAAATATATTAATTCTTGCTATCGTTGCTATCACCATAGCATCATGCAATTCGTCTTCTTCAGGAAGTAAAACTATGACCAATCAAGCAGATTCATTTGCTTATGTTTTTGGCGCTAACACAGGTAGAATTTTAAACAACTTCAAAGTAAAAGAAATCAATTGGGACATTTTCAGATCTGCTGTTGAAAGCGTAATGAAAAACGGTGATACCAATTTATTAATTTCAAAAGAAATGGAAAACCAAATTGCTATGACGTATTTAAACGAAGTGAAATTTGGAGTAAACAAAACTAAAGGAGCTGAATACATTAAAAACAACGCTAAAAACTACAAATCAGTTGATGGTATTTATGTAAAAGAAATAGCTAAAGGCAATGGTGTTAAACCACAAATTACTGATACAGTAATGGTTCATTACACTGGCAAATACACTGACGGAAAAGTATTTGATTCAAGCATCGGCCGTTCTCCTTTGAAAACAGCATTGAATGGTGGTGCAATCCCAGGATTCTTAAAAGCACTTACAATGATGGAAGAAGGCACTAAGTTAGAAGTAATTATTCCATACGAACTTGCTTATGGCAGTCAAGGTAATCAAAACCCATATACAGGCGAAATGAGCATTGAACCTTTCCAAACATTGATATTCGAATTAGAACTTGTTTCTATAGCGAAGTAATAAGAAAACAATCTTTTAAAAAAACCCTTAAGAAAATCTTAAGGGTTTTTTTTATGCTTGACAATAACTTACAAATGAGATAATTGATTGATGTAAGACAACAATACAATTGCTTGAACCACAATGTAAGAAGCAACAATCACTTTTGTACCTTTATTAAACTTATAAATCAAGTATAACAATGTATAAATAAACAAAAAGAAAATGGGAAGTAAGGCCGGATATAAGATAAGCGATGACCACAAATCGCCCTCAATCAACTTTATAAAACTCCTTTGAAATCCACATCCAGGACATGGAATCCCAATTTGCTCTTTAATGGGACAACTTAACAAAAATGCTATTTATTAATTTAACCCTGCTGAACCTAAACCTGAAGTGATTAACGTTCCTACAAAAATAAAGTAAAGTAGAATTATTAAAAGGTAAACTGCAGACAAACAAAGCCCTACGATAGAACAAATTCTACCTGCATTTAAATTTTTATAGCTACCCACAGTGTACATTGAACTATTAGCTTTATACAAGGCCATGTCTTTATTGGACAACACTAAACCGATAATCCCTAATGCCAATCCAATAATTCCGTAACAAAAACAAGTTACTATTGAGAGAATACCAAGCACTAATACGGCAGTTGAATTTGGCAATATGGTGTTACCTTTAAATTCTTGATTGTCTAAAATTTGATTTGATTCCATTGAGAATATTTAATTAAAAAAGTCCGCAAGTACGGACTTTTTTGTTAAATAATTTTGATTTTTGAAATTAATTAGGTTTAATAAACTAATTGCTTTTTGTTAATTGCATACAATACAACGAATAAAACACCAAAAAATCCTAAACCTACAGAACTAATGGCTCCAATTAAATTCCCTGAATAAATAACCAAAGGCGCTATTACACTAATTGCAGTTCCTAAAACATAAATCCAAAAACCAATTTTTCTCAACTTCCACATCATAATTGCCCCTATCAAAGTTAACAATGCCGCCAATATTGAAGCATAAGCATTGTTTTTTATACTTTCTGCATTAATGCCACCCACCAAAGATTTCATCATATTAGCTGCAGCTTCAGCCGATTTATTTTCTGCATTAGTTGCAACATCCTCTATTGCTTGTTCTCCTGTCTCCAACATTTCAGCTTCTGTCATTTCAGAGTTAGTTGAATCTAATATCTCATTAACATCCAATAATGTATCAGATGCATCTTGCATTGAAGTTGCTTCTTGATTATTGCTTGACTCAACCGCTTCATCTATTGAGTTTCCCATAGTTTCTATCATCTTAGAAGAAACATCTGCTGTTAATATGTTACTAATATTACTAATTACACCAATTGCACTTCCTATAAAGGTTAAAACACATAATACAGTTAAAAAAGTAGTTCTTTTTGGGGTTAAATTTGTTTCTTGTTCCATGATATTTATTAATTTTAATAATGCAATAATCTTAATAAATTTTATAAAAACAAATTATTATTGAAAAACATTCAACTTATTTACTTTCAACAGGTTTGCATTTTAATTATAAACAAGCCTTTTTGTATCACAAAAGATAAAAAAACGTTTTGTATATTTGCAACACTTTGAAATTTTCAGATATATACGGACACGTTTCTCTTAAGAAAAAATTAGTTGAGCAGGTTAATAACAACAGAATCTCACATGCGCAACTCTTTTATGGCAATGAGGGAAGCAATTCGTTACCTATGGCAATTGCTTACGCCCAATATATTAACTGTACTAACAAACAAGAATTTGACAGTTGTGGCACCTGCCCTTCTTGCAATAAATACCAACAATATATTCACCCCGATTTACACTTTTCGTTTCCCTACATCGTCAGTAAAGCAGATGATATCGAACTTTGTGACGACATTCTTCCATTGTTTAGAAAATCACTCATCGAATCCCCTCAACTAACTATTAATGAATGGATTGAAATTGCTAAAATAGAAAACAAAACGCTCAATATCCCCATTAAGGAATGTCGTAACATCATTAAAAAACTCTCTTTTAAACCTTATGAAGCTGAGTATAAAGTTGTAATAATGTGGTTACCAGAATTTGTAGGAAAAGAGGGAAATGTGTTATTAAAATCCATAGAGGAACCTGCCCCTAACACCCTATTTATTCTTGTTACAGAGAATCCTACCTTAATTTTACCAACTATTTTATCTAGAACACAGTTGTTAAAAATCAATCTGTATAGTCGTGAAGAAATAAAGGATTACCTAATTACACAACTTTCTATAGAAGAATCTGTATCTAATAATATTGCTTTAATGACAAATGGTAATATCCACAAAGCAAAAATTTTATCAGAAAAAATAGATTATTCCTTTTTGAGTGGATTTAAAACCTTTTTAAACGATTGTTACCAAGGAAATTCAACAGCTATGTTCAATTGGGCAGAATCTTTCAGCGAAAAAGGGAAAGACGACGCAAAACATTTTTTGAATTATATTCTTGAACTACTCAGATATTCTCTAATTGTGGAACACCGCTCTATATCAACAGAAGTGGCACCTGAGGAAGAAAAAATCATTGTAACTTTATCAAAACTACTAAATTTAAAGGGCAGAGAGACAATATACAAAGCCATTAATCAGGCGTTTTTTGAAATTGACAGAAATGGAAACTTAAAATTCATTATAATTAATTTATCTTTGAGCCTTAAAAATAATTTCTTGAGACAGCCTAAGGCTCAATCAAACTAAAATATATATACAAAATGGGATGTGGAAGTTGTGGTACTTCAGGGGGATGTTCTCCCAAAGGGTGCAAAAGTAATGGAACTTGCGGTACAAGTGGATGCAATAAATTAAACGTGTACAATTGGCTTAGCGATACTGCTATGCCTGATAATTATAAACCTTTCGACATTATTGAAATTCGATTTAAAGGAAGCAGAAAGGAATTTTATAGAAATTCTAATAACTTAGAACTTTATACTGGCGATGCAGTTGTTGTGGATTCTGACATGGGTTATGATGTTGGTCACGTATCATTGGCAGGGGAATTAGTTCGCCTTCAACTTAAAAAGCGTGGTATCAAGGAAAATGCAGAATCGATAAGAAATATCCAAAGAAAAGCGCACGATAAGGACACCGAAAAATACCAAGAAGCAAAATTCAGAGAAGGAAAAGTATTAGAAAGAGCAAGAACTATTGCCATTCAACTTAAGCTTGAAATGAAACTAAGCGATATTGAAATTCAAGGTGATAACAAAAAAGTTATTTTCTTTTATACGGCAGAAAGTCGCGTAGATTTCAGGGAATTAATAAAACGATTTGCCGACGAATTTAAGTTACGTATAGAAATGAGACAAATAGGTTACCGTGAGGAAGCTTCAAGACTAGGCGGCATAGGCAGTTGTGGAAGAGAATTGTGTTGTAGTACGTGGCTTACTGATTTTAAAATGGTGAACACTTCTGCTGCTCGTTTTCAAAACCTGTCTATCAACATGCTTAAACTTTCGGGTCAATGCGGTAAACTAAAATGCTGCTTAAACTATGAGTTAGATACTTATATGGATGCATTGGAAGAGTTCCCTAAATCAAAAACCGTAAGATTAGACACGGTAATGGGGGCTGCATTCATGATAAAAACAGATATTTTAAAAAGATTGGCTTGGTTTAGTTACGAAGAAAAAAATTCATGGATTTGTATCCCTCTTGCCAAAGTTAATGAATATTTAAAAATGAATGCCAATGGTCAAAAAGCACCTGAATTGGTTGGGGAAATAATAGAACCTAAAACGCAAGAAGATATTGACTCTAAAAACGATGCAAATTTAGATTTAGTTAGTGAAGATATTACCCGTTTAGACCAAAAAGCTAAGAAGAAAAAGAAGAAGAAAAAACCAACTTTTAATCAGCCAAAGAGCAATTAAAATCGATAACCCACATTGACTCCCAAAATAAAAGTGGGGAACAAAGCTTCCTTTTCAAAGAAAAACCCGTTTCTGTATGTATTCTGACGAATATCTATAGGAGTGTCATACCTTGAATAAGTTAAACCTAAACCGTACTTTAACTCAAAATACAAACCATCAATGACATTAAATTGATGAAAACGTTCAAGAGTCAATGCATTCCTCAGCAATTTAAACCGTCTAACTTCATACTCAAAATATTGACCATTGGTACTCAAACCAGGCATGTTTTTTTGGACTTTTAAGTATCCATCAATATTGGTATGCAAATAATTGTAACCAAATGAAAAACCCGAAAACCTTGTTAGTGTTTTTCTGTTATAAATAGCGTATTTTAAGCCTGAGTAAAACCCACTTACACGCCTATTTTCTTGTGTTAGGTTTGACCTATAATTATAACCCAACTCCACTACAACATGGTGGGTTCTATCGAAATCATCAAAAAAATTATAATCATAACTACCCTTAATGGTGGGAAGTGTAATTAATGATTGATCAAAAATATATAAACTTACTCTGTGCTTGTCTCTCAACTCCAACTCACTTTGCCCTTCGACATTTTCGAGAGACAAAATCAAAATAAAACAAAATAGGAATTTATTAGGCACGAAAAATTAATTTTTCCCGATTTTAGAAACAAGTTTTAGGTCCAAAGGATTTGTGCAATCCAATTGATAAACGCCATCTTTACCCGTTACGGTTAATATATTACCATTTTTAATAACATCAAAGGCATCTATTCCGGCAAAAGTTTCTAAAACCCTTGCATTATAAATATTGGCAACATCCAAAACTTTTAAACCTGCATTACCATCACACAAGTACAAATAAGTTCCATCTATCGTCAATCCTTTAGGATTATTAAAGTTATACATCTTTAATAATTGAGGATTATATATATCTGAAATATCAATCATTTCAAGTTGATTAACTCCTCTGCCGCATTGATTTCCTGTACTTAAAGTCACATAAGCTATATTGCCTTGAACAACAACAGGGTCGCAACTTACTATATGAGAATAAGTGCTGATATAACTAGGGATACTAGGATTACTAAGCGAATAAATTAACATTCCGTTTTGAGTTCCGAAAAATAGGTATTCTCCATATGGGAAAATAGTTTCAACGGCAGTATTATTTAAATCAATAGTTCTTAAAAACAAAGGTTTAGAGGCAACACTCACATCATAAACTTGCAAAAACTGCTTTTCTACAACATATAAATATTGCTTATGAAAGGTAAACTTTGCCATAGAACCTCCAATTCCGGTGGTGTTACCGCCATCACTTGAGGACAATTCCGAACCCTCTTTTTGACAAGAACCTATCAAAAGAATGAGTGAGAAGAATAATAAATATTTTTTCATATTGAATTAATTAATTGATTTATTGATAGCATTTTGGTTTTAATAAAGTCGTTGGTTCCCAACCAATTATAAGGCCTTTTTGGGGGTCGATGCATTCAAAATAGGTTTTATTTCCCCAACCTCTCCTTCCAAAATTAAAATTTGGATCAGCCCCTGGAAGTGGCGGATAAACACGATTTGTTTTATATCTCATAAAGCTGAGTATATTAATGGAACTTGGCAACATTGAAATATCAATAACGACCAAACCTAAATATGCATCTGCATACATCACATTGTTTTTGATAGAAATATCATAATTTAATGGAATATTAATAAAAGCAATAGCTTTGGGAATTTGCGGATTAGAATTATCGAAAATATGCGCCCCTTTTCCATATTCATTTACAATTAAGTACAGCTTGTAAAGGTATATTTTGCCGGGATTGTTTAAAACACGTGGTGGAGTCAAATAAACAGAATCAACAAAATTAGTGGTGTCTTTTACATAAACTGGCTTGAACCCATCTATCACTTCAGGCACAGCATTGTAGTCATCCCTTTGGATACAACCCATTAAGAATACGAAACTGGCAAAGGCAATAATAATTTTTTTCACAAGTTTGAATTTTACAAAATATTACAAATACAAATATATTTAATAATTTGAAATAAAAAATCTATTTTTTCAAATTATTGTAGCTTATTTTTGCATTTAATAACATGTTAACATTAAATGCTATAAGAACCCAAACGGACGAGGTTATAGAAAGACTTTCTTTGAGAGGGAAAGACCGAAAAAACGATGTGCTTGAAATCCTTTCAACAGACGAGCAAAAAAGATCAAAACAAACAGAATTAGAGCAAGCTTTGGCAAAAAGCAATGTTTTAGCTAAAGAAATTGGTGAATTATTTAAAAGTGGTGAAGCCGAAAAAGCTAATTTGTTAAAAAATGAATCTCTTGCGCTTAAAGAAAATATCAAATCTCTAGAGTTAGAACAATTAGACCTTGAACAATTGCTCACCGCCAAACTGTATGAACTCCCAAATACACCTAGTACAAAAGTAAAATTAGGGTATGGCGCAGATGACAATGAAACTGTTTACGAATGGGGAAATGACCCAATATTACCAGCTAATCCATTGCCTCATTGGGAACTGACAGATAAATACAAGTTAGTAGACTTTGAACTTGGTAATAAAATAACTGGAGCTGGATTTCCGGTATACACTGGGAAAGGCGCTAGACTTCAGCGTGCATTAATTAATTTCTTCTTAGATGAAGCTCTTGCAGCAGGCTATTATGAAATACAACCTCCTATTTTAGTCAACGAAGCCAGTGGTATAGGAACAGGTCAATTGCCTGACAAAGAAGGCCAAATGTACCATTCAACTATTGATAATTTATATTGTATTCCTACTGCCGAAGTTCCAATAACTAATATGTACCGAGATGTTCTTTTAAAGGAGAACGAATTGCCAATCAAAAATGTTGGCTATACCCCTTGTTTCAGAAGAGAGGCAGGCAGTTATGGCGCACATGTGAGAGGTTTAAACAGACTGCATCAATTTGACAAAGTTGAAATTGTTCAAATAGCAAGACCCGACCAAAGTTACGAAATTCTAGAAGAAATGGTTGAACACGTTAAAGGACTATTAACCAAACTAGGTTTAAAATTCAGAATATTAAGATTGTGTGGCGGAGACATGGGATTTGCAAGTGCTTTAACTTATGACTTTGAGGCTTGGAGTGGAGCTCAACAAAAATGGCTCGAGGTTAGCTCAACTTCCAATTTTGAAACTTTTCAAGCCAACCGATTAAAATGTAGATTTAAAAACAAAGAAGGCAAAAACGAATTAGTTCACACCTTAAATGGTAGTGCTTTGGCTTTACCTAGAATTGTTGCTTCATTGTTAGAAAATAACCAAACAGAGGATGGCATCAACCTACCAGAATGCCTCCACCCTTACTTAGGTTTCCAAAAAATATAAGTCCCTATTTTAAAAATTGCCATCATATCGACTTTACTATGTTTGAACTTAAATGTATTTGGGCAATTTAACAACTGTGTAAACCCTGCACGTATTCAACCGTTTTACCAATGTAATGATGCTTTTTACAATCCAGTTTGTGGTTGCAACAATGTTACATACAGAAATCAATGTGAAGCACTCAATGTTTATGGGGTAGAGAATTGGCTCAGTGGCGTATGTTCTGGAATTCATTTAGACATATACCCCAATCCAGTAGGACCAGCAAGTCAAATTTCTATTAATGTAAGTCATTCTGAATTTATTAATGGCAACCTTGATATAAAAATCATTGACTTGTACGGAAAAGTTTGGTATCAAAACATCCTAAACAACGTCAACCGAATTAACTTACAAATAGACTTGTCAGCCTTAAGAACTGGCATCTACATGGTTTTTGTAACCAGTAGTGTAAGGGCTTTTCAAGTCAAAAAAATTTCAAAATATTAAATGAATTTCAAAAAAACAATTTTTCTTATTACTGGCTTTATAGCTCTTAATTTATTAGCACAAAAAGATGCTCAATTTGTAAAAATATACGATACAAAATTAAAAAAAGAAGTAACACTCGATTCTATCTTAAAAAGAATAGCCAATTATGATGTTGTGTTTTTGGGAGAAGAACACAATGACTCTGTCGCTCATCTTATTGAATTTCAACTTTTAAAAATGATGCATCAAACCTATCCTAACACAAGTTTGTCTATGGAAATGTTTGACAGAGATGTTCAATTAGTGATGAATGAATACCTTAAAGATATCATTAAAGAAAAACACTTCACAAAAGATGCGAGAGTTTGGTCGAATTACAAAGACTATAGACCCTTGGTAGAGTATTCTAAAACAAAACAAATAGATGTAGTTTGTTCCAATTCACCGACGCGATATACCAATCTTGTTGGTAGAAAAGGACAAGGCGCATTAAATAGCTTGGACAAAAACACCAAACAATACTTTGCACCTATTCCATACGATACTGCGTCGGGAGCTTATTACAACAAACTTGCTAATTTATTTGGACACCCAAGTCACAATGTTAAAGACACAAGTACAAAAAAAGCGATGGTTATGCCCAAAATGAATGCCTTTAATATTATTTTAGCTCAATCGTTATGGGATGCGACCATGGCCTATTCTATTGCACAATACCTTAAGACTAACAAAACAAAAAAAGTGTTACAAATCAATGGAAGGTTTCATTCCGATGAATATTTTGCCATAGTAACTCAATTAAATAGATACAACCAAAAATTGAAATCTTTGGTAATTTCAGTCTCTCCTAGTGAGGATTTTGATTCCCCTATTTGGACAGACCATCAACACTTAGGTGATTACATTATTTTAACAAATCCTAGCATAAAACGAACCTTTTAAACTCTAAATTTGTTAAATAAAGCATTGCCACCAATTTTACATCATACCGTATACCTTCATCCAAATTCCGAAGAATGGGTTACATTTATTCATGGAGCGGGCGGAAGTAGTTCTATTTGGTTTAAACAGATAAAGGCATTTAAAAAACATTTTAACATTCTGCTTATTGATTTAAGAGGTCACGGCAAATCCAAAAAAATAGTTCCTGAAAATATCAAAAAATACACATTTTCATCCATAGGTGACGATGTAATAAATGTATTGGACCATTTAAAAATCCAAAAAAGTCATTTTATAGGCATTTCTCTTGGCACAATAATAATAAGAGAGTTAAGCGACAGATATCCTGACAGAATAAAAACATTGATTCTTGGAGGTGCCGTAATGCATTTGAATTTAAAAAGTAAAATTCTGATGCATACAGGCCATTACCTTCGCTCCATCCTTCCATATTTGATTTTATATCGCTTTTTTGCTTTTATAATAATGCCAAAAAAGAACCATAAAACCTCACGTTTGTTATTTATAGAAGAAGCAAAAAAATTGTACCAAAAAGAATTCTTAAGATGGTACACTTTAATTGTAGAAGTAAATCCACTTTTAAAACTTTTTAAAATTAATGATTCAGGGAAACCCACTCTTTATATAATGGGAAGTGAGGACCACATGTTTTTGGCTTCAATAAAAAAACTATCGGCAAACCATCAATCTTCACAATTACAAATTATCCAAAACTGTGGTCATGTTGTAAACATAGAACAACCCGACCATTTCAATGATATAAGCATTAAATTCATTTTAAACAACGCTTAAATTGGGCGATTATCTACAGTTTCGATAATTTTACCATCTTTCATTATCAATTTACGGTCGGCCATATTTGCAAACTCTTCATTGTGAGTTACAATAACAAAACTGTATCCAAAGTCTTTTCTAAGATTAAGAAAAAGCTGATGTAATTCATTGGCATTTTTACTGTCTAAATTACCACTAGGTTCATCCGCAAATACTATTTTAGGTTGATTCATTAGAGCCCTTGCAACAGCACATCTTTGTTGTTCCCCGCCAGATAGCTGAGAAGGTTTGTGGTCAAATCGGTGAGACAATCCCAAATAAGTAAGTAGTTCAATTGCTCTAGGCATTGCATTTTTGAGAGAAATACCACTGATTAGAGCGGGCATACATACATTTTCCACACAAGTAAATTCAGGCAATAATTGATGAAACTGAAACACAAATCCAATGGTTTGATTTCTGAAATTCGCCAGTTGTTTTTGCGACATTTCCACAATTTGATTACCGTCGTATAGGACTTCACCCGAGCTTGGGGTGTCTAAAGTTCCTAATAATTGAAGTAAAGTTGTTTTGCCGGCCCCGGAATCTCCAACTATTGAAACTATTTCAGAATCATTAATCCTTAAATCGACAGCCTTTAAGACTTCAATACCATTGTAATGCTTTGTAATTCCTCTCGCTTCAATCATGTCATGCGAAAATGGTATATTTTTTTAAATAAATCAAAAACAAAGTGGAGATTTTTTGTAAATTCGCAGCCTTAATAATAATACATTCTTTATTTATCATGAATATACACGAATATCAAGCCAAGCAAATTTTAAAATCTTATGGTGTAGCCATACAAGAGGGCATTGTTGCAGAATCTGCTGAGGCAGCTGTTGAAGCAGCAAAAACAATTCAAACACAATCTGGCTCAGATTGGGTAGTTGTTAAAGCTCAAATACATGCAGGAGGAAGAGGAAAAGGAAAAACAATTAATTCAAATCAAAAAGGAGTTGCAGTAGCAAAAAACTTAGATGATGTTAAAACCATTGCTCAAAATTTAATTGGAGATACTTTAGTAACAATTCAAACAGGAGAAAAAGGAAAACTAGTAAGTAAAGTTTTGGTTGCTCAAGACGTATTTTATCCCGGTGCTAGCGAACCAAAAGAGTATTACATGAGTGTATTGCTTGACCGTGCTACTAGCAAAAATGTTATCATTTACACAACAGAAGGTGGAATGGACATTGAGGAGGTTGCAGAACATACACCAGAAAAAATTCACAGAGAATGGGTTAACCCAACTATTGGTTTCCAAGCATTTCAAGCTAGAAAAATTGCTTTTAACCTTGGTTTATCAGGAACAGCTCAAAAAGAAATGGAAAAATTCGTAACAGCATTATACCGAGCTTACGACGAAACAGACAGTGCAATGTTTGAAATCAATCCAGTATTAAAAACTTCAGATGATAAAATTATAGCAGTTGATGCTAAAGTTGATTTAGATGAAAATGCATTATATCGTCACAAAGATTACGCATTACTAAGAGATGAAAGCGAAGAGGACCCAACAGAAGTTGAAGCAAAAAAATTCAACCTTAACTATGTAAAATTAGATGGTAACGTAGGATGTATGGTTAATGGCGCAGGTTTAGCAATGGCTACAATGGATATTATTAAATTGAGCGGCGGAGAACCAGCTAACTTTTTGGATGTAGGAGGAACAGCTAATGCAGAAACTGTTGAAGCCGGTTTTAAAATCATATTAAGTGATCCCAATGTAAAAGCCATATTAATCAATATTTTTGGCGGAATTGTAAGATGTGACAGAGTTGCACAAGGTGTTGTTGATGCATACAAAAAACTAGGCAATATCAATGTACCTATTATCGTTAGGCTTCAAGGGACTAATGCTGTAGAAGCAAAAAAACTAATTGATGAAAGTGGTTTAGAAGTTAAATCTGCTATCTTATTAAAAGAAGCAGCCGAATTAGTTAAAACGGTATTAGCCTAAATAACATCCCTTTATCATATTTAAAAAGCCAATATTTATGTATTGGCTTTTTAAATGCCGTTTATAAAATGTTCACAATTATCTGTGACAATAATACTAAATTGCGAATAAACTGAACTTAGTTTGTAATAAAAAATAATAAGATGAGTATCATTTCAGAATTCAAAGAATTTATCAACAAAGGGAATGTTGTTGACTTGGCGGTTGCAGTAATTTTAGGGACTGCTTTTGGTAAAATTATAACATCACTAGTAGATGATGTTATAATGCCTATAATAGCATTAGCGGGAAGCGCTAAAACTATAGAAGAGTTTAAACTAGGTCCATTATACATTGGTAAATTCCTTGGTGCAACTATTAATTTCTTAATTATTGCTTTTGTTTTATTCATTATTATCAAAGCAATAAACAAAGCTTCAAGCTTAAAAAAATAATAACTTTTTATTTAACCTAAAAAATGCCAAACATTATGTTTGGCATTTTTTAGGTTAAAATTTTAAAAATATAATCAAAACTTATATTACTAATCTCAATAATCTTCTTTAACTACAACAATACAAAAGCACAGGATGAGGAATTAAAAAAATGGCAGTCGACAAAGCAGCACTTAAAAACATAAAGGATACTGGTTGGATTAAAGGCGGCTTTTTTAGCACGAATATCTCAAATACTGCCTTTTCCAAATGGTCTCAAGGGGGCACACACAATACAGGTTTGATTTCAAACGCCAATTTATTTGCAACATACCATCCTGCAAACGACAAATTCATCTGAGGAAAATATATTGAACTAGCTTATGGGGTTATAAGTAGAGGAGAATCTACCATAGATGAACCAACAAATCCAGGCACAAGAGTTAAAAATCCATTTGTAAAAAACGAGGATAAACTTATCTTTCTCTCAAAATATGGCCGAAAAAATCAATAAAAATTTAAACTATTCAGCACTTATGAGTTTGAATACACAATTATGCCATAGTTGGGCTCCAGATGATATACTAAGAAGAAATAACCATGTTTCAAACTTTTTGGCACAAGGATTTGGGTTCCTTTCTGTGGGTTTTGATTATAAGCCAAAGACCTATTTCTCTATATACGCCTCTCCTGTGACTGCCAAATACACCATTGTAAGAGAAAAAAGACTTGCCGATTCAGGATTATATGGCATGGAAAAAGCTTTATTTATACTGCAGGCACAAAAATTAAAAATGGTCAAACCTTAAGAAATGAGATTGGTTGGCACTTCAACATTTCGGTAAATAGAGATATTGCTAAAAACATAAATTATCAAACCAGGTTGGAGTTGTTTCAAAACTACAAAACAATGCAATTAATAAAAATGGACCGAAATTGTCAAAACACCATCAATATGAAAGTCAACAAATATGATACAGTTTCATTAATAAATCAATTAATTTGGGATTGGGACGTAGATGTAAGTTCAACTATGGAAGGGGTGCAAAAAAAAATTCAAATTAAAAACTTTTTGGGAGTAGGATTCACCGCAAAATTTGGCAATAAGTTGTTTTAAATGTTTATCTTTGAATTAACATTACAATACAATGTTCATTAATGTCAAAGTTAGAAATAAACGTAAGTAATCCTGAGGAAAAAAAACTGAAAATTGCGGCTGAAATCCTCAGCAGTAATAAACTTATAATTTGTCCAACAGACTCATATTATGCTATTGTGTGTTTACTTTCCAACAAAAATGGAATTGAACAAATCTGTAAAATTGTAGGCAAAAAACCTGAAAAGGCAAATTTATCTATTTTATGCTTTAGTCTCAAAAATATCAGTGATTTTACTTTACAATTTAGTAAAAGTATATATAAAATTTTAAACAAAAACCTACCGGGACCTTATACTTTTATTATGAGAGCCAATAACAAGGTTCCTAAACTGTTTTTAAACAAAAAGAAAACCATTGGTATCAGAGTTACCTCGAATAAAATTACCGAAAAATTAATAGAAATGGTCAACGAACCCTTGGTTTGTTCATCCATTCCACTCAATGAAGAATCGGAATACAAGCACCACATTGATGAAATTTTAGCATTATATAGCAACAAAGTTGATCTTATAATAGATGGTGGAGATTGTCCAAACAAAGGTTCTGCCGTAATTGACTGTTCAGGAGAGGAACCTGAGTTAATAAGAGAGGGTTATTTACCGCTAATCATTTAAGATTGGTCTCAAATATTTCAAAAAAATAAAAAAAAAGTGTATAATTGCATTGATTTTTAAAAAACAAAAGCAAACGATTAGTCATGTCTAACGATATATCCATAAAAGTAAACATTGGTGATAGGATGTATCCACTTAGAATAAAAGCAAATGAAGAAGAAAATGTGAGGAAAGCTGCCAAATTATTAAATGAAAAAATGGCATTTTTTAACGCAAATTTTTCTATTAAAGATAAAATAGATGGTTTGGCAATGGCGGCATTGGAATATGCTGTTGACACATTGAACAAACCAAATACAACAAAAGAAACAGTATCAGTTGAAATTGATTTATCACCCATTGAAAATCAAATAACTGAAATTGAATCTATCTTAAGCTAAAGCTAATTATTGTTTTTTTTATTTTAATCTCACCCTAAATAAAAAAACAAAATGGATATCATTTACATTATCATCTCTCTCATTGTAGGACTTGCCATTGGCATACTAATAGGCTTACCTATCCTCAAAAAACAACAACAGGCTCAAGCAAACATTTTAATTGATGAAGCGAAAAACAAAGCCGAGTCAATTAAACAAAGTAAAATGCTAGAGGCTAAAGAAAAGTTTCTTAATCTTAAATCTGAGCATGAAAAAGAGTTACAAAGAAAAAATACTGAATTAGACAAAGAAATTCAAAGAAGAACAGCTGAGATTCAAGTTTCCGAAAATCGAATTAAACAAAAAGAACAATCGCTCGAAGACAGAATCAAAGCATACAAACTCAAAGAAGACGAAGTAGAAAAAATTAAAGCCAAAGTTCAAAGCCAACAAAATGGACTTGCCCGCAAAGAACAAGAGGTAGAACAAGGAAGACAAGAGCAAATAAAATTGCTAGAAAAAGTGGCTAGTTTATCTGTGGAAGAGGCAAAAGCACAAATGATTGAAGCTGTAAAAGCTGAAGCACATACGGATGCTATTTCCCAATCAAAAATCATCATAGAGGAAGCGAAACTGAATGCGACTAAAGACGCTAAAAGATTAGTGTTACAAACCATTCAAAGAACCGCTGCAGAAACTGCTATTGAAAATACTGTTACAGTTTTCAATTTAGAAAACGATGATGTAAAAGGTAGAATTATCGGTAGAGAAGGAAGAAATATCAGAGCTTTAGAGGCTGCAACAGGCATTGAAATTATTGTTGACGATACCCCTGAAGCTATCGTATTATCTGGATTTGACCCAGTAAGAAGAGAAATTGCTCGCTTATCACTACACCGTTTAGTTGCAGATGGTAGAATTCACCCTGCAAGAATTGAAGAGGTTGTTGAAAAAACAAAAAAAGACATAGAACAAGAAATTATTGAAATAGGACAACGTACTGTCATTGATCTTGGAATTAACGGCTTACACCCTGAATTGATAAGAATAGTGGGTAGAATGAGATACCGTTCTTCTTACGGTCAAAACTTACTTAAACACAGTCGTGAAGTTGCTAATTTGTGTGCGACTATGGCAACAGAATTAGGATTAAATGCTAAATTAGCTAAAAGAGCCGGATTATTACACGATATTGGAAAAGTACCTGAGGATGATGCCGAAACACCACACGCTTTGTTAGGCATGAAATGGGCCGAAAAATATGGCGAACATCCTGAAGTTGTAAACGCTATTGGTGCTCACCATGACGAAATAGAAATGACAAGTATGCTCTCTCCTATTATTCAAGCTTGTGATGCTATCAGCGGATCTAGACCAGGCGCAAGAAGAGAAGATACCGAGAATTACATTAAACGATTAAAAGACCTAGAAGCATTAGCTATGAGTTTCAAAGGGGTTGAAAAAGCCTTTGCTATTCAAGCCGGAAGAGAATTAAGAGTAATGGTAGACAGTGAAAGAGCGACAGACAATGAAGCAGACAATCTAAGCTTTGAAATTTCGCAAAAAATCATGAAAGAAATGATTTATCCTGGTCAAATCAAAATCACTGTAATTCGCGAAAAAAGAGCAGTAAATTTCGCAAAATAAAAAGACCGCCATGTCTAATACCCTTGGCAATTTATTTAGAATTACATCCTTTGGAGAATCTCACGGTTCCTCTGTAGGGATTATCATAGATGGATTGCCAAGTAATTTCGAAATTGATTTAGCCAATATTCAAAAAGAATTAAACAGAAGAAAACCTGGTCAATCTTCTATTTCTACAACAAGACAAGAAGATGACAATTTTGAGATTATTTCTGGGATTTTCGAAAACAAATCAACTGGGAGTCCTATAACGATTATCATTCCTAATAAAGATTTCAAAAGTGCTGAGTACTCTTCTTTAAAAGAAATATACAGACCTGGGCATGCTGACAAAGTTTATCAATATAAATATGGACACCGCGACTATAGAGGTGGCGGCAGAAGTAGTGCTAGAATAACGGCAGCTTGGGTTGCCGCAGGAGCAATTGCCAAACAATATTTAGAAAAAAAATTCGCCATAAAAACGGAGGCTATTGTAAGTTCAATTAAAGACATTCATTTGGCTTCACCCTTTGAATACTTAAATTGGGAACTTGCCGAAACAAATATTGTGAGGTGCCCAAATGAATCTATCTCTTCAAAAATGATTCAATTGATAAGAGATACCAAAGAAAAAGGTGATTCATTAGGAGGTATAATTTCCGCAAGGATAAGTAATGTTCCCATTGGCATTGGCGAACCTGTTTTTGGGAAATTAAATGCAGAATTAGCGCATGCATTGTTTTCTATAAATGCAGTTAAAGGCGTTGAGTTTGGTTCAGGTTTTAAATCCACACTTCTTTATGGAAGCGAAAACAATGACCAACCGAATAGTACTAAAAACAACGATGGAGGCATTACAGGCGGCATTTCAAACGGAAAAGCAGTGGAAATATCTATTGCTTTTAAACCAACCTCAAGTATTTCAAAAGAACAAAATGTAGAAAATATTAGCAATGAAATTGTTCCTTTTTCTATTACCGGTAGACACGATCCCTGTGTATTACCAAGGGCTGTCCCTATTGTTGAAGCTGTTATTGCAACAGTGGTTCTTGATTCAATTTTAATAAACTTAAAGAATTTGCAACTTAAATGACACTAATATGACATTATATTCCGTTTATTTGCAGTCTAACATAAAAGAAAAGATATCTCACACAAAGTCAAAATGAAAAAAAATTACCTATTTTACCTTCTTGTATTTATTGTAAGCATTTCCAATGTTAACGCTCAGTGTTTAACCGACGAGTATTATCAAAAGGCAATCAAACAAAATCCTAATATCGTTAATGATGCCAATAACTTTTTCAGCCAATTAAATCCTATTGGACAAAAAAGAGTAACGAAATACATCATTCCTGTTGTTTTTCATGTTATTCATACCAATGGTCCTGAAAATATTTCACTCGAGCAAATTGAAGATCAAATCAGGATTTTAAATGAGGATTTCAGTTTAAACAATGCTAATAAATCTAACATTAGAGCTCCATTTACTAATGTAGCCGCAGATTGTGAGTTTGAATTTAGATTAGCAAAAGTTGACCCACAAGGCAATTGCACAAATGGAGTTAACAGAATTTTCAATGCTGCTCACGTTGAAGCGAGAGATAATGTGAAGTTTTTACCAGGAGCATCATGGAATAATCGTTATTACCTAAACATCTGGGTTGTAAGTTCAATCGAAACAAGCGGAGAGGGCACCACTTTAGGTTATGCTTATTTACCTTATTCTTCTAACATTAGTAATTTCAGCACACTTGATGGCATAGTAATTCGTTCAGATTATGTTGGTACGATTGGAACTGGTTCTGTTTCGGGTGCAGGCAGAACATTAACCCATGAAGTTGGACATTATTTAGGCTTATTACACACCTTTGAAGATGGTTGTAATGGTTCAGGGGCAAATGTGGGTGACAGATGTGCTGACACGCCTCCTGTTGCAGGAACATTTACTAATGCCAATTGCCCTGCAAATAACAATTCTTGTACCAATGACAATCCTAATTTAATTGACCAATGGGAAAATTATATGGATTATTCTAGAGGAACATGCCAAAGCATGTTTTCTAAAAATCAAAAAACCATTATGCACAATGTAATGGAAAATTTTTCTTTTAGAAAAAACTTGAGTTCTAGTAATAATTTAATTTTAACTGGCATTAACAATGCAAATTCAGCACCTGTCGCTTTTTTCAATAGCACCAAAAGAACCGTTTGTGTAAACGAAAATATTCAATTTTTTGACAACTCATGCAAAGCACAAGTAACTTCAAGACAATGGACTTTTACTGGAGCCAATACATTAGGTACCAATATCCAAAATCCTGTTGTTAAATACAGCAAACCTGGCAAATACAAAGTAAGTTTAATGGTTGGTAATACAAGTGGGAATAACACTTTAACGGTTGAAGAATACATAACAGTTTTACCAAGTATTGCAATTGACAAACCTTCAGTAAGACAAGATTTTGAATTAAGCACTTGGAATACAGGAACAGGATGGTCAATACTTGACCAAGGTTTGCTAAAATTCACTCAAGAAACCACAACAGGTTACAGCGGAAATAATTCATTGGTTGCACCAATCCGAAATGGAAGTCCTTTAGGACAACGTTTCCAAATAGTTACTCCCTCGGTAGACCTACGACCAACAGTCGGTAAAAACCCAAAACTTTCAATGATGATAGGATATTTAAGACAGAGTGCCACTTCAAGTGAAGGAATAAGACTTTATTATTCTAGAAATTGCGACAACAGTTGGACTCAATTCTTATACAGAAATGCCTTTACATTGGCCTATGAATCTACTAATTACCAAACTGGTTTCAAGCCATCGGCAAGCAATCATTGGAAATTACTAACACAAAGTTTAAATCAATTTCAAAACGACAGTAATATTCAGTTCATGATTGAAGTAGAAAGTGGTGCAGGGAATAATGTTTACATCGATGACATAAATATTGGCATTTACAACACTAACATTAGCAGTATTGACCAAATGATTCAATTAAATGTATATCCAAATCCTAGTCATGATGAAATAAACATTGAATATGAAAACATCAATGGCGAAACATCTGTTTGGTTAGAAAATATTGAGGGCAAAAAAATTGCAGAAATATTACCTGTAACTACCCAAACGGGCAAAATTGAATTAAAATATAGAAAATGTGTTAACATCAACAATGGAATATATTTATTAAAAATCAAAACGAATGAACAAATTGTAAATAAAAAGGTCATATTTGCAAATTGATTTAATTAGAATGGCAAAAAACTTAGTAATAGTAGAATCTCCCGCAAAAGCAAAAACGATAGAAAAATTCCTTGGAAGTGATTATATCGTAAAATCCAGCTTTGGGCACATCAGGGATTTAGATAAAGGAGATAGTGCAATAGATATTGAGAATAATTTTAAGCCCAACTATATTATTTCACCAGACAAAGCGAAAGTTGTTTCTGAATTAAAAAAATTAGCTAAAGAATCAGAAATGGTTTGGTTAGCATCGGATGAGGACCGTGAAGGGGAAGCAATTTCTTGGCACCTATTTGAGGTTTTGGGACTTAAGGAAAGCAACACCAAAAGAATTGTCTTTCATGAGATTACCAAACCTGCGATAGAAAATGCTATTTTAAACCCTCGAAAAATTGACAAAGATTTAGTAGATGCTCAACAAGCTAGAAGAGTATTAGACCGATTGGTAGGGTTTGAACTTTCTCCTGTTTTATGGCGTAAAGTTAAACCATCACTTAGTGCAGGAAGAGTTCAATCAGTAGCTGTTAAACTAGTTGTTGAAAGAGAAAGAGAAATCAACAATTTCAACAGCCATTCTAACTTTAGAATTTCCGCTATTTTCAAACCAGAAAGTGGCAAAAAAACAGTTAAAGCTGAATTGAATAAAAGATTTGAAAAAGAAGAAGATGCTTTAAAACTACTGCAACTTTCTGCAAATACTAATTTTTTAGTTGACAATATTGAAGTAAAGCCTTCACAACGAAAACCTGCTGCTCCATTTACAACAAGTACGCTTCAGCAAGAGGCTAGCAGAAAGTTGGGGTATCCTGTTGCAAAAACAATGTTATTGGCTCAAAAGCTTTATGAAGCAGGTCACATTACCTACATGAGAACGGACTCTGTTAACTTGTCTAAACTAGCTATAGCTGCTGCTGCTGCTGAAATAAAACGCAACTTTGGTGATAAATACAGTCACCCAAGAGCTTACACAACCAAAAGTGCAAGTGCACAAGAGGCTCACGAAGCAATAAGACCAACTTATTTCGAAAATACAAATCCTTCATCCGACGCACAAGAAAACAAATTGTACGATTTGATTTGGAAAAGAACGGTAGCTAGCCAAATGGCAGATGCTGAAATAGAACGTACTATTGTTGATATAAAAACCCCTTCGTACCAAGAAATGTTTAGAGCAGAAGGTGAGGTTATAAAGTTCGATGGTTTCTTAAAAGTATATCTAGAAAGCAATGATGATGACGAAGATGACGAGAATAAGAACTTATTACCACCCCTTAAAGTCAACGAAACACTGGAGTTGGAAGAAATGATTTCTGAGGAGAAATACACACGACCTGCTCCAAGATATACAGAAGCAAGTTTAGTAAAAAAACTAGAAGAACTAGGTATAGGTAGACCATCAACCTACGCTCCTACTATCTCTACTGTTCAAAAAAGAGGGTATGTAATCAAAGAAACCAGAGATGGTTTTAAAAGAAATGTAAGAAATGCCAAATTAAAAGGTGGTGTTATTTCGCAAAAAACCGAAAGTGAAAATTTTGGATCAGAAAAAAGTAAACTATTCCCTACCGATATCGGAACAGTTGTCACCGATTTCTTGAATGAACATTTCAAGCAAATCATGGATTATAACTTCACTGCAAAAGTTGAAAAAGAGTTTGATGATATTGCACAAGGAATGATAAGTTGGACTAAAATGATTGATACATTTTACAAACCCTTTCATAAAGAAGTAGATATAACCCTAGCTAATGCCGACAGAGCAAAAGGAGAAAAATTATTAGGCACGGATCCAAATACAGGCAAACCGATGTCCGTTAGAGTTGGGCGATTTGGGCCTTTGGTTCAAATTGGTGATAATGACGACGAAGAAAAAAAATATGCCAGTTTAAGACCTGGACAATCCATTGAAACTATCACCATCGAAGATGCACTAGAATTATTTAAACTCCCAAGAGCGATAGGCGAATATAATACTCAGAAAATAACTGCAGCAATTGGCCGTTTTGGTCCTTATGTAAAATATGGCAGTTTGTTTGCATCAGTTCCCAAAGACCGTGATATTTTTGAATTAACATTAGCAGATGCAATTGAATTAATTGACGCAAAATTAAAAGCAGAGTCTGAAAAATTATTAAGAACCTTTTCAGAAGATGTGAATCTTGAAATATTAAAAGGCAAGTGGGGGCCTTATATTTCATATAAAAAATCAAACTTTAAATTACCTAAGGATACGAATATTACTGATATTAGTTTTGATGAAATAATGAAAATTATTGACACCCAAGATACCAAAGGTGTTACAAAAGGTAAAGCGGGTGCAAGTTCAGACCCTAAGGCGAAAGCAAAAGCGAAACCTAAGGCAAAAGCGAAAAGCAAATCTAAATAAGATGAGTTTAGATACATCTAAAATTAAAGCTTTAATTAGCTTATTGGAAGATGATGACTGTTTAATTTGGGAGTCGGCATTAGATGAGTTAAGTAAAACAGAATATTCAAAAATTGAGGAATTGAGTGATATTGCATTAGAACAAGACATTGTTGATGACAATTACAACAAAAGATTTCATCTAGTATTAAAGAAAATACGATTCAACTATCTAAAAGAACTATTTCTTGATTGGAAACAAAATCATCAAGACAACTTACTAAAGGCAATTGCATTTACTTGTTTTATTAAATACGAGGACATTACAGAAGAAGACCTCAATCAACAAATAGAAAGATTGAGATTAGATGCTTGGCTTGAGTTTCATTATGATTTAACCTCGTTTGAAAAGGTTAAAATCATCAATTACATTTTGTTTCAGTTACACGGTTTTAAAGGGAATGAGTCTGATTTTCTCAACCCCAATAATTCATTTATTAATAAAGTTATTGAAGAAAAAACAGGAAATCCCATATCATTGTCTATCCTTTATCTATTGGTAGCACAAAGACTAAAACTACCTATTTATGGCGTTAACCTTCCTAACCATTTTATTTTAACATACACAGATAATGAGGCAGATTCAACAACAGATAATTTCAAAAATACAGGTAATCAGTCAGAACCAACAGGGGAACCTATGTTTTATATCAATGCATTTAATGGTGGGGGAATTTTCAACCAAGAACAATTGTTTCATATCATTAAAAATATGAATTTAGAGGTGAAAAATGATTATTTATTACCTTGTAATAACTATCAGATAGTACTAAGAGTGCTTAAAAACATTTCAAATGCTTACAGGTTTCATAAGAATGAAGACTATAAATTGATGGATGAATTGATAGACGCGTTTGAAAATTAAAACTTAATTTCCTTTGGAACAAAGTGGCTATAATCGCCATTATTGACAATTATATCACGGACAATAGTACTACTAATGTTAAAGGTGGCAGGACTAGATAACAAAAAAACAGTTTCTATCTGAGGGTTCATCTCCTTATTTGCAAAAGCAATTCCCTTTTCATATTCAAAGTCAGAACAAGAACGCAAACCTCTTAATAAAAAATTGGCTCCAATTTTATGACAAAAATCTATGGTTAATCCTTCGTAAATCACAACTTCAACTGATGGAAAGTCTTTAAAAACATCACTAATCCATTGTTTTCTTGTTTCAATATCAAATAAGTACTTTTTTTGCGAATTTCTTCCAATAGCGACAATCACTTTATCAAAAAAAGACAGTCCTTTTGTTATAATTTCAACATGACCTTTAGTCAGAGGATCGAATGAACCAGGGAATAGTGCAATCTTCATTATTCAAAATTAGTGATATTTATAGACACTTAAGCAAGTATCGCCAATTTCTTTTTTAAATAAAAGCATTTCTTCCTTTAATTTAACCCGAATAGGATGTTCAATTACAACTATTAAAGTCTTGGTATGATTAACACCAACAGAATGAAGTTGCTGTTGTAAATCATGAATTTGGGAGTATAAATAAGGTGGATCAGCAAAAATTATATCATAATCCAATTGAATTGATTGAACAAATTTAAGAGCATCTTGTCTTACAAAATTCCAATTAGTAACTTTTAACTCTTTCATTACTGATTGAATATAGAATTGATTTCGTTTATCTGCATCAACACTTGTCACATTAACAGCACCTCTTGATAAAAACTCGAGTCCAATATTACCTGTTCCTGCAAATAGGTCTAAGACACTTAAATCTGAAAAATCAACTAAATTGGAGAGTAAATCAAACAATTGTTCCTTTACACGTTCAGTTGTTGGACGCGTATTGTCTCCTTTATATTGTTTAAAAGAATAATTTTTGTAAATCCCTTGAATGATTCTCATTTCAGAAAACAATCTATCAAGAACAACTTTTCTCTTAGTAATGGATAATCTTGGAAGTAAAAATTTGATTTTAGAACTTCAACATTTTCGAAATAAGAATCAAGAATTTGAAACAATTCAGGATATTTAGTATAAAAATTAACACCTAATCCTAATTGCAAATTTGCAATATCGCAATTATTTACTTTGAGCATATTGAACATAAAATACCAAAATTCATCAAATGTCTGGCATAATTCAGAATGTGAAAATTCAATATTATTACGATTATAGAGTATGAACAAAATTTTAGAGTCAATATAATCAACATAAAGAGAACTAAGCAAATCCGTATTTACTATATTTTTAGAATACAAAGACACTACTGTTAAATTAGGGTTAGATAGATCCCCTTCAAAACTAGATATTGTTCCATCAACTAATTTTGACACAACATTAGAATGGCCTTGTGGAATTAGAACAGAATTTTGTGTTTTAATTTCAATTTTTGAATTAAAATTAAAATTGAACCAATTGTCAATTTTATAAGAGTTTAACTCACAAATTTTTACCGCAATAATCTTTCTGTTAATAGTATCTAAAATAGATAATACACAAGAGTCGAGTAATTCATAATAGACTAAATCTGCCTTCGAAAGAACAAACTCATTATCGAACACATCTTCATAAAAGATGTGTTTTTTATTTCCAGTTTCCTGAAGTAACTGCATTATACATGTCCCCTACTTTAAGTGGTTTACCTACTTTGCTAAAAGGATGTGGATCTTCTATTTCAAAAACCGGAACGCTTACGTTATTTTGCATTATCATTCCAGCATTAATTTTAAATACTGCAGTATCAGAAGGGGGAACTAATTTATACTTTTGAATATTAAAACCCTCAGGATTTACACCAAATATTTCTTGAATAGGATGAATATACAATGTATCAATTTTTGCATTGAACACTTCACCATCAACTTCTCCAACTTGCTTTAGTTTGAAGTACTTCCCATTTTGCATGAATCCTAATAATTTGTCAAAATTTTCAGCAAAGTTACCATTAATATCTCTGTACATTAATTGCATTTTACGCAATGTATCTAAACGACCAATTACCATATCATTTACGATAGCAACTTCTTTATTGTATTTAATTTCTTTGTTAACTGAGTTAAAGGCCAAATACCCTACAATACTAGCAACAACAACAAGGAAAACCATTAAACTATTTTTATTCATAACTATATTGCAATATTAGTGAATATTTGTTAATTTTAAATAAAAAAAGCCTTACTAAATAGTAAGGCTTTTTGTTAATTTAATTAAATTAAAGTAAGTTATTATTTTTTTGCAACTAATGCAATTTTAATATTGATAAAATCTTTGATTGCTTTGTCTTTCAATTTAGCTTTCAAATTAGGAAATGCTGTGATTGAACTGTAAGTAATACCCCAATCTAAACGGTTGATTACGACTAAACCTGTTGCATTTACAACGTCATTTTCTACACTTACTTTAGCTGGTATTGTAATATTTTTAGTTTGACCTTTCAATGTTAAATTACCCGAGATATTGTGGGTATTACCATTGCTGTCATTTTGAATTACTTCGATGTTAGTGATATCAAATTGTCCTGTTGGATATTTTTTTGAATCAAAAAAATCTGTATCATTCAAGTGACCTACTAAATAACCTCTTTTTACTGAGTCTGTAATATCTAAATCAACAATTGACAACATATCGATAACGAAAGAACCCGAAACGATATTACCTTCTTTAATGTTTAATGAACCCTCTTGGATATTAATAGTTCCATTGTGACCACCTGATAAAGAATTACCTTCCCAACTAAGTTTAGACTGAGTAGCATCAACTTTGTAAGAATCACCTAAAGAATCAGATAATACAGTTTGAGCCTCTTGAGTTTCTGTTGCAGTTTGGTTAGAGCAAGATGCTGCAAGAATGACAGCAGCAATAGATATATATAATAATTTCATGGAGACAAAGATGTAAATAGATATTCGTTACAACAAATATCTATTTCCTATCCATATATAACGTTTATTTATAAATTCTGCATTTGTAAAGGTTGCATTTCCTGAAGGATTACCACCTGAAACGTGTAAATCACTGAATGCTGCATGTTGATTCACAAATGCTGCTCCGGTAAAATTAAATGAAACGGGAACAAAAACACTATTCATTTGATCTTCTATTTCTTTCATTTTAGCTTCATTAGTTGTGTAAGCTAAACAAGTAATTGCACCATGTTCTTCTCCCGAAGATTTCATAAAACTCAACGAATCTTCATAACTATTGGTTTTAATTATAAAAGACAAAGGCCCAAAACATTCTTCCATATAAGCTTGTGTTGAGTCTGCGTTAATCACCAACAATTTAGGCAAAGCAATTCGCGCGTCTTTAAATTCGTCATTAACAACTTCTAAGTCGACTTCAATAAGTTTAGAATTGTTATTCATCTCATTCATTTTATTATTGATTCTATCTATGGTAAATTGATTTTGTATAGCCCCTAATGTTGGTGCGGCTGCTTTTGGATTACCTAGCAAATTAGACAAAGCATTGTGTATTCCGGTAACGCACTCATCGAAACTTAAATGACCATTGCTGGTTTGGATACCATCTTTAGAAATATAAATATTTTGTGGTGCAGTACACATTTGACCTGAGTATAATGAAATAGAAAAGGCTATATTCTGAAAAATCTTATCAGCATCATTAACACTATCAATCAAAATGGAGTTGATACCTGCTTTTTCAGTAAAACAAACTTTACCTAAACTTTCTATATAACTACCAAATGTAGAGCCTCCAGTATAATCTATAACTTTAACACTAGAGTGTTCTGCTAAAATTTTCG
>CAMBXL010000011.1 GCA_945871905.1 Chitinophaga pinensis
AATAAAGAATTAGAACATACTTTTGCAGGAGATAATTGCTTGGGTGGTACACGCCATGATAAAGAAAGCTTGAAAAGATGGTTTGAAAGAGTGGGAATTGTACTTCCAGACCTTAAATTTGAGGTAACAGACATTCAGGTTAAAGGAAATCCAGCCAAAACCCTTGTTATTGCAAGGTGGACTGCAACTTGTTATTTATTAAATGGTGAGCCCTACATAAATAAAGGAGTTCATTTTATCACCTTGAAATGGGGAAAGGCTATTAAATTTGATGTTTATGAAGATACTAAAACTGTATCTCATGGTTTAGATGTTCAATTTGAATCAGGTATCAAGGAAGCTAAAGCTCCCAAAATTGAAAGCTAAAAATTACATCTAACATAATCAGCTATGGCAATTGGTGCTTTTGATTGAATTGGATTAAAAGATTGGACGACAGTATAATAGCACGACCGCATAACACGGGTTTAGCTTCGCTGATTTTCAATTGGCAAAAGTGGCGGTTCCGTTCTCCGCAGTCCGCCGCGGCGGAGGTTAATCAAAGTTTGTTTCTCCGCATCCATCTCGGCTAAGCCGAGAAGGTAAAAATCGCCGCCCATCGCCAATCTGCAAAACGTTATAATAAACCCTACAAAACCAAGGATAAAAAGCCAATGTTCAAAAAACATTCTAAATAAAACCAATCAACTAGAAAAAATGATGGTGTTTAATTCGCTTTTTTAACCACATTTATAGACCAAAACACTTCCTCATTTTTAATATTTGTAATTATGATTATGAAAAAAATATTATTCGCCACACTTATCTTAAGTTCTCTTTTTATCGGCTGTTCTAAAGACGATAAGGAAGATGTAAAACAACCAACTAAAACAGAATTATTAACGGCACACTATTGGCAAGCTACTGCTTTAACAATTGACCCTCCTTTGTCTATTGGAGGAATTCAAATTTCAGATTTATACTCACAATCAGAAAATTGTGTAAAAGATAATTTAGAAAAATACAATACTAATAATACATTTATATCTGATGAAGGTCCAACTAAATGTGACCCAACTGACCCACAAACCGAAAATGGCGTTTGGTCTTTTAATTCTGATGAGACTATTTTAACGGTTGATGGCGAATCATACAAAGTACTGACTTTAACCTCAACTCAGTTAAAAGTTAGTGTTATTGATCTTATTGATGGTATCAACTACACCTATACCGCGACTTATACTAAAAAATAAGAATTATAAAACTTTTTAAAAAAACCAATGTTCAAAAGGCATTGGTTTTTTTATTGCTATAAAAACTTGACTAGCACATTGTCTTTCATCCCTACTACTACCTCAATAGTGGATTGCTTTAAGCAGTAAACCATGTCTTCGTGATGGTGTAAATGAGACAGCCTTTGGTAATGGGAGGATTTTTTTAAATAATCGGCAAAGTCTGAACCAGCCATTTGTAAAACATCCATAGCCATTAAAGCCCCATCATCCTCCGTAGTTGCTACATTGCTATCAATCAACCGTTGCGTTAACAATCCCGCATACAACGTATCTTCGAGATTTACTTTGTTTTTCCAACCCGCGCATAAAACGATACAATCGGCAGGATGATTGATTAACCAATCAACCGTGGCGTCCAAATTCAAAAAACTACCTGCCAATATGGTTTTAGCGCCAGCCTCTTGTGCCGCATTAAAACACTTAGTACCATTGGTGGTGGTTAATGCTAACTTTCGATTCAACACTTTACCCTCCATACATTCAAACGGAGAATTCCCCATATCGAACCCTTCCATTTTAGCCCCATTTCGTTCCCCTGCACTCAGGTAACCTTCACCCTTAAGTTCAGCAGCTTCTTCGGCATTCAAAACTGTTTTTACATGATTGGCCCCTTCATTAATGGCGGTTACTATAGTAGAGGTTGCTCTTAATATATCAACCACTATCACATGTTTGTTTTGTACTTGATGGTATGGCAATAATGCAGGACTTAATAGGACTTCTATCTGAAACATTCCACAATAGTAGATATCTATTTTTAAATTATAAAATTTTTTGGTTGCATTTTTGCAATTAACTTTAAAAAGTGATGAATAAATTTTTCAAAACAGCTCTTTTACTACTTTTGATTGGCACAAATACCCTTTTTGCTCAATCATTGTTTGACAAAGGGATGGGCTATTTCCAAAACAGAGATTACACCTCAGCAATAAGCACCTTTAACCAAGCCTTAGAGAGTAATAACCGCGATGCGGAACTCTATTTTTACAGGGGTTCTAGCTACTTAATGCTTCAAAAACCGAATATCGCATTGGTCGATTTTAATCAATGTATTTTGTTGAATGCCAATAAAAATGAAGCCTATTTATACCGCGCTATTTGTCACCACGCACTCAAGAATTATACTTTTGCCGAAGGCGATTACTTAATTTACAAACAATCTCAAACCAATACCATTGAAGTTTTAAAAAGCCTAATTCAACTGATGGAAGAAATGCAAGATTATGCCAAAGCGGCTGAATATTGCACAGAATTTATCAGTCAAGACCCAAACAATGTTACTGTTATAAAAAAACGAGCCTTGTATTATTTGGCGATTGACTCCATTGACCTATCTATAAAAGACATAGACAAAGCCATACAAATAAACAAGTTTGACACCAGCGCTTGGATGATGAAAGGCAATATTTACTATGATGCTTCAATGTTTATGAAAGCTGTAGATGCTTACAATGTGGTTTTGCTGTATGAACCATCCAATTTATTGGCATTGTTAAACCGTGCAGATGCATTTATGTCTTTACAATTGTTTGAGGAAAGTATTCGCGATTTGCGAAGCATTAATATGCTCGACCCTTCCAATACCGCTATTTATTATGACTTAGGATTTTGTTACTTACAAACTGGTCAAAACGAAAAGAGCATTTTTTACTTGACCAAATCCTTGGATTTTGAGAAAGAAAATTTGGGGAATATTTTAACCTTACGAGGTGTCGCTTACTTAAACCAAAAAATGAATCAGGAAGCTTGTAGCGATTGGAAAAAAGCCGAAAACATTGGCTTTAAAGATGCCACAAAATACATTCTAAACTACTGTAAGTAAAGTATTGAGAACCTACTTACTTAAAAATAGGCGAGGTATAAATACCCCATTTGTTGAGGCGGTATAAAACCGACACTTTCAATACACCCAAACCATAAATGCTGCTGCGTTTAAAGTTGATACTGCTGGCTTCGTCAAAATACTTGGTTGGGCAGGTAATTTCGGCAATATCAAAATTGGCATTAAATACTTGCGCAATCATTTGATTGTCGAATATAAAATCATCAGAATTGGCTTCAATGTTTATTTTTTCAAATATTTTTTTATCAAACGCTCTGTAACCAGTGTGGTATTCAGAAAGTTTCTGTCCCATGAGTATATTTTGGAATAATGTTAATATACGGTTTGCAATGTATTTGTAAATTGGCATACCACCTTTCAAAGCTCCTTTGCCTAAAATACGACTACCAAACACTACTGGATAGACCTCATTGGCAATAAGATAAGCCATACTTTCTATCAATTTGGGTGTATATTGGTAATCGGGATGCACCATTATAATAATGTCTGACCCAATTTCTAAGGCCTTGTTATAACAGGTTTTTTGATTGCCTCCATAACCTCTGTTTACCTCATGCTTAATCACATGTTTAATGCCTAAATCTTTGGCTTTTTGCATGGTTTCATCTTTGCTATTGTCATCTACCAAAACCACTTCATCCACTATATCCATTGGAATTTCTTTGTATGTTTTCTCCAATGTTGCAGCGGCATTATAAGCAGGCAAAACGACGGTAACCTTTTTATTCTTAATCATAAAAGGTGCAAATTTAATCTATAATATCTACATTTTCCCCTTAAAAAATTTGCACTTTTCAATAAGTTTACATAATGTTGAGGCATGAATCAATTATTACAATCTTTTCGTGGTCAAGTTTTTGAGGCATCTATGCAACTTTTCAAAAAAGTATTAGTGCGCCATTTACTCACGAGCATCCTTATAAGTCTGGTTACTTTTGCCATTGCCATTCCTTTAATCCTTCAAGGTCTTGGTTGGTCTTTTGATGATTTAAGTAATTTTCAAACCAACTTTCAAGAATCATTACAGAACCTTGACAAAGGTTCAAACCCTTATGAAGCCATCTTTGCATTGTTTGGAGATGTTAATGTGCCTTTAATTGTTTTGGCAATAACAATAAGTTTAATTCTTAATATTTGGTCTTACGTCGCTTTTTTGAAAATAAACGAAAATGTCATTTTTAACAAATCCTATAACTTGATAGACATTTATCGTCAAGTAAGTTTAAATCTTGTTTTCAGAACAATTGGTATTTATCTTTTACTCAACTTTTTTATCGTTGCTTCATTCGGTTTATTTTTTGCCATCATATTCATCATCGGCTCTATTTCTGTAGCAATTGCTGCAATTATTGGCTTTGTAGGGTTCTTTATCCTTTTAATTATGATGGTCAGATTCGCTTTAGTTCTTCCGGCTATCATCCATGATAACTTAAGCTTGAGTGAGGCATTTGGCTTTAGTTTCCAAAAAATAACCTTCAAAAGAGCAGGATTAATCTTTTTGATAGGAATTGTTTTTGTAATAGCCACTACTATGGTTACAGGCATTTTTTCGCTTATCATCAATTTGGCATTGGGCAACAATGAAAACCTATTAACGGTTTCTTTTATAATAAACCAAGGCTTTTCATTGATAATAGGTGGCTTATCGGGAGCATTTATTTTTGCAGCATTAAGTGCCTTATACTACAGATATACTGAGCACGGCAATGAAGACAACGAAGAAGAAAACTTCGACGCTCACGTGATAGATTCAAACTAAAACAAAGCTACACCATCCATAGCTTTGGGTTTTTCCAAACCCATCATTTTAAGAATAGTAGGTGCCACATCTGCCAATTTTCCTTTCCTTGTAATGGCTTTACACTTGTCTGACAAAATAAAACAAGGAACGGGGTTCATGCTGTGTGCAGTATTGGGACTACCATCAGGATTTTTGGCCTCATCAGAATTTCCGTGGTCGGCTATTATGATAAATTGATACCCTTTACTTAATCCTTTTTCTACAATTTTTTGGGCACAACTGTCTACTGTTTCTGCGGCTTTGATAATAGCATCCCACACACCTGTATGCCCTACCATATCGGTATTGGCAAAATTCAAACAAATGAAATCATACGACTGTGTTTCCAAGGTATTTAATATTTTATCGGTCAACGGTAAGGCGCTCATTTCGGGTTGTAAATCGTAAGTTGAAACTTGGGGAGACGGTTCCATCAATCGCTCTTCGCCTTCAAATAGTTCTTCCCTACCTCCTGAAAAAAAGAAAGTAACATGGGGATATTTTTCGGTTTCAGCACTTCGAAGTTGTGTTTTGCCATGTTTGCTAATAACCTCTCCTAGGGTTGCCGAAATATCGCTCGACTTAAAAACAACATGTATATTTTGGTATGTTTTATCATACTCTGTCATGGTGGCGAAATACAATTGTTTGACATGCATACCAAATTCGTGGTTACTTTGCTGAGTAAGTACTTGCGTAATTTGACGACCGCGGTCTGTCCTGAAATTAAAACAAAAAACAGCATCACCATCTTTTATTTTAGTCGCTTCAGTGCCATTAACAGTACAAGGTTCAATAAATTCATCTGTAATGCCATTTTTATAACTCGCGTTTATAGCTTCAGAAGTCTTGTTGAAAGCTTCTCCCAAACCATCCACCATTAACTTGTATGCTTTCTTGGTTTTTGCCCATCGTTTGTCTCTATCCATTGCAAAATATCGACCAATGATAGACACTACTCTTGCGTTTGTATTTGCAATAGCAGATTCCAAATAACTCAAATATTGCAATGCTGATTGTGGATCGGTATCTCTTCCGTCTGTAAACGCATGAATATAAATGTGCGCCACTCCTTTTTGTGTAAAAATATGACACAATTGAATTAAATGTTCAATACTGCTATGAACGCCACCATCACTCACTAATCCGATGAGGTGCAGGGGTTTTTGATTGTCAATACAATAATTTGCCAACTTCACTATTTCCTCTTCATTGGCGGCTGAACCATCTTCGAATTTTTTATTAATCAAAGCGAGTTGTTGCCACACTACCCTACCCGCTCCAATATTCATGTGCCCAACTTCGCTATTCCCCATTTGACCATTGGGCAAACCAACTTCATTCCCAAATGTCGTTAAAGTTGTATTGGGCACTGTTTGATAGAGTTGATTGATAAAAGGTGTTCGAGCATTAAAAATACCATCGGTAAAATCTTTTTTACCAATACCCCAACCATCTAATATCATTAAAAACACTTTTTCGGAATTCATAATGCAAAGATATTACTCCGTTTTGATATCCGAATAGAAAGTCGTTTTTATTCCTTTAAATTTGCAAAATGAATCTTGAGAAACTAAGCATTGAAGTCGGGAACCTGTGCAAAGAAGTAGGTGCAAACATTATACAACAAAGACTGAATTTTGACCCTGCCGTAGTGGTTGAAAAGGGGCTCAACCAATTGGTGAGTTTTGTGGATATTGAAGCCGAAAAACAACTGGTGGAGGGATTAAAAAAAATAGTTCCCGAAGCAGGATTTATAACCGAAGAAAACACTGTTGAGCAGCTGAACACTGAACTTGTTTGGATTATTGACCCCCTAGATGGCACTACCAATTTCATTCACAACTTACCTGTTTACAGTATTAGTATTGCACTTGCCAAAGGCAATGAAATTTTAATAGGCGTGGTTTATGAAATGGGTAAAAAAGACCTGTTTACGGCTTGGCAAAATGGGGGCGCTTGGTGTAATGGCGAAAAAATAAGTGTTACTAAAACAAGTGAGTTATCGCAATCTTTAATAGCAACGGGCTTTCCATACTATGAGTTTGACCAAATGGAGGCTTACATTAAAACCTTAACCTACTTAATGAAAAACACGCATGGATTGAGACGATTAGGTTCTGCAGCGGTTGACTTGGCCTATGTGGCGTGCGGAAAGTTTGATGCTTTTTTTGAAACAGGCCTTCATGCTTGGGATGTGGCGGCAGGTTGTTTGTTGGTGCAAGAAGCAGGAGGCACTGTTTATGATTTTAAAGGCGAAAACAATTTCCTTTTTGGCAAAAGTATTACTGCAGGTAATGTCCCTGTCAATGCAATTTTGAATCAGTTGGTGCAATCTAATTTCAAATAAGTCAATCGATTCAGATTGATTGTAAAAAACGAAGCACCCTTACTTTACAATCCACTTCCAAAACTTTTGGTGTAATTTGGGAATTACAATTGCCATTACAGGCACTAAAATCAAGGTAAACACTAATGTCTTTAGAAGCTGATGCATCTCAGACAACAAGGGGAAAATTAGAAAAAACATTAAACCCTGATTAAGTATTAGAATATCGCAATGAGAGTTAAATATCAAAAAATCAGCTTATTGATTTATGAAAAGCATCCTAAATGGGCGATGGTTTAGAAAATCAATAAATAGTTGATTTGAAGAGATTTAGCTTGTAATAGATTTTCTAATGCTTAATTTGGGTTAATTATTACTGGGTAAACAAACAACCACGAGATTAAAATCATTTTCCATCTTTTGGGTTTTAGTTCAGAATTATTTTGCATAAAAGAGGCGCAAGTTAAACCTAAATTTTACATTTTGATTTGCTGTGATCAAACAAAATTGATTTTAAAAAATTCCAACCAATGATAAATAAAAAATCCCCATTTTTGGATGGGGATTTTCTTTTAGATTGAATCTTAAAATTAATTTTTCTCGAATGTTAAGTAATCAGTTTCACCACTTCCACCGCTTACATCTAACAATTCAATTTTATTTGCAGACTGTGATATAAAATCCCAATCGTCGTTTAAATCTTCAAAGTCATTGGTCAAATCAAAATAAAGATTAAAATCTAAATCATCTTGACTGTCATCGTTGCTATTGCTATCTGTAATACTCCAAGAACCTGTATAAGTAACGCCTCCTTTTGTTGCATAAACGATACCGTTTGACTGGAAAGTAAAGTTATAACCAGCAAAATTACTGGTTTCATCTACTTGAGAATCGATGTAGCGAGTAATACGCCAAGTTCCTGACTTTACATTGCTGTTAATTTGAGTGGTTGATTTGGCATCATCGTCTTTAGAACAAGAGGAAAATGTGATGATAATTAAACAGAGATAGAATAAGATTGACTTCATTTTTAAATATATCTTTTTATTTTTTTACTGAACAAGTGTTGATGCCAAAAGGTTTGTACAAAGGACAAAAACTAACTAAACTTGTGAGTACAAAAATAATAGATAATATTAACAAAACAACACCCAATGTCCCTGTTACTGTTCCATTAAAATACAATACTCCCATTATTGCAGCTATTATCACTCTAATAATTCTGTCTGCAGTTCCCATGTTTTTTTTCATATAAATAAATATTTGATGCCACAAATGTAAACACATAATCAAGTCAATTAAAATGACCTGCATCATGTTTCACTTCAACCCTTTATAAAAGGTAACAGAAATCAGTTAGTTTAAAATTAGCTTCAAGTCTTGCGGATTAGAATCATCAAACAAAAGATGTTCTTGAATTGTAGTTGCCATGCTTATACCCACAAAATCAGCCTTTACAGGAAAAGCTCTGTAACTTCTTGAGGCTAAAACAGCTATTCGAATTTTGGCAACTTGTCTTTGCAAGAGTGGTAAAAAAGCCGAAATCAATGTTTTGCCTGTATTGAGCACATCATCCACCACCACCAAAGATTGCTCTTTGATGTCTGCAATATTAAATTCCGAGTAGAACGAAGGTTCAAAATTGTTTCTATCAATGACAATATTAATTAACTCCACTTTGAGGTCACTTATCAATCGGAGTTCATTGGCAATTTGTTCAGCCAAGTACATCCCTCGGTTGTCCACACCGGCAATATAAAGTTGTTTTGACTCCATATTATCCTCATAAATTTGCCACGCCAATCGTTTGATTTTATGGGTAATTTGTTGGTGATTAAGAATAATTGCTAACTGACTCATAGACGATTCAAACTTAAATAAAATATTTTACAAAAACTAAGCTTCGGCTTGCTCATCATTGATGGCTTGAATTCCGGGCAATATTTTACCTTCGAAATACTCCAACAATGCACCACCACCTGTTGATACATAACTTACTTTGTCTGCCAATCCAAATTGGTATATTGCAGCGGCACTGTCTCCACCACCTATTAAGCTAAAGCCTCCTTTTTGAGTAACACTTGCTACAGAATTAGCCACAGATTTGGTTCCATTTTCAAAATTTGACATTTCAAAAACGCCCATTGGCCCATTCCACAAAACGGTTTGTGAAGCTTCTATTTCTTTGGTAAATGCAGCAATGGCTTTAGGTCCAATATCTAATCCCATAAACCCATCAGGAATAACATCATTGTTACAAAAAGAGGTTTCAGCATCATTGGCAAATTTATTGGCAATTTTACTGTCCTCGGGTAGCAATAATTTAACCCCTTTGGCTTTTGCTTTTTCTATCAGTTCTAGGGTCAACGGCATTCTATCGTCTTCGCAAAGTGAACTACCTATGGCACCACCCATTGCTTTGGCAAACGTGTATGCCATGCCACCACCCACAATTATCGTGTCTGCAATTTGCATTAAATTTTCTATAATCAATAATTTGTCGGACACTTTAGCTCCTCCAACTATGGCTGTAAAAGGGCGTTGTGGGTTGTCCAACACTTTTTTAGCATTGGCTATTTCATTGGCCATTACATAACCAAAACATTTTTTACCATTAAAAAAGCGAGCGATAATAGAAGTTGAGGCATGGGCACGGTGGGCAGTACCAAAAGCATCATTGACATAAAAAGTTCCTAAGTTTGCTAATTTTTGAGCAAATGCTAAGTCACCTTTTTCTTCTTCTTTGTAAAATCTCAAATTTTCTAACAGCAATATTTCACCATTTTTAAGATTAGCACTCAATGAAAGTGCCTCATCGCCTATACAATCTGGGGCAAAATGCACAACAGTATTGGTCAATTCTTTTAATCTATCAACAATATGGCGCAGCGAAAACTTATCTGCAGTACCTTCCTTAGGACGACCTAAATGGCTCATTAATATACAAGAACCACCATCATTAAGAATTTTTTGGATGGTGGGAATCGTTGCTCTCATTCTTGAATCATCACTAATATTAAAATGAGCATCTAAAGGCACATTGAAATCGACACGTATTAATACTTTTTCGTTTTTGAAATTAAAATCGTTGATTGTTAACATTTAATTAAATATTTTATGAGGGCACAAAAATAAGTTAAAATATTATTGTTTAATTTGCAAAACGAAAAAAATACACTTTGGAATTGTCGATAGATGAGATAAAGAAGCCTATAAACTCAGATTTAACAGCCTTTGAGAGCACTTTTAGTCAAAGCATGAAAACTTCTGTGCCTTTGCTAAATACGATAATGAACTACATTGTCAAACGAAAAGGGAAGTTAGTGCGACCAATGTTTGTGCTTTTTTGTTCAAAACTTCATGGCGAAATCAATGAAAGAACTTACCGAGGTGCTAGCTTAATTGAATTGTTACACACTGCCACTTTGGTACATGATGATGTAGTAGATGGCAGCGACATGAGAAGGGGCTTTTTTAGTATTAATGCCCTTTGGAAAAACAAAATTGCCGTTTTAGTGGGTGATTATTTATTGGCAAAAGGCCTGCTTTTATCCATTGACAATGATGATTTTGACTTACTGAAAATAGTAAGTGAAAGTGTAAAAAAAATGAGTGAAGGCGAGTTACTCCAACTTGAGAAAGCACGCAGATTAGACATTACAGAGGAGATTTATTACGACATTATAACCAAAAAAACGGCTTCGCTTATTGCCAGTTGTTGTGCCATAGGTGCTGCGGCTGCCAATGCAGACAGCATCACTATTGAAAAAATGCGCTTATTTGGCGAACATACCGGTATTGCTTTTCAAATAAAAGACGACTTGTTCGACTACGGTGATAACAATGTAGGCAAACCTACAGGATTGGATATCAAAGAAAAAAAGATGACCTTACCGCTTATTCATGCTCTGAATCAGTCAGACTCATCTGAAAGAAAACACATTATCTACCTGATTAAAAATAAAAACACCAACAAGAAAAAAGTAGCAGAAGTCCTTCAATTTGTCAAAGAAAAGGGGGGATTTGAATATGCTCAACAGCAAATGATTGACCATAAAAACAAAGCGCTGAGCATTTTACAAGAAATGCCTGACAATGAAAGCCGCGCTAGCTTAGAAGCCCTTTTGGAATTTGTGATTTTGCGTAAAAAATAGAACTAGTCCTTTTCTTTTGTTTGTTAAGTCTCTTTATTGTTGCTTTTTACATTCCTAAGCACTTAAAAAATAGGTTCAACTTTGCAAAAAGATTTCTTTATCTATTTTAGAAAAACATTAAATTTGCAAAAAATATAAAAATATGCTGCCTAACTCTTATCTAAGCAATGCTGATGTCAACTTCATTGACGACTTATATAAACAATACCAAAAAGACAGTTCATCTGTGGAATATGGATGGCAAAAATTCTTTGAAGGATTTGATTTTGGAAGTGGTAAATCAAACAATGGCACAAGTGGGGTTAGCGATGATACTCTTAAAGAAATCAATGTATTAAATTTAATAAATGCCTACCGTACCAGAGGTCATTTATTCACTAAAACCAATCCTGTAAGAGAAAGAAGAACCTACTCTCCTACTTTAGACCTTGCCAATTTCGGTTTGTCTGAAGCCGACCTTAACAACATATACAATGCAGGAAATGATGTAGGACTTGGTTCTGCCAAGCTATCAGACATTATCCAACACCTTAAAACCACTTACTGCGAAAGTATTGGAGCTGAATACATGCACATAGGTGACCCTGTTAAAATAGAATGGTTGCGCCAGTTAATGGAAACAACCAAAAATATCCCGAATTTAACGATTGAAGAAAAAAAACAATGCTTGAACAAATTGAACCAAGCGACGGCATTCGAAAATTTTTTACACACTAAGTTCATCGGACAAAAAAGATTTTCTTTGGAAGGCTTGGAATGTTTGATTCCCGCTCTTGACAGTGTCATTCATTATGGCGCAGAATTGGGCGTTCAGGAGTTTGTAATGGGCATGGCACACCGTGGAAGATTAAATGTATTGGCTAACATTTTCAACAAAACTTATTCTGACATTTTCAGTGAATTTGAAGGGAAAGTATTCCAAGACGACCAATTTGAAGGTGATGTAAAATACCATTTGGGTTATACTACTCTGGTAAACACCTACCAAAACAAAGAAGTAAAATTAAAATTGGCACCTAACCCTTCTCACCTCGAGGCTGTAAATCCTGTGGTGAAAGGAATAGTGAGAGCAAAATTAGACAATCAATACGAAGGAAACATCAACCGCATTTGCCCTATTTTAATACACGGAGATGCCGCCATTGCTGGTCAAGGCATTGTGTACGAAGTGGTTCAAATGAGTGGTTTGGAAGCCAACAGAATTGGTGGTACTATGCACATAGTGACTAACAATCAAATAGGATTTACAACCAATTATACCGATAGCAGAACAAGCATATACTGTACGGATGTTGCAAAAACAACGAATTGCCCCATTTTCCATGTGAATGGCGACGATGTTGAAGCGGTAGTTCACACCATTAAAATGGCAATGGCTTACCGAAATCAATTCAATTGCGATGTTTTTATCGACTTGTTAGGTTACAGAAAATATGGCCACAATGAAGGCGACGAACCTCGTTTTACCCAACCATTGTTGTACAAACTGATAGCAACTCATGCTAATCCTCGCGAAATTTACAAGGAAAAACTTATTGCACGTGGCGACATAGACGCAGCTATAGCTGAAGAAATGGAAGAAAAATTCAAGGCGCTATTGCAAGTAACCCTCGATGATGTAAAGCAAAACAAAGCACCTGAATCTAAACCTAAAGTTGATGATTTATGGAAAGACTTCCACTATCCTACTGAATTGGATTTTCTAAAATCAACCAATACTACATTTGAGGCAAACCGTTGGAAAGAATTGGCACAAAGTATCAATACTATTCCTGACAACAATTTACCAATCAAAAAAGTACAACAATTGTATCAAGGTAGATTGAAAATGATAACTGAAAATCAGTTTGACTGGGCCATGGGTGAATTAATGGCTTATGCAACCTTGTTGGATGAAGGGCATTCTATCAGATTATGTGGTCAAGATTGCGAAAGAGGCACCTTCAGTCACAGACATGCTTTAATTAAAAAAGAAGATTCAGAAACAGAATATGTGCCTTTGCAAAATATCAGTAAAAACCAAGGCAAATTCAATGTATACAATTCATTGTTAAGCGAATATGCTGCATTAGGTTTTGAATATGGATACAGTGTAACAACACCCAATGATTTAACCATTTGGGAAGCACAATTTGGTGATTTTGCCAATGGCGCTCAAATAATGATTGACCAATTTATAGCAAGTGCAAGTACTAAATGGGCACAATACAGCGGTTTAGTAATGATGCTTCCACACGGTTATGAAGGACAAGGACCAGAGCATTCATCAGCACGTTTGGAAAGATTCTTACAATTATGTGCAAGTTTTAACATGCAAGTAGTCAATTGCAGTACACCTGCCAATTATTACCACGCACTAAGAAGACAGTTAAAAAGAGCTGATTTCAGAGTTCCTCTAATTGCCATGACTCCAAAAAGCTTATTGAGACACCCTCAGTGCGTAAGTCAAATCGAAGACTTTACTCAAGGAAGTTTCCAAGAGCTTATCAATGACAGTTATGTAGAATCAAAAAAAGTAAAAAGAGTGGTTTTATGTTCTGGTAAAATCTATTACGACTTATTGGAAAAACAACAAGTTGAGAAAATCAAAAACATTGCAATAGTTCGCATTGAACAACTATTCCCTTTACCTGAGAAACAATTGGCTGAAATTTATGAATTATACTCAAATGCAGAATTTGTATGGGTTCAGGAAGAGCCAAGAAACATGGGTACATGGATGCATTTCAGTCGTTATGAATTACCATTTACACTTAGATACATTGGCAGAAAAAGCAGTGCAAGTCCAGCCACAGGCTACAAAAAAACGCATGACAAGGAACAAGCCGCAATCATAAACGAAGCTTTTGCTTAGTTTTTCAAATGAAGCTTCACTACAAACAATACGGGAATACAGGAGAAACACTATTTATTCTTCATGGCATTTTTGGCATGTTGGACAATTGGCATAATATTGCCAAAGTACTTGTAGAACACTATATTGTTTACACTATTGATGCTCGAAATCACGGCAAATCACCTCATGCAGATGAAATGAGCTACCAATTAATGGCAGAGGATGTTATTGAATTAGCAAACGATTTAGGGGTTAATCAATTTATTCTTTTAGGCCATAGTATGGGTGGCAAAACTGCCATGTGGACTGCACACCAATTTCCTGAAAGAATTTCAAAATTGATAGTGGCTGACATTGCACCTAAAACCTACGTGGCTGGGCATACTCCCTATTTTAAAGCACTCAAAGAAATTCCATGGGCAACATTACAGTCAAGAAAAGACATCGATGAGGCATTACTCTCCTATGAGCAAAACATTGGCATTAGACTTTTTTTAGCCAAAAACATTGAGCGTAATGAAAACGGCGTATTTGAACTAAAATGCAATATCAATGCAATAGAACACGCTTATCCAGAAATTATTGGGACATTACATTTTAGCCAAACCAATAACATTCCTACTCTATTTATATTGGGCGAAAATTCTAATTATTTGAAAGAAGAAGACAAACCCTATATAGAATCTTACTTCAAGAACGTGACTTACCAAAATGTTTCTAAAGCGGGCCATTGGTTACATGCCGACAATCCCAGTGAATTCTTAGAGAAGCTGATCGCTTTTTTATAAAATAAATCTCAAAATATATAGCAATAATACCTCTATTATTGATAAATTGCGGGCATAAATTAACTCAAAGGTTTTTCAACAATGAATCTTAATAAACTAAAAATTATTTCAATAATAGGAGCCCGTCCTCAGTTTATAAAAGCCTCTCCTATTGAGTTGGCTTTTTCTAAATACCCCAATGTAGATTTTTATTCCATCCATACAGGTCAGCACTATGACACCAATATGAGTGAAATATTTTTCAATCAATTAAAACTAAAACAACCATACAAAACATTAGAATCGGGCGGAAAAAGCCACGGCAAACAAACTGCGGATATTCTAGTAGGGATTGAAGAACTATTACTTGAAATAAAACCAAACCTCATTATCGTTTATGGAGACACCAATTCTACCATTGGGGCTGCTTTGGCTGCAGCAAAACTTCACATTCCTATTGCTCATATTGAAGCAGGGTTGCGTTCTTTTAACAAACAAATGCCTGAGGAGGTTAACCGCATCCTCACCGACCATATTAGCGACTTACTCTTTGTTCCTTCAGAAAATGCTGTTTCTCAACTTGCAAGTGAAGGCATAACAAAACAGGTTTTTTTGTGCGGTGATGTTATGAAAGACATCATGAAAATATGCTTAGACCAAAATATTATTCCTGACAATAACAACAAAAACTATTACTACACCACCATACACAGACCCTATAACACGGATGATAAAGAAAGACTTATTTCTATTCTTAATACTTTAAACGCTTTAGACAAAAAGGTAATTTTCTCTATCCATCCAAGAACCTTAAATTTACTTAAAAACACCTATCAAGTTGAACTAAACTTCAACAATATTGAGTTTATAGAACCTCAAGGCTACTTTGACAATTTAGCTTACCTAAAAAATTGCGATTGTGTTATTACAGATTCAGGTGGAATGCAAAAAGAGGCCTACTGGCTTCAAAAAAAATGTATCACAATAAGAAAAGAAACAGAATGGTCTGAAACATTAGAAAATGGTTGCAATACGCTTGTTTTTGATAATTTAAATGAAATTGAAAATATCTTAAAAACCGAGAATTTGCAATTTGATAACACGCTGTACGGTACCGCAAATGCAAGCGAAATAATAGCAGAAAGTATTATTGATTTTATAAAAAACTCGTCATCCACTAAAACAAATTAAACTTCATTCAGTATTAATTTAGCACCTTTGCAATAAAATAGATTAACCCAAAGAGCGAATGATGTCCATTGTTAGAACCTCTACAATCCCCAAAAGATATCTTTCTGATATTTACAACAATCATTTAACGGATGTTAATCTATTAACTTTTGAAGAACTAAGGGCAAAGATATTCGGCTTTTTTATCAATGAATTTGACCAATACTCTTATTACCTAAACAAAGGCGAAAAATACCATTGCGAAGAAATTATCACCAATGATTCCATTCTTCAAAAAAAATGGGCAAGCGAGCATGGTCTAAGTCCCCATTTAAGTTTAGAAGACATTTTTTTGGAGCAAATCAAGCATTTTAAACCCCTTATCTATGTTGATAACAGCAGTTATTTCATGTCGCATAATGCTGAGGAGTTTAAACAAAAGTATAAAGTAAGTAAAATCATTGCTTGGGATGGCTATACCGGAAGCCAATTTAAACAACAAAGTAAAGGTGTAGATTTGCTTATCACTTGTGTTGATTACATCAAAAACATCTATCAAGAGTTAGGATTTGAAAGCAAGCTACTGCCCTTTGGTTTTGACAACAGAGTCTTTGAACAATTAAAAACGAGTTTAACAATTCAAAACCGATTGAGTTTTACGGGTTCCATATCCGACAATGTTCACAAAGAACGCAAGGAATTACTGCTTACTATTCTCAAAAACAAAATCCCTTTGGCATTGCACATCAGCAATATTGGCAACAAAAATACATGGCTTAGTCGGGCTCAAATGAGAGCAATAAAAGATTTACGCCTCAAAGATTTTAAAGATTACTATACCCTACAATCGCACAACCTTGGGGGCGTATACGGGATAGAAATGTATAGAACCTTAGGTCAAAATACCATTCAATTAAACAGTCATGGTGATGGGTCTCTGCAAGCTGGAAACATGCGATTGTATGAGGCTACAGGTATGGGAACGCTATTACTTACCGACTGGAAAAGTAATTTACCCGACTTGTTTGTCCCTGAAAAAGAAATCATTACCTACAAAAACAAATCGGAAGCTATAGACAAAACCAAGTATTACTTAAAAAACACAAACGAAGCCAAAGAAATTGCTTTAAATGGCCAAAAAAGAACATTTGCTCAGTACAGCACTCAAAGTCGAATGATAGCATTTGAGAAAATTTGTGATGAGATACTCCAATAAACATTGCCGAAAGGGTTCTTAATATTGTATTCTTCAGATTAAAAAAAATAAATGTAAATTTGCCCTTTCATGTTTTTGTCTTCTACGAGATTATTACATCAAAAAAAAGTAGTTAAAAATGCTAGCAACCCTTTACAGATCGATACTTCCGCCCAAGCTTAGAGCTTATATTTACTCCTATTTTTTAGGAGAAATACTGGTTTTCATCAGGAATTTCAGAATGAATGCCAAATGTAAATTTACTTTCTTGTTCCAAAAACTCCTCCCAAAAACAGATTATAACAAAGCCTTGGCTTTTATGGGCAGACATGGCTTAAGTTCTTATCCTGCACCCTATGTTCTCGACTACAAAAACAGAACGGTTCAGTTGGAATTTGACAGCGACAAACAAATGCATTATTGCATACACAATGGTAAAAAACTCTATTTTACTTCAAAATTTGGCAAAGCACAAATTATTAAATTATATAAAAGCTTAATCACCGAACAAGACGTTAGAAGTGCACATCGCTATGTCGAAAATTATGAAGATTTAAATGGAATGACTTTGTTAGACGTGGGTTCTGCGGAGGGTATTTTTACCTTGGACAATATTGATAGATTAGAACATGCTTATTTATTTGAAGTTGAACCTTTTTGGATTGATGCCCTACATGCAACTTTTGAACCTTGGAAAGAAAAGGTAACTATTATCAAAAAATATGTGGGCGACCAAGTAAGTGAAGATTTTATTACCATTGATGAATTTCTGAAAGACAAACCTAAGCACCATCTATTTATCAAAATGGACATAGAGGGCGCCGAACTAAAAGCCTTGGAAGGGGCAAAAAACACATTGGAACAAGGTCAACATATTACAACAGCCATTTGCACCTATCACAAACCCAATGACCCTGAAACTTTTGAGAAACTTCTTCAAAAACACGGTTTTGACACTCGTTTTTCGGAAGGTTATTTGTTTTGGGGAAAAAGATTGAGTAAAGCAGTTATTAGAGGAGTTAAAAAATAAAAATGTCTATACTCAGCAAAATCCCTGTTATTAAAGAATTGGTTTATTCACTTAAAAAACGTTCGTTTAAGAAAAAATGGCGTCAATTGAATCCCCATAATTTAACCTCAGTAGGTGAGCGTTTCTTCCCTTTAAACAATGTAAAAGTGGGCAACATGAGTTATGGCGCTTTAAACATTCAAAGCTTGTTTGAACAAGATGGCGAAAAACTTGAAATAGGGAATTTCGTATCCATAGGCCCAGGTGTCATATTCCTTTTAGGGGTCAATCACCAAACCAATACGCTCTCAACGTTTCCATTGTATAGCCGCTATGTTGATCCTTCTACCAAGGATGCTGTTATCAAAGGACCCTTAATCATTGAAGATGAAGTTTGGATAGGCACTAATGCCATTATTCTGTCGGGACTTACCATAGGCAAAGGCGCAATGATTGCCGCAGGTGCTATTGTAAGCAAAGATGTACCTCCTTATGCTATTGTTGGAGGAAACCCTGCCAAAATTATTCGCTATAAATTTCCACCCGAAATCATCGAAATGATTGCCCCTATTTTTTTAAACGATTTGCCTTCCACTTTTATTAAGGAGAATATCAATTTATTGTACCAACCTCTTCATTCGACTGAAGATGCACTCAAACTAGTGGAGAAAATCAAAAATTATCAATCCCAAAATGGCTAGAATTATAGCAATATATTTACCTCAGTTTCACCCAATTCCAGAAAATGACTTGTGGTGGGGCAAAGGATTTACAGAATGGACCAATGTGGGTAAAGCAAAACCGCTTTTCAAAAACCACTACCAACCCCGTGTGCCTGCCGACCTAGGCTACTATGACTTACGACTCTCAGAGTCACGCGAGGCTCAAGCCAAACTTGCACAAGAGTATGGGATCGAAGGATTTTGTTATTGGCACTATTATTTCGGCAATGGTAAACGCTTACTTGAAAGACCTTTTAATGAGGTTTTGCAAAGTGGTAAACCCGATTTCCCCTTTTGTTTAGGTTGGGCAAACCACAGTTGGAAAGACAAACAATTCAATAAAGAAGGTGATGATAAACTCTTAATTGAGCAAGTTTATGGCGGCGTTAATGATTATACTGAACATTTCAACACATTATTATCTGCATTCAAAGACCATAGATACATCAAAGTTAATAACAAACCCTTGTTTTTTATTTATGCCCCTAATGAAATCCCCGATTTAGAAACTTTTATGCAGTTATGGCAAAAGCTTGCCAAAGAAAATGGACTTGAAGGCATTCATTTTGTTGGGAATACACACCATATTGACGAAATAAGCAAACTTAAAAACAAAGGGTTTGATGCAGTAGGTTTGGTTCGATTATTCCATGTTTTCAAAAAAGAATATTCCTTGTTAAGCCGTGCTTATGTTAAATTTATGCGCTTGTTCCTAAAGCGTGGCAGGGTGCTTGATTACGAGAAATGCTCGCAACATTTTCATGGCGTAGAAGACAAAATGACCGACTGTTACCCTAGTATTTTCCCAAATTGGGACCATTCTCCACGCTCAGGTAGAAATGGCCATATTTTACACAATTCTAATCCCATTGCTTTTAAAAAACATGTTAAAAATGTTTTGAAAATGGTGAAAGACAAACCACAAGACAATAAGATTGTATTTATTCGTTCGTGGAATGAATGGGCAGAAGGCAACTACATGGAGCCCGACTTAAAATTTGGCAAATCTTATCTCGAAGCCTTGAAAGAAGCCTTAGATGAAACTCAATAAATGATCCACCTCTTAAATAACACTTTTAATCGACAAGTTAAATCGACTCTTATATTTTAATATAAATTCGCAACAGTAAAATGGGAGTTATAATCAGACAAAGTTTTAAAGCCTCAATTTCAAATTACATTGGAGTTGTTCTAGGATTTATTAGTCTTATCTTCTTATTTCCTCTATTTTTTACCCCCAAAGAACTCGGTGCTTATCGCTTATTTATTGAACTTGGCGGCGTTCTTTCTGCTTTTGCATTAATGGGAACAAACTCTAGTATCAATCGTTTTTTCCCTTATTTTAAAACGAATGATCAGAAACACCATGGATTTTTCTTTTGGGCATTTACAATACCGGCAATTGGCTTTATTTTATTAATGATGTTCTTTTTGTTTTTTGGACAATCTTTTTTTGTATTTATTAACGAAGATGCCCTCCAATACAAAGAACTATTCCCTATGTTTATCTTATTAATTATTGCCAATATTTATATTGCAGTAACCGAAGTGAGTTGTGCCAATCATGGAAGAATAGCGGTTACTAATTTTTCTAAAGAAGTATTGATGCGACTTCTTATCATTGCAGGAGCCGCTTTATATTATTTCAAACTCATTGATTTCAAAACCTGTATTTGGTTAGTAGTGGGGGCATACGCTTCTACCTTATTTCTTAATTTATTCTTTTTAAGCAAACTTACCAAGCTTCACATGGTTCCCGATTTTGAGTTTATGAATGCAAACAAAAAACTCAGAAATGAAATATTATTATTTACTTTAATTTTAATTTTTTCGGCAATTTCATCCTTAGTGGTTCCCAAAATAGATTTTATATTGGTTTCAAAATTAGAAAAAGACTTGAGTAACGTCGCTATATATAGCATTGGGTTCACCCTAGCAACCTTTATTGAAATCCCTAGACGAACTATCATGCAAATTTCAATGCCTATTATTTCTTCTTACCTTAAAAACAATCAATTGGATGAAACAGAGAAATTTCACAAGAAAAATGGCACAACACAATTTTTAATTGCCAGTATTTTATTTCTATTGATTTGGTTAAATATTGACAATCTATATGCTGTAATGCCCAAAGGCGACTATTACGCTCAAGGGAAATGGGTTGTTTTTATTATTGGACTAAGCAAAGTAATAGAATCTCTTTTTAGCTCACAAGGCGCTATTATTTCCAATTCTAAACTCTACAAATGGACTCCATTTATCGTCGTTATGAATGGCGGATTTGCCATTATGTTCAACTATTATTTTATTAGCAAATATGGCTATGTAGGCGGTGCCATAAGTAATATTGCCGCCATGCTTATTTTAAACCTGTTTTGCTTTGGATTAATCTCCTATTTCCTGAAAATAAATCCGTTTGAGAAAAAACAATGGTCTATTTTATTCGCTTTTAGTATTTTTCTTTCAATTGTTTTCTTGGGGAATTGGTTTAGCAATCCTTTTGTTGATGGCATTGTTAGAAGTATATTAATCGGCACATCTTATGTTTGGGTTTTAGTCAAACTTAATGTTTCTAAAGACTTTAACGATTTAATTTTGAGCAAACTTCCTTTGCTCAAAAAAATCATTTAATGCGCTTCTAACCAATTTTCGCCCCAACCTGCTTCAGCTATTACAGGCACTTTGAGCAACATTGCATTTTCCATTTCATATTTTACCAATTCAACCATCACATCGAGTTCTTCTTTGTGCACATCAAACAACAACTCATCATGAACCTGAATGAGCATTTTTGAACGCAATTGCTCTTGTTTCATTCTTTTGTCCACTCTTATCATTGCTAACTTAATCATGTCTGCAGCCGTTCCTTGAATAGGTGCATTAATGGCATTCCTTTCGGCAAAAGCTCTCACTGTTGCATTGGCAGAATTAATGTCACGCAAATACCTTCTTCTGCCCATTATTGTTTCCACAAAACCGTCTTGCTTGGCTTTCTCTTTTACATGCTCCATGTAGTTTCTGATTCCAGGAAATTGAATAAAATAATTATCAATGATATCCTTTGCTTCACCCCTCGAAATGCCCAAATTCTCTGACAATCCGAAAGCACCTTGACCATAAATCAATCCAAAATTAACACTTTTAGCCTTATACCTTTGCTCTTTACTAACCTCCTCAATGGGCACTCCAAATACTTTGGAAGCTGTTGCACTGTGAATGTCAATGTTTTTAGAAAAGGCATCCATCATTCCCTCGTCTTCACTAATACTTGCAATTACCCTCAACTCAATTTGAGAATAATCCGCTGACAATAACAAGAAATTTTCATCCCTTGGAATAAAAGCCTTTCTTACTTCCCTACCCTGTTCGGTTCTGATTGGAATATTTTGTAAATTAGGATTGGTACTGCTCAATCGGCCTGTAGCTGCTATAGACTGATTAAAAGTGGTGTGAATTCTGCCTGTTGTGGGATTAACTAAGGCAGGCAAAGCATCTACATAAGTTGACTTTAATTTCTGTAATCCCCTGAACTCCAATATATCTTTTACTATGTCACTTTTGGATGACAATTTCTGAAGCACATCCTCGCCTGTTTGGTATTGACCTGTTTTGGTTTTCTTTGCCTTAGGGTCTAACTGAAGTTTTTCAAACAATATTTTACCCAATTGTAAAGGCGATGCTATATTGAACTTCTCCCCTGCCAATTCATAAATACGATTCTCTGTCAATATAATTTCTGAGCCTAATTTCTTAGAATATTCATTCAGAAAATCACTATTTATTCTTATTCCTTCTCGTTCCATTGATGCCAAAACTGATACCAAAGGCATTTCGACTTCCTGAAACAATTTTTCCCCATTTTGCTCAACTAAGAGTGGATTCAAAACCGTTTTTAACTGAAATGTAACATCGGCATCTTCTGCAGCATATTCTGCCACTTTCTCCACTTCAATATTCGCCATATTCAGTTGGTTTTTGCCTTTTTTACCAATCAAATCCTCAATGGACACAGGATCATATTTCAAATACTGTCTCGACAAATCATCCATGTTGTGTCGCTTGTCTGGCTCAATAATATAGTGTGCCAACATGGTATCGTAGTACGGTGGATTTGTCGCTATTCCTTGACTTGCCAATACTTGCATGTCGAACTTTAAATTTTGAGCAATTTTAACACTAGCACTTTCAAATACAGGCTTAAACAAGTTTAACTCTTCTTGTTCATTGATAGGCACATAATACCCTTCATTGGCATTAACTGAAAAAGACATGCCTATGATTTTGGCATTGAAAACATCTAAACCATCTGTTTCGGTATCAAAACAAAACTCTTTTTGCTGTAATAATAACTCTATTAAACTTTTCTTTTCATTGTCAGAAGTCACCAAATGATACTGATGCGCTGTATTTTGTATGTTATTTAAAGTCTCTGACACATAATCTAGGTCTTCACTTTCGATACTTTCTTCGGTTGTTTCAACTTGTTTTGCCGTTTCATTTACAGGTTGATTAAAAAGGTCGAACCCATTGTTTGCGGGAGCAGTAACTTTGGGAGTAATTGGCAGTTCTTCACCCAAAACCCTTTTGGTTAAATTCCTAAATTCCAATTCAGCGAACAAGGTTTTAACCGCTTCTTTATTGACTTCTTTTACAATATAATCGTCCAAATAATGCTCAACAGGCACATTAATATTAATGGTCGCTAACATTTTTGAAAGCAAGGCTTGTTCTTTGAAATTAATTAAATTTTCTTGCTGCTTTCCTTTGAACTGATCCGTATTTTCTAAAATATTTTCAAGGGAACCATATTCTTTAATTAATTTTTTGGCTGTTTTTTCACCCATCCCAGGAATTCCGGGGATATTATCTACAGCATCCCCCCATATCGCCAATATATCTATCACTTGATGAATGTGTTCTATTTCCCATTTTTTCTTAACCTCTTCAACACCCATTATTTCATAATCATTCCCCATCCTTGCTGGTTTGAAAATAAACACATTTTCATTTACTAACTGACCAAAATCTTTGTCAGGGGTCATCATATACACTTGACAATCGGGCGAACCATCTCTGAGCGCAATGGTTCCAATAATATCGTCGGCTTCATAACCGTCAAAGGTGATACATGGAATATTAAAAGCTTCTAAAATCTTGAAGATATAAGGTAAACTTTTGGCCAAATCCTCGGGCATTTCCTCGCGGTGCGCTTTGTATTTTTCATAAACATCATGTCTTTCGGTTGGAGCAGAAGTATCAAAAACACAAGCAAGATGTGTTGGTTTTTGTTTATTAATGACATCTAGCAAGGTATTTACAAAACCAAACATGGCATTGGTATTCAATCCATAAGAGGTAATTCTTGGATTTTGACTAAAAGCAAAAAAAGCACGGTAAATTAATGCCATACCATCTAAAAGGAATAATTTCTTCTGACTCATCGCAGGCAAAGTTAATGGATAATAGTTAATTGTTTCACGCCGTGCAGCGTGATTGTTTTATTGTTGAATTGTTATATTGTCACCCTGAGGCTCTCGAAGGGTGTTGAATTTCCCTTTTGTCATCCTGAGTGATTCAGCTATGCTGAATAGTACCGAAGGGTGCCAAAAGGGTATTTGTTGATTAGTTTCAAACCGTTTAGCGCGATTGTTGAATTGCCTGTTAGTTATTCTAGAAAATTTTGTCTTCAAAATTTATAATGAATCAAGTTCAGCACAGGTTTTAGAATCTATCTTTAACGGCTTTTTGAAGTCATTGTGCCTTTATAATCGCCAAAACGCTATACCAATCTTTGTCTGAAAATGCAGATAACACTTGTATGATTGAATAAGAAATCAAAATTGAGAAAAAAAATTCCAATCTGATACGACTAAACTCCTTTATTGAAACGAAAAAAAACATTAAGTTTGCTAATAATGTCTGAAAATGAATTAAGAGAATTACTCATCACCAATGGTTTTGAACTACAAAACCAAAGTGACATGACTAAAATTGTGTTCCAACAAATACTGTATTTATTGGAACACGATTTAAACAGGCTGTATTCGCTTTTATACCGGATTGACGTTTCAGAAAGCAAAGCAAAATCGGCATTTGGTGGAACAACGGAAGATATTGCACAAAAACTAACCCAATTAATTATTGAAAGATTACAACAAAAAATTGAATCTAGAAAAAAGGGGTGAGTTGCAAACAATTTATTTAAAAAATTCCGTTATAATGATAAATTAAAGTATGTATTATAAAATCATCGTTTCGTTCGTTTTATTCAATATTGTTTTCTCAGTTTTTTCTCAAATAAACGATTCTGCCAATTTATATAAACTTAAAGGAATAGATGTTAATATTGGAAGCGGTTGCTATCATTATGGTTATCGCACTACTGTTAACTTTACCCAAGCTATAACTACAGATGAGCTTGATAGTGATTTGGGTTATCAGAATGCTAGAACAAATAATACCACTGTTTCACCTATAAAAATAGGCCTCAATTTCGTGTTTGGTAACGACCGACGAAATTTTAAATATTTCATTCATAAACATGAAGCTCTTTTTAGGTTTTCTTTCGAAACAAAACAAGACAAAGCTGAAATAATGGGAATTGAACATCGTTTGAATCCAAGTGTAAGGGATATTTCTATTAACTACACTTATCAAACACAATCTATTGGTTTGGGTTATCAAATGGCAAGTAAACCATTTTTAAAGAACTTGGCTTTATTTATGGGAGTTCATTTAGATTTTGGAATGTTAGCATTAAAACAACTTGATGTACCTTATTACGCTGATATCTATTCTAATCCTAATAACATAAAATTCGAAAACTACTATTCTACTTTTTTGAGAGGCTCAGCCAATTTGGGTGTAAAGTATAATTTTTCATGTGACATTAATTTTTTCATGCAAACTGAATTTACTTTTTTGAAATATGGCAATAAAATCAACACCAATGCATCAGGTATTAGAGCAAGCTTTGGAATAAGATATAAGTTTTTAGAAGATCAAGACAAATTGAATTATAATGATACTAGCTTTTGGTAAAGAATGAAAACATTTATAAAAAACAAGCAACTACTTCTGAATTAAAAAACTTCCTTGATGATGAATTAAATAAAACTCAAACTGAAGTAAAGAAACTTGAAAAAGTGTCTAAATTTCTAACAAAATAGAGCGCTACAAAAAATAAGTAAAATATTTTTTGTAAATATGATTTTTGGCTTATATTTGCAGTCCCAAAAAACCAACGGTGTGGTAGTTCAGCTGGTTAGAATACTGCCCTGTCACGGCAGGGGTCGCGGGTTCGAGTCCCGTCCACACCGCTCCCAAAACGCTCTCACAAGGAGCGTTTTTTTATTATGGAAAAAATCAATAAATATTAGAAATATAATGCATTGATTTTTGTGTATACTGAATATACAAAATGTAAAATAGATATTAATGAATAACGCCTTTGATAACAACTAAATTAACAAATTTTATTATTATCAAAGGCTAGTAATTCTGTATTGAGACATTACTTACCTCAGGACTTTTTCTGATTCGAAATCGACTGTTTTACCGAAAAACTCAGAAGTATTTTGAACTTTCTTCATTAAATCTGAAAATTGGTCAAAGTATAATGATTGATCCCCATCAGACATTGCTTCATCAGGGTGGTTATGTACCTCTAAAATCAAACCATCTGCGCCTGCTGCAATTGATGCCAAACTCATAGGGGTAATTAAGTCGCGCAAACCTGTTCCTTGACTTGGGTCAACGATTATTGGCAAATGGCTTAATGATTTCACCAAAGGAACCATACTTAAATCGAGTGTATTACGTGTTGCTGTTTCGAAAGTACGGATGCCGCGTTCACATAATATAACATTATTATTTCCTCCTGATAAAATATACTCTGCAGCCAATAACCACTCTTCAAGTGTGCTACTCATCCCTCTTTTTAATAAAACAGGTTTATTTATTTTGCTTAGCGCTCTTAATAATTGATAGTTTTGCATATTGCGAGTACCTACCTGAAGAACATCTGCATATTCAGCAACTTCATCAACCAAATTGGTGTCCATTACTTCAGTAACAACCTCCATTTCATATTTGTCTGCAGCTTGTCGTAACAATTTGAGTCCTTCTTTTTTTAACCCTTGAAATGAGTATGGTGAAGTTCTTGGTTTGTAAGCACCACCACGTAATAATTTAATTTGAAATTTACTTAAAAACTCACAAATTGTAAATATTTGATCTTCATTTTCAACCGCACAAGGACCGGCAATAACCGAAAATGACCCAGCACCTATTCGCGTATTTTTAAGTTCAATAACAGTATCAGATTGTTTCCATTCCCTTGACACCAATTGATATGGTTTTCGTTTATTTTCCATGTATTAATTTTTAAAACAATTCAAATTGCTTAAAGTTCTGTATAATAAAGTTTAAACTCAATTCCAGCATTTTCCAGCCCTTTGCGAGTATCAATCATTAGGCGCGATGGCGCAATTGGGTTATCGGAAGGAATGGTTATAAATAAGCCCCTGTTCAGATTATCCCCTTTAGATTGGTATTGAACAAACAAATTTTGAATATGTCTTGTAATATTAATTTTGTACGTGTTAGTGACTTTATTTAAATCGCCGCCAAACACAAATTCCGTTAAATCAAGTATCCCCGCATTGGTATTATTAACTGGATTGGGTTGAAAACACAGTAAACGAGTAGGTAAAGTAAAAGGTGATTGAAAAGTACCCGTAACTGGTCGAATAAACAATTCTGCTTTACCTATTACGACGCGTTTGGTAGAATCTTTGATAATACTAAACAAATTGGGCAATTGAATATGCATTTTAGAACTTGCCATTGCTAAAAGAAAAGTTGTATCAAAATCCTGTGTTTTTCCTGCCGATCTTTGTTTTAATATTTCAGGAGACAGGTTACTAAATTCGTATTTTGTAAACCTTTCAGATTCATCGGTCACTTTAAAATCATTATACATTGAATCATTGTAATAGATTCTTATTTTAGAATGCGTTCCTTTTAAATTGAAGGCGCTTATTGCTTGCGAATTACCCTTTGGGACTACCGCTATTCCTTTAAAGAAATTCAAAAAATTTGTTTGCGAACTCAAATCTGAACTTGTTGCATTAAACAATTTGTTGGCTAAGGCACTTCCCAACTTTATTTTAAGTGTTGGGGCTACACGAATTACAGACTTCCCTTGTCTAACATTAGTACTGTCAGAAGGGGCAAATCTACCTGTGTAAGAAGCAGCGGGAGTAGTATTGTAGGCGTAAGTCTGATTAGAATGAGTAACAGCACTTCCCATGGCTTCTGTAAGTTCGAACACATCAAGAGAAACGGTTGATGACATGTCACCGTAATTAGCAATAGTAGAAGTGTATTGCATCATAAGCACAACAGAGTCGAGCGTATTTGCTGACAGAACATTATTAAGTTGCGGCAATCTAAATTGAAAAAAACTGCTCGCTTTATAAGTTCCAAAATTGGGGTCGTTTATAAGACCAATTAGGTTATGACTCAAACTATCCGATTTAAGAGAATCTTCCCTTACCGAACGGGTCAATAAATCTAATTGATTGGTATATAAATATCCATCAAAACCTAAAGCACCGTCACTGTCAAAAAAAACGTTATCACTTTGTTTCTTACAGGCTGCAATAAGCAATAGAGAGAGTATGATTACCCCCGTTAATCTAAATTTCACAGGTGCAAATTAACTAAATTATTTAGAAGAAGCGATTAATTGGTCGTAAAAAGCCATGTATTTATCGCCTAAATTATCGGCTTCATGCACCATATGTGGTTTGTTTTTGGCTAATTTAACACAATCTGCATCCATTTTCGAAGTACAATCTACGATGGCATCAGCGCTTTGAATACCGCCTAACTGCATACTTCTAGAATCTCCTTTTGCAAATGTTTCAAGATATTTGTCTTCAATTTCGTTTAATGAAGCTTTTCTTGCAAAATCTTTTCCTAATTCAGTCGAAATTTCGTTTTCAAATACTGAATAAACGATTTTTGCGTTTTTAAACACCGGTTCATCTTTATATAATGTTTTAAGATAAATTGGAATTAAACTTGTCATCCAACCTTGGCAATGAATAATATCTGGAGACCATCCTAATTTTTTCACTGTTTCTAAAACCCCTTTACAAAAGAAAATCACACGTTCATCATTGTCATCAAAAGCTTTGTCTTGCTCATCAGAAAACAAAAATTTGCGGTGGTAATAATCTTCATTGTCTAAAAAATAAACCTGCATTCTTGCCTCAGGAATAGAAGCAACTTTAATGGTCAATGGATTATCCTTATCATCAATAGAAATATTGATCCCTGACAATCTAACCACTTCATGTAATTTGTTTCTTCTTTCATTGATAACACCAAAGCGTGGAACAAGAACTCTAACTTCATTATCCTTTTCCTGAATAGCTTGTGGCAAAAATCTAGCAATAGTAGAAACGGGTGATTCATTTAAAAACGGTGTCATTTCTGATGACACAAATAGAACTCTTTTTTTTGGACTTGTCATGGGGTGTGTATGTTAATGCGCAATACAAAGATAATACAATTTTTTCTGAATTATTGAAACTTACTTGTATATTTTTTTTAAAATAACTTATAAACCCTCTTAATTACTATATTAATTTAATATATACGATTTTATCAATAATACCCTCAATCACCCTATTTTAGCCCAATTTTTTTTCTTGTTTTTGTCATTTTTTTTTATTAATGACATATTGTTTAACTATTCTTTAGATTCCATTTCTAGAATACCTAAAGTTGCACCGACTACTCCATTGATTGGCGCTATCATTAATCCTACAATTGGAACCATATCCAATAATGCATAAACAACGCCTATCCCTAATGCAAAAGAACGCTTACTTTTAATAAATTGAATCCCCTCTTTTATACTCATTTTCTTTCTCTCGCAAGTATAATCCATCATACTAAATCCAAAATAATAAGCACTAACAAGCCACAAAAATGGAACAGTTAAAAGCGTAAAAGGCCCAATTAACAAACCCAACAATCCAAACAAAGCAATTAATGCCAATTCAATAGTTAAGTTTCTTAACGCTATTAAAGTACCTCTTAGCATGTCCTTTAGTAACTGAAATCCTGAAAATGGATATTTTCTTCCTGTTTCTATTTCTTCTATTCGTTCACTTAAAAAAGAAAACAAAGGTGCCAATACTATTAACACAAAGTATTTTGAAAACTTTGCGGAGAGCATTAATACTATAATTGAATAAATAACCGTCATTATTCCTTTTATTGACCACTGTGTAATAATCGCCAAAACTCCATTTGTACCTAACAACTCTCCTATATTTTCTTGACTATACCTGCCAAATATTTTTTCGGTTATAATGTCTGACAAATAGAAAATACTTGAAAACAAACTTACATACAACAATATAGCTACCACTAATGGCCACAAATAATAATGTAGTAATCCTTTTTTGGACAAATAGAGAGGTGCCTTTAAAAAGTGGGACACTCCTAACATAAATTCCTTAATCATTTTACGAAGTTATTTCATTTTGACTTAAATGTTTAAGTTTTTCTTGTGAATTAGACAAAGACAATAATCTGTTTGATAAATAGATATTTTATTGCCGCTTTAACAAGCAATGCTTTAATTTGCAATATGGATTTCATCAATCACCTTATACAAAACTATGCGGACAATCACACCTCGGAAGAACCTGAACACCTCAAAGCTTTAAATAGACACACCCATCTGCATGTTTTAAAACCACGCATGCTTAGCGGTCATTTTCAAGGTCGATTTTTATCCATGTTAAGTCAATTGATAAGACCAACCCATGTTTTAGACATAGGCACATTCACCGGTTATTCTGCACTTTGCTTGGCAGAAGGTCTTAGTCCTGAAGGTTGCGTTTACACTATTGATAACAATGAAGAGGTTAATGTAACTGCTCAACAATTTATTGAATCATCTCCCTACGCCCATCAAATATCCCTTAAAACTGGTAATGCCGATGCTGTAATCCCTCTGTTACATGAAACTGTAGATTATTGGGACATCGTATGGATAGATGCCGACAAAACAGCTTATAAAACCTACTTTGACTTGTGTATTGAAAAAGTGCGTAAAGGTGGACTGATAATGGCTGACAATGTCCTGTGGAGTGGTAAAGTATGTGATGACAATGCTTTGAAAAAAGACAAAGACACTCAAGCTATCGATGAGTTCAATAAATATGTATCAAAAGACTCAAGAGTAACCCCTGTCTTGTTACCAATTCGCGATGGTATTATGATGATGATAAAAAACTAATCGATCAACTTATTTTCTATCTCTTCCAATGTTTCCATTATTTCGTTAATGGAATGACTCATAACCAAAGTTGTTTTATAAGTTTTGAAATTTGGAATCCCTTTAAAATAATTGGCATAATGCCTTTTCATTTCATTAATAGCCACGACCTCACTCTTCCATTCTATAGACTTTAAAAAATGAGTTCTACAAGCTTCCACTCTGTCTGCTATGGTTGGAGAAGGTAAAATTTCTCCCGTTGCCATGTAATGTTTGATTTCATTAAAAATCCAAGGATGGCCAATACTTGCACGACCTATCATAATACCATCAACACCATATTTATTTTTATATTCCAATGCCTTTTGAGGTGTGTCTATGTCTCCGTTCCCAAATATTGGGATTTCGATATTAGGATTGCTTTTAACTTTGGCAATGAGTGTCCAATCGGCCTCCCCTTTGTACAATTGCGTTCGCGTCCTTCCATGTATTGACAGTGCTTTAATTCCTACATCTTGTAACCTTAATGCCACTTCTTCAATATTTTTGGTGCGCTCATCCCAACCTAATCGGGTTTTAACAGTTACAGGCAAATTTGTGCTTCTAACAACGGCTTCGGTTAGTCGGACCATTAAGGGAATATCCTTAAGAACTGCCGCACCTGCACCTTTACAAACTACTTTTTTTACAGGACAACCAAAGTTAATGTCAACAATATCGGGTTGAGTTGCATCTACAATTTTAGTGGCCATTGCCATTGCTTCCTCGTCACCACCAAATATTTGAATACCAATTGGCTTTTCGTAATCGAAAATATCCAACTTTTGTCGGCTTTTTATGGCGTCCCTAATTAGGCCTTCTGAACTAATAAACTCAGTATACATAAGGTCGGCCCCATGTTTTTTACATAAATACCTGAAGGGTGGATCGCTAACATCCTCCATGGGTGCCAACAATAAAGGAAAATTTCCTAACGATATGTGACCAATTTTTACCAAATTTGCATTTTTTATAAGCATGCAAAATTACAATGATAAAACCACAATACAAACCATCGCTGATGTATTTATCATTATTGGCTTGGCAATACTAGGAATGATAGCGGGTAGTTTTGTAGGCATGTTTATTGGTATTGTTGGTTTTGATATACCATTTTCCAATTATCAAGCTACCATAGTTAATCCTCAAACTGCAAATGAGGTAATGGCGCTTAAATGGTACAACTTTTTCTCAAATTTAGGAGCTTGGGTGCTTTCTGTGTGGGTGTATTTCAAAATACGTTTTTATTCATTTGGCAAACAAATTAACTTTAATTCAGCACAACCCAAAATTATCTATGCCCACCTAATCCCGCTTTTCTTTGCCCTTACCATAACATCGGCTTGGCTATTGCAAATCAACCAACAAATAGCCCTTCCGGAATGGATAGAAAAATTAAGCTCTAAACAAAACAAACATTTGCTAACTAAAATGTTGCAAATGAATACCCACACCGACTATTTAATTAATCTATTTTTTGTAGCCTTAACTCCTGCTATACTCGAGGAAATCTTTTTCAGAGGAACCCTTCAAAAACTATTTATCGAAGGATTCAAAAACACTCATATTGGCATATTTGTAACCTCTTTTATTTTTGCGGGCATTCATCTTAATGTGCAACAATTTATTCCAATGTTGTTTTTAGCGCTTGTTTTTGGCTATATCTGCCACTATTCCAAAAGTATTTGGCCAAGTATTATTTTACATTTTTTCAATAATGGTTTAGCTGTTACAGCCTATTATTTAAAGGGTGGTAATGACATTGCCAATGAGCTAGTTAATGACAATTTCAGTCCCTCCATTCCATTTTTCCTTCTTTGCTTTTTTTCTATTGTAGTTTATTTTATATACTTGCACAAGCAATACACCTCACTGAAACATGAATAATTTTACGCTTAGGGCCATAACTGGATTTTTTTTTATAGCATTTATAAGCGGAATGACGCTCTATAGTCCCTATACTTTTTTAATACTTTTACTATTAATTGGCGGTTTGGGAATGATGGAGTACTACAAAATTGTGATGCGTAAAGAAGCCTATTTTTTACAATTGATTTTCACCCTTTTAGGACTTTCTATCATTAGTGCCTATTTTTGGATCGATGACAGGGTTGACTTTGCCTTATTTGGTGTCGTATTATTGGTAACGAGCTCTTTCATCTATTCCCTTTTCAGACAGAAACATTCTTGGAAAAACATCCCTTTACTTTTATCAGGACTATTTTACATTGCATTTCCTCTGTTTTTATTTTTGCTTTCTGTAATGAAATCAGATGGACAATATGAATCCCCACAAATGGAGTTCAAACCCTATTTAGCGTTAAACTTATTTGTGTTAATATGGTGCAGTGATACATTCGCTTATTTATGTGGCAAGGCATTTGGTAAGCATAAACTTTTCGAAAAAATTTCTCCTAAGAAAACCGTAGAAGGCTTTATTGGCGCACTTGTTTTAACCGTTGGTTTTTCAATATTACTGTCCCAATGGTTTGGCATTTCTGTAAAACTGAATTTATTAATTGCTTTTCTTAGTGTTGTATTTGGCACTTTAGGCGATTTAGTAGAGAGTCAACTAAAACGCGAACATCAAATAAAAGATTCAGGGACTATAATTCCTGGGCATGGCGGCATACTTGACCGTTTTGATGCACTCTTTATTTCCCTTCCATTTACAACGGCCTGTTATTATTTTTTGGCATAATAATATGCAACTAATTTTAAATCAACACGTCTAAAGAATATGATTAATCATAAACATTGAAAATCCTTGTTTTATATATTGTTAGTTTCTTTACCGCTTTAAACATTTATGGACAATGTCAACCTTCATTTTCAGGGACTCAATGTGTCAATAATCCTATAGAATTCAATGGGAACAGCCCAGGAGCAAGTAATTTTCTTTGGAATTTCAATGGAGAAGGGAGTAATAACACTACCATAAAACCTGTTTTTAGATTTACAACTACAGGCGTCAAAATTGTCACTTTTTCATGTACTTTGGCCAACGGGAAACCTTGTTCGGGTCAACTCACATTGACTATAAAACCCTTACCAATCATTCGAAGCCGCTTACTAACCGATTCTGTTCAATGCTTTGAAAACAATGCTTTTTGCTTTCGTGATTCAAGTTTATCGGGTGATGGCAACAACTGTATTGTTTCTATCAAATATTTGTTTAGCGATGGTGAATTGATAACAAAAACAGGCACTAAATTCAATCCCGTTTCTTTACCTGCTACATTTTGCAAAACAATTAATGATCCTCAAGGCACTACTGTTAATTTACTTATAGAGGTGGAGGATTGTAATGGTTGCATATCGCGGTATCAATACCCTAATGCTTTGAAAACAGATTTTGCACCTGCCTTATTTGCTAATTTCCAGTTTTCTACTGCGCCTTGTGGTGTTACATCGAGGGCAAAATTCACCAATTTATCACAACTAAAAACCAGCGATTTAAAATCTTATTATTGGGATTTTGGGGATGGTTTTAAAGACTCAATTAATTGGGATACTATTTCACACACCTACAATATTGGGAATGCAAGCACCAAAATTTTTTCACCCAAATTAGTTGTAAAAACAAAATCGGGATGCACCGTTGTTTTTAATTTAAAGGACATTACGATGTTCAACTTAAAACCTAGGATTTTATTAAGTAGAGATTCCATCTGTGTGGACGATACCATTGCTTACCAATTGCTTCCTACCTCCATGAGCAATTTTATCACAGAACGAGATCTATCATGGCGTTTCAACCCCGGCATAGCCAATCAATTTAAAGGAATACAATCCTACAATACTCTTGGACCCAAGCTTATCAATTGTCGAATTTCGCATCCTTGTGGACCTTTTAATTTATACGACACTTTAATTGTTATAGGACCAAAAGCAAGTATTGAACCCCTTTATATGGACCCCAACAAACGGTTTCAATGCACTATCAAAGACAGTATTACGGTAACCGATCGCAGTTTGTTTTATCATAACGATACCAATATGCTTAATGATGATAGTTTGTTCAGAAAAAAAGCAGGGAACTTAGGCCATCATTTCACCAATAACATTTCCACAAATGCCCGTAATCAGGTAAGGAATGGAGAAAACACAATCCGACTTTGGAATTTTGGAGACGAGTATTGCGACCAATGTACTACCGATGTTCAGCAAAATAAAAACACTTGGTTGAATTGCAATTACAGTCGTGAAAAAACGCCTCAACATTGGTACACCCCTTGGGACTCTATTTACCGTTACAAATACAGCTTTCTTCCTTTTGAAATTAGTTTCTTTGATGGCCTAAACCAATCGTGCGCAAAGAGAAAACTATACAGCAGCGATAGTTTATTTATAACCACAGATACTATTCTGTATTATGGCAACAATTCACTTGGCAAATCGGTAAAAGACAGTTCTGTATTTCTATCCTTAAAAAAGCAAATAATTCCAAGTGGCATTGTCGGAAAAGGAAGTTTAGATTGTCCTTTTAACATTAGGGTTTATATACCTTCACAAAGTCAAATTAGTATTGACCGAAAAAATGGATTGGGTTTATTGAATATTACTGGCCCTTCCTATTTCAATGTTAGCAAAAACTGGAAAATTCAAGTTGACAATTCAGATGATTCTTGTTTATTTATTTATAGTTTATTGGCGAATATTGACAGCATTCCTTTACAAGAAATTCAGCCACACCACACCGTTATTGGGGCATTAAAAAACCCTCGTATTACGTCATTCGACAGTGTCAATTTTGATTTACATCGCAAACTTTTTTACGAGCGAATTCCCAAATGTTTTCCTATTGAATTAATTGTTCGAGACACTTCGCATCCACTAGCTTGTGAAAGCAGAAGCACTGTTAATGTGGCATTGTTACCTCCATCTGCAAAAAAATTGAGTATAGAGAATCAGTTTTGTTATGGTTATACAGATAAGGTTATTGAATTCAGCTTATCCGACACCAAACCTGGTTGCACACAATCTACGGCAAAAATCAATTTTGATTATATCAATACCCCAAATGACTGGAAATTAGTCAATGACTTGTATGATGGAGAAGTTAGACTAGGCCCTTATTTAAACAGTGGACCTCCTTACAGAGGGTATGCAAGTCAGGGGCCCTTTAATTCCATATTTTTTAAAAAATACAGTGATTCCATCCTATCGAAAAAAGGCGTTCAACAATTAAACATTGCCTTAATTATAGGAAATGGCACAGGCTCCAATTATTGCGAAGACACTGTCTATTATCCTAATTTTGCATCGTTCCCTTATCTAAACGCCAACTTTAATATATTTTCTAAATCAGCCAAAAACGTTTACCACGTTTGCCCTAATGAACCCATTTGCATTAATATTCCTTCACCACAGTCGAGAGAATACAATCAGCTTGCCTATGGCAATAATTGGTTTTTCATTAATCACAATTCCGGAGATACTGTTCAAAAAATAACAGAAACCTACTTTAAGGTACAGTCGAACCCACGTTACCCAAATCAGAAAGTAAATTTTGTAGTCATTAAACGATACAATGCTGCAAAAAATGGCTTTAACCCTACTCAAACTGATACTGTTTTCACTGCCATTGTTCATAAACACCATGTTAAACTCCTTAAGTCTATAAACAATCAAAAACTGAAGGATAAACTTTCAGAAATAGGTTTATCAATCGATGATTTTAGTGACAGCCTTTTGGTTTCGTTGATTTGGAACAAAGTTGGAATTATTGGAGATAAAAACAGCGGCAGTAAGGGTTGTATTGACACCACAGGATTTGGGAATGAATTGTTTTTTGAATATGTCATTGACTCATCTACCATTTTACACTTTAAAGACAGTAGTTTTAATCCATTGGATCAAATAACTAAAAATGGAAAAAACTATCAATCTTATTGCTTTAGCACACCTAAAAGTGGTGCATACAAAATGGTTAGAAATATAGAAACCAACTTCCCCAACTATTGCCCTTTAGAAAAAGAACAAATGGTGATTGTAGGTTTTTACGGAGATATGACTGTTGTGGACAGTGTGTTTTGTGCTGGTCAACCGGTTGAAATAAATAGCAAAATCAGATATTACTCGGCAGACACATCCTCATTTGGGTCTTTAGATACAATAGACTATTGGACGTTAAGAGAAAATGAGGCAGGCAATATCAACAGAGAGGGGCGCACAATATGGGATTTTAGCAAACAAGATGACAACCCCAACAATCCGAATACAATATTCGGTGTAATGCCTTATGGCAGATTGGGCTTGGCGAATCCCAACTTAACAATAGGCAATGAACCGGGTGGTATTTATTACAAACAAGCTGGATTTTACACCTTAAGAATGTTGACTTCAGACAGCAATCGATGTGCAGACACTTTCAAGCAAAACTTATATGTTCTAGGACCAAAAGCAGGATTTTTTATTGACTTTAACAGACCAAATTGTAAAACCATTATTGAATTATTTGACACTTCAAAAATTATAGACCCTTGTGTTTTGAAGGGCTTACCTCCTTGCGATGATATTATTTACTGGGCAATAGATTGGGGAGATGGAAGTCCATTGTCCGAATATTATAAAGACCGTCCAGCACAAATTGGGCACGACTTTGTAAGAAATGGCACCTTTAGAATATGGTTGTATATAAATACCGCAAAGGGATGTAGAGATTCTGTCTTTTTGGATATTGATATTCCCGGACCGCTACCTACCTTTATTGTAGAAACAGAATCTACCATTTGTGTCAATGACAGTGTTTTGTTTAAAAATGTTTCAAGAAATTTCACCAAATCTGCACAATGGCTTTGGAGTTTTGGAGATGGCCAATTTCAACCTCAGAAAGACACCGGTTTGGTATGGCATCAATACAAGCAAACAGGATTTTTCGACGTGTATTTAACACAATATGATAGCATAGAAAATTCAGGGAAATACTGCTCTTCTACTTTCCCGGATACCATAAATAAAATTAGAATTACAGTGTTGCCTTATGACCAAATCAACCTAAGTGCAGTTCCAAATATTGTATGTGTTGGAGATTCCATTACCATAAAAGCGAACATAAATACGTTTGCAACTTATCAAAATTACTTTTGGTCTATTAATCAAATTCCATCTACAACAACAATCCCTGAAAAAACATTTCAATTGAAACAAAAGGGTTCCTACTTTGTGATTTTTAGTCCAATCCTTTCGGGATTAGGTCAAAAAACGTGTTCAACACTAGATACTATTACAGTCTATGCGGACAGTGTCGTTGCTAATTTTGACATTGACACAACCCAAGAACCAAAGTATTGCTTTACAAATACATCGACAAATGGTGTTAAATACCGTTGGGGATTTTTCCATTCAGATGACATTACAAAAAACAAATCTTTAATATTTACCGAAAATGCTAGTCAAGTTGAACCTGAAAGATACATTTGTCAAGATTTTTTCCAGAATCCCGGTTATAATTGGATTTGTTTGGAAGCTACCAATGCCATAGGTTGCAAAGACACCATTTGCAAAAGAATTCAGAATAAGTATGAGAGGGCAATTATTCCTCCTAATGTATTTACTCCTAGCGGCAAAGATGGTTTTTCGGGTAAAGACAAAGACCAACTCGAAGGCAACAATGTGTTTAATATTTACTTAAAAGGTGAATCGTTCTACGATTTAAAAATATACGACAGATGGGGTGTTTTAGTGTTTGAGAGTATGGACAAAAACTATGATTGGAATGGGAGGCTCTTTAACACAGGAGAAGAATGCATGGATGGCACTTATTATTATATTTTAAACTACAGATACAAAAGCAGCAATGAAAACGAACCTACCCTCAACGGAGTTGTACGTTTAATTTGGGACCGTTAACTTATTTAACTACAAGTGCTTTAAATTCATTTTTAAGTCCGCTGTAACTGGTAATATCAACTTTAATTGAACCTACCATTATCTTTGCTTTAACACGAACAGGAATTTTGTTGGCATCATCACTAACCCAAACAGTCATGTCATCTTGGTCCTTAAAAACTCTGTCAACCACAAGAATAGGAACAAATCTTAGACATTTAATTTTACCAATATCAGTACTAATGGTTTCTTTTCCATCGTATTTAAACCCAAGATGGTATATTTTGTTATCTAGGTATATATCAAGAGGGTATTTATCCCCTTTTTTAGCATTAGAAAAATCCAAATTTCTAACATAATACAAAGCTGAAATTATATCGTGGGTATATTCAGGCATGTCCAAAACCCCTTTTATTCCGTATAATTTTTTCTTATTGTGTTTAAAATTAACTAAATCATTGTCTACATATTTATCTTCTTGAACACTTTTATTGAAACTCATAGGTGCTAAAGCTTCATTATCTACGTAACTTTCAAACTTATCTCTTACTTTATAAGCCCAATCAAATGATTTAAGGGTTCTTCCATCTGCTTTAATTTGATAGCATTTTCTGTCAGATTTTTCAATAAACTGAGGTCCAACTTCCATAGTAACAGCAGCCGCATTGATGACACCATAATGGACTCGGTAACTTAACTTTTCATTAAAACCAAAGGCTTGATTACTCATTTTCCTGTAGGCAAATTGATCCTTATCGGCATTTGTTTCTGTGGGTTGAGGAATAAAAGTAAATGCTGACAAGAACACAAAAGGCAACAAAGACCAAAACGTAATAAAAAAGGCTGAATTTGGACGAATGATGTTCATTTTATTTGATTTTTTTTATAAGTATTTCAAAAACCATTCCAAAAATACTATTTTTGAAACCATCTCAATGAATATAAAACGTTCACTTTTAACAATTATTGTTTGTTTTTCTCTATTGGCAACTAATGCTGTATATGGACAACTAGAAAACAATATCCTGAAACAAAAAGATTCAGTTAACTTAAATGACACACAAAATGTGAATTATAATTTTGAGGTTTTCAATTTTTACAGAAACACTGAATATTTTGATATTATTGAAAAAGGACAAACCTATTTTGGTTCCATGGTTCAAGGCTATTTAAAGTACAATCCTCATAAAAACATAATGATTAAAGTTGGGTTTATAACCCGTCATGACTTTGGGAGCACCAAATTAAACACGGTCCAACCTATTGTTTCAATTTCCTACTTCAAACACAAATGGCGTTATAATTTTGGTATGTTACAAGGACACATGAATTATGGTTTTATAGAACCCATGTATAATATTGACCGTGCCATAACCAATAGAATAGAAAATGGAATTCAAGGAATATACACTGGAAAAACATTTACTTTCAATAATTTTCTGGTGTGGGATGAACCTACCTACAGAACGACTACAAATCAAGAACGATTTGTAACGGGTTTTACCTCAGAAAAAACCATTTATAACAAGTCAAAAAATTTAATCTCATTTCCTTTACAGGGTTCACTTTGCCACCGTGGTGGTCAATTGAATCCTAATCCTAACCCCATTTATTCACGCATTAATGTTGCCTACGGTTTAAAGTGGCGAAGTAATATTAGTCCTTATTTGACCTTAAAAACAGAACATTATTTTTTACATGCTAGAGATTTTTCTCCTACAATTTCACAACCATTTCTGAATGGAAATGCCAATTGGCACTCCTTTTCACTTAAATACAAACACATAGAATGGATGATTAACTATTGGCATGGCAGAGAATACCAATCACCTGTTGGCACTCAAATATATAACAACTATAATATTTACGACATATACCTTAATCGTCAATCACGTAAAATGCTAATGAGTAGAATATTATTTTCGCAAAAACTTAACAAAGGCACTTGTATTGATTTAAGATTAGAACCCTTTTATGACTTTGAATATGGAAGGTTTCAATACAATTATTCTTGCTATATTAAGTTTATTATAGAAGACAAACTTTTTAAAATAAAAAAATAATTAACTCATTTACAGACTATTACAACAAAATATTCAACATTTAAAGCACTCTTAAAAGAAAGCATAGTCAAAAAAACAAAATAACCTTAAAATCAAATATCATGAAATTTAAATTTTTAACCCCCGTAATCATCTTAGGAATTGCTTTATTAATCAATTTCGCTAGTTGTAAAAAAGAAACAGTTTTAAAAGAAACAGTTACACCTACTGCACCTACTACAAACGAAGATTTGATAAGTGTGTTAGACCAAACTGACAAAAAATACCTAGAGGTAGAAGTAACTGAAGGCAATGAAGTGCAAGAATTTTCTTCACCAAACGAAGGAATTGTAGAATCTTATTTACTAGTAGAACAAGACATGGATGATGCTGGCTACAAGCGAACTGTTGAGAGAAGATTCATTTCATGTATCAAAAAACTAGATTTAACAGATGCACAAGTAGCTTCATTGCGTTTAACCCTTCGTCAATTTGAAGAATGTAAAGCTGCGGATGTAAAAAAACACAGAGAAGCTTATGAGTTATTAAGAAAAAGAATTGAGAAAATCAGACAAGAAGCTTTAGCAAAATTGAAACGAGGTGATATTACAAAAGCACAATTTGAAGAAAAAATGCAATTGTTGAAAAAAGACTTTGTTGAAAGTTTAAGAAAAATCAAAATGAGTTATGCTTCAAATTTAAGAATGTGTTATGAAAAATTCTTAAAAGGCATTAAAGCAACTTTAACTGACCGTCAATGGAAAGCATTTATGGAATGTTACAGAAGTTAATCTAAAAACATATTTCATAAAAAAAGGGGTGTCTCAACTATGAGACACCCCTTTTTTGTTTACAAGAATTTAAATTTAATCCTTAAAAATTAAACTGTGCTTGAATTATTAATAGACCTCCTTTTTGATAATTATTTTTAAGCCCCGAATCCTCAAAACGTGTTTGTGAAATAATGTATTTTTTTTTCACAAAACGAATTAAGTCTAATTGATAATGAATTGAATACTTAAATAAACAATCTGAATAAATAATAAAATCCTCCTGCTAAAGTAATAGTCACAGGCAAGGTAAGTAACCAAGCTATCGCAATGGCTTTGATTGTTGCAGGTTGCAAGTTTTTAATCCCTTTTGATGCGGTCATGGCTCCAGCAACACCTGATGACAATACATGGGTAGTAGATACAGGTAAACCAAAAGCAGAACTTAGTCCTATCGTTGATGCAGCTGTTAATTCAGCGGTTGCTCCTTCGGCATAAGTCATGTGTTTTTTTCCAATTTTCTCTCCAATAGTAATAGCAATACGTTTCCAACCTATCATAGTACCAAGACCTAATGATAAAGCAATCATTAAAGTAACCCATTGAGGCGAATATTCTGTATCATTTTTAAAAACTTCTAGTTGATCCTTCAATACAGAAATATTGGATTTATTGTCTATAAAAGTAGGGTTTTTTAATTCATTTACAACTTTTTTATTGATATCCGTAAGAGCTACTCTTAACTCAACTATGGCAGTTCTTTTGTTTTTATCGGTAGCTATTGGACTAACCTTAAGGGCTTCGTAGTGTAATAATTTCTCTTTAACTTTGTTTGACTTAATCAATAAATCCGTTTTGTTTTCTTGTTCAAAAACCTGATCCATGTTATTAAGAGCTTGCATGGTTTTATTGACATTAAACTCAGAATTTAAAGCGAATTGAAGAGGCATAAAAGTAATTAAGATGATTAAAACCAATCCAATACCTTTTTGACCGTCATTATTTCCATGAAAAAAACTAACCAAAGTACAAGTTGCTATAAGTATAGCTCTAATCCAAGTTGGTGGTCTATTTCCAGGTTCAGGTTCTTTAAAAATTAACTTATCTGCTTTGATTACCCTTTTAAGTATATACATCATTAAAATGGTAACCGAAAAACCAAAAATTGGAGAAACTAATAAAGACAAACCAATATCACCTGCCTTGCTCCAATTAACCCCATCACCTCCATGAATCCATGAAAACACAAGACCTGCTCCTAATATAGACCCAATTAAAGTATGAGAACTACTACAAGGAATCCCTAGATACCAAGTACCCAAGTTCCAAATAATACCTGAAAGCAGCATCCCTAACACCAAACTGACACTTTCTCCCGTCGAAAGATTGATTAAGTCATTTAAAGGAAGTAGATTTACTATTCCCATTGCTACTTTGTAACCAAAATAACCACTTACAAGCAGTCCTAGAAAATTACAAAAGCCAGACCAAACTACCGCATAATTAGGCTTTAGAGAACCCGTATAGATGACAGTAGCTACTGCATTTGCCGTATCATGAAAGCCATTCGCAAACTCAAAAACGCAAACAGCTAAAATACAAAGGGCAAATAAAATACCCATCCAACTTTCCATTCCAAACATAGATGCAAATGTCAAATCGCAATGTTACCTTAATATCAAATTATTGCAAAGGTTTTGTTAGTTGCTTAATTCTCAATAGATTTATTTATCATTTGGCATTTTTGAAATCATTTTAGTATTATTGCGTTAGATTTTATTGAACGTCTAATTTTTGGTACAATGATTGTAATAATCATTTCAAAGTTACCAAATATGAAACTTAATAACCTTCAACATTTATGAAATCAATCATTACTAAACCAATCCTTTTTTTATTTATTACTTTGGCTTCTATCAACGTCTATTCTCAGCAATGGCTTGGTAGAACCACTAGTAATTACTCTGGTACTTATGGCGTTTACAACAACGCTTCTTCTATCGCCGATTCCAAATATTTATTGTATTTTAACTTTTGGGGTAGAGGTGTCAATTTTTACAATGATTACCTCGATTACAACTCCCCTATTAAACTAAATAAGTGGGCAAATGACAATTATGTGCTTGCCAATAACGACCCTAATAATAAATCAATCTATCAAAACGATTGGTTATTGGAAAATTTAAATGGCAAAGACAAGCAATTTAGTTTTAACCAAGATATTTGGGGACCTGCGATGATGTTTCCACTTTCCAAAAAAACAAACTTTTCAATAAATACCCGTCAACGCAGTGGTTTGCAAATGTTTGGGATTAGTGAAAACTTTGCTAGAATGGCCAAAAATGGCATTGACACTAACAGTGGAATCTTCAATGGACCTAATGCTTTGAGACGAAATGTGACTTATGAAAATGGCAAGTTTGCTGTTAATGCTCAGTCCTATCAAGAATTGAGCTTTACCCTAGGAGGTATTATGCACCAATCCAAAAAACACCAATTTAATGGTGGACTAACTTTAAAACTAATTCGTGGATTAGGATCAGCCTTTATCAAAGGTGATAATTTAAACATGAGTATTGATGGCAATCAATCTGCCGACATAAACGGAACAGTTCAATATGGTTACACTGACAATCAATCGGTTATTGACCCATTTAATGACCCTTATGGATTATTTTCTTTAAATTCTAAAGGATTTGGAGCCGGTATAGATGTTGGCTTTGATTATACATACCGCTCAAATAGATTGAAATACAGAAACAATCAGTGCAACAACAACAACAGAAAAAGCGATTACGATTTAAAAATTGCAATGGCATTTAATGACATTGGCGGTATTCGTTTTAACCGTGGTTCTTATGTATACAAATACCAAAACCCTGTAAATTCAAACGTCAATGTAGCGACAGGTATATTAGATGGCTTTAGGTCTACCAATCAAAACACTTTTGATTCCATTGGAAATGCCATTTTTGGCTCAATGGGGGTAAACAAAAACAGTGGATTTACAACTGCACTTCCAGCTGCATTTAACTTTCAAGCTGATTTCAGATTTACAAAACACTTTTACACTCAAGTCTTCTTAAATCAAAACTTAAAACCGATGAACTCTTCTGGATTAAGAGCGACTTCTATGTTATCGGTTATACCAAGAATTGAATCAAGAGGATTTGAATTCAGTATGCCACTTACTTTGAGTGACAATTATAAAAACTTTTACGTTGGCGCATACGCCCGTATAGGACCTGTATTTTTTGGAAGTGACAACTTAGGGGGTTTATTAAATGTTGCGTCTAATAGTAATTTTAGAGGAGGAGATATTTATGGAGGTATTTCATTTGGGATTGGCCATTGCCATACTGAATGGATAGACAATCAAGTTGACCCTGTTTATATTGATTCTGTTAGAGACACCTCACACACCGAAAAATTAATAAACAAATCTGATACTATTGTTAAAATCAAAACTGACACCGTAAAAATAGTAATAAAAGACACCATTAAAATTACTAAAAAAGACACTGTTTATATTAACAACACTAACAATGCAGAATTAGACAGAATATACAAAAATCGCGAAAATGAAGTATTAAGACGTCAAAGAGAACTTGAGAGACGAGAGAGAGAACTTTTAGAAAGAGAGCGAAATTTGAATCAAACTAATGCTCAGGTTTTACAAAACTGCAGAAATCAAAACAACACACTAACTGAAGAGCTTAACAGATTAAGAAACAACGCTGTTTCAAAGGACAGAGAAATTGACCAATTGAGAAGAGACCTAGAAACTGCGAGACAAACCAATAGAAAATACGAAAGTGATTTGTTAGTTTGCAAAAACTGTCCAGATGAATTGGTTAAGAAAAATGCAGAAATAGTTAAACTTCAAGCTGAGATAGATGCTTTAAGAAAAAACACGACTCAAACCAACGCTGAAGTGATTAAGAAAGCGGAATTAGACAAAGCCAAAGCAGAGGCAGAAGCTATTGTGTTAAGAAAAAGAGTCGACAGTTTGGGTCTTGTTATTTTGAATAAACAAAAAGAACTTGATTTATGCAAAATAGACAAAAGCTCGGGTGATATTAAAAAATGTGAAGAAGAAAAAGCCTTATTAAATCTTGAAATGATTGAGATGGCAAAAAACATCAACCGATTAAACACCAGAGTTTATAGCTTGACATACAGAGTAGACAGTTTATACAACGAACTAAACAAATCTAACAAAGCGCTTGACGATTGCAAAAGAGCAGCCATAGCCAATGCCGAAGTAATTAAAAAAACAGAAGCGGATAAGGCTAAAGCAGAGGCTGAGGCTGAAATAGCTAAGAAAAGAGCTGAAGAATTAAACCAAGTATTAATTGCTAGAACAGCTGAATTAGAAAAATGCAAATCGAGCAATAACAATCAAACCAATGCCGAAGTAATCAAAAAAGCAGAAGCAGACAAAGCCAAAGCAGAAGCAGATGCTGAGATAGCTAAGAAAAGAGCTGAAGAATTGAACCTGTTATTAATCGCAAAAGCTGCTGAGTTAGAAAAATGCAAACAAAACTCAACAAGCAATGATGCTGACATTTTAAAAATAAAGAAATGTGAAGAAGAGAATGAAATGTTAAAAGCAGAGATGAAAGCATTAGCAACAAATGTTGGACGTTTAAATACCAGAAACTCAGTTTTAACATACAGAGTTGACAGTTTGATTAACGTACTTAAAAACAGTAGTTCTAACAATAACAGTTCAACAGAAGCAGAACTATTAAAAAAATGTAGAGAGGCTGAAGTTCAATACAAAGCTGAAATTACTGGTTTAAAAAACACCATTACTGCTAAAAACAAAACCATAGACAGCACAAAAGCTGCGGCAGAAGTGATTGTAAAAAAACAAGCCGAATTAAGCACACAGGTTAACCAATTGAAAGCTGAAATTGAAACTTTAAAAGCTAACAGTCCAAGTGATGATTGTGCTGATTTGAAAAAACAATTAGAAGAGAAAAACGCTCAAATTCTTCAATTGAACAAAGACAAATCTGATTTACAATTTCAAGTCAACAATTTGACAAACCAATTGAATGAAACAAGAGTTGAATATAACTTCGTGTTAAAACAAAGTCAAAAATGCAATCAAAAACTTGACAGTTGTATGAGAGGATTATACAACAAAGACATTGTTCCTGACGAAAAAGACAAACCTACAGAAGGAACAGGTCCATACCAAGGCAACAGAATTGAAAATACGACTCCGCCAAAAAGAGAAGAAGACAGACCTAGAAAAACTTTATTAGGTGCTATTTTAGAAGCCGCTTTAGAGTCAAGTTCAACGTCAGGTTCAAGTGACGAGAATTCAGGAACAGGAACAAACACTCCTAGCAGACCAAGACCAAGTAGTCCAAACACTACAAGTTCAAATGAAAGTACTAGTAAACCAAAATATGATACTCCTGCACCTTATACTCCATCAAGACCTACCAATCCAAGTCCGAGTTATACGCCATCTAGAACCAACACGAGCAATAATTCTGGTGTAAAAGTAACGCAACCAAGCACACCTGCAACATCTAATCCTTCTCCAAGCAAGCCAAGTTCACCTGACCCAACTATTAACAGACAACCTGGAACAACGACAGGTGCAGGAACACCAAGTCCAAATTCGCCAACCATTAATTCAAGAGGTACATCAGGGGGGGCGAGTGGTTTGGAACCGGCAAGAACAAAGTAATATTTTGTAAATTAAAAAAGAGCTGTTATATTTGTAGCCTATTATAGATATCATTTAAATGAGGGGCACTAAAAAGCCCCTCACTTGTTTTTGAAACTTATGGAATTAAAACCGCAACTTAAACGTATTTTGGAAGATGTATTGGTGAATTACGAACACATTTTTTTGGTTGACATACATCAACATCAAAATGAATTTGAATTTACCTTAGATGGTGACCAACTTTTGGGCATACATGATATTAGTTCTATCAGCAGACAATTCAATAAAATAGCGGATGAGTTACTCCCTGAGGCTGAATATTCAGTTGACATTGCGACTCCGGGGGCTGACAGTCCTATCAAATTATTCAGACAGTATCCCAAACATGTAGGCAGAGAATTTCAGGTTACATTAAACACAGACAATCAAAGTTTTAACGGGAAATTAATCGCTGTAGAAGAACCCTTTTTAACTTTTGAATTTTATAAAGTTGAAAAGCCAAAGAAAAAAGATTTACCAGAACAAATAAAGTTAACTATAGACCAAATTAAACAAGCACAAATAATTCTATCATTCAAATGACATCACAACAAGTTTTAACAGTAAGAGGATTAGTTGAATCCTTTTCTGAATTTAAGGAATTTAAAAACATCGACCGTGCAACATTAATGCGTGTGTTAGAGGAAGTTTTTCGCAACATGCTAAAAAAGAGATATGGCGACGACTCTAATTTTGACATTATCATCAATACTGACCAAGGTGACTTGGAGATTTATCGCAATAGATTAATTGTGGATGAGTGTGAAGTTGAAGATGAAAACAAACAAATAAGCATTACTGATGCTAGAAAAATAGAGCCTGACTATGAAATTGGTGAGGAAGCAATTGACCAAGTGCCAATGGATTTCTTTGGAAGAAGAAACATATTAGCAGCTAGACAAACCTTAATGACTAAGATTCTTGAGCTTGAAAAAGATGAACTTTTCAGAAAATATTCAGACAGAGTCGGTGAAATAGTAAGTGGTGAGGTGTATCAAATTTGGAAAAAAGAAATCATGGTATTGGATGATGAAGGCAATGAATTGTTATTACCTAAATCAGAAATGATTCCAGCAGATTTCTTCAAAAAAGGTGAAACTGTGAAAGCGATTGTTCATGAAGTGAGCATGATCAACGCTTCTCCAAAAATCATATTATCAAGAACTTCTCCTGTATTCCTAGAAAGATTATTAGAACTAGAGGTTCCTGAAATACTAGATGGCTTAATTACCATTAAGAAAATTGTTAGAGAACCTGGCGAACGTGCTAAAATTGCAGTTGAAAGCTACGATGATAGAATTGATCCTGTAGGTGCTTGTGTGGGTATGAAAGGAAGTCGTATTCATGGTATCGTTAGAGAATTACGCAACGAAAACATCGACGTGATCAACTTTACAACAAACAATTCTTTATACATCCAAAGATCATTAAATCCTGCTAAAATATCATCAATCGCTATTAATGAAGCAAACAAAAAAGCAAGCGTATTCTTAGCGCCTGACCAAGTTAGTTTAGCAATTGGTAAAGGTGGATATAATATTCGTTTGGCTAGCAGATTGGTTGGTTACGAAATAGAAGTTTACAGAGAAGATGTTGAATATGATGATACAGACATCGACTTAGAAGAATTTGCAGACGAAATTGACAGCTGGATTATTGACGAATTAAAAGCAATTGGTTTAGATACCGCTAAAGCTGTTATAGACATTCCAAATGAACAATTAGTTTCAAGAACTCAATTGGAAGAAGAAACTGTGGAAGAGATTAAAAAGATTCTGAAAGCAGAGTTTGAATAATTAGTTTAACTTAGATAATAATGAAAAGGAGGTTTTATAAACCTCCTTTTTTTATGCCTATTAATAAACATAAATATTATCGTTATTGTCTCCTCAATTAAACTAATATAAACCTTATATAAAACCCTATAAAACAAACTTAAGTAAAAGCTTAATAATATTAACATTTAACTGACAAGACTCAATTAAAGAGTCGTTTGGAATAGTTGAGGCATTACACTCAAACTAGAATTACTAAACTATTACGCATAAAAAAAGGGAGTTACAACTCCCTTTTTTTAAATATGTTATCAACTATTTCTTTTTGGTTTTGTCTTTGTAATAAAGCACATTGCCTTTAACAGTTGCATTAATTTTCTTCATTTGAGTATTCAATGCACCAATAGTAGGTTCAGTTACTTTACTGCTAATTACGATTTTTGCAGCAGGGATAATAAGATCACCAATTTGAATGCTTGCCACAAAAGTATTGCTTGGCAATTTTGTTCCATCTGCTAATTTGATAGATTCTCCGTCTTCAAAATCTTTTTTAGAAACCACTTTAGCATCAAGTAATTGTTTAAACATGTCTTCAGAAATTTCTATTTTTCTTCCTGTTGGATTAAACAACCAATTTACATTTTCTTTATCGTTAACCATAGTTGGCACAAACAATGCACCTCCTTGAGAAATTAAACTAACTTGACTGTAGTCTGCCATAGAAGCGGTATCGGCATTTGCAGGAGTTGAAGTTGGCGCTGTACCTGTTCCACCTGCAGTACCAGTTCCTGTATTTCCTGTTCCTGGAATGGTGCTTTTGATTGGACCATCTTTTAAGGCTTCCGTATTAACATTTTTGAAAGTAATTTCACCTTCTTCAGTATTTACAGTACCATTATTGGCTTTCAATGCATCATATCCAAAACTGTATGGATTGTTAATCGCTGCTATTTTCATAGTTACGTTTGTCATTGTATAACTTACATCTTTTGGACCAACTCTTAACGTATTTAATTTAACAGAAGCCGTTGGTTTAACACGTCCACCTGCTATATCAGCCATGGTTACACCAGTTAAATCAGTTTGTTTCACCACACCTTTAGCAATTAGATTTTTTAATTCTAAAACACTGATTGTTAAATCAGCTCCTGGGACAACGATTGCTGTTCCTGTAGCTGCAATGTCATTTCCGGCAGCAGCTACAATGTATGCATCATTTTTCTTACCAAGTTTTACTATAATAGGTTTAACGTTGACATTGTTAGCATCTTTGCTATTTACAGCAGCCACACGTGGGTCAAAATTCACATCTAAGGTACGAATGGTGGTACGTCTATTTTCTTGGTGTTTATTTTCTGGGCAATCTACTTTTACTGCGCCTTCACATTTACAATCGTTTACCAATTGAGATTCTCCATAACCTTGCGCCACTAATCTGCGGGCATCAATTCCTTTTCTTACAAGGTATGCCACAGCACTGTCTGCTCTTCGTTGAGACAATCCCATATTGTAATCGTAAGATGAACGACAATCCGTATGTGAACCCAACTCTAAACGAAGTTTAGGATATTTTACAAGGAGTGGTAATATTCTTTCATCTAATACTTTGGCAGCATCAGGACGAATTTCAGCACGGTCTAAGTCATAGAAAATTGGCACCACTTCTTCGATAATTTGTGAGTACAAGCAGAAATCTTGTTTAAGTGTAGAAGATATTTTTATTCCTCTTGTTGTTCTTTGAACCAATTCAGCATCGAAATAATACAATTCACGATTGGTACAAGACATTTCATAATTGGTTTTTTCTTTTAATCTCACTTTACCATAATATCCGTTAGCATCTGTTTTTACTAAAATTTTAGTGGTGTCTTTGTCATTGGTAAATGTAATAACAGAATTTGCTAATGGTTTAGAATTATTGAATGTAGCAGGATTTGTTTTTGGCAAAACACATTCGTAAACATAACCTTCAATTTCTATAACCAGTGGCGTTACATTGAATTCATAAATATCAAAATTTCCTTTCCCTCCACAACGGTTTGAAGTAAAGAAACCGTGGTCAGGATTGTTATTATCGAAAGTCATTCCAAAATCGTCACCACCACTGTTAATAGGAGCTCTTAAATTTTCTGGTTCTGTCCATTCTGTACCCGAACCTTCACATTTAAACACATCTAAACCTCCCATACCCATGTGACCGTTTGAAGAGAAATAAACACTTTTGTCGTGTAAATTATAGTATGGGAACATTTCATCTGAAGGCGTATTTATCGTTTTTCCTAAGTTGAAAGGCTCGCCCCAATCTTTGGCACGTTGGTTATAAATAGCGCACCAAATATCGTACCCACCTTCACCACCATCTCGGTTAGAAGAGAAATACAAAGTTTTACCATCTTCACTGATAGCAGGGTGACCATAGTCAAAACTGTCATTGATACAGAAACTCAACATTTGTTCTTCACCCCATTCAGAACCGTTCATTTTGGCCATGTACAACTTACATGATGTTGATTTACCATCCGAACCATTACACTGTGTGTAGTAAACAGTACTAAATTTTCTATCAAAAGAACTAGAACCATCGTTGTATTTGGTATTGATAGTTCCTAAAGCTAAAACCGGTTTTTCCCAAATCATACCTGCACCTCTTTTACCTTTCTTCCCTTTAACATACCACATATCGGAATAACTATTTCCTGTTAATCCGTATACTTTATTTTTAGCAACACCACCTACTCTATCAGTACTAAAATATAAAACATCATCTTTTTTACTTGCAACCATTGGACTGTAATCCATTCCTTTGGTATTTACAATTTTAAAATTTGAAACTTTAAAACGGCTTAATGGCGCTTCTTTCCTCCAATTTTCAGCACTGTCTATTCCTGCTACCTTTCTTAGAACTTTCTCGTCATTAGGCACTTCTTCTAAATATTTAGTAAACCATTCTCTGGCTTTTCTATTGGCATCAGGATTACATCCATCGCCAGAAACTTTCATACTTAAGGATCCTAATTGATACAGGGCTTCCGTATTTTTAGGTTCTTTCTTTAAAACTTTCTCATAAGCTTTGATTGCCTTCTCGTATTCATTTGCCATTCTGTAACAAAAAGCTGCTTCCATCCTACCTCTTTGAGCTTCATCTTTGTCTTTGACATTTGGAGAAATTTGGGTGTATAAATCCCCTGCCAACTTATAATTCATCCTTTTTTTGGCTTCGTCTGCTTTTGACAAACTTGCCCCGCCACAACCCGACAATACAATTGAAAGTGCTACAATTGCTGAGCTGAATAATATAGTAATTTTTTTCATGCGTTGATTAATGGTACTAACTGGTTTATCTACAATCCACAAACCTATATAAAAATTTATACTTTACAAAATTATTTTCAAGTTAAACGTCTGATAACTAAAAAATATTGTATTTCAAGGGCAAAAGAATATGCAATCTAGTGTTTTTGTTGATGTTTGTCAACTGCTTTTCTTACACTACCATTTTCTAAAAGCAACTTTTTGGCAGTGTCATAATCCAATTGCGTTTCTGAAATAACCATTTTGGTGCCCCTGTCTATAAGTTTTTCATTACTCAATTGCATGTCAACCATTTTGCTCCCCTTTACCTTCCCTAACAAAATCATGGAGGCTGTACTGAGCATGTTTAAGAGCATTTTTTGAGCAGTCCCAGACTTCATTCTTGTACTTCCTGTAACCACTTCGGGACCAACTTCAACTTCTATCGGAAAATCACATGATTGACCTATCACGGATGATTTATTGCAAGTAATACAACCTGTAGGAATACCCAACTCCTTGCAGGCTAGCAAACCTCCTAAAACATATGGGGTCCGACCTGAAGCTGAAATCCCAACCACAATGTCTTTTGAATTGATGTTGTATGTTTGTAAATCAATGATTGCTTGTTGGGTATCATCCTCAGCAAATTCAACAGCTTTTCTGATGGCTCCATCACCCCCTGCAATAATGCCTGTAACCAAATCGAAGGGAACGCCATAAGTGGGAGGACATTCACTGGCATCCAATATCCCTAACCTTCCACTGGTACCTGCGCCTATGTAAAACAAACGACCGCCTGAGCGAAGTTGTGATACAATTTTGTCCACTAAAGAACTTATGGCTTTGGTTTCATTTTGTACCGCTAAAGCCACTTTTTGGTCTTCAGTATTAATAACATTGATAATGTCCTCTGTATTTAAATCAGATAAATTGGGATATAAAGAGTCTTTTTCTGTGGTATGCATTAGTTATTTTGAATGGTAATACGTTTTACAAACATAAACCTTTCTCTGTAATAAAGTTCTTCAGAATTTGAAATGATAACACCTGCTTGAACTGAGGCGTGAATGAAAAATATTTGTTCTCCTTCTACATGAGAAATTATTCCAACATGGCCAACGGTTTCGCTGTTTTTTTGTCGACCATTAAAAAAAATTAAATCGCCACGCATGGCATTTTTGGGACTAACGAACTTGCCCAACTTACCTTGACAATCGGAACAATGTGGCAATTCGACCCCAAAATGGCTGAATACATGGCGAACTAATCCGCTACAATCAAAACATTTTGGGGTTTTACTGCCGTAACAATAAGGTTTGTCTATGTATTGCTTAGCAAAGCAAAACAAGGAATCACAAACCATGGAATCATTTTTAGTTTGAATTTTAAAAACAGCACTTTGCTGATTGCCCTTGGATTTAAAACTCCAAATAGACAAACAGATTATTAAATACAGCGCATGTTTTGCAATTCTTGTCAAATGATTTTTTTAAAATTAATATCTGTAAGAATCTTTTTTGAAAGGTCCTTTTACAGCTACACCAATATAATCGGCTTGCTCTTGCTCCAATGTTTCCAACTTAGCACCAATGTGAGCCAAGTGTAACATTGCTACTTTTTCATCTAAATGTTTAGGTAACACATAAACTTCATTTTTGTAGTTAGCACTGTTAAGCCATAATTCTATTTGAGCCAATGTTTGGTTACTGAATGAGTTACTCATTACAAATGAAGGGTGTCCCATTGCACAACCTAAATTCACTAATCTTCCTTCGGCCAATACAATCACTTCTTTACCGTCTATATCATAAACATCAACTTGTGGTTTGATGCTGTATTTAGTAGAACCATAGTTTTGGTTCAACCAATTCATGTCTATTTCATTGTCAAAGTGACCGATATTACAAACAATAGATTTGTCTCTCATCGCTTTAAAGTGTCTGTCTTTGATAATATTAACGTTACCTGTTGCAGTTACGAAAATATTAGCACGGTTAACGGCTTCATTCATAGGCACTACTTCGAAACCATCCATTGCTGCTTGCAATGCACAGATTGGATCGATTTCTGTAACCAATACACGACATCCAGCACCTCTCAAAGATTCAGCAGAACCTTTTCCTACGTCACCATAACCAGCAACTACGGCTACTTTACCAGCCATCATAATATCAGTTGCTCTTCTGATTGCATCTACTAAAGATTCTTTGCAACCATATTTATTGTCAAATTTAGATTTAGTAACACTGTCGTTCACATTGATAGCAGGCATTACTAAAGTGCCATTTTTCATTCTTTCGTATAAACGGTGAACACCTGTAGTGGTTTCTTCGCTTAATCCTTTGATGCCCGCAGACAATTCAGGATAGTTATCAAACACCATATTGGTTAAGTCACCACCATCGTCCAAAATCATGTTTAAAGGTTGTTTGTCTTCACCAAAAAACAAAGTTTGTTCGATACACCAATCAAACTCTTCGGCTGTCATGCCTTTCCAAGCATAGACAGGAATACCTGCAGCAGCAATAGCCGCAGCAGCGTGGTCTTGAGTTGAGAAAATATTACATGAAGACCAAGTAACTTCTGCACCCAAAGCGGTTAATGTTTCTATTAATACAGCAGTTTGAATGGTCATGTGCAAACAACCTGCAACACGAGCACCTTTCAGTGGTTTGCTTTCACCAAACTCAGCGCGCAACGCCATCAATCCTGGCATTTCAGCTTCTGCTAATTTAATTTCTTTTCTTCCCCATTCTGCTAATGAGATGTCCTTTACTTTATAAGGAATGTAAGTACTTGTTTCTGTTGACATTATTAATTATTGATAAATTGAATTGAATTGCAAAGGTAATAAAAATTTATAAATTATAAATTACTTGTGTGTTAATAAGACAATTGAAAGGGAAAATTGTTTGGGGATTTGTGATTTGTGATTGTATTATTGAATACACTCATAGCTGAACCATAAAAAACGAAAACAAACTAAGAATAGATTAGTGTAAATTTAAATTGTTGGTGATAACACCAACAATGGCTTTAGCTTAGTAAAACAGTGTAGTTCAGTGCTAAACATAAAATTTTTATCTTTTTCAATCTCTCATTACTCATAAATCTTAACAACCTCTTCCCCATTCACACTCAAACTTGCTCTGTACATGCCTTCACTGTTGAAGGGCATTTCGATGTTTCCGTGGGCATCTATGGCAACCAATCCGCCTTCGCCTTCTATTTTTACGAGTTTGTCCATTACCACAATTTCACACGCTTGTTTTAAGGTCAATCCTTTGTATGCCATCAAACAACTAATATCACAAGCCACTACACTTCTGATAAACAGTTCACCATGTCCTGTGCAACTGATGGCACATGTTTCATTATTGGCATACGTTCCTGCTCCGATAATGGGCGAATCGCCTACTCTGCCAAATTTTTTATTAGTCATGCCACCGGTACTAGTTGCCGCGGCAATATTACCATCTTTGTCCAACGCTACAGCACCCACAGTGCCCATTTTGTTTTCCGATTTAGCGGTATGGTCTAGCTGATAGTTTTCTGTACCTTTAATGTCCAACCATTGTTGGTAGCGATGTTCGGTATGAAAATAAGCGTTGTCTGCAAATTCAATGTTTACGGTTTTGGCAAACGCCTCTGCACCATCGCCAGCCATCATCACATGGGGCGATTTTGTCATTACGGCATGTGCTAGCAAAACTGGATTTTTGATGTTTTTTACACCACATACAGCACCTGCTTTCAAGAACTGACCATCCATAATGGCGGCATCCATTTCATGTTGACCCAAATGATTAAACACTCCGCCCTTACCTGCATTAAACAAGGGATTATTCTCTAACTCAACCACAGCAGCCAAAACCGCTTCTGTGGCAGTACCTCCACTTTTCAAAACCTTATTACCTGCCTCCAAAGCCGCTTTGAGACCCGAGCGATAATCGATTTCGAGTTGTGGCGTTAATAAATGTGGCGCTATGGTACCCGCACCCCCGTGTATAGCTATGGCTGTTTTTTGATTCATAATAATAGGGATTACAAAATTAGTTTAAAATTTCTTCATTCTTAGTTATTCCGTTTTCGTTATTTCCTACTTCCTCTCACCTAACCCTTCCTCCCCTAGGCTGAGCCTAAACATGGCAAATCCCTATTTCCTAATCCCTATTTCCTAATTCCTAATCCCTCATTCCTAACCCCAATTTTTCCTTTTGTTAGATTGCTGCTTATTTATTAAGTTTGCAAACATTAACAAAAAAATATGGCTGTAGCGATAAAAATGCCCAAAATGAGTGATACCATGACTGAGGGCGTAGTTAGAAAATGGAACTATAAAGTAGGTGATACCATTAAAAGTGGTGATGTTTTAGCAGAAGTGGAAACAGACAAAGCCACTATGGACTTAGAAAATTACGAAAAAGGAACCATCCTTCACTTTGCAGTTGGGGAAGGTGATGCTGCACCTGTTGATGGCGTTATCGCTATTGTGGGTAAAGCAGGAGAAGATTTCTCTGCCTTATTAATTTCAGGCGCTTCAGCTGCCCCTGCCGCTCCTGTTGCTGAAACTGTTAAAGTTGAAACCACCACTAGCAATCCAATTGTTGCAAGTGCACCAGTTCAAGCAAGTGCAAGCGACAACCGATTAAAAGTATCTCCATTAGCCAAAAAATTAGCGGCTGAAAAAGGGGTTGACTTGTCGAGCGTTGCTGGTTCAGGCGAAAATGGCAGAATCATTAAAAGTGACATCGAAAACCTTTCTGTGTCTGCTGCTAGTTCTTCTACAAAAACGGCAACTTTGTTTGGACAAGAAAGCTATGAGGAAATCAATGTGTCTCAAATGCGTAAAACCATTGCGGCTCGTTTGGCTGAAAGCAAATTTACAGCACCACATTTCTATTTAACGATGGAAATAAACATGGACAAAGCTTTGAATGCTCGTGCTGCTATAAATGCAAGTGGAGATGTTAAAGTATCTGTTAATGATATGATTGTTAAAGCTTGTTCAATTGCTTTGGGCAAACATCCTTGGGTGAATGCCAGTTGGTTAGGCACAAAAATTAGATTGAATCACCATATTAACATTGGGGTTGCCATGGCTGTTGAAGATGGTTTATTGGTACCTGTTGTTAAATTTGCTAATCAAAAATCATTGTCTGCTATCAGTAGCGAAGTGAAAGAATTTAGTATAAAAGCGAAAGATAAAAAATTACAACCTGCAGATTGGAGTGGTAACACATTCACTATTTCAAACTTAGGAATGTTTGGCATCGAAGAATTTACTGCCATTATCAATCCACCTGATGCTTGTATTTTAGCGGTTGGGGGAGTAAAAGAAACGGTTGGTATTGTAAACGGTGAAATAGCCAAAACAAACGTAATGAAAGTAACCCTGAGCTGCGACCACAGAGTGGTTGACGGTGTTGTAGGTTCTAAATTCTTAAACACCCTGAAAGATTTATTGGAAGAACCAGTGAAGATGTTGGTTTAGGAGTTAGGATTTAGGGATTATTAGTTAAGGGTTATTGGTTAATTAGTTTCTGATTCAACAAATTAATATTAAAAAGTTAACAATCATCTTTCTTTTTGGCTCAGATGAGAAATAGAGATAATTCCGAAGGGTCGGAAGGTGAGGCGAAAAGACGAAATTTTAAATATGAAAACAAAATTCATAGATGAGCTGAGATGGAGAGGAATGCTCCAAGACATAATGCCTGAAACGGAAGCTTTATTAAATAGCAAACAAGTTACAGGTTATATTGGGTTCGACCCCACTGCCGATTCTTTAGGTGTGGGCAATTTGGTGCAAATAATGACTTTGATGCACTTTCAAAGATGTGGGCACAAGCCTATGGCATTAGTAGGTGGCGCAACGGGTATGGTGGGCGACCCTAGTGGAAAAAGCGATGAACGCAACCTATTGAGTGAAGATATTTTGCAACACAACTTGGCATGTCAAAAAGCACAATTAGAAAAATTCTTAGATTTTAACTGTGGCGACAACAGTGCAGTAATCGTTAATAATTACGATTGGTTCAAAGAATTTAGTTTTTTGGATTTTATCAGAGAAGTTGGCAAACACATTACCGTTAATTACATGATGGCGAAAGACAGTGTTAAAAAACGCTTGGAAACCGGTATGTCTTTCACTGAGTTTAGTTACCAATTGGTGCAAGGGTATGATTTTTACCATTTATGGAAGAACAATGGCGTGATGCTACAAATGGGCGGTAGCGACCAATGGGGAAATATTGTTACAGGTACTGAATTAATAAGAAGAATGGCTGGTGGTGAAGCTTATGCACTCACTACTCCATTGATTAAAAAAGCAGACGGCACCAAGTTTGGCAAGTCAGAAAAGGGGAATATTTGGCTCGACGCGAACAGAACCTCCCCTTATCAGTTTTACCAATTTTGGTTGAATGCAGCCGATGAAGATGTGGTAAATTACATCCGTATTTTCAGTTTGAAAGGCAAAGAAGAGATTGAAGCATTAGAGAAAGAACATTTTATCAATCCGGGTGCTAGATTATTACAAAAAACCTTAGCAGAAGAAATTACTATCAGAGTTCACTCTAAAGAGGCATACGACAAAGCAGTAAGAGCCTCAGAGATTTTATTTGGGAAAGGTACAGCTGAGGAATTAGCTACCATTGATGAAGCTACTTTGTTGAGTGCAATGGAAGGTGTTAAACAAGCGGTGGTCTCCCTTTCAGAAATTGAAAACGGCATCCCAATCATTGATTTTTTGAGCGAAAAAACAGGACTTTTGCCAAGTAAATCAGAGGCTAAAAAAATGATTTTAGGCAACGGTATTAGCATCAATAAAGAAAAAAATGCGGACATCAATGCCACTATATCTCAAAAAGATTTAATAAACAACCGCTATATCTTGGCTCAAAAAGGCAAAAAGGACTACTGTTTGGTAATAGTTGAGTAGTTGTTTAGTTGTTTAGTTGTTTTGTTGTTTTGTTGTTTTGTTGTTTTGTTGTTTCACGCCGTGCAGCGTGATTGTTGAATTATCCTTTTGTCATCCTGAGTTATTCAGCTATGCTGAATAGTACCGAAGGTGTCACCCACTAGGCTGAGCCTTGTCACGTGAGGAGGCTCTCGAAGGGTGTAATTAGTTATGTATCACCATCTTGTAAAACTTTATTAAACCACAAAAAAACCTAATGGCAAACATCAATCTTTTCAAATTTAAAAAGCAATCAAATAAAAAAATCAAAAACTTAAGCCTTTACTCATGCATTTTTCATTTCTCTTCAATGGATTAAGTCTTGCATTATTTTTAAATTTGTATACTTTTGTAATTCAATGAAAAACCTTTTTAAAATTGGCAACACCAAAATTTTCACTAAAACTGTAACTCAAAGTGATATTGCTCAATTTGATGAAGGTACTGTTCACGAAGTGTATGGCACTTTTGCCTTGGGCAGAGATGCCGAATGGAGCAGTCGCTTGTTTGTCCTGGAAATGAAAGAGGAGGATGAAGAAGGTATAGGCACATTTTTGAATATCAAACACCACTCTCCTGCATTGCTTCATCAAACAGTAACTTTTACTGCCACCATTACCGTATTGGAGAAAAATAAGTTGGATTGTTACGTTGTTGCCAAAGTGGGAGACAGGCTGATAGCAGAATGTGAAACTGGACAAAAAATAATCAAAAAAGAAAAGTTAAATTTGCTGTTCGAAAGTTTAAAATAATTTGGCACTGAAACCACTACATATCACCAACAAAAAAGCCAATTACGAATATTTTGTAGATTTAAAATTCACTGCTGGAATCGTATTAAAAGGTACTGAAGTAAAAAGCGTAAGAGAACACAATGTCAATATCAATGACGCATATTGTTTATTAGAGGATGGCGAACTGTGGATTAAAAACATGCACATTAGCGAGTTTAAGCAAGGCAGTTACAACAATCACCTTCCTTTGGCTAACAGAAAACTACTCCTAAACAAACAAGAACTTCGCAAAATAACTTCGCGCGTCAAAGAAAAAGGGGTCACTATTTTCCCGTTAAAACTATTTGTCAATGACAGAGGATTTATTAAGCTTGACATCGGGGTCGGCAAAGGCAAAAAATCATTTGACAAACGAGAAGACATCAAGCAAAAGGATATTCAAAGGGAACTTTCTAAAATAAAATTCTGATGATTAAAACAGCCCTATTGTGTTTATTGTGTTTTTCAATGACTCTTACAAAAGCTCAGTTTTTTGGAAGAAACAATATTGGCATTCATCAAGGGGTCATTTTATTCAATCCCTCTGCATTGAACAACCCAAACAATGCTAATAATAAAAAAAGTTGGGTAAATGAAATTGATAAAAATTTCACCTTAGGCACTAAAACCACTTTCAATACAGGAATTGGTTTTGGCAATTATCAAAACCCTGACAATAGATTTGAATCATACCAAAGTACTAATTTTTTAAGACTTAAAATAGCAGTGATAATTCATCTTCCTCAAACTATTACTCATTACAAAACAAAACCCAACTTATTTAATCCTTATTTTAAAGTGGGTTATAATTTCGACATACTCAACAATTACTTTTTGGCGGTTGGTAACAATAGAGTCAACACCAATTTAAGATTAGGTTTCGGAAATGCTATTAGAATCAATCACTATGTGGGGCTCAACTATGAATTTTCTTACAACCAAAGAGTTAATCCCGATTACAGAACATTTTTCCAACACACCTTGGGTTTGGTTTTTAATCTAGAAGAACCTTTTCAAAGGTTGTAGAATCACAACGCTTACCAACGGGCGCGTCGTCTTTCTTTTTTAGAAAACAAACCAACATTTTTCGATTTTCTCGAACTCTTGTCTTCAATAACATTATTGGTAGCGTCACATGTTTTTGCCTTACAAGACTGTAATGCCGTTGACATAAAGGCGATGAATATAAAAATAAAAAACTGTTTAAACATATTACTTAACGTATTGAAATTTTATTGATTGCTGGTAATTATCGGCACTAAACACTATTATATAAAATCCTGATTTGAAATCGCTTATATCCATAATAGTTTGATTGACAACCGTTTTTAAGATTTTCCCTGATATTTCTTTAAGTTGAACAGTCCAATGACTTACATTGGCATCAACTTGAATATTAACTGTACCTGAACTAGGATTGGGGAAGATAGAAACGAGGGTTTGTTTATTTACCGTTTGAATATCACTTGGCAAGCAGCTTGCTGAGGAAGTATCAATTTGTTTGCTAAAAAAGTTTGCCATGTTTTTAGAACGTAATTTTACTTGATCTATTGCATGTCCTGTAAGTGCAGGATTGGAAACTTGCATTGCACAATTGACTGTATTTAAAGTTGAGTCAAACAAATAGTCTGGCAATTGAGGTACAGTAGTCTTCAATTTTTTAATCAAATTAAACAGTCCACTTGAACCATAGACATAAGGACGATTGACAATTGATTGGCAATTGGCAGGAAAACCTTGGGCACAAATATTATAGTCGTGAAAAATCCTTTGTTGCTTGTAGGGAACAATTAAATCATTGGGTTGATGATAGGCATAAATAGCAGGTGATTTGGCATAAGAATAGCGGCTAAAATTATCAAACATAAGAGCGCCATAAATACTTCCCACTCCTTTGATTGTATAATTTAAATTGGTTGGATTCAAATCTCCATGGATTGAACCTAAGTCGGGTCTAGTTAGATTTAATGCCGACAATGAAGTGGTATGACCTGTACTTACCAAACAAGTCGACTCATAGATTGCATTGGGTCTTGCTACTGTATTTATAGCATAGCAGCTTGGGTGTTTTTCTAATGTATCGTCAATAAAAGCCGTAGCTAAAGCAATGAAACCGCCTGCACTTTCTCCAACTACAAAGATGTTTTTAGGGTCAATCTTCAAGGAATCTTTTTGATTAAGCAAAAAACGAATAGCACCCTTTGCATCTTGCATTCCTCTGTAAACAGCTCTGTACCACTCTGCAGTATCTGTCATATTCAAACAATTCCAATTTGGGATATTACAATTAATAGCTGAAGCTGTTTGAAACATTCCCAAACGGTAATTAATAGAAGCCGTTACATAACCTCGTTGCGCGAATTCTTTAATTATCAGTGGCGGTGCCCCAGTAGATTTGTTTCCTCCCATAAAAGCACCTCCATGAATAGCAATAAGCAAAGGTCGTCCACAAACGGGTGGAGTGTCATTAGTCGGAATGGATACATCCATCCTTAACAATCGGTTTTGTCCACCAAAATCGATGGCAGACCCATAAACAACATTAGAAATCTGAATTGTTTGATAGGCAGTATCTACCCACTTTTGAGCTTTTAATTGCAACCCAACAATAAGCAATAAGGCACAAACAATTTTTGATTTCATAAATATTAAAATGATTTTGCTATATCAATAAAGTCTCTCGATGAGAGCGCTGCTCCACCAATCAAGGCACCATCAATATCCGACATTCCAAATAATCCTTTGGCATTGTCAGGCTTAACACTTCCGCCATATAAGATTGATACCCCTTCGGCAACTTCATTATTAAACAGAGTAGATACTACATTTCTGATGTGTTGATGCATTTCATTGGCTTGTTCTGCAGAAGCAGTTACGCCTGTCCCTATAGCCCACACCGGCTCATAAGCCAATACGACTGATTTCATTTCACTTGAACTCAATCCTTTTAAAGCTTCTAATTGATTTTCTATAACAGTAAAATGTTTTGTATCATTTCTTTCTTCTAAAGTTTCACCAATACAATACACCACTTGCAATCCTTTTGCCAACGCAACATTGATTTTCGAAGCACATGAATCATTTGTTTCGTTGTAATACTGACGTCTTTCACTGTGACCAATTAACACATAATTCATACCTATAGAACTCAACATTGCTGCTGATATTTCTCCGGTATAGGCACCTTGTTCATGCTGATTCATATTTTGCGCACCTATTTGAATAGGCGAACCTTCTAATTGTTTTTTGAGAGTAACTAAATGAATAAAAGGCGGAAATATAATAATTTCAGCATTATTCATAAGTTCTGTTTCTGCCATGGTTCTAATTTCATGAGCTAAACCTTGACCTTCCAATAAGGTCTTGTGCATTTTCCAATTGCCTGCGGCTATTTTTCTTCTATTGTTCATTTTTTTCCCAAGTTCTGTATTTTGTTTCTTTTTCGTAAATTACTTCTAAAATCTTTTTATCCATTTCTTCCAAACTTAAGCCTCTTCTTTTCATTACAATATCGGCTGTTTGAAATGCTTTTTTGGTCGTGTAAGTGGTCATTCCTTGCGCACCGCCCCAACTGAAAGATGGTATAAAATTGCGAGGGAAACCTGCCCCAAATATATTTGAAGACACACCCACAACTGTACCCGTATTAAACATGGTATTTATACCACATTTACTGTGGTCACCCATAAATAAACCACAAAACTGTAAGCCTGTTTTTTCAAAACTTTCGCTAATATAATTCCACAATTTTACTTCTTCGTAGTTGTTTTTTAAATTGGAATTATTGGTATCGGCACCTAAATTACACCATTCCCCTAACACCGAATTCCCCAAAAAACCATCGTGACCTTTGTTCGAATAGGCGAATATTACAGAATTATTAACCTCACCACCCACTTTACTAAAGGGACCAACAGTGGTATCGCCATATATTTTAGCACCCATTTTTACTGCAGCATGTTCACACAAGGCAAATGGACCTCTAATCATACTCCCTTCCATTATTTCGGCATCTTCACCAATATAAAGGGGACCATCGGTTGCATTTAAAATACTCGCTTCAACTTTGGCACCTTTTTCCAAAAAAATGGGGTTGTTCCCAAGTACAATATTTGTTTTACTTATTTCTTGAGTTTGTCTACCACTGCAAATAAGTTCAAAATCTTGTTTTATTTGAGAACCATTGTAAGTAAAAATATGGTGAATTCGCTCAAGCATCAATGGCGCTTCTTCTAACAATACTGTTTCATACTCATCTTCAGAAGTAGTGACATAAGCCAAAAGCATACTGTTATAAAGCAGTTTTTGACCCATTTTCAACTCTTTAATTTGCTTTACAATAGAATTATTGGGAAACAAACGTCCATTTATATGTAAAATATTATTCCCTTCAATAGGTTTAAATTTTTCAGAAAGATAAGAAACGGTTTTATAAGCAACTTGCAATTTTAGGTTCTTTTGCCATTTTTGAGAGATTGTTAAAATGCCACAACGAATCTCTGCTGCTGGTCTGGTAAGTGTAAAAGGGAACAGATGACTGATGTGTTCATCATCGAACAAAACGAAATGTGACATTTGACTCATTATATGGTTCAAAGTAAATCAAAATGTAAGAGAAAAAAAAATCCCACTTGTAATAAGTGGGATTTTAATTGTTTTAAAAACAGTATTATTATTTCTCGTAACGTCTACGGAATTTCTCAATTCTACCTGCTGTATCAACAAGTGTTTGTTTTCCTGTAAAGAACGGATGACTTTTGTCTGAAATCTCTAATTTATATAATGGATATTCATTTCCATCTTCCCATTTTGCAGTTTCTTTGGTTTCAACACAACTGCGTGTTAAAAAAGAATGCTCGCTGGTTAAATCTTTAAATATAACAAAACGGTAATTGCTTGGGTGGATACCTTCTTTCATAAATTATTTTTATTTGGGAGTGCAAAAGTAAATCGAATTTTTTATTTTGCCAAATATTTTTCCAAAAAAACCAAAATAAATAAACCCTCCTGTTTTTATTCACTCCATTTCGAAAAAAGCTTACACCAATCTTACTTTCAAATTAGTTATTTGACTATTTTTGCACGCTTTCGATAATGCCAAAAAATAAACTTAAAAAATTTGCTGAATACGAATCGTTTCACAACACTTTCGATGCCCGAAACCAATTAAAAGGGAAGTGGCATCAAGAAGTTTTCAAAAACAACAATCCAATTACATTAGAATTGGCTTGCGGCAGAGGTGAATATAGTTTTGGCTTAGCGGAACACTTTCCCGAACGAAACTTTATTGGCATCGATGTAAAAGCAGCCCGTATGTGGGAAGGCGCCAAAAAAGCCATTCAAGCCAATATTAACAATGTCGCATTTTTGCGTATTCAAATTGATTTTCTTATGGATTACTTTGAATTGGGCGAGATAGATGAAATATGGATTACCTTTCCCGACCCTCAACCACAAAAAACAAGAGAAAAACAAAGACTAACAAGCCCAAAATTTCTTGAAAAATACAGGCTTTTACTTGATATCAATAAATCGGTTCACTTAAAAACAGACAGCGATTTTCTCTTTAAATATACACTTGATACTCTAACACCTTATCCGAATCAAATCATAGAATTACTATTCAATATCGACGATAAGGAAGACTTACAGGAAACACTAAAAATAAAAACCTATTATGAAAGAATGTGGAGAGACAAAAACATACCGATTAAATACCTAAATTTTCAATTTAAGTAATTCTCAAGGATAATAGACCAATTTTCACAGCTGCTCATTCCTACAACCAATTCTTTATTCCCCTGAAGCGATACACCTTCCAAAATACTTAAATCTTGCTTTTCTGTAACTTGAAGAATTACTGGCTTTTGTGCAACTAATTTAACAGTAAAATAATCTTCCATTGAGTTCACCAAATGCAAATCTGCTTTGGCAAACAAAGGCGAATTGATATCATTTCCTCTCAAAATTACTTTAACGCCCAAATCCAAAACACTTTGGTCGGAGTAATCGGAAGGCAATTCAATCACAGAGAGTTGAAGGGCATCAACAAAATCCTTTATCCATTCTATGGGCTGATTCCCAAATTCAGCAACAACGACGGGACCGTTAATCCAAGCAATAATTTCTTTGGCACATTTGGGTTCAATATAATGGTCTGAACTTGGATCGAAACAAAACCCTACAAAATCAGCCCAAGCACCTGCGGCATAACGGGCATCAGTTAGATTACTTATTGATGAAAACTTGAGTATAAACGGATAATCCATATTAATTAAACTTAATTGCTTTTACGGGATCAATTTTATTTACCATTCTAACGGGCAAAAATAAGGCAATCATACATATTATAATGGTACCAATATTGACTAAAAGAATATTTTGCAAACTTAACGACACCGGCACGTATGATAAATAATAAGTTTCTTGGGATAATTTGATAATCTTGTATTTGTCTTGCAATTCACACAATCCTATCCCCAAAACATTTCCAAACAACAAACCCATTAGTAAAATATAAAAAGCGTGGTTTAAAAATATTTTTTTTATAACACTGTCTCTAGAACCCAATGCTTTTAAAACGCCTATCATATTGGTTCTCTCTATGATTAATATCAACAAAGCTGTAATCATATTGATACAAGCCACCACTATCATCAATGTTAATATAATCACTATATTTTGATCCAAATAACCCAACCAATCAAACAATTGAGGATTCAAATCCATGATACTTTCGGCACTTAATTCCACCGGCAAAAGGGCATTTATCTCAGAATGTGTAATCTCCAACGCTTCTAATTCCTTAACTTTTAACTCATAATGCGTAATCTGTGGTTTTTTATTCGCAAAAATTCGCTGCATTTCCATCAAACTTCCAATGACAAAAATCTTATCATTTTCCTCTAATCCTGTTTCATAAATTCCTGTAATTCTACAAGGGATAACACGAACAGGTTGGTTGATAAAATAAACTTTGACCCTATCACCCGTATCAAGCTGCAACCTATCGGCAATTATTTTTGAAATTAACACTTCTCGTTTTCTTAAACTATCGCCCACGGCAGGCAAATAACCTCTTAATAAATGCTGTTCCAAGTATGACCAATCATAATTAGAATCGACCCCTTTAAAAACAATCCCCTCCAAATTATCATCCGTTTTCATGATAGCAGGACGAGAAAGGATTGGAAAAATTGATGAGACCGTTTCCAATTGCTTTATCGTTTTTACAAATTGATTGGTATCTTCAAATTGTTCGTAGTCGTAATTACCACTTGTGCCTATTGAATGAATCTCAATGTGTCCGCCAAAACCAGTAATTTTTTGAGTAATTTGTTGTTTATAGCCAACCACTATGGCGAGTGCAATCAACATTACGGAAACACTTAAACCCACTCCAAACCATGCCAACTTAATAATTAAAGAAGCAAATGTTTTGTGTTTACCTAAAGCTAATCTTGTGGCAATAAAACGACTTAAATGCACGTGTGCAATTTAACCCCATTTTTTATGCTTTCCAAACCAATTACAATCCCTGTTTAGTATCGTCTACCTTTCCAAGTATTGGCAAAAGGCAAAGCAAAATAAATTGATATTGCAGGCATTATAAAAAACAAATAAATATCATAAGTAAAGATAGCGAAATAATGCTGTGGCTTAAGCAAAATAAGTCGATACATTTTAAGTAATTGAAGCAATTGCAACACAATTTTTACCAAAAAGAACAACAAACCTAATTTCCAATTCAAAACAAACAACAATGGCAAAGTAAAATACCACGCTCCTAATACAAACATCATCATTCTGTATATAAAAGGCAAGGACCATCCACCCTTAAGCCATCGTTTTCGCTGTTTCAATATTCCAATAACAGAATCTATAGCACGGGTTCTCACAAGAGTCTCTTGATTAAATATTTGCGCCGTTTTAAATCCTTCTTTCCTAACCGCATTAAACAAGGCATAATCCTCAGTTATACTAAAAGGAATGGTTTCATAACCTCCAACTTTGCGATATGCTTCGGCACTTATTGCCATATTATTTCCCACCATCGTTAATGGATAATTAAGACTATCAACAACATTAATGATTCCCATAAAATAAAACCAATCTACCTGTTGGTATTGCTCAAATTTGGAGATGGCTTTAACGTGTGTCGTACCGCCTAACAAATGCAGTTGATTATGCATCATTTCAGAAATCAATCCTTTGGCCCATAGTGGCCCAACTTCAACATCTGCATCCGTAATTAAATAATAATCACCCATGGCATGTTGCGCTAATGTTGCCAAAACCCTTGCCTTACCTTTTGTTGTTGGATTCTCTGTGCCATCTAAATTTATTAATTTAAAATTATTATTATTGGCAATGAATCTTTCAATAATCAACTGAGTTTGGTCAGTACTACTATCATTCCCCACCAATACTTCAAAACGGTCTGCAGGATAATTTAATGCTGCAATTGACTTTAAACAATCTTCAATTTTATCCTCCTCATTTCGGGCAGCAATTAACAGACTTATAAAAGGGTAACTATCCAATTCAATAAACTCTTTTTTCTTATAAATAAACAGCCCAAATAGGACTCCAAACTGAATAATTAAATAAATGGAAAGAACAAGTATGCAAAGATTTTCTATCATGATATCACCTGGCAATTAAAACCATTATCATTAAGAAATTGTAAATAAGGTGGTAACAAATCTTTAAGGTTTTGTTCTGCTTTTACCGAATCGTGAAACACGATGATAGAACCTGATTTGGTTTGCTTTTGGAGCTCATTCAAACTTTTTTCTACATTCAAACCCTTTAAATAATCAAGCGATAAAAGTGACCACATTACAACCTTGTAATTGGGTTTCAATAACTTTACTTGACTCCATTTTATTCGCCCATAAGGAGGTCTAAACAAGGTGGATTTCAAAACCTGATGGCAACGCGAAACATTGTCAAGATAATCTGGATTTTTCATTTGCCAACCTTTAACATGATTCATTGTATGATTCCCAAGTGCATGCCCATCGCGCTGAATTAACTCCACTATTTCAGGATGCTTTACCACATTGTCACCCACACAAAAAAAAGTCCCTTTAAATTGAAAGCGATTCAATTGTTCGAGCACCCAAGGCGTAATGTGAGGATGAGGACCATCATCAAAAGTAAGATAAACCGTCTGCCTTTGATTGGGAATTTCCCATACCAAACTTGGAAATAAAGATTTCAACCAATGAGGTGTTTTTTGAAAAACAGACATTAGGCAAATATACTTTAAGTTTACACATTCTAAAACTGAAATTAACATCACATCTTAGTGATTGTAAAAGTCATTGATATTTTTTGTTTTATGTACTTTAATCGTTATTTTTGCGCCCTTATTAATCAAATGGGTATATTTAGCCAAATACAAAACAAAGAGAAATCAATAGCAATCATTGGTTTAGGATATGTAGGACTTCCACTTGCCCTTGAATTTGCAAAAAAATACAAAGTGGTTGGGTTTGATATTAATCCCAAACGTGTGGAAATGTTAAAACGCAAAGAAGACCCAAGTAAAGAAGTTGAACCTTCTGAGTTTGATGGTTGCGACATTACTTTTAGTCACAATTTGGACGACATCAAAGACTGTTCTTTTTATGTTGTAGCGGTACCAACCCCTATTGACGAAGGCAAAAATCCTGATTTAAAACCATTAATAGGCGCTTCTAGAACTGTAGGAAAAGTGATTAGCAAAGGGGATTACGTCGTATTTGAATCGACTGTTTATCCTGGTTGCACAGAGGAAGATTGCGTCCCTGTAATTGAACACGAAAGTGGATTGACGTTCAATTCTGATTTCAAAGTGGGATATTCTCCTGAAAGAATTAACCCGGGTGATAAAGTCAACACTTTAACCAAAATTTTAAAAATAGTTTCTGGAAGTGACAAAGAAAGTTTGGAAGAAATTGCAGATCTATATGGTTCAATCATTACTGCAGGAATTCACAAAGCACCTACTTTAAAAGTTGCTGAAGCCGCAAAAATCATTGAAAACACTCAACGTGACTTAAACATATCATTGATGAATGAGTTAAGTTTGATTTTCGATAAAATGAATATCAACACTTATGATGTTATTGAAGCGGCAGGAACTAAATGGAACTTTTTAAAATTCAGTCCGGGTTTAGTTGGTGGACATTGCATTGGCGTTGACCCCTACTACCTTACATATAAAGCAACAGAACTTGGACTACATCCAAGAGTAATAGCAGCAGGTCGTTTTACCAATGACATGATGGGAGCTCACATTGCCAAAGTGGCCTTAAAAAAATTAATCGCCAACGATAAAATTATTAAGAATTCAAAAATCTTAATAATGGGTGCAACCTTCAAAGAAGATGTAGCAGACATTAGAAATTCTAAAATTGTAGATATTGTAAAAGAGTTAAAAAGCTATAGTATCAATGTTGATGTGGTAGATCCAAGAGCAGACGCTGAAGAAGTATTTGAAGAATATGGCTTCCATATTTCACCTCAAATTGGCACTCAATACGATGGTATTATAATCGCAGTTAGCCATCAAGAATACAAAAACTTGAGCGAAGATTATTTCAAAAACATTGGCACAAGTAACACTTTTGTTCTCGACCTAAAAGGTATTTACAGAGACCAATTTAAGTCACTAGAATACTGGAGCTTATAAACTCCTTTTCAGCATTTTTTTATTTGAAAGGATAAAAAAACATAATTTATCCTAAATTTGCATTGAATGATTGCACGCCAATCTATAGACGAAGTCATTAATGTTGCCCATATAGAAGATGTGGTAGGAGAATATATTGCTCTCAAAAAAAGAGGAGCTAACTTACTCGGTCGCTGCCCATTCCACGACGAAAAATCTCCTTCTTTCACCGTTTCTCCAGCCAAAGGAATTTACAAATGTTTTGGTTGCGGAAAGGCAGGAAATTCGGTTAGCTTTTTAATGGAGCACGACCAATTGTCTTTTGCTGATGCAATCAGAAAATTAGCCCAAAAATACGGCATTGCATTGATTGAGGATAATATCCAAAATCGTGAGGAGTACGACGAAAAACAACAAAAAAAAGAAAGCCTTTACACCGTTTTAGCTTTTGCCAAAAACTACTTCATTCAACAACTCCAAACTGATGAAGGGAAAATGATAGGAGATAGCTATTTTAGAGAAAGAAGTATTACCCCTATGGCAATGACCACTTTCGAACTAGGCTATTCCCCACAAGGATGGGAAAGCTTGGTGAATGAAGCCAAAACAAACCAATTCAATCTTGACTTCTTTGTTGAGGCAGGGCTGATAAAAAAGAAAGAAGACGGTCATTATTTCGACCTTTTCAGACACCGTGTTATATTCCCAATACACGACCTTACAGGCAGGGTTATCGCTTTTGGAGGACGTCAATTAATAAAAGACGACAAATCCCCCAAATACCTTAACTCTCCCGAAACCGAAGTTTACCATAAAAGCAATGTCCTATATGGTATTTTTCAAGCTAAAAAACAGATAAAAAACCTCAACCTTTGCTATCTAGTAGAGGGATATACCGATGTTGTTTCTCTCCATCAGTCAGGGATAGAAAACGTAGTAGCCTCATCGGGAACTTCGCTTACGGAAGGCCAAATTAAACTAATCAAACGATTTACAGACAACGTAACCGTTCTGTATGATGGCGATGCTGCAGGTATTAAGGCCTCGTTAAGAGGTATAGATTTATTACTTGAACAAGGCATGAATGTTCGCTGTGTCCGTTTCCCTGAAGGTGAAGACCCAGACTCGTATTGCAAAAAAATAGGATCATCCAACTTCAAACAATTTCTAGAACAAGAAGTCAAGGACTTTATCTTTTTTAAAGCCGACCTGCTGATAACTTCTGTTGGAAATGACCCTATTAAAAAAACCGAAGTTTTAAAAAATCTTTTGCAAAGTATTGCACTTATTCCCGATGCACTCAAACGCTCCATGTACATTAAAGAATGTAGCAAATTGGTTGAATCTGACGAAAAAATATTGATTGCAGAAATCAATAAAATTAGAAAAATAAAATCCCCTACTTCTCAAGAATTTAACCCCGAAATCCAAGACTTACTGAATACAAATGTTAGCAATGTCCAACATTATGTAGGTGGAGATGAACAAGAAAAAGGATTAATTAGATTATTAGTTCAAAGTGGTCACAAAAAATTTATGGAAGACGCAACTGTTGCTGATTTTATCTTTAAAGAACTTTCTGAAGATGAACAGCTGTCCATAAACAATCCACTGTATCAAAAAATCATTGAAGAAGTAAAAGTATCTATCGAAAATAATTTAACTTTAGATGAATCTTTCTTTATCAACCATTCCGATTCTGAAGTTAGACAAATTGCGGCCGATTTCCATTCAGAAAAATATGAGTTGAGCCCCTATTGGGGAGAAAATGGATTATTTCTAAAAACTGAAAAAGAAAATTATGTTCGCGACCTTCAATCTCTTTTCTTGTTTCTGAAAAAATTCAAATTGGAACAATTAATCAAAAACAATATGAATGATTTGTCTCAAGCACCGGATGCTAGTGAAGCTGAATTATTAATACAATACCACATTCAACTCATAGAAGTTAGAAACAAAATATCAGAAATATTGGGAACTATTTACAACTAAGCATCTATTGAAATTAAAACTAATATATCTATTTTTATTGATTGCCATATTGGGCAACAAATCGATAGCTCAACATGTGTATTATACTGCTAATAGTATTGGACACTATGAATCATACCGCAAGAAAACAATTGACACCAATACCCATTCCATGTCTAACAGTCAATTTTTCAGAACCTTTGATTTCAAAAACGATTCAAGTAACAATTATAGCTCTTTAACGGATTATGACAAGCAAAGACCCTATTTGAGTATTGACAATTTACACTATTTATCAAAGAAAAAATTCCCCTTTACTAACAAGAACAAAAATTTTAATTCCATATACAAATACCAATCGGCCTTTTACTGTATCAAAGAAAAAGATTATTTATTGGTTATCAATCCTGTTTTGAATTTTACTGCCGGTGAAGAGAAAAACCAAGTAAATAAATTGTATCAAAACACACGAGGTGCGGAAATTTGGGGCAATATTGGTGGACACAAAAAAGGGGTTGGATTTTACTCATTGTTTACTGAAAATCAAACAATGTTACCTTCGTATTACCGTTTTTTTCACGACTCATTGAACCACGTTCCCAATGAACTTTTCTTTAAAAAATTCAAGAAGGCGGGAGCTGTTGACTTTTTCCAAGCAAGGGCCTATTTTACGTTTAATGCCATTAATAATTACATAAAATTTCAATTTGGGCACGACAAACACAAAATTGGCAATGGATACCGTTCTCTTATTTTAAATGATTTCGCCCCTCAGTATTTATTTTTCAAAATCAATACAGACATCAAACGCTTTCATTATCAAAACCTATTTACCCAATTTAATGACAATGGCCTTATACTAGGAAATACCCTTTTTGGCAAAAAATACGGGGCATTTCACCGCCTCTCATTTGATGTCAGAAAAAACCTAAGTATTGGATTAAATGAAATGGTCATTTTTGACAGAATAGACAGCACTCAAAAAAACCAATTTGACCTTAATTACTTAAATCCTGTTATTTTTTACAGAGCGGTTGAATCAAACTTGGGTAGCCGAGACAACAGTTTAATGGCACTTGATTTTGAATGGAATATTAAACATCAATATGTTATTTATGGTCAGTTTTTGTTGGATGAGTTTAATTTAAAATTCATTAAAGAAGAACCTAATTGGTGGGCCAATAAATATGGTTACCAAATAGGTGCTAGAAGTTTTAACTTGCTTAATATTAAAAATCTAGATTTACTAATCGAATACAATCGCATGCGACCTTATACTTATTCGCATTACAGAACGACTCAAAGTTATTCGCATTTCAACCAAGCTTTAGCACACCCTTTAGGGGCCAATTTTAGTGAAATAATTTTGGAAGCTCGCTATCAATTTAAAAACAAGTGGAACGTGCAAGCGACCTTTATTAATGCTATAACAGGGAAAGATAGTTTTTTAACTGGCAGAAATTATGGTGGCAATATATTAAGAGATTATAGAGATAGAGCCACAGAATTTGACAGCAAAATGTTTATGGGTAAAAAAACCAATCTTAAAATAATTGAACTCAATGTCAGTTATATGCTGAAACATAATGTCTTTATTGACGGCAGAGTTAACTACAGACAAATCAATCAAACCAATCAATTGTTTTATACCTTAGGAATTCGAATCAACAACTGTTTACGTCCCTTTAACTACTGATAATTCCTTTTTAAGAAACCTTGCAGTGTGACTATTGGTTGCTTTTGCTAGTTCCTCGGGAGTCCCTGTTGCTAAAACCTGACCACCACCATGCCCACCCTCAGGACCAATGTCAATAATATAATCGGCCACTTTAATCACATCCATATTGTGCTCAATAACCAATATTGTATTTCCTTTATCTACCAGCTTATTTAAAACATCTAATAACACTTTTACATCCTCAAAGTGAAGACCAGTGGTTGGTTCATCCAATATATAAAAGGTATTCCCTGTTTCTTTTTTACTTAATTCCTCCGCAAGTTTAACCCTTTGAGCCTCACCTCCACTCAATGTAGTGGAAGATTGCCCTAAGGTGATATAACCCAAGCCAACATCTTTCAATGCCTGTAACTTTCTAGAAATTTGAGGCATATTTTCAAAGAAATCAACAGCATGATCAATCGGCATGTTCAATACATCGTTGATACTTTTTCCTTTATACCTTACTTCCAAAGTTTCTCTGTTGTAACGTTTTCCATTACAAACATCACATTGCACCTCAACATCAGGTAAAAAATTCATTTGAATAACCTTTTGCCCACCACCTTTACAAGTTTCACATCGTCCACCTGAAACGTTGAATGAAAAACGACCAGGTTTGTATCCCCTAATTTTTGCCTCAGGGTGTAATGCAAACAAACTTCTGATATCAGCGAAAACACCTGTATAAGTTGCAGGATTACTTCGAGGTGTTCTGCCTATAGGCGACTGATCAATTCTTATGACCTTGTCAATTTCTTTTAATCCTGTAATAGACTGATAAGGCAAACAAGCATACTTACTGTCATAGACATGTTTGGCTAAAATAGGATACAATGTTTCATTAATCAATGATGACTTTCCACTTCCCGAAACACCTGTAACACAGATAAACTGATTCAAAGGGAACGAAACATTTATGTTTTTCAAATTATTTCCTGTGCATCCTTTTAAAACCAAAGATTTGCCAGAGCCTTTTCTTCTTTTTTTAGGAACTTCTATAGATTTTGTGCCATTGACATATTGTGCCGTTATGGAGTTTTGTTTAATAAAAGACTCATAATCACCCTGCGCAACTATTTGTCCTCCATTTACACCTGCAAATGGACCAATATCAACAATATAATCGCTTTCTATAATCATGTCCTTATCGTGTTCAACCACTATAACGCTATTTCCTAAATCACGCAATTCTTTGAGAGAAGCTATTAATTTTTCATTGTCTCTTTGATGCAATCCAATGCTTGGTTCATCAAGAATATACAACACATTAACCAGTCTTGAGCCTATTTGCGTTGCCAAACGAATGCGTTGAGCTTCTCCCCCACTTAATGTATGCGAAGGACTGTTAAGCGTAAGATAGTCAAGACCAACATTGACCAAGAAACTAACCCTAGTTTTAATTTCTTTGATAATTTCTGTTGCAATCACTATTTGCCTGTCATTTAACTGCTTATCAATATTTGACAACCAAGTGTTTAATGCTTCGATAGACATTGAGGACAAATCTGCGATAGATTGATCAGAAATCTTGTAAAACAAAGCTTCTTTTTTCAATCGTTTCCCTTCACAAGTTTGACAAGTTACAGTGTGCATATACTCCTCTGCCCACTTCGATATTCTCTCACTTTTTCCTTCGAAATACTGTTCCTCAATAATTGGAATTAGCCCTTTAAATTCCGTTTCCGTTTGAATAGACTTTCCTTCGTAATTGGTATATGAAATAGGATAAGTTTCATCTGTCCCATTCATCAACACGTCTATGATTTCATCACTTAATTTGTCAATTGAATCGGCAAGAGAGAATTTGAATTTTTTGGCCAACCCTCTCAACTGAGCAAACATGTAATTGTCCCTTAGTTCTCCAATTGGCAAAATTCCACCTTTGTTGATACTAATACTTCGGTCGGGAATTATGTGTTCTATAGAAACTTTACTAACTATCCCTAATCCGTTACACTGTGGGCATGAGCCATAAGGGCTGTTGAATGAAAAAGTATTGGGTTGTGGTTCGTCGTAACTCAATCCAGTTTCGGGATCCATTAAAAACTTACTGTAAAAGAAAGATAAATTGGTTTCAGTATTTAAAATAGACAAAGTTCCCTTTCCCATTTTAAATGCTAATTTAACCGCATCGGATAAACGCTGACTGTTTTTCTCCAAAGCATCAATTCGGTCTATCACCAATTCAATATCATGAATTTTGTATCTATCAAGTTGCATTCCAGCCTCAATATCTGTGAGCTCACCATCTACTCTCAATTTGCGATAACCCTGCTTTCTTACTTGCTCAAATAATTCTCTGTAATGCCCTTTTCTACCTTTAATTAAGGGCGCTAGAACAGCTATTCTCGTCCCTTTAAATGTCTCAATAATATTGCTTAAAATTTCGTCTTCAGTATAGCGAATCATTTTCTTGCCAGACAAATAACTGTATGGTTCTCCAGCTCTGGCAAACAATAATCTTAAAAAATCATAAATTTCTGTAATTGTACCGACTGTACTCCTTGGATTACGACTAACGGTTTTTTGTTCAATACTAATAACAGGAGACAAGCCATTTATTTTATCTACATTTGGTCGTCTCATATCACCGATAAACTGTCGTGCATAAGCACTGAAAGTTTCTAAATAACGGCGTTGACCTTCAGCAAATATGGTATCAAACGCCAAACTCGACTTACCACTACCACTTAAACCAGTAAAAACAACTAACTTATTTCGCGGTATAGTTAAATCAACTTGCTTCAAGTTATGTTCAGCAGCTCCGATTATCTCTATCTCTTCTTGGTTATACATTCAATTTTAAACAATTTTGCAAAGGTCTTGTTTTTTGGCTTATGAAAAAATTAAACTTGAGTTAAAACAAAAAAACCTCAACTGAGTTTATCAATTGAGGTTTCTATAAAAAAACAATGTCTTATTTTTTCAAAATATTAATACCTGTTGCTTCAAAACCAAGGGTAATTATCGGTGACTTAATTTTCTTTTTTGCTTCTTCCAAAGTCATTGTTTTTGCATCATCTACCAACTCGTGTATTTGTTGTTCAACAGAAGTGGTATCGTAATAAAATTTGCCATTTGCTATAACCTGATTACCTGATAAATCTTTGTGCATTAAAAACTTGTGAGCAAAATCTACAGTAATAGTGGTGTCTTGACCTTTCAAACTAAACCAACATCCTTTACTTTGACAAACAGTAGAAATAGTGCCTTTAATTTTAGAATCCATATTAGCCCCATTTTTAAAGTTTAAAATAGAAGTGTTTAATAAAAGTGCAGCCGAAGTATCAAAAGATTGCCCATAAAAACCATCAACTAGTGTTGGTGTAAGCAAGTCTTCTTGTTTACATTCGTCAGGTTCCTCGGTAGCAGTAGCTTGCTCTGCTGGCACTGTATTACAAGCTGACAATACAACTATAATGAGTGTAAAAAATAAATAATTCAATTTCATACTACAAACATAATCAAAAAAGAACAATTCCAAAAAAACAGATGTTTACAACCTTAATATTAAAAAAGAGTATTATTCGACTTCATTTTTATTATTGAGCTAAAAATAATAAATTTGCGACACATTATAAAAAATTATGGCATTTGATATTGAAATGATTAAAAAGGTATATGAAAATATGCCAAGCCGCATTGAAGCAGCTAGAAAACTTATTGGAAAACCATTAACTCTTACAGAAAAAATCCTTTATTCTCACTTAACAGAAGGCAATACATCTTCTATTTACGAAAGAGGAAATAGTTATGTAGATTTTGCACCAGACAGAGTGGCTATGCAAGATGCAACTGCCCAAATGGCATTGTTACAGTTTATGCAAGCAGGTCGTCCAAAAGTGGCTGTTCCTTCTACGGTTCATTGCGACCATTTAATTAATGCAAAAATTGAAGCAAAACAAGATTTGGCTTTTGCTAATGATGAATCTAAAGAAGTGTTTGATTTTTTGAGTTCTGTTTCAAATAAATATGGTATCGGTTTTTGGAAACCAGGTGCAGGTATTATTCACCAAGTAGTATTAGAAAATTATGCTTTCCCGGGAGGTATGATGATTGGTACCGACTCTCACACAGTAAATGCGGGTGGATTAGGTATGTTGGCAATTGGTGTTGGTGGAGCAGATGCTTGTGATGTAATGGCAGGTTTGCCTTGGGAACTTAAATTCCCTAAATTAATTGGCGTAAAACTAACTGGCAAATTGAGCGGTTGGGCTTCTCCTAAAGATGTGATTTTAAAAGTAGCCGGTATTCTTACTGTAAAAGGTGGAACTGGTGCTATTGTTGAATATTTTGGCGAAGGTGCTACGAGTATGAGTTGTACTGGAAAAGGTACTATTTGTAACATGGGTGCTGAAATTGGTGCTACTACTTCTACATTTGGTTATGATGATAGCATGGAAAGATACTTACGTGCAACAGGCAGAGCAGATGTAGCTGATTTAGCAAATGGTGTTAGAGAGCATTTAACAGCTGATGCTGAATGTTATGCAAACCCTGAACAGTATTTTGACCAAGTAATTGAATTAAATTTATCTGAATTAGAACCATACATCAATGGTCCATTTACACCAGATTTAGCAACACCAATTTCTAAAATGAAAGAAGTTGCAGCAGCGAATGGTTGGCCTACAAACATTGAAGTAGGTTTAATTGGAAGTTGCACAAACTCTAGTTATGAAGATATTTCAAGAGCGGCTAGCTTAGCTAAACAAGTAGCTGACAAAAACATAAAAACAAAAGCAGAATTCACCATCACACCTGGTAGCGAATTGGTTCGTTATACCATCGAAAGAGATGGATTTATTGACACTTTCCATAAAATTGGCGCAACAGTTTTTGCTAACGCTTGTGGACCATGTATCGGTATGTGGACAAGAATGGGTGCTGAGAAAAAAGAGAAAAACTCTATCATTCACTCTTTCAACAGAAACTTTGCAGCTAGACAAGATGGCAACCCAAATACACACGCATTTGTAGCTAGTCCTGAAATTACAACAGCGATAGCTATTTCTGGAAGATTGGATTTCAACCCATTAACAGATACTTTGACCAACGAAAATGGCGAACAAGTAAAACTAGACGAACCAACAGGTATGGAATTACCAAGCAAAGGTTTTGCTGTAGAAGATGCAGGCTATCAAGCTCCTGCAGCAGATGGCAGTGGCGTTCAAGTGAATGTTTCACCAACAAGCAGCCGTTTACAATTGTTAGACCCATTTGCAGCTTGGGAAGGTAAAGACTTATTCGGTTTAAGATTATTAATAAAAGCTAAAGGCAAATGTACCACCGACCATATCAGTATGGCTGGACCGTGGTTGAAATTCCGTGGACATTTGGATAATATCAGTAACAACATGTTGATTGGTGCTATCAATGCTTTTAATGACAAACCAAACTCAGTAAAAAACCAATTGAACGGAACGTATGACGAAGTGCCAAAAGTACAACGTATGTACAAAGCAGCAGGTGAATTCAGTATTGTAGTAGGTGAAGAAAACTACGGTGAAGGCAGTTCAAGAGAACACGCCGCTATGGAGCCAAGACATTTAGGTGTAAGAGCAGTATTGGTAAAATCATTTGCACGTATCCACGAAACCAACTTGAAAAAACAAGGTATGTTGGCATTAACATTTGCAAACAAAGAAGACTACGATTTAATTCAAGAAGACGATAAATTCAATTTGTTGGGCTTAACAGATTTCAAACCAGGCAAAGCGTTGCGTTTGGTAATCAACCACAAAAACGGCACAACTGATACTATCAATTGCAACCACACCTATAATGAACAACAAATAGAGTGGTTCAAGGCTGGTGGAGCTTTGAATATTATTAGGAAGTCCATTTAAGAAACGAAGAATGTAGAATTTAGAACGAAGAATGATTTAAATTCTGACTTCTGCGTTCTACATTCTAAATTAAATCCTCAAATGAAGAACGATTTAAAACATAGAACATTATTATTTGCAAATTCAATTTTGGATATGGTTGAATTATTGCCAAACAACACAGCTGCAAAAGTTATAACAAATCAAATAGTTAGAAGTGCAACATCAGTAGGAGCTAATTATAGAGCAGTAAATCGTGCTAGAAGTGATAAGGAATTTATATCCAAATTAAATATAGTTTTAGAAGAAAGTGATGAAACACACTATTGGTTAGAACTTATAAATTTAAGAAATTGGCTCCCTTCCGAATCTCTTTCTCCATTAATATCCGAAGCCAACGAACTAACTGCTATCTTTGTGAGTAGTTTGAAAACGGTGAAGGAAAGGTTGGATGAAACGAAAAATTGAGATTGTAAAACTGGAATTAACTTTAAAATTTTAATATGAAAAGGATATTAGTATTTATTATAATAATTACATCATTCTACTCTTGTAAAAAATGCAATTTAGATTATAGAATAGGAGAAGAAGTACAAATACCCATAAAGTTTAATGGTTTTACAGATTATGAAGTTAATTATATGAGAGTTTATAGAATTGATTCTGATATAACCATAAAAATTGACACCTTTTTGTTTCAGAATTTTACACCATTTTTTCCTATAAAAGATGGATTTGTTAACATTTCAGATAGGTCGATGAATGATATAAACTATGGTTATTATGAAAGTTATTTAAATAATTGTAACTTAATTTTTGATTGGAAAACTGGCAGGGATACTTTAAAAAATATAAAGATTAAAAAATCAAAAGAAAAAGTTAAAGATAAATGTTATGAAAATCATCCCAATATTAAGATAGATTTAGTTACATTTTCTTTTAAAAACAACACTCATAATAAAGGCGATTTAATTACTATAAATAAGTAATTTTTTTATCAGTAATTCATACTCTTAAGCCCTTTTAGCAACTTTTATCCAAACCATAACTTTTAAAGCTATAGACAAGGAGAATTATTGGGAGTTTGTGTTGTAAAGTAAGATTGTAGATTTAAGATTGTAGATTGTTTTAAATCTGACTTCTAATATCTAACTTCTAACCTACAAACCCCTAACCTTTTTAACCTATACTCCAAAAAAGTTATAACTATTATGGATTACAATTAAAAAAAGTCATATATTTTCAGTATGATTACTAGGAATTAGTTGCAATAATGCAAAAGTATTTGCCTTTGCAAAAGGTGTTAATCATTCTTGTGCCAAGGCAGGTGGGCAAAACTACGCTAATGAAAAATTTGTTTAACGAGTCTAATGCCTCAAAAGCATGGTTTAACTGCGATTTGGAGGAGGATAGATTGGAGTTAAGCAATGTTACTTTGAATAATTTAAAAATTAAACTGAGTGGCATTCAATTAATTTGCATAGATGAAGCACAAAGGGTTAAAAATATTGGTTTAACTTTAAAAATAATCTATGATAATTTTCCTGAAATTCAAATAGTTGTAACAGGTTCTAGTGCTTTAGATATTGCGAATGAAATCAATGAACCATTAACAGGTAGAAAAATTGAATTGAATTTATATCCATTTTCAACCCAAGAACTTTGGCAGCATTTTGGTGGCATCAATGAACACAAAAATTTGGAGCAAAGATTGATTTATGGGTTCTATCCAGAAATTGTAAATAAAATGGAAAATGCTCCCAAACTCTTGTCTGAATTAACAAGCAGTTATTTGTTTAAAGATATTTTTATGTATGAAGAAATTCGTTCGCCAGAAATGTTGGAGAAAATACTAAAGGCATTGGCTCACCAAATTGGTTCATTAGTATCTTATAATGAAATAGCCAACTTGTTAAAGGTAAGCTCTAAAACAGTTGAACGCTATGTCAAACTATTAGAGCAAAGTTTTGTCATTTTTAGGCTGCCTAGTTATGCCCGAAACATTAGAAATGAATTGAGCAAAAGCCAAAAAATTTATTTTTATGACAATGGCATCCGCAATGCTTTAATTGGCAACTTTGATTCTTTGGCTAAGAGAACAGATATTGGACAATTGTGGGAAAACTACTTGGTTAGCGAAAGAAAAAAGTTTCTGAATAATAATGAGCTAAATCATTCGCTTTATTTCTGGAGAACCAAACAACAGCAAGAAATTGATTTAATTGAGGTTGATAAAGATGAAATATTAGCTTTTGAATTTAAATGGCAAAAAGCATTAAAATCTAAAATATCTACTACATTCACTGGCGCTTACCCGAACCACACTTTTAAAGCCATTGATAGGGGTAATTATTGGGAGTTTGTGATGTAAACGAAGAATTAAGATTGTGGTTCCGAGATTTCGGAAGAAGAATTAAGAACAATGAATTGTATTAAGATTTCATTCATCGTTCTGCGTTCAACATTCTACATTTATGAAAACGAAGAATTAAGATTGTAGAAAGTAGAATTAAAAACGAAATGTTAAAAAGAAGAATGAAGATTGTAGTTCCGAAATTTCGGAAGAAGAAATAGAAATTGGATTTAAATTAATGCATCAACTTAATGTTAAAAAACGTACCTTAAATATACTTTACAATACTCCACTAGGCTGAAGTCACGGCTAATACCTTCTTCCTTCTTCTTAACCCCCATGGATTAACAAATAGTTTAAAAAATATTTGTTATTTTATAAAAAAAGACTATTTTTGCAATCCAAAATTTATAACAAGTCATGGATCTTATTAAATTAGTTGAACAAGAATATATCAAAACAGATTTACCAATCTTTAAAGCAGGTGATAGAGTTACAGTACATTACAAGATTAAAGAGGGAGCTAAAGAAAGAATTCAGTTATTCCAAGGCGATGTAATACAACGTCGTAATTCTGGTTTAAATGCAACTTTCACTGTAAGAAAAATATCTAATGGTGTAGGTGTTGAGAGAATATTCCCAGTACATTCTCCAAACATTGCTAAAATTGAAGTTAATAAAATCGGTAAAGTTCGTCGTGCTAGAATATTCTACTTAAGAGAATTAAGTGGAAAAGCGGCTAGAATTGCTGAAAAAAGATAAAATCAATACACATAAAAAAAAGGTCAATCGAAAGTTGACCTTTTTTTATGCCTATATTTTACTAAACAAACAGAATAAATTAGTGTTTGCTTAAATAGTCAGCAACACCTTTAAATGAAGCATCCATTGCATCTTGGCCTTTTTCCCAATTAGCCGGACAAACTTCACCTTTTTCTTCTACGTGTTGAAGTGCATCAACAATTCTCAATGTTTCGTCTACGCTTCTACCTAATGGCAAATGATTTACTGTTTGGTGCATTACTGTACCTTCCTTGTCAATTAAAAACAATCCTCTAAATGCTATCATTGGACCATTAGCCACTAAATCACCTTGTTCGTTGTAATCGTAATTACCGAATAGAACACCAAAGTTGGTGCTAATAGTTTTTGACGTATCAGCTACAATTGGATATGTTATCCCTTGAATTCCACCATTATCTTTTGGCATTTGCAACCAATTATAATGACTTTCCTCTGTATCTGTGCTACATGCAACAACTTTAACACCTCTTTTTTCAAACTCACCTAATTGAGCTTGAAATGCGTGTAATTCTGTTGGACAAACAAAAGTAAAATCTTTTGGATAGAAGAAAAACACAACGTGGTTTTTTCCAATAAACTGATCTAAACTAAATTTCTCAACAATCTCTTCTCCATTTATTACTGCTGGAGCACTAAAATGTGGGGCTTTTTTTCCTACTAATACTGTCATAATAGGTGCAAAATTCAACATTATATCTTGTATTAAAAAATAGAATGTCACAATCCTTCTATTCAAAATATTTATAAATTATAAATACTCAATTTTATTCATAAAAAAAGGGCTACCAAATGGTAGCCCTTTTTAAGATTGATTTTAAATATTAATTACTGTAATACAACTCTTTTGTTTACAACTTGACCTTCAACAGTCAATTTGATGCTGTAAACGCCTTTAGCGTAGTCTGTCAAGTTGATTTCAAAT
>CAMBXL010000012.1 GCA_945871905.1 Chitinophaga pinensis
AGTGATTTAAAGTTTCTTGAAATATAGTTCACACTTATTAAGTCAACTGCTTTTTGCAACATTTTTCCGTTTGCTCCTGTAACTTGTCCTATGAGTTCTACATTGTTTTTCTTTGCAAGTTTCACGAATTTACTCATCATCATTTTCATCAACCATTTCATAATTCCTGGCAAATTCACACCAGCTTTGTGCATAGTTGAAGTATCAACAAACTTTACAGAAACTACTTTTTTAGGTTGTAGTGCGATTGACTTTTTTAAAATGTCGTCACCAAGCACGTCAAAAACATAATCAACTTCTTTTACTTTCAATACTTGCGAAAAGTCTTGTGTTTTGTAGTCGATAAATTGGTCAAGACCTGCTTTGTCCAAAACCGCTTTTTCCGATTGACTGCCTGTGCCAATTACAAAAAGTCCCATTTGTTTGGCTACTTGCAATGCCTGAAAACCTACACCACCGCCAACACCGTGAATGAGGATTTTTTCTCCCTTCTTCGCATTGAGTTGTGTCAAACTATCATAGGCTGTAAGCAAAGGTAACGCAATTGTTCCTGCTTCTTTAACGTCTATGATGGTTGGGATTTTTGCACAATAGTTTGCTGGAATTGTAATTTCTTCTGCCCAAGTTCCAATGTCACTAAACAATCTGTAAAAAAAGACATTTTCACCCACAGAGAAATCTTTTACATTTTGTCCAACTTCTAATACAACACCAGCACCATCTATTCCACCAATTTGCGGATTTTTGTACTTTAATGAAGGAAAACCTTTCATTAAATCCATATCAACAGGATTAATTCGGCTACTCAACATTTTTATTTTCAATTCGCCCGATTGCGCTTTTGAGCTTTCTATATTTTGAACTTTCATTGTTGAAAATTCTTTGCCTGCTTTTTGACGAATAATGGCTTTCATTAGATTTTCAATTTTTGTGCTTGTTCAACGTTTAAAACTTGCTTTAAATCGGTTCTCCATTTTGCTACGGCATTTTGGATTACTTCTTTTTTTCTGCCTTGCTTGTAAGCGTCTTCGTGTCCGTTGGCTCTGTCAAGGTTGATTTGAAATACTTTTGCTTTTTGCTCATCAGTAAGCGAAAGTTTCTTTGCCATTTTTTCGGTAATGTGTTTTACCTTTTCTTCTTTTGAAAGACGAGAATGTGCAAACGCCTTTACGCCAATTGCTGAAACAATTATCAGCAATGTTCCAATTAGGATTTTCTTTGTGACCATATTCTAAAATTTATTTGTTAACAATGGTGCAAATTTATTACCTTTGTCCAAATAAATAATGTAGTCTGTAAATATCGTAATAGTCTAAAATAATAGACCAATGGAAAATAAAAGAAAAACGAAAGAATTTAATCCGAATAATTGTCCTGTTACCCATTGTCTGAATAAGATTGGGGGAAAATGGAAACCTGTCATTATTCATTTAATACGAAAAGATTGCAACCGATTCTCAATGTTGCAAAAGGCTATTCCTGATATTAGTAAGCAAATGTTGGTCAACCAACTTCGTGAAATGGAAGAAGATAAAATTCTTGAACGTATCATTTATGCAGAAATTCCGCCAAGAGTGGAATACAAAATTTCAAAATACGGTCAAACTTTGTTGCCGATAATTGATAGTATGTCCGATTGGGGTTTGAAAGATTTGAAAAAGTCGTCAAAGTAATCTCTGTCAGTTTTGACGGTCGCTCGTAGCATTACTGCCAACGGTTTGCAGCTACAAGAAGTTGGCGATTTCGGAGACGAAAACTGTCTGCCACCACCGAACTTGATACTAAGCACAAAGCTTCATTTAACCACTGAATCGCCAATTTCTTGTAGGTGCGGTTATGGGCTGGTTAATTGACTTTTCGTTTCTTAGTGCTAAAGGGATAGCAGATTTTCGTAAGAAAGCAAAATTTATTAGTCGTATTGACTTGAACATATGAATACTTTCATAACTCCACTAGCATATTTATCAGTTGTGATATATGCCTTGATTACTCCACTAGCATATTTATCCGTAATTGGAAATACTTTTACTACACCTGATTCATATTTGTCATTAGTAATAAAAACCTTAACTACACCTGATGCATATTTGTCATCAGTAAAATAAATTTTTGTCGCCATAAGTCATAAATATTTAAATTTCCTACTCGTCAGGCTTTTCGGATACGCCCCGTTTTTTTAAGTGGGTTCTGGACTCCACTTTTTATTCGTAAATATAATTATTTATAATTTATATACATTTTTTTCACTTCTTAAACTTGCCCATAACGTTTTGCAGCTACAAGAAGGTGGCGATTTTCACCACAAATGTTGATGCGGAGAACCAAACTTTGGTTAACCACAAATGTGTCTGCGGAGCACTGAACCGCCACTTTTGCCAAACCCGTGTTAGCAGCAGATTTTCTATTCTGTCGGTTGAAGTCCATAGTTTTTTGCTGTCTTGTTAAATTGGTCTGCAGCCCATCTGTATTTCTCGTATGCACTTGATGTTTTTGGAATTTGAAGTCCAGCTATTATGATGTCTCGTAACTTTGAATAATGAGTTGATGCTGTTCCTTCTCCACCGCCAACTCTGTCGTCATAGTCAGTAAAATAGTCTAAGTAAAAAATACCTGTCATTAATTCCTTGCAATTCTTTTTTATGAATTGAATTTCCCATTCTTCAAATCCTTTATTTGCTGGACCAGGATAATTTTTTACTATTTCAAAAAGGTCATTGTCAAATTTTATAATGGGTAAACGTTCTTCGGATTCGGCTAAATATGCTTTAACAAAAGCGTCTCCAAAAAGCGTTGTGTCCTTGTGATACATATTTCCAACTTTAATTGCTCCACGACATAAAAAACCGTTACTAATCAAAAGATGGATTGCAAAAGCACAATCTGTCAACATATAAAAAATACCACCTTGTTCTTCAGCAAGTCTTGAAATAATCAAACTGTCAGAAACTTGTATAATTTGAGTGTCTGCATTTAACGCTCTATCAGCTTTTATTTCGTAATCGTCCTTTGGCTTAATAAAGAATTCCTTGAGGTCTGTTAGAGTCTGCAAAATTCTTTCATATTCCTTCTCGTCTTTGTTGCTTTTGTCTATAGAATTTTTGAATCCTAAAATGTCAATAAATGCAACTACTCTTGTTTCGTAACTCATTGTCTGTGTCGGTTTTTAAATTTGCTGCTAACTCGTATATACACGAAACAAACCTTCGTATATATACCCAAAATTAGATGGATATGCGAAACTTTGTTTCGTTTTATTCTTTTTACAAATATAGATGTATTTCTTACAAATCATCAAAAGGACTTTTTATTTGTTGAATACTTTTTGTACTTACATGGGTGTAAATCTCAGTTGTTTTACTACTGTTATGTCCTAAAAGCTCTTGGATATAACGCAAGTCAGTTCCACTCTCTAATAAATGAGTCGCATAACTGTGTCTGAGCCAATGTAAGGTGACAGGTTTTTTAATGTTTGTTTTTTGAAGTGCTTGTTTCAATACAAGTTGAAGGCTTCTTGCATCATATGGCTGTCCTTTGTTTTGTCCTTCAAAAAGATAATTGCTAGGTTTATAAACGCTATAGTAATCTCTTAGCATTTCTAATATTTTAATGCTCAATGGAACAATTCTGTCCTTTTTACCCTTTGATTGTTTTATCAATACAATATTTCTTTTTGAATCAATATCGTCTGGTTTTAGATTTAATAATTCGCCACACCTTAATCCACAACTGTATATCAAACTCAACATGACTTTATGCTTAATGTTGTAATGTGCATCCAATATGGATTTCACATCTTCCTTACTTAATACATTTGGTAACGTTTTTTCTCTTTTGGGCCTATGGATTATGTCAATTTCTAGGTTAATTCTTTCGATAGTTTTAAAAAATAACTTAATAGCATTTACAACCTGATTTTGATAAGAGTTCGATAATTTATTTTTTAAAATATAATTGTTGTTAAAGCTAATAAAATCTTGATTGTTTACATCTTTGAAACTCTTTTCCGAAAAGTAATACAAAAAAGTTTTCAGAGCCTCGCAATAGGTTTTTATCGTGTTATCGCTATAGCGTTTAGATTTAAGCCATCTTCTAAACGCCTCAATTTTAACATCCTTTTCTATGTTCAGATTTTGCTGTAGGCCACTCTCTATCTTAAATCGAATCCTGTTTTCTGCAGTGTCGGGTATATGCCAACATTTAAGCGATTGACTCCATTTGCATCCCTCTATCTTTTTTATGCGCTCGTTTAACTCTAAATTTTTCTCAAATTCAACAGTAATTCGACCTTCATTTTTGTGTTTAATGAGCCTTGAGTGCCAATTCATTTGGTGTTTTCTAAAGTTTTTTTTACACTTCGTGCCCCTCAGTTACATGTTTTTTTGTAATGAGCTTTCGAACCGCTAATATCTAAACGGTTTTTCGAATTTCCAAGCCTTTTTTGAAAAATAGTAAAAAAATACCAATATTGACCCCTTTTTTGCATTTTTTGACCCATTTTTTAACTCTTTTTTTAAAAAAAAGTGTAAAAATAGGAGAGGAGCAAATTAATTGGTCTAGTCTTGGGGATTTATTAAAGTGCAAACCAATAAGTCGTGATACATTCCGCCAAAATAAATGCGGTCTTTAAAGTGAGCCTCTTTTTTAAAACCTAACAGGTTTAATAAATACAATGCACTGCGATTGTTCGCCATCACTTTGGCTTCTATAGTGTGTAATTTTAATTGATTAAAACCAAAGTTGATAATAGCACTTACCGCTTCGTGAGCCAATTGTTTGCCCCAATAATCGGTGGACATTTCGCCCCCAATCTCTGCATGCCTATTACTGAAATCAATGCTGTTGAATCCACAGGTGCCTATTACTTCGTTTGTTGTTTTTCTTACACCTGCCCAAGCAATGCCTTGTTTGTTGTTGAATAATAAATGACATTTTTTTACCAATTCCTGAGCACTCTCCAATGTTGCCATGGGCTCACGACCAATAAATTCATTAACCCTGTCGTTTTTTCGCATGTTCCAAATGGCTATTGCATCACTGTCCTGCACTGTGCGAAGCTGCAAACGTTCTGTTTCTATTTCAGGGAAATGGCTAAAAGCTAATTCAATATATTTATCCATTTACTCTTACTCCTTTGTTCTTTTTTGTGTTTCAAATTTACAACATTTCTGTCTCTTTGATTCCAATACCTATGAGTAATAAAATGGCAAATCTGTTGTTTTTTAAGACTTTATTGAATCGATTTAAAATAAGTACAGCTTATTTATTTGCAAAAATTGAATAAATAATTAAAGTCAATTAAAAGCCTTTAATCTTCCAAATAACCAAACTTACCTTGATTGAAGTCATTGAAAGCTTCAATAATTTCTTGTTTGGTATTCATTACAAAAGGGCCATGTGCCACAATAGTTTCATTGATAGGTTCGCCACTTAAAACCAATACGACAGAATCTTCTTGAGCTGTTATTTCAAAATTCTCACCAACATTACCCATCAATACAAAATGGTCGAGAGGGGCTTTGTGTTCATTGTTAACTATTATGCTTCCTTCTATCACTAGTAAGGCTGTGTTGTAATGAGCTGGAAAACTGAAGTGTGCATTTGCTCCCTGTTTCAACCTAGCATTGTATAAATGCAGAGGGGTAAAGGTGTTTGCAGTTCCTTTTATGCCTTGGTATTCGCCAGCAATTATTTCAATAATACCGTTTTCAATGTTCACTTTGCTCATGCTTGTGTTTTCTATAGATTGGTATTTGGGAGCACTCATTTTATCTTTAGCAGGTAAATTCACCCACAGTTGAACCATTTGAAATTCACCTCCTTTTTTGCTCCATTCTTTTTCGTGAAATTCTTTGTGCAAAACACCACTTGCAGCAGTCATCCATTGAACATCGCCTTCGCCAATAATACCGCCACCACCACTGCTGTCATGGTGTTCCACCTTGCCCTTGTATGCAATAGTAACGGTTTCAAACCCTCTGTGAGGATGCACACCAACCCCTTTGGGCGTGTTACTTGGCTCAAAATAGTGTTTAGAATTATAGTCCATCATGATGATAGGATCCATTCTGTGCATATCCAAACGGTAACTGCTAGGAATAAAAGTATGGACTCTGAATCCATCACCTACAAAATGTGGCTCACTAGGACTCATTACAAATTCAACGGATTTAATTGACATGATTGATTGATTTTCAGCAAAATTAAGATTCTTTTAAGAGATATTTCTTCATCTAGATTAATTTCTATTTTTTCAGTTTAATAACAAATGCATAAAGCTGTCGGAAAAAGATGTCTCCTTGGTCGACAAGACAACTTTGGGGCGATAGTTAATAGTTAAGCCGTTGGTGATCTCGTCTTGGCCATGACCGAACCATCATAAAATCTAAAATCAAAATTCACAAATCAAAAATCCTTCTTGGATTTCAAACGTGCCATTCAATGCGGTGGTTTTTGAGGGGTTGAACGTAAACTGTGCGGAGGCGTCCACGAATGGCGCGAAATTTCAATTTGACAGCTTTGGGGAGCTGGTGTGTGAGTTAAGGCAAATTGAAGTTTTTCATTCGTGGTGGGCTTTTTACTCTTTTGTGTCTGTTTTTTTTGAATTCGTGAGTTAGCTACGCTAAGTTGCTTACTTTTTTCCCATAAAACCACGTAGTCGCAGCGAAGCTAAAGTAAGAAAGAGACTTGTAGTTAATGAATGTTTTGTTGTAGAACCGAAAATTATTGAATTTAAAACAGCAAAGTTGCTTTGCCGAAATTCTATAGAAAAAGATGTCTCCTTTGTCGACATGACAACAATGAAATAAATACAACCAACCACTACTTATTCAAATGCAAGGGCATTCTTACTTGAATAACCATTGCAGACAAAATCGTTAAAACACCTATTAAAAAAATGGCATTATTAATCCCAAATAAGTCGGCCGTAATCCCCGAAATAATCGCACCAAAGGCATAACCCAAGTCGCGCCACAACCTAAATGTGCCAATACTTTCAGCCCTTTGATTAGGATTAGTAGCTTGGGCAATGGTCGATAGGAGGGTAGGATAAACCAAGGCAGTGCCAAAACCTAAAGTCGCCGCTAATAGACTTAATGCGATAAAACTTTCTGTAAATGGAAGTACTAAAATAGCCAAGCCTTGCATCAACATTCCCCAAAATAACATTCTTTTCTTTGAATATACATCTGAAATTTTACCCGTAAAGAGTTGACTTATTCCCCAAACTGTAGGATAGATAGCACTGATTATACCAATGTTTTCTGTATCATAATGGAGCGAGAATAGGAGGATTGGAAGTAAACCCCAAATCATACCATCGTTTAAGTTGTTGACTAAGCCTGCTTGTGTAACAGAACTTAAGGTTTTGTGACGAATGCTCGTGTCCCAAAAAATATTCTTAAGCGATTGAGATTGGTTGGTTTGACTTTCTTTCTTCACAAATCCACGGGTGTCTTTTACCCATATCAAACTCAACAAAAATCCTACAATTGAAATGAAAATACCGATGTAAAAAGGGTAGGGGGTAATGCCATATTCACCGGCTACATAACCTGAAAGAAAGGCAATGATACCAACTGCAAAATAGCCTGAAAACTCATTCAGTCCCATGGCTAAACCGCGGTCTTTTTCTCCAACCAAATCTATTTTCATCACCACGGTGCTACTCCACGTTAAACCCTGACTTGCACCAAGGAGAACATTGGCCCCAATAACCCACGACCAACTGGGCGCATAAATCAGAATAAAAGGAATGGGTATAGCCAACAGCCAACCCAATAACAATAGGTTTTTTCGGCCAAATCGGTTAGCCAATTTTCCTGTGTAATAGTTTGCAACTGCTTTGGTAATTCCGAACGCAGTGATAAAAGAAAGTATGGCAGTTTTGGAGGCTACACCAAACTCCAATTCAGCAAATTGAGGAAAGATGGTTCTTTCCATACCTATCATACCACCTACAAAGGCGTTTACAATAACTAAAATTGTAAATTGTTTCCAATTGTTTTTAAGACCTAATTCAATGTTGTTTGATTTCAAATTGGAGTTTTCGTTTCAGGTGTTGATGTGATTTTTATTGGGAATAATATAAATTTCAAAATTAATCCTTTTTAGGTTAATAAATAGAGACTTAAGTTACAATGAGATTATTAATGAATGATTAATTTTTGGTGCTATTATTGTGGAGTTATAGTGAATTAATAAACTAAACTCAATTATGAAAGCCCTATTTTGGAAAGCATACACACATTTAAACAGGCATCAAGCCATAGATTTGCTCAAACAAATTATCTCTCAATATGGCGCAATCATGGACTTTAAACCTTTCTCTGACCTCGATTTGTCGCTAGAAATTAGTGTCAATGAAGACCGCTTGACCGCTTTGTTGCTCTCACTCAAAAAACATTTTACCATAGAAGCCCCCGATTTTTTGGTTGAATCAAATCAAGAACGCTTACTTTATCTAAACATCACCTTTACCCAAAGTACAGGAAATTTAATAGTCGAAGTGCCCGCAGTCCCGGGATAAAATCTGTTTCAATGAAGGGATTAAAATATTGTTATTGTAAAGTTCGTAATCAAGGAAAATACTATTTTGTTTAAAATTGCGTTAAAAGATTAAAATGAAGAACAAGCTATACATATTACTTACAATGTTGTTTTTTACTTACCCATTGTTTGCACAGTCTGTTCTTCCTGAAAATGATGATTGGAAAAGATTTAAAAAAAATCAAATCACTAAATTTAATTTGCCCAAAGAAGATTCCCTTACCATTGTTATTCCAATGCAATTTAATGAGGCCATCACCAATACTTTAATCAATAATATTCCACCCATAGAAATTTATTCAATAAACTTAGTTTATACCCAATACAAACTCAGTGAGCAATTTAACCAAACGCAACTTAATGAAAAACGGATGAATAAGTTGTATCAAAAAATGCCCTTAATCAAAAACAATGGGATGATTAAATGGCTATTGACCGAACAAACAGAATGTCAAGACAAAAACAGCTGTCTCGGTTTTTTTCATGGAATAGTCATTAAGCTGAAAGACAAAGCTATTCTAAGAGAATTTAATTTATTAGACGATTATTATAACCTTTACAAATCGGCCTATATTAATACCTACAACTCAAAAATAACTAAGGAATTGCCACTAGGATTTATTGAACAGTGTGACACCGTAGTCAAGAAAGTGCGTTCTTCATTTCAATTGGCAAAATTAAAAACCATTTCCTTTGAATCGGATTATACACTGATTAAATATTTGAACAAAAACTTAAAAAAGGATCCTCAATTTTCACTTCATTTTATTTATGACAAAGACAATAATTTAGAGTTTCACCCCGATTATCCTTTTCCTGTTAAACAAAAAGAAGTGCTCAATTATGTAAGGAATTATGTCATAATAAAACGGGCAAAGTATCAAAATAAATACACAGACGCCGAATTTGAAATAGCATTTGATTTTAGAACGCTCAAACAAATTAACGTTCATCAAAAGCTCTATTTGCCAAGTGGTGAGTTGGTAAATGAAGATGAAGCTTTATTTACATCGGTAAAAACCGTTCAATGCAAAAGTATCGATACCGTAACAAAACGAACCCTCATTTACAAACAATCGCCCGATTTAATATTAAAAGTGCTCGACCGAAACAAGCAATGGAAAAATTGTTTAGTGGTAACCGATGTAACGGGAAGTATGTACCCTTATTTAGCACAATTTAAATTGTGGCATCAGCAAAATATTCAATTAAGTTCCAATCGTCAGTTTGTATTTTTTAATGATGGCAATAGTTCTCCCGATAAAAACAAAGTGATGGGAAAAGTAGGTGGGGTTTATTTTATCAAAACTGCCCATTTTGATTCGTTAATGAACTTAATGCAATTGGCAATGTTGCGCGGAAATGGAGGCGATATTCCTGAAAATAATATTGAAGCAGTTTTGACCGGGATTAGAAGAGGGCAACAAATCAAAGAAGTAATAATGATAGCAGACAATATGGCAACGCCTCGCGATTTAGATTTATTATCACAAATTAGAGTGCCTATTCGCCTTATATTATGTGGAACTCATACAGGACCATTTAATGTAGATTATCTGAATATGATTAAGAAAAACAAAGGCAGTATTCATACGATTGAAGAAGACTTGACCAACGTATCTTCTATCAAGGAAGGTGAAATTATTCACTTAGAAGGCAGTAAATATATGTATAAAAAAGGCAGTTTTAAATTGTTGTAACGAAATTATTTTTTGTGTTTTTCGAGAATTGAAGTTACAATATTTCTTAAAAAATAGTAAATAAGTGTCATCAATTATTGTTTTTTGCAAAAAAAATGTAATTATACTCCTTTTTGGGAATTTTAATTATTAATAAATTGTAATTTGATTTAAGGATTATTGTTTTTTGATTTTTAGTTTAGATACTTGTGTTTAGATTTGTGTCAATTAATCTTTAATATCATGAACATAAAAAAATTATTCAGTTTAACAATACTCTCTGTATTGTTATTAATTAATCAACAGGAAGTAAAAGCTCAGGCATTTCAACAAGAGGATTTTGTGTTTAGTTTAGGGTATGGAACACCCAATCTTACTAAAGCAGTATTTAAAGCGGGTATTGCAGGACAAGATTTAAATGCTAGTGTAAGTGGATTAGGCCCCTTGCATGTTAAAGTAGAGTATGGGATTTCTGATGTGATAGGTATTGGACTTTCTATCAATCATGTAAGCACCAAGTTTAATGCACAGTATATGGATGATATTGACAATAAGAATTACTTTGCCAATTATAATTACAATTCAACTAAATTCAATTTGAGAACCAATTTTCATTTCTCAAAAAGTGATAAATTAGATGCCTATTGGGGATTTGGTGTGGGTTATGGAATTGGTTCAGTTGGACTTTCTACAAACGATCCTGATTTGGAAGAAGTGGATATCGATGCAGGAGGTTTAGGCTTAGAATCTACATTAGGTATTAGATATTATGTTACTGAAAATATTGGCATTTACTCCGAAGTTGGATTTGCTAAGTCCATTATTCAATTCGGATTAAATTATAAACTTTAGGCGGTATTATTTTGATTGTATAACAAAAAAAAATCCAGATTTATTCTGGATTTTTTTTATGGATATAGTCTTTCTATTGTCCAATTTTTTTCCGTTTTTACATACCTTAATCGGTCGTGTAATCGGTTGGGTCTGCCTTGCCAAAACTCAATTTCTGTAGGTTTGATAAGATATCCACCCCAATGTTCAGGTCGAGTTGGTTTTTCAACACCATATTTATTTAAAGCCTCTTGCATGGCATTTTCCATTAACGTTTTACTTGTCAATTTTTCACTTTGCGAACTAACAATAGCGCCAAGTTGACTTTCCAATGGGCGTGAATAAAAGTATTGATCGCTTTCTTCGGCACTTATCTTTTCAACGGTACCTCTAACTCTAACTTGTCTTTCCAATTCCAACCATACAAAATTCATGCTTACATGCGCTTTTAGTGTCATGTCATTGCCTTTTTTACTGTTGTAGTTGGTATAAAATACAAATCCTTCTTCCTTGATAGCTTTTAATAACACTATTCTGCTGTCAGGACGGTTTAAACTGTCAACAGTAGATAGACAAAAGGCATTGGGTTCCAATAGTTCGGCTTCCAAAGCATTGTCAAACCAAAGTCTGAATTGATGTATTGGATTGGCCTCTACAGTCTCTTCTAGTAATTCCGAATGGCAGTAGTTTTTTCTGAGTGCAGCCAATATCTCAGGCGTATGTTTCATTATTTTAATAAACTTTTTAATTTTAATTCAATGACACCAAAAAAGGCTTCTTTGAAAATCTTTTTACTCATTTTGGACGTGCCTAATGTACGATCGGTAAAGATAATAGGAACCTCCACAATTTTAATTTTTTGAAGGTAGGCTTTGAATTTCATTTCTATTTGAAACGCATAGCCCTTGAACTTAATTTTATCTAAGTCAATAGCTTCTAAAGTTTCACGAGTGTAACACACAAAACCTGCTGTTGAGTCGCGAATACTCATTCCTGTAATTAGGCGAACATAAGCGCTGGCATAGTAACTCATTATCACTCTGCTCATAGGCCAATTGACAACGTTTACTCCTGTTACATAGCGCGAACCTATCACCAAACCAGCCTTTTCATTTTTGGCTGCATCTAGTAATCGGATAAGGTCGTCGGGATTGTGAGAAAAGTCGGCATCCATTTCAAAAATAAATTGATAGGGTCGAGCCAAACACCATTTGAATCCAGCAATGTAGGCAGTCCCTAAACCGTTTTTTTCAGTTCTTTCAAGCATGTGAAGTTTTTCAGGGAACTCAGCTTGTAACTCTTTTACTTTATGAGCTGTTCCGTCAGGTGAACCATCATCAACGATTAAAACTTCAAATGAAACCGGTAATTGAAACACTTTTCTAATAATAGCTTCAATGTTTTCAATCTCATTGTAGGTCGGTATAATTACTATTTGTTCAGACAATTGGATAATTAAATTTTTTATCGGTGCAAAATAACATTTATTTTGTAGCAATTTAAAATCAAATGATGCATAAAGCAGTTTTTTTCGATAGAGATGGGGTGTTAAACCACGAGATAGGAAATTATGTTTGTAAAAAAGAGGATTTTAAAGTGCTCGATGACAGCGTCGCTTGTATAAAATTTGCCAAAGAAAATGGATTCAAAGTCATTGTTATCACCAATCAAGGAGGCATAGACAAAGGTCTGTATACTGCCAAAGATTTAGCTGGGTTTCACCAAATTTTACAAAATGCCTGTTTGGAAAGTGGCACCATTATTGATGACTTCTATTACTGTAAGCATCATCCCATAGTGGGAAAATGTTTGTGCCGTAAACCCGATTCAATCATGTTAGAAAAAGCCATCGCAAAACACCAAATTGAAAAAAACCTTTGTTTTATGATTGGAGATACCGACAGAGATATTGAAGCCGCAACCAAAGCAGGGATTAAAAGTTTGCTCATACAACCTAATCAACCCAAATTACATCTCATACAAGAGGAAATTCAAAAAATTAATAATCAAATAAATCATTAAATTTGTAACTATGTATTCGTTAAAAAAAATAAGCATTGTATTATTCGCTTGTTTAGCCCTAAATGCTAATGCACAAACAAAGCCGGCACCTAAACCTGCTGCTAAACCAAGTGTGCAAAAAACTACAAAACCTGCAGCTAAAAGTCCAAAACCACCTGTTGCTAAAGTCTCTTACTCTATAAAAGGTCAGTTGGAAGGAATGGGAAATCATCTTTTGGTGCTTAGTATTTTTCAGTCTAAAACAACCAAATTAATTGATTCAGTTAGAACAGATAGTGAAGGTAATTTTGTAATGCAAGGTAAAGTAGTGGAAGATTGCATCGTTTATTTACAATACAGTAAAAATACAGCAGTGCCTATCATTATTGAGAATGGAATGGCTGCCAATGTTAAAATATTCCCTTTAACCCAAGGTCTCAATTATGAAATAACGGGTACTATCACAGAAAAGTCTCAAAATATCTACAAGTTTATTAAACAATACACCACTTACATGCGTGATTTGGGGATGTTGGAACAACAAATTTATTCTGAAAAAGATGCTACCACTATGTATAACATGCAAGTGGAGTTTACTTTGAAACAAAAAGCGTTATCCCAACTCATTGAGGATGTTATTAAAAATGGATCTCCATTGGAAGCCTACTTTGTTCTTCAAGAATTTGTAGAGGAAAAAAAAGCACAAGATGTAAAGGTTATCATGAAAAAAATGGAACCTAATATGGTGAAAAGTGCCTACTACAATGACTTAAATGAAATATACGAAAGTACCCGTTTTTTAGCCATAGGTGAACCAGTTCCCGATATTGATTTACCTCAACCAGATGGTACAAATTTGAAACTATCTTCGTTAAGAGGAAAGGTTGTTTTAATTGATTTTTGGGCCAGTTGGTGTGGACCTTGTCGTGCTGAATATCCAACATTGAAAAGAAACTATGCTAATTTTAAGGCCAAAGGCTTTGAAATCTATGGCGTATCATTGGATGATAAAGTAGCAAATTGGACCCTTTCTATCGCTAATAGCGGTTTAAATTGGAGACATGTAAGTGACTTAAAAGGTTGGGCAAGTCAAGCCGCAAAATTGTACAAAGTAACCGGAATTCCTTTCACTGTTTTGATTGATAAAAATGGACTGGTAGTGGCGAAAAACCTAAGGGGAGAGGAGCTTGACAGAAAGCTTGAAGAATTGTTTCAGTAACAAATTGATAATTTAAAATTAACTTTATAGTCAGTTTAAATCATTTGTTTTGAATCGTATTAAAAATGAGTTCACAATTATCATACAAAATCTTAATCGTAGATGATGAAATCGACATCATCGAATTATTAAGTTACAATTTAAAGAAAGAAAATTTCACAGTTGTAGCGGCCATGAACGGTAAAGAAGCCATTCAAATAGCCCAAAAAATGAAACCTGACATTATTTTAATGGATGTAATGATGCCAGAAATGGACGGAATTGAAGCCTGCCGACAAATTAAATCAATACCTCAACTTGTTAATACCCCTCTTATTTTCTTAACTGCTAGAGGTGAGGAGTTTAGCGAATTGGCTGGTTTTGAAGCTGGTGCTGATGATTATATCATTAAACCAATAAAACCAAGGGTTTTAATCTCTAGACTAAAAGCTATCCTTAGACGTAATCAAAGTGATGGACCCAAAACCGAAGCAATGAACTTCCAAGATCTTAAAATAGACCGTGAAAGTTTCAGTGTGACCTACAAATTAAAAGTATTGCAATTCCCCAAAAAAGAATTTGAATTACTGTCTCTACTCGCCAGCAAACCAGGAAAAGTTTTTACACGTGAACAAATATTGGAAGCTATTTGGGGTGATGATGTTCTTGTTGTTGATAGAACAATAGATGTGCATATTCGTAAAATTAGAGAAAAACTCGACGATAATTACATACAAACCATTAAAGGCGTAGGCTACAAGTTTGAAGTTTGATTAAAAAGATAACACCTGAACGAATTGCTTTTTTAACGACTCTCGTACTTGTCGTCATTTTTTCTAGTTTCTTATTTTATTTCAAAATTTATTGGCAAATCTTTCTTTTGTCTATCTTTATTTTTGGTAGTCTTTCTTATATCATCATCCTTTTTACACTCGAATACTTCATTTATCGTAAAATTAAGTTGATATACAAAACCATTCACAACTTCAAAACCAATAAAAATAAACCATTAAAATTTATTGATGATTTTGACATTGACCCGATTAAAAGAGTAAACGATGAAGTGAAGGAATGGGCAAATGACCAAATCAATGAAATGAACAAGTTGATTGCCAATGAGCAGTACCGCAGGGAATTTCTTGGTAACGTATCGCACGAACTCAAAACACCTATTTTTAATATTCAGGGTTACATAGAAACCCTTTTAGATGGGGCCATTGAAGATGAAGAGGTTAAGTTTAAGTTTTTACAAAAAGCAGCTACAAGCGCAGAAAGATTAAACACCCTTGTGAATGATTTGCTCGATATTTCTAAATTAGAAAGCGGCTCATTAGCCATGAATTTTCAAGTTTTTGATGTCAATGAATTGACGCGCGAAGTGTTTGAAACTTATCATAAATTAGCCTCCGATAAATCTATCAAACTGAAAATTAAAGAAACCTGTGACGAACCCTTTAAAGTATTAGCAGACAAAGATAGAATAAGACAAGTTCTGAATAACTTAATAGCCAATTCTATCAATTATGGAGGCAAAGAAAATGGCATAATTAAGGTTGGTTTTTTTGATATGGATACTTATGTTTTAGTTGAAGTGGAAGACGATGGAGATGGTATTGAACCTGAACATTTACCTCGTCTTTTTGAGCGTTTTTACAGAATTGACAAAAGTCGTTCAAGAAACAGTGGCGGTTCCGGTTTGGGTTTGTCTATTGTTAAACATATCATAGAGTCGCACAATCAAACCATTAATGTTAGAAGCTCGTTGGGCAAAGGTACTACATTCGCTTTCACGCTGGGAAAAGCCACCCAAAAACCTAATTAGACAACAATCATTTAAAAGTGTAGCCAATGGCCTCTGAGTTTGTTCTGACTCCATTCTAATGTTGGCGATGGGACTTTGATGCAGTTTAATACAAAAAAAACCTTTTTTAAAGCCTTACTTTTGGTTTTAAGTTTAGTGAAATCAAAATCCAATGCTAAGTAATATTGTCTGTAACGCAACAAATCGGTTCTGTCTATTTGCTGCTTTGATGATTTGTCAAACCATTTGTTTTCGTATCCCCCTATCAATCCATTTGCGCCCATTCCCAAAGCTAATCCTAAATAGGCGACTTTGGTTTTCTTTAAAGGACTGTAGGTCAACCAATAGGTTTGAGCATTGTAATCTTTCAACAAAGAAGTTTGTAAAGAATTGCCCAATGTATTTGGTCTCAAAGCCGCATATTGACTAGGGGAATAACTGAATTTTAATTTGATAAATTGGTCGTGCCACAACGCTTCCTGACCAATACACAAAGCTGACCCGACCGTATTGGCAATTAAATCACCCGTACTTGCACCCCAACCTTGAGAAAATCCATCAAAAATCTCAATAGGGGTTTGGAATATGACGCCCATTAATCCCCATTTCCACTGATTCTTAGCAGACACTCCTGCCCATTTTGCACTTTCTATACCCGTGTAACTTAAGTAGTAAGCAGAAAAAGCATGTCCCGCTTTGTCCATCTGCATCCATTCTTTATTGTCATTAATGAAAGTAAAAGATTGAGAAGGGTATCCCCTGTACCAAAGTTGATACAAAGCAGCATGGGTTACAACAGTTCCACCAATTCCAATTCCTATGCAAAGTTTTTGTCTTTTGAAATAAGAAAAAGTGTCATTTTTGTTAATTAAGGCAGAATCATTGCCATAAGATGTTTGGCTATAAATCATCAATAAAACGATAAATAGCAAACGAGTCATCCCTTAATTTAATATACTAGATTGACAAGCATCAAGAATTTCAATGGCTTTTGCTCTGCTAGAACTTTCTGCATAAACTCTAAGTACTGGTTCAGTACCACTTGGTCTTATCATCACCCATTCTTCATTGCCAAGGTGGAATTTAAATCCATCCAAATCTTCGGTGCGTTCAATGTTGTATGGACCAAATGATTTGTATTCATTTCCTTTACAGGCTTTAATAATAGCTTGTTTTTCTGCTTCTGAAATATGTAAGTCGTAACGCTCAACTGCAAATTCGCCTACAATGCTGTAAACTTCTTGAATTAATTCTTCAATACTTTTGTTTTCAACAGCCATGTATTCAAGAATCAATAATCCCATCCATATACCATCTCTTTCAGGAATATGTCCTTTTACTGCAATACCGCCACTTTCTTCTGCCCCAATTAATACATCGTCATTAATCATCAATTCACAAATGTATTTGAATCCTATTTTAGTAGTAATAGTGGTTAAGCCTAAATTTTGAGCTAGTTTTTCAACTTTATTGGAAACACTGAAACTTTTTACAATTTTACCATCCAATTGTTTGTGCTTGTTTAAGTACAACATTAAGAGTAAAATAAGGTGATGTGAATCGATAAATTGTCCTGAACTGTCAAAAAAACCAATTCTATCAGCATCGCCATCGGTAGCTAATCCGCAATATAAGTTCGGATTTGCTTTAATCATTTCAGAGAAAGGAACTAAGTTCTTTAAAATAGGTTCAGGCGCTACTCCATTAAATCCTGGGTTGAAATCGCAGTGTAATTGACTTGAATTAGGCAATAATTTTTTTATCACATTTTGACCTGCACCATACATAGCATCGTATGCAAAATGGGTTTCGTAAGCCTTAAGTTTTTGAGTGTCAAATTTCTTTTCAATTTCTGACATATAAATGGCTTCAAAATCATGATATACAATACGTCCTTCGTCAATATGTTTTTTAAGCGTGTTGCTTTCAGGGTTGTACTGATAATCAATTAAGGCTTCAACTTTGTCAATTTCAGAAGGCACCACAGGTCCACCGTATGAAGCTTTTAGTTTGTACCCGTTATAACTTGGCGGATTGTGACTTGCCGTAATTATAACACCACAGAAAGTATTGAGTTCAGTATTTGCCAATGAAATCATAGGCGTGCTGCAAAACTGATTGGATAAATAAACTTTAATACCATGATCGGCCAAAACATAAGCGCTTGTTTCAGCAAACATTTTACCACCAAATCTGCAGTCGTAACCAACACAGCAAGTGTGATTGTCGCTGTTTCCTAATATCCATTCAGCTGTTGCTTTTGCTAATTTAGCGACGTTGCTCACAGTGTAGTTGTCTGCAATAATTTCTCTCCATCCGTCGGTTCCAAATTTTATTTGATACATATCTTAATTATTCTTTTGAGTATTTAACGTAATTTCTCACTTGCGACCATTTGTATTCTTTGATGGCTTTGATAAATAAATCTGACTCATCTAAAGGAATTAATTCGCTGTTTATTTTATATAAATGATATTGAAATTGTTTTTCTATTAACACATCTTCTAGAGATTTGAATGAAAAGAGTAATTGCCATTTGTTAAACTCTTCAATTGTAATATCATTCAATGGTTTGTTGTTTACAAAGATGCGAATACTAACAGGGGTGTATGTTATGCTATTTTTATTTTTTAGCCAATATTCTGTTATTTCAATACGTGTAACAATAACATCGCTCATAACACGATTGCTGTAATATTTACTTCCTCCTATGTTCAACAAGGTTGCTTTGTTGGTGTTAAGAAATTGCTCTACAGATTCGTAAATTAAACTTGCAGGATCATTGACTTCTCCTGGATTTTTGTCCAAGGCATACACCATCATTTTGTCATTTTTAAGAATATGCAAACCTTGAATTCTTTTTTTAGGATTGGCAAATGCATCTCTTTTAATTTGAATCGATTTGTTGATGTCGTTAAAAAAGGTGTTGTTCCCAAATTGCATCAAATTAAACACATACTTTCTTGAATACAAGGCTTCGGCATAATTGAGCATCGCACTTCCATTGACATTCGTTGGTATAATTTTGGAGGTTAATATAGGGATAGCTTCATTAAAATCGATATAACCAAAAGAAACTTTTCCTTTCTTACCCTCTGATAAAAAGGAAAAACCGATAATAACAAACTGTGTTTTTCTTCTAGAACCTGTCCACAATTCATTGATAAACAAGTTTTCGATTTTTTGGAAAGAAACAAAATTATCAGATTCTATTTTTTGTAAAGCAGAAGCTGAAATAGCGATTTGTTTTTTGGGAGAATCCCACAATGTAACCTTGTTTTGCAAGATAGCATCATAAAGCAATTTGGGTAAATGTTCTACCAAGTTGAACCCATTGGTGTCTTGTTGGTCTATTTTGGCCAAATGGATTAATGTCGGAACCTCAGTATAAAGCTTTTTAGCTTGTACTTGAAAGGCCGAAAAACTTAATATTAGATATAAAAGTGATTTATACAAATGCGTTTTCACCTGTAATTTCCATGCCCAATATCAATAAGTGAACATCATGTGTTCCCTCATAGGTTACGACACTTTCCAAATTCATCATGTGTCGCATAATAGAGTATTCACCTGTAATACCCATAGCGCCATGTATTTGTCTTGCTTCTCTTGCAATGTCTAAAGCAATTTCAACGTTGTTACGTTTTGCTAAACTGATTTGTGCAGGCGTTGCTTTGCCGTTGTTCATCAAATTTCCTAAGCGCCAACATACGAGTTGTGCTTTGGTGATTTCTGTTAACATTTCGGCTAATTTCTTTTGTTGTAATTGAAATCCTGCGATTGGTCTGCCAAACTGATTGCGTTGTTTTGCATATTGTAATGCTGAATCGTAACAATCCATAGCAGCACCTACAGCACCCCAACTGATGCCATAACGCGCAGAATTCAAGCAAGTCAAAGGCCCTTTTAAACCTTCAACATGGGGAAGTAGATTTTCTTTTGGAACTTTAACATTGTCAAAAACCAACTCACCAGTTGCGCTTGCTCTCAAACTCCATTTTCCGTGAGTTTCAGGTGTTGTAAATCCTTCGTAACCACGCTCAACGATTATTCCTCTTACTTTGCCTTCTTCATTTTTTGCCCAAACAACTGCAATGTCTGCAAATGGCGCGTTGCTAATCCACATTTTAGCACCATTCAATAAATAATGGTCGCCCATGTCTTTAATGTTAGTTGTCATGCCACCTGGATTTGAACCATGGTCGGGCTCGGTTAATCCGAAACAACCCATTAATTCACCCTTGGCTAACTTAGGTAAATACTTGTGTTTTTGTTCTTCACTTCCAAATTTGTAAATAGGATACATCACCAAAGAACCTTGTACAGAAGCTGTAGATCTGATTCCACTGTCGCAACGTTCTAATTCTTGCATAATTAAACCATAAGTGGTGTAATCCATGCCTCCACAGCCATATTCAGCAGGTAATTGTGGACCGAAAGCACCAATTTCTCCCAAACCTTTGATGATTTGATGAGGAAATTCAGCTTTTTGAGCATATTCTTCAATAACAGGAGATAATTCTCTTTTAACCCAATCGCGAACAGAGTTTCTAATTAAGATGTGCTCTTCGCTTAATAGTTCATCAATGTTGTAAAAATCAGGTTGAACATAGCGGTCTTTACCAAAATTCCTGTCTTTTAATTCCTCAAAATTAATCGTTCCCATTACTTATTTTATTATAGATTTGTGCGCAAATTTACTGAAATAAAATGAGTGAACAAATCAAACATTATCAATATTGTGTGAATGCCAAAAATATTCAATTGTTTTCTTGCGTAGGATTGTATGATTCTGAAAAAATAATTGACAATGAGTTTTTAATCAATGTGCAAGTATGTTCAGAAAATCCCTATGATGGTCAGCAGTTTATGGATTATTCGCTTATAGTTGACGAAGTGAAAATGGCTTTCAATCAAGGTGAAATGGTGCTCGAAACTATTGCTCAAATTATCATTAAAAATCTTAAAATAAAATTAAGTCAAGCCCAATTTATTGAAGTGGAAATTAGCAAATGCAATCCCGCAATTCTTCACAATAAAGTGGGTCAATTAGGCGTAAAACTGAATCAACAGTTCTAACTGATTACAAACGTATTGCTGCAGATTCTTTCTCTACAACCTTGCTAGATTGACGGTATGTGAATTCTTCAAAGATGTGTCTTTTGGCAAAACGCATAGGTGCATTGGAGTTTATCAACTTGTTGTAAATACTCGAAGGAACACCATAGTACTCATATTCACTGCCATTGTGAAACTTGATTTTTAAACACTGCCCTTTATATTCAAAATCTTTGATTCCCGAAGTATTAATGGTAGCAGCGTAATCTTCTTGATTTTTCAAATGAGTTTCAGGTGACAAACTAACCAAAAAGTGATAAGCTTCAATAATGTATTGGCTTTTTAATTCAGCTTCTTGTTTTGCCACGTCGTCGTTTACAAACTTATCAGGATGCCATTCTTTCATCAAATTTCTGTAGATGATTTTAAGTTCTTCAAGAGTCGTGTCTTTGTCTATTCCAAATAGTTTTCTGTAGTCGGTAATTCGTTTCATTCTGTAAAATTCAAGAATTTGCAAAGGTAGTAGTAATAAACCGTTAATTTAAGTTTTATATTCTTTAATATTATTTCATTGATTGTTAGGTTTCTTTAAATCCTTTCCGAAATGAATTTACTTTTTATAAGCTGTATTAGCTTTCAAAAATTAGGACAGCTTTTTTGTTTTCTTGATGTTTTCAATACCTTTGCTGCGTGAAAAAATTTAGTGCTGAATCTTTTGTAATTGAAAGTAAAGAAGGTCGTAAAATTAGTTTAGATATTCATATTCCCCTTAGTAAAAAACGGGTTCCTGTTGTGGTTTTTTGTCATGGTTTCAAGGGTTTCAAAGATTGGGGGCATTTTAATTGGGTTGCCGAATCGTGCATGCCTTACGAAATGGCTTTTTTGAAATTTAATTTTTCTATGAATGGGGTTAAGCCTGAGCAATTAACTGAAATTACTGATTTAGAAGCTTTTGCAAATAATAATTATACCATTGAATTGGAAGATTTGGATGAAGTGCTCAATTGGATTGATAAAATGGCTGAGGAATTGCACATAGACAGCAAGCAAATTTTCTTGGTTGGACACAGTAGAGGAGGAGGAATAGCTTTGCTTAAATCTGCCGAGGATAAACGTGTGAAACGATTGGTTTTGTGGGCTTCTTTGTCGGAATTCGATTCTTTCTTCAGACCAGAAACCATTCAAGAATGGAATAAAAATGGTGTTGTATATGCCGCTAATAAAAGAACAGGACAACAGTTGCCCCTAAATAAACAGTTTTATGACAATTATTTAAAAAATAAGGAAACTTTGGATCTTAATAAAGCAGCCAAATTATTGAGTATGCCTCTATTAATTATACATGGAACTAATGACGAAAGTGTGCCGCTCTCTCATGCTGAATCTTTATATGAAACGGTGACTCACTCTATTTTCGTAAAAGTAGAAGGTGGTAATCATACTTTTGGCGCTAAGCATCAGTTCGACCCAGAGAATGATGTCACTGAAATGCTCGAAGAATTGGTTGAAAACACGTTCGAATTTATGGTTGACTAAAAGTCGAGCCCCATTGATAAAGTCGTTAAAGCAGGTAAAAATTTATTTTCAATAAATCCCCATCCATGGTCAACTTTGATGTAGTGACCTAAAATTTTAGCTCTTGCACCTATTCCAAAGGCGTATAAAAAGGGATCTCTTTGTGAATTTACAGTTACCACATATTGGGTCGATTGAACAATACGGGTATTGAAAGGATTGCTAGCACTGTAAGGACTTGAGCCTTGCCAAGCGGTTCCTATATCAATAAATCCAATTAACATCAAACTTTTAAAGAAATCACTGGTAATTGGTTTTTGAATTAAATAGGAGAAAAAAGGCACTCTTAGTTCTGCATTTAATAACATGTATTTGTTGCCACCTCTGGCATTTCTATTGAATCCTCTAACAGGTGCTGCAATGGTTTGAAAGGCAAAAGCATCGCCATTAAGTTGAGGAATATTGTAATTGAAATTACTGGTAGAACGGGCCGGAATAATCCAATTTTCGACTCCTCCCATATAATAGGCAGTGGTTTGTGTTCCAAATGAATAGGCGCCATTTAATCTAGCTGCCACATAAATCTGTCTGTGTAATTTTTGGTAATATCTAAAATCGAACCCATTGTTCGAAATAAATTCATAACGCTGTGCGCGGTGGTAATTTTCATTGTAACATTTAAAACGAACCCCTTGAAATAAATTTAGTCCATTGCTTGTAACGTTGTCAAACACATATTCCAAGCCATGAAATCCATAAATATTATCGACGTCGGCTTTGTTTAACAGTTCTTTATTGGTTCCCAAATTAATAACACGGTCGTTTCTGTATCCCACATTGATTTCCAATCGACTTCTTTCATTGAATGGATAAATAGTTGCTAGTTTAGCTTGAGAATTAATCATTTTAATGTTGTCAAAATCATCAAAGAAACGGGAACGTCTGAATGCCGATATTTTTTTGTCCCACCGTTTACTGCGATTGGTGTATTGAAAAAACAAATCTGTGGCTTTTATTGACAATGGTACTCGAACCCCTGCTTCAACTAAATGTTTTTTTAATGGATCGCTCAATTGGGTAATAATGATAGGAGATACCAAAGGATAGTTGAAAACACTTTCCTGAACATTGGAGGGGAATAAATAATTGTTTAATATAGAATTGTCAAATTGTTGTATGAAAAAATTAACGCCTAAATGGTTGGAAAATTTAGATTCCATCAATGTTTTTGGTGTTTTGTTTTTGTCATTCATTCCAATTGTTTCATCCTTGTCGGTATGACCACTCAAGAAAATCGGTTTTTTAACGGGTATAACAACGGTGTCAGTTGGTGTTTTTTTTAATGAATCATTGACGTGGCGAATAAGTTCTAGGCTGTCTTCATAGTATTGATGATTGGCCAAATACTGTTCAATAAGAACTCTGTATTTCGTTTTTTCATTCGTCAATATTTGCTCTGAACGAAAGTCGGAAGGTAAAGAACCTATGTACAATCTAAATCTGTTGTTAAAATACAATAAATCAACATAGACGCTATTTAAAACTGAAATGTCATTGTATTGTATGCTGCGTTTGTAATTGGTTTGCTGAAGTAATTCTCGCTTTTCAATGTCATAAATGTAATTATTTACAATCCCATTTTTATCACTCAACAAACTGATAAAGCGCTCATTAATTGGAATAGGTTCTATAAAGTTAATTTCTTTGTTTTGAAGACCGTAAACGTATTTTTTGTCCTTTGTTTTAAGGTTTATAGAATACAATGCTAAATAAGGACTTGTTTCTGGTTTTAATTGTAATTGATTGGAAATAAAATAGATGGTTTCGTCACCTATTGAAAAGCGAGGGTGCAAATGGTCAAATTCATTTTTGCTAACTGTTTCAAATTCTTGCTTGTCGAGGTGATATATAACCAAATTAGAATGCCCATCCTTAAGTATCGATAAAATAAGTTTATTGCCCGAATTATTGTAACTGAAATCTTTAACTAAATTAGATTCTTTAAGGGTTTTTTTTGAAAGTAATTTCCCGGATTGATTGTAGGTAATTAAAATAGACTGATTGTTTTCATACACGATTACACCCAATTGTTGATTGGCAGAGTTCCATGAAATTAAAGGGTAATTATTTACCATGTCTCTGTTTAGCAATTGATGCCCACCACTGTTTATTTTTAGCGTGTTCTTTGTTTTTATATCATATAAATACACTCTGTATTTTCCACGGGTATTAGTTACTATGGCAATTTGTTCACCATTAGGGCTAATTTTAAGTTGAGTGTGTGTTTGTTTACTTAGCTTTTTTGGCGCATTCTCTTCTCCCTTTGGTAGTTTAAATATCAATTCATCATTGCTGTATTTATCTATATAAAAACGCTCCCATTCTTTTAAAAGCTGGGTAATACTTAGGCCTGTGTAATAACCAAAAGAGTTTTCGATACTGCGACTTATTCGGGTTAAAAAGACAACGTTACTAACAGCACTACTGCCATATTTTTCTTCCAAAAAACGCCAAATACTATGTCCTGCCAACCATTCTTCTTCTTTTTGTAAAGAGGTGAATTGCTTTTGTTTCTTGTTTTGAAAAAAGTCTTTAAGGATATTGTCGTTATTGACATTCCAACTTTCAGCTAAATAATATACCAAGCCTTTGTAATACCAATCGGGTAAATTTAACAAAGCTGCCGATTGAACTCTTTCTCTTATATTTCCGCCAAAAATAAACTCGCTGACTATTACTTCGGCAACAGCTCTTCGTGTTTGTAGATTCAAATCATGCAAATTGCCGTCAAAATAAACACTAGAAATATTGTCGTTTAATAACGTGTAACCTCCTGCATAATGTTGAGGATTAGTAATATTGATGTTGCTCTTTTGAAAAGCAAATATATTGTTGTAAACAATGATTTTAATTCCATTGCTTAAGTTGTAATTCAAGCGATTTTCGTACTCCGAAAGAACTGATTCTACAATATTAAAAACCGTTTTGGCAGTGTTATCATGCCCTTGGTAATAAATAATTTCAATGTTATCCTTCTTTAAACTTAACTCATTTGAAAGGACTTGAGAACTGTTTTGTCCATAGTCTACAATAATGCCCTGACCGAAGCATAAAATGGGTAAAAAAAATAAAAGCCAAACAAATCTCACATCACAAAGTTATGTGATTAAATAGATAAATACAACTGATGTCTAGCAGTCGATTACAAATTTATCCCCATTTCAGTGAGGATATTGTTGGCATTATTCAGATATTTGAGAGTGAATATAACATAACGGATATCCACGGCAATACTTCTGCTGTAATCCTTATTCCAGCTGTAATCATTCAAGGTTGCTGTGTAGGCACGGTCAAAATTTACACCCACTAAATGGCCGTTTTTGTCCATAACAGGACTGCCGCTATTGCCACCCGTGGTATCCATGTTATAAAGCATACAAATGGCCAAATCATTGGTTTCCGGGTCAAGAAGTCTTTGGTCTATTAAATCTGTTTTTAATAAATCTTTAACTGGCGTAGACAATCTGTAATCGACATTGTCTGTGCTGTTTTTCTCAAAAATTTCTTTTCTGTAAGTGTAGGGTTGAGGATGTTTATTTAATCCCTCTTTGTAACCGCTGATGTATCCATAAGTAAATCTTAGGGTGCTGTTTGCATCGGGAACAAAAGACTGATTCATGTATTTGATTTTAGATTCTAACAATTGAGGTAACTGTTCGTCTAATTTCAATGAAACCGCAGTTTGTTCTTCGCTTGAAGCTCTCAGATGTGGCATCATTTCTTCGGCCAATGCTACCAATTTGTCTTTGCTGTTGTACACTTTCCAAGGTTCTTTTTCAATCATTGCATAGAATTGAGTCGGATTTGTTAAGAGTGTTTTTTTGTAAATCTTAGAAGCCCATTTCTTTGGATTTTTAATTTTCTTTAATCCCTTTATTTGAATAGATGGAGTTGCATTGGCTCTTTTTACCAACTCAGCAATAGTGAACTCCTCTAATTTAGGATTCAATATTTGATATTGCCCTTTCAGTTTTTTACTTAATTCTGCTTTCCATTTGTTCCAAAATAGTGTATCACTTTTCTTTGGTGCTTTGGGATACATTTCTTTTAGTAATACGATTGCTAATGCCGCATTAAAGCTGCCACAATCTACACTAAATCTACCCAAAATAAGGTTCTTTTGTGCATTTTCTAAACGGATTTTGTACAAACTATCAATGGTATTCAAAAACTGAGTGTTCCCTTTTTGCGACTTCATGTTTGACAACAATTCATCTTGCTCGTCTTGTTTGGTTTTTAATAATTGAGTTTCTTTTAACCCAAATAATTTTCCTTCGAAATTCTTTTTAGTATTAGCTAAACTCTTAATGGTTGGCGCCATTTTTAAATACAAGTCACGGTCGTTTTTGCCCAATTCTTCCATTTGTTGCATTCTCCATCCATACCATTCGCTGATAAATGGAAGTATGTATTGTTGGTGATAATCGATAAACTGAGCCGGTTGATGTCTGTAGGTTGTTCCAGGGTAACCAAGTATAAACACTAAATCGTCTGATTTTGTGCCTTTTGGGTTGATTGTTAAATGTTTTTTTGGAACAAATGGCACGTTATCGGGACTGTATTCAGCTGGTTTGCCATCTTTGCCTACATAAGCACGCACAAAACTAAAATCACCTGTGTGTTTCGGCCATTCCCAATTGTCTGTTTCGCCACCAAATTCACCAATAGTGCGCGGTGGAACATACACTAATCTTACGTCTTTAAGGGTTTGATATCTGAACAAGGTGTAACTGTATCCCACAAACATTTCACTAATTTCTATGGTTAAATCAGGATTTTGAGCACGCTCTCTTTTTAGGATTGTTTGGATGTTTTTATTGATAATATCCTTTTTTTGTTTTGGAGACATTCTAGGAGAAACACTGTCTAAAACAAGTTCACTTACATCTTCGTAGCTTTTGGTGATTTTGCAAGTTAAGCCCACTTTTAATTCTTCACTTTTATTGGAAGCATAAAAGCCATTTTCTAAATAATCTTTTTCTTTTGAACTAACGCCCGCAACTGAACCAAACACACAATGGTGGTTGGTTATAATAAGACCTTCAGGAGAAACAAAAGAACCCGTACAACCGCCTAATCGCACCAAAGCATCGGTCAAAGAAACCCCTTGTGGGTTAAAAATATCGGATTGATTGAGCGCAAAACCAGCCGTTTTGAAGTCAACTTTGTTGAGCTGACTAAGAGGGAACATGCCTTCATCTGTTTTATGTGATTTTAAAACTAAGGCAATTGCAATTATTAAACTTGATTTTAATAGGTTTTTAAACATTGTTATTCTTTAAATTGTATTTGAATGGTGTCCTGAAAATATTGTCTGTTTGTTCTTATTCTTAAAGTAAAGTTATATTTCTCATTGAAGTTAATTGAGCTTCTGTCAATTTTTGAAGGCTCTAAATAATAGAAATTATTGATATTTGAATTGGGAACATCTGCCATGTAAAATTGATGATTTAAATTGTACCGAAGGATGTTTTCCTCTTTTTTAATCAGCACATTTTGAATCATTATATCTCTGTCACAAAACAAAGCAGCACTGTCTTTAATAATAATATCTGAATAATTAGGGCCTGCTAATTCTTTGTTATAGGTTAGACATTTTTGAGAATTAGATTGATTTATTGAGGTGTTGAAATTAAAATTCAATTTAAATGGTTCGTCTAATTTAAAATTTGTTTTGTCCTTGTTGATATTCAAGCCAAGTAAAGTGACAAAGTCAGGGTCGGCGGTACAACCACAACCTGCAATAAACATGGTCATTATAACAAGGTAAAATTTATTCAAAATAGCTAGCGTCAATAAACAATTTGAGTTCTTCAACTTCTTTTACGGCATGTCTGAAATCTTCTTTATTGCCTTCCCACCACAATTTACCTTTGTACATAAATAAAATATGGTCACCGATGTCAAATACGGTTTTCATGTCATGGCTGGCAACGATATTCGTGATTTGGTATTCTTTGGTAATTTCGTTAATAAGTTCATCAATCACACGAGAAGTAATAGGGTCAAGACCACTGTTAGGCTCATCGCAAAACAAGTATTTAATATCCAAGGCAATGGCACGGGCAATTCCAACTCTTTTTTTCATACCGCCACTGATTTCACTTGGGTATTTTTTGTTGACATTGGGTAAGTTCACTCTTTCTAAACAAAAATTCACTCTGTCTTTGCGTTCGGCAGGGGACATTTTGCTAAAAAAGCGTAAGGGAAATTCAATATTTTCCTCTACCGTTAATGAGTCAAACAAAGCGGTTCCTTGAAACAACATCCCAATTTCTTTGCGAACTACTCTTAATTCAACTGGATTCATGTTTAAAATATCACGGTTGTCGAATAAGATAGAACCAGTTTGAGGTTTTTCTAGTCCAACCAAACATTTTAACAACACACTTTTACCACAACCACTAGCACCAATAATCAGATTGTTTTTTCCACTTAATAAAGTAGCATTGATATCATACAAAACATGTTTGTCTGTAAAACTTTTATTTAAATTTTTTACTTCTATCATGGCTAACTGTTATAACATCAACTCTGCTAATATGTAATCGAAAAATAAAACCAATACTGAACTATAAACCACCGCTTTGGTGCTAGATTCACCCACTTCTAATGCGCCTCCTTTGGTATAATAACCGTGGTAACTACTTACAGAGGTGATGATAAAAGCAAACGTAAAAGCTTTGACCGTACTAAAAAAGAGCGTAAACCCTTTAAAGGTACTTCGTGCGCCCGTTATAAATTCATCGTGTGTTAAAATACCCGACCATTCGCCAGCTAAATAACCGCCGTAGATACTTAAAGTTATGGCAATAATATTCAGCAAAGGAATCATAATCATTCCAGCAATTATTTTAGGAAATGCCAAATAACCCGATGCGTTGATTCCCATAACATCCAAGGCATCAATTTGTTCGCTGATTCTCATGTTGCCAATTTCGGATGCGATATGCGCCCCAACTTTTCCAGACAACACAAGACAAGAAATAGTAGGGCCTAATTCCAACATGGTACTGTCAGAAACAATGGTGCCAATAACGGTTTTGGAAATTAAACCACTCACTAATTGATAAGCTGTTTGAACTGTAGTTACAGCACCAATAAAAAGAGATGTTATGGCGATAATAGGTAAAGAACCAATCCCGATTTTGTACATTTCATCAAACAAACGCTTGAAAAATATTTCGAATTTTTCTGGTTTGGTTAACATGCTTTTTAAAAACAAGATATACCGCCCAAAATGATAAAAGAAACTTAGATTCATTTTAAAGACACAAACTTACAACATTTTTTATTTTTTTAATTAACATCTTTAATGTGATTTTTTCAAATTTATAAAAATAGAGCACTGATTTTTTGAAACCTTCGATTTTATTATTAGGTTTGAAACATGCAAAAAAATATTGTAGTAACAGGCGGTTCCAAGGGAATAGGGAAAGCAATTGTTGAGAAATTTTTGAAAGAAGGCCATTTTGTAATTAGTATTTCTAGGTCAATTGGAGATTTAAAAGAACTAATAGGAGAGTACTCTGATTCTTTGGATTGTTTGTTTTACGATTTTTCAAAAAAAGAGGACGTAATGTCTTGTTCGGCTTTCATTACTAATAAATATGACTCCATTCATGTGTTAGTGAACAATGCAGGAGTGTTTTTGCCTGGACAAATTGGCAATGAAGAAGAGGGCGTGTTTGAATTACAAATGGCACTTAATATTTCGGCCCCTTATTATTTTACTAGAGGATTGTTGCCGTTAATCAAACAAAAAACCCACAACTATATTTTCAATATTTGTTCTACTGCTAGTATAATGGGATACACAAATGGAGGTAGTTATTGTATTTCAAAGCATGCTTTGTTGGGGCTTTCTAGGGTTTTGCGATTAGAGTTAATGCCTTATCAAACCAATGTATGTGCCGTTATTCCCGGGGCAACTTATACAGACAGTTGGAGTGGAAGCGATTTGCCTCAGTCAAGGTTTATGAAGCCGGAGAATATTGCCGAAATAATCTACACAACTTGGTTGAATCGTGAGCATGCCTGTGTGGAGGAGTTGTTAATTAGACCATTGCAAGGTGATTTATAAAGAGTTGATTATCAATTAAATGTTTATTTTTTGTATATTTTGTATTATTTTTTTAATAATTATTGCAGCATTCTTATTAACTTTGACGTCAAATTCAGTTATAACATACACGATAGAATAGTTTAATTTATGAAAAAAGTATTTACTACATTAGCCCTTTTATTTACAAGTGGCACATTATTATTGGCTCAATTACCTACAAACAAGCCAACAGAAATTCCAAGACAAATTGTTGCAGGTGAAAAAGTTCAATTTAAACCGTCTCAACAATCTTCAAAAAGAACAGCTGAAGGGCCAAAGTGGTTCGAAACTACTACTGCAATAGGTGGTGTTGAAGCGAATTATTCATATTTCACTTTGTTCCCAGACACTAACGCATTGTTTACTTACAGTAGTGCAGGTGGTGGAACTACAAGTTTTGCGAATATTTCGGTATCTGCAGGTATTGTTTTCGACCCAAGAGCAAAAATTTTCCAAAACTTGCCATTTACAACTACTAAATTCTCAACTTACACTGTAGATTCATTGCGTTTTCAGTTCTTCTACAGACGTTACAATACTGATGAGAATATGAACGATACTATTGTTGTTACAACTTTTAACAACACAAGTTTAGGAAGAGGATTTACTACAATATATGCTGGTGCAGCTGATTATGCTACTAGAGATTTCACCGTTGGTGGAACAGGTGCTATCAAAACAAAAATTATTTTGACGAAAAACGATACTTCTAGATTTGCACAAGTACGTACTATTCCAGTTAACAGAACTGTAATGGGTGGTAATGGTGGTGCTAACTACTTTGGAACTGCTATTACTTATTTGCCAGGATACAGAGGATACAGAAAAGTGTTGCCATTTGACACAGTTGCAAATTTTGTAACTTCACCAGTAGGTCCAACTAGAGCTAATACACTCAGATTGTTGTCATACTTTGATGATGGTATGTATGTGGAAAGTGAAACTGTTCCGCCAGTTAATGGTGACAGAATTTATAACCATGGTATAGTAGCTCAAACAAGACAACGTTACCAAACAGGTAGCCCTAAAGTGGATTACTACTACCCAGCATTCTTCCAAACTTCTCATATGTTCCCTGTAATTGAATTCTTAGTTCAATCACCAAATACTGCTATCAACACTGTTAGCTCTGCTAAAATTTCTGATATTTATCCTAACCCATCTAACAACCAAGACGTAGTAGTTGAAATCAATTCTGACATCAACAGCGCTTCAACTTTAGAAATTATGGATATGTCAGGTAGAGTTATCCGTTCAACTGAATTGTCAATTGAAGCTGGATTTAATTCAATAACAGTTTCTACTTCAGAATTAGCTAAAGGAATTTACTTCGTTAACGTAAAAGGAAACAGCATCAATAGCGTTTCTAAATTAGTTATCGAATAATTAATTAATACTTACAATGAAAATCCCCGTCTCACAAGACGGGGATTTTTTTGTTTATTTTTTTGATGCAAACTATAAATCCTAGAATAGTTTCGATAAGTGTCCAAATAAATGTATAAATAGCTAAAAAACCATTTCTTACATTAGAAAATATTGTTTTACTTTGCAGTATCGTTATGAAGAATTCAAAAGCCAACTCATTGATTGAAGAAATCATTAAAAATATAGAATCAAACAGTGTTGATGTCGTTTTTCTTGTCCCTAAACTTAAAGAGTTAAGAGAGATGGCCAAATTAGAAGAAGATCCTTTGATTACCCGTTCTATACGATTGGTATACGAGCATTTGGAATCAAATGATGGTTGGGAGTTCCAAACGTTAGAAGACAGCGAAGAGGTTGAAGAAAATTTGGTTTACCTTGTTTCTTTATGGTTGAAAAGTGATAACAAATACAACCGTGATGAAATTAGAGAAGTTGCTGATAATATGACAGCCAACGGTTAATAATGCAAACTAGGTTTCTTAATAGTGTTTCAATAGTTTTACTCATAATAAGTTTATGGGTTACTATTCCTATAAAGTCACTTCACGATTGTAACAACCTAAACCATTCCCACGATGAACTTTGTTTTGAGGCTTTCCACGAAGAGTGTAATATCTGCGACTTGTCACTTCAGTCGTCAGAACCTTCCAATAATGTATTAGCCTCCTTTTTTCCTTCCTACTCTGTTGAAGTTAATTCACTTTATCTATTTAGTTTTTTACCCTATTCTTATACCAATCTCGATAACCGAGGTCCGCCCACTCATTCCAACATATAATTAGCTTTGCTTTTTTACACTATGCGTTTACGACGTAGTTTATGTTTGAATGAAAAAAAACACCCAATTAAATATTACATTCCTGAGTGATACTTATTCTTTATTGATAAGTGTTGTGCTCTTTATTGCCTTTTTTGTAATAGGTAATTCCACCGTAAATGCACAATGTTTATTTACGATTAAAGGATTAGTAATAGATAGTTCCGAAAATACACCTCTCGAATTGTCTTATGTGCAACTCGAAGAAAATAAAAAAGGAACTTATACCAATAAACGAGGAGAGTTTCAAATCAATGATGTGTGTGCAGCTGAATACGATATACACATCAGTCACTTACAATGCGAACACTTGCACATCAAACTAAACATTACTAAGGATACCTTTATCGTGGTGTATATCAAACACACTGATATAGAATTACAAGGTGGTAAAATAACAATGCACACCCATCATGAAGACGATGATTTTAATTCTTTGAATTTAACGGAGATAAACGCCAAAAAAGGCCAGTCTATTGCGGATATGATTTCTGGAATTGCGGGTGTGGTTTTGGTTAAGTCAGGCTCAACTATTGCAAAACCAATGGTTAATGGTTTGGTAGGAAATAGAGTAATATTGGTTAATAATGATGTAAGGCAAGAAGGGCAAAATTGGGGTTTAGACCATGCCCCCGAAATAGATGGTAACATGGCTACTGAAATTGTATTAATTAAGGGTGCCGATGCTCTCCGATATGCCTCCGATGGAATAGGAGGTGTTGTTTTGGTGAATCCTCAGTCGATTTTCAAAGAAAGAACAAATCAATTAAAAGGAAATATCAATTCAAGCGTTCAATCGAATGGACGAGGAATGTCTACTTCCATACAGTTGGGACAAAAAGTATCTTCGAAGTTTCCTTTATTTTGGCGTGTTTACGGCACCTTAGCGCAGTCGGGAAATATTAAAACCCCCGATTACTATTTAAACAATACCGGAAAACGCGAAAATAATGCTGCTGCGATGCTAGCCTATCAAACGACTAAAGTGAAGCTCGATTTGTTTTACAGCTTTTTTAACAACAAAATTGCAATTTACCAAGGGGCACACATTGGAAATTTGACCGATTTGAAATTGGCAATCAACAGAGACGAACCAACGGACAAAGGCTTTTTTACGTATGATATCAACAGACCGTTTCAGGCCATTTCGCATCATTTACTCAAGAAAAAATGGAATTTTCTTTTCAATGCCAATAATAAACTCGAATGGATAGTTTCTTATCAGCAAAACCACAGACAAGAGTTTGATATTTTACGTTCTGCTAATTCAAGCAATACCGCCGCATCTTTCGACTACCTCATTAAATCCACCATGACTGATTTGGTATGGAGTAAAAAAGACTTTCACCATGTCAATTTTAAGTTAGGCGTTTATGGGCTTCATCAAACCAATGCTTTTTCGGGTCGATTTGTAATCCCAGGATTTGTGCACAACAGCGGTGCGGCATACTTTATAACAGAATGGGATATTAAAAAAGTGCATTTTGAAGCAGCTGTAAGAAATGATGTAAAATCTATCAGAGCGTACTTGTGGAATCAAGGGGTACAAACCATAAAAGATTTATTTTTTAATGGATTTACTTACCACACACAAATGAAAGCGCCATTAACTAAACAATCTTTCATTACCCTAACCCAAGCCAGTTCGTGGCGTCCACCAATGCCCAATGAGTTGTATATAAATGGTTTACATCAAGGCTTGGCCACCATTGAAGTTGGTGACCCAAACCTAAAACCAGAAAGATCATTTAACCAACAAATCAGTTACCACTATCACTCCAAAAAAATCCAATTTGAAGCAGAACTGTATTACAAACGCATCAATAATTTTATCAATCTTGTTCCAGATACCCAAGCGCAATTAACCATAAGAGGAGCGTTTCCTGTGTTTAAATACGAACAATACGATGCCGAAATATATGGAGTTAATACTTTGTTAAAGGTGGAATTATCTCAAAACTTAGCTTTGAATAACCAAACATTTTTACTTTATGGAAATCAACTGACTCCTTCTCGATTTTTAAACCAAATGCCCCCAATGTCGAATCGATTTTCTTTGGAATACAAGGTTAAAAAATGGGTAATAAAACCCCAAATACTTTATACCGCTCAGCAAAAACGCCTTTTGCCTGAAATGGATTTTAAAGCACCACCCGCTTCTTACTTTCGCTTTGATGCTAATTTGGAATATGAATTTGTTGTTCACAAGCAATCTTTTCAAATTCAATTGACCGTTTTAAATATCACTAATACTCGTTACCGCGACTATCTGAACAGATTCAGATACTTTGTAGACGAACCAGGAAGGAACTTTATAGTTAAACTAAACATACCCCTCAATATAAAAACCCAAAAAAAATAATAAATATGAAATTAAAAAATCAATTTTTCGCATCAATGGTCGTTCTTTCGGCCCTTTCAATTAGTTTTTCTTCTTGTAAATCAGACGATCCAAAGCCTGCTGACGAGCCAAAGAATGAAAGTGAACTAATTACTACTTTTAAAATAGAGTTGAAAGACTCTCTGACTAATAATATTAAAACCTTTTATTTCAAAGATTTGGATGGCGAAGGCGGAAATCCTCCAACACAATTGGATACTATTCGTTTAAAAAGCGAATCTGTTTATCTGTGTTCTGTATTTATGTTAGATGAGTCTAAAAATCCTGTGGAAGACATCACAGAAGAAATAAAAGAAGAAGCAGATGAACATTTAATGGTTTACAAAGTTACTGGAGCCAATCTTTCAATTCAAATTACTGACAAAGACAGTAAAAGTTTGCCTTTAGGGTTATTAACTAAATGGAAATCCGGAACAGTTTCAAATGGTCAATTATTGGTTAGCCTAAAACACCAACCTGACATTAAAGATGGTTCTGCAGACAAAGGAGAAACAGATGTTGAAATCAATTTTCCTGTTATTATCAGATAATCTAACAACTAAACAATTTGTTACAATGCCGCTATAATCTATAGCGGCATTTTTTATTCATTGATGATTTTATGAACCGAAGAATCTCCATTTTTATAACTGATTTTTAAAACCAAAAGAGCTTCATTTACCTCTTTGTAATTTAAAACAGCAGATAAGCCATTGACCTCAATTTGAGTTATTTCCTGACCTAAACTGTTGTATAAAAATAGCCTTTGAATGTCGTTGTTCGATTCAATATTAATAAACCCTTTGCTTGGATTAGGGTAAATCTTTGTTTTATTGATAGTATTCTTATTAACAGAAGTATTGTTACAATTTAATTGGTTAATGTACAGCCAAATTTTGTCATTCAACAAAAAAGGAACATCTCCTTGGTTGGGTGCATCACCCATGCGAATCCAAACCATTTTGTTACTTTGCGATACATTAATAAACTGACCATTTTTACCCAAAGCTGAAATATTGTCCTTAGGTGCATTGGGGCTAAACATGCTGTTTATAACCACTTGTGACTGCGGCACCATAAAAGATTGTTTACCATTCAGCCACCACAAATAACCGTAAGAACGATTTAACGATTGCGATGTATTGGTCATTTCATTGAAATAGTTAGTGTCGGTTAATACCGCATTGCCATTCCATTTTCCTTTGTTCAACATCAATAAACCAAACCTAGCCATACTTCGAGCGGTGCTGAAATATACATTGTTATAGTCAACCTTTACAAACGACCCTGTCATTCCTATTTTTGATTTTAATTTTTGGGTGGTATAATTGTTCAAGTTAGTGCCAGTTGCATTTTCAATCACTTTGTCCAATAAGGTATATGGACCATTGTGATAAGCCCATCTTGTTCCCGAGTTAGCTTTATATTTTAGGCAAGTATCAAGAGTACAAAAGTGATCAGCGACGCCATCATCCAAACCTGTCGTCATAGACAGTTGGTTTTTGATGGTTATTTTTGCTTCTTGTTGAGGCGTGCAAGAAGTCCATCCTTCTCCTAAATATTTAGAGGAGGTCTCATTGATATTCAGAAAATTTTCTTGCTGTGCTATACCAACCATAGTTGCGGTTAAAGTTTTGCCAGCACTGGCCCAATACCATGCATCATTTTGGGTATGTGTGCCGAAGTATTTTTCTAAAACGATTTTACCATCTTTTAGTAAAATAAAAGATTTGGTGTTTTGTGAAGAAAGGTATTGATACAAGCTATCAATTTTGTCATTGCACCAACTCAAAGAACGAGGGGAAAGAGTGTCCCAATTGTTTCCCGTAAGAGGTGGAAAGTAGCTTGATTGTCCTTTTACCATTGCTAATTGAAAAATAGCAATTAACAGAAGTGTAGTTTTTATTTTTATCATAATGTATTCGTTATTATGGAGTAGTATAAAGGTAAGCCTATGGTGATATTGAAAGGAAAGGTGACTCCTAATGCCATGGGAATATATAATCCAGGATCAGAACTAGGTGCCGCTATTCTCATGGCTGCAGGAACTGCTATGTATGAAGCACTCGCCGCAAGTATTGAAAAAATGAAACGATTCCCGATGTCATGCATAAAGAATCCTGAGGTATATGCAACAAGGCAACCATTGATAGCTGGAACGACTATAGCAAATATACTCAAAAATAAACCGTATTTTCTGAAAGAGGATATTCTTTTGGCTGTTACCATTCCCATTTCTAATAAAAACAAAGCCAAAAAGCCTTTGAAAATATCCGTTGTAAATGGTTTAATCCCTTCAGCTTGTTTACTGTCTGCAATAATCCCAATTATCAAACTCCCTAAAATCATTAAAACACTTCCGTTAGTAATAGAATGTTTAATAATACTTGATGTTTTTTCGCTCGACTTTAATCCTTTGTCGTAATGTTTCATTAACACTACACCAACGATAATGGCCGGTGATTCCATTAATGCCATAACGGCAACCATGTGACCATCAAAATGGATGTTTTGTAACTCCAAAAATGAGACAGCCGAAACAAAGGTTACGGCACTTACCGACCCATAAGTGGCTGCAACTGCTCCTGCATTACTGATGCTTAATTTCTTTTTTAGTATAAAAAAGGTGTAAAAAGGAATCAATGCAGAGATGAACAAACCAAACAATATGGAATAAAAAATCTCGATCGTAAATGGGCTATGTGCTAACTCTTGTCCCCCTTTAAAACCAATTGCAAATAACAAATACAAGGAAATGAATTTGCTAGAAGAGGGTGGAATTTCTAAATCACTTTTTACTAAAGTAGCAATTATTCCTAAAAGGAAAAATAGGAGAGTGGGATTTGATAGATTGGTGATTAGAATTTGAAAATCCATAGTTCTTTATTAATAGGGAATTTTAAAATCCCTACTCAAAGGGCAAAAATAAGTCATTTTGACTAGAAAAGGATAATTAGCGTAACAATAGAACTGCTTGTTCGTAGCTTCTGAATGGACCATTGAAAGGTGCCGTATCTATTTTTACTAAATAAGTGCCTTCCATACAAACGGAACCTTTGTATTTGCCATCCCAACCTTCATTGATATTAGTGGTTTCAAATACCTTTTCGCCCCATCTGTTGTATATTGACATTTTGAATTTGTAAACATACTTACTCCCTACAACTTTATAAACCTCATTTTTATTATTATTGTCAGGGCTAAAAGCATTAGGAATATAAATGTTGAAGTCAGGGAAAACACTGCCTGTGTATTTTGTTAATGTATCACTACAACCTTCTTTGGTAAATGCCACAAGTGTAATAGGAAAGTTACCAGTATCTTGGAAAGAAACAATTGGGTTTTTGTCGGTATTTATTCCTTGAGAATAGAACTGCCAAATAAATGAATTAGCGTTGAGCGAAGACTGGTTTTGCATTTGTAGTCTGGTTTCGTCAGCTATAATTGTTTTTAATTGGGTAAAACTAAAAGAGGCTAATGGTTTTTCTTTAACCAATGCGAATTTTGTTTTTGCCATCGTATCTGTACAACCAAAGTCAGAGGTAGAGATTAATTTTACATCATAAAGTCCAGCTGATTTAAAACGATGTGAAGGTTCAAAACTATTGTATTTAGTTTGGTCTTCCATCGTCCATTCAGTCTTATCAATCCTTCCTTTTTTAATGGTTGATAAATTGGTAAACTCATTCGGTTCAGGGAAACACACTGATTCTGTTGAGAAATCACTGTTTGGATGAACATGTGTTGTTACCAAAACAGAACTTGTGTCTTTGCAATTATTGTCTGTATTAATGATTAACTGAACCAAAAATTGACTGTCATTTGAATAACTGTGTTGAACAGAAGGCGTGTTGTAATCTACAGCATCACCCATGTTCCATTTCAGTTGTTGGATGTTAATTTTAGCAAGATTTTTACTAAATGAAAATCCGAACATATTCTGACGGACACATTGTTCAAGGTCTGTTAAATTATTGATGGTAAAGTTTTTGTTTTTTTCTACGTAAACCTTTTTTATGATAGTATCAGTACAGCCTTTATTGGTAATAACAACTAGTTGTACAGATTGAGTGTCATTCACTGTAAATGTTTTGTTATTGTAGTTAAGATTATTGGAAGCAGAACCATCGCTCGCTGACCATTTTTGAGTAAAGGTTCCTCTGCTTAGTTGTGAGGTATTGGTAAAATTATAGAGATTGTTGTTTAGGCATTGTATGTCGTCGTTGATATTAAAATCAGCACGAGGAGTCGCATAGAATCCTGATATTTTTTGTGATGAATCAATACAATTGTAATTGCTTTCTGCAATCAATTTAACTTTAGAGTAGTTTTCTTGAGTGTATTTTTTCGCGGCATCTGTACTTGTTTGAGTCGTACCATCATCGAATAACCATTTATAGTTTAAGCTTCCAAATTTAACCAAACTGGTATTATTGAAAACAAAGGCATGGTTAAAGTAACATTGGGAGTCATTATTGATAGTAAAATCAACTTGAGGCATAGGCGCCACAACGATGTTTTGGGAGCTAGTATCGTAACAATTGGTTAATGACGATGAAACTATTAATTCAATAGGGTAAAAATCAGCAGTAGGGTAATTAGCAGGGAGTGCTTGTCTACCGCTACTTTTTACACCATTGCCATAATCCCAATTATAACTCAATGTATTTAAAACACTGAAGGTCGTGTTATTCGTAAATGTGTAATTATGAGTGTTAAAACATTGGATACTGTCATTAATCTTAAATTGAGCAATTGGACGTTCCAGTAAATGAACTTGTGTAGTTGCTGAATCTATACACCCGTGTTCAGTGTTTACTATATATTTTACGATATAAGAAGCAGAAGTATTAGGATATCTTTTTTCGTTTGGTTGGAATCGGTTTGAGAAAGTATTGTCGCCAAATGACCAACGGTTAACCAAGATTCCATATTTTATGTTGGTTTTGTTCTGTAAGACAAATGTGTTGTTTTGCCAACATTGGGTATCGTTTGGAATGTTAAATTGAATGTTTGGTTGGGCAAAAGTAACAGCCATTTTGCTTAATGTATCAAAACAATTTCTGTTTGTTTTTACTACCAATGAAACATCGAAAGTATCCTCAGAAAAATAGCGGTATTGAGAGATGTTTGCCGTGTTTCTTGTGTTATTGTCACCCATGTTCCACAAGTAATCAGTAATAGTGCCTTGCATTAGTTGACTGCTATTGGTGAAATTGAATGCGTTGTTTTTAAAACATTGTTGGTTTTTGTCAATACTGAAATTAGCAAGAGGACTGTAATCTACAATTAAAGTGCTTATATCAGAAGTGTCCACGCAATTGTTTTGTGAAAGGGTTATCAAACTGACATTGTATTGGCCAGTTTGATTGTATTTTTTAGATGGGTCTTTAATGGATGAGGTGGAATTGTCACCAAAATGCCAAGTGTATTGAAGGGATTCATTTTTAATAAATGAAGTATTACTAAAGTTGAAGGCTTGTACATTGAAACATTGCTCAGGTTTATTAACTGTAAATTGTGCAATGGGTTGAGGATACACAACTACTCTATTTTGAATAGTATCATTACAACCCAAGTTAGAACTAACTATCAATTGCACTGACATAGTATCATCGCCTAAATACTTTTTGTTATAAACATCTTTCAAATTGGAACTACTCATATCGCCTAATTGCCAATTGTATCTGGCGATATTGCCTTTGTTGATAGAAGATTGATTTATAAAGTCAAAAGAGTTATTTCTCAAACATTGTTCATTGTCAATGATACTAAATGCAGCAGTAGGATATTTTCCTAAGTAAACTGGTTTGGTAACCGAAGCAAAACAACCGACATTAGTTGTAGCCTTAAGTCGGACATTATAAGTAGAATCTTTAGAATAAGTTTTATTTAATATATTACTATCCGTTGAAGAAGTATTGTCTCCTAAATTCCATTCATAAAGAAGGGAATTATTAAATCTAGTTTTGTTAGTAAAGGAATATTGATGTCCAAATAAGCACTGGGTATCATTGTTAATTTCAAAATCAACAATAGGAGAGCCATTAACAAAAATAGATTGACTAATGGTGTCCGAACAACCTGTTACTGCGGTAGATTTTAATAGAATTCTATAATTACCAAAACCAGTAAAACTTTTGTTTACACTTGAACCATTCAAACTACTGGCATCGCTGAACTTCCATTCATGAGTTAAAGGCAAATATGGAGAACTTGTGTTTGCTGTAAATTTAATTGAATCTAATGAACAATAAATTCCAGAAATAAAACTAAAGTTAGCATCAGGATTGGGTTTTATATTTACAAATTGAGTATTTGTGTCCGAACAACCGTTGTTATTGTCATAGATTAAAAGAATACTGTATTTCCCTGTATCAGCATATTTTCTTGGTCCAGGATTGTTGTTGCTCAAATTGTTGCCATCACTGAATCGCCATCTGTACCTTTGGTGAAAGTCTTTGTTAATAATAGTATTATTTTTTAATTGAATTCGGTTTGACGCAAAACAAGTGTCTTTTTGAGTGAATTCAAACTGACTGTTAGGAGAGTGCAATACTTCCACAATCATAAAAGTATCGTGATAGCAACCCTTTTTAGTTTGTGTTCTTAAAATTACAGGATGTGTGTTTGCTCTGCTAAAAGTGTGAGATAAGACACTGTCTTTTCTGTAAATGGTGTCCCTGCGGGTTTCCATGTTCCAAACAAAAAAATCTATCGAATCAGCTGATTTTGATTTATTTGTAAATTTAACATTTTTGAGCGTATTGAAACAAAATTGTGTATCAGATAGAGAGAAGTTTGATTGAGGTACTTTTCCATCCCGAACAATCATAGTGTCTCTGTAGGTGCAACCATTTCTTTCCATCACTTCTAGCCAATAAGTTGCGGGTGCTTTTACCGCTCTGTAGTAAACATCCCAACCATCCATCCAGCGGTATTCATTGTCCATATTAAAACCTTTTGAAATTTCAATATAATCAACCTTTCCACAAATAAGTGAATCTCTAAATGATAGCAAAGATTGGATTTTAGTGTCTGCAACATACAAAACTTTCGTTACAGAATCTAGAGCATTTGTAATGACATGGTTACAATACATCTTGACCTCATACCAACCAGTATCAGGAAATTTATAAATCATTTTGGCACCACTTAATAAGCCATTTCTACCTTGTATTTTCCATTTGAAATTGGAGAAACTATCATTTTTAACCGCTCTAAAATTCACACTGTCACGCACACATTGTGCATTGATGATAATGAAATTATTTTGGATTGGACTAAATTTAGCGGCAGCAGCATAGGCATAACCATCATAATAGCCATAGCCATAAACATAGGATAAAAAACCTTTTGAGCTTGACATGTGATGACTGCCTGTGTCAATTTGAATTTGAGTATAATGATAATCGGTTAAATTGGAACTTGTAATCCAATTGGTATTTCTTATTTTTTTGCCATTGATTGAAAAGAAAGATGTATCAACTGTTTTAGTCAATACATTAATATAATGTTCAGGACTGTTTAACTGCCACCAACCACTCCAGCTCCAATTCCACCACCAAGGGTTTTGACTAACCGTGTTAATAGTTGCATTATTACCAAACTGTTCATCAGGGAAAAGTTGCAATTGAGAAGGGTCGCCAATCCAAGATTTGGTGGGATGGTTTTGACAATTATATCCACCAATGGCAAATTGTGCCACAGAAATTCTGTTTGAGCCTTTAATTCTAACAACATCCGCAGTACAAACCTCGTAAGTGAAAAATTCAGACTGATTTAAAGTAGCATAATAACTGCCGTTAATATTAACAACAGTGTTGTTTTCTGCTGCTACAACTTTTAAAGTATAACCTTTAGAATTATTCTTAAAAGGGAGTGAGGTGTAATTTCTTCCCCAAGTGACTGTAGGAATAAGTTGCTCATAAGTGTGATCCCAACTACTATTGCAATTGCCTGAATTACAACTTCTGTTAGAGAAATTTTGACGATTGCCAGCGAAAACTGCAAATTTGGAATTTAAATACTTTGTTCGAATAAAACTGCCTGTTAAATCCTGGTCAGTAGTCATGTATTGAAAAGTTTCACCCTTTTTTAAGGTGATTTGGAATGGGACATTCTTGGGACTATTTCTTGAAGAGGCACCTGTAGGAACTATTTCAATAACGGAACTATCTGCAATGCCTACTATTGTAAATTCTGGCGACTGAAGTTGTTTGCCGTTGCACGACCAGCCCCAACTGTAATTGTCCTTAGCCGTTGTGATGATGTATTCAGGAGCGTTGATAATAGAAGAGGAGGGAATTACGACAGTGGCCCCTTTTGAAAACCAATATCTATTTACTGCAAAAACATTAATTGTTGTGTCTGAACGAACATGAACACCATTGGTTGTTACAGTATCGGAATATCTACAAACAACTTCCCTTGGTAATCTTACCATAGATGTTTCGTTTGGAGTCAATCTGATGGTGTCATAAAAATTTTGTCCTTTTGCAGCAATGTAGACTGTCGCAGCAAATTGTGATGATAAAAACAGCTCCGCAGTATCGTTGTTATAATAGTAAGTATTGTAATAACAGCCCCAATCCTGGGCCATAAAAGCAACCCAAAAATCTTTACCCGCAGTGCCCTGAGCATTGGATTTATTGTAACTTAATAAAACAACAATAATGATGAGTAAAGCTTTTTTCAAATTTTCTATTGTATACTAGGATGTTAATCTTACAATTAACACACAATAATACTAAAAAGTTTGTTAAAACGAAAGTCATTTTTTAAAATGAACTTGATTTATAAAAAAACACAACCCGTTTAAGTTGATTTTTTCATTAATTTTGCAAAAAAAAACATGCAAACCGCGTCTGAATATCAAAAACATATTTTTTGTTTGGAAGGTGATTGGCACCAAGACCTTAGGCAAAAGGATTCCATAGAAAATGCCCTGCGTTTTATGGAAACTGCGCATGTAAATAAAATCAATTACATCCACCGCCACGTTAGTACCAAAGAGGAACTGCAAAACAGAATCAACCAATACACGACCAAAAAATACGAACAATTCAGTATTTTGTATTTGGCTTTTCATGGGGTGCCCAATGGTCTCAAATTGAGTCCAAGTAATATTCTTACGCTCAACGAATTGTCTGAAATGTGTGAAGGCAAATTACACAATAAAATCCTCCATTTGGGGAGTTGCGAAACGCTGAATATCAGCAAAAAAAATATCAAAGAAATTCTAAGACATACGGGTGCTCTTGCCATTTCAGGGTTCAAAAAAGAAGTGCCTTTTATCAGTTCTACGATGTTTGATATTTTGTATTTCGAAATCTGTCAATACTACAAACGGATGTATAGTATTGAAAATCAAATGAAAAAATACTACGGTAAGTTAATGAAGGAACTGGATTTTGTAATGGTTTACGAATAATCCTTTACAGTTTCTCTAAAATAAACTCCGTCATTTTATTGAACAGGTGCCATCTTATTTTACCACCTCTAATGCTGTGGTTGGTATTCGGGTAGTATTCAGCATCATAAGGAATGTTTTTTTCATTCATCGCTTTTACCATTTCCGCTGCATTTTGAAAATGTACGTTGTCATCGGCTGTACCGTGAATAATGAGGTAATTGCCTTTGATTTTGTCAACATGATTGATTGGTGAGTTTTTATCATATCCATCGGCATTTTCATTCGGTGTTCTCATGTATCTTTCTGTGTAAATATTGTCGTAAAAACGCCAATTCGTAACTGGCGCAACAGCAATGGCAGCTTTGAAATAATCGGCACCAAGTGTGATGCAATTACTCGCCATAAATCCACCGTAACTCCAACCAAAAATACCAATTCTTTTTGCATCAATATGCGCTTGTGAACCAAAGTATTTGGCTGCTTCTATGTAATCGATGGTTTCGTATTTACCCAAATTCAAATAAGTGACTTTCTTAAACGCTTCGCCTCGGCCACCACTTCCTCGGTTGTCCACCGATATCACAATGTAACCTTGGTTGGCTAAGTATTGATACCATAAGTAGTTTGGCCCACCCCATTGGTTTTTCACCGTTTGATAGCCCGGGCCGCCATATACAAAAAACAAAACAGGGTATTTTTTACTGCTGTCAAAGTTTGAAGGTGTAATTTGCCAATAATCTAGCTTAACTTGCTCACTGCTCGTGAACTGACCAAAAGTGACACTCCCTAAGTTTAAATTGTCAAGTTTTTGTTTTAATGCTTGATTGGTTTCCATCACTCTAACCGTAATTCCATCAGCAGATTTTATTAAAGTAACAGGAGGAGAGGTCATTGTAGAATACTGATCCACAAAATAATCAAAGGTTTCAGTAAATTGAATCGTGTGCCATCCCGATTCTTTGGTAATTTGTTCTATGTTTTTGGTGTTTAAGTCAATAGAAAATAATTGTCTTTCTGAAACTTCTTTCATGCCCGAAGTAAAGTAGGCCTTATTGTTTTTCTCATCAACGCCTAAATATTGGTCGATATCCCAATTGCCATCTGTTAATTGAATATCGACAATGGAATCTTTTGCTTTCCCTTTGACATCGTATTTCGTAATAATTTTTCGAGTCCACAAGTGAACATATCCTTTTTTCTCTGAAAGGTAATACATTTGATTGCTTACCCATTGTTTGCCTTCCTCATTTCTGAAGTATAAGTCATTGACTTCTATGTACTTTTCGTTTTTTTCTTGATAAATAATTTGCGGTTTGCCTATCTGATAACTGAATTTCAATACTTCCAAGTTGTTTTGATGTCTGTTTAATCTTTGAACCGATAAGTAATGAGGGCTCATCCACTTAATACGGGGTAAATATTGGTCATTCTCTGAACCTGTTTCGCATCTTAAATCACGTTTTGAACCTAATTTGTGAATGTGCACATCAACAACACTGTTTTTTTCGCCTGCTTTGGGGTATTTCCAAACTTCTTTTTGAGGGTAAAGGCTGCCATAAATATCCATTGAAAATTCTGGAACTTGGGTCTCATCAAACTTGTAATATGCGAGATATTGACTGTTCGGGCTCCATTCAAAACCTTTACTCATGCTGAATTCTTCCTCGTAAACCCAATCAACAGCACCATTAATGATTTGATTTCTGATGCCATCTTTGGTCACTTGAATTTCTTTGTTATTGCTTAAGTCGAAGTAAAACAAATTATTGTCTTTTACATAAGCTACTTTTTCGCCATCGGGACTGAATGTGGCGTACATCACTTTGTCTTTAGAGAGTTTAATCGTTTTTTTTGAATTTAAGTCGTGGATATAAACATTGCTTTTGCCGCTGTGTCTGTAAACGGCTTCGAAACCATTGCTGATTAAAACCTTTTTTTCATCCGTTGAAAATTCATAGCTAGCAATAACTAGGGGTGCTTTTTTACCGCTTGCATCTTCAGTTTCTATAGTCGCTGAGTTGAATAAATTGCTCAACTTTGCGCCAGTTTTAATGTCGTATTTGTTGCAAGAAAAACTGTTGTCCGCATTTTTGTCTAATTGGCAATAACTAACGCCATCGTTTAAACTTCTTAATCCATTGACAAATTTCGCTGAAAATTCACGACTGTTCCATATATTCTCTAAACTCAGTTGAGCGAAAATATTGGGACTGATAATACTAACTAAAACGAATAAGAGTGATAGATTAAATTTTGAAATACCTAAGTTCATTTTGATGCTTTTAAAGCACGAAAATAAATAAATAAACCAGTTTCTCCTAATCCATTATTTGTATTTAAAATGTCTTAATTGGTAGATGAAACTCACCATGAAAAAACGATTTAAAACTTGGGTGTTGTTGTCTTCAATGTAATTTTCGGCTACAGTTCTGTTGATGCTTCTGTTTTGGTTCAATAAGTCAAACACAGAAAGCTTAAGTTCACCTCTTTTGTTTTTCAAGAATTTGTATCCTAATCCCGCATTCCACAACCATATACTTTGATTGAATGCATCACCCAAACCATTGAATTTGCTATTGCTGATGTCGGAACTTAAAACCACTCTGTCTTTGATTAACCAATTGATTTTACCACTTGTCGTTTGAACAATATAGGCATTATTCAGTTGTTCTTGTAATGAATTAAAAACCGTGTTATAGTTGACCGAGTAATTTAAGTTAAAATCGAGTGCTTCACTGATATTACTCGCCCAAACAATGCCAGCATTAGTGGTATAAGTAGTACTGTAGTTTTTATTGCCGTTAATTAAGGTTGGAATTCTACTGTAGGTTTGTCCCAAGTTGGTATTGATTATACTTTTCAATTTTTTTACAGGAAAACCATAAGTTGCAAATACCCTAACTCTGTGATTGCCTTCTATGTTTTCGGGCCTAGTAATCTGACTGCCTTTTCTCAAAACAACCTCATTGATTACGGTGTCTTTTTGAGCCACAGTGGTGCTGTTTCCAATGTAGTTTTGTGTAAGTCCTGCACTAATAAACGCAAAGAAGTTGGTTGATTTGGCGGTGTTTGTATAACTGTATCTGCTAAACAAATTGTGAGAAAATTCTTGTTTTAACAAAGAATTTCCTGAACTTAATATCAATGGATTGTTATTGTTTACAACATTTTGCAATTGACTTAAAGAGGGCAATTGTGTGCTTGTTCTATAGTTAACTCTAATGCTTGTTTCTTTATTTGCTTGATAGGTTATAGTGGCGTTAGGCAATACATTGGTAAACGGTTTGAAAAATGAGGTTTTATTAGGAAAAAGTTCTTCTCCTTTTAATATGCTTTCCTGAAGGACTGCTCCTATGTTAAACGACCATTTGTTTTGGTTGTAACGGTAAGTTATTCCACCTCTTTGGGTGTTTACGTTGTTATCAAAAGTGTTGCTTAATACACTGTCTACTAATTGATAGGATTGTGACAAAGTGTCAAATCGAGTGGTCAATTTAGTAGAGTTGTTTTGATTAAAACTAGGGTTGTAATTGATTTCAATAAATGATTTTTTACTCAGCGTTTGTGTGTATGAAACAGAAGGTGAAAAAGACTGACTCAAATTAGAATTGTCGGAATTTTGTCTAAATGCATCATTAAAGTAGGAGGGAATGAAATAAATATTTTCTGACTGTAAGAGTTGGTTTGAAGTGTTGTTATTGATACTGTGATTGATTTGCACCGAAAGCGTATTTCCAGGTTTTTTGAAACGGTGTCTAATTAATAGGTTATTGCTGATATTGTACCCACTGTTGTTGTTGGTGTTGTTACTGTTTGATTGGTTGAGTGAACGCAAAGTATCATTTTCAGTAAATCCCAAAAACCTTGAAATTGAATTGCCATTTTGGAATCGGATGGAAGGGGTGTAAACGATAGAGTTTAAAGAATCAAATTGGTATTCAAGTCTTGCGTTAATGCGATGGCTATTGGAACTTGATTCACTAGAGTCGCCTTGATCGTAATATTGGTTTTCTAATTCAGTAAGGAAATAAGTTCTTTCAAAGTAAGATTGAGTTAGGTTTCTGCTGTTATTGAAAAAATAACTACCACTTAATTTCAGTTTCTTTTTGTTCATTAAGGTATAATTGATACCCAATGAATTACTGGTGTTAATACCATTTTGTTGGGAAAGCATAAAGTTTGATGTATTTCCGCCTCCCCACATCATGCCACCAAAACCTCTGCTGCCACCCCCTCTTTGCGACATTCCACCGCCTGGGGCACCACCACCCACGGTACTTAAGATGTCTTCCGTAGTAAAGTTTTGTTGATTGATGTTGTTACTTAAACCTATCAATGAGATTCTGTGGTTTTTTGAAAATAGATTGATATTTCCTCCGGCAGCCCAACGGTCTTGAGTCCCATAACCGGCATATATTTTACCAAACTGTCCTTTGTTTCTTCCTGATTTAGTCACAATATTCAGTGACTTTTGACCGTTGCCATCTTCTATTCCTGTAAATTGTGCTTGGTCGCTCATTCTGTCAAAAACCTGAACTTTCGAGACAATTTCCGCAGGTAAGTTTTTAAGAGCAGCACTTGCATCATTTCCAAAGAAATCCTGACCATCTACAGTTACCTTTTTAACCTCTTCACCTTGGGCTTTAATAGTCCCGTTTTCCATTGTTATCCCGGGCATTTTTTTAACCAAATCTTCAACCGAGGCGTCTTTATTCACTTTAAATTGTGAAGCACTGAATTCATTGGTATCGTTTTTTTGAACCACTGCTTGTCTTTCTTTGATGATGCCACCACTTCCAACCAAAATTTCCTCTGTTTCTTCCATTTCTATTCTCACTCTGTTCATGCCTTCGAGTATTGGATAGTATTTAAAGAAAGTTTTTAAACCAATGAACTCGCATTTTACAAAAACGCTTGATTCGGTGATATTAGGAATAAAAAAACGACCCAAACTGTCGCTGTATCTTTGTATTATAACAGAAGAATCGCTGGTTTTTAGAATCGAAATATTGGCCTTAGGAAGAGGTGTTTTTGTGGCTTTATTGAGAACCATACCACCCATGTTTTGAGCGTAGCTAGAAAAACTTAAAAAGATGAAAAGTGAAAATAATAAACTTTTATTGAATGTGGGGATAAAATACATCATGGATTAGACGTGTCAAAAATAGAAGGGTTTAATCTGAATAAAAATCTTTTATAGTTGTATTGACTTGTTTATCCGATAAAAAGGGGCTTATGTAGTTGATTTTTGTTATTTATCGATGAAAGAACATTTTTGTCAATTTCGTGGTTTTGATAGCTTAATTGTGCCACATATATTGTATTTTCGCCACTTTATATTAATAACAATGGATGGATTGATAATGGCTGCTCAGATTATAGCGGCACTTGCTATTTTGGTTACCTTACACGAGTTAGGACATTTTTTGGCAGCGCGAATGTTCGGTATCAAAGTTGAAAAATTTTACCTTTTCTTTGATGCTTGGAATTTCAAGTTATTTAGTTTCAAAAAAGGAGATACTGAATATGGTATTGGTTGGTTACCACTGGGCGGTTATGTAAAAATAGCAGGGATGGTGGATGAAAGTTTGGACAAAGAACAACTTAATAAACCAGCTGAACCTTGGGAATTTAGAAGCAAACCAGCTTGGCAAAGACTTATCGTTATGTTGGGTGGTGTTATTGTTAACTTCATTTTAGGATTTATCATTTTTATTCTGCACACTTGGTATTACGGTGAAGCAAAATTGCCGATTAACAAAGTAAAATATGGTATTCACGCACAAAAAATAGGAACTGAAATTGGTTTGAAAGATGGCGATAATATTGTCGGTATTAATGACAAACCGGTTGCTTATTTTGATGATTTAAAACAGTCTAAAGTGTTTTTGGATGCAGGAACTTACTACAACGTTAAAAGAGGCGATTCTTCTTTCAAACTAACAATGCCTTCGGATATTATCGACAAAGTTTCTGAAAAAAAGAATTCATTCTTTGAATTAGCTTTCCCTTGTTTGGTTGACAGTGTTTTGGCCAATTCTCCTGCCTCTAAAGCTGGATTGAAAGCCGATGATAGAATTATTTCTCTTAACGATACTGCGGTTGACTACTTTCATCAGTTCTCACAAAGGGTTTCTTATTATGCCAATGCTGCAATCAAACTTAAATTGGTGAGAGGTAATGATACTATTAATACTACAGCACAGTTAAAAGAAGATGGTAAATTAGGCTTTATGATTGCTGACGTTTACGTGAAGGATTACGAAACATTCAAATATAGTTTTACCCAAGCAGTTCCTGTGGGTATCAGTAAATCATACCAAACATTGGTTGACAATTTAAAAGGATTACAAAAGCTAGTGAGTGGTAAAGTTGATCCAAGAAAATCTATTCAAAGTCCAATTGGCATCGCAGCCATGTTTGGAGGAGAATGGGTATGGTACCGTTTCTGGTTATTGACCGCATTGTTGTCTTTGGTACTAGCGATTATGAATTTATTACCAATTCCGGCTTTAGATGGCGGACACGTTGTGTTTTTGATTGTGGAAATGATCAAAGGAAAACCATTGAGTGATAAGTTCATGCATGTAATGCAAGTGATAGGCATGGTGTTGTTACTTTCATTAATGGCGTTTGCATTTGGCAACGATATCCTGAAAATTTTCAATAAATAAGCAATATTGATTATGGTACAAGTAAATTTAAAAGACTATTTTAGCTTTTATGAATTGTCGCCATCTTTTCAAATAGACTCTTCTGTACTCAAACGTAAATACATTGAATACAGTAAGCAATTTCACCCCGACTTACATTTGGATGATATTCAGATGCAAACGGAGTTAATGCAATTGTCGGCATACAACAACAAAGCATACAAAACATTAAAGGAAGACATTTCGCGTGCCCAGTATTTGGTGGATATTATGCATCCTACAGACTCCAATCATGCCATTCAATTGCCTCAAGATTTTTTGATGGAAATGATGGATTTTAACGAGTTGATAGATGAACAAGCCATTGAGAAAACAGATTCATTTGGTTCATTGAACAACACTTGTTTGGAACTAAAGGAACAAATAAAAACAGAAATCAATGAAAATGCCACCCAAGAACATTGGATGGCATTACAAATTTCGCTTTTAATGTGGCGTTATATCGAGCGTTTAGAATTTAGAATTCACGCTTTAAATTAATTTTTGCGAGCAATTGCACGTTCTGCTGCCGCAACCACATCTTTTACATCTAAACCATATTTAGCCATTAATTGGTCAGGCGTTCCGCTTTCACCAAAGGTGTCGTTTACACCAACCATTTCAACTGGCAAAGGCATGTTTCTGCTTAATAATTGACAGATACTGTCACCCAAACCGCCATTGTACATGTGTTCTTCTGCGGTTACTACACAACGGGTTTTACGCGCTGAATTTAATATAGCTTCACTGTCTAATGGTTTAATAGTATGAATGTTTATCACTTCTGCGCTTATGCCTCTTTCTGCTAATGCTTGTGCAGCTTGAATACTTTTCCATACCAAGTGACCTGTGCAGAATATTGAAACATCTGCTCCTTCGAAAATGGTTAATGCTTTACCAATTTCAAAGACTTGATTATCAGGAGTAAAAATCGGCACTTTTGGTCTACCGAATCTTAAATAACAAGGTCCTACATAGTTGCCAATGGCAATGGTAGCCGCTTTGGTTTGATTGTAATCGCAAGGATTAATGACTACCATTCCGGGTAACATTTTCATCATTCCTAAATCTTCAAGAATTTGATGGGTTGCACCATCTTCTCCCAAAGTAAGACCAGCGTGTGAAGCACATATTTTTACATTTTTGTCACTGTAGGCAATACTTTGACGGATTTGGTCATACACTCTACCTGTACTAAAGTTGGCAAAAGTACCTGTAAAAGGAATTTTACCTGCAGTGGCTAAACCTGCTGCAACGCCCATCATATTTGCTTCGGCAATTCCTATTTGAAAAAAACGTTCAGGGAATTCTTTTTTAAAGGCATCCATTTTCAATGAACCTGTTAAGTCGGCGCACAAGGCCACAACTTGACTGTTTTGTTTGCCAATTTCTAATAAACCTGCTCCAAATCCTGAGCGAGTATCGTTATTTCCTAATATTTCTATTGTTTGCATTTATATGTTTATTTCTGTTATTGTTGCGGAGGTAATGGTAAATTCTTTTTCGAAGGTATAAATGGTTCTGGTTTCAGGTTTGTTTCTACCTATAATATAGTACTTGCCTGGTTGCATGGTTATCAATTGAAATGAGGCATCGCTGATGTCTGCAATCCATTCTGGTTTTCCATTTTTGTATTGGTAAATCGCTACAACTAAGTCGCGCGTTTTGTTGATTTGTAATCGTCCCGGTTGTGGAATTTCTATTAAAGTGGTTTTGTTTTCACTCACATTCACACTGTCCAAATAGATACGGGGAGTACTCAAAATTTCAATGTCATACGCTCCCGTTAAATATCTTTTGCTTGTATTGTATGGATGAGCGTGTATGGTGTTCGGTTTGTTGTGAACACGAACCACTGCTTTTAAATCGATGTAATTGGTTTTTCCGGTGCAAACAAAATTGATATGCCCTTGTGAAGCATCTATAGCAACGGTATTGTGTCTCCCCGGAATTAATTCAACATTGTTTTTGTAGATAGCAGGCAAGGTATGAACCACGATGTTGTATTTTCTTAATGGGTCTAAAAACAAAGTATCGGGAACGCCTCTGCCATTCATGGTGTGTTCGTAGTTGTGCAAAAGTTTTTTAGAAGAGGCATCATAAATACTCATCAACACATTCGTTTCCACCGGACGAAGTTGTTTGTCAAGTAAATTGATTTGACAACTGGTTGCATTCATGGCTTGGGAAACCACAACTCCAATTACGGTTTGGAATTCATTTTCAGTATTGGCGTCATAATAATTGCCGACACAGTTAAAGTTTAGTTTAAATTGTTCATTAGAACCTAATCCAATGATAAAAGGTTGAAGGAAAATACCCTTTTTTTGAAGTGCTTGTGAAATGGTACAAGGGTCGCCTGAACATTCTTCCAAACCATCTGTAATAATGATAATGAGGTTTCTACAGCCTTTTTCAGCAGGGAAATCTTTTTCACTTTCCTGCAAAGAGTAGGCAATTGGCGTCCATCCTTTGGGAACCAAACTGTTGACTCTCTTTTTCATAATCACCGTATTATTAGGTGCAAAAGGAACTTCAAGTTTGGAATCTTTACAGTCTTTTAAGTTAGCCGTTTGTTGATGTCCATAGACTCTGAGGGCTAATTCTACATTTTTGAAAGAAGATAAACTGTCAATAAGCTTAACGGCCATTTTTTTGGCAACAGCTATTCTTGTAGAATTTTCTATGGGTGCAGTCATACTTCCCGAAGCATCAAAAATTAGGAGTATGCGCGTTTTTTGTTCAGTTTGAGCGTTTACCGTTAAAACACTAAATAGTAAAAAGAGATATGTCAGCTTTTTTATCATTATATTAGTTAACGCTGTTTTGAATTATTTATTTAATAATCTCCCAACGTTTCAGGTAATTGATTCAAAGCGCGTGCCAATTGTTCATCATTTGGCGGAATACCATGCCATTCGTGACTTCCCATCATGAAATCAACACCATATCCCATTTCAGTTTTCATTAAGATTACACAAGGGCGGTCGGAGTTCAATGCTTTAGCTTCTTTGTTGCAAGCTATAATTTCTGACATGTTATTGCCATTCATTTCTAAGACATTCCAACCAAAAGCTTCGAATTTAGATCTCAATTCAAAAAAGCCCATGATGTCTTCCACACTGCCATCTATTTGTTGTCTGTTAAAATCGATAGTCGCAATGATATTGTTTAGTTTTTTGTGGGCCGCAAACATGATCGCTTCCCAGTTTTGTCCTTCTTGTAATTCACCATCACCCATGTTAACATAAACATAAGCTTTGTCGTTATCCATTTTTTTGGCCAAAGCAATACCGGTTGCAACACTAAGTCCTTGTCCTAAAGAACCTGAAGCAATACGGACGCCTTCCAAATGGTCGTGAGTGGTGGGGTGACCTTGCAGTCTTGAATTTAACTTTCTGAAAGTCGCCAATTCACTTACAGGGAAATAGCCGCTACGAGCCAAAACACTGTAAAATAATGGACTAATATGACCATTTGACAAAATGAAAACATCCTCATCTTTTGCCTCTTGGGTAAAGTTATCGGGTTGATGGTTCATGATTTCAAAATACAAGGCAGTTAAATAATCGGCACAACCGAGTGAACCCCCTGGATGACCGCTTTGAACCGCGTGAACCATTCTTACTATATCGCGCCTAACTTGAGATGCAATGCTTTCTAATTCCTGAATACTTGGCATATCTATTTTTAAAGATGCAAAAATTCAATTATTTATCGAGAAATAAAACCCCTATTTTGATTATTTATAAACCACTATTAAACGAGATTGTTAATTGAAAAGGAATCGGCATCTTTTAAAACCGGAAATTCAATTCTGTATTCTTCCAATGAAGCTTTATTCAAATAAAATTGATAGGTTTTGTCTTCATTCCCAAACCCAATTTCTTCGCCCATGTAATTGATAATCCCTGAATTACCAATGTGGTTAACGCCATTTCCATCCGCTCCTAATCGATTACACGACACCACATAACATTGGTTTTCTATTGCTCGTGCTTTTAATAATGTTTGCCAAGCATAGTTTCTTTTTTCGGGCCAATTGGCCACATAGACCAATAAATCGTAATTTTCTGTGTTTCTGGAAAAAACTGGGAAACGCAAATCATAACATATTTGTGGACAAATGCGCCAACCTTTGTAGTCTATGATTAATTTGGAATTTCCATGACTGTAATGCTTGTTTTCTTCACCCGGAGAGAACAAGTGTCTTTTGTGGTAAAATTGAGGCGATTGATTGGGCTCCTGAAATACAAAGGTGTTGTAATAGTGTTCACCTTCTTTATACATCAAACTTCCACCTATAGCCGCATTGCATTGTGCCGACATTTCTTTCAACCAAAGTAATCCCTTTTGGGTTGACCCTTCTGCCAATGCTTCTGGATTCATACTAAACCCTGTCGTAAACATTTCGGGTAAAAAAATTAAATCACAGTCTTTTATTACACTCAATTTGTCTGTAAAGTGATTCAGGTTTTCATCTACAGATTCCCAATACAAGGAGGTTTGCACCACTGCTATGTTTATAACTTGCATAAAATATCGAGTGCTTTATTTAATGTCTCTTCTTTTTTGGCAAAGCAGAAACGCAATACATGGTGGTCGGTTTTTCTTTTGTAAAATGCAGATACAGGAATACTTGCCACTTTGTGTTCACTGATTAAGGTTTGCGCCATTTCGAAATCCCCTTTATCGCTCAATTTATCATAAACTACAGATTGAAAATAACTGCCACTACATTCCAACAATTTGAAAGAGCTGTTTTTTAATCCTGCCCTGAACAAGTCGCGCTTTTGTTGGTAAAAATGTGACAGTTCAAGGTAATAGGATGGCTTGTTAAGTATGGCGCTGTAAGCATGTTGAATAGGAGTGTTTGCCGCAAAACTCAAAAACTGATAAACCTTTCTGATTTGTGCGGTAATATTTTCGGGGGCAAGCAGATAGCCCATTTTCCAACCTGTGGTATGGTAGGTTTTGCCAAACGACGACACGATGATACTTCGTTGTGCCAATTGTGGGTAACGCGCTACGGATTGGTGTTCGAAACCATCAAAGATAATGTGTTCGTATACTTCATCGCTCATTACCAAAGCATCTGTTCCATTGATTAGTTTTTCTAACTTACGCATGTCTTCTGCACTCAGTATAGCTCCTGAAGGGTTGTGAGGGGTATTTATAATAATGAGTTTGGTTCGTACGGTAAATAATTTTTTAAGTTGTTCCCAGTTGATTTTATATTCGGGAAAAAGCATTTCATACACGATGGCTTTACCACCTGCAAGTTCCACTGCGGGGATATAACTGTCGTAGGCAGGTTCTATTATAATCACTTCGTCATTTTCCTTGATTAAGGCTTGTATGGCGGTGTATATGCCTGCGGTAGCGCCGGGAACGATGGTTATTTCCGTTTCGGGATTGTATTTTGCGGAGTACAGGTTTTCGGTTTTTTCTGCTATTTTTTCTCTGAGGCTCATCAAACCGGGCATGGGTGCGTATTGGTTGTGCCCATTTTGAATGGCAACGTTCACAAGTTTTTTGAGTTCATCGGAGCAATCAAAGTCAGGAAATCCTTGAGCCAAGTTGATGGCATTGTGTTGATTGGCCAAAATCGTCATGACAGAAAAGACGGAATTGCCAATATTGGGAAGTTTATTATTGAGGTGTCCTTCGAATTTCACTTGAGCAAATTTACAATCTTTTTTTAAATTTTTCAATAAAGAAGTAAAAATGGAAAGTGGATTTTTGGGTTGATTTGGAGATAAATTAGGGATAGGGTTATTTTTTTGAAATTTAATTTTTTGAGTTTGGTTTTTTTATCTACTTTTGCAGTCCTTTAATAAAAGGCATGGACTCGTAGCTTAATTGGATAGAGCACCTGACTACGGATCAGGAGGTTGGGGGTTCGACTCCCTCCGAGTTCACTCCAAGGGAAAGCACACCAAATTCGGTGTGCTTTTTTTGTGGAATTTTTTGGGAACCCTTGGTATTCCTAAAGATTTTAACTATCACTTCATTCATGTGTAGGGTTCGAGAATTTTTTTCTTCAAAAATTAAACCAGACGGAAAAATCGAACTAACTATCTGTCTCTTTATGCTTGTATCGTTCTGTTGATAAGCCTTTGAGAGGTTTTTTAATACTGAAGAAGCTTCTTTTATTTTTGAAACAAGGTTTTTTAAATCTTCATTATTAGTATTGAGTTTTAAGGATAATTGATTGATTTTTTCTTCAGTTGATTGTTTAATTTCTTTGTATTCTGAAGCTTCAATTTCACCATCTAACATCAAGTTTTTTGCGTTTTCAAGACGGACTCTATATTTGGCAATTTCGGATTCAATTTTTGAAACATCTTCTCTTTCAGTTTGATTCTTTTCCTTTATTTTTTCACTAACAATTTTTGTAAATAATTTGACAGAATCTTCTGTAGGTTTAATTCTTTCAAGTAAATTCTCAAAAGTAGTGTTTACTAATTCGGAGTTTTTTCTTTCTTTACAAACGTTGTTACAGTGGTAATAAGGGTATCTTGTTCCCATTCTCCCTCTTGACCAAGAGGCGGTTAATAATTTGCCGCATCTCGGACAAATTAAAATACCCCTTAATGGAAATTCATCCCTCAATGTTTTTATAGAGCATGGTAAATGTTTCTTTCTTCCTTCAAGAATTTCTTGTACCTTGTAAAAGGTAGATTCGCTTATTAATGGCTTATGAATGGCTTGAACCCATCTTGGAGGTTCATCTTTATATGCTGGTACAAACGTTTTACCAATATAAACCTTGTTTCGCAATAACATCCAAAAAGAATTCTTAGTACAGAACAAACCTTGGGAATTAAGTTTTGCTCTGAGGGCTTCAATAGAGTATTTTCCAGTAGAAAATTCTTTAAATGCAAGAACCACAAGTTTTTCTTGTAAACCACCTTCAGGTGTAATAACAGGTCTGTTAAATTCATTTCGAGTGTTTTTATAGCCACGTGGACAACCTCCTATCCATCTTCCTTCTTTTTTACCTTTACGAATGCCATGAAATATATTCAAAGCTCTTCTGTCGTTGTCTATTTCAGGAGTTGTGAGATAAATAGCCAACATTAGTTTTTGTTCAGGAATTTCTAAATCCAGTTTTTGTTCAATAGCTATGGCTTGAACATTCAGTTTTTTTAAAATAGAGAGTTCTTCATAGGCCTTTTCTGCACTTCTTGCAAATCGATCCCATTTTAAAAAACAGATATAATCAACACTGTTTTTATTTTTTTTCAAATAACTGATAATTTTTTTCCATTCAGGTCGATTAAAGGTTTTTCCACTTTCATCATCATGGTAAAATCCAGCTACATCAATGTTATTGTTTTTGCAGTATTGGTAAAGTTTGTCTTTTTGGTCTAAAGGAGAGTAGCCGTTGTTTTGTTCATCGGTGGATACTCTTGTGTAAATAATTGCTCTTTTGTTCATTTTTTAATTCTTTTGTTTTCTGTAATTTCTATGGCAATGTCTGCTAATGACATTAGCCAATCTCTAATGATAATAATTTCTTGGTCCGTTAATTCTTTTTCGTTTTGTTGTAATAATTCTCTACATTGTTTTATTGTTAACATTGTTTGTTGCTGTTGAGCAACTAAAAGCCATTTCTAATGGGTTTTAATTATTGTTTTGTTGTGAGCCATTTTCATGGGTCTTTATTGTTTTTTTTATTTTGTTTTCTAAATATATGTGTTTGTCATTTCTCAATACCACAGTAACCTCTTTGTACTCATTCATTCTAAGTAGTTTTTTTATAGCCACTACTTCTTCGTTACGCAATTCTTGTTTTTGAGTTAAAGTGTATGTAATCGTTTGATTATGTGATTTTTTTATTAATATTTCTTCAACTTTATGGTCTCTTAATGCAGTTAAAATTTCATCTTCAGTACTTGAAATAATGCCAAAAGCTCTATTTAAAGGTTCGTTTTTGTCAAGTTCAAAAAAATCAGAAACGATGGTGTTTAAATTGATATACAAATGAGTGTTTTCTTTTACGAAGTTCATTTCCTCCTCTGTACGTATGTTGAATTTACTTCCAAAATGATACATCGTAAAGTGATTATCTTGAGGGATTAGATATAATGATATTTTCTGTCCGTATAATAATATTTCAGTTATTAGGCCTGCAAATGGTGTTAGCAGTTTCGCTTTTTTTTTGAAATCACTTTCGGGATTTTCAATAAAATTAAAAATTTCCTCTCCAATATCGCTTGAAAATTGGCTTTTTAAATCATTTATAACCAGTTCTTTATTGTTTATTATAAAGTTAACGGTATCAAAATAGTAGCTGTTCTTAATTAATACAATATCTTGAAAGGGAATATTGAACTTTCTTAGTTCCTTTACCACTGTTACCCAAAGGGTATCTATCAAATTTAATCTATTCCAAGGGCTTTGTCCTTTTTCGGCTTTTTCAACATTAATGACACCAATTTTACCCCAATAAAAAAA
>CAMBXL010000013.1 GCA_945871905.1 Chitinophaga pinensis
GATTTGAGCCCCTGAAATTGGGTTGTTTCCTATGTCAAGAATGACACCTTGGATATACTGTTGACCAAAAAGAGGTGAGGAAAGAAAAATAGAACTTGTAATAAGAAGAAAACTGAGTTTTTTTTGCAGGGAAAAAAGAAGAAAATTCAATTCAATTTTAACTGCAAAATTGAGGTAATTCAATATTGCATTCATCAGTAAACAACTTAAGGGGTGCTTGATTTAACTTTGTGAATTTTGTCGTTTGGGTCTTCGCAAGTCCCTGTGTTTTCAATCACTGATTTGAGAGCATCAACAGTAATTTTACTTGGATTGTATGTAACGGTTACAGATTCGCCTTCTATTGTCACTTTTTTAACGCCCTTTTTTCTGTAAAGCGCAGTTTCTAGTATTTTTTGGTCGTTGCTACACCCCATTTGTGTTACAGTAAATTGAACAGTTTGAGGGTCGTTATTTTGTGGTGTTTGTGCCACTAATGATGGTGTAAAGTATATTAAACTTAACGCCATTAATATCGTCTTTATATGTTTTTTTATTGATAAATTCATTTTTTGTGTTATTTTTTATTGATAAAATTTAGAGATAATGGTTTCGATAATTTGAAACTATATCTTAGGCGGTTGCCACATTTTATTGACATAAAAAGACAAAAAGGATTCAGAGAAAGGGAATTTAAAACGGGGAGAACTAATGGTTTCTAAAGATTCGTTATTGGTATAATTGGGAATAGTAACTCCTGCGCAAGACCCACAAGTAAAGAAAGGGGAACAGACATCGCAATGCTCATTTTCATTGTCAGTTTCGGTGCAATGGTCATCCGAGTCACAGTGATTTTCTGTGTCGTTACTACTGGTTTGAAAACAATCAGTTTCGGGTGGGCAACATGGGATAAGGGAGAGCCCTATAACCAATATAACCATTATTACCGAAACGAATTTCATAATACAAAAGTATATTTTTTTTAGAACAAATTGAACAATTAAACTGAAAAAATTGAGTTTTAATTTTGCCTTACAAAATTAAAAAGATTTGAAAACCCTCTTGGAATGTGTAAATATTGAAATGGTTTACAAGTTTAGTATTGGATAATACACTGGTAAAAAATAGTAGCGTTGATTGCAAGATATGATATTGCAGGAATAGAAACGAAAAGGCTGTCTTTGACTCTAATTCTAACTAAAAGTGCAAAAAACATTAATAACGCCAATCCCGCTGAAGAGATGAGTAAAATAATATTAGATTGAAGACCTATTAATAGGCCTGTTGCACCTAACAATTCCAAAACAGCTGTTAGTGTCCCTATTTTTTCAAGTCCGAAGCGTTTGAATTCACTTTTCATTTTGGCCGAAACCAAATAAGCAATGCCATATCCCAAAAAAGAAATACTTGATATTAAAGTGAGGATATAGAGTAAACTCACTGTTATATTAGTTCTTTGCTAACCGCAGCGATAAACAAACACAAGAGTAGTAAAACCAATGAAGGCACTCTTTTGATCCATGGATTGCCCGCTTTTAAATGGAAGTATTGAGCAGAAACCATCAGGAAGGCTATGAGTAATGAGGGGATTAATACCAACTCTGAATACCAAATGCCTGCAAATAATAGAGTAGATAATGCAATTTTTGAAGCACCAACTGTGCTGCGAATTAAAGTGCTAAGGCCAAATTGGTTAAACTCTTTTTCAACGTTGTGAAAACGAAAAGTCCACACATAAAAAATTGAGATGGCAACAATGGCTTGGGCGAAAATAGAATATTGGTTCATTATTATTATTGTTTTTAAGTCGTGACGACATTTTTTTTAGTTGTTGATTGAATCTATTGATAATATATATATTAAAAAAATAGAAAGTCATGTGCTTATCATCATTTGGCTAACAAAGAGGACGTGACACAACAATATTAAGCTTTATTTAGTTCAAAAACGTTTTTTCTTAAGCTTTTTTATAAACTCTCTAGGTTTAAAAAAGATGTTAAATTGAGGTTTAATAGATAAGGTAGAATAATAAGTCAATTCGTAATAGTCTGGTATTACTTTGATAATGTTTCTAATACATTAAATAAAGTATCAGAAAAATTAAAAATTTCATCAATAGAATTAATTTCGTTTTTAATTTCTTTTTTCTGGTCATCTAACATAACAAAATATTTTTTTGCCCCGTTAAAATAGAATCTACAAATAGTTTTTCTGTTATTGTCATCTAACAAAATAGCGCAATATGATTGGGCATCTCTGTAAGATATTCTATCAGAACTTATTTTTTGTCTTAATATGGTTTTAACAATCATAAATGCCTCTAACTCTTCTTGAGTAGTGACAATTTTATTTTCATCAACTTTTAATTGTTCATTCAGAACTGCATCTTGTTTTTTTGCCTCTTCGTCTTCTTTTGATAAAGCTGTTTTTAATCTATCGGTTATTAAATCACTTATGTGGTGTTGAATGGATTTTTTCATTAAATTAGTAAATTGCTCCAAAACTTTTGCTGTTACAACGCTTGGATAAACTTGTTTTGCAAAGAATTTAAAAAATTCGGGACTAGGGTTTGATAATTCATTTTGAAATATATTTTTCAATTCATTAGTGTACTTCAATTCACTTGCAGTATTGACAATTGATTCAGCATCAAAAATACTTTTATGAAACTTTTTCAACTCTTCAATTTGATTGTCTTTTATTTCAGTTATATTAAATTCTAAAAAGGGTTTTTCGTCCATTTTATTAGTATCCACTAAATCAGAATAAAATTTGTAAATAATACCATTAGTGAGTAACCCAAATTTAGCCTTTGATACATGAAAATATCTCAATAATTGACCGTCATGTATATTTAAGTTTTGATTCCAATGTTTGCATTCTACTAAAATAGTAGGTTGACAGTCTTTGAAAATAGCATAATCTATTTTTTCACCCTTTTTTAACCCAATGTCAGAAATAAATTCAGGTACAACTTCAATAGGATTAAAAACATCATAACCTAAAATTTGTATAAAAGGCATAATAAAGGCATTTTTAGTAGCCTCTTCAGTTTTAATTTGTTCTTTTAACTTATTTACTCTTTCTCCTAGAGATTTAATTTGTTCTTAGAAGTCTATCATATTTTAATTTTAAAAAGGCAAATATATTGAATTTTAATAAAAAAATAATCAAATATAATATCCTATTTTTCATAGAAATTAACGGATTAAAACCTTAATTAATTTTGAACTTATCAAAACACACTACCAAGTGGCTGGGTTCCGAGGCTTCGGAACAGCCAAGAAGTCCCGCTTTTTAGCGGGACTCCCTTTTGTGGATAGGCAGCCGAGGTTGCAGCCACAAAAACGGAATTTTTGATTGGGTGGTGGTTTTTTTTTCTTTTAACATTAAAAGAAAAAAAGAATTTTAAGTTAAGATAAAATTGTATTCTGAGCTGTAAACTTCATTCAAATGTGTTCGGTTTTACAACTTAGTTTTCATTTACTTCATGTCTTCTACTTTCTTTTTTCATTGCAAAAAAGAAAGTAGCAAAGAAAAAGCTAGTGCCACAATGAGGTTTTTATTTCCAGAGCTAAATAAATTTTTGAGGGTTTGCTTTTTTTGACCTCTACAGGTGATTTCCTCGAGTCCACTCGAGGAACTTCCTTTGAGGTAACCCAAAAAAATCTAAACCCCCAAAAACCACCGCATTGAATGGCACGTTGGAAATCCTTGAAAGGATATTTAGCTTTATCAGGGGTAACTTCGTTGCACCTTTTTGGGTGGCCTAACAAGTTTCCCATTTTGCAAAATGCTATGCATTTTATTCAATAGTCATTTGCCTTTGCTTTGAAATGAATTTCAAGCAATGCAAATCACTATTGAGCCTACGGCTGCAAAATGAAAAGCTTGTGGCTTTATCAGGAGTCGAACCTGAATTTAGGGCTTCGGAAACCCTCGTTCTATCCATTGAACTATAAAGCCTAAGTAAGTAAGGTATTATTGTAATTGTTGTGCTAGTTGCAAAAGAGTGCTTTCTTCAAAGGGTTTGCCCATTATTTGCATGCCTATTGGTAAGCCATTGTCATCTGTTCCATAAGGGATAGACAAGGCCGGTATGCCCGCTAAATTCGCCTGCACGGTAAACAAATCAGCTAAATACATCGCAATTGGGTTGTTCGATTTTTCTCCAATTTTGAATGCAACAGTGCTGGTTGTAGGGGTTAAAATAATGTCGTAATTCTCAAAAATCTTTAATGTTTCTTGTCTTATAACTTGTCTCACTTTTTGAGCTTTGGTATAATAAGCATCATAAAAATCACTGGTCAATACAAAAGTTCCAAGCATTATTCTGCGTTTAACTTCAGCGCCAAACCCTTCGGATCGAGTGGTTTTGTACATGCTTTCCAAGTCTATGGCATTGTTGCTGCGATTGCCATAAGTTAATCCCGAAAAACGACTTAAATTACTGCTAGCCTCTGCTGTTGTTAATATTTGATAACAAGGAACCATTTGGTCCAAGTATGGAAAATCGATAGGCGTAAGGCTGTGTCCTTTTTCTTTTAAGGCTTCAATAAATTCGAAAGTCTTCGTTTGAATGCTTTCCTCTAAACCTTCGTGATTTACGCAATCGTTGATATAGGCGATTTTAAGGGGCTTGGTGTTATCGGTAAGTTGAATGTTTAATGCTTCAATTTGTGCCATACTTGCATCATTTTCATCCTTGCCTGTAATGCAATTCATCAATAAACTCATGTCAGACACCGAAGAAGTAAATGGTCCAATTTGGTCAAAACTACTTGCAAAAGCAATCAAGCCCCAACGGCTAATAGCGCCATAGGTTGGATATAAACCGTAAATTCCTGTAAAGGCAGCAGGTTGTCGAATAGAACCACCCGTATCGCTACCCAAAGAGGCTAAACACATGTCGGCTTGCACCGCTACAGCACTTCCACCACTACTTCCTCCGGGAACTCGGGTGTTGTCAATGGCGTTTAAAACGGGTCCAAATGCTGAGTTTTCATTGCTAGCACCCATGGCAAATTCATCACAATTGGTCCTGCCAATAATAATGGCATCTTCGGCAAGTAATCGTTCTACAACGGTTGCTGAAAACAAAGAAGTAAACCCTTTTAGGATTTGTGATGAAGCAGACGATTCATGGTCTTTGTAAACAATATTGTCTTTGATGGCAATAACCATCCCTGCCAATTTGCCCGCTGTTTTTAGTGTGATTTTTTTCTGAATTTCTTCAGCTTGTTCTTTAGCATCTTCTTCAAAAACTTCTAAAAAAGCATTTAAGTGCTTGTTTTTATTGATTTGAGTAAGATAATATTGGACTAATTCGGGTAAATTAAGATTCCCTTCATTAATCTCTTTTTGAATTTCAATGAGGGATGAAAAACGCTTCTTCATTAAACCAGACTATTTCTCAGTTTCAGATTTGTCGTCTTTGATACCTTTTTCGATTTCGTCTTTTACTTTATTTTTGGCTTCATTGAATTCGCGAATACCGTTGCCCAAACCACGCATTAATTCAGGTATTTTTTTGCCACCAAAAAATATCAAAATAACAGCAATGATAAGAATCATAGAACCGCCACCAATGTTTTGTAAGAATAATAATGACATAATTAACTTATTTAGAGTGCAAAATTACATATAAATTTATAAACTTATGGTTTTATTTTAGTGTTTTTTCGATAAAAATTTTTATAAGTTTCAAGAAATAGTTTATTTTGTGCTTAGTTTTTTTAAATAACCTATGAGCCAAACGATAACTGAATTATTAAACGAGTATACTCTAAATTTAGACAAGTGTACCAAACACACCATTCATGAATTCAATAACATTCGTGCCGGAAAAGCATCTCCGGGTATGGTGGAAAGTGTAATGGTAGATTACTATGGTGCACCTGTTCCATTAACCCAAGTTGCCAATGTCTCTGCACCCGATGCCAGAACCATTGCCATTCAACCGTGGGAGCGTGCCATTATTTCTGATATTGAACGCGGAATTATTAACAGCAATTTGGGTTTTGCCCCTAATAATGATGGTCAAATGATACGTATTACTATACCACCTCTTACCCAAGAACGCCGTATTCAGTTGGTGAAAATGGTAAAACAAGAAGGCGAAGCAAGTAAAGTCGTTGCCCGTAATTACCGTAAAGACACCAATGAAAAGGTTAAAAAAATGCAAAAAGAGGGCTTAAGTGAAGATGAAGCCAAAGATGCTGAAGCTAAAGTCCAAAAGCAGTTAGACCAACTGATTGTCAAAATTGATCAAATGATTGTTGACAAAGAAAAAGAAATAATGACGGTTTAATTAAACCCATTCCCGCATTTGTCTCCTCATTCTTCTTGTCTCTTATGTTTTTAAAACGCTTAAAAATACTGATATTGTTTTTTGTTTGCATGTCGCAATTGTCCCTTCTTGCTCAAGAAGAGGCAGATACCTCTGTAAATCTAAATATTAAAGAGTTAGAAGATTTGGATTGGATGATGGATACCACCTATAAAGTGTTTAAAACCAAACGTTTTTCAAACATGCAAACCGTTTTTCCTTCTTTTAAATCTTACAAAGCATTTATTAGCAAATCGGAAGCGGGCAAACAAACGGAATACACCCAGTTTGCTATGTACAATGCGGTTTGGAATTCACTCCGATTCCAATATACTAAAACCATGAAAAAAGCACAAGATGCTAAAGTGGAATGGAAACAATCGCAATTGGATACCTTTTATTACGAACACAGCTATTACTCAGGTGTGGAATACGCCTATGTAACTTGGGTGATATTGACTGTTAAGAATAAGAAGTTTAAAATTACCGCTACTTGCTTGAAAATGGATGATAAATGGTTCATCATGGACGAACTTAAGTTTGCCGGAATTGTAGTACCCCCTAAAACAAAAAAGAAAAAGTGATCCTCCAAATTAAGCTTATTGCCCAATGGACAGGTTTTGCAACCAATGCCATTGAAAATGTATTGAAATTGTCGGAAAGTGGTGCAACAATCCCTTTTATCTCCAGATACAGAAAAGAACAGACAGGAAATTTAGATGAAGTTGCTATTCAAACAATCATTGAAAAAGGCTTGTTTTTTGAGGAAATAGAAAAACGGAAATTGTTCATTCTTGAAACCATTAAGGAGCAAGGAAAGTTGACCCCTGCACTCGAAAAGCAAATTACTGATTGTTACAACAAAACTGATTTAGAGGATTTGTATTTGCCATACAAAGTTCGAAAGAAAACCAAAGCAGATTTGGCTATCGAAAACGGACTCGAACCTTTGGCAAAAGTGATTTTAGAACAAAAGAATCCTGAAGTCGAGGTGTTGGCGAATCGCTATAAAAATGAGCTATACAATACCGTTCCATTGGTTTTGGAAGGAGCCAAAGCCATCGTTGCTCAATGGATTTCTAATGATTTGGAAACAAGGAATATGCTCAGAGAACGTTTTGAGAAATATGCCGTTATTCAAACGAAGCCCAACAAAAAAGGACTTGAAAAATCGCCCGACTTAGCGCTGAAGTACAAAGATTATTTGGAATACAACGAAAAAGCGAATTATGCCGCTTCTCACCGAATTATGGCTGTTTTTAGAGCCGAAGAGGAAGGCGTGTTGAAGTTGGAGGTGTCGCCAGATGAAGATAAAACTTTGGAAGCTTTAGATTTTAAATGGCTCAAAAGATACTCTAGTGTTAAAGATTTGATGCAAGATGTGATTGATGATTCTTATAAAAGATTATTGAAACCATCTATTGAAAATGAATGCAAAACAAGCTTGTTTGAAAAAGCAGAAAAAGAAGCCTTAAAAGTATTTTCTGAAAATTTAAAACAATTACTATTGTCGCCACCTCTTGGTAACAAAGCTGTTTTGGCTATCGACCCAGGCATTAGGACAGGTTGTAAAACGGTCTGTCTCAATAAAAATGGAGTTCTCCAATACCAAACGGTGCTGTTTTTTAATTCCCCTTCAAGTGCCCAATCATCCCTGTTGGAGTTGAAAAAAATAATGAGCAAATACAACATGGAAGCAATCGCTATTGGAAATGGTACTGCGGGTCGCGACGTGTTTGATGTTATTAAACAAAGTGATATTGATTGCCCGATTTTCTTAATCAACGAAGATGGCGCTTCTATCTATTCGGCCTCTGAAATAGCCAGAAAAGAATTCCCTGACTTGGATGTTACCGTTCGTGGTGCCATAAGTATAGGCAGGCGACTGATGGATCCCCTTGCTGAATTAGTGAAAATAGACCCCAAAAGTTTGGGAGTCGGTCAATACCAACATGATGTAGATGGAAATCGTTTGAAAACAGCACTTAATGATACCATTGAATGGACCGTAAATAGGGTAGGGGTTAATGTAAATACAGCAGGTGAAGAGTTGCTAAAACATGTGTCAGGTTTAGGTCCTTTGTTAGCGAAACACATTGTTGAATACCGAGCTCAAAATGGTCCCTTTAAACAACGCAGTGATTTGAAAAAAGTATCGCGTATGGGAGAAAAAGCCTTTGAACAGTCAGCCGGTTTTTTAAGGGTAAAGGAAGGAAGCAATCCTTTAGACGCAAGTGGAATTCACCCTGAAAAATATGCAGTGGTAGAAAAATTAGCCAAGCAATACCAAGTGAAACCAAGTCAATTGATGGCGAATACTGAATTGATTGACAAAATTAAAAAAGACTCACATTGGGTTCAAGAAATAGGGGTTTACACATTTAATGACATCATGAATGAATTATTAAAACCTGGATTAGACCCCCGCAATCAGATTACAGAAGATGAGTTTGATGCCTACATTCGAACTATCAATGATTTGGTAGAAGGGATGTTTGTGAAAGGAATAGTGACCAATATTACCAATTTTGGGGCATTTATAGATATTGGAATTAAGCAAAAAGGTCTTTTACACATTTCTGAAATGTCCAATACTTTTGTTCAGTCGCCACACGAAGTGATAAAGTTGAACCAACGATTAACACTGAAAGTAAAAGAAATTGATATTCCTAGAATGAGAATTGCCCTAAGCTTAAAAGAATGATAATATAGAAAATTAAACGAAATAGTTTAATTTTGTACTATACAATGCTCACAAACCATTTTGTAGTTAATGATATAGAACCAATCAGTACAGAAGATACTATAGCTTCGGCATTAGCCAAGTTGTCCTCTCAGTACTTAGAAATTCTTCCTGTTGTACACAATCATCAAGTTGTCAATTATGTCGATGTATACTCATTGAGTACTCTAAGTCCACAAATGTCTATCAATGATTTGCCATTGTACGCACCTCTATTGCCATTTGTAACACTTAACCAACATATAATTAATGCATTGTCTCAATTAAAAACATTAAATATGTCTCTTTTGGCTATTTTAGATGAAAATGGGATGTATTTGGGGGTTATTAAAACCAAAGATATTGTATTGGCATTAAGCAAAAGTCTTACGGTGAAAGCGCATGGCAGTATTATTGTTTTAAAACTTAAACCAAATGATTATTCTTTAAGTGATATTGTCAGAATTATAGAATATGGCGATGCCAAAGTGTTGGGATTTTTTACGTTTGAACTGCCTGACACAAATGAAATTGAGTTGCATTTAAAATTGAATACCACAATTTTACGTAATATTTTGGCAACCCTTGAAAGGTATGATTACCACGTTGAAGCTTATTATAACAGAGAAGATATGAGTGACGATAACGACTTGAGGTACGAAAATTTAATGAAAATCTTAGACTTATAGTTTTGTCTAAAAGTTTTTTTTTATTGTTTTTATGTTTGGGTATAAGCTCAAAAATTCAGGCATCACAGCAAGATTCCTTAATGAGTGTTATTGAGTCCATTGAAATAAAAGGGCACAAAAAAACCAAAGACAGAATTATTTTAAGGGAACTTACCTTTAAAATAGGAGATACCATTAATCCTGTTAATAAAAATTATCACACCGAACGAAGCCGACAACAATTGTTGAATTTGTATTTGTTCAACGAAGTGCAAATCACATTCGAAAATCATAAAGCGGTTATATACATCAAAGAACGTTGGTATATTTGGCCCTCTCCCAAGTTGAACCATGCCGATAGGAATTTCAATCAATGGTGGTTGAGCAAAGACTCTGAACGCTTAACTTATGGTTTAGACTTAGAGTGGTATAATTTTAGGGGTAGAAATGAAACCCTTAAGTTTTATTTTCGTTCGGGTTATACCAAACAAGCTGCTTTATTGTACCAGTTGCCGTATTTCAATAAAAAGCAAACTTGGGGTGCTCAGTTGAACGCACATTATTCGAGAAATAAAGAGGTTTGGGTAGCCACAGAAGCCAATAAAGTTCAGTTTTTTAAAGCCAATGATCTCAATTTAATTGAACGAAAATCGATTGAATTGGCCTTTGTTCATAGAAAAAAAATTCTAAGTTACCATCGGTTTTATGGGGGGTATAGACAAATTCAAGTCAATGACACTGTTATAAAATCAAATCCTAATTATTTAGTAGGGTCTAATTTAAAACAACAAGAATGGTATTTGGGGTATTTATTCACTTATGATAAAAGAGATTTTAAAGGCTATCCACTCAAAGGGAGGTTGTTTAAAGCCAGCGCTGAATATGGGGTATTTGCGAGTGCCATTCGTTCAAATCCCTTTACTCTAAAAATATCTTACAGTGAGTACACTCCAATAAGTAAGCGTTTTTTTAATTCAAGTTTGCTCACCCTACGCCGAATGGAAATGCCTTTCCCAGCTTATAATAAGTTATTGGCTTTGGGATATGAAAGGGATTTTATCAGGGGATATGAGTTGAATGTGATTGATGGTTTACATTTTGCTTTAGCCAAAACAGAGTTTAAATACAAATTATTCGACAAAAAGTTTCCTTTTGTAAAGCGATTTAGTAATTACGAAACCATCCCAATTGCCATGTATCTCACGGCTTTTTCAGATGTTGGAAAAGTAGTAGCGCACCCTTTACTAGTGGAAAGTATAGTGAAAAATGGTAACACAATGGTTGGAGAATGGCAATATGGCGCAGGAATAGGTATGAATTTTGTTTTCTATTACGACTATTGCCTGAGAGTAGAATATTCAGTCAATCGGTTTTTATTCAACCGTTTTTATGTTCAATTTTCGGCAGCTATTTAAAAAGATATTTTAAAAAGATATTTGTTTTTGTAGTACTTATTGTTTAATTTTGTGTAGATTTGAGATTAAAAGCCTACATATTAACCCTTTTGTTCTTGTTAGGTAGCAATGGAATTTCTATTGATATTGCCACTTGTTGCGACTCAATATCAGGGTTTTCTATTGGATTTCAGTCGGCAGACAATCACCTTCCTTGCAATAATTGCACTTCTTGTGTTTCAAAAACAAAGTCTTCTTGCTGTGATTTGTTTCAAATCAATACCGTTATTAATCCTGTTTTATTTTCAGGTAATGTACAACAGCTTAAAGTCAAAGATTTAAAGTTTAATCACTTTGCTTTTAATTCTAACTCTAATCAAGTTACTTATCCTCTAATTGATGATATTCAATTTATTTCACAATACTCTGAACAAATACCCGGAGTTCCCATTCTTTTGAAAAAAAGAGTGTTACAAATTTGATAAAAAGCAAAAGTAGGTGATTTATCAACTGTAAAGCTTTTGCAATACTTCCGAAACTTTTCTTATGCGTTTTGAGTTATTGTTTTGCGCTTTTTCAAAACGATACAAACCCAAATTTAAAAATTTTAAACAAAATAGTATGAACAAAAAAATCATTTTAGGCTCATTAGTAGCCGTTATAGCCATCGTTGCATCTTTCTTTATTGTCAATCAGTCAAGTCAATCAAATTGCTACAAAGTTAAATCAACAGCTTCTACCGAAAAGTGTTGCGACACTCAATGTGAGTGTGGAGATACTTGTATAGGAGAAGGTTGTGATTGCATTGATGCCTGTCAAGCAAATGCAGGTGCAAAAGACGAATGCTGCGATTCGGAAAGTACAGCAATGACTAGTTCAGTAGAATTTACTGAAAGTTGTGCCAATGACTCATGCAATGAAAAATGCACATGTGGTGAATCTTGCACAGGTGCAAATTGTGATTGCCCTTGTGGGTCTTGCAAATAATTATTAACTTGTATCTTTTAAGAAAAGGGCTGTTTTTTAGCCCTTTTCTTATTTAAAATCTTGAGGAGCGTCCAATATCCATGATTGTGTGCCCCAATAATTCCATTTTTCATCAGCTAAGTTAACTTGAGAATTGATAAATGGATACCAAGGGCCTCGGTTTACAGAAATTTGACAGTCAGCATAAACTTCTATTTGTTTGCCTTGTTTTAAATAATGCTGTTTTAAATGCTGAGCAAATTGCCAAATCATATCAGGTTTTGACTGAAAGTCGTTGATTTGTTCTTTGCTTAGGTAGTCTGAAAAATTAACGATTTCAAGTTGATTGTTTAGTTTGATGTAAAAATTGCAATTCCCAGTTCTTGACCTCAACATCATTCGCCAAGACAAGCGGTGTCCTGTTTCATTCCACAATACTGGTCCCTTCATAAAATAATGCCTTATGGGTAATAAAACTTGTATGCTGATAAAAACGATGACAAATGCTTGAATAAGTTTAGCGTTTTTAGGGAGGTTTGTTTCGTGTTCTGTCTCAAAATAAGGTTTACGGCGCAGGAATTTGTGGTGGATGTTTTTGCGCTCGAAAAAAAACAATGAGAAAGCCAAAGCAAAATAGGGAAAAATACCAATGTGTAAGGTAATAGAATTAAATAAATGGAAGCCTATGGCAGCAAAAAACGCCAAAAGACGAGTTCTCTTCCAAAGCAAAGCAGGAAACATTAGCAAATCGAATAATATCCCAGAATAAGCTGTAAAAAGATGAAAATGATGGTTCCCAAGTAAGTTTATAAAAGGTTCCCAATTCATGTGTTTCTCATACCAATGGGCAGAGTTTGAAAAAATAATACTGATAAAGTTGCCACTTAACCAATCGGGATAAAGTTTGGCAAAAGAAGCATAAGTGTAAACAATAAAAACCTGAACCATTAAAAGGAGTTGAACCCAATAGTGGTAATAATTGACGGATTCTGTTCTTTTGTGTTTTACATCCAAAGATATTTGCGCATTAGCAGGAAAAAATATCATCAGAAAAGAGATAAGGACTATTAAATAATAGTGGTTGTTATACTCTGTTTTTTGCAAGAAATAGGTGGTGCTCCAAAACAAAAAGAATAAAGTGGAACTCAGTTTGTATCGATAGCCAAGGGCAATACCCAAACCAAAAATGCCCATAATAATATAATGGACATACATGTAAGGCCCTTGTAAAATTTGAAATAACTCAAATCCTATAAAGCTAAACAGATAGCTAGGTTTTATAAAAGTGGAATGAACCCAACCTGTAAGAATAGCTCCCCATGATTCAATAAGCATGAGTGAGCCAAAGAAAATTCTAAAGAGAATTAGTGGCGAATTGTCAACTTTTTTGAATAGAAGTTGATTCATAGTTGTTTGTTTAATTAGCCATTCATACTTACCAAGAACTCATTGTTGTCTTTAGTTCCGGTCATGTATTTTAGCATCATTTTCATTGCTTCTTCACTGTTCATGTCAGCCAAGTGATTTCTTAAAACCCACATTTTTTGTAGAGTTGATTTATCTAAAAGCATATCATCTCTTCTTGTACTTGAACTTACTATATCAATGGCAGGATAAAGACGTTTGTTAGATAATTTACGGTCTAACTGTAATTCCATGTTACCAGTACCTTTAAATTCTTCAAAAATAACTTCGTCCATTTTGCTACCGGTTTCAGTTAATGCAGTAGCTATAATTGTTAAAGAGCCTCCATTTTCAATGTTTCTAGCAGCTCCAAAAAAACGTTTTGGTTTTTGAAGAGCATTGGCATCCACACCACCTGATAATATTTTACCCGATGCCGGTTGAACAGTATTATAAGCACGTGCTAATCTGGTAATTGAGTCAAGCAATATTACAACGTCGTGTCCACTTTCTGTCAATCTTTTGGCTTTTTCTAAAACGATATTTGCCAATTTTACGTGTTTTTCTGCAGGTTCATCAAAAGTACTCGCTACGACTTCTGCATTTACACTTCTTGCCATGTCTGTTACCTCTTCCGGACGTTCATCTATAAGCAATATGATCATGTAAACCTCAGGGTGATTGGTTGCAATAGCATTGGCAAGACCTTTTAATAGTTGAGTTTTTCCTGTTTTAGGTTGAGCAACAATAAGTCCACGTTGACCTTTACCTATAGGAGAAACTAAATCTATAATACGGTTGCTATAATTGTCATTTTTGTCAACCAAATTAAGCTTTTCTTGAGGAAACAGGGGCGTTAAATGCTCAAAGCTAACACGGTCACGAATTTCTTCAATGCTTTTCCCGTTGATTTTCTCAACTTTCACCAATGCAAAGTATTTTTCACCTTCTTTGGGTGGTCTTATCGTTCCAAGAACAGTATCACCTGTTTTTAGTCCATTGGAACGGACTTGGTGCGAAGCCAAATACACGTCATCAGGTGATGCCATGTAGTTGTAATCTGCTGATCTCAAAAAGCCATATCCCTCATTGGTAATTTCCAAAACACCTTGGGTTTGAATAATACCTTCAAGCTCAACTAGTTGTTGAATTCTCTCACGTTTGGCATTTTCTTTTTCAAGGCGTTCTTTCTCTTGTTTTTCTTTGAGTTGTTGTTGCTCTTCAAGATGTTTTTGACGTTCTATTTCAGCCTCAGACAATACTTTTTCTTGAGGTTGTTTGTTTTCGTTGTTTTGGTGATGGTGTTGTTGTTTGCCTTTGTGATTTCTTTCTTGTGGCAAAGGTTTGTGATCAGGTTGTTTTTTTTCAACAACAACTTCTATTTGATTCTCTTTCTCAGAATTTTCAACTTCTACAATTGGCAATTCTTGAGTAATTTCGGGAATTTCTTCAATAATTTGAGGCGTTTCCTCTATTTCAAGTTCTGCGATTTCTTGTTTTATTTCATCTGAACCAAAGTCACTTTGAATTTCGGTAGTATTGGCATTGGTTTCAGGATTGGTTTTTGGTTTACGTTTCCCTTTGGCTACTTTTTTTACTTTAATGTTATTATTTGAAGCGCTTTCTGGTTTTGCTGATGCATTTTCCAAAGCGGTTATTTTTGAAATGATTTGTTCTTTGTTCAAGGAATCAGTCCCTTCGATTCCAATTGCATTAGCAATAAGCTGTAACTCGTCTAAAGGTTTTTCAAATAGGTTTTTATAATCCATTATGGGAAAAATATTGTGTGTGAATAAAATAGAAGTGTAAGAGTTGAAGAATATTTCAGAGAAATCTGTTAGATTTTTTCAACTCTGCAATTTTAGATAAAAATAACCTTAAAAAAAAATATTTTTTATTAGGGCTTAGTTTCACTCGCTTCCATAGCTTTTTTACGTTGCTTTTTGGTAAATGGAATTGGAATGTACTTAGCAGGATGTTTGTTCAAGTCCTTTAAAATAATATCAAGGTCAACGGCAACTTTGTTCAAATTAGTGTAGAGTGCAGGGTCGTTCACAAGCAATCCTAAACTTCCTTCGCCTATATTGATTTTACCCATTACTTGGTCAAGTTTGTAAAGCATGTCGTTGGCTTTGTCAACGGTTTCTTTCAGTTTTGCGGCCGCTAAATTGTCTGTTGTGGCTTTTAAATTCGAAATGATTAAGGCAATACTTTGGTTGTTGTTTTTCAAATTTGTAGTAATGCTCTCAACATTTCCTAATATAGCAGTCAACTTAGGAACATTCGCTTCTAATAATTCTGAAGTATTGTCGCTTGTTCTTTTAAAAGAAATAAGAGATTTATTGAGACTACTGATTGAGTTTTTAAGGTCATTGCTCGCCAATAAACTGTCAAGAGAATTTACGATGCTCGTAATTTTGTTGCTTAGTGGTTTCATTACACCACTTACAGACTCTATTATACTGGTATCTGCAATAGAGGCCAAAATGGATTCATCGTGAGACATTTTACTTGAGTTGCCTAAGATGAGGTTTAAAGATTTGCCGTTCAATAAAGTTCCTTTTACTTGGATTTTGGAATCTTCAGGGATAGACAATTTTTCATTAATAACGAAATAGACTTTAAATTGTCCTTGTATATCACTCATCTCAATATCGTTAACATTTCCAACTTTGTATCCGTTTAATAAAATTGGCGTTGATGTGTTTATTTCATTCACGTCATGAAGTAAAGTTTGTAATTCAAATTTATTAGAGAATAAACTGCCTTTACCAGCCAAAAAGTTATAACCTAACACTAAAAATGTGATAGAAACTGCTGCTAATGCCCCAACTTTTGTCTCGTTTGATACTTGAAATGCCATTAATATATAGAATTGCAAATATAATACCTGCTTAACAAAAAAAAAATTATATTGTGTTAACGATTAATTATTTGATTTTTAGTATTTAATGAATTGAATGGAGTTTTAGAATAATTGTTGTATTATTGCCGCCTAATTTTTAAACAATAATGAAATATTTTCTATTAGCGCTTACTTTAAGCGTTTTTCATTTTGGTTTTTCTCAAAAAATAAACGAAGAAAAAATCAAATTTACCGACACAAGATTGCCTTTAAAACCAATTAAAACAATTAAATCTTACAATTTTACAGTTGTCTCTCCTTATCCGGAAAACAATAATTCAGTGAAAGAGTTTGCTCAAAAAAAATACCAAGAAGAATTGGCAAATTACCCAAATGTTGTGGCAGAGTCAGAGAGAAAGTATGACGAGCAATTGAAAAAACACGAAGATGATGTAGCAACTGCAAGAGAAAACTTTAGAATTGAAAACGAGGCATTCGATAAAATGACATTAATAGAAAGAATGGCATTGAAAGATCAAAAACCAGTTTTAAGATTGCCAACTAAACCAACTTATTACAAACCGTCTGAACCTAGGTTTGTAGAGCCAGATTTAACCAGATCAATCACCTTTGACACTAAAATGTTATCTACTATGTATTTGAAACTACATGGTTTTGAAAAAGGGTCAGACCAAGCTTTAGTAGGAAAAGTAACCATTTACAACTTTGAATATACAGAGCCTGAAAGAAAAAGCAGAGAATACAATGTTTATGACAAAGCTTCAGGTAGAACAATTCCCAAAATTGAATATTATTATGTTGCAACCTACAGAAGAACTGTTGAAGTTTCTTTAGAACATAACGGAGCAGGAATATACAGTGGTATTTTAGAAAGCACTACAGAATACAAAAAATATGAAGGAGTAAATCCCCCTAATATGATTGCTATTGAGAAAAAATCTGTTGAAGATGCTCTTGTAATTGCCAATGATTTTATTAATAATAACTATGGTTACAGTCCATTGGATGTTGATAGAGAAGTGAGTTTTGTGAAAAACAAAGATGGAGATTATGACGATTTAGAAAAAGCAAAAGGTTTTGCAGTTTCAGGATATACTTCATTGAAAAGAGATGTTAAAAACACTGATTTGGAAGATGCAATTGCAATATGGATAAAAGCATTAGGAGAATCTGATTTGGAAGACAAAAAAGCGAGAATTGATGAAAAAGTAACGCGTGTATTGTTAGTTAATACAATTGATGCTGCAATTACGATTAATGATTTCAAAACGGCTGAAACTCAAATTAAAGCATACGAAGCATTGAAGAATAGCAATAGTGAGAAAAAGATGATTGAAGCTTTGAGAGCTCAATACAGTGACAAAAAAGCCCGTTTCGAAGCGGCTATATAAACCTAATTTTTTATTAAATTGAAAGGCTTTTTCCTAATAAGAAACAGCCTTTTTTTATTTTTGTGAATGTGGTCAAGTTAAAAGTTAATCATTTTTGATTTTTTTTAGTATTCTTGCAAAGTAAAATTTTAAAAATGTCAAAAAATAGCACTTCAAAACATCCTAAAGCCTTACCATACTTATTTTTCACTGAAATGTGGGAAAGGTTTGGGTATTATTTAATGATTGGAATATTCGTTCAATACCTTCAGGAGAAATGGGATGGAGGAGGTTTTGCTATGAGCAAAAAGGAAGCGTATGATATTTTTGGGACTTTTATTGCATTTGTGTTTTTAACCCCATTTATTGGTGGCTTGTTAGCGGATAGAAAACTTGGTTATGTAAAGTCTATTATTATTGGTGCAGTTCTAATGGGTTTGGGGTATTGCGGCTTAGCAATTCATCAGTTGGAGTTTTTTTATGTTAGTTTGTTGCTTATTGTGCTTGGAAATGGATTTTTCAAACCCAATATTTCAACTTTGTTAGGGAATTTGTACAATCAAGAACAATACAAACCGATGAAAGATTCTGGTTACAATATCTTTTACATGGGGATAAATGTAGGTGCTTTGATTTGCAATTTCTTTGCTGCTTATTTAAGAAATAAATACGGTTGGGGGTATGCCTTTATTGGGGCAGGGGTTGGTATGTTTCTTGGGTTAAGTGTATTTCTAGTTGGGCTACAACATTATAAAATTGGGGATATAAGAAAACCAAGCTCTCCCGAGGATGTCTCTTTAGGGCGAATTTTTGCAACCATTTTTTTGCCAGCCATCGCCTTCGGTATTATAGGTTGGGTGTGGCCCGATAATATTTTTGGAAGCGACAGTTCTGATGCGTTTTTATTTTCAACATTACCCATTATCTACTTTTATATTTCATTGTATACCAAAGCTTCAGTGGTTGACAAAAAACCAATTTCTGCTTTATTGCTAGTGATGCTTGTGTCGGTAATGTTTTGGGCCGTATTTAAACAAAATGGAACAGCGCTAACGACTTGGGCTAAGTTTTACACCGACAGAAGTGGCATAGAACAATTTCAGCCATTGATGTCAGATCTGCATCAAACAGAATCTATAGATTATCAAAACATAGAAAGAGAGACTTATGATAAGAATTTCAATTTAATTAAAGATGATTCAGGCATTGTGGTTAAAGCCATAACCAATGATGTTTATTTTAGAAATTTACCAAAAGAACAACATCCTCAAGAGGGAACTACAGTAAAAGTTGTAAGTACGGAGTTGTATCAATCCATAAATCCTTTTTGGGTTGTGGCCTTAACACCTGTTGTGGTGGCTTTCTTTTTGTTTATGAAACGCAGAAAAAAAGAATTAAGTACACCCTCTAAAATAGCTTGGGGTTTGTTTATTTCAGCATTGTCACCACTAGTAATGGTTATTGCAGTGTTTTATTGTCACAATGGAGCAGAAAAAGCGTCTTCATGGTGGCTTTGGGGAACTTATGGCGTAATTACAATAGGGGAACTTTTTCTTAGTCCTATGGGTTTGAGTTTAGTGTCTAAATTGAGCCCTCCAAGACTAACCGCATTAATGATGGGAGGCTGGTTTTTAAGCACATCTATTGGAAATAAATTGTCGGGAATTCTGGCGTCAATGTGGGATAAATATGAATACAAAGGTTATTTTTTCTTAACCAATTCAATTTTGTTATTGGTGGCAGCGATAGCCATATTTATCATGTTAAAATGGCTCAACAAAATTTTTAAAGAACATGCCAATTGATTTATGGCGATTTTATAAGAATCATACTTATTAAGTCAAGTTAGTCTGCCTTGTTGTTTTAATCTACTTTTAGCTAAAAAGAGAAATAAAGTTTGCTTATTTCTCTTTTTTTGTTATTTTTACAAATTAATCAATTTATTCATTATAACTTGTTGTAAATTATGGTAAAAAACTACAAAATTTATTCCTTATTAATAGTATTGTTTGCTGTGTTACAAAGCATGGTTGCTCAAGTAACAACTATTGGTAATGGAACTTTTCAAAACTCAAATTTTGGCGGTCCTGCATACACATCAACTATTCAAGGAGCTCATTCAAGGTATGCTTATATTTTCCCGTCTTCTGTTTTAGGAGGCTTGCAACATGGCGATAGTATCAGGTCATTAGCTTTTCTCAAAAACGGAATGGGTAGCATAACCGGTACCTGTAGCATGAAGATATATATCAGAAATACAGTTAACACAACATACGGAAGCCGAAATGTGATTTGGAATAACCAAGTTAACGCCACAAGAATGAGGCTTTTTTATGATAGAAATCCAGCCAATGAAATTGGAAGTAATCCGGGGTGGAAGAGGTTTAGTTTGGACTCGGCTTTTGTTTTTGACACAGCTTGGGGTTTTAATATTGAATTGTTGGTTGAGTATTATCAAGCCTCATCACAAAATGCAAATGTTTTTTGGTCTTATGAAAATGCAAATTCAGTATTTGGATATTCTTCTAATCAAACCAAATTTATTCGCGTTAATAATTTTACAATGCCCGATTCAACCAACAGTTCTTCGGATGTTCACCCAACGATAAAATTTGAATATCCTAGATTCGATAGAGATATAACTGTATCCAAAATTTATAGTTTAGGTAAATTGCCTGTACCTATAGGAAATCCTGACACCATCAAAGCAATTATTAGTAATGTTGGCAAAAAATCAAACAATACATTCAAGCTTTACATCATAAGTAAAGGCGCCAATAGACTGATTGATTCAGCCTCTTATTCGCTTAATTTGTTTGAGGAAAAATTGGTATCACTGCCCCTTATTTATCCTCAAAATATTGGGAGGGATACGATTGAAGTTAGGGTCGTGAATGACCAGAATAGTAGTAATAACAGTTTGAGTTTGGTTAGATTAGCCACAGAAAATATATATTCATACAGGGATGTCACTCAACCCATTGCTGGAGGAATAGGTTTTAATGGAGCAACAGGTGATTTTGTGGCTAAGTTTTTTTCCAACAGCCCCAAATCTATCAATCAGATAAGTGTCAATTTTGCGGGCTCGAATCAGCGTTTTAGATTAGGTATTTGGGATGTTGACAGTTTAAAAGGAAATCCTAAAAACAACTTATGGACTTCAGATACACTCGTTTCTGCCCCTAATTTTATTACGCCAGTTTTACCCTCTGTAAAGGTGAATGGTTCGTTCTTTGTTGGGGTTAGGCAAATTGGTCTTCAAAATGTGGCCTTTGGATATCAGCCCGACCAACCTGTTCGTACACAAACTTTTTATTACACCTCACCTTCAGGGGATACCAATTGGGTGGATTTTTCTCCAGGAGCGCCTTTTAAATTTGTCATTGAACCAAGGTTGCAAGCACTTAATGATGTGGCTCCTATCCGATATAATTTTCCAAGAGATACTGTTGACTTAACCAATGTGAGAACAATGGCCCCCAAAGCAACTATTATTAATTTTGGTTCGAATAATCAAACAACACCTTTTGCTACTAGCTTAATTATTAGAAGGAATAATAATATAGTATACTCTTCTAATATTTTCGATACCCTTTCAAGCGAACGAAGAAGGGTTATCACATTTGACTCTAGCTTTTTGCCTGTCTCTGCCGGTACTTATGATGTGTTGTTGATTACAAGATTAGCCAATGATCAAATGAAAGACAATGACACTATTAGAACTTCATTTGTGTGTGCAACCTACAATGATGTGGGATTAGGTTCTGTTTTTGATCCAAGTAGTTTTATGGATTATGAGCAATTTATTGATACTGTATACCCAACTGTGTTTGTTCAAAATTTTGGACTCGATACTAAAGGGCCATTTAATGTGGTTGCTCAAATTTTTGATTCATTAAATAATAAACTTTTTGAACAATCTAAATTATACACCTTGGGCCCGTTGAATAGTGTTTTAGCTTCTTTTGATGCTTTTCCTTGCAGTAAATACGGAACTCTTTATTTTAGAGCTTTTACAAGATTATCTACTGATATAAACAGAACGAATGATACAGCAAAACGTGTTTTTAAAATAATAAGAAGTAATGATGTTGCTGTTACTGAAGCTATTTATCCAACCCAGTTTCAAGTGCTTGTTCCTCCTGTAGCAAACCTTAATCCTCAATTGAAAATTGAAAACAAAGGAGATGCCAATCAAGATATTCCATTTAAAGTTCAAGGCGAAATTTGGTATGGTGATAGTTTGATTTTTAAAGACTCATCTACTACGAATAGTTACAGAAATATCTCAAGTTTTGTATTTTTTAAGAAATTTCAACCTACTCAACTAGGCTATTATAAGATGATTACTTATACGCAATTGGAAAATGATCAGTTTAGAAATAATGACACTTTAATTACTGATTTTGCAGTTGGATTGCTAGACGATGTAGAAGTTGTGGAAGTAACACCAACGCTTAATTCTAGTGTTCAAATAGGAAAGACTATTGCACCTAAAGTTAAACTAAAAAACAACGGTTTATTGGATCAAAATACGCCATTTTCGCTAAACATGAGAGTGCGTTTAAACAATAGTTTAGTTTATTCTAGTACTAAAATGGTAACTATAGACAGTGCTCAAACTAAAGTAATAACGATGGACAGTACTATGCTGCTTTCTGAACCTCAAAATTATGACGTCGAAGTCTGGATTCAGTTGTCGAAAGATTTTGACACATCAAATAATCAATTGGTTGGGAAATACATCGCAATTAAGGATTTTGATATTGCCGTTACCGAAATACTAAACCCAAAAATAAGTGATATATTGTTGGTGGGCATATCTTCGCCTAAACCACTGGTAAGGGTTGAAGACAAAGGTGAAAAATTAAGTAAAGATCTATTTACTCTGACTTTCAAAATGTTTAATGCAAGTAATAATAACTTGTTATACTCCAAAGATATGGATACGAGTTTTACATCAACAAGTATTTTGGACATAGAATTCCCAGAGATTCCAGTTCAGTTTAATGTTATGGCTGTTAGATTTGAAACAATATTGTTCTACAATAAAGACCAATACGCGCAAAACAATGCATTGGTAACAAATTCTAGTTACAGATTGTTAAATGATGTAAAAGTAAATTCAATTGTATTGCCTGAAAATAATAGAACTTACCGATTGAGTAGTGCTAATGTTCTTCCAAGAATTGAAGTGGAAAACGAAATTGCCGATACCAGTTTCCCTGTAAAAGCTGTGCTTACAATCCAATTTATAGATACAGTTCAGAATAAATTGGAAACGGTATACTCGGATAGTTTGTCCATTCCATTTTTGTTAAGCAACGAAATTAGAACTTTGAATCTGAATAATAGTTTTAGTTTTGCGAGTCAAAAATTAGGGAGATATCAAGCGGTGTTGATAAGCCAATCTACTCTAGACCAAATAAGTACTAATAATGTAGTATCTACCAATTTTAGAATTGCAGAATCGGTTGGTTTAAATAGTTTGCAATTAAATGAGGTTTCTATAAATCCTAATCCAGCGAATATTGAGTTTATTGTAAGTTTGTCATCAAGCCAATTTGAAAATGAAAATATCACGATTTACAATTGTTTCGGGCAAGTTGTATACGAGCAAGTGATTAATGGGAATCAAATTCGTGTTTCTACCCAACATTTAAGTTCGGGGATTTATTACGTAAAAATTGGAAATGAGTATAATAAGTTGATTGTTAGTCATTAATTTTATCATAAATTTGCAAAAATGATTCAAGCTATTCTGAACAATACAAGTCGAAATGTAGAAATTAAAGATTCTGAAATATTCCTTAACGGAGAATTAAGAGAATTTGATTTTCAAGTAATTGAAAATCAGAAGTTTTTTCATGTATTGTATCAAAATCAGACTTTTTATTTTGAAATAGTTGGTTTTGATAGTGAAAATAAGGTCTACACAATTGCTTATCAAGGTCAAAAGTTTGAAATTGGCATTAAGGATAGGTTCGATCAATTGTTATCTAGTATGGGATTAGATGCGGTTTCAAAGCCAAAAGTAAATGATGTTAAAGCGCCTATGCCAGGATTGGTATTGAGTATCAAAGTCCATGAAGGTATGGAGGTGAAAAAAGGAGATCCAATTTTAATATTAGAAGCCATGAAAATGGAAAATATCATTAAATCACCTGTGGATGGAATTGTTAAATCCATCTCTGTTTCAGAAAAACAAGCCGTAGATAAAAATCAAACACTAATTAACTTTTAAATATGAAATCAAACTTTAAAAAACTAAGCATTTTCACCATTGCAGTTTTGTTGTTATCGGCTTGTGGAAGTATATCAATCTCACAAAAAAGATACAGTAATGGACTTAACATAGATTGGTTTGCCGGAAAAGATAAAAAAGCAGAAAGTACCAAAGTTGCAAAGAAAACCAAAAAGAATAATCAAGTTGCTGTTTTGGAAACAATTGCGAATGAGGATATACAAACTCAATCTAATGAATTCGTTTCTGCAGCACTTCCCTCAGAATCTGTTGAGATAGATTTGTCGCAATCAAACATTAAAGAACAATTAAAAAAGCACATAAGTAAGGTTAATGTAAGAACTAACACAACAAAAGAAAAGTTAGGAGTAAATAAGCTAAGTGCCATTAAAAATTTAAATAAAATCAAAAAATCTGGGATTGCGAAAACGGATGACAGTGTAAATATATTATACTTAATTATGGCATTTTTCCCAATTTTGTGTTTAATCGCAGTATATCTTTATGATGGACAAGAGTTAACAACTAATTTTTGGGTTGATTTAATACTACATTTAACTATAATTGGTGCCATGGTGTTTGCGGTTTTAGTGGTTTTAGGGTTGGTTTCTCTTTAGTATTATGACTATTACACAGTTAGAATACCTTATTGCATTAGATACTCACAGGAATTTTGTGAATGCAGCAGAAAGTTGTTTTGTAACACAACCAACTTTAAGCATGCAAATACAGAAACTTGAAGATGAGCTTGGGGTAAAATTGTTTGACCGAAGTAAGCAGCCTGTAGTTCCAACGCATTTAGGGGAAGCTATAATAACTCAAGCCCGAAATGTATTAAAAGAACATGGCAAAATCCTTGAATTAGTTCAAGATGAAAAAGGAATTATCAAAGGAGATTTAAAAATGGCTATAATCCCAACTATAGCGCCCTATTTAATTCCTCGATTTTTGGTGCGTTTTCTCAATAAGTATCCTGATGTGAATTTGATTATAAATGAGTTAACAACTGAGCAAATAATTCAGCATCTAAAAAATGATCAATTAGATTGTGCTATTATGGCTTCACCTGTTAAAGATAAAAGCTTAAATGAGCAAACTTTATATTACGAGGAGTTTGTAGCTTATGTTTCAAAAAGTGATCGATTGTTCAAAAAAAATACCTTAAAAACAGATGATTTAGATTTAAAAGATATTTGGATTTTGACAGAAGGGCACTGTATGAGAAATCAAGTTTTGAATATTTGTGGTGAAAGAAAGAAGGATAACAATAAATCTAGATTTGAATATCAAACGGGTAGTATTGAAACATTAAAAAGGATTGTTGAGCAAGACGATGGCGTTACCATTCTTCCTGAATTAGCAATAATGGATATGAGCGACGAACAAATGGAGTTAGTGCGTTATTTCAAAGGGCCTGAACCTGTTCGCGAGGTATGTATGTACACTCATAGAAATTTGGTTAAGAAAAAGCTTATCAAAACAATGGTTGATGAAATTTTAGAATCTCTTCCCAACAAAATGAAAAAGAAAGATAAAAGAGAGGTTATTTCTATTTAGTAAGAAATAGATTCAATCAACTCGCCTTTATCGTTGTAAGTTTTCCAATTGCCGGTTCTTTTTCCGTTTTTGTAATAGATAACACTTCTTAGTGTTCCTTGGGCATCCCAAACTTTCCAAGTGCCATGTTTTAAATCATTTTTGTAGAACGCTACAGACTCGATTTTACCAGATTCGTTATAAGCAGTCCATTCTCCTTGCTTAAATCCACTGTTAAATTTGCCAGTCTCTTTCAATGAGCCATTCATGTGAAATACAGAAAGATGTCCATCTTTTACTCCATCATTGATTTCGTAGATGCTTTCAATATGACCACCTAAATAATAAGTTTCATACGAACCATTGAATGCCGCTCCATTTACATCCGTGAAAAAACCATTGCTAATATTAATTTCAGTTTGTGCATTTATTGTAATGAAGGAACTGAAGAAAAACGATAAGATTAATAATTTATTCATGACTTGTTAATAATTTAGTAACAAAGATAATAAATTTTTTATCTTTTTTCTATAATTATTTTAGAATTTTTTGCAGAAAGTTGAATTTGTTTTGATTTGTAAGAGATGTAATCTACAACAATGTTGCTTTGATTGTGTAATAAATATGAGGGAATGTGACATTCGCCTTTTGAATTTGTATAGTAAACTTCGTTTGTGCCATTTATGGTTATCTTAGCACCAGAAATCAATTCATTGTTTGTGTCTAGTATTTTAATGATAAAATTTTGTTGTTCTATTTGTTCAGCGGAAAGAGTTCCGATTACTAAGTTTAGAAACATTATAACAATAATTTTTTTCATCATTACAAAATTGAACATTGAAGGTTACAGTAAGTTAAAGCCAATATTACTATATTGTTAAGTTTTAATATAGGCTTAATTTGAAATTAATCTTATGTTTATAGTTAATACTTCACATTTCGTCATATTACTTTACTTATATTGCTAACTTAAATTTCACTAATAGTTAAGATAGAATTAATATAGTATGGTCAATTTTGTATCATGGAATTTCATAAAAAAGTTGCATTTCTTACTTTAGTAAACATCTTGTTTTTTTCTTCACTATTAAATGCTCAAACAACTGGCGGAATCAAAGGTAAACTAATCGATTCCTCCAAGGTTGAAACAATACCAAATGCTAGTGTTATTATCCAAGGTACAAGTAGAGGAGTTTCAAGTAATGCTAGTGGTGAATTTGAACTTTCTAAATTAAAAGCAGGTAAATACAATATAATAATAGCTTGTACTGGTTACGAAACAGACACTATATTTAATTTAGAGGTTTCTACAGGTTTAATTAATATTGGCAACGTGTATTTAACAACCTCATACCAATTAATAGGTGGAGGAGGGAAAGCGGTTACTAGAAAGACAAATTCCATAAAAGCAGGTATACAAGAAATTAAAAAATCTGAAGTTGTTGCGAATAATATCACATTCGAACAACTAAAAAATTCGCAAGATAATGATGCAGCCAAAGCAGCTGCTAGAGTTCCCGGAGTTACCCTTATAGAAAATAGGTTCATTATGCTGAGAGGGTTAAGCCAACGCTATAACAGTGTTCAAATAAATGGCATTAATGCTCCAAGTACTGAGGTTGATAGAAGAGCATTTTCTTTTGATTTAATTCCTTCTAGTATGTTGGATAAAATGATGATATACAAATCACCTTCATCTGATTTGGCTAGTGATTTTGCCGGTGGTGTAATCAAAATAGGTACAAAAAGTAATGTAGAACGCGACTTTATAACATTTGGATTAGGAGTAGGTTTCAGAGTTAGAACTACACTAGCTGTTGCGCAACATAACAGTGTTGGTTCTGCAACAGATTATTTAGGTTTTGACAACGGTACAAGGTCTTTGCCTGACGGATTCCCAAGTTCTATTGCAGGTCTTAATACCTCTCAGTCTATTCAATATGGCAAACTATTAGAAAATAATTATAGCTTAAATGAAGTTAGGTCGCCTCTTGATTTTAGTTGGTCTTTAAGCCAAGGTAAAAATTGGAAGATTAAAAAAATGAAGTTGTTTACCACAAACAGTTTTAATTATTCAACAAGTTATCAAAAAAACACAACCAAAAGATACCGTTATCAAAATGACCAAATTGAATATGTAAGACAAATGTTCAATTATAGTGATGAGAACTATGCAGTTGAAACCAAAATTAGTGTTTTGAGTAATTGGATTCTTAAAATTAATAAAAATCATACGATTGCTTTCAAAAATATTTTCAATCAAATTGGAGAAAATGAAACAACCATTAGAACAGGTGTTAATCCAACTGAGAGACCGCAAGATGAATTTAAGAATTATGGATTTCACTATACTTCGAGAAGAATCTATTTTGGTCAATTAGAAGGTGATTTGAAAAATAAAGACAAAAACACTAATTTGAATTATGGATTAGGCTTTAGTAACGTTAGAAGAAATGAACCAGATTACAGACGTTTTAGAACTTCAAGAATTATTGGTTCAAATGAATCATTTACGTTAATAGATCCTCCAAGTGCAAGTTTGTTTGATGCCGCTAGATTCTATTCATTGTTGAATGAGAATACAGTGTCAGGAACCATTCAATATGACAAATCATTCAGAACAAATTTGGATACATCAAGTGATCTAAAATTAAAAGTAGGGGCTTATGTAGAAAATAAAAGCAGAAGTTTTGATGCCCGTTGGTTAAGTTATTCTTATGTAGGAAATCCAGTTTTGAAAAATGATTTTTTAACCCAATCTGTTGGTGAGTTATTTAAAGTAGAAAATATTAACAACGTTTCTGGATTTAAACCCAATGAAGGAACCAATCCAAATGATAAGTATAGAGCTAATAATCAATTATTAGCTTCCTTTGTAAATGCTTCTATTCCAATTAATAATTTTAAATTTAATTTTGGCGTAAGAGCTGAGTATTTTAATCAATCTTTAGAAAGTGCTGATCAAAGTGGCCCAATAAATGTTTCTTTGACTAACCTTAATATTTTACCTTCCATCAACACTATTTATTATTTAAATGATAAAAATTTATTTAGGCTAGCATATGGTAAAACAGTGAACCGTCCTGAGTTTAGAGAGTTGGCGCCTTTTGTATACTATGACTTTATGTATGATGTAAACATTGTAGGTAATCCTAATTTGAAATCTTGTTTGATTGATAACCTTGATTTTCGTTTCGAAAAATATCCAAGTAGTTCCGAAACTATTAGTTTAGGATTGTTTTATAAACGTTTCTTAAATCCAATTGAAAACTATGTTGTGCCAGTTGGTTTGAGTCAACAGTTTTCATTAAATAATGCCAAAAGTGCAACAAACAGAGGGCTTGAGTTTGAATACAGAAAATCATTAGAAAACGACTTTCAAAATAAATTCTTAAAGAAAATTTCAATGAATATTAATGCTTCTTATATTTTAAGTAATGTTGATTTAGGAAGTGATAGCACGCTGAGTCAAGACAGAACAAGACCACTACAAGGGCAATCGCCATACATCATTAACATGGGGTTGTTGTATGATGATACCAAAAAAGGTTTAACAGTGAACATGTCTTATAATATTTTTGGAGCAAGAATAGCTTATGTAGGAAATGATATTTTCCCAACTGTTTATGAAATGCCAAGACATGCTGTGGATTTAACTGTTGTTAAGGAGTTTTCAAAACGTTTTACAATGAAATTTGGAGTTAGTGATTTGTTGAATTACAAAACACAATTGTGGCAAGATACAGATGGTAATGGTAAAATAGACATGAAAACCAATAAAACAGATCATGAAATTATGTCATTCAGAAGAGGCCAATTGATTAACGTAGGATTGTCATATAAAATTAAATAATGAATAAATTATATTTAACGTTATTTTTAGCATTTTTTAGCGCTTGTTCCAATTCAAAACAATCAACTTTGATTGAGGATTATGCCCTAGACAAAGATTCTTTAATGATGCAATTAGTGCCTTTTATAGCTAAGTTACACGACAGTATTTCTAACCAAAACAGATTTTTAGATAAAAATATGTCATACATGGAAAGTCATATTATTGAACGCCAATATCAATGGTTGAATTTTTATACAGACAAAGACAGTTGGAGTTATTTTCAAGTTTCTAGGTTAGAACCAAGTTTGCAAAATGATAAATTTTCTGCTATTTGTGGTCGATTTAAATTGAATGCTAAAAACATAATTGATTCATCATCTTTTACGGAAATCTATTGGACTTGGAAAATGAGAGAAGATTTACTTAAAGTTAAATCAAGTAAATTGTTTGATTTGGTGATTAGTAAACAGTCTATTTTGCCGTATCAATATCCACAAGCTAGCGAAGATTGGATTGAGTTCCCAAGCGACAAGGTTTATTATGATTCCAACACCAAAACTTGGATGTTGAAATAATTATCTCTTTTTCCATTTAATTCCACATCCAATTGCTTTAGTGGTTTTAGTCTCTATGGCTCTGTTTTGAAGTAATGCATTAACAGCCTCTTCAACATATTTTCTTTTAACGTCTTTCTCGTTTTCGTAGTTATCATCAATAGCACCAATGTATTTTACAACCCAATTGTTTTTATCTTTTTTAAGTACAAATACGTGGGGTGTTTTGTTTGCCCCATACGTTTTTGCTATGTTTTGTGTTTCATCTAATAAATAAGGGAAGGTAAATCCTTTTTCTTTGGCCCTAATTATCATTTTTGAATATGAGTCTTCGGGATAAGCCAAAGAGTCATTCGAATTAATAGCAACAACGGGATAGCCTTTTCGTTTGTATTTTGTGTTCAAGGCTATAATTCTGTCTTCGTATGCTTTCGAATAAGGGCAGTGGTTACAAGTAAAAATAACAATCGCTCCTTTAGCTCTTTTTAATGAAGAAAGTGAAAAAAGGGAGCCATTGGTGTTTTTTAGACTAAAATCTACAGCTATTGACTCAGGTTCATAGGGATTGGTAATGTGCTGTAATGAAAATAAAAAAATACTTGAAAAGGCGAGAATGTAAAAGGCTTTTTTCATGTTACAATTTTTCTTGAGTTAAAAGCGAGTGTAATTGTTCGTAACTGTCAAAAGAGCCCTCATGTACACTTTTCGATTTTGTTTTTATGACCAATGTAAATGGAATAGATCCTTGCCATCTTGAATCTACATTTTCTATAAAAGTATTGGTGTTAGATAGGGTTGCTAAATAATGATTCCCTTTAATTTGGTAGTGCTTTATTAACCATTCAGCCGATTTTTTAGCTTTTTTATTGTCAAGGGAAATGAAGATGAATTGGTAAGTGCTGTCCATGTTTGCTTGAGCTTGTGCAAAATAAGGTAATTCCTCTATACATGGCTTACACCATGATGCCCAAAAATTAATAACGGTTGTTTTCCCAGTATCGGCTTTTTGCTGAGTAATGATTGTAGCACTATCTTGATTAATGACTTGGCAGGTTTGCGACCATGCCGAAAAAGCCGTTAAAAAGGTTGTTAATAATAAAATTACGATTTTCATATAAGAACAAAAATACAATTATCAATAGGGATTAAGCAAGTTTAAATTGCCGATTTGTGAAAATTGAGTATAAGATGCTAGTGGTATAAAATGCTAAAACACTAAAAAAAGGGACCTCTTTTCAGAAGTCCCTTTTGTGAAATTTATTTTTAGGTTAAAATTACATGCTCATTGTTCCAAGAACGCTGTTCATGTTTCTTACCGCTTCAGCAGATTTGTTGAAAGCTTCTTTTTCAGAATCCGTTAATTTGTAATCAACGATTTCTTCCCAACCATTTTTGCCAATAACAACAGGCACACCCAAGCAAATGTCGTTTTGACCATATTCGCCCTCAAGGTAAACACAACAAGGCATTACTTTTTTCTCGTCTCTAACAATAGCTTCAACCAATGCAGCACCTGCAGCACCAGGAGCGTACCATGCACTTGTTCCTAAAAGGCCTGTAAGTGTTGCCCCGCCAACCATAGTGTCAGCAGCGACTTTATTAAGCGCTTCTGGACTTAGTTTTTCAGAAACAGGTAAACCGTTAATAGTAGCAAGTCTAGTTAATGGAATCATTGTAGTATCACCATGACCACCAATAACAACACCATGAATGTCGTTAGTAGATGCGCCTGTAGCAAGAGATAAATAACATTTAAAACGTGCACTGTCCAAAATGCCGCCCATACCAATGATTCTGTTTTTAGGCAAACCACTTGATTTAAGTGCTAAATATGTCATAGTATCCATAGGATTACTAATTACAATGATGATTGCATTTGGAGAATGTTGTAAGATGTTTTCAGTTACAGATTTAACAATACCTGCGTTAATGCCAATGAGTTCTTCTCTTGTCATACCCGGTTTTCTTGGTATCCCACTGGTAATAACCACAACATCAGAATTAGCTGTTTTGGTGTAATCGTTAGTGCTTCCAACAATTCGGGTGTCAAAACCTAATAAAGAAGAAGTTTGAAATAAATCTAAAGATTTTCCTTCACTTACACCTTCTTTAATGTCTAACAAAACTAAATCAGAACATAATTCTTTACGTGCAATGTTATCTGCACATGTTGCGCCAACGGCTCCGGCTCCTACAACTGTAACTTTCATATTTATTATTTAATATTAATGGAATTTTTGGCAAAGGTAACAATTTTATTTTAATAAAAAACAGACCAGAAATGACACTTTTTGGTCATTTATTTCATTTTTATTGTCGTTTATAAATAGTTCAAAATCATATTTTTTAGTTAAAGAAAATAAAAGCTTAACCTATAAATTTGCAACAATGAATAGTAGTAAAATTGTTAACGATCCCGTTTATGGATTTCTTACCATTCCAAGTGCTTTGATTTTTGATTTAATTGAACATCCTTTTTTTCAAAGATTAAGAAGGATAAAACAGCTTGGGGTAACGGATTTTGTATATCCCGGAGCTACTCATACACGCTTTCATCATGCTTTAGGTGCGCTTAATTTGATGGTTAAGGCAGTGGAAACCCTTAAGCAAAAAGGGGTTAAAATTACAGATGCAGAGTCGGATGCACTTTATGCAGGAATACTGCTGCACGACATAGGGCACGGTCCATACAGTCACTCTTTGGAGAATTCAATTATTGAAGGCGTTGCACATGAGAGGATTTCTTATTTGCTGATGAAAAAACTAAACGAATCTTTGGAAGGAAAGCTAGATTTAATGATTTCAATATTCAGTAATCAATACAAAAAGAAGTTTTTATACCAATTAATCTCAGGTCAGTTGGACATGGATCGCTTAGATTATTTAAGTAGAGATAGTTTTTTTACAGGCGTAGTTGAGGGGCAAGTTGGGGCAGAAAGAATTATCAATATGTTGAATGTCGTAGGAGATGAATTGGTAGTTGAGGAAAAGGGAATTTACAGTATAGAAAAATTTATCATTGCCCGAAGAATGATGTATTGGCAAGTCTATTTGCATAAAACGGTTGTTGGGGTTGATGTGATGCTCATCCAAATAATGAAAAGAGCTAAGTTTTTGGGACTTCAATCGTTACTAAAAGAACCCATTTCTCCTGCTTTAAACTACTTTCTGAGTCATACAATCAGTGTTGATGCGATAGAAAACAACGAAGAGGTTTTGAAATGTTTCATTCAATTGGACGATTCGGATATTCTAAATGCAATTAAACAATGGCAATTTTCAGAAGACAAAGTTTTGAGAATATTAAGTGAAAGTTTTATTAACAGGAAGTTGCCAAAAGTAATGGTTTCTGATAAGCCAATTCCTCAAGAAGAGATAGAAAAAATTAAAAAAAGCACCATTAAGAAGTTTAAAATCAAAGAAGAGGAAGTGTCCTATTTTGTAAATCACAGTATTATGAAAAATGATGCTTACAGGGTTGATAAGTACAATGGGATTAAAGTTTTGAAAAAAAATGGTGAGGTTTTGGATGTTGCTGAGGCCAGTGATAATTATACATTGAAGGCTTTAAAAGACACTGTAAAAAAATATTATTTAAGCTTTTATCGTTAAATTGTATCTTCGCAGCTTTGTATGGTTCAGATAACAGCAGAAATTATAGCACAACTAATTGGTGGAAAAATAGAAGGTAACCCTTCTGCAACTGTTACTCGTGCCGGAAAAATCGAAAGTAGTACTTCTGAAGATATTAGCTTTTTAGCCAATCCTAAATATTCTCATTTCTTACATGAAACAAATGCTTCTATAGTTATTGTTTCGAATGATTTGGTGATAAATCAACCTGTAAAAGCAACATTAATTAGACATGCAATGCCTTATTATGGTTTTTGTATGGTTCTTAATCAGTTTTTCAATCCCCATGTTAATAGAGTAGGCATTGATAGTTCTGCTATAATTCATCCTACGGCTCAAATAGGTAAGGATGTATACATTGGACCTTACGTTGTTATTGAAGAAAATGCAAGAATTGGAGATGGTGCTCAATTGTATGCACATGTTTTTGTGGGCAGAAATGCACATGTAGGGACAAAAACAATTCTCTATTCTAGTGTTTCTGTTTATTCAGAATGCTTGGTTGGTAATTATTGTATCATTCATGCAGGAACTGCCATAGGCTCAGATGGATTTGGATTTGCTCCCACTCCAGACGGTTCTTACGCTAAAATACCACAAATAGGAAATGTTATTATAGAAGATAACGTGGAAACAGGGGCTAATTGTTGTATAGACAGAGCAACAATGGGAAGCACAATACTAAGAAAAGGCGTTAAGTTGGACAACATGGTTCAAATAGCCCACAATGCTGAAGTTGGTGAAAATACCGTCATCGCAGGATTGAGTGGTGTAGCGGGAAGTACTAAAGTTGGAAAGCAATGCGTTATTGGAGCACAAGTTGGTATTGTAGGGCATATTACAATAGCTGATGGCACTCAAATAGGAGGTCAGTCGGGTATCCCTAAGTCAATATTAGAACCCAATCAACAGTTTATAGGTTCCCCTGCTATGCCTGTAAAGGAAGCCTTTAAAAGTCAAGTTTTACAAAGAAATTTACCTGCTCTTGAAAAAAGAGTAAGGGAGTTGGAACAAATTATAAAAGAATTAAAAAAAGCATGAAACAAACTACCCTAAAACAAGCGGTTACTATTTCAGGTGTCGGATTACATACTGGTGCAAATGTAAATTTAACATTTACTCCTGCTCCAATCAATCATGGATACAAATTTCAAAGAATAGATGTTGAAGGTCAACCAATTATTGAAGCTGATTGCGATTTAGTTGTTGATACATCTAGAGGAACAACCTTGGAAAAAAACGGAGTTAGAGTAAGCACGGTTGAGCATGCGTTAGCCGCTTTAGTTGGTTTGGAAATAGACAATGTTCTTTTGCAAATTGATGGTCCCGAAATGCCTATTATGGATGGCAGTTCATACCCTTTTATTGAAAAGATTTTAACGGTTGGGATTGAAGAACAAGATGCTGAAAGAGAATATTTTGTAGTTCCTAATAACATTCATTACAGTGATGCAGAAAATCAAGTTGAAATGGTTGCTATGCCATTAGACGATTATAGACTTACTGTAATGGTGGATTATAACAGTCCTGTTTTGGGAAGTCAACACGCTACAATTACTAATTTATCTGAATTTCAATCGCAAGTTTCTTCATGCAGAACCTTCTGTTTTTTACATGAATTGGAAATTATGCTCAATAACAATTTGATTAAAGGCGGAGATTTGAACAATGCAATTGTTATTGTAGACAGAGTGGTGGAAGATGCCGAAATGGAGAGATTGGCAAAGGTTTTTAACAAGCCGAAAGTGGAGGTTAGAAAAGAAGGAATTTTAAACAATGTTGAATTGCGTTTCCAAAATGAACCTGCAAGACATAAATTGCTTGACTTGATTGGAGATTTGGCTCTAGTTGGAATGCCCTTAAAAGCTCAAATAATGGCAGCAAGGCCTGGACATGGAAGTAATGTTGCTTTTGCCAAGAAAATAAAAGCACTAATTAAAAAGTCAAAGAAAAAACAAGCAAACGAAGCGCCGATATACAATCCAAATCAAAAAGCAATTTTTGAATACAAAGACATCAATCGTTTTTTACCACATGCGCACCCATTTTTATTGGTAGATAAAATCATCGAAAAAAGTGAAAAAGAAATTATAGCGGTAAAAAATGTAACGGGCGACCAATACTTTTTTGCGGGTCACTTTCCTGGAGATCCTATTATGCCAGGCGTTTTACAGTTGGAAGCCATGGCACAAGCCGGTGGAATTCTTATATTAAGTGAAGTGCCTGATCCCGAAAATTATGCTACTTATTTTATGAAAATAGATAATGCTAAATTTAAAGAAAAAGTAGTTCCTGGAGATACGTTGGTGATGAAAATGGAGTTGTTAGAGCCAATCAGAAGAGGCATTTGCCTAATGAGAGGTAGAGCTTATGTAGGAGAAAAATTAGTAAGCGAAGCAGAAATGATGGCTCAAATTGTTAAAATTAAATAATTGATTAGGGGATAGCTTAATAAATATTGTAATACAATCATATAAAACAATGATACAACCATTAGCATACGTTCATCCAAGCTCTAAAATTGCAGAGAATGTTGTCATAGACCCATTTGTTACTATTCATAAAAATGTCGAAATTGATGAGGGTTCTTGGATTGGTTCTGGCGTTACCATTTTTGAAGGTGCCAGAATTGGTAAAAATGTTAAAATTTTTCCAGGGGCAATCGTTTCAGCTATTCCACAAGATTTAAAGTTTGATGGTGAAGATTCCTTAACAATCATCGGAGACAATACTGTAATTCGTGAGTGTGTTACTTTAAACAGAGGAACGAAAGACAGAGGCAAAACAGAGATTGGTAAAAATGTGTTGATTATGGCCTATAGTCACGTTGCACACGACTGCGTTGTAGGAGATAATGTAATATTAGCAAACAGTACCCAAGTAGCTGGACACGTAGTTGTTGGAGAGTACGCTATCCTTGGTGGTGCCACTTTGGTTCATCAGTTTGTGCATATTGGAAAACATGCCATGATAAGTGGTGGTAGTTTGGTAAGAAAAGATGTACCTCCTTTTACAAAAGCGGCAAGAGAACCTCTTAGTTATGAAGGGGTCAATTCAATCGGTTTAAGAAGAAGAGGTTTCCCAAGTGAAAAAATTGCGGAAATACAAGAAATATACAGAACATTGTATGTCAGAGGTTTAAATAATGCAAAAGCAATAGCCGAAATCGAAGCAAACATGCAAGCAACCCCCGAACGTGATGAAATATTGTTGTTTATTAAAAACAGCGACAGAGGAATCATGAAGGGTTACATCTCTAAATAAGTCATTACTTATTAATGGATAATCTTAAAGTCGAAAATATAGGGAAACACTATCTTTCTCAATGGTTATTCAGAAACATCTCTTTTAGTTTAAATACGGGCGAAAGTATCGCTATTACAGGTCACAATGGAAGTGGTAAATCTACACTATTGCAAATTGTGTATGGTCTAGTTCAACAGTCGGAAGGGGCTGTATTTTTTAATGAAAGAAGTGTTGAGAAACCTGAATTGGTTTATTCAATAACGACACCTTCACTTGAATTACCAATGGATTTTTCCATGAATGATATTCTTAAATTATACCAATCTTTGAATAAAATAAGTATGGATTCTGAAGTTTTTGGATTGCAGTCTATGTTTTCTAATAAACAAATGAAGCAGCCGTTAAAGAATTTTTCATCGGGTATGTTACAGCGTTTCAAAACAGCATTATGTCTTTATTCAGACAGTCCAATATTGTTGTTAGATGAACCTTTGAGCAATATGGATTCAAAAGGTGAAAAATGGTATCAAAATTGTATTAATGGAATTAAAGAAAACAAAATAATTTTGTTTGCAGGAAATCAAAAAAATGAAATTGAATTAGCAACAAATCTCATTGAAATTGTATGAAAATAATATTTAGCTTAACCTTAGCCTTTTTCTCAATGTCTTTAATGGCGCAACTTTCTGACAAGGAGGTGAAAAAACATCAAAAAAAGGTTCTAGAATCTCTTGAAAAAAAGAAAGGCATCAGCAGTTTGGATACTTTGTTTTGTAAAGGCAAACCCAATGCACTTGTGAATGTAATCAGTAAAAGTTTTTTATTAGGGGCTGAAGAGCAAACGATACAGGGATTAGAGAATAAAAAAGACTATATAATCATCTCATTGAAAAATTACAAGGATCAAAATCAAGTGGTTAGATATTACCACCATTATCAATTCCCTGGTTTGAGAATGCAATGTGATGTTCCTTCAGAAATTGGGAGTTTAGATGTTTACGAAACCATTTGTAAATACCAATTAATCAATGAGCATGGTTTAGATACGATGAAAGTAGAATTATTCACAGTTTTAAAAGGGACAATTAATCCAAGTATTAGTGTTTCTATCGATCAAAATAGGGTAAACGTTGCTCAACAAGATATAAATAATTATAACGTAATTGTTCCAAGAAATAAACAATCTTTTTTGATGTTTTTGGGGGACAATATACAACAAGACAGTAAAATGATTGGTTCTATTGTAAAGTCCACTATCAATGGGAAGGACGGGTTATTAACTCAGTATTCTGTGTTTAATTCTGTTGGGGCTATGATATGTACGGCTACAGAAACAAAGTTTATGTCATATGAATGGAATTTGTTGACTTATAAAAATAATCGTTTTAATTCTCTAACATCTTCGATAGGTAAGGATAAGGACGATATTGTAAAGTACTTAATTGACAACGGATTTTTATAAAATAAAAAAGCAACCAAAAGGTTGCTTTTTTCAATAGTTGTTAAGATAGGGTTAATCACCCGCAGTTTCATTGACATTGCCAAACTCTTGATTTTCTCTTGGTTTTGCAACAGTTACGATCATTTTCCGACCGCTAAGATCTTGACCATTTAGGGCTTCAATTGCCCTTAAACCATCATCCTCGTTTGCCATTTCTACAAAACCAAAACCCTTGCTTCGCTTGGTTTCTTGGTCTCTAACGATTTTGGCTCCAATGACTTCACCGAATGGTAAAAAAGAATTCTTTAATTCTTCTGTTCGAAGTCTGTAGTTTAAATTTCCAATGTAAATTCTCATTTCAATAAGCAGATTAATTTTAATGTTGAAAACAAAACTAATCAAATGAAAATAATTTCCAATAGTTTTTTTTAAAAAAGTAGAATAACTCTGTAAATCAGTTATTTAATTTTAATATACAAGTTCTTTTATAAGATATAATACCTAAAATTGAGTGATTAATACATCATTTGTATAAAGAAACTTAAAAATCGTTCACATTATTTTGCTTGTGATGCGTTTAAATGGTTTTTAATTAATAAAAGTAAATAATTGCGGTGCTCTTTGGTTTCTCCGGTTGATGTAGTATTGGCGGTTTGCAACATTTTTTGAATATTGGAAATTTGGCTACTTGCTTTAGATTGCGAAAGTAAATCGTAATTGTTGCGACTGTCACAAATGTCGATTAACATGTTTAAATATAAAATCTGTAAGTTTTGTCTTGATGAATTAACAGAACCCTGCATATCTGCTTGAAAAATAGATTGACTTAAATCTTTCAGAACATCACTCAAATTGTAGGTGTTGCCATATAATTTAGTGTCACTAATTCTTTTTAATGTTGTTGGGTGAAGTATATGAGAAAGAACAGATTTTTGCATATTTAATATTCTGTCGTGAATCTTAGGATCTTCGCCACTTGAGAAGAATCCAAATCCTCTTCTTTGTTGTTGCAATAAAGTAATCATTTCAGCGTTAAATTCCACTGCTTGAGGGGCAAACAAATAGTCATTTAACCATTTCATAGCATTTTTTTGAACATCTACCGGAACTGGTTCAAATGGTTTTTTTGTGCTTTTTTGGTTTGTAAATGAACGGTCAACATAAACACCTCCTATGTATCTAGAAACAACACCAGCTTGTACACTCCATTCGCCTGTCAAAATTAAAAATTTAGAACGAAGAACTTCGTAACTTCTGTTGTCTGTTCCATAGTTTTGGTGAAGTGTGCTTAAGTTTCTTTTAATTAAATCAACCCTTTCTTTTGCAAAACCAATAGCATCATTGCTTAAGTCGCCAATCATAACTCTTGGGTCAATCCCTTTTCCAGGATTACGCATATCATCGGCATCATTACCAAAAGTTAATTGAGGTTCTGTACTTCTATTCAATATTGAACTTAATCTTTTTTGCTCTTTTATTGAATCTGTTTCTTGAAAATAACCAAACTCAATAGCCCACAGGTCATATGGTCCTGGTTTTTGGGTGTAATAATGGGTGGTTTGGTTAATTCTATTGCTGAAATTAACAGCAGGATAATCCATTACACTTCCAATTAGGCCAATTTCTTCTATTTTCTTTATGTTATACAAGTCCTCAACAGAGTGAAGTTGGGACGCTTTCATGTTGTGATTTAGTCCAAGAGTATGACCAACCTCGTGAAGAATCAAATAATAAAGACCTTGTTTTAAAAGTTCATCTTTTTGTTTTTGGGTTGATTCCAAATTATTAGGAAGTAGAGCATCTCCCAATAAATTTTGGTTGTGCAGGATGTCATCAACCCCACAAAAATGGTGATGATCTTCGTTGTTAGTCAAACCCATTAGATTTTGATTTTCAAATGCTTTTTGTGATTTTAATCGGTTGGTAATAAACACCCATTCTAGCATAATATCAGCGCCTAGAATTTCTCCAGTACTTGGGTTTACAAAACTTGGTCCGTATCCACCAAATGGAGGTTCAGGACTGCTTGTCCATCTTAATACATTGTATCGTATGTCACCTGCATCCCAATCGCAAACGTCGGGTTGTTCGTTTATTTGAATAGCATTTTTAAATCCAGCTTTTTCAAAAGCAATATTCCATTGAAGAATAGCCTCTTTAATAATTGGACGAATTTCAATAGGGGTGGTATTTTCTATCCACCAAGTAATAGGTTTTACTGGTTCCGACAAAGCGGCACTCGGGTCTTTTTTTTCTAAATTCCAACGGTGAATTAAGTCTCTGTAGTTAATGCCGTTTGTTGTCGTCATGTCATTGGTTTGAGTAGTGAAATAACCAATTCTTGGGTCGTCAAAACGAGGCTTATAAGCATTTTTAGGCATTTCTATAAAGCTGTGTTGAAGGTAAATCTCAATATATCTAGCATCAGTAATTGCTTGAGATGGCGCACCTCTTGTTGCAGCATTGTCATATACATATTTAACAACAATGTCGGAATTTTCGGGATAGTTTTTTATTTGATGGTAATGTGTTTTGGGTTTGCTCAAATTACCTAATCCAAATCCAGTAAATCCTAACATAGGACCACCTTGTTTGATTTGATACAACGCCTCAGTTAAAAAAAGATTATCCGCTTCAATTAAATACTCAGTTCCATTTTCATTTTGTGCAACAATTTTTTCACTTGCCATAACTGCATTAGAGATATTGGCATCAGATGATTTTGCCAGTGCGTGATTAGGGTCGAAATAATAGGCAGTATTTTGGGTTACAAATTCTATTTGATTAAAGTATTTGTTGATTTTAAAAATCTTATTATCTCTGAATGTTCCTCTGTTGTGACCTGTATTGCTTATTCCATTTTCAACGTAACTAAAGTAAATAAACTCTTTATCCAATTGAGAGGATTTGATATGCATGAATACAGAGCCGGTAGCAGTATCCTGGTACATTGTGAACAGACCTTCTATTTTTTTACAACTTTTTATTTTGTCTTTAATGAAATTTGTCTTAGGCATTACCTTAATAGGTTCTGCATTTTTGTTTTTTTTATCTTTTTTTTGCGCAAATGTTGAATTATAACAAACTGATAATGAGATAATTGATAGTATAACTATTTTAAATGACATATAATTGATTTTATAAAGTACAAGTTTATTGTAAAAATCTAAAATTTTACAATTTATATTTAAACAAATGTTCAAACATTGAAATAAAAAGATTTTTTTTTCGTTTATTATAAAAAAAACTTATTTTCGTGCTTTGTAATTCACCAATAATGACACTTAATTTACGATTATTCATATTATTTACAGCGTTTAGCATACTCTCTTTATCTGCGCAGAAAAAGGAAGCATCTTTAGATTTCGGATTGTTTTTAGGCGCTTCTAACTACATGGGCGATTTTACGCAAGGATCAATGCCTGTAATGGGAGAAACAAAGCCTGCAGGAGGATTAGTTGCTAGATATAATTATGGACCCTACTTAACCTTTAAGGGCACAGCATTGTATGGTAGAATTCAAGGGGGAGACTACAATTTTTCTGATGACCTTGGTAGAAGAAGAAGAAACCTAAGTTTTAGGTCAGATGTAGTTGAATTTTCGGTTCAAGGAGAATGGAATATTCGAGGTTATGAAAATACAAGAACATCTTACGCTTGGACTCCTTTTCTGTTTGGCGGCGTTTCCGTTTTTAGATTTAACCCAAAAGCACAATTCAATTATATCGATGGTTTACATGACCCGTCTTTAAGAGTTCAAAATGGTGACTGGGTGGAATTACAACCGCTAGGAACAGAAGGGCAAGAAACAACAAAATTTAACGATAAAAGAAGATACTCACTAACGCAAATCAGCATTCCTATTGGTGTTGGTGCTAAATGGCAGTTAGACGACCATTGGGCATTGGGGTTTGAATTTGGATTAAGAAAAACTTTTACAGATTATTTGGATGATGTTTCAACCATTTATGTTGATGATATTATTGTTGGTGGCGCAAGTGGTCCTTTGGCTTTGGCTATGAAAGACAGAAGTTTAGAGGTTAACCAAATGAAATTTGAGAACAATGAAGCAAGGGGTGGTTCTGGAGGAAAAGATTGGTATATGATGACTGGTATTACCATTACCTACAGAATATTAGGGGGCAGTCAACCTTGTTTTAACTTTTAAATACAGCGCTTATAGACAATAACGCTACTAAGTGAAATTTATTAAATCCATTTTGTTTATGGTGTTAATAATAACACCACTCATTACTTATTCCCAAAAATTTAGAAATGGGAAAAGTGAATGGGGGATTTTTATAGGTGGGAGTAACTATTTTGGTGATTTAGCTCCTGAAATTGTACTAAAAGAAACTCAATTGTCCTATGCTTTGTTTTATAAATACCACCATTCCCGTTTTTTTACAAGCCGCTACCAGTTTGCGAAAGCAAGAATATCAGGAAATGATTTAAATTTTCAAGCCAATTCCTATCGCAATTTATCTTTTACAAGTAACATATACGAATTGTCTTATCTTACTGAATTTAATTTCAAGCCTTTTGGAATTAATGTAAGAGATGAAAAGCATACTTTTTTTATTTTTTCAGGATTTAATCTGTTTTTATTCAACCCTCAACGAGAATTAAAAAGCGGAGAACCTCTAAATTTACAAGAATTTGGGACAGAAGGCCAAGTTATTAATTATGAAAAAAGATACTCATTAATTCAACCTGCTATCACTTTGGGATTTGGTCATAAGTTTAATGTAGGACGAAGGTATGTAGTAGGAACTGAGATTGGATTTAGAAAGACATTTACAGATTATCTTGATGATACCAAAGGGAATTATGCCTCGTATCAGCAGATTGCCGAAAAACAAGGTCAGAATGCAGCCCATTTGTCTCAAGGACAAACTTTAAACAATCAAAGACCTATACAAGCGCAAACCATGAGAGGTGATGAACATTTAAAAGATTGGTATTTTTTATTTGGAATAACCCTTTCAAGAAGGAAAGTTAATTTACAACCCTGTGGCTCTCCATTATAAACAATTGATAAAATAGAATTACATTTGCCCAATCATTAATGGTAGAAAATATTTTAGATCAAATAGACGTTAATAAATTACCCAATCATATTGCTATTATTATGGATGGTAATGGTAGATGGGCCAAAAAGCGTTCTTTGCCAAGGGTTGTAGGTCATGAATATGGCGTTAAATCAGTTAGATTAGTGGCAGAAACAGCTGCTAAATTAGGGGTTAAACATTTGACTCTTTACACATTTAGCAAAGAGAATTGGAATCGCCCACAGTTGGAAGTTAAGGCTATAATGACATTATTGGTTAGAACAATCAGAAATGAAGTTAAAACCTTACAAAAAAACAACATAAGATTAAAAACAATTGGCGATATTGACTCTCTACCTGCAGACGCTCTCAGAGAGTTGAAAGAAGCAATGGAGCTGACTAAAAATAATTCAAGAATGGACTTAATTTTAGCGCTCAATTACAGTGCTAGATGGGATATTATTCAAGCAACTAAAAAAATTGCAACAGATGTCCTTAATAAAACAATTGATGTTAACGAGATTGATGAAGCGATGATCTCAAAAAACTTAAGTACTTCTTGTTTACCAGAACCCGAATTGTTGATTAGAACAAGTGGAGAGTATAGAATAAGTAATTTTATGCTTTGGGAATTGGCTTATGGAGAATTTTATTTTACCGATGTATTTTGGCCTGAATTTGATCAAAATGCATTTTACAAAGCAGTGTTAGATTATCAAAAAAGAGAACGACGATTTGGAAAAACAAGTGAACAAGTTAAATAAATTAAGATACAAACTAATCGTTTGTTGGGTGTTATTGTTGATTGGGGTTTCCAATGATTCAGTAGCGCAGGATACTTCCTTTGTCAAAGAATACATTCAGTTGGATTACAATAAGCCGGTAGAATACACAATTGCTTCTATCGAAACATTAGGGAATAAATACATAGATAAAAATCTTATTATTGTTCAGTCGAATCTTTCTTTTAATCAAAAAATTAAAGTCCCAGGAAACGAGATTTCATTGGCAATTGATAACTTATGGAAACAAGATTATTTCTCTCACGTTGCCATTTTAATTAAGAAAATAGAGGGGAATAAAATCCATTTAGTAATTCAAGTAAACGAAAGACCTCGCTTGTCCAAGTTTTCGATACGAGGTATAGGGAAGGCTGAAGCCAAAAGTTTAAGGGAAGAACTTACGGTTAAAGCAGGAATGGTTATTAATGAAGATATGCTCAACCGTTTGAGAAGAGAAGTTAAAAAACATTATTACAAAAAGGGATTCTATGGAGTGAAAATTGACTTAAAACAAGACAAGGAAGATACATTACCCAATAAAGAAATTTTGAGAATCTTTATCGCAAAAGGTTCCAAGGTAAGGGTTCAGGATATTGAATTTGTAGGAAATGTTGATTTAACAGATGCCGAACTTAGAGGAGCCCTATCAAAAACAATAAGAAAACGCAAGAAAATTAAACTTTGGAAATCTTCTAAGTTTATTGAGGATGAATATAATGAAGATAAAAAAGGAATTATAACCAAATACAACAGCAAAGGATACAGAGATGCCTCTATTGTTTTCGATTCCATTTATCAAATTAACGAAAATCGTGTAGCGATTAAAATAAAGGTGAATGAAGGTCGTCAATACAAGTTTAGACATATTTCATTTTCAGGAAATAACAAGTACAGCAGTCAAGATTTATCAAAGGTTTTAGGTATTAAAAAAGGCGATATTTACGACAATTCACTTTTAGAGGAAAGATTACAATCAAGTCAAAATGGAACAGACATAGCAAGTTTGTATATGGATGATGGCTATTTGTTTTTTGGAATACAAGCATTAGAAACCAATGTAGAAAACGACAGCATAGATATTGAAATTAGGCTTAACGAGAGAACACAAGCTACCTATAACAGGATTATAATAAAAGGTAACACCAAAACAAGTGACCACGTGGTTTTAAGAGAATTGAGAACTAAGCCAGGTCAGAAATTTTCAAAAAGTGATATTACACGTTCGTTAAGAGAATTGTCACAGTTGGGTTATTTTGACCCTCAAGCAATGGGCGTGAATCCAATTCCTAATCCTCAAGACGGAACAGTTGATATAGAATACACAGTCTCAGAAAAAGCAAATGACCAAATAGAATTGTCTGGCGGTTGGGGTGGAAATAACAGAAACAGAAACTTTCAAAACATCAATCCACAATTAATGCAACAGGGAGGATTTGGAGGTTTTGTTGGGACTTTGGGTTTGACGTTGAATAACTTCTCAACCAGAAAGTTGTTTAAGCCATCTATGTGGAATCCTCTTCCATCGGGTGATGGACAAAGATTAAGTATCAGAGCACAATCGAATGGTTTATTTTACCAATCTTATAATTTCTCATTGACAGAACCTTGGTTAGGTGGTAAAAAACCCAATTCATTTACAACCAGTTTGTACCGAACCAATCAATCATTTGATAGTAAAAAGAACAAAGACCCTACCAAACAATTTATTAGAATTACAGGTGCGTCTATATCACTAGGAAAGCGATTAAAATGGCCAGATGATTTCTTTTCAGCCTTTTACTCATTAAGTCTTCAGCAGTATGATTTACAAAATGCAGGAGGTGCATTTGGTTTACAAATAAACACGGGTAAAAGTAATAATTTGGAATTCAAATATGTGCTTACAAGAAGCTCTGTCAATGAACCTATTTTCCCAACTACAGGGTCAACTTATTCATTTAGCATTGCTGCTACACCACCTATTTCATTGTTAAGCAATAAAGATTATACCAAATTAAACGAAACAGAAAAGTTTAAATGGATAGAGTATCACAAATGGAAATTTGATGCAGAAAGCTATAATAAATTGTTCGGTAAATTTGTGTTAGCAACCAAAGTTAGATTTGGTTATTTAGGTTATTACAATAAAGTGATTGGATATTCTCCATTTGAGCGATTTATGGTTGGAGGAAGTGGATTAAATAGTTTTGGGCAAATTGGAACAGAAATAATATCAATGAGAGGGTATCCAGACAGAAGTATAACCGAAAATGCAGTTGGTTCATCTACAACATCAGGGGCTACGATTTTTAACAAATATACCTGTGAGATTAGATATCCAGTTACTAATTCACCTAGTGCATCTATCTATCTGCAAACCTTTGTAGAGGCTGGAAATGCTTGGGTTAATACAAGGAATTTTAATCCTTTTGATTTGAAGAGAACAGCAGGAGTGGGCGTAAGATTATTCTTACCTATGTTTGGGTTGTTGGGGTTAGACTATGCTTATGGGTTCGATTGGCGAACATTAAATAGAGGTTTAACAGACAAGCCGGCTCAGTTTCACTTTTTTATTGGACAACAATTTTAAACAAAATAATAGACGATATTTAGAGATAATTTATGCAAAGAAATAAGTTTTGGAAAAATAATTTTAAAACTTTACCTTTGCAGTCCGTTTTTTAAACGCGTTCTTAAAAATGAATTTATTGAGAGAATATGATGTTGAGTTTGTTAAGCTCAAAGATGGTCTTCATTCATTTGAATTCAATTTAGAAGATAGCTTTTTTAAAGCGTTCAACAGTTCTTTGTTAGTGGATCATATCAAAGTTCATTTAGATTTTTTAAAGTCACCGTCCATGTTCACATTAACATTCAGGATAGATGGCGATTTAAAATCAGAATGTGATAGATGTTTAAATGATATTACCCTCCCAGTTCATGGTCAGTATGTCTTACTTGTTAAGGTCACTGAGCAGGAGTTAGAGGATCAAGATGATTTAATTTACATCAATTCTGCGGCGCATAAAATTAATGTATCACAACCTATTTTTGATTACATTCATTTGTTACTCCCAATTAAGAAAACTTGTACTGATGTTGGATTGAAATGCAATCCAGAAATCACAGGCAAGATTACAATGTTAATTGATGTAGACACCGTAGGCGATGATATACCAGACAGAGATACCGATGATGATGAAGAAGAATAACATACAACGTAACCCAAAATAAAGTAAGAATATGCCAAATCCTAAACGAAAAATATCCCGAACCAGGAGAGATAAACGTAGAACTCACCACAAATTGGATAACAGACAATTTATTGCTGACCCAACAACAGGTGACATTTCTTTATATCACCGTGTAAACCTTGAGACAGGTATGTACAGAGGTGTTAAGGTAATGAAAGGTCGTAACGACTAATTATCATCAAAGAGATGCGCATTGGAATAGATGCAATGGGAGGCGATTTTGCCCCATTAGAAGCTGTAAAAGGATGCATTGCCGCAAAGAAAATGTTTCCTCACATTACACCTGTGTTGTTTGGTCAACAAGATAAAATTCTTGAGTCCTTCCAACAATTAGGTGTTCCTGACTCTTTGTTTGAAATTGTTCACGCCCCAGAAGTAATCGAAATGGGTGAACATGCTACTAAAGCTATATCTCATAAGAAAGGTTCTAGTATAAACATCGCTTATAAACACCTTACTGAAAAAAATATCGAGGCTCTAATTGGAGCAGGAAATACTGGAGCTATGTTAGTAGGTTCTTTATTTTCTGTTAAATCAATTGAAGGAGTCCAAAGACCAACAATTACTTCTATCTTGCCAAAATTAGATGGAGGATTTGGTGTTCTATTAGATGTAGGAGCCAATGCAGATTGTAAACCCGAAGTATTGAATCAATTTGCAATACTTGGGTCATTGTATGCTCATTATGTGTTTGGAATTGAAAATCCTAAAGTAGCACTTCTTAGCATTGGCGAAGAAAAAGAAAAAGGGAATATACTAAATCAAGCGGCATACCCGCAGCTTGAAATGAATGATAGAATCAATTTTGTTGGAAATGTAGAGGGTCGTGATTTGTTTAATAGCAAAGCCGATGTAATTGTATGTGATGGATTTACAGGTAATATTGTATTGAAATTGTGTGAAGATTTTTACTACACATTCTCCAAATTAGGCGTGAATAACGACTATTTAAACCGTTTTAATTTCAGAAATTATGGTGGATCGGCCATACTTGGAGTTAATGAACCTGTAATAGTTGGTCACGGTATTTCTAAAGAGGATTCTTTCTGTAACATGTTTAAATTAGCTATCGATGTAGTTAATTCTAAACTAATTGAAAAAATAAAGCAATCTTTTTGATTATTTTTCACAACTTATTTTTAATTTGCAACCCTATTACAAACATTACTGATTTTTAATGAGTAAAATAACTGCTGCTATAACTGCAATTGGAGGCTATGTTCCTGAAACAAAGTTAACCAACCTCGATTTGGAAAAGTTGGTTGATACCAATGATGAATGGATTACCTCTAGAACAGGCATTAAAGAAAGAAGGATTTTAAAAGAACCTGGCAAAGCAACTTCAGATATGGCAATGGAAGCTGTCAATGAATTACTCAGAAAAAGAGGAATTTCAGCAGAAGAAATTGATTTATTGATAGTAGCAACAGTAACGCCTGATTTGGTTTTTCCTTCATGTGCCAACATTGTCTCTGATAAAGTTGGTGCCAAAAATGCTTGGAGTTTTGATGTTGCCGCTGCCTGCAGTGGTTTTTTATATGCATTGGAAGTAGGTTCTAAGTTTATTGAAACTGGGAAACACAAAAAAGTAGTGGTTTGCGGATTTGATAAAATGAGTGCTATTATTGATTACACAGACAGAAATACTTGCATAATATTCGGTGATGGTGGTGGGGCAGTATTGCTCGAACCAAACTTTGAAGGTTACGGTATTATAGACTCTGTGTTGAAATCTGACGGAAGTGGGAGAGAGTTCTTGCACCAAAAAGCTGGAGGCTCACTTAAGCCACCTACTCATGAAACCATAGATGCAAGAGAGCATTATGTTTATCAAGAAGGAAAAACAGTATTTAAATTTGCAACGACCAATATGGCTGATGTTTCTACTCAAATAATGGAACGCAATCATTTGCTTTCGGATGATGTGACTTATTTATTGGCACATCAGGCCAATAAAAGAATTATAGATTACACAGCAGAGAAAATGAAATTACCAACTGAAAAAGTATTAATGAATATAGAAAGATACGGGAATACAACCAGTGGAACAATACCTTTGTTGTTTTGGGATTACGAAAAACAATTCAAAAAAGGCGACAATCTTGTATTAGCAACATTTGGAGGAGGATTTACATGGGGAAGTATGTATATCAAATGGGCGTACGATAGTCAATAAATTAAAATTTAAAAAAAGAATAAATAAATATACAACTTATGGATATTAAAGAAATCGAAAATTTAATCAGATTTGTGTCTTCACAAAAAAACGTTGGAGAAGTCGAAATTGAAAAAAAAGACTTTAAATTAGTGATTAGAAAACCAGCACAAAATATTGTTGCGGCTCCACAATATATTCAAGCTACCGCAGTGCCAGCTCCTCAAATGTCTGCACCTGCAGCTCAACAAACGATTGAAGCGCCAAAAGCAAATGCTGAAAATAACGCACCTGCGGCAGTTGCTTCTAATTTAATTACTATAAAATCTCCAATGATTGGAACTTTTTATCGTTCTTCTTCTCCAGATAAACCTTCTTTTGTTAATGTTGGTGACGAAGTTAAGCCTGGTAAACCAGTTTGTATTATTGAGGCAATGAAATTGTTCAATGAAATTGAGTCTGAAGTAAGCGGTAAAATCGTGAAATTATTAGTTGATAATGCAACTCCTGTTGAATACGATCAACCTTTATTTTTAGTTGAACCTAACTAGTTTTTAAATTATGTTTAAAAAGATATTAATTGCCAATAGGGGAGAAATCGCCCTTAGAATAATCCGTACTTGTAAAGAAATGGGTATCAAAACTGTGGCAGTTTATAGCACCGCTGATAAAGAAAGTTTACATGTTCGATTTGCGGATGAAGCCGTATGTATTGGTCCAGCTCCTAGCAATCTATCTTACTTAAAAATACCTAACATCATAGCAGCTGCTGAAATAACAAACGCAGATGCCATTCACCCTGGTTATGGTTTTTTGAGTGAAAATGCTAAGTTTAGCCAAGTTTGTAAAGATCATGGAATTAAATTTATAGGTGCTACGCCTGAGCAAATTAATGGCATGGGCGATAAAAGTAATGCTAAAGATAGAATGAAAAAAGCAGGGGTCCCTACAATCCCTGGAAGTGATGGTTTATTGAGCTCTGCAGAGGAAGGTATTAAACTTGCTCAAACAATAGGGTATCCAGTTATCATAAAAGCCACTGCAGGTGGTGGTGGTAGAGGTATGCGTGTTATTTGGAAAGACGAAGAGTTTGAAAAAGCTTGGGATTCAGCCAAAACAGAAGCAGGGGCTGCCTTTGGTAACGATGGTATCTACATGGAGAAATATATTGAAGAGCCTCGTCACATCGAAATTCAAATTGCTGGCGACCAATATGGCAAAGTTTGCCATTTGAGTGAACGCGATTGCAGCATTCAAAGACGTCACCAAAAATTAATTGAAGAATGCCCTTCTCCTTTTATGACGCCTGAACTTAGAAAACAAATGGGTGATGCAGCCAAAAAAGCAGCACAATGTATCAACTACGAAGGCGTAGGTACGGTTGAGTTCTTGGTTGATAAATACCGTAATTTCTATTTCATGGAAATGAATACCCGTATTCAAGTTGAACATCCTGTAACGGAAGAAGTAATCAATTATGACTTAGTTAAAGAGCAAATATTAATTGCAGCTGGTCAACCTATTTCAGGAAAAGATTATGAACCATTTAAACATGCTATTGAATGCAGAATAAATGCAGAAGACCCATACAATAACTTTAGACCAAGTCCAGGTAAAATCATTAACTTTCATATTCCCGGAGGCCACGGTATAAGAGTAGATACTCATGCTTATGCCAATTATGTAATTCCTGCCAATTATGACAGTATGATTGCTAAATTAATTGTTAGCGCTCAAACAAGAGAAGAGTGTATTGTAAAGATGGAAAGAGCTTTGGAAGAATTCGTTATTGAAGGAGTTCACACTTCTATTCCGTTACAAAGACAAATTATGGCCAATAAAGACTTTAGAGAAGGAAATTTCACAACGGCTTTTATGAACACTTTTGAACTTAAATAATATGAAACTAAAAGTCATTCAATTATTTTTTTTTATTTTCATAATCAATGGATTGAGTGCGCAAAATTTTGTTGGAAAATGGAATGCCTCCCAACGAGGTACTTCCTTTTTCCTTGAAATAAACAAAGACAGTACTTTTTTATTGATCAAAGAAAAAGATACTTTAATAGGTAATCCAATGGTTTACCAAGACTCCTTAACTGTGTCTAAAATACAGTTAGATACTACCACTACTCCTCATCAAATAGATTTGTTAGTTTTTAGCAATGACAAGAAAGAGAAAATTACAGTATTCAGTTATTTAGGTATTTACGAGTTGCTTTCTGCTGATCGTATCCGAATTAGATTCAATTTTGGACAAACAGACAGGCCTGTTGGATTCTTTCCTAAAGGGAATTTGGAAACATTGATTTTTGTCAAAACTCCATAAAAACTAAGAGATATTCACAATTGTAAACAAACAATCGTGTTAATTTTCTTCTATTCTTGTGTATATTTGCTCACTTAAAATTTAATATTAATTATTCATGTGTGGAATTGTTGCGTATATTGGAAGTAGACAAGCTTATCCTATTGTCATCAAAGGTTTAAAAAGACTAGAATACAGAGGTTATGACAGCGCAGGTGTTGCCTTGGTTCATGATGGTGAAATGAACCTTTACAAAACCAAAGGTAAAGTGGTTGATTTGGAAAATGTTGTTTTAGGAAATGACACCAATAGTCACTTAGGAATGGGACATACCCGTTGGGCAACCCACGGCGAACCAAATGATGAAAATGCACATCCACACCTTTCTCAATCAGGTAATTTAGCAGTTATTCATAATGGTATCATAGAAAATTATGCAACCATTAAAGAAGCACTTATTAATAGAGGGCATCATTTTTTAAGTGATACTGATACTGAAGTTTTAATTCACTTAATAGAAGACATACAAGATCATGAAAAAATAAGTATTGACGAAGCAGTTCGACTTGCTTTGAATCAAGTGGTAGGTGCTTACGCTATTGTAATTTTAGTAAAAAACGAACCTGCTAAGTTAATTGCTGCTAGAAAAGGAAGCCCACTTGTAGTTGGTATTGGCGAAGAAAAGGGGGAATATTTTATGGCAAGTGATGCATCGCCTATTGTTGAATATACAAAAAATGTTATTTATCTAAATGATGGTGAAATTGCCATTGTCAAAGACGGTGAATTAAGTGTAAAAACAATCGATAACGTTACTAAAACACCTTTTATCCAAAAATTAGAAATAAATCTTGAAGAAATTGAAAAAGGAGGATATCCTCATTTCATGATTAAGGAGATTTATGAACAACCTAAGTCAATATTGGACAGTATTCGTGGTCGTTTGGATTCTACTTCTGGAAGATTTGCCATGAAAAGTATTCATGAATATGAAGACAAACTTAGAAACGTTAAACGTTTAATTTTGATAGGTTGCGGAACCAGTTGGCATGCTGCTTTGGTCGGAGAATATTTATTCGAAGAGTTTACTCGTATCCCTGTTGAAGTTGAGTATGCGTCTGAGTTTAGATACAGAAATCCAGTAATTTATCCTGATGACTTAGTTATTGCTATTTCACAAAGTGGTGAAACTGCTGATACTTTGGCAGCCATAGAATTGGCAAAAGAAAAAGGAGCTACTGTTTTTGGGGTTTGTAATGTCGTTGGTTCATCCATTCCAAGAATGTCTCATGCAGGCGCATATACGCATGCAGGACCGGAAATAGGTGTGGCTTCAACAAAGGCATTTACTGCGCAAGTTTCTGTTCTTACATTATTGTCATTAGCGGTTGCTCAAATCAGAGGAACAATATCCAAAGATCGCTTACATTTATTGATGGCAGAGTTGGAAAATATTCCTCATTTGGTTGAAAGAGCTCTTAAAACCAATGATAAAGTGATGGAAATTGCTCAACTGTTTAAGGATTCTAAGAATTTCTTATACTTAGGTAGAGGATTCAATTTCCCTGTTGCTTTGGAAGGGGCGTTAAAATTAAAAGAAATTTCATACATCCACGCTGAAGGATATCCTGCCGCTGAAATGAAACACGGACCGATTGCTTTGATTGATGAAGAAATGCCGGTTGTAGTGATAGCACCTAAACGTGGTATTTACGAAAAAGTGATGAGTAATATTCAAGAGGTAAAAGCGCGTAAAGGAAAGATTATCGCAATAGTAACAGAAGGTGATGAAAAAATAAAGGAAATGGCTGACCATTACATAGAAGTACCTGATTGTGACGAAGCTTTGTCTCCTTTGGTAACAACCATTCCATTACAGTTGCTAAGTTATCACATAGCGGTTCTTAGAGGTTGTAACGTAGACCAACCAAGAAACTTGGCTAAATCTGTAACGGTGGAGTAGTTACTTCTCTAAATTAGGAATGGTTGGGCTGAATTTTAACCAATCAGAAATAATTTCCTTCTTGAATAAACGCTCGTTTTTAATACTGTATTCAATCAGTTTTACTTCAAATCTAAGTGTCATGATGTTTTTTCTAACTTCCAATATTTTAATGTGTAAAGAATCACTCACAATTAATTCAGGAATATTTTCAAGTTTCTCTCTGTAAAATTTTTCAATTTCCTCATATTGCTGAATAAGTTTGATGTCTCCTGTAATATCAAAATAGGAGATTATATTGTCACTCTTAGAGTAGTTAACAACATCCATGCCTAACATATTGGTATTGGGAATGTAAACCAATTCATTTTCGTGACTTAGAATTTGAACATTAAGCAACGAAATATTGATAATTCGACCTTTGTGCTGACCAATCCTTATGTTGTCTCCTATAGAAAATTGATTGTTGAACATCAAAATCATTCCATTTACAACTTGGGCAATGTAATCTTTAGTGACAATAGCTAAGGCTGCTGCAATTATTGAAATGGAGGTGAAAAACTCTCTTAAACTAACCCCTAGAACTGACATTATAAAAAGGACAAGTAATATCGATAGTATAACGTAATAGATTGAATTAATCCCAACTATAAAATTGTCTGACCTTTTAATGTTATTCCTTTTTTTGTAAACTAATAAAGCAAAATATTTTAGTAAAAATAAGCCGACAATTAATATCAGCAGAGGTAGGTATTTTGGGTATTGTTGAATGTCAATAATCATAAAAGAAAGATGAATTTAATGCAAATATAAATATTTCTGCAAATTATGGTATTTATAAATTGCTGAAAAACTTATTATTTAGTAGAAAAATACAATGTAACACAAAGCTACATTGTTAAACAAGTAATTATTTACTTGATACAGCAGCAGAACTAACCAAATCAGTTAAACTTAATTCGAGTCCTTTGGCACTTAAACCAGTTGACTTAGGATTGAATTGATGCACTCTTATCAATGCTTGGTGAATGATTTCAGAAACATCTTTTAATATTGCTAAGTCATTAACCTCAGAACCTTGTCTCATTAAATAGGCAAATACTCTTGCCATTCCACAATTGGCAATAAAGTCAGGAATTACAGCAGTGTTATTATCCATGTATTCTGAAATTGGTCCCATAAAGATTTCTTTGTCAGCGAAAGGAACATTAGCCCCACAACTTATGACTTCAACACCAGCATTGACCATTCTTTCTGCTTGGTTTTGAGTAATTAATCTTGAAGCTGCTCCTGGAATAAAGATTTCCATAGGTAAATCCCAGATTTTTTCATTTACCTCCTCAAAACTTAACATTTCTGGATGGTACAATTCATTCCCTTTTCTTTTTAAAAACAAGGATTTGATCTCTTCGTAAGTAAATCCTTTTTCATTGATTAAACCACCGTTTCTGTCGATTATACCGTTAATAAGCACACCATTTTTTGACAAGTAAAAAGCCGCCGCAGCTGCCACATTCCCCCATCCTTGAATGACAGCAAATTTTCCATTCATGGTGCCACCCCATAAGCTATAATAATGACGCACAGCCTCAGCAACACCCCATCCTGTTATCATATCAGCAATGGTATATTGTTTGCTAACATCAGGCGTAAATCTTTCATCTACAATAGGTAATAAAACGCCTTCTTGTAATCTACTAATACTTTTAAGTTTTTCCTCTGCAGAATAGTTTAAATGACCGTTTACAATTCCTTCTTGTGGATGTAATAATCCATTAGAGGCAGTCATAGGAATTACTTCATGTATTTCATCAACATTTAAGTCGCCACCAGTTCCATAGTAATTTTTCAAAATAGGATGAACCGCTTTGTACCAACGTTTTAATACACCTTCTTTTCTTGGATCTTTAGGGTCGAAATTAATCCCAGATTTGGCGCCACCAATAGGAGGGCCACACACTGAAAACTTAATTTCCATAGTTTTTGCTAAACTCTCAACTTCTCTTTTATCAAGCCCTTTTCTCATTCTAGTGCCGCCGCCTGCAGCACCGCCTCTTAGTGAGTTAATAACAACCCAACCTTCTGCTTCTGTCTCTGCATCTTTCCATTCAAATACGATTTCTGCTTGTTTATTTTCGAATTTTTCGAGTAATTTTTTCATTTCCTGTTGATGTAATTTTAAGGGTTTGCAAAGATAATCCCAATTTACTTATTTTAAAAGGATTATCACTGTTTGATTTTGCCAATTTTGGATTAATTAAGCCGTTGTTTTTTCTTCTCCTTTTCTAAAGTGATTTTGTAATTATCGGTATTGCCAGACAATTTAATATTGACAAATTTTACTTTTTTATTTGGATCTATCGTCGCAATTTCGTCTTCTTTTTCTGAGTCAATTTCCTCTGTTTTTTTGCCTAATAACTTACTCAACCCAGCCTTAGTAATTATTTTTAAAGGAACTCGCATATAGTATTCAAAATTAAAATCCATGTCTTGTTTTCCCGATATTTCAATAAATCCAAGAGATGAATTGATTGTCATTTTCGGAATTGATGTAACCCCTTTGTTTATGTCTATAAGGTTTGATAAAGTATCAAATAAGACTTTAGATAGATTTTTGTCTTTAAAATAATCAGATAAATAAAGCATTGGGCTATAATTTTCTAACCTTCCTTTGGTGACTTCTACATCTAAATGAATTTCCGAGTCATTAATTATTGGTATCATATCGGCATGCATGTGAATTTTACCATACAGGCGTCCTGTTAATTTGCCGTGCAATTGTTCTGAGACCAAATGGTCCTGCCCAAAATTTTCAAACTTAAACAATAGTTTATCTAAGTCAACTTGTTTTAATTTAATGTCGGGACTGAAGTAAATTTTATTTTTATCTGATCCATTAAAATGACCTTTGATATTTAAATTTCCTCCTGCAGCCATCAAACTCATGGTGTCAATATAGATGTGATGGTTAATTTGTGAGCGAAACGTCATATAAAAATCATCTAACATATAACGGTGGTATTTCAAATGTTTGATGTTAAAATAAAAATCCATATCGGGAAATGGAATGTCAAATATATTAAAGGAGGT
>CAMBXL010000014.1 GCA_945871905.1 Chitinophaga pinensis
TTCTTTATGACCTACTTTTAAAATTATTGATTTTTTGGCAAATTCACGTTTTATAAGTTTAGATGAAAAGAACTCCCAATCTTTTTCAGAAATAGGAACCATTTTTTGGAAATATTTTTTTATTTCAATCATTTCTCGTTCTCAATTAGGCTGTTTCAAGTGAGTAGTTTTTTCTAAAGCATGACGCATAACTTGTATATACCAGCCACTTTGTGGCTCCAATCTCACCGAATTGGGTGGATATAAGCCATAAATTGGTTATTGTACTATGCAAATATAACAGAATAAAATATAGAAATTATTTTTTAAGTTTAATTGTTTTTTGGCTTTGGATAAGTTTATATTTCTAGGTCTTGGAAATCTATTATTTTTGAAACATGAACTATTTCCTACTCTTTGGCGCTGGTAAAAGCAGTTATTTCTTAATTGAATATTTAAGTCACTATTGTGCCCAACATCAACTTGTTCTAAAGGTGGTCGATCGCGACATTTCTTACATGTCTCCCTTTTACAGAGCCTCTTCTACAGTTCAGTTTCTAACACTTGATACCCAGGCACATGAGCAAATAAAGCCATTGATACAAAATGCGGAAATTGTTATTTCTCTGTTGCCTGCCGATTTGCATATCCACATTGCCCATTGGTGTTTGGAGTACAATCGCAATTTATGTACCGCTTCGTATGTCTCTGATGCAATGAAAGCCCTGAATGAAACAGTGAAAAACCAAAACTTGGTTTTTTTAAATGAAGTTGGACTCGACCCAGGGATTGACCACATGAGCGCCATTCAACTCATTGAAAAGATAAAATCTAAAGGTGGGCAAATTCAAGCTTTCAGAAGTTATACCGGCGGTTTGGTTGCCGATGAAGACGATGGTGATAATCCGTGGAAATACAAATTTACTTGGAATCCCCGTAATGTTGTATTGGCTGGACAAGGGACTCCTGCTCAATATCTGCATAACAATACCCTCAAATTATTGCCCTACCACCGTTTGTTTGAATCTGTTTTGCCTTTTTCGGTTCAAGGAATTACTCCGCTTGAAGGGTATCCTAATCGCGATTCTCTTAAGTATATCAATGCGTATGGGTTGCAAAATGTAAATGAAATGATAAGAGGAACTCTCCGCAAAAAAGGATATTGTCAAGCTTGGCAAGTGCTAGTTAAACTAGGAATGACAGATGATTCGTTGCCCCTAGATTTGCCTGTAAACACAAGTATCAAAGACTGGTGGACGATGTATTTGCCCTACCAAGCCTCTAAGTTCAAAGATTATTTTCAGCTCAACGATGAAATAATTCACCAATTAGAATGGATTGGACTGATGTCTGATCATCCTCTGCCACTGTTAAAAGGGACTTCGGCGCAAATATTAGAAACTATCTTAAAGGAAAAATGGAGTTTACAGCCCGATGACAAAGATTTGATAGTCATGATTCATGAAATTGATTATGAAATAAATGGGACAATGAAAATGGCTCAGTCTGTGTTGCACTTAAACGGAGAAAGTAATGTAAAAACAGCAATGGCAAAAACCGTTGGATTGCCATTGGCTATAGCCGCTGTAATGGTTTACGAACAAAAGGTTGAAGAAAAAGGTGTTATTATTCCCACTGATAAACATTTGGGCGCTGCCATCTTAAAGCAACTAGAAGTATTTGGTGTTGTTTTCAAAGAAACAGAATGGGAACTTTAGCCAAGTCCCACATCCAAAGCCATCATAACGATAAAACCGATTATAAATCCCATGGTTGCAAAGTCTGCATATTTGTCTCTTTGTGTTTCGGGAATCACTTCTTCTACCACAACATACAACATAGCGCCCGCAGCAAATGCTAATGAATAAGGAAGAATGGGTTGAATATACATTACCGCAACGGCTCCAATAACCCCTGCAACGGGTTCTACTATTGCACTCATTTGTCCCCACCAAAAACTTTTAAATCGACTTACGCCTTGTCTTCTCAAAGGAGTGGCTACTGCTATGCCCTCAGGAAAGTTTTGTATACCGATGCCCAATGCCAATGCCATGGCTGAACCTATCGTAAAATTCGGGTCACCCAAAGCTGCTGCACCAAAGGCAACGCCTACCGCTAATCCCTCGGGAATATTGTGTAAAGTAATGGCCAAAACCAATAAGATTGTTCGGTCCCAAGTGGTTTTTAATCCCTCTGTTTCGTGCATTTCGGAGTTAATGTGTAAGTGAGGAATGATTTTATCGATGACAAAGATAAAGCCCGCACCAATTACGAATCCAATTGCAGCTGGAACCCACGACCATTGCTCTCCATAGCTTTTTACTGACATTTCAATGGCTGGGGTAAGCAAACTCCAAAAACTAGCCGCCACCATTACACCTCCTGTAAAGCCTAATAAAAAATCGAGCCATTTGCGATTCATGTTCTTAAAAAACAAGACTACCGATGCGCCCAAAGCGGTTAAAAACCAAGTGAATGATGTGGCTATAAAAGCCTGCAACACTGGGTCCATTTGTTTGAATTTATCAATAATTAAGTTAAACATGTGTTTGTTATTGGTTGAAATATTGAACTAATTGTATGGTTTCTTTACAAGCTTTTACGTCGTGAACTCTTAAGATGTTTGCTCCTTTTAATAAAGCAATCGTGTTTAGAACAGTTGTGCCATTTAATGAATCCTCGGGACTGATTTGCAGGGTTTTGTATATCATGCTTTTGCGTGAAATGCCAACTAATACGGGGACACCTATTGATTTGAATTCATCCAAATGATTCAGTAATTCAAAGTTTTCAGATTTACTTTTGCTAAAACCAAATCCTGGGTCGATGATTATTTGATTAATGCCCAATTGGTTTAATTCAATAACTTTTTGTTGCAAATGTTTTTTTACCTCGTCCACTACATTGGAATAAGAACTTGAAGAATGCATGGTTTCGACAGTGCCTTTTTTGTGCATGATAATGTAAGGGACATTAAGTTGAGCAACGGTTTCGGTCATCTTAGGGTCGTCTTCTCCTGCGCTAATGTCATTGATGATATGTGCCCCCATTTGAATGGCCGATTTTGCAACTTCACTGTGGTAAGTGTCTATGCTAATTAGTGTATCAGGAAAGTGAGAGGCGATAGATTCTAGAACGGGTGTAATTCGTTTTAATTCTTCGGTAGCGCTTATTCTATCTGAATTTGGTCTGGTGCTTTGTCCGCCTATGTCAATAATATCGGCTCCTTCAGCTATCATTTTCTCGCACTGTTGTATGGCTTGAGTCACTGAAAAGTGTTGTCCACCGTCATAAAAAGAATCAGGCGTTACATTTAAAATCCCCATAATCAATGGGCGATTGTAATGTGTTGTGCGTCCTTTTACTGTTAGCGTTAAGGTGGAATTTGTGGTCACTTTCTTGCAAACTTAATCCATTTTAATGAATCTCACTCATCTATCGATTAAAAAATGTAGATTTTCGCTTAATAATTGAAAATATGAAAAAGGATTAAATCACTTTTATAATGCTAATTAGTCCATTAAAGCCTTTCCTTTTGTGCTTGTCTGTAAAGATTCTAGCAATACATAGAAATGAGTTAGGAATACAAACCCCATTTTCGTGTTTTTTTGTTTAGTTAAAAAATTGTAGGTTTGCTTATCAAAAAATGAGTCAACAAACTATCAAAAAATTATTAGTTGCCAATAGAGGTGAAATCGCCATTCGTGTGATGAGAACTTGCAGAGAAATGGGTATAAAAACAGTAGCAGTATACAGCGATGCCGACAGAAATGCTTTGCATGTAAGGTATGCTGATGAAGCGTTCCGTTTAGGTCCCCCTGCTTCCAAGGACAGTTACCTTTTGGGAGATAAAATTATAGAAATTTGTAAAGCCAATCAGGTTGATGCTGTGCACCCAGGCTATGGTTTTTTGAGTGAGCGTTCGGAGTTTGCCTCTAAGTTGGCAGAAGCCGGAATTCTATTTGTTGGTCCAAGTGCTGCAAGTATGGATTTAATGGGTAGTAAAATAGCCAGTAAACAAGCAGTTGCGGAATTTGGAGTTCCACTAGTGCCGGGGTTAAAAGAAGCTATTACCGACATTGAAGATGCCAAAAAAGTGGCGACTGAAATTGGGTTCCCTGTTTTGATAAAAGCCAGTGCAGGTGGAGGTGGCAAAGGGATGCGTATAGTAAGCAATGTCGAAGAGTTTGAGTCGCAAATGAACATGGCACAAAGTGAAGCGCTAAGTTCGTTTGGTGATGACAGCGTTTTCATTGAAAAATATGTGGCCGCCCCAAGACACATCGAAATTCAATTGATGGCAGACAATTACGGCAATGTTTGTTACTTATTCGAACGTGAATGTAGCATACAAAGACGTCACCAAAAATTAGTAGAAGAAGCGCCAAGTGCTGTGTTGACTGAAGAGTTAAGAAAAAAAATGGGAGAGGCTGCAGTAAATGTTGCCAAAGCCGCTAAATATTCAGGGGCAGGTACCGTTGAGTTTTTGCTTGACGAGAAACTTAATTTTTATTTCCTTGAAATGAATACCAGATTACAAGTAGAACATCCTGTTACGGAGCTTATAACGGGCTTGGATTTGGTTAAAGAGCAAATTAGAGTGGCAGAAGGACATCCATTAAGCTTTATTCAAGACGATTTAAAAATAAATGGTCACGCCATTGAATTAAGAGTTTGTGCCGAAGATCCTTTAAATAACTTTTTGCCAGACATCGGAACTTTGTCAACTTACAGAGTGCCTATGGGTCCGGGAGTAAGGGTAGACGATTGTATGGAAGAGGGGATGGAAATTCCTATTTACTATGACAACATGATTGCCAAACTAATAGTGTGGGCAGAAACCAGAGACTTGGCAATGGCGAAAATGAAACGCGCGATTACTGAATACAAAATTTCTGGTGTTGCCAATACATTGCAATTCGGTTATTGGGTAATGGAAAATGAACATTTTATCAATGGACAGTTTGATACCAAGTTTATTGACAATTACTTTAAACCTGAGGAATTAAAGGTTCCTCAAAATCCTAAACTCGAAGAAGCGATGTCTATATTAGTCGCTCATTTGCACCACAGTAAAGGAAATTCTTCTGTTATTGCAGAACAAACCAACGAGGAAGCCTCTCAGTGGTATCAAAACCGAAGACAGATGAGATAGGTGTGGCGTATGAAGGGTTTAATTTCCTTTTTTATTGAATAAAGTTATATTTGTAATAATAATAGTCTTTTTTAAAATGATAAAATTACCCTCACTAATACTGCTAACCTTGATTTCTATAATTACCATTCATGGAACAGAAGTGCCCAAATGTGTTTTGTCGGGAGAAATTAAAAATCCTGTTTCCGACTCCTTGTTTATAGAAAATGACAATGGAGAATTGGTTAAGGCAATTGGCTTGAATAAGAAAAAACATTCAGAGTGGAATTGCAGTTGGAGGAGGGGTATTATACCATTGGAGATAATAGTGAGCATACCCAACTTTTTCTAAGTCCCGGTTTTGATTTAAGCATTTTTATTAATACCAAATCGTTTGATGAATCAATCGTTTTTAAAGGGAAAGGAGCTGCAGAAAATAACTTTTTAGCAAAATTTTATTTGTTGAATGAAAATTTGGAAAACTTAAAATTTTACGGCTATTATGCTAAATTAAACGAAACTGCTTTTTTGAATTTAATGGATTCCATCAGGTTGATTGAAATGAATTTGTTGAATAGCAATAAGGAAATAATGTTGAGCCGTTTTTATGATATTGAGGCAATGAAAATCAATTACGATTATCGCATGAAATTGAATGAGTATGAAAGCCTGCACAGATATTTAACAGGCAATAATGACTTTAAAGTTTCTCCCCTTTTTCCTGATCCCTTTGAAGGTATAGATTTGAATAATCCTGATTGGTTTGAGATTTACGAATATACCAATTTGTTGGATGCCTATTTTAGACAATTAACAATGAAACAGTTTAATGAATATTTAGATTCAAATTATCTTTTGTTGTATTTTAAAAATATTGAATCTCAAATTGTTTCACCCATACTAAAAGAAAAGTTTGCTTATGATATAGGTAAGTATAGTTTGATGGATATTCAAGATTTAGGAGTGGTTTATCAAAAAACAATTTCATTGATTCAGACCCCTGAAAAGAGAAATGAAATTACAGCGATTTACAATAAAATAAAGTTATTGGAAGCCGGAAATCCATCGCCTGATTTTAAGTTCAAAGACAAATCTGGAAAGACTTATCAGTTGTCTGATTTTAAAGACAAATACATTTACATTGATGTGTGGGCAACTTGGTGTGGTCCTTGTTTGGGCGAGATTCCTGCTTTGAAAAAATTAACAGACACTTTGGCTTCAAAAGACATTGTTTTTGTGAGTATTTGCGTCTTTGATGAAAAGGCGTCGTGGGAAAAAATGGTTGAGAAAAAGCAGTTAAAAGGCATTCAATTGTTTGCAGAACAGGGTAAAAATTCTTTTGTCGATGAATACATGATACAAGGAATTCCTTGTTTTATTTTGTTAGATAAATCAGGTCGAATTATTAACGCCAATGCCAAACGTCCTTCAGAACCATTGTTGCTGAAAGAGTTGACAGATTTGTTGCATTAAGGTTTTTTGCAATTGCCACAACTGCTGTCGTTTGCAAGGGTCTTTAAATCGAACCATTTTGCTTGTCTAAGTGTCAACCTTTTTCTTTAAATTTGCCCCTTTATGTCAAAAGTTAGAGTAAGATTTGCCCCTAGTCCCACTGGGCCGCTACATATTGGAGGTGTTAGAACCGCTTTGTTCAATTATTTGTTTGCCAAACAAAACAATGGAGACATGATATTGCGTATCGAAGATACCGATCAGGCTCGATTTGTAGAGGGTGCCGAACAGTATATCGTTGAGGCATTGTCATGGGCGGGAATTAAATTTGACGAAGGAACCCATGTGGGTGGTCCATGTGAACCATACAGACAGAGTGATAGAAAGGCGATGTACAGACAATATGCCGATCAACTTTTGAATTCTGGTCATGCTTATTATGCTTTCGATACTGCCGAAGAGTTAGATGAAATGAGAGAGAAGTTGAAAGCAGGAGGAATGGCGCCACAATACGATGCAGTAAGTCGTATGAGTATGAAAAACTCATTAACCCTGTCTGAAGATGAGGTTCAAAAACGATTGGCAGCAGGGGAGCCTTATGTTATTCGTATCAAGTTGCCAAGAAAAGAAGAAGTGCGTTTCCATGACTTAATTAGAGGTTGGGTGATTGTACAAACTTCGGCAATGGATGATAAAGTGTTGTTTAAAAGTGATGGCATGCCTACCTACCATTTGGCAAATGTGGTGGATGATTACAATATGAAAATTACTCACGTTATTCGCGGTGAGGAATGGTTGCCATCGGCCCCTTTGCATGTTATGTTATATCAGTTTTTTGGTTGGTTGGATGTTATGCCTAAGTTTGCCCATTTACCTTTGATTTTAAAGCCTGATGGCAATGGTAAATTGAGCAAAAGAGATGGCGACAGATTAGGATTTCCTGTATTCCCGCTTGAGTGGAAAGACCCAAGTTCAGGTGAAATTAGCAGCGGTTACCGCGAAAGAGGTTACGAGCCTGAAGCGGTAGTAAATATGTTGGCATTACTTGGTTGGCACACTTCGGACAATCGCGAAATATTCAGTATGGAAGAATTAATCCAATTGTTTAGTTTGGAAAAAATTAGCAAAAATGGCGCAAAATTCGACCCAGAAAAAGCCAAATGGTTCAATCACCAACATTTGTTGCTAAAAACCAATGAATCTATAGCGGAAGAAATTATAGAAGAATGTAAGGCAAATGGCATTGATACCGATGTTAACTACTTGAGTAAAGTAGTAGGATTAATGAAAGAAAAAGTGAATTTTAAGCATGAAATACTTGCAAAAGCTAAATTTTTCTTCAATGTACCTGCGGCTTATGATGAGCAAGTGGTTGCTAAAAAATGGACTGCTGCTGCGGTTGACTTTTTAGCCGATTTTGCACAAAGAATAAGTGTGTTAACCTGCCCAATGGCAACAGATTTGGAGCAAATTTTTAAAGATTTGGCCGCTGAGAAAAATGTTGGAACAGGCGCAGTAATGCAACCCTTAAGATTGGCAATAAGTGGAGAGGGAGGAGGACCGCCATTGTTTGAAATGTTAAGCTTAATTGGCGTTCAAAGTTGTGCGGAAAGAATTGGATTAGCTATTCAGAAATTGCCCCTTAACCAAAATTCATAAACGTTGAAAGGTTTTGTTTTTATATGGTTGGTATTAGGATTAAGCAGTTGTCAAATGATGCTGTTTACCGATATCCCCGGTATGAAAATGAAACAATACCCAAAAGAATTGTCAGGCACTTATCAATACATTCAAAAAGGCAAAAATCAAGCTGATACACAAATTATCACAGTATCAGAACATGCCGTTGAAATGAATATGCCTTTCATTGAGCGCTTGGTTTCGTTAAATGACACAGATGTGTTAATGAGCCATTTTGGGCATTTTTACTTCTTGAATTTCAAGAAAGATTCAATTGGTAATCAACAAGCTTGGCTTATCTATCCTTTCAAGTTTGATGAAAAGTATTTGTATATTTATCCGTTAATGTTAGACAATAAGTCAAGCAAAAGGATGTTAAAATGTGGAATAGAGCCTGAAAAAAAAGCAGGTTTTTTTCGAATGGACAATGACGCTTTTAAACAGTATTGTCAAAAATATTTAAAGAAACGACACGCAACCAAATTAAAAAGAATTAATTAATAGAATGACTCAAAATCAAAGACCTATCAGAGTGTTAATTGCCAAAGTTGGATTAGATGGCCATGACAGAGGTGCCAAAGTTATTGCAAGCTCATTAAGAGATGCCGGTATGGAGGTTATTTATACGGGATTAAGACAAACGCCCGAAATGGTTGTTAATGCGGCCTTGCAAGAAGATGTTGATGTGATAGGAATTAGTATTTTATCTGGCGCCCACAATACAGTGTTCCCTAAAGTTATTCAAATTATGAAAGACAAAGGTTTGAATGATGTTCTTTTGATTGGTGGAGGTATTATTCCCGACGATGACATGCATACTTTAAACCAACAAGGCGTTGCTCAACTTTTCCCTCCAGGAACCAATACTGTAGATATTGTTAGCTATATCAAAGAGTGGGTTGCCAAAAACAGGAGTTTTTAAATACCTAATTAGGTCTCTGTTTTCAACAATACCGCTTTTATGATTTCACACTAGCACGGTACCATTTTTCGGGTACTTCTCCCATTTTTGCTATGTCGTAATCAGCCTCATTGCACCCCACAAATTTAATAACTTTCTTCTTTTGAGGCTGTTTGTCTGGAACTTGCATCCACCATCTGCCTGTCGCTAAACTGTTTATAAACAACATGTCTTCGCCGTTTTCTCCATGACATTTATAAACAATGAAGTTTCTACTTTTTATGTTGGGATGGTCGTTAAAACGATTGTCAATGCCGTTTAATAAATACCATATCATTTGTGCTGCTTGCATTTGGTCGGTTTCGTTTTCCTTATTCAAAATAAAGTTATTGAGAAGATAAACGCCGATGTGATTCGAAATGCCCGCATAACGGCAAATAACACATGCTTCGTGGTTTGTTAGGCCGTTTGGTAATGATTCGGTAGCCGATGCAAAATCCTTATGTGCAATAGCCCTAAAATCAAATTCAAATAAATCAGCTTGACGAAGCAATGGTTCTGTTTCAGCAATATTGTTTCGTGTATGTCCAAGTCCCATGTTTTCGCAAAAATGGTCGGAACATTCTTGAATGCTATCCAAAGTGTTCAAAAAGGTTTGAGTGCCAATAAATGAACTGTGGAAATGTTTGTTTTTCTTAAGGAGTTGTTTGGTAATTGAGTCTGCTGTAAGGTCGATGTATGGCGACACCAATGCGTAATCGATACTGCTGAAGTTGACCCCATTCAGCAATGCACTGCTGTAATTCATGGATTCCCCTATGATAATCGGAATAACATTGTTTTCTCTTAAAATAATAAGGCACTCTGCCAATCCAGCATTGATATTGGCAACAGTGTTTTGGTGTTTTAAATTGCCCAAATCAGCAATTTCTATTCCTGAAAATTGGAAACTGTATTGGTATAAATGTTTTCTGATTAAATCAGCATTTGGGCCTATCCCAATTATAGCAACATCCAAGCCACTTAATGATGGAAATAAGGTCGTGTTTAGTTGGATATTGGCACTTATTATCCCTTTATTTTTCTTCTTAATCAGGGTTTTGCTAATCGGTTCAAAAAATGATTCAATCATGATTTCAATATTCCAAATAAAATGCGACTTTTGTTGTATTAAAATTTCAACATGTTTGTAGTTACAGGTGCCAATGGTTTTTTGGGGAGTTATGTCGTTTGTTCTTTGTTAGACAAAGGATTGGAGGTTATGGCATTGCGTAGAGATAAGTCGGACATGTCTGAATTTAATGACATTTTTTCTCAACAATTTGGTGTTCCCTATCAGCAACATCCCCTTTTGAAATGGAAAGAAGTTGATTTATTGGATATTTTGAGCCTCGATGAATGGCTTTTGCCTTATCATATTGTTGTTCACTGTGCCGCCCAAGTTAGTTTTTTGCCAAAAGACAAAATGGCTATGACTGTTTCGAATGTCAATGTGACTAAAAATTTGGTAGATGCTTGTATCAAAGCTTCTGTCAAAAAAATGGTTTATGTAAGTAGTACTGCCGCTATTGGACGTTCTAAGGCGTTGCAAAATATTGATGAAGACTGTTATTGGGAGGACTCTGAGTTTAATTCGGATTACGCCATTAGTAAACACAATGCTGAACTCGAAGTTTGGCGAGGGATAGAGGAAGGGCTCAATGCAGCGATTGTTAACCCCTCTATTATTTTGGGTTATGGCAATTGGGCAAAAGGTTCTTGTGCTTTATTCAAGTCTGTAGCCTCAGGAATGAAATTTTACACCAAAGGAGTGAATGGTTTTGTTGGGGTAAAAGACGTGGCTGAACTTATTTTTATCCTCTCTCAATCTGATATTAAAGGGCAGCGCTTTATTGTCAACTCTGAAAACTGTTCTTATCAGTTTGTTTTTAATACGATGGCAAAAGCACTCGGAAAAGCAGAGCCAACATTTGAGATAAAACCACAGTATGAATGGTTTTTTAAATTAGGAATCAGGTTTATGCACTTATTTGGTGTCTCCAAAACGATTAATGCGCAAACCATCCATACTTCTTTGAATCAGTTTAACTATTCATCAGACAAAATTCGCAAACAATTGGATTACACTTTTCAGCCTATTCAAGCGGTTATTCAAGAAACGGCGCAAAAATACCAATCTAAATAAGCGTTTACCAGTTTGCCTCAGGATAAGCGAGAGGTAAATATTGCATGTCGGCAAGTATATGGCCTAAATGCTCGGTATGTATTCCTTTTTTACTTCCTGTTTATATTGAGTTTACTTTCTGAATATTAAAATTTGCTGAACTCAATAGATTTGTTACCCTTGAATACTAGACTAGTATTAGCTTAATTGACGATTGCCAAAGCCAGTTTCTAAACCACTCATGGCTATTAATCTAAATCATTCAACTGCATACTAACAAATTTCGCTGTATAAAAACTGTTAGCATTATAAAATTTGGTACAAGGGATTATTAAAAAAATCTCCCTTACAGAATTTAGTTTTTCTTTTATAATTCCAATTCTATTAATTGAAAATAATATAGGTAATAGTCAATAATTACGCTTCCTCATTTTTGTCTTTTGGAACAATGTTATACCAATCTATTTGGCGAGAGAAATACATCACTAATCCAAGGATAATAAATATTCCAATACTGCCTATTAACAATGAGTAATCTTGCAATTGAATGATAACGAAAATAAAGGAATATAAAATAACCAAAATGCTGCTAATTAGATAAGTCAGTTTGTTCGATTTTAAAATGGCTTTTATGTATCCAGCTATGAGTAACAATGTAGATAATGCCGAAATAATAAAGGAAAAGTTGAATTTTACATGTTCGGATATTGACAATAATAAAGTATAAAATACAATCAATGCAATACCAACTAAGATGTATTGAATTGGGTGAATAAATATTTTGTTGAGTATTTCAATAAAGAAGAAAGTGAGGAAGGTAAATACAATGAATAAAATAGCATATTTTATTGAACGATATGATTTTTGATAGCTGTCAACAGGGAGTAGTAAGTCGATTCCAAATGCCGAAGGACTGATGCTATATTCACTGTTTAACCAAGCTTGAGGGAAGTTTCTGTTTAGGTGTAAAATATTCCAATTTGCGCTAAATCCGGTGTCTGAAGTTGTTCTGCTATCAGGTAAAAATGAGCCATTAAAACTTGGGTTTTTCCATGAAGAACGAATGTTTACATCGGTCGTTTTTCCAAGTGGCGTAAAATATAATTTTTGACTCCCTTTTAAGTTGATATTGAAAGAAAAGTCATATTTCATGCTGTCGTCAACAGTGACTTGTATAGGAGCATTAATGCCGCTTTTTACCACATCATTGCTTATCACTCCTGGGTTGAACGAATATTCTTTGTTGTTCCAAGTCAGCTTAATTTGTTGTTCTATTCCTCTTAAGTCATCGATACCACAAGTGATGTGTGCTTCGTCCAATAATAAATTGGCCTTGTCTATATCGAAATTAGAAAGTTGAAGGTTGTCAAAACTACCCGATAATTCTAACTTTGAATTGTAAACGACAATTTCGTAGATGCCTCTGTTTCTTTGTTCAGGTAATATTTCACCCTTTATGTTAAGTTGGTTGGGCAGTATGTGGATATAGTCTTTTACTTTTATTATTCTTTCTGCTTCTATGTTGTTTTGTTCTTTAACAAATTTGTAATAAGGAATGGTAATAATTGGTCCAGAAATGGTTTGTTCTTCACCCCATTTTGAGCTAACCTCAGTAATGGCTTCTTCTTGTGTGGTTTCACGTTCTGTGATTAAGTTTTGTATAGATACCGTAGGTATTAATAACAAAATGATAATAATGATAATTGAACCTATTTTGAAGTAAAGATTGCTTTTTAGACTAGACATAATTGTATTGTTAAAGAATTGGAGCAAACATAAAATAAATAGAGAATGCTTAATTAAGTTTCTGATTAACAGAGTTTAATTAACGATAAATGGTTTTGGATTAAGTTCTTTTCGATTGAAAAAAAGTTTGCATCAAATCTCTACATTCTGACTCTAAATAACCGCCTGTTATTTCAGTTTTATTAGTAAAGTTGTCAGAATTGATGTGTTTACTGTATCCTGTTTTGGGTTCGAATGCGCCAAATACTACTTTGGAAATTCGACTGTGTTTAATAGCACCCATACACATTACGCAGGGTTCCACCGTAACATACAAAGTGCAATCATCCAAATATTTAGTGTTAAGATGGTTGGAAGCAGAAGTAATGGCAAGCATCTCGGCATGTGCGGTTACATCGTTTAATGTTTCAGTCTGGTTATGCCCTTTGCCAATAATTTGATTGTTGCAAACCACCACTGCCCCAATTGGGACCTCATCTAGGTCATAAGCTTTCTGTGCTTCAGCTATGGCCTTGTTCATAAATAAGGTGTTGTAGTCTAATAAATCCATAGGCAATGATACAATTTTTTGTGAACTTTAATCCCGCTTAATAAAACTAAACTAAATTAATTTATTGGTTATTTGTTAATTATATTCTATAGCTATTTTTGTTTTTAAATCAGTGAAAATTAGATAGTTTTTATTCAATTAATAAATAGATTTAGTATTTTTGTAGTGTTCAAATAAAAATAGTATGAAAAAATCAGAACTAAACTTTGTCGTTTTGCTTGGAATGATTCTCCTAGCATCTTGCAGTGGCCAAATTAGATTAACCGAGACAGAATCAATTGGTAAAGACGCAGTAAAAAATTCTGTATGTGAAAATGATGATATTAAGGTTACTTATGACATGTGGGGAGAAAATGGAATAATGTATTTCTCTTTGTATAACAAAACAGATAAACCAATTTACATCGATTGGAAGCGTTCTGTATTTATTTATAACGATTGGAAAAACAACTATTGGGTTGAAAAAACAACAACAGAATCTTTCTTAGCGCCATCAGTAGATGGAAGAAACATAAGGTATACTAATAAAGTATCTACTATTACTGCAGAAAGAGTAACCTTTATCCCGCCAAAAACTTATGTTTCTGTTCCTATGACTTATGTTATTTTCAAAAACATTACCCAAGTTAATACTGCAACAGCGGGTAACAACAAAGCTTCTGTTTTAATTACAGATGATTTGAGAAATGATAAGTCTGCTGCCTTGACCAAAATACCAAGTACTACAGGAAAAGGAAGTATTAATGTGTACCAAAAAACTTATACTTCTGAGACAACACCTGCTCGTTTTAGGAATTTTTTGACTTATTCTCCTAATGAGAATTTCTCGACTGAAAAATACATAGAGAATGAGTTTATTATTAGCAAACACACTCAAATGTCAACAAAAAACTTCTTTGGGAAACCAACTAATGTTACAATAAATACAAATAATTTTGCTTCAAAATCAAAAACTAATTTAAAGGTATATTATTCACCTTATAAAAACGGAAGTAGCTTCTACAAAACTTTAATTCAAGTGAAGTAACACCTTTTTCTTATATTCAAAAAAAGAGCTTATTATTGTGATAAGCTCTTTTTTTGTTGTTTTTTATCTTTCTATTTTAGTTGTATTTTGCAACCTTTAAAATGAATCAATCCACTAAAAATGCGTTTGTGCAATTGCACGTTGCGGTATTTATATTTGGCTTCACAGCCATATTAGGTAAAATGATTACACAAGATCATTTTACTATCGTTTGGCATCGTATGTGGATAGCAGCTTTTGGATTTCTATTGTTCCCTCAGTTTATCAAAACGCTATTTAAAACCTCTCTTAAGCATTTTGTTTATTTGCTAGGAATTGGCTGCTTGGTTGCTATTCACTGGATTACTTTTTATGGGTCTATTAAAATAGGTGACAGTGCCTCTCTTACCCTCGGTTGTTTTGGCTTAACTAGCACTTTTACATCGATACTTGAACCCCTTATTTATCGCAAAAAATTTGAAGTTTTGGAGCTTTTGCTCGGATTAATGGCTTTAATAGGTATCGCTATTATTGCATATTTCTCTCCTGATAATGCAGGTGCTGGAAATTATCCATTGGCCATTATCGTGGGTGTCTTTTCTTCATTTGTAGCCGCCCTTTTCTCAACTATTAATTCTACTTTGGCTAATAAAATTGATACCAAAGTAATGACTTTCGCCGAACTATTGGGAGGTTTCCTTTTCCTAAGTATATTCTTGGTTTTAAGTCTAGATATTCCTAATATTCTGCCAATAGATTCGTTCATGAAAGTTCCTTTAACAGACCATCCTATGTTTATCAATTCGCCTTACGCTGATATTGTATGGATGCTTATTCTGTCATTGGTTTGTACCAATATCGCCTTTGTTCTAAACCTAAATGCCATGAAAAAAGTTTCGGCATTTACAGCCAATTTAGCCATTAATCTAGAGCCTGTTTATGGAATCATTTTAGCCGCATTCCTACTTAAAGAACACCATTTTTTAAATCCATACTTTTATTTTGGTGCAGGTATCATTTTATTAAGTGTACTTATTCATTCTATTGTTAAATACCGTGCTAGAAAATATCAATCAAATAATTAAAAACAGAAGGAGCATTTACCCTCGCGAATTCAATGGCAATCCTGTTTCGGATGAAGTCATTCAAGTGCTTTTGGAAAATGCGAATAATGCACCCAATCACAAGTCCAATTACCCTTGGCGATTCGTGGTTATAACAAAAGAATATGTGCCTCAATGGATTCAAAAGGCCATTGAGATTACTAACGCTTCTGAACCCAATGTGTCAGAGCAAAAAATAAGTAAGTTGACCAATATAGCCTCTCAAATTGGTGCTTGTATCGCTATTGTTTGGGATAAGGTAGAAGTGAATAAACACGAAATTGAAGATGTGTGCGCCATAGCATGCGCTGTCCAAAATATGTATTTAAGTTTGTCGCAGTTCGAGCATGTGGGTGGATATTGGAGTACCGGTCTTGGTACATACAATCCTTCCATGTCTGAATTTTTGAAACTAACGCCACAACAGCAGTTGCTCGGTTTTTTTGTGTTGGGTCAAGTTGACCATAAACGTACCGAAGGAGTGAAAAAAAATGTAAATCAGTTTGTGAGATATTTCAACGAATAAATGACCTTTAACTCCATTCCATTTGTTTTATTTGTTCTGCTTTTTTTTCTTGTTTGGGCAAGAATAAAGCAAAATAATACACATAAATGGTTGTGGATTGTGTTAATGTCTTCTGTGTTTTATGCATGGTGGGATTGGCGTTTTTTAATTATCCTTTTTGCTACAGGGGCTATTGATTATTACACGGGAAATAAAATTATAAAAAACCCGCAATACAAAAAAGTATGGCTGTGGGTTTCTTTGGGTTCCAATATTCTCTCTTTAGTAGCCTTTAAATACAGCGCTTGGCTTGCCGGTCTCTTTGATCAGATGTTTCATACTCAAGTTGCTCAAGCATTGCCCGAATTTACATTGGTTGTGCCCGTTGGAATTAGTTTTTATACTTTCAATTCAATGAGCTATACTATCGATTTGTACAGGGGGAAAGCAAAAACAGCAGACTCCTTGCTTCACTTTTTTGCATTTATTTCCTTTTTTCCTCATTTAGTGGCTGGTCCCATTATTCGTGCTAAAGATATTTTAGGTCAATTAAGCCGAAATGCCACCGTGAACTATTTGCAAATCCTTAATGGGGTGAAAATAATTATTTGGGGCTTTTTTCAAAAAATGGTATTGGCAGATAATTTAGCTGTTTTTGTGAATGAAAAGTTTCAAGATGTAAATGCTACAAGTGATTCACTAACTTGGTGGCTTTGTATGCTCGGCTTTACTTTTCAAATCTATTTCGACTTTAATGGTTATTCTACCATAGCACGTGGATTGGCAAAGTGTTGCGGTATTCATTTTAAGCTCAATTTCAACCAACCTTATCTCGCTCTTTCTTTTCGTTCATTTTGGCAAAAATGGCATATTTCGCTCTCTAGCTTTTTTAAGGAATATGTCTACAAATCATTGGGAGGTAACAAAGGGAACAGGTGGCAAACCGAAATCAATAAGTGGATTACTATGCTCGTTTCCGGAATATGGCACGGAGCCAATTTAACTTTCTTGTTTTGGGGAGCTATTCACGCATTTTTTCTTACCATTGAATCTTTATTGAAAGCCAAACTTAGAATCAAAATACCTTCTTTTTTTTCTGCCTTTGTTGTAATGCTTGGGGTTGTTTTGGCTTGGGTGTTTTTTAGAGCAAATACTTTAGGAGACGCCATTTATGTGCTAGAGAAAATGCTGATTTTTAATTCTAATATTGAGGTAAAAACAGTTCTTTTGAGCAATGTGTTTATTTGGTTAGTCGTTTCTTTGGTGGTTGTTTATGGACCTCGTAAAGTAAATGTATTTGGCTTGCAAAAACAGGTTGTTGTCCAGTCACTTTTTTGGGGACTATTATTGCTTTCATGTATTTATCTTCATGGTCCTGAACAACAATTTATTTATTTCCAATTCTAATGAATTCAGCTCAATTCAAAATTAAACAAGCTTTTAAAACAATCTTCGGAATTGTAGTGGTGTTTGTTTTGGGAATGTTATTGCTAGTTTGGGGAGGGCCACATCAAGCTTCTAATAAAATGATGAGTGAAGCTTTTTGGGCCAATAAGTTGGTAAATGCTCCCGTGTATGACATAGTCGTGGTTGGGGATTCAAGAGTTTACAGAGGAATAAATCCGCAAATAATTGAACAACAATTTAAGTCGAAAGTTCGTTGTTTTAATTTTGGTTTTAGTAGTGCTGGACTAGATACGATTTTACTTAATGAAGCCTGTAAAAAACTCAAAAGCAGCGGTATGAAAACCTTGTTAATTGGCGTTTCTGTGAATAGTTTTTACCCCCATGCTTTAAAAAATCAACATTTTAAGGAGTGGCAGCACAAACCCAAAAAAGAATTGTGGATTAAGCGCCATTTATATCCGCATTTAAGTCAACTAAGCTCTTACGCTCTCTCAGATTTGTATCATTTGGGGACTAATAACCAATATTACGAGTTTTTTAAACCCCAAAGTGGATTTGTTTATTCCTGTAAATTACCTATCGATACCAATTCAGCCATACAACCTTACCGACAGTATTTTGAACGAACCCAATGTTCTGATATAGCGGTCAATTTGTTTATGAATAAATTAGCACAGATGAAATTGCAAGGCTATCATATTGTTTTGTTAAGAGTGCCAGCTTCCTATACCATGTGGAATATGGAAGATGAATTTTCGGGAGATGTTATTAACGTATTAGAAATAAAGACATCACAACTTGGTATAAATTGGATACAAACTACACCAAGTAAACATACCTACGATGGAAGTCATTTGATTGACAAAAGCACCAATCAGTTTTCTCAATATGTAGCCAAAGAACTTATTTGTAATCTTTCAAAATGATGAGTCCTCAAAAAAACAGTGAAACCATTAAACTAATTGCAAAACAGTTGGGATTTCACTTTTGTGGAATTTCTAAAGCTCAGTTTTTGGAAAAAGAAGCTCCTCGATTAGAAGCTTTTTTGAAACAACAATACCATGGTAAAATGTCTTATTTGGAAAATCACTTTGACAAGCGATTAGACCCGCGATTATTGCTTGATGGGGCCAAAACAGTTGTTAGTTTAATGGTGAATTACTTTCCTAGCACAGTGGACAAAACCACTGAGTTGAAAATAGCCAAATATGCTTATGGAGAGGATTATCACGAAGTGGTAAAGGAGAAGTGTAAGCAAATGATAGAACAGATTCAAGAGCAGATAGGAGCGGTGAATGCAAGGAGTTTTGTAGACAGTGGTCCTGTAATGGAAAGAGCGTGGGCCGAAAAAAGCGGATTGGGTTGGATTGGTAAACATGGTCTTATTATTAATCCCAAAAAAGGCTCGTTTTTTTTTCTTGCTGATATTATTTTAGACTTAGAATGTCAAGAAGATGGACCAATTAAGGACTATTGTGGCACTTGTAATAAATGTGTTGAAGCTTGTCCTACGGAGGCTATTTTACCCAATAAAACCTTGAATGCCTCCAAATGTATTTCCTATTTAACCATAGAATTAAAGGAAGAAATTCCTACAAGCTTTGCAGGGAAAATGGACAATTGGATTTTTGGTTGTGATATTTGTCAGGACGTGTGTCCGTGGAATCGCTTTTCGACCCCACACGAGGAAGTTAGGTTTCAACCAATCAAAGGGATATTAAACAATGAAGAAAAAGATTGGATGCAAATGGAAGAGGAGGTGTTTAAGCAAGTGTTCAAAAAAAGCCCAATCAAACGAACAAAATTGAACGGAATTAAACGAAATGTAATTTTTATAAAAAATAAAAACAATGAATAACTATGTATCAATTAAAAACTGGAAAGAAGACGAAAAACCAAGAGAAAAATTACTAAAGCACGGTAAGCAAGCCTTATCAGATGCTGAACTAATTGCTATTTTATTGGGGACAGGAACCAAAGAAAAGTCTGCTATTGACTTAGCTAGGGCTTTGCTGCTTTTGGGGCAAAACAATCTCAATGAATTAGCGCGACTGAGTGTAAAGGATCTTTGCAAAGTGAATGGTATCGGTCCTGCCAAAGCCATTACAATTATAGCAGCCATAGAGTTGGGCGCACGCAAACAACACCTTGCAGCGGTAGAAAGACCCCAAATTAGGTCGAGCCGAGAGGCTTATTTGGTGATGAAATCAAAACTCGAAGATTTGAGTCATGAAGAATTTTGGGTTCTTACATTAGATAGAAAAAATTCAGTAATCAATACTTACCGAATAAGTGAAGGTGGAATAACAGGAACAGTCGTAGATATTAGAAAAATTCTAAAAATAGCACTCGATGACAAAAGTACAGGTATAATGCTTTTTCACAACCATCCTTCAGGTAATTTAAACCCGAGTGATGCCGATATTCAGCTTACTAAGAAAATGGCAGAAGCTGGAAAAATCATGGATATTACGGTATTAGACCATCTCATCATCACCCAAACAAGCTATTTTAGTTTTTCTGACGAAGGTCGACTGTGAAAGGATTGTTGCTTAGAATAATTGTTTAGTTGTTTCACGCCGTTCAGCGTGATTGTTGAGTTGTTGAGTGGGTTTAAATTGTTTAAAGGGTTTAAATGGTTGAAAGGGGTGAATTGTTTCTCGCCATGCAGCGTGATTGATGAACTGTTGTCACCCACTAGGTTGAGCCTAGTGGGTCCTCGAAGGGTGTAAAGGTGTTGAATTGTTTAGGCGTTAAGTTGTTTAATTGTCACCCAGAGTGGACGCCTTTGGCGGCTGTACCCATGGGTGACCAACTCAGTGAGTTTAACACAATACAGCGTAATTTTTAAAGTGTTGAATAATTCGACAGTCAATCAAGTTCAGGACAGGTCTCAGTATCTTTAAAGGCTTTCTTATTGCCGACAATGGAGGTCTCTCAGTTTTCATTGAAAAGCTTTCAAGAAAAGAAGATTTCAACATCGACATGTCTACAAAACATACTTTATTCTTAATTAAAGGCTATTTTGACCATAGTTCGTTAATCTCAAAATGACAAAATAGTTGATTCGAAATTAAAAATATAAAAAAACAAAAAATCTACAAGAGTTCAAGAACGACGACTGTGATATTTTTTGAAAAAAATGGATAAAAATACTTACATTTGCAGATTGTTTTCAATTTAGGTGAATAGACTTTTAGCCATACTGACCATATTTATTTTTGTTTCTTGTAGCGAATACGGGGAAGTTCTTAAAAAAGGAACACTGACGCAAAAATATGATTATGCCGTAAAAGCATATCAAAAGAAAGACTATGTCAGAGCGCTTCCATTGTTCGAAGAATTACTAGCCGCTTACCGTGGTCAGCCTAAAAGCGAAGAAATCTATTTTTATTATTGCTATTGTTATTTCGGTCAAGGTCAATATGAATTAGCAGCCTACCATTTCAAAAATTTTACTGAAAATTATTACAACAGTAAACACATGGAAGAATGTGCTTTTATGTACACCAAGTGTTTATACAAAGATGCCTTACCTTATTTCTTAGACCAAACCAATACTGAAAAAGCCATTTCTGAAATTCAAGCTTTTTTGAATATTTATCCTAATTCAAAATTTAAGGATGAGTGCAATACTCAAGTGGAGTCTCTAAGAAAAACTTTGCAGAAAAAAGCATTTGAAAATGCTCTATTATTCTACAAAGTCGAAGATTATAATGCTGCTGTTATAAGTTTCAAAAATGCAATTAAATCATACCCCGATATCGAGAATAAAGATTATATCGAATTCTTAATATTGAAGTCCTCTTATTTGCTAGCCAAATACAGTGTAGATGAAAAACTAGTTGATAGATACAATTCTGTTTTCAAAGAGTACACCCACTTTGTTAAATACAACAAGGGTTCTAAATATTCCAAACAAGCCACTGAAATTAACGAAAAAGCGGCAGACGAACTTAACAAATACAAAAAAACAAACAACCTAATATAATGAAAGAATCAAAATTATCTCCAAGTGCAGAAGCTAGAAACCTAAGTGATTTAGAAGCAAAATCAGGGAATCTATACCTTTCTGCAGTAGTTATTGCTAAAAGAGCTAATCAAATTTCTCAACAGATTAAAGAAGAATTAAGTTCTAAGCTTTCTGAATTTGCATCTGAGCACGATAACTTAGAAGAGATACACGAAAACAGAGAGCAAATTGAAATTAGTGCTGCATACGAAAAAATGCCAAAACCAACGATTTTAGCTTCTCAAGAGTTTTTGGACGATAAAATCTACTACCGTTTGCCAAGTGATGATGGCGCTGAAGGATAAGCATATTCTTATTGGCGTTTCGGGAAGTATTGCAGCCTACAAAACTGCATTTTTAGTCAGACTTTTGGTCAAAGAAAAAGCGCAAGTCAAAGTAATTATGACCAACGCTGCTAAGGAATTTATTGCCCCTGTTACCCTTTCTACTCTTAGTAAAAATCCTGTGTTGTCCGACTTTTACAAATCGGATAATGGGGAATGGAACAACCATGTTGAACTTGGAATGTGGGCAGATGTTATGCTTATTGCTCCCGCCTCTGCCAATACCATCGCCAAAATGGCTCACGGACTTTGTGATAATTTACTCTTAGCAACTTACCTCTCCGCTAAATGTAAGGTTATGTTCGCACCCGCCATGGATTTAGACATGTACCGTCACCATGCAGTGCAATCCAATATTCAAAAATTAGTAGAGTATCAAAATATTCTTATTGATGCTGAAGAGGGTGAACTCGCTAGTGGTCTCAACGGAAAAGGAAGAATGGCTGAACCTGAAAAGATTGTTGAAATCCTAAAGAATCATTTTGCCTAATTCTTATTTTCAAAATAAAAAGATTTTAGTTACCGCAGGACCAACCTACGAGAAAATAGACCCAGTAAGATTTATTGGGAATTTTTCGACAGGGAAAATGGGGATAGAAATTGCCCTTAAATTAGCAGAAAATGGGGCTCAAGTTGACTTAGTAATCGGCCCAACTTGTTTGTCTGTCAATCATCCCAATATCAATGTACATCATGTTGTGTCTGCACTCGAAATGAAGGACGCTTGTATGAAGTACTTCCCAAATTGCGACATGGCTATTCTATCTGCGGCTGTAGCGGATTACCGACCCGCAGAATATCAAACCCAAAAAATAAAGAAAAAAGAAGAAACCTTCTCAATTCAACTTACCAAAAATCCAGACATATTTAAAACATTAGGGGAACTTAAACAAAACCACCAAAAAATTATTGGTTTTGCTCTGGAAACTCAAAATGAAATTGAAAATGCCAAACAAAAGCTTATAATTAAAAATGGGGATGCCATCGTTTTAAATTCATTGAATGATGAAGGGGCAGGTTTTGGAAAACCAACAAATAAAATTAGTGTAATTCTAAAAAATGGTCTTATTTTTGACTATTCTTTAAAAGAAAAATCAGAAGTAGCCAAAGATTTATTAAAATGTATTTCGGAAAATTTATAAAGTTAAGTGTTTTTGTTTTATTGCTCCTCACATCAGCTTATACTAAAGCGCAAGATGTAGAAGTAAAAGTGAGTGTTATTCATCCCAAAGTACAAATTTCAAACACCCAAATATTTACATCTCTCAAAAGTTCTATCGAACAGTTTGTAAACCAACGGTTGTGGTGTAACGATAAACTAACCACTGTAGAAAGATTTAAAGTTAACTTTTTAATAGACATTACTAAGTATGAATTAAACTCCAATCAATTTGAAGGAACTATCCAAATTCAAGCCACCCGACAAGTTTTTGGAAGTACTTATTCTACAGTTATTTTCAACCAATTGGACAATGAATTCATTTTTCAATACCAAGAATTTCAAGCCATGGAATTTCAGCCCAATGCCAATGTTTATAACCTAACAGGTGTTTTGGCGTTTTACGTAAATGTCATTGTTGGTATGCAATATGATACTTATTCTTTGGAAGCAGGAACGCCTTATTTTGTTAAAGCCAGAGAAATATTGAACGCTAGCCAGTCTATTCCAGGTTGGAGGCCCGGAGATGGACAAAGTTTGAAAAACAGATTTTACCTTATCGATAATTTGACTAGTGAAAGATATGCCTTAATGCGCAAAGCTTATTATAATTACCATCTTAATGGTTTGGATTACATGCACAAGGATGTTAATAAAGGAAGAGATGAAGTGTTTAAAGCAATGGCAAGTTTTGAAGATTTAACCAGAACTTTTCCAAATTCTATGCTTATTAAAGTGTTTTTTAATGCTAAATACAGGGAATTAATTGAGATTTTTAAAGGAGCCCCCGCTGCTGACCAACAAAAAGCAATCGAATTATTCTCAAAAATGGATCCTGCCAACCGCTCGTTTTACGAAACTATAAAAACGTAAAAACCACATTTGCAAAATGAGTACCCATTTACCTCTTCTGTTTTCCTCATCGATACGTGAAGATTTTTGGAATTATTGTCATGTTAATACAATAGAAAAGCCTATAATTTTATGTGACACCAATACACTAAGAGATTGTTTGCCATTATTGGGGAATCAGAATTTATTCAGGTTGATTTGCATCCCTGATGGCGAAATAAACAAATCATGGGAACAGCTAAATGAATTGTTACAGCAACTTTTGGTGCTAAATGTTCATAGAAATGAAACCCTTTTTATTTTAGGCGGAGGTGTGTTAACGGATATAGGTGGATTGTCTGCTGCATTGTATCAAAGAGGAATCCCCCATGTAAATATACCAACCACTTTAATGGGAATGGTAGATGCCGCTATAGGTGGAAAAACAGCCATTGATTTTGCAGGGATTAAGAATTTTGTAGGGATTGTTAAACAACCCGAAACTTGTATTATCGCCCCCATTTTCTTAAAAACTTTACCTGAAATTGAATACCAAAGTGCTTGGTCAGAAATTGTAAAAGTCGCCATCATTGATAGTAGAGAATTGTGGGAATTGATACATACGGATGCCAGTATAGAAACAATCATTCCTTTTTGTGCCCATCATAAATATGACCTAGTTCAGCAAGATGAGCACGACAAGTCTATCAGACAGTTGCTCAATTTTGGTCATACTATCGGTCACGCCATCGAAGCTTTTTATCTTAGCAAAAATAAACCCGTAACCCACGGTTATGCCATTGCCAAAGGAATGCTTTTTGAGCTTTATTTGGCGCATTATATACAGAGTATTTCAAGTGATGAATTGGCGCAAATGAAAGCTATTGTTTTGACAAACTTACTGAACAATGACAATAGTCTGGGAATTGAACTTTCTGAGTTAAAAGAAACCATGTTTCACGACAAAAAAAAGACTGGAACCTCACTTCGGTTTTCACTTCCAATCACCGTAGGCAAAGGAAAGTGGGGCGTTGAAATAGAATGGGATACATTGCTCAAAGTGTATTCTATTTATTATTAAAAGCATCATTTTTATTGTTGGTTTTAAACAAGACCTCACTTGCTTTTTTCATTTAGTAAATAGCATTTATTTTTTAAGTAAACATTCGTTAATTTGCAACCCAAATAATACAGAATGAGTACACAATCTCAACAACCTATGAATAAAAGAGAAATTCTTGAAAGAAAAAAAGCGGAGAGCCTAGTTGGTGGAGGTGAAGACCGAATAAAATCACAACATAGTAAAGGTAAGTTAACCGCAAGAGAACGTTTGCATTTTTTATTAGATGAAGGGAGTTTCAACGAAGTTGGGGCTTTTGTAATGCACCGTAGTAATGATTTCGGCATGGAAAAACAACGTTTTTTAGGCGATGGTGTGGTTACAGGTTACGGAACAATTAATGGTCGTTTGGTTTACGTTTTTTCTCAAGATTTTACTGTTTTTGGTGGTTCATTGAGTGAAACACACGCTGAAAAAATTTGCAAAATAATGGATTTAGCACTCAAAAATGGTGCTCCTGTTATTGGGTTGAATGACAGTGGTGGTGCAAGAATTCAAGAAGGTGTGGTTTCTTTGGGTGGTTATGCTGATATTTTTTATAGAAACACCATTGCAAGTGGCGTAATTCCTCAGTTATCTGCTATTATGGGTCCATGTGCAGGTGGGGCTGTTTATTCGCCCGCTATTACCGATTTTATTGGAATGGTGGAAAATACAAGTTACATGTTTGTAACAGGTCCTAACGTAGTGAAAACTGTTACCAATGAAGAGGTAACAAGCGAACAATTGGGCGGTGCTTCGGTTCATTCAAGTAAATCAGGAGTGTCTCATTTTTCTTATGCCAATGAGATAGAATGTTTATCAGGGTTAAAAGCCTTGTTGAGTTACATGCCTCAAAATTGCGAGGAAAAAGCACCTGCATTGAATTACCAAATGGCAGATGAAAAAAGAGAGGTTTTGAAAGATATAGTTCCAGATAATGCCAATCAACCTTATGATATGAGAGAGGTTATTGATGGAATCGTGGATGAAGGTTCTTTCTTAGAAGTTCATAAAAATTTTGCAGAAAATATAGTCGTTGGTTTTGCTAGACTTGCAGGAAGAAGTATCGGTATTATTGCCAATAATCCTGCCTTTTTAGCTGGTGTTTTAGATGTACATTCATCAACCAAAGGTGCCAGATTTGTTAGATTTTGCGATGCCTTTAATATTCCTTTATTGGTTTTAGAAGACGTCCCAGGTTTTTTGCCAGGAACGGATCAGGAGTGGAATGCCATTATTACCAATGGGGCTAAATTGCTATATGCTTTTAGTGAAGCAACCGTTCCACGAGTTACCGTAATTACCCGTAAGGCCTACGGTGGTGCTTATGATGTGATGAATAGTAAACACATTGGCGCCGATATGAATTTTGCATGGCCTGGAGCTGAAATTGCGGTAATGGGTGCCAAAGGTGCTGCTGAAATTATTTTCAAAAAAGAAATTACAAATGCCGAAAATCCAGAATTGGCTTGGAAAGAAAAAGAAGCAGAATATGCTGAAAAATTTGCTAACCCATACCGTGCCGCTGAAAGAGGATTTATTGATGAAGTAATTATGCCAGAACAAACGCGTCAAAAATTGATTTCATCTTTCAAAATGCTTGAAAACAAAGTAGCTAATTTGCCTAAAAAGAAACATGGAAATATTCCATTGTAATAACTGAAATGACTAAACTTATTTCCATAATTGTTCCTTGTTTTAACGAGCAAGAAGTGTTTGTAGAAACCAATCGCCGTCTAAAAGCGGTGATGTCTCAACTCCCTATTGAACAATATCAATATGAAATAATTTATGTCAATGATGGAAGTGTCGACCAAACCCTTCCATTAATTAAACAAGCCCTAACGGAAGACAAACATTTAAAGTGTCTTTCTTTCTCTCGAAATTTTGGACATCAAATCGCCATTACTGCTGGTTTGGATGCCTGCAAAGGAGACGCCGCTGTTGTAATTGATGCCGATTTACAAGATCCCCCTACTGTTATTTTGGAAATGATCAGTCTGTGGGAAAAAGGCTATGATGTTGTATTTGGTAAAAGGAAAGATAGGGTAGGGGAAAGTTCTTTCAAGCTCTTAACTGCCAAATATTTTTACAAACTCATCAACCGATTAAGCGATGTAGATATTCCTCGCGATACCGGTGATTTCAGACTTATGGACCGAAATGCGCTCAATCAATTTTTGCTAATGCGAGAATCTTATCGATTTGTCAGAGGTATGGTGGCGTGGATTGGGTTCAATCAAACCTTTGTAGAATACGACCGCGAAAGTCGTTTTGCTGGTCAAACCAAGTACCCACTCAAAAAAATGCTGCGTTTGGCAAGTGATGCCATCTTGTCATTTTCTAATACTCCCCTTAAAATTGCAACTTTTGTAGGGTTTATAACCTCTATAGCCGCTTTTATTGGAATTGTCTATTCCCTTTATGTCAGATTATTTACCAAATCTTGGGTTGAGGGATGGACCTTTTTGATGATTGCCATTTTATTAATTGGCGGAATAATATTGCTCGTGTTAGGAATAATTGGAGAGTATGTTGGTCGAATCTATGGTGAAATCAAGCAAAGACCTCTTTATATCGTGAAAGATAAAATGGGGTTTGATGATTAATTTATCGATTAATTGTCATTTTAATCTCATTTTTACTATTTAGCTGAAACGTTTTTTAGTCTTCTTGTGTCTAATATTTTAATAAGGCACAATAATTGAATAGATTATAGTGTTATTAAACCTAACAAAGTGATGAATACACTTAAAAAATATGAAAAAGTAAAAAGTCGTAGACGTGCTGTTGAAAAACCAATTCGCAAAAATGGCGATGGAATTAAACAAGGCCCTGCTGGTGTATAGTTATGCTGAGCTAAACGACTTCTTTATATTATTTTAGATTGTTTGAAAAAACAAACTTATAGAATCTGTTGCTGTATTAATTTCCTGATCCCTCCTGCATTCTCTCTGCATTCTCAGCTACTTTCAATGAATCTATCATTGGTTGGATGTCTCCGCCCAAAAAGTTGTCTAATGAATAAATAGTCATGTTGATTCTGTGGTCGGTTACTCTGCCTTGAGGAAAGTTATAAGTTCTGATTTTAGCACTTCTGTCACCACTAGCAACCAATGTTTTTCTGGCACTTGCAATTTTTGAATTGTGTTCCTCTAAAGCTATTTCATAAAGTTTCGTTCTCAACATCTGCATCGCTCTTTCTCTGTTCCCAAGCTGTGAACGCTCTATTTGACACACGACTACAATCCCCGAAGGACGGTGGGTTAATTGCACTTTTGTTTCAACTTTGTTTACGTTTTGTCCACCTGCACCACCACTTCGAGAGGTTTGCATGTCAATGTCCGCTGGATTTAAATCCACGTCTACTTCCTCTGCCTCAGGCAACACCGCAACTGTTGCTGCCGAAGTATGAACTCTTCCCGCACTTTCAGTTTTGGGAACACGCTGTACCCTGTGAACGCCACTTTCATATTTTAAATCACCATAGACATTGCTACCAGTAATTTCCATTATAACCTCTTTATAACCACCCGCTGTTCCTTCGTTTTCGTCAAGTATTTCAACTTTCCAACCACGGTTTTCGCAATAACGGTAATACATTTTCATTAAATCACCTGCAAATAAACTTGCTTCATCACCACCCGTTCCTGCACGTATTTCAATAATTGCATTTTTGGCATCTTCAGGATCTTTGGGGATTAATAAAATTTTAATTCGTTCCTCCAATTCAATCACCTTTGCTTGCATTTCATCTGCTTCCTCTCGAGCCATTTCACGCATTTCAGCATCTTTCTCGTTTGCCATCAAGTCCTTGGCTTGTTGAAGGAAATTCAAAGCTTCTTTATATGAATTGGTTACCTCTACCATCTCTTTCAATTCACTGTACTCTTTGTTCAACTGTGCAAAACGCTTCATGTCTTGCATGGTATCGGCACTACTCAACAATAATTCTACTTCTCTAAAACGGGCTTCTATCGCATCTAATTTATCTAACATCGGGTAATCTTTGTTTTTTTACAAGGCCTGCAAAATTACATATTCATCTGTTAAGATGTATACTCTTTCTTTTTCAATTCGGATGTTTTTTATTTGAGGGATTTCCGAAACTATCATTTCTGTCATTTCAAACAGTTTGGTGTTGTAAAAAAACAACTTGCCTTGGTGGTAAAAGCGAATGATATTGTTGTTAAACTGATAGTTGGAAAGTAAACTGTCTTCTAAAATAATGTTGTGATAATTGCCGAATATATCAAATTGCAAAACCTGCTTGTCATTGAGAACCTGAACCGCGGAACTGATATCGAGAATTTGCTTGATTTGAAAACTGTGTTTGATGGGCAATAAATTAAATGGCGCACTTGAATAAATTAACGTTAAATCCAATTGGTATTTTTTGAGTTTCAAATCCGCTAAATCATACAACCATATCTGATTGTCAAAGCTCCGAGCCATACACCCAACTTGTGAAATATTGGCCGACTCCAAGTCAACCGTGTTTAGAATGTTGAGGAGATTGTCTAATACAATAATTTTGTTTTGGTCGCGGTAAAAAACAAAAATCATAAAGGGATTACTCACGTCGATACTCGCTATTTTGCCATATATTTTAAAATTAGCATTGGCAATTAATAGGCCATCTCTGTTGTATTTTATAATATCGTTGGTAGGAGTAATAATGTATAAATGGCCCAAATGATCAGTGCTTATTTCACTGTCTTTGCTTATTTTGATGGAATCAATGTGTTTTAAAGTGCTGTTTTGTGCCTTTATTGTTTGATTTCCTAAAAGGATAAGTATGGCAACAATCAGATTTTTCATGGTTTAAATACCTTTAGCTCAATTTGCGTGCCATCAAACACTGCATAAGTGAAATCGCCAACCCATTCGCCCAAATTGATATATCGTGAATTGGTTTTTAATTCAAGGTTTAACGGCAAGTGCCTGTGTCCACAAATGAAATAATCGTAATGGGTATGTTTCAGCGTTTCATTGCAAAATTGTGTGATAAATTCTTTGTCATCGCCCAAGTAGATTTTGTCTGAATTGCCTTTCCCTATTCTACTTTTTTGGGAAAGATATTTGGCCAAGCCAGCGCCCAAACGTGGGTGTAAAAAGCCAAACAATCGAACGGCAAAAGGGTGTCTGAAAATGTGTTTAATGAATTTGTAGCCATTGTCGCCTGGGCCTAATCCATCGCCATGGTGCAAGAAAAACTTTTTGCTGTTACGCTCAATCACCAACTCATTGGAAATAACAGTAACTCCCAATTCTTGTTCCAAGTAGCCAAAAGTCCACATGTCGTGATTGCCCTTAAAAAAAGTGACTTTAATGCCTGCATCAGTTAATGAAGCAATTTTTCCCATGAATCTCGAAAATCCTTTCGGAATCACATCGCGGTATTCAAACCAAAAATCAAAACAATCGCCCATCAAATAGATTTCTTTTGCATCGACACTGATTTGGTCGAGCCACTTACAAATTAGTTTTTCCCTTTTGAGCGAAGCTTCAAAATTGGGAACACCTAAATGAAAGTCGGAAGCAAAATAAATCATCAACAAATATTTTAAACTTCAAACTTACTGAATTCTTAACTTATTTTTGATTATTTGTTCAAGCTAACTTGTTTTTCTTCAAGAAGTTTTATTTTGTCTTCAAGAAGTTTTATTTTGTCTTCATACAATTGTTGTAGTTCAATAGGGAAGTTGTATGCTCCAATCTGTTGTTCAATGGTATTGTTAAAGTTATTAAAAGCAATTTTTTTTTCAAAACCAATTAAGTTTTCAATATTAACTTTTAGAATTTCAGAAATTTTCAAAAGTTTTTCATAATTTAGACTTAATTCGTTTCGTTCTATTTTGCTATAACCTGTTAGAGATAAACCAAGTTCATTTGCCATTTTTTCTTGACTTAATCCCTTCAATTCTCTAATTTGTCTGATTTTTGTTCCAATTTCCATTTTAAACAGTTTTTTAAATTAAAAATTAAGCAAAATTAATATTTTTTAATTAATATAATTAAGATTTTAAAAATAAAAGTAAGTATTTTTACTTAATTAAATGGGATCAATGCGCTATTAAGCGTTGTTTTGCGCCTTTATTGTTTGATTCTTTAAAAGTATTAAGTATAGCAAAAATTAGTTTTTGAATGTTATAAATTCCATTAGTTCATTTTGCGTGTCCATCATAATACTTCTTTAGTAAAATCGCTAACCCATTCGCCAAAATTAATATACCGTAAGTTTTTTTAATTCAATACATTAAAGCAGCTACCTATACCCACAAACTAAACAATCGAAGTGAATATGGTTTAGTGATTTATTGCGAAACAATGTTATGAACTCTCGAACTCTTAGTTAATTTCCAAATAGATTTATTTATTGACACATTTTTAGAAGAGCCACTTACAAATTTGCTTTCCCTTTTGAGAAAAACTTCTAAATTAGGGTCTCCCAAATGATAGTCGGTAGTGAAATTAAATCATCGACTATATTTTAAATTTCAAAAATATTGAATTCTTAGTTTATTTATTGGTTGTTAAAGCTTGTTTATTTTTTCTTCAAGAAGTTTTATTTTTTCTTCAAGAAGTTTTATTTTATCTTCATATAATTGCTTTAATTCAATAGGGAAGTTGTATGTTGCAATTTGTTGTTTAACTGTATTATTATAATTATTTAAAGCTAAATTATTGTCGAAACCAATTAAATTTTCAACCGTAACTCCAAGAACTTCTGAAATTTGTAAGAGCCTATCATATTTTACACTTACTTCATTTCGTTCTATTTTGCCATAACCTGTTACAGATAATCCAAGTTCATTTGCCATGTTCTCTTGGTTTAATCCCTTCAAGTCTCTAATTTGTCTGATTTTTGATCCTATTTTCACTTAAAAATAATAATAGTAAAATATTTTTAATATTTACGTTTGCAAAAATATAAATTTGATTAGTTACTTGTAACATTTTTTTTGTAAAATTAACCAATAGATTTAAAATATTAACTATTGGTGTTTTAATGTTAACTGAAAGTTTTAGTTGTTTAAGTATCTATCTATTTAATTTGTTATTAATTTTATAGAAAAATAAAATAATTTTTTTACTTAAATAGACAATGACAAATAAAGAAAATAAAAAAAAAGGAATAACGCCAAGTATATCAGAAAGTTTTAATGCGTGTATAATCGATGAATCAAATATATTCGCTTTGGGATTAAAAAATACATTAAAAAGAAATAATCAATCCAATAAACCAACTTGTGTCTTTATCTATGAAAACATAATTGATATTGTAGTTGATGATAGTAATCCAATTGATTTGTTTTTTATAGAATATACCCTGCTTTTAAAACCAAATTTTAATTCTAAGTTTTCTCTTTTAAAGAAAAATAATCCCAACATAAAATTAATTGTTTATGCAAATGATTTGTTGAAAGTTGATTTTGTTAAATTATATTCTTTTAATATTAATGGTTTTTTTTCAACAAGATTAACAATAAAGTCATTTAATTCATATCTTAAAAAAATAATGATCCAGAATGTTTATATAGACCATTACAGTATAAGTCATTATGTTAATGTTGAAAAAAAACAGAAATTAAAATCATACTATAAGTCTGTCTCATTAAATAATTTTGAAATGATAATAAATGATTCGGAAAATCAAACAATTTATAATGTTGATAGGGGAGTTTTGGATTATTCAATTTAATGGGTAGGCCATATTGAGTAAAATTAACTAGATTAATACATTGTATGAAGTATTATATGGCTTGAAAAGACAGGATGGGTTTTCTATAACTCCCAATAATTATTTTTTCTTAACTCTCTCGTAAATATTGACCATTTGCAAACTCGACTGAAGGTGTTTCATTACAATTTCATCTTCTTTTTTAAGGTATTCTATGTTGTAGTTAAAAGAAGATTGGGACGTATTACTTAATATTATTTTACTATCCACCATTTGGTAGTGCACAGGATTTTGATTTTGCTTGCTAGTACTGTTGTTGTCGTAAGGCTGAATTTGTGTTGAGGTAATTTTGAGTTTCATTCCAGCAAAAGACTGATAAAGTGTTATTGATTTTTTCTCAATTTCTTGCAAATAAGCCTCACTAGTATCGCCGTTACTCAAGTTTTTTTTGTAATATACAATCGTGTATTCAGGTTTTGATAGCAAGAAAATGGTGTCATTTTTGAGTAACATCAATTTCATTTGCCAATCACCAATATAAGGATTTTTTTCTTTGTGGGTAAAAGAAACCAAGAGGCTACAAACGCCTAAAAATAGAATAGTTAATCTCAATGATTGAAAGGGTAAAATCAAAGCGCAATTTAAGTATTTTTTTGATTGTAAAGAAATCCTTTGATTTGTAAATGTATTAATCCAAAATATAAATGAGGAATTGATTATGCTTATTTTACACTTAAACATTTTGTATTTTTCAAACCTATTAATTGTTATACTTGTAAGACTAAATCATAAAAAATAGTAATTTTTTCCTGTGGTTGGTCTGAAGTGGAGCTTTTTGTTGGGGTGACCACCCACTATGATCTGTTATTTTCCCTGTGGTTTGTCTGAAGTGGAGCTTTGTGTTGGGTCGACCAACCACTATGATATGAAAAACAAAAAACCCCGACTTAAATTAAGTCAGGGTTTCTGTTGTTTTATTGGAGGTCGGAACCGGATTCGAACCGGTGTAGAGGGTTTTGCAGACCCGTGCCTAGCCTCTCGGCCATCCGACCTTTTTTAAACGAAGTGCAAAAATAGGGGTTTATAAGGAATAAGCAAAAAATGTTTTTAAAACATTTATGCCATCTTACGGATAGTGCCTACCGATTTACCTTTGCTTTTGGAATCACCTTTTACTGCTGTGTTTTTAACAGTTTTTGGTTTTATCTCAGCTTTAGGTTTTGAATCCGCTTTTACATCAGCACTGTTTTCTTCTTCTGTGGTTTTTTTAATGGCATCAAAATCGATTTTCTCTTTTAATAAACCATACCAAGTAGCTAGTTTTTTCATGTCTGACAAATAAATACGCTCATTGTCATAATTGGGAAGAACATCGCCTAAAAATTGAGAGAATTCTTTGTCTTCCGATTTTTTATCAGGAACTACCAAGCCAGTCGTTTCTTTTTCTTTAATACGTACAAGAATATCTGCTAATTTTTCTTCACCTTCTAAAGTAAACATAGCAATATCACTCAATATAGACACTTTTGTGGTGGGAGCCGTAGGGAATTTTTTACCAGAACCATCTAAAGCTTCCACAATTAAGCCGTTTTTTCTTTGTCCAATTACATGGTATAAGCCAGGCATCCCTGAAATAGCAACAATATCTTTTAATTCTAACATACCTTGCAAATTTCTAACTATTTTTGATAAAACAAAACGTTATCTATTATTTTTGTCATAGTTTTGTAAACTTTTTAAAAACGATTCAAATCAATGAGTAAAAAACTTCTTATCTATGGACTTGCTTTTGGTAGTGCATGTGCCGCCATCAGCTTTGTGTATTTCTCTGCTGCGGTCTATAAACAACCCCTCTTTATTCAGTCTATTTTTATTATTTCTGAATGGTTGCTCTTGCCAATTATTGCCATTTCTTTGTTTTTCAGGTCTATTAAACAAATGAATACTGAGTCTTTTACTATGGGAAGAGCCGTTTTTACAGGTTTTCTTTTAAGTATTATTATGTCTGCTGCCGTCTCTTTGGTGTTTACATACATCTTACAATTCAAACCTGAACTTATTGCTCAAATTATTGATTACAAAAATGGGTTGATACTCATTAAAGCAAAACAGTTAAACAGAACACCTGAAGAAATCAAAAATGCTTTAGATAATATTAAATTTGCTTACAACTCAAGTGCACAATTTATCAATCAAATATTTTTAGGAGCTTCCCGTGGTTTGTTTTTTAGTGCCATCATTGCTTATATTATGAAAGCCAAGATTAATAGAGATTGAAAAAGATAGTATCGCATATTTTCTTTGTTTGGTTTGCGCTTTGCTTTGCAGGACTTTTTCTTGCATTCTATCCCTTGTTTTTAATTTTTTTAGCACATCCGTTCCTTTATCCTGTTGCCAATGTGTTAAGGAAAATATGGGCTTGGTTGGTTTTGTTTTTAGGATTTAGTTTCCCCTTTTATAAACGCTATAAGGCTCATGTAAGTCAACCTTGTATTTATGTGGCAAACCACAGTTCTTATCTTGATATTGTTGCTTTTGGTTTATTTTTTCCCCTCAAGTCATGTTTTATGGCAAAAGCAGAATTGGCAAAAATTCCTTTGTTTGGTATTTTTTTCAGAACAGTGGATATCGCTGTAGAAAGACAAAGTATAAGAGGTTCACACCGTTCATTTGTTTCGGCAGCCCAAAGGCTCGACCAAGGTTACAATGTTATCGTATTTCCCGAAGGAACTATTTCTTCGCATGCCCCACAAATGAAATCTTTCAAAAATGGTGCTTTTAAATTGGCAATCGAAAAGGGAGTTTCTATTGTTCCTGTTACGTTTTATAATAATTTTAAGATACTGCCTGATGAAAAGTTTGAGTTTTATCCTCAGTTTTTGAAGTTCAAAATTCATCGTCCTATTTCCACCAATCATCTAAATATAGAACAAGCAGATGAGCTTAAAACTAAAATTTATCGTATTATTGAAGACGATTTAAACTCTATAAAATAACAGTATGCAAATTACAGACGAAAAAATAAATCAATTGGCACATTTGTCTCGCTTAACGTTTGATAATAATGAAAAAGCAAAAATTAAGCAAGATTTGGAGCGAATTTTAGAGCTTTGTGAAAGTCTTAATAAAATTGATACAGAGGGTGTTGAACCCCTTATTCACATGACCAATTCTGTGAATATTGTGAGAGAAGACAACCCTCATCAGGAATTTAGTCGTGAAGAGTTGTTGAAAAATGCCCCTAAAAAAGATTCGGATTATTTCAGAGTGCCAAAAGTAATAGAACAAGCCAAATAATGTCACACTTAATTGACATAAAAGGCGTTCAAAAGGTTTATAAGCTGGGTACAGAACTGGTTTATGCCCTCAGGCACATTGATTTGAATGTTGTCAAAGGGGAGTATATAGCCTTAATGGGGCCCTCTGGTTCGGGTAAGTCAACTTTAATGAATATTATTGGTTGCTTGGACACTGCGTCGAGCGGAACTTATATTTTAAATGGTACGAATGTTAGCCAAATGACTGAACAACACTTGGCTGAAATACGAAACAAAGAAATTGGTTTTGTCTTCCAAACCTTTAATTTAATGCCTAGAATGTCTGCCATTGAAAATGTGGCGTTGCCTTTGATTTATGCAGGCGTTTCCAAAAAAGAAAGACTTCTCAAAGCCGAAGAAGTTTTAATAAAAGTAGGACTCAAAGACAGGATGTTTCACAAGCCAAATGAATTGTCGGGCGGACAAAGACAGCGTGTTGCCATAGCAAGAAGTTTGGTTAATAATCCAAGTATTTTGTTGGCAGATGAACCTACGGGGAACTTGGATTCCAAAACATCAGTTGAAATTATGACCCTGTTTGAAGAAATCCATCAGAACGGAAATACAGTCGTTCTAGTAACGCACGAGGAAGATATTGCAGCTTATGCCAAACGAATAGTTAGACTGAGAGATGGAAAAGTTGAATTAGATGAACAAAATTTGAAACCAAACTCAAATTTAATTGTTTAATCAAATTAGTTTTATAGAAAATGAAAATTTATACCAAAAAAGGCGATCAGGGTTCCACTTCATTAATAGGTGGTGACAGAGTTTTAAAATCACACGTTAGGATAGAGGCATACGGAACGATTGATGAACTGAATTCACACATTGGTATATTAAGGTCTTTTGTAAATGACGATATTAATCCGTTTATTTTAAAGGAATTACAAGATAGATTGTTTACAATAGGAAGTATTTTGGCTTCTGCACCGGACAGTAAAATGGTTGTGCCTGATTTGCACACCACTGACACCGAAATGTTAGAACAAGCTATTGATAAAATGAATGAGGAATTACCAGTATTAAGAACATTTATATTGCCAGCAGGTAGTATGCACATAGCGCAATGTCACGTGGTGAGATGTGTGTGTAGACGCGCCGAAAGATTAGTAGTGAATCTTAACGAAATGGAACCAATTGATGAGTTGATATTACAGTATTTAAACCGTTTATCGGATTATTTATTTGTACTAGCAAGGTACATTGCTTTTGCCAATAAAATTGAAGAAGTGTCTTGGTTACCAAGAAAATAAGGTTTTATCCTTATTCTTTTCCTGTTAATTTATTTTTGTAATACATCGCCTCTTGGTAGTCAGGATTAATTGCTAATGCTGAATCTAAGAAAGGGATGACTGCACTTTTGTTAAGTGTTGTTTTTGCTTTGTCTAAGTAGCAAAGCGATTTGATATCAACCATTTGGGTGTTGTTTTCATCAACATTAACCTCTACCAATTCTGGTTTAGTTGATGGATTATATAAAATGCTATTTGCAACTTTACTGTATTCCTCAATATTTCCCTCAGAGGCATAAGTGGTTGCATACATGTACAAGTGTTTGTTTAGTCCTGATATTTTGTGGGCTTTCAAAAGGTGTTCTCTAGACTCATTGATTTTGCCTTGAGCGCTCAGAAATACACTTTTATATTCTAGTAATTGTGCTTTGTTTGGATTGATTTGAAGTCCTTTTTCAACGATTTTCTCACCAGCAGAAAAATTTCTTAGTTTCTTAATATAAAAGAAAGACAAACTGTCGTAATAAGCTTCAATATTGGAAGTGTCCTCAATTATCAAATGATTAAGGGCTACCACTGCGGTCATGTAATCATTGTTGATTAATGAATTTTGGTAAACGGTACTCCATTGCTTGTTTGCAGAAGTAGAAGGAGAATTACAGTTGCTTAGTACCAAAGAAGCAACTATTGAGAGAAAAAGGAGTCTATAAGTCATATTGGGTATAATATCTTAATTTTGGGCAAATGTAGTAAAATTGTTGTAAAAACCATGTCATAATATTATTTTTGTAGAGTATTTGAAAGTTAAAATTTATCATATCGTTCTCGTTTTGTTATTGTTTATAATGGGCAATAAATTGCAAGCACAATGTGGTTCGATTTATATTTCTGCCACTGATACTGCTTTTTGTTCACCTAAAGCTGTTACATTTACAGTGGTTAACTATCCCAACAATACTACATTTGAGTGGGATTTTGGATCGGGATTTGTTAGTGGTCCAGCGTCCTATTCAAAATTGTATTCAACAAGTGGTTTTTTTGATGTTAAAGTCAAAATGACTTTTCAGGATGGAAGTAACTGTACTTTAAATTATGCTAGATTTATTAACTCTCGTCCAAACCCAATTCCTCAATTTTCAGCTTCTAGGCTGTCAATGTGTAATAATTTAGACAGTATTATAATCCTAGACGTCACGCCCAATACGGCCAAAAGAGACTGGTTAATAGAGAATAATGCTTATAACAGTACAGGCGTTTCAATTGTTGAAAGATTAACATTTCCTTATGGTTATAAAAACATGACCATGTTTGTAGAAGACAAGTTTGGTTGTAAAGGCAAAAGAAAGTTTGACAGCGCGTTTTATTTGCCACCACCTATTCAAGTAGATTTTGAAGCATCAAGAACTACGGGTTGTGTTCCTGCTTCTATCAATTTTACTAACAGGTCTGTATTAAACGGAAATGCCATGTCATCTTGGAATTGGTCTTTCCTGGGAGCTGCAAACCCAAGTTCAAATTCATCCAATCCTTCGGGAGTGCTTTATAATGCTGTTGATACATACAGTGTTAAATTAATTGGTACTACTATTTATGGTTGTAGTGATACCATTGTAAAGCGTAACTATTTTAGTTTTGGGCAAAGCGTAAATATAGTTGCGACTTTATCTACCAATAATATGTGTGCTAGTTCAGTGCTTAATTTGTCGCATACTAACATCCGCAATCCGAGTCCAGTTCTAAATATTACACCAGCAACCTTCACGGTTTTAAGTTCAAATGCCAATAACAGTTTAATTAAGTTTAACGAACCTGGGATATACAGCATAGAAATTACCGATGAAAAATTCACCTGTGTATCGCGCCGAAATTTGGTTGATGCCATAACTATTAATGGCCCAGTGGCTAGGTTTAGTCTCAACGAAAATAAAAGTTGTGTCAAACCAGATACATTTATTGCGGTCAATAGCTCTAGCCTACAGCCTGGCTCAACAGCGAATGTGAGGTGGGAGTTAAGTTATGATTCATTGCCTAATTTAGTCATTCAAAGTGGTACAGGCGATACTATCAAATTGATAGGAACTGTTTTAGCAATATACAGAGTTAAGCAGGTTTTGACAGGTTCTAATGGATGTTCGGACAGTATTATCAGGCCTAGTGCATTTGAAATACAAAAAATGTTGCCGGCTTTTGATTGGGCTACACAACCATCCTGTCCAGGAGAATTGGTTAGTTTTATCAATCAAACTGCTCCAGGGACGTCAAAAATCAAAAACCGTTATCAATGGACTTTTTATAATTTAAATCAATCAGTTATAAAAAGGGACACGGCCAAAAATCCGAGATTGGCATTCCCTTCACCGGGAAGGTTTAAAGTGAAATTGCTGGCATTTAATAATTTGGGTTGTCGCGATTCTATATCCGTTGATACAGTTAAAATAATCGATCCAACGCCTCAGTTTACAATTTCAGATACCAATATTTGCTTCACTCAAAATAGATCTAGTAGAATTAAGTTTTCTGCGATTTATCCGGATTCAGTTTCTAGAAAAAAATATGTGCATCTTTGGAGCTTAGCCCATCAAGATTCAAGTAAAATAGTTTACACCGTTGGAGGTGACACCGCTAATTTTTGGGGAATGTTGCCTGGAGTTTACAATGTGTATTATTGGCGATTTTCAAATTTAACAGGAGCCTGTAGGGATACTTTTTTCTTGCAACAAAAAATCAGAGTAAGTGGCGTATCTTATAAACTCTCTCTAGATTCAATCCCTAATTGTTATCCATTTGTGGCAGACCTCAGTGCCACTCCAATGTTTAATTACAATTTCAAAAACTCCTTAGGGAAAAGTTCATTCGTTAAGTGGATTAATTATTATGACACTAGTTTGGTTTCTATTCGTTTGCCCAATCAAGAAAATACCAAAGCTTATGTTAAAAAAGCAGGAAATTTTCGTTTTGACCTTAATGTAAATCATGCTTCAGGTTGTTCCGAACGATTTAGTTCGCCAACTATTTATGCGGGCTTAGTGGCAAGCTTCAATACAAGTAATCGTTGGAACTGGGCTTGTAAAGGGAAATCAATTGATTTTATAAATATATCAGACCAACGATTTACAGGTTATAAATGGCATGTCGTTGACACCAATAATCAACACAGCATTTTCCCTAATGACACGGCCAAAAATGTAAAAATGGTATTTACTCGAAGAGGTTTTTTTAGCGTTCATTTGATAGGTTATGGCAATGGAAATTGCAATGATACTTTTAAGTCTGGCGTTTATGTAACAGATGCTTTAGCAAGTTTTACAAGCAGTGATACCAATACGTATTGCGCGCCCTCTTTGGTGAGATTGTCTGCTAAGCAATCCAATGAAATTATTTATTACAAATGGATGGTTGATGGCGATACATTATACAACCGTCAACCAAATATTGGATATGTAATTAACAGCAATACAGGACTTGATGGGCTGCCTGTGTCATTGATGGTTAGCAATAGAGCTTGTAATGATACATTGGAAATTAAAGATTTCTTTAAAGTGATTGGACCAATACCAAAATTTAGTTTGTTAAACAATGTGGGTTGTGAATTGCTAAACGTTCAATTTGTTAATGAAAGTAAATATTTTAGCACTTTTAATATAGAATATGGCGATGGTTCTGCTCTTGACTCTAGCAGTATAAGTAGTCACAAATATAGTATATTCGACCGTGCATTGCCTTCGCAAAAATACAAACCTATACTGTCTACAGTTGATTCATTTGGTTGTATAGCCAATTACTCATCTCCCGAAGTTACGGTTTACAGAGCCCCTGAAGCTAGATTTACAATTGACAGAGACAGTGGTTGTGCTGATTTAGATGTTAAATTTAGGAATGTTTCCATAAGTGCTGTTAATTTTAGGTGGGATTTTAATAGCGATGGGGTTGTAGATAATACACAGTTTGCTCCTAATCATCAATATACTGCGGGTTTTTATCGACCAACATTAGTGGCACTGTCGGCTAATGCGTGTTCAGATACTTTCAAATATGCATCAGATATTAAAGCTTTTGCAAATCCGAATGTTACTATATCTAGTTCAAAAGATACTATTTGCTATAACAGTAATGTTTCTTTTGCTGCATCGGTTCTTAGTACCCACTCAAAAGTGAAAAAATGGAAATGGGATTTTGGGAACCACATGTTGCAAAATGATACCTCTACGACACAAAATCCTAATTATACTTTTGTAAGAACCCGTTTGAATATGGTTTCCTTATTGGTGGAGGATAATAATAAGTGTTTTGATACCATAGAGAAATTTATATATGTTCACGACACCACTGGTCCCAAATCTGAACCTATGCATTTTGTAAGTGTAGTAAATACTACTGGCATTCATATTCAATGGACTAAGTCATTAATACCTAATTATTTAGGTTATAAGCTTTATCGAGATAATTCAGGTCTTTCATTAGTGTATTCAACAAATAACAGAAACGATACTTTACGAACAATTACCAATGGTGTTGATGTTGGGAATAGTCGTTATTGTTATGCTATTAGAACACAAGATTTGTGTACTCACATAGGTAAACCAAACTATCCTCATTGTACTATATTGTTGCAAGTAGCAGATTCTATCAATAAATTGGTGTTAAGTTGGTTGCCTTATGAAGGTTGGGGTAATGGAATGGTAGAGCGTTACAGGATTTATAAAAAAGAATTAAATGGTACCTTCAAACTAGTGGATTCAACCACAAGAACAACTTATGTTGATGACAGATTGTGTCCTAAATCTTATTGTTATTATGTTGTAGCTGTTCAAAAAAATGGCAGATGGACCTCAACCAGTAATGAAGTTTGTAAAACATCCAAATACATTAAACCTTTACAGGCGGTAAAAACAATAAAAACTACAGTTTTAAACAATGGAAATACCTACACACATTGGGAGCCGTACAAATTTTCTAAGCATATTAACAGATATGTTATTTCAAGGTACGATGATGGTTTAGGGAAATACAGTACTTATGCTTTGGTCGATTCTACTGGTTATATTGATGACAATTCAAATTTATATACGAATATCAATGCTTACACTTATTGGGTTAGGGTTGAAGATCATTGTGGAAATTTGTCTCCGGAGAGTAAGCCTAATACAACCGTTTTATTAAAAGGTAAGTCGGTAGATTTTATTGCTAAAATCAATTGGTCTCCCTATCAAAAATGGGAAAGTGGGGTTAAGCAATACGATATTTTATTCAGAGACAATGGCGGATTTAAATTAGTCGGTTCTGTAAGTGGTTCTGCTCCTTCACTTGAGTTTGATTACAAGGATAAGGAGATGGATGATTCACTGTGTTTTAAAATTAGAGCTATTAAGGATACAAGTATCAATGTTGAAAGTTTGTCAAACATAGTATGCTTTATCTCTGATCCACAAATGCATGTGCCAAATGCTTTTACGCCAAACGGGGATTATATTAATGATGTCTTTATTCCAAGGTCAATTTTGATATTCAATCAAACAGGAAATCCTATTTTGGATTATCATTTAGAAATTTTTAATCGTTGGGGACAAAAGGTGTTTGAAACCGACGATGTTAGAAAAGGGTGGGATGGAACCTATATGGGTTCACCATGTACAGAAGGTGCTTATATTTACAGGTTAAGAGGGCTAGGACTTGATGGAATTACTAGATTTAATCTACAAGGCAATGTTACACTTTTGAGATAAGCGTAACATCCCCTATCTTTGCGAGGTATTTTTACCTCAACTATGTTTGAAAATTTAAGTTTAAAAATTGAGAAGGCCATTAAAAACCTTAAAGGTCAAGGAAGAATTTCCGAGATAAATGTTGCAGAAACTACTAAAGAGATTAGAAAGGCGCTTGTAGAAGCCGATGTTAACTATAAAATAGCCAAAGAATTTACCGATGTTGTAAAGGAAAAAGCAATAGGACAAAATGTTTTAACAAGCATTTCACCGGGACAATTGCTTGTAAAGATTGTTAACGATGAGTTAATTCAATTGTTAGGTGGCGAACAGCAAGACATAAATATTACAGCAAATCCCTCCATTTTTTTAATTGCAGGTTTGCAAGGTTCAGGTAAAACCACATTTTCGGGAAAATTAGCAAAGCACATTAAGTCCAAAGGAAGAAATCCTTTGTTAGTTGCTTGTGATGTATACAGACCTGCGGCAATCAATCAATTAAAAGTTTTGGGAGAGTCTATTGGTGTGGCGGTGTATGCTGATTTGGAGAATAAAAACCCGGTTGATATAGCCACTAAAGCAATTACTTTTGCTAAACAAAATCATCACAATGTAATTATTGTCGATACTGCAGGTAGGTTGAGTATTGATGAACAAATGATGAGTGAGATTTATGAGATTAAACAAGCCATACGTCCTACGGAAACGTTGTTTGTTGTGGATTCAATGACGGGGCAAGATGCTGTAAATACCGCTAAGAACTTTAATGATAGATTGGATTTTGATGGTGTGGTGTTAACGAAATTAGATGGTGATACCCGTGGTGGTGCGGCATTGTCTATTAAAGCAGTCGTAAATAAGCCAATTAAATTTGTAAGTAATGGTGAAAAATTAGATGCTTTGGAGTTGTTTTATCCAGACAGGATGGCGGGCCGTATCTTAGGTAAGGGTGACGTCGTTAGTTTGGTAGAAAGAGCACAGTCTGTTTTTGATGAAGAAGAGGCTAGAAAAATAAGCAAGAAAATAAGTAAGAATAATTTCGACTTAGAAGATTTCTTAAGCCAACTTCAGCAGATTAAGAAAATGGGAAATGTAAAGGATTTAATGTCCATGATTCCCGGTGTTGGTAACAAGATAAAGGATTTGGACGTTGATGAAAATGTGTTTAAGAATATTGAATGTATCATTCAATCCATGACACCACAAGAGCGACAAGATCCTGATTTGATAAATAATTCAAGAAAAGCAAGGATTGTAAAAGGAAGCGGAAAATCCATACAAGAACTTAATAAACTTCTTACTCAGTTTAACGACATGAAAAAGATGATGAAAAGTATGAATGGTATGAAAATGAAACGATAATTTTAATAAATAAACGTGGAACAAACTATCAATCAATACAACCGTGAAATAAGTAAGTGCCGTCAGTTGTTTGAATCAAAGAACAAAGATTACGGAACCTCTTGGCGCATACTTCGTCCAACAAGTATTACGGATCAAATAATGATCAAAGCCTTGCGTGTAAGAAGTATAGAAGAAACCAAGGAAAATAAAGTGGGAGAGAGTGTCGAAGATGAGTTTATTGGGATCTATAATTATTCTATTATTGGGTTAATGCAACTAAAGCATTGGAATAATTCAACCAATTTTTCAGTTGATGAAATTATGCGTTTGTATGATGAAGAGATGGAAGCAACTAAACATCTGATGTTGAAAAAAAATCACGATTATGGAGAAGCTTGGAGAGAGATGAGAGTTAGTAGTTTCACAGATTTAATCTTAATGAAAATTAACAGAACAAAACAAATTGAAGACAATAAAGGTCAAACAATAGTGAGTGAAGGGATAGATGCCAATTATAAAGATATGATGAATTATGCTATCTTTGCTTTAATAACACTTAATAATTAATTTAAAATATGAAGATTTTAACATCTATTTGTCGGATTTTAGTTGGGTTATTGTTTATTTTCTCAGGAGTTATAAAAAGTAATGATCCCAAGGGTACTGCTATTAAGTTAAATGAATATTTTGATGTTTTTGCCAAAGATGTTCAAGTGGAGCAAGATTCAATTTTGTATTCCATTACCGATAATTTAGGAACTAATGAACAAAGCTCTTTTTCTTTGATGCCATCAGATTCTATCAAAACAATTGAAATTGTTCAGTCGGGTATTAGAAAGATTTATTACGAAGATGAAGAAACCCAAGATTCATTTTTAGGTTCTGATGTATACGTGCTAGCCAATAATCAAATTATTTACGAGGCTGAATATATTTTAGAAGATACCACTGAACCTATTTTGTTTAATGTAAATATTAAAACTGGTTCAAAAGAAGTTTTGCTTGACAAAAAATTGCAACTTTCATTGAATACCAAACATGAGATTAAAGAAATACTTCCACTTTATAAATATGTAAAACAAGAAAGTGTATGGGTGGGTTTCTTTAGGGGCTTAAGACCTTATGCCATTCATTTTTCTATTATCATGTGTATATTAGAAATTGTATTTGGTTTTGGTATATTGATAGGTTGGAAACCTAAACTAATATCATGGTTGACTCTTTTAATGATATTGTTTTTTACATTCTTAACATGGTACAGTGCCTATTTTAATAAAGTAACAGATTGTGGATGTTTTGGAGATTTTATTAAATTAGAACCTTGGACTTCTTTTTATAAGGATATAGTATTGTTGGTTTTAATATTAGTCATTTTTGCAAGAAGAAATAAAATAGTTCCTTTGTTTTCAAAGCTCTTCGGTTGGAATGCAATGTTAGTAGTGGTTATTTCCTCTTCTGTTTTTGCCATTTACTCCAATATGTATTTACCAGCTTGGGATTTTTTACCTTATAAAATTGGAAATAATGTAAAGAAACTAATGATTAGACCATTAAGCGCTAGAGCGGTAGATTCTATTGAAACGAAATTATTGTATGAGAAAAATGGCAAAGTAGATACTTTTGGCATAATGGATTACCCAAGAACAGAAGATTGGAAATACGTTAATACGATTAATAAGATTATAGCACCTGCTTGGAAATCATCGGTTCATGGATTTGAGTTTTCAACAAGGTCTGAAATAAATAATGAAAACATCAAAGACACGTTATTGAACAGTCGCACATACACCATTTTATTGGTTAGTACACATTTGGACAAGAGTTATGAAAAATCTTGGGCCAAAATAAAAGCTTTGGTAAATGGGTTAAAAACACAGAATGTTCATTTTTATGCAGTCACTGCAACTTCATTGGACAATGCAGATGCCTTCAGAACAGAAATGCAGTTGCCTTTTTATTTCAATAATTCAGATGAAACTTTGTTAAAAACGGTGGTTCGATCTAATCCAGGTGTTATGTTGTGGAAAGAGGGAGTGGTTATAGACAAATGGAGCTGCCGAAGTATTCCTTCTATAGACAAAATTGTAAAAATAATTTCCAAGAAGAAAGACAAATAGGCTTTAATAACATCTTTTTATACCCCCCAACAATATGCGAGTATATATTATAGGAATGCCTGCATCGGGCAAATCGCTTTTAGGGAAACAGTTGGCTTTGTCTTTAAATTTGAAATATATTGACTTGGATAATCAACTTGAAAAAATTGAAGGTTGTTATGTCCGTGATATAATTGCAAGTAAAGGATATCAGTATTTTAGAGAGAGGGAAAGGGACTGTTTACACACTATATTAAATGAGCGACACATAGTGGTATCCTGCGGTGGAGGCACTCCTATGTTTTATGATAACATAGAAAAGATGAAAAAATCAGGAATTGTAATCTGGTTAAATGTAGATTTAAGCCTGATTTCCAAGCGAATTAAACAAAATATAACACGCAGACCCTTGTTTTCAGAGCTAAATGAACAAGAAATTGATGCAAAAGTTAGAGAATTATATCAAGATAGAGAAAAAAAATATAAATTATCAGATATTAAAATCTTCATTAATGAACGTTCTAAAAATACATTATCATCTGTAATTCAGCAAGTTGTTAAATTCAACAAACGCAAATTTTTATAATATGTTGATTTTGTGTTAATATATTCTTTTAAAAAAAATGTGTAACCCCTTGGTTTTATTAAACTTTAAAATACTTTTGACATCACATTTATCAACAAAAATTTTTTAATTAGTTTTAATTATGAACAAATCAGATTTAATCAGCAAAATGGCAACTGACGCCAAAGTAACAAAAGCACAAGCGCAAGCAGCTTTAAACTCATTCATCACTGCAACTACAGATGCATTAAAAAAAGGTGACAAATTAATTTTAGTAGGTTTTGGTACTTTCTCAGTAACAAAAAGAGCTGCTAGAACTGGTCGTAACCCACGTACTGGAAAAGAAATTAAAATAGCAGCTAAAAAAGTTGTTAAATTTAAAGCAGGTGCAGACCTTTCTACAAAAGTTAAATAATTTATTTATTGCTTTTAATAAAAATCCCTTTACTCAAAAAGTAAAGGGATTTTTTATTTTTGTAAGCTCTTATGCATTCACTCAAAAGGAATTTTTTACAATACATTGCCCAAACTTCTGATTCGCCTTTAGCAATTCAAATTGAACGTGCTGAAGGTGTCTTTATGTATGACATTAACAACAAAGCCTATATTGATTGTATCTCAGGAATTTCAGTCAGTAATGTCGGGCATTCCAACCCAATGGTGAATGAGGCTGTTAAAAAACAGCTCGACCAACATTTGCATTTGATGGTTTATGGAGAAATTATTCAAAAACCTCAAGTTGAATTAGCCCAAAAGCTAAGTACTCTTCTGCCAGAGGAGATGGATTCTGTTTATTTTGTTAACTCAGGAAGTGAAGCAGTGGAAGGTGCTATGAAATTAGCAAAACGCTACACAGGTAAAAGCCGTTTTGTTGCCTTAAAACATGCTTACCACGGTAGTTCACATGGCGCACTAAGCTTAATGAGTGATTCTTACTTTACAGATGCTTTTGCCCCATTGTTGCCTGGGATTGATTTTATTAATCAAAATAACCATGAGGAAGCTCTCAATGCTATTGATTGCGATGTAGCTGCAGTCTTTATGGAACCTATAATGTCGGAAAAAGGATATATGCCTTGTACCGATGATTTTATACAACTAGTTGCTAGTCGATGCAAACAAGTGGGTGCACTTCTTGTGTTCGACGAAATACAATCAGGAATGGGTAGAACAGGGCGTTTTTTAGCCTTTCAACATACCAATGTTAATCCTGATATAGTGTTAATGGCAAAAGCATTTGGAGGAGGATTGCCTTTGGGTGCTTTTGTGGCCTCCAAAAACACGATGCAAGTATTGATGGATAATCCTGTTTTGGGACATATTACCACTTTTGGTGGACATCCTTTGTCATGTGCAGCCTCATTAGCTGCTATAAACTATATTTATGACAATGATTTGATGGGCGCCATTCCCGAAAAAGAACAATTATTTAGAAGTATACTAGTGCATCCATTAATAAAAGAAATAAGTGGAAAAGGTCTTATGTTGGCGATTTCTTTCGACAATAAACAGTTTGCCAGGCAAGTTATTGACCAGTGTGTTCAAGATGGTTTATTAATCGATTGGTTCTTGTTTGCTGAAGATAAAATAAGACTATCGCCGCCATTAATTATTGAAACAACTGAAATCAAAGAAATTTGTCGCATTATTTTGAAAAATATCAATCAAGTATCACTTATATTTGCTCATTAGAAAATGAAAAAGATTATTTTTTTAGTCCCTATATTGTTTTTATTCGCTTGTAATAAAGAGAAAAAAACTACAGTAGAAAGTGTAATCTCGGCTAAAGACCATTCAACCATAGAATCAGAGTTTTCATCAATATTTGATGTTGCCGAAGATTTTAATTCAAACGACCGCCGTGTAAGAAGTGGACAAACGATTCTGCCATCTTCTGCTTTGGTTACCTTTCAGGATAGTAGTTTTTCCGATGGAGATGGGATTGAGTGTGCCATTGATTTTGGACCAATAAAAACGACTTCACCCAAAGGTGTTTTATGTTTGGATGGCAGATACAGAGCAGGTGTATTGCATCTTAAAATGAATAAAAGATATTTTCAAGACAGTTTTGAATGTGTAATTTGGGCTGAGGAGAGTGATGCATACTATGCCGGAAATGATGGATTTAACTTGTCTTCTATCTCTGGCACTATGACTGTTTTAAAGCTTAATTTGAGTATTTTTAAAATTACAGTTTCAAATGCAAAATTGAGTAATGAAAACGGAACAATTACATGGCAGTCTAGCCGAATCATTGATAAAAAGGTAGATAACTCTGAAGGAATTTTAGGCGATGAATATTCCATTACCGGAAATGCCTCTGGAGTCAACAGAAAAGGGGAGCCTTTTGAAGTGAGTATAAAAGAACCATTGTATAAAAAAATACAAATGGGTTGTGCGCGTACTTTTACGCAAGGAGTGTTAGAATTGATTAATGTTTCAAGCCAAGAAAAAATTTTACTAGACTATGATCCTTATAACAATAATGCTTGTGATTTAATAGCCAAAGCTACCATTCGCAGTAAAGAGTTTATTTTCACGGTTAGATAAAGATAAACATGTTTCGCGAAGCTTTTGTAATTCTTTTGGTTTTGTCTGTATTGGTTTCATGTCAACAATCTCCCAAACAACATCTTTCTCACTCAACAGTACAAGATTCTTTTTACAGTTATCCCAAAACGTTTTATTCTTTCAAGAAAAAAGACCAAACTTTCTTTTCTTCTTGTTTTGAAAAGGATTTTAATGGGTCGATTTTGGTTTATAAAAAAAACAAACTATACAAAAGTGTGAAAGGTTACAACGACCTGAACAAGCAACAAAAGTTGGATATTAATGATGTTTTTCAAATGGCATCGGTTTCCAAAACTATTACCTCAATAGCGATTCTTCAATTACATCAAAATGGTGTAATTCACTTGGATAGTCAAGTTTCTAAATATTTAAAAGAATTAAATTACCCTCATGTAACTGTTCGTCATTTATTGTCACATCGTAGCGGATTGGCAAACTATATGTACTATACTGATACTTTTTGGAAAAACAAATTGAAAGTGATGAACAATCAGGACTTGTATCATTTTTTTATAAAATCTAAGCCTAAAGTGTACACTGCTCCCGATGTGAGTTTTAGTTACAATAACACCAATTTTGCATTATTGCCAATACTTTTGGAACGGGTTACAGGACAAAAATTTCCGGCCTATGTTGAAGATAGTATTTTTAAAGTAGCAGGAATGCGAAATAGTTTTTTTTATGGACATCAGCCTTCACGTATTCAATCAACATTACTTACCGGTCGATTTGTTAATGAATTGTATGAGCCCAATTACTACTTAAATGGGATATTAGGCGACAAAAGTTTTTTCAGTTGTGTAGAGGATATGTTTATGTTTTATGATGCCTTGAAAGAAGGGCGATTGTTGGATAAGTCAATCCAGGATGTTGCTTTTCAGGAAACGTATAAACCCAATGTGTATGGCGGTTCTTATGGATTAGGATTTCGTATAAAATACATAGAGGGTGAAAAATGGGTGTATCATAACGGATGGTGGAAAGGTTTTTGGACTTTCTTTTGGACTAATATTGAAAAAGATATTTGTTTAGTGGTGTTAACAAATAATAAAAAAAGCAGTAGGTTTAAATTATATGATCTATTGACAAACCTAAATAATCTATAGCCATTTAATGATTAAAAAAAAAGTTAAATTAATTTCCGTTTTAATTAAAATCGTTTAATTTTGCATTCCTATCAATTTTAAAAATTAGTGAGTTTTCTACCTATATACCGATTACTATAGACATTCAAGTATGAAATAATTATTCAATTTACTTTCCAATAAACATTCACTTACATACACATTTTTTTATTGCCCCATGAACCCTACTAGAGATGAAGATTCATTTGATGAATCTAAAAACAATTTAACGCCAGACGAAAAAGCGATTGAATCTACCCTAATTGATTTGGAGAAAAAAGGAGATTCTGATGAGCATGATGATGAGTTAGATATTGAAGAAGAACGTAAAGATACAATCGATTATTCTGCTTTTTCAAAAGATGATTTTATCAAAAAGGCGGAAGAATTGATATTTTCAACAAACATCAAAGAAACGCACGATACGTTCAAAAAAATCAGACTTTTATTTGACGATTTAGTGAAAGCGGATAGGACTGTGTTGATAAAAGAATGGGCCGATTCAGGAAATGATGTACGTGAGTTTAAACCTCCTTACGATGAAAAGAAAGATAAGTTTTACAAAGTATATGCTTCTTTTTTAGAAAAGAGAGCCGAAGAGAAAAGATTGGCAGAGGAAGAAAAGCAAAAAAATTTAAAAGCCAAACGTAAGTTAATCGATGAGTTGAAAGAATTGTCAACCAAAGATGAAACAGAGGCAGTATTTTCAGAGGTTTTGGAAATTCAGAAAAAATGGCGTCAAATTAGAACAATTCCCCGTCAACACATGCAAGAATTGTGGGACAATTACCGTTTTTATTTGGACAAATTTTATGACAATCATTCTATCAACAATGAACTGAAAGAAAAGGACAGACAAAAAAATCTGGAATTTAAAATTGAGTTATTAAAAAGAGTTGATTTACTCAAAGAAGAAAAATCAATTAAGAAAACACATATTCTTTTAAATAAATACCACGAAGAGTTTAGAAACACGGGTCCTGTTCCATCCATAGAAATGTCAGAAGATATTTGGAAACGTTTTAAAGAAGCTTCAGATGAAGTATTGAAAATAAAAAGAGACCAATTGGATTCTATCAAAGTAAAAAGAAATCAGAATTATGAGTTGAAAAAATTGCTTTGTGAAAAAGTAGAAACCATTAATCAAGTACCAGTTGAATCTATTAAATTGTGGAAAGAGAAAGCGGATGAAATTGCTTTAATATTTAATGAGTGGAAAACCATTGGACCTGTTCCTGAAAGTGTAAACGATCAAATATGGAAACGTTTTAGAGAGGCACAAAATGTTTTTAATCACAATAGAAAAGTTTATTTCGATCAATTGAACAAAGGGAAAGATGTAAACTTAAAAATGAAAATAGAATTGTGTGAAAAGGCTGAAAAAATAAGTGAATCAACTCAGTTTGATAGTGGTGCCAAAGAGTTGATTTCCCTTCAAGAAAAATGGAAATCGATTGGACCAGTTTCTGAAAACATGAACGAAAAAATATGGTTGCGTTTCAGAACTGCTTGCGATAAGTTTTTTAATCAACGCAACGAGTTTTATAAACATAAAAATGTAGAGGAAAAGAACAATCAAACCGAAAAAGAGACTATTATTAATTCTATACAACAATTGTTAGATTCAGAGGATGTTTCTTATGTGTTTGAAGAGTTAAGGAAATTGCAATTACAATGGAATCAAATAGGTTATGTGCCTATTAAAGTAAAGCAAGATTTAGCCCAAAACTACAGTAAAGCGGTTGATGCACTCTATAAAAAATTCAAACAAGCAAGTGAGGAAAACAAACAATTGCGCGTTAAGGAGCATTTTGAATTGTTGGCAAGTTCACCCAATGGTGCCGATAAATTAAAACACGAAGAAAGACAGTTGTTGGATAAAATTCGTTTGCTTAAAGAAAATGTAGAAACGCTGAATAATAATATCGGGTTCTTTGCGAAATCAAAAAAAGCGGATGAGTTTAAATTGCAAATTGAGCAAAAAATAAACACAGCAAACTCACAAATCGAAAAATTACAAGCTGATTTAAAAGTTTTAAGAACTTTGAAAAGTGCAGATAATAGAAAGTAGTTAACCCAAGGTTTATTTATGTTAAATCAAGTTAATTATATTGTCAACTACCTGCTTTATTTTTTTACATCTCAAACCAAATACGATATTCATTCGCCATTTGTGTTTGACTTTATTGTGAATGTTCTGAATGTAAGAAAACAAAAACCTTACTACCATACTATTGAATTATTGCGCTCGAATATGCTGAAAAGTACAGCGCAAATAAAACTAAAACCTTTGGGTGCCAAACCGTCAAGTTTCGAAACCACACAAGTGGTTAGTGAAGTATGTAAACGAACCTCAAAATCGGCCAAATATGCTGAATTATTGGAGCGCATTTGCCATTATTACCAACCACAGTTTGCCATAGAATTAGGAACATCTTTAGGGGTATCAACGCTATATCAAGCTTCAGGTATTGCCAATGGCGTTCTTTATACTATTGAAGGAAATAAAGACAGTGTTAAAGTTGCAAGGTTTAATGCAGAACAGGCTCAGTTGGAAAATATTCAGTTTATAGAAGGTGATTTTCAAACAGAGTTACCAAATTTGTTAGCTGAATTGCCCATGTTAGATTATGTGTTTTTTGATGGCCACCATGCATTAGAACCTACATTGAATTATTTTGAATTGTGCTTGAAAAAAGCGCATAATTCGAGTATTTTTGTGTTTGACGATATTCGTTGGAGTGATGAAATGAAATTGGCTTGGGAAAAAATAAAAAACCATCCTAAGGTAAATGTGACAATAGATTTGTATACGATGGGGGTGGTTTTTTTCAGGAAAGAACAAGAAAAAGAACACTTTGTGTTAAGGTATTAATGACAGCGAAAAAATGAAGTTGGTTAAAGTTATATCACAATCTCGGCCAGTTTTATCGGCAGTGAATTATTTGGATGGTATTATACCTCCAGGATTTCAGGGAGCCTCGCTTTATTCCGTATTGCGATTTTTTGTTAAAGGGATTATTAGTCCCAAGTTCAATTTGTACGCAGGGTCATTGTCGTGGAATTTCTTTTTAGCTATTTTCCCCTCCCTTATTTTTTTGTTTACCCTGATTGCTTATATTCCTGGTTTGAATTTGCAAAAAATAATTCTCAATCAAATGGATTTTATATTGCCAAGTGGTGCATATAAAATAATCCGAACTACTGTTAGAGACATTGTTCAAACTCAAAGATCAGGATTATTGTCATTGGGTTTTTTGTCAGCTTTATATTTTGCTAGCAATGGAGTGTTTTCAATGATGTTGGCGTTTGATAGTAATTTTAATGATTCCGAAAAAAGGAAAATTAACTTTTTCCAAAAAAGAGCAAAGTCAATTTTCTTAACCATATTAATTACCTTGTTGATTGTAACATCACTGATTGTTTTGATATCAGGTAATTTATTGTCTTCCTATATTATCAAAGAGAAAATTATTAATAAATCAGTGGTGTTGTTTGTGGTTGAGTTGATACAATTGGCAACCTTAAGTGCTTTGGTATTTTTTATTATGAGCACTCTTTATTATTACGGAACCTCCTCCAAAATAAAGTGGCGATTTTATTCGCCAGGGGCAATTGTGGCAACTATTTTGTCTTTATTATCCACTTATTTGTTCTCTTCTTATGTCGAAGATTTTAACAGTTATAATAAGTTGTACGGAAGTATTGGGGCTGTAATTGTATTAATGCTAATTATCTATTTTAATTCATTGTGCATTTTGGTAGGTTTTGAACTTAACAAGAGTATTACAAGTGTAGTGAAAATTCAGCAAGAGGAAAGGAAATTGAAAAATCGTTTTATCTCATAAATTCAGTTAAATTTTATTTTGTTTTTGGATAAATTAGTTTATTTTTGCAAACCCAATTAAAAAATGATAAATTATTTTTTTAAATAATTGGCAATAAGTTCTTAAATAAATCTGATGACTACTATCAACCAGTAACATTAGATAAAAAACCAGATAACTTTTTTATAAAGCTACTGATAAGATATACGGAGAAATGGCAGAGCGGTTGTCCCGAAGCATCGGGAGCGTCAGTCAAAAAGAGATAGGAAAGGTGTTATTAGAAATAAGTAACATAAGATATACGGAGAAATGGCAGAGCGGTTGAATGCGGCAGTCTTGAAAACTGTTTTAGTGAAAGCTAACGGGGGTTCGAATCCCTCTTTCTCCGCAGACAGATTGTCTAAAACAGTCTAAAAGCGTGTAAAATCAAGGTTTTGCACGCTTTTTTTATGTTCTTCAAATTCTAAAAAAGTCTAGGTTTGTCTATACTTTTGGTTTCTTAGCGGGTTTCTTTTTTTTGAAGCCAAAAAAGAAACCAAGCAAGTAGACGCTAATAGACATAATAAGACTGAAAAACAATGAGTTAGGCGACTATTTTCCTCTTTGGAAACGTACATTTGTAAAACATTTAAAGGGGGGCACAACGTAAAAAATTAGTGCCAAATGTCGTCAAGTCAAAAATCAAACTTCTCGCTGGTT
>CAMBXL010000015.1 GCA_945871905.1 Chitinophaga pinensis
TTATTTTTTCTTTTTAAACATGTCTAACATTCTATCTGTCACTACAAATCCGCCTACTACGTTCAATGTGCCCAGAACGACTGCTATAAATCCAAGTATAGTTGCGTAAATGTTGTCTGCTTGTCCCATAATAATAATGGCACCTATAATAACAACACCGTGAATGGCATTGGCTCCACTCATTAATGGTGTGTGAAGTACACTAGGTACTTTTTCTATCAGTTCGATACCGACAAAAATCATCAACACTACCATGTATATCATGAGTTGATGTTCTGAAATGAATTTTAATATATCTTGCATTTGTTTAATGGTTAATGGTTAAATTGTTATTAGTTAATAGTCCCGATAGCTATCGGGAAATGGTTAATGCTGCGGTTTTAAGTTTTTAAGTTGTGTAATGTGGTTTTTAATAATATCCCAAATGATTTGATAATCAAGACCAAAGTATTCGTGAACAATAATATTTCTAAATCCAACGATACTTTTCCATTCTATGTTAGGATATGAACTTTTATATTCATCTGAAAGTTTAGCCGATGCTTCTCCAATTATTTCAAGCAATCTAGTGACAGAAAGTTGCAGTAATCTGTTGTTTAAAAAATCATTCAAAGTAATATTATGCGTAAAATCTTCAATTTCTTTAATTGAGTCTAAAATATGTAAAATCCTTTGATTGTCTTTATCTTTCATAAATTAAAACTTTTTCTTGGTCAACATAAGGTTGAATGTGTTTACTCAATCCATTAATTGAAACAACATCTATTTTTATATTTAATTTTTTTTGTAAGTCATTACCTATGTTATAATAGAAACTATAAATATTTTCAACATAATCAAAATCTAAAAGTAAGTCAATATCATTGTAATTGGCGTCCTTTTTAGTAAAACTTCCAAATATATATGCTTTTTTAACAGGTTTATCTGTTAAATATTCTTTTATTGTTTCAATGATTTGCTGTTTTTGCATCGTTTATTTTTTCAAAATTTCACCGTCTTTGCAAATCAATGTTCCTTTGGTGATTTCTTCTTCCATTTCCCATTTAAATCCTTCGTTATTTGCTAAGTGAATGAGGAAGGTGTAAATGTTTTTGGCATAACTTTCACTGGCGTTTTGTGATAATAATGAAGGTAAATTAGTCTCACCCACTATTTTAACACCATGTTTCACAACGACTTTGCCAGCTTCACTTATTTCGCAATTGCCTCCTTGTTCCACTGCCATGTCCACTATCACACTGCCCAATTTCATGGTTTTCACCATGTCTTCGGTTACCAGTATCGGTGCTTTTCTGCCAGGAATTAAGGCTGTTGTTATTACCACATCAGCAGCTGCTATGTGTTTGCCAAGTATTTCTCTTTGCTTTTTTAGGGTGTCCTCACTCGTTTCTTTCACATAACCGCCTTCTATTTTCACATCACCTGTATCAAAACTAATGAATTTGCCACCTAACGATTCCACTTGCTCTTTTGTTTCAGGTCTTATGTCAGTTACCTCAACCACAGCACCTAATCTTTTGGCAGTTCCTATTGCTTGCAAACCAGCTACACCTGCGCCAAAAATTAAAATTTTTGATGGGGTAATAGTCCCTGCTGCTGTCATTAACATTGGGAAAATTCTAGCTGAATGATGAGCGCCAAGCATAACCGCCTTGTAACCAGCCAAATTGGCTTGTGAACTTAATGCATCCATGCTTTGTGCCCTCGAAATTCTCGGAATAGCATCCATACTAAAAACTGTAATTTTCTTAGCGTTTAACTTTTCTATGAGCTCAGGATTGGTGAGGTGGTAAACAAAAGAAATTAAAGTAGAACCTTCCTTTAATAAATTGATTTCATCCTGATTGGGTGCATTTACCTTGAGTAATACATCCGACTTTTGACAAACGTCAGCATTAGAGTTTAAAATTTCTGCTCCCGCTTGTTGGTAGTTGTCGTCGGAAAAATTAGACAAAGTGCCTGAACCAGTCTCTATGACACATTTAAAACCTGCTTTCACTAGGTTTTTAACCACATCAGGACTCATGGCAACTCTATTTTCGCCTTGTTTCGATTCTTTAATAGTACCTATTATCATCATTTGCAAATGTAGAAATAAAACAATTCAGTATCGTTGTTGTTTTTTTTATTTTTCAAAAAAGTTAAAATTTGAGACTATTTGTTATTTAAATCAAACCAACTCGACTATTGGCTGGAACTCAAATAATAGCAAAGTTATTAATATATCTTAAATCTAAATATCTCATCCTTTAAATCCTCACCTTTTGTTTCTATATTTTCCTTAGAAAAAGAATTTTTTTTTGAGATGATAAAAAATTACTTTTGCACCACCTTAACAAAAAATAAATAATAATATGATTATCGGTGTTCCAAAAGAAATTAAAAATAACGAAAATAGAGTTGCTGTAACGCCAGCAGGTGTTAGTGATTTCGTTAGACATGGCCATACAGTTTATGTGCAACATACTGCTGGAAATGGAAGTGGTTTTAGTGATGAAGAATATACTGAAGCTGGAGCGACTATTTTATCTACAATCGAAGAAGTATACGCTATTGCTGAAATGATTGTTAAAGTAAAAGAACCAATCGAAAGCGAATACAAACTGATTAAAAAAGGTCAATTGTTATTTACTTATTTCCACTTTGCTAGTTACGAGCCATTAACACATGCAATGATTGCAAGTGGTGCAACTTGTTTGGCTTATGAAACTGTTGAGAAAAACGACCGTTCATTGCCATTGTTAGTGCCTATGAGCGAAGTAGCTGGTAGAATGTCTATTCAGCAAGGGGCTAAATATTTAGAAAAACCAATGGGTGGAAGAGGTATTTTATTAGGTGGTGTTCCGGGTGTTAAACCAGCAGAAGTATTGGTATTAGGCGGTGGAATTGTGGGAACACAAGCTGCTAAAATGGCTGCAGGTATGGGCGCTCAGGTTACTATCATGGATATTTCTATTCCACGTTTACGTCAGTTAGACGATATTATGCCTGCTAACGTTCAAACGATGTTTAGTAACTCATACAACATTAAAGCAGCTATCAAAACTGCCGATTTAGTGATTGGTGGCGTTTTGATTCCAGGTGCAAAAGCGCCACACTTAATTACCAAAGATAATTTAAGTTCAATGAAAAAAGGGTCTGTATTGGTGGACGTTGCCGTTGACCAAGGTGGATGCTTTGAAACAACTAAACCTACTACTCACGCTGACCCAATTTATGTAATAGATGAAGTTATTCACTATTGCGTTGCCAATATGCCAGGAGCAGTTCCTTACACTTCAACTTTAGCTTTAACAAATGCAACTTTACCGTATGCTATTCAATTGGCAAATCAAGGTTGGAAAACAGCTTGTTCAAGCAATAATGAATTGAAATTAGGTTTAAATGTGGTTGATGGAAAAGTGGTTTACAAAGCCGTTTCTGATGCTTTCAATTTACCTTACACGCCAGTTGAAGAGGTGTTAAATTAATTTTTATTTCACATAATTAAAAAAGGCGATACGTTTGTATCGCCTTTTTTTGTAATAAAAATGTCATTTTATTCAAGTTCGCCAATTATTGTAAACTTGTGAAATACTGATTCTGAATGTGGCGCATGTGCCAGTTCTTTTGTTAAATCCTGACCAGCCCAATGCTCGTAATGCTTGCCATTGCGCCATAGTCGACTCTCAGTAACATCATAAATATTCCCTTTATATGCCACCCAAATTTCGGGTTTGTCTTGCCCATTTCGCAGAGACAGTTGTTGTAGCGTGTATTTTTTCAAAGTGTTATTTCCTTTTTTTGTTTTAAATTTGAATTCTACAAATATATTACAGATTTGAAATACAGATTGTTTTTTAGTTTAATTATTGTTTACATGGCTTGTGTCTTTGGCTGGTGGTTGTATTCCTTTATTTCTTTGGTCCGTTCGGAATACACTTTAGAAAAAGAAAATTTAAACCTAAATGCTTTACTTATCAGGAAGCGTTTATCCCTCGACTTAGAATCAATGAATAATGACTCTAAACTAAGTCCATATCAATTTTATTTAAAAAATAAATCGATGGTAGATTCTACTATTCAAAAGTTGAATGAAGAATTTTCAACAGAAACTTATTTAATTATCAAAGATACAAACGCTTCGTTTTCTGGTCTTTATGATGTAGTTGTTCATCCCAGGGAGTTTAAACAAAAAGAGAAAAGATACAACTCTAAAAAAAGAGCTTATTATTCTGAGGTCTTGTTTTTTGGCCTTTTAGTCATAGCAGGTTCCGTTTGGATTTTTACCAAATTAGAATCTTTACTCAAATTGAATAAACTGCAAAACAACTTTCTTTTGTCCATAACACATGAGCTAAAAACCCCTTTGGCCGCTATAAAATTAAGTAGTGAAACCTTGCTAAAGAGGAATTTAGACCCTGAATTGTCTAAACAAATTGTGTCACAAACATTGAGTAATGCCGAGCGGTTGAATGATTTGATAGACAATGTTTTGTTAGCCACCAATATCGACAGTCAAACCTATCAGTTTAAAATGCAATCGCTTAATCTGTCCGATTTAATACACGAAACGGCTGATGTTATTTTTGTAGAACCTCATTTTACAGGACAGTTGAATATTGAAACCGACAGTCAACGAATTTATGGAGATGAATTGGCTATTAAATTGGTTCTTAGTAACATATTCAACAATGCAATTAAGTATGGTGGTGAAAATGTGGTGGTTGATGTAAAAACAGAAACAGAACGCAATACAGAAAAGTTAATTATTTCTGACAATGGTATAGGGATTGATGTGAAAGAATCGAAGCAGATATTTAAGAAATTTTACCGAGTAGGAGACGAAGAAACTCGTGAAACAAAAGGGACAGGTTTGGGGTTATACATTGTAAAAGAGATTCTTAAATACCACAAAGCGAAAATTGAAATAAAACCTAATGTGCCCAAAGGGACACAGTTTATAATAACCTTTAAAAAATTAAAAATATGACCAAAAGAATAATGTTAGTGGAAGATGAATCAAGTTTGCACGACTTATTAAAGTTGAATCTAGAACTTGATGGCAACAAGGTTGTTGGCGTTAAAGACGGAGAAACAGCTATTAAGAAATTCAATGACCAGCAGTTTGATTTGGTTATTTTAGATGTAATGATACCCGGAATAAATGGTTTAAATGTATGCGAAAGTATTCGTCTGAAAGATGGCAATGTGCCTATTTTGTTTTTATCAGCCAAAAGTAGACCGGAAGACAGAATAGCAGGTTTGAAAAAAGGTGCTGATGATTATTTAACCAAACCATTCAACTTGGAAGAGTTGCAGTTAAGGGTCAATAATTTGCTAAATAGACGACAAATGCAAGGAACTACTATGGCGCAAAACCATGGTCTCAAAGAATATTCTTTTGGTCCGAATTATATCAATTTTGACAATCACGAAGCCAAAGGAGTAAATGGCACATACACTTTAACCAAAAAAGAAGTAATGTTACTTAAGTTATTAATAGAACACAAGGGCGAAATAGTAAGCAGAGAGAAAATATTACAAACAGTTTGGGGTTATTCGGTTTATCCATCTACCAGAACGATTGATAATTTCATACTTTCATTTAGAAAATATTTTGAATTAGACCCTAAAAATCCTCAATACATTATCTCAATAAGAGGGGTTGGCTATATGCTTGATTTTAAATAAGTTGCATAATGTCATAATAATGTCATATTTGAACTTATTATAAAATTAACAAGTAATAAAATGTAATTTCGCGACTACTTATAACCTCTTTAAAAATGAAAAAAATAGCAAGCATATTCTTCTCTCTCTTTGTTGCTTCTTTTACAGCACAATCTCAATGTCCTGTAACGGATAGTACTCTTATGGGTGCTGGTACAGCAAATGATGTTTATTACAGTTTAAAAAACGGGGTTGTCAAGACAGTTTCAAACAAAAATTGGCATTTGGCATTTTCGGTGATGCGTAGTCAGTTCCCAGGAAATCCATCTACCGGTGTAGCAGTTCGTTTAAATTCTGCAGGAAATAATATGAAGTTGGTAAGGTTGCCAGCAACACAAAATCCTGCAAATTGGAGAAATATTGATACCACAGGCATGTATGCTTTGCCAGAACTAATTGATTCTGATAGTACATGGTTTTCTACTTCATTTACAAAAGGTTACTCAACTGCAGATCCATTTAATTTTATTTGGGGCGCTTATAATATGTCAACAAAACATGTTGATGGTACTAATGTGTTTATCATGTTCAACAAAGCTGACAATATCTACAAAAAAGTATTTATTAAGCAAGTAACTTTTGATTCTATGTGGAGTGTTGTTGTTTCAAACTTAGACAATACAGATTCTAATTTTGTTCAGATTAGAAAAAATGCCTTTCCAAATAGGATGTTTGTATATTACAATGCAGTCACCAAAGAGATTTTAGACAGAGAACCTGCAAATAACTCTTGGGATTTGGTTTGGACTAAATTTACCACATTTGCAGTGAGTACCCAAGGTAGTGGCTTATTCCCTCTATCAGGTGTTCTAAGCAATTTAGGTGTTCAAGTTGCAAAAAACGTTGGTAAGAAATGTGATCAAGTTTGGTTGTCAACCAAAACTGCTCAAGTGAATCCTAAAATATCTTTGATAGGTGGTGATTGGAAATTGCACATGGGTGGTGGCGTTTATTCAATAGCGGATACTTTTGTGTATTTTATTACCTCAGGAAATGTAACGTATAAAATGACTTTCAAAGGTTTTGCTGGTGGTGCTTTAGGTAAATCAACCTTTAATCTTTATGAAGCCACTTTGTCAAACAATGAATTGTCAACTTCAGCACAAGTTAAGATTGTTCCTCATCCAGTTTCAGGTGTTTCTGAAGTTGTATCGGATGCTCAAGTTAACAACATAACAATTCAAAACTTACACGGTCAAGTGGTATTTCAAAGCGCTATGTCTTCCCAATTTGATATTTCAAATTTAGCAAGTGGCATTTATTTAATGACGGTTCAAACAGATATGGGTTTGTCGCAATTAAAACTTTTTAAACAATAGTATTCTTTTTCAATTAAAGCTTGAACTTATTTAAATACATATCACTGATTGTTTTGTTTTTTTGCCAAGCTCACCTTAGAGCTCAGGTTGAAGACTCTACTATGTTTGATGGATATGTCGTTACAGCTGAAATTCAACCAACAAAATCTTCTGAATCGGTTCAGAATATCAGATTAATTTCCCAAAAAACAATTGAAAAACAAGGGGCAGTAAATCTAAGCGACCTCCTTTCCAAAGAAATGAATATCAGAGTTGGAAATGATAATATTCTTGGATCTTCATTGAGTTTGCAAGGAATAAGTGGTCAAAATATTAAAATTTTGTTAGATGGGGTGCCTTTGATTGGGAGAGAAAATGGAAACATTGACCTTAGTCAAATCAACTTATCGAACATTGAAAAAATAGAAATCATTGAAGGGCCACTTTCAGTTATTTATGGAACAGATGCCTTAGGTGGAGTTATAAATTTAATTTCCAAAAAAATAACATTAAATAAGAATTCGCTTGTCAATGCACAATCCTATTATGAATCTATAGGGCATTACAATTTTGGAGGTGGTGCTATATTTAAGTTAAACAATGTAAATATTACGGCTAACTTAAACCGTAACTTTTTTGCAGGTTACAGTCCCGATAATACAAGAGTCATGTTATGGAAACCCAAGCAACAAGTATTTGGCAGTTTTGGAATTCATTCCGATGTGAGTAAGAAAATTAGGGTGCGATTTAAAACAGATGTTTTTAGTGAAAAAATTGAGAACAGAGGAGCTCCCGTAATTAATCATCTTGAAGCTTATGCTTTTGACGAATACTATCTAACCAACAGAAGTATAACCTCTTTGGATATTTCATACAAACAAGATGTTAGAACCAATTGGAATGTATTGTCCTCTTTTGGTTTTTATCAACGAGACAAAATTACTTACAGAAAAAATTTAGTTAATTTGTTTTCTGATGTAATTCCAACACAAGAGGCCAATAGTTCAACTTCTTTTCTGAATTTTATGAGTCGTGGTACTTACAGTAAAATAACAAGTAAGGTTTTTAATTATCAGTTTGGGTATGACATAAATGTTAATAGTGCTTTTGGTACCAGAATAGTAAGTGAAAAAGGAAAGATGAATGATTTTGCGGTTTTCTCTAGCTTCGAATATAAACCCAATAAATACTTTACACTAAAGCCAGGAATTAGGGCAACATACAACAGTATTTATCCCGCACCATTAGTTCCATCAATTCAATTTCAATACAGTCGTTTTAAAAATTTGACAATGAAATATTCCTACGGTAGAGGCTTTAGGGCCCCATCACTTAAAGAGTTATTCTTGGATTTTGTCGACTTTAATCACAATATTACAGGCAATGAAAATTTGAAGTCTGAAATGTCTGACAATCAAAATTTAACATTTAAATACAAGTGGAAACACAAATCAAAAAAAGTCAGTTTTATAGATTTGGCTTTTTTTCACAACAGTATTTACAACCAAATTGCTATTGTAGCTGTTAGCCCAATTGACCTAACATACACTTATCAAAATATTGATAATTTTTACTCAAAAGGCGCATCATTGAATGTTTCATCAAAAATCAAAGATTTAAGATACACCTTAGGAGCTTCCTACATTGGCGTTTACAATAATGCTTTTGATGTATTAAATAATAATAAGTTTTTATATTCCCCTGAATTAAGAGCACAACTTAGTTACTCACTCAAAATAAAAGACCATGAGCCTGTTTCTTTGTCGCTGTTTTATAAATACAATGGTGTTATGAATGGTTTTGCCTTTAATGAAACCAGAGATATAGTAGCAACCAAAATAGCCGCTTTTAATATTTTAGACGTGACCGCTAACAGAACTTTTTGGGACAAAAAACTAAGTTTGACATTTGGTGTAAAAAACCTACTCAATATCACCAATGTATTGGCAACAGGAAATACTTCTGTGCACAGTGGTGGGTCTAATTCAATGCCAATTTCAGTAGGTCGTTCACTGTTTGTTCAATTATTACTAAAAATATAATGAGAATTCTCCTAATTATAAGTATTGTTTTTCTAAGTTCATGTTTCAAAAAGGAAAAGCCTTATGAATTACCTATTGGTGAGTCCAATATTACATCGTTTCATTTAGGTGATAATTATGAAAATCAAATCTTTTTTGATTTGGGGACTAATACTTTCCAAACCAAGGATTTATTCGATTGGGACTTAAGATTTGAAACCGGAGAAAATCAATTTGGTGTTTTTATTAATAATGGTAAAGATATTAGAGTTAGAAAAACCAATTTGTTCAATTTAGACGAGCCCTTGACTTTAGATACCAGTTATTTAAAATCTTTGCCAGTTTTGATAGATGAGCCCGAAGGAAAAGTAGACAAGTCTGCGATTGGAGATTGGCGAACATTTTTAGCTCCAGGGTCTTCTAAACCAGGTATTTATATTATTGAGTTGATTGATCAAGTGGGTTGGGATAGGTTTGTAAGAATGCAGATATTGGATGTGAATGACACGCAGTATGTTTGCAAGTTTTCGCCAATGGTATTCAATAATAAATTGGTTACCGAATGGAATGAATTAACCTATATTCCTAAACAAAGTAATCAAAATTTCACTTATTTCTCTTTCAAGTCGGGAGGCTATGTTTTGAATAATGCCGAGCCAGACAAGCGAACTTGGGATTTAGAATTCACCAAATACAAACATATCTTTTACAATTATGGCCCCAATCCATTTCCGTATTTGGTTACCGGCGTTTTGAGTAATCCTAACAATGTAACAGTTGCAATAGATTCTGTTAGTAATTTCAATGATATAAACAGTACTTCTATCAGTAAATACCAGTTTACAAGCAATCGTAATGGTGTTGGATTTGAATGGAAATCATTTGATTTTAATACAAGTTTTATATTTACAGTTAAGCCCAATTTAACTTACATTATTAAGGATACCGACGATAAATTATACAAACTAAGATTTATCGATTTTTACAACGAACAACGTGTAAAGGGTTACCCTAAGTTTGAATTTATTTTAATAAAATAGAGTAATATAAAAGGGATTTAAGTTTTTTATCATTCATTTAGTCGATTATATAGGACATTTGAAGAGAAAAAAATCTGTTAAAGTTGCTAAATTTAAGCATCTTTGCAAGTCAAATCATGTCAGCAGGCACAGCACAGTCCATTTTAAGTTATTTAGGGAGTTTTACAAATCCTAAAATCATCATTACTACGCATCATAAACCAGATGCAGATGCAATGGGTTCTTCGCTTGGGTTGTATCATTTTTTGAAATATTTAGGTTTTCAACCTACTGTAATTTCTCCAACTGATTTTGCACACAATTTACATTGGATGCCTCAAGCTGAATTGGTAATAAACTACGAAGAGCAAACAGAAAAATGCAAACAACTGGTTTCTGAAGCTGATTTGGTATTTTGTTTGGATTTTAATGATTTAAGCAGAATTAATGATATGGGTATAGATGTAAAAGCCTCAAGAGCTAAAACCGTTTTAATCGACCATCATCAATATCCATCCAATTTTGAAGATTTTACCTATTGGGATGATACTGCAAGTAGTACATGTGAATTGGTTTACAGGTTGATACAAGATTTAAATCAAACCCATTTGGTGGATGCCTCAATAGCTACTTGTTTATACACAGGTATTATGGCTGACACGGGTTCATTTAAGTACAGTAATTGCTCTGGTTCTACTCACCGTACTATTGCTGATTTAATTGACAAAGGGGCGAATCATGTGGAAATAAACGACCGTTTTTATGATAATTTTTCTGAACAAAGAGTCCGTTTTATAGGCTATGCAATTAGTGAAAAAATGGAGGTTTTGAGAGCGTTTAACACAGTTTTAATTGTAATAAATAAGGAAGAGTTAGAACGTTTTCAGCTTACAACCGGCGATACAGAAGGTTTGGTAAATTATGGTTTAAGTATCAAAGGGATTAAGTTTGCGGTTTTAATTATTGACAGAACAAAAATGGTTAAAATGAGCTTCAGAAGTAAAGGTAATTTTGGGGTCAATTTGTTTGCCAAAAAATACTTTAATGGAGGTGGTCATTTTTACGCAGCTGGAGGAAATAGCAATGATACATTGGAACACACTGTTGTTAAATTTAAACAAGAATTAGTAAAATATAAAGATGAACTCAATGCCTAGAATCATTTATTTTTCAATTTTATTTACAATCTTTTTGGTAGGTTGTGACCGATATTCAAAAACAGAAAGTGGCTTGAATTACAAAATTCTATCGAGAGGCGCTAACAGTCAATTGCCCTCAACAGGGGATTATGTGCAATGTCATATTTCAATTGCCAATCAGGACGATTCAGTCTTTTACTCAACTTTTGGAAAAACACCTGAAAGGATATTGATCTCTGAATTTACACACAAAGGAGGAGACATAATGGAAGCATTACAAATTTTGTCGGAAGGTGACAGTGCTAAAATTTTAATTAGTGCAGATTCTTTCTATTTTAAGACCAGAAGAGAAACAGCTTTGCCAACCTATATTAAAGAGGGAAGTATGCTTACATTTTTAATTAAAATGGACAGAAAATTAAACCAATACCAATTAGATAGTTTAATTAATTCAGAGAAAATAGAACGTTGGAACAAAGAAATTAAAGACATAACAAGATATTGCAACAAAAATAGTTTGGAAGTTAAAATTGACACATCTACGGGTTTAAGATTTCAGTTTCATCAAAAAGCCGCCGATACAGCACAAAGAATTGTTGAGGGTAAAATCGTCACTTTCCATTTTATTGGGAAGTTAATGGATGGCACTGAATTTTTTAATTCTTACACTAGTGGTCAAAAACAAACGATTAGAGTTGTTAAAGGGAATTTAAATCCAATAGGATTATATGAGATTTTAGTCAAAATGAGAGAGGGCGAGAAAGCAACTTTCATTATGCCTTATGATTTAGCTTATGGTGCAAGAGGTGTTGAGGGTATTATTCCTCCATTTTCAACCTTAGTTTACGAGATTAATATTTTAAAAGTACAATAAAATGAATAAAAAGACATTATTAATTACAGGAGGTGCAGGCTTTATTGGTTCTCACGTCGTACGTCGATTTGTAAATGAATATCCTGATTATCTAATTGTTAATTTAGATAAATTGACCTATGCAGGTAATTTGGAAAATTTAAAAGATGAAGAAAATAGCCCAAACTACTTGTTTGTTAAAGGCGATATAACTGATGCTGCTTTTTTGGAAACTTTGTTCAATCAGTATCAATTTGATGGTGTTATTCATTTGGCTGCGGAGTCTCATGTTGACCGTTCTATAAGCAATCCAATGGAATTTGTAATGACCAATGTGGTTGGTACTGTCAATTTATTGAACATGTGCAAAATGATTTGGAATGGACAGTATGAAAATAAACTTTTTTACCATGTAAGTACTGATGAGGTATATGGTGAACTTGGTGATGATGGTAAGTTTTTGGAAACGACTCCTTATGATCCCAATTCTCCTTATTCTGCATCCAAAGCATCGAGCGACCACTTTGTAAGAGCCTATCACCATACTTATGGACTTCCGGTAAAGATTTCCAACTGTAGTAACAATTACGGTTCACACCATTTCCCTGAAAAATTAATCCCTTTAATGATACACAATATTTTGAATATGAAACCATTGCCTGTTTATGGTAAAGGTGAAAATGTAAGAGATTGGTTGTTTGTAGTTGACCATGCCAGAGCTATTGATGTAATTTTTCATCAAGGTAAAATGGGGGATACTTACAATATTGGGGGTAACAATGAATGGAAAAATATTGATTTAGTAAAACTATTATGTCAATTAATGGATTCTAAATTAGGAAGAGAAGAAGGAACATCTGAAAAATTAATTCATTATGTAACCGACCGTGCAGGACATGATTTTAGATATGCCATAGATGCTGGAAAATTAATGAATGAACTTGGCTGGCAACCCTCTGTAACATTTGAACAAGGGTTAGAAAAAACAGTAGAATGGTATTTGTCAAACCAAGAATGGTTGACCCATGTTACGAGTGGTGCTTATAAAAACTATTATCAACAAATGTATTCAAATAGATAAGATATGAAAGGAATAATATTAGCAGGAGGAAGTGGAACAAGATTGCATCCACTTACATTGGCAATGAGTAAACAAATGATGCCTGTTTATGATAAGCCAATGATTTATTATCCACTGTCCACTTTAATGATGGCTGGAATTAGAGAAATATTAATCATTTCGACGCCTCACGATTTGCCTAATTTTCAAAAACTATTGGGAGATGGAAGTCAGTTGGGATGTCGTTTTGAATACGCAGAACAAGCAGTACCTAATGGGTTAGCGCAAGCATTTGTAATTGGTGAATCATTTATTGGCAACGATAAAGTAGCTTTAATTTTGGGAGATAATATCTTTTTTGGGGCATCTTTACAAAATGTGTTACAAGAAAACAATGACCCTGAGGGAGGTGTAATTTTTGCATACCATGTGAGTGACCCTGAACGCTATGGAGTTGTGGAGTTTGATGAACATCTTAATGCAGTAAGTATTGAGGAAAAGCCATTGGTTCCTAAGTCTAATTTCGCTGTTCCGGGCTTGTATTTTTACGACAATCATGTGGTGGAAATAGCTAAAAATTTAAAGCCATCACCACGTGGAGAATATGAAATAACAGATGTTAACAAAGAATATTTAAACAGAGGTCAGTTAAAAGTTGGTTTACTTAAAAGAGGAACCGCTTGGTTGGATACAGGAACTTTCAATAGTTTAATGCAAGCAGGTCAGTTTGTTCAAGTCATTGAAGAACGCCAAGGTTTGAAAATTGGTAGTATCGAAGAAGTGGCTTGGAGGATGAAATACATCGATGACAGTCAACTTGAAAAAATTGCTACACCATTAGTAAAAAGTGGATATGGCAGTTATTTAATAAATCTTATAAAAAAATGAATAGAGTAGGTCAAATTTTGTTTTTAGTAGTTGTATTGTTGTTTTTGAACTCATGTAAAAGGTATAAGTCCAATATCATATTAAAAACAGAAAAAGAAACTTTGAATTGGAAGCAAACTTATCAGAAAGTGATAGTTGATTATCCTATTTCAATTGGTGATAAAATTCAGTTTTCTGTATTTACCAATTCAGGAGAAAATATCATTGAACCATCTGGAAAGCTAGTAAAAGTAGAAACGAGTACAACTTCTACTTCTACAGAATCTACAGGGGGGATTAGTTACGAGGTTTTAGAAAATGGAACCTGTCATTTTCCACTCATTGGAAGAATCAATGTCGTTGGTTTGAAAATTTCACAAATTGACAGTATGTTGGCTCAGAAGTATGAAACCTATTACAATGAAGTTTATATTATATCGAAAGTTATCAATAGAAAAGTGGTAGTAATAAATGGCATTGCAGGTCAATTAATTCCGTTTAGACCCAATATGAATTTGTTCGAAGTAATTGCATTAGGAGGAGGATTAGCTAATACTGCTAAAGCATATAATATTAGAATAGTAAGAGGGGATTTAAATAATCCTGAGATAACTGTAGTGAATTTAGCAACGGTTAAATCAATGAAAGAAACCATTGTAAATATAATGCCATATGATATAATATATATAGAGCCTGTAAGAAAGCCTGTTACAGAAAGTATAAGTGACAATATCGTATTTTTAAATATCTCTCAATTGTTATTTACTTTTTACATACTATTTAATAACACCAACAGATAAAGAATGAAATCATTTGATCTTAATCAGCCAGTTCTTAATCAAGGTAGTAGCGACTCTGGTTTTAATATTGAAAAATTATTTTTACTACTCAAAAGGGTTTGGTATTGGATTCCTATCAGTGTAATTTTATTTTTAGGGGTTGCTTATTATTATCTTAAATATACAAAGCCTGTTTATCAAGCGCAATCTCTTATTAAACTCGAAATTCAAAAGGAGGCTACTGAACTAGGGTTGCCTAGCTTTACCTCGAAACAGAATGAAGATTTACTAGGTGAGGTAGAACTCATAAGATCACCTTTGGTTGCCAATGATGTGCTGTCATTGCTCGACCTGAATGTTTCTTACTTTGCAATAGGGGAGTTAATTACTACTGAGATTTACAAGTCTTCACCGTTTGAAATTGTTTTATTTTCTGATCCAAATACAGTTCTTTACGACCAACTCTTTTACATTACATTTACAAGTCCTTATGAGTTTAAATTGGCTAATGAAGAAAAAGCTATTGCCGATTCCAAAACCTACAGAATTGGAGAAACAATTCAATTTCAGGGATTTAAGTTTGCGATTAAAACAGTTGAGAACAAGGGTATGATGCTTGATCAAATGACCTATTGCTTTAAAATTAATAGCAAAGGTTCATTAAGCAATTTTTTATTAAGCAATGTAGGTGTTGAAATAGCTAACAGCGATGCCCGAACTATTGTTATCTCTTTTAAAGACAATAACAGAAAGAAAGCAATAGATATAGTGGATGCTTATAACCAAGCATATTTAAAACAATCTACTCAGAAAGAACAAAAATCGCAAGAACAAACTTTAGCTTATATTGATAATCAAATAAGTGAAACATCTAACAAGTTGGAAGAATACGAAAAAGGGATAGAAAATTTCATGAAATTACATGGAACTACTTCTCCTCTCTCTGAGTATGCCGAAATAAGTTCAGGTGTAAATGAATTGCAAAAGATAAAAGAGGAAGTTGATAAAACAAGTTCAAACATTGACAAAATACAAGCATTTATTCAAAGAGATGAAAGTAAAGACAATGTTATTCCAATGATTATAGGAATAGAAAACAACCAAATAGCACAAAGTTTGGATGAGTTAAACGGTCTTTACAAACAAAGAGAATTGCTGAAATTTTCCAACAAAGAGGTTTCAATGGCCTACAGAAAAATTGAGTTAGAAATTTCAATTCTAAAGTCAAGATTGCTTTCTTATGTTCAAGAAACCAAGAAATTTATAAACGAACAAAAAGTAGAAATCAACAGTAAAATAGGCGAGTTTAAAAATCAATACTCCAGCTTGCCAAATAAAGAAACGGAACTCAATAGATTGAAAAGGTTTAATTCATTGTACGAAAAGTTTTATTTAAATTTGATAGAGAAACAAATAGAATATCAAATTTCAAAAGCAGGGACAGTGCCTGAATTTACTATTTTGTCTAATGCTTATGCCGATGAAAATCCGATTTCTCCTAATAAACAAAAAATTTATTTAGGCTTTATTATTATTTCTTTTTTGCCTACAGTCTTGTTTGTTCTTTATCAATATCTCTTTAATAATGTAATATTCTCTCGTAAAAACTTAGAGAAAAAATTATTGGCACCTATTTTGGGTATAGTACCGTCTTATAATGATAAAATGCCTGCCTCAACTATTGTAGTTGATAAAAATCCAAAATCGGCCATCAGTGAATCCTTACGTTCTATAAGGACAAATTCTGAGTTTATGTTAACCAAAAAACAACATCAGATTTATGGGGTAACATCTACCGTGAGTGGGGAGGGTAAAACATTTTTTGCTATCAATTACGCGGCTATTCTAGCTATGTCTGGAAAAAAAGTAATTGTTTTGGATTTGGATATGAGAAAGCCCAAAATTCATATAGGGTTTAATGTGCCAAATAATCTTGGAATTAGCTCTGTATTATCAGGTTCTTTAGATTATAAAGAAACCATCAAACAGTCTACAGTAAAAAACTTGGATTTTATTACCGCAGGTCCTATTCCTCCTAATCCTAATGAACTATTACTTAAAAAGGAATTTGATATTTTAGTAGATAGCTTGTTCGAAGATTATGATGTAATTATGGCAGACAATCCTCCGATAGGTTTGGTGTCTGATGCGAATGTGGTATTCAGGCGTTGCGATTTGTCCATTTATGTTGTTAGGGCTGGTTATACCAAAGAGTCTGTTGTGGAGGGAATTAATCAACTTTACCAAAAAAAGATTTATGACAACTTCTCGGTTATTATGAATGATGTCAATAATTCTAATACTTACGGTCAATATGGCTATGGGAATAGTTATGGCTACGGCTATTACCAAGACGATAAAGTAACTAGTAAAACTATGTTTTGGAAAAAATGGTTTAAGAAACATTAATGTTTTTACTTAATAATTTATTTAAGAAAAAAGCAACACCTAATACGCCTGTTTTATGTGATATGCACAATCACGTATTGTTTGGTATAGATGATGGCTCTAAGACATTAGAATACTCCATAGAAATGATTCACCAAATGATGAATTTAGGGTTTAAAAAATTGATTTTTACACCTCATATCATCAGTGATTATTATCCTAATAACAAAGAAACTATTTCTACCCCCTTTTTGGCTCTTCAACAATATATTCAAGAGAACAATTTAGACATCAAAATTGAATATGGTGCTGAACACTTAATTGATGATGTTTTTATTCAAGATTTAAGATGTAATCCAGATAATATATTAAGCTTCGGGAATAAGAATGTATTAATTGAAACACCATTTATCAATCAACCCATACAACTCGAACAAGTAATTTTTGATTTAATTAACAATGGATTTACTCCCATATTAGCCCATCCCGAACGTTATGTCTATTTGCAAAGTGATTATGAATTAGTAAATAAAATATTTCAAACAGGCGTTAAATTTCAAATCAACTTATTGTCTCTTATTTCACATTATTCGCCTCAATCAACTAAGTTGGCTAAGTATCTTATAGAAAACAAACTCTATCACTATGTGAGTTCCGATGCGCATAAGTTGTCACACATTGAACAGCTAAAAGAAGTATATTCAAGTAAGTTGTTTGGTAAAATAGAAGTTGAACGATTGTTGAATGATCAATTAGTTGGCGAATAAACCTGCCGACCAATTCAAACTATAATTGGATTTATTAAACTTATAATATGCCTCTAATCTTTTTAAACGGCTTTCGTAAAGTTTTTGCTCTCTGGAGTTGATTAAAAAAATACTGCTTTCGCCTAATTCAAACCTCGACTTTTCTGCATTTAATACACGGTTATAGTTCTCAACCATTGAACTTGCCAAATTAACCTGACTTTGATATAAATTAGTTTGTACTTTATAGTCTAATATTTTATTTACAATACTGTTTTTTACCTGTTCAAAGGTGTAGTTATTATCGGAAATTTTTAGTTTGATAGATTGTAGCTGTCCTCTTTCTGCACGAAGAAAGATAGGAAACTGAACATCTACACCCCATTTGTAATTCTGTGAATAGTTGTTATTGGCTATGCTAGGATTTCGAGTGGCATCATTTAACAATACATTGTAGTTCACATCTATTTTGGGTAATAACTTATTGAACTTCAATTTTTCTTCCATTTCCAATTGTTCTATCTTTTGTTCAATACTCTTTACTTTTGGATGGTTTTGTGCCAAAAGGGTAGCTTCGTTTTTCAGTAAAGAATCATTTAAAAAAAATTCTAATTCATCCACAACTGTAGGAATTATATTCTGTTCCAAAAATATAGGCAGATTGTTTTCGTTCCACAAAAAAGTATTGAGTTGAAATTTGATAGAGTTTAATTGGATAATCTCTTCTGCCAATAACATTTCAAAACTTTGCAGTTGTGACAGAGCTTCCACTGTATCTATGCCTGCAAGGTCACCAAACTCAACAGATTTTTTTAAGCCTACAATTCGCTCTCTGCCTATGTTTACAGCTTCTTTTAAAAGGGTTACTTTGGTGTATGAAAGCGACCATTCGTTGTAAGCATCATGCGCGGAAAATAATAAGTCATTGACACTGTTTTGTCGGTCAAACTCGCTTTGTTCAAGCATCGATTTTGCTTGTTTCAAAAATGTTCTTCGTTCATCAATTAATAATCCCGAACCTATACTAGCTTTAACTCCTGTGTATAATAAACCATTTGGAAGGTTTATTCGGTCACTTCCTATATACTTGAATGAATTGTCACTCTCTCTTAATCCTTCATTAAATTCAAACCCAATTTTAGGTTGTAAGCCATACCAAGTAGGAATACTAACCTCGGTTAATAATTGTTGCCAGTAATTTTTATTATCAAATGTTTTTTGGTCAAATGAACCTTTAATTGTAGGGTCAAATTGCCCTCTGGCGCTTAGTAAGTTAGCCCGAGCTTGTTGTTTTAATATCTCTGCTTGTTTTGCTATCGGGTGAAACTTAACAACAACTCCTACAAATTCTTTAAGTGAAAACACAAAAGTGGAATCAGCATAAGCGCTGTATTGACAAAAAAGTAAAATAACGAGTACTAAAATCTTACTTCTCATTCTTTTTCTGGTTTTTGGTAGAATAATAAAAATCAGGAGGGAATCCACTTAAGTTACGCCAAATTTCGTAAGCAACTCTAACATTTTTTAACAATCCTATACCTCTAGCACCTCCGCCTAATTGTATTTGTTTTGGCCAAGGATGTTCATTAGGGTCGGGTGATACTAATACTCTGTATTTGCCGTTTTCGCTTATATCACTGTCTATAACAGCAACTACACCGCCAAATGTACCATAACTTGCGCCAGGCCATCCTGAAAATACTATTGTTGGCCATCCATCAAACAGTATTCTAAACTGATTGCCTTTCTTTATTAAAGGTAAGTCCATTGGTTTTACATATAATTCTACCGCTAAATTTGGCTCACTAGAAGTGATAGAAGCTACTTCTTCTCCTTGTTTGATGGTTTCTCCAATACCCGATTTTCTGATTTTTACAATCTGACCTTTTCTTGGAGATAATAAAAAGTAATTGCCATTTCTAATGGCGTAATTGCTATATTGATTGTTTAACTTAGAAAGTTCCTCATCGGCTTTGAACATGTCTGAATTGGTGCTTTCAATTTCAGATTCTATTTTATAGATCTTACTTAAAAATTCAGATTCAATTGTGTTTAACTCAGTTATGGCATTAATATTTTCACTCAAACTAATGGAGAGTTTTTGAGAAGCTACAATTTCTTTAGAAGCAGCTTCTTGTTCTTTGTTTCTTCTTTGCTCTAATACTATTAAACTAATATTTCCATCCTTAAAAAGTTTTTCTCCACGTTCTAATTGCTCTTTAGAAATTTTATAATTCACAATAGCGGCTTTGAGTTCAGCACTGTCTTGCCTTACTTTGTCTCGACTTTGTTTTACTTTAACTCTAGCTTGCGCAAGTTTATTGAATAGATTTTGTTTTTCTGCTCCAACTTGTGATTCTAGAAATTTTACCTTACTTTCATAGGAACCGATAGCACCTTCTTTTGCTACAATTTGCTCTTTGGTTCTGTTTAGTAATTTGGGGTCAAAATATTGGTCTTTTATTTCAGAAATAAAGATGATGGTATCACCTTCTTCTACCAAGTCACCTTCTTTGACATACCATTTTTCAATACGACCATCAATGATGCTTTGAATGCCTTGTGGTCTGTCATAGGGAGTTAATGTGGTGACTTTTCCTTCTGAGCTTATGTTTTGTGTCCAAGGGAAAAACATTAAAACGACAATAAAAACAAAAGTGCCAATAATGTATTTTTTTAATTTTCTCGCAGTTTTTGGAACCGTTATTAATCGTTCGCAAAGGCTATTTGATAATATATCTTCCATTTATCTTAATTTAGTGTTTCTGTAATTTCAACTCTGTTTTTAATGTTTTCAAAATGGTCGTTTATTTTTATTTCTCCTTTTTCGAGATAAACAATTCTATCGCACATGGAGGCAAGTATACTACTATTGCTTACTATAATCAATGTCCATTTTGCTTCTTTTGAGGTTAGAAGATTGCATATTCTTGTTTCGTCCTCACGACCCATAGTGCCTATAAAATCTTCGACTACCAATATTGATGGTTTTAATATTAAGTTTCGGGCAATTTCTATTTTTTTAACAATGGAATTAGAGAGTAACTCATCGTTAGGATACAATACCGTGTTCAATCCGTTTGGAAGATTGCCAATAAATTCAGTTAAATTAGTGTCTTCCACCGCTTTGATAATATGACTCATGTCTATATCATTTCGCCCTAAAGTTAAGTTATCATACAAACTGCCATTGAAGATACTTTGATTACCAAAATCCCCTGAGATATAAGTATATAAATCTTCTAAATTGATGTTTTTAAGTGATATTTTATTGAATAAAATGTTCCCCTCATAGTTTTGATTGATACCCGACAATAAATTAGATAAAGTAGATTTTCCTGACCCCCCTTTACCAACTAAACAAACCTTTTCTCCCGGTTTGATAGTTAAGTTAATGTCTTTTAGTATTTTAGCGTCATAAATCATTGAATTTACTGATAGATTGCTAATTTCAATTTCGATTTTATTGTCCTGTGATTCTAATTTATAAACCCCTTGTTCATCTATAGGAATGGTCAATACTTCGTCTAGTTTTTCAGCACTCGTTGCCACATCATAAATGGCTTCTAAACTAGTAATTAATTTTTCTACAGAACTAATAACCAAAATAATAATGATTTCGGAAGCAACGAATTGACCAATATTGATTTGTTCTGCAAAGATTAAATTAGTTCCAATTATTAATAAACCTGAGGTCACTAATAACTTAAACCCTACCAAAAACCAATATTGTTGTATTAGTATTTTAAAGTGTCCTTTTCTCTCTTTCAGCCAATGTGAAACCAATTTGTCGGTTTTGCGTAATGAGAAATCTTTGTGATTATTCAGTTTGAAAATCTTTTGATTCCTTGCTACTTCTTCTAACCAAAAAACAACCTTATACTTCATTTTAGATTCCTTTAAACTTGATGCTATACCTCTTGGTAAAGTAAAACGGAGTAAAATAAACAATAAGAATATTAAAAATAAACCAAAGAAAACAAAGAAAGGATGGTAAAATGAAAGCAATAACAACCCAAAAAGAACCTGAAAAATAGCTGAAGTGAAATCTATTAAGATTTTATTTAATCCCTTTTGTATGTTAGTAGCGTCAAAAAAACGATTTACCAACTCAGGTAAATACACATTATTCAGAGATTCGTTTTTAAATCGTGGTATTTTGTGTGCAAATTCAAAAGCAGTAGTTGCAAAAATCCGTTCTTGAATACTTTCTGATATCCACATCTGCATAATTTGCAGAAATCCAGAAAATAATAGACCCAACAATACCAATGAAATCAAAAGGTAAAGCGAAAACGACATTTGCGCTCCCATAATAAATCCTATGATTGATTGAATTCCTAGGGGTAATGATAAAGCGATGATTCCTGAAAATATTGCGTAACCATACATCAAATAAACATCCTTGGCGCTTGGTTTTAAAAGTTTAAAAAACTTTCGTATTGGTATTAAATAATTTATAAAGTGTGTATTTTGTTCCAATGTTATTTATTTTTTGTCAAATTTATTAATATTAAGAGAATATTTTGCATACATTCGGATAAAAAGAATGTATATTTCGATAATTTTTTAATTCTTTATGCTCCATTACAACAAAGAAACAGTCAATAAGGTTTTGATAACAAGTGCTTTATTGTTTATAAATGCACTGTTTTGTATTAAATATTTTGAACGTTTTACCTCTCTATTTCCTGTAATTACTCTTTTATTGTTGGTGATACAATGTGGCCTTTTGTATTTACCGTTTTACAAAAAAAACGATATAAAGCAACAAAATAAAATCATTTATTTGTTGTTAATTCTGTCGGTATTATGCTCTTTTTTCGTTTTTAGAATAATACACATTTCAAGTTTAAATGTTGACAGATGGAGCGTAATTTATTCTTTTTGGGAGGCTTTTTTTAATGGCGATTATCCCTACTTTGCAAAGTCGCACATGAATAATCCACCTGGACCAATGCCCATTTATTTTGTAATCGCTTTGCCGTTTTATTTGATAAATGAAATTGGTTGGATGCCCTTAGTTGCCGTTTTTATAGGAGTCATTTTTATTAACAAGCAAATTAAAAACCCCACGTCTCAACTCATTTTCATTCTTTTTATGCTCACATTTATGGGGTTTTACTGGGAACTCCTGTCGCGAAGTACTATTTTGTTAAATTCGATTTTGGTAATGATTGTTCTCCTTTACAGTGAAAAAAGTATTTCCCGACAAAATTATTCCTTTTATCTCAGCGCCCTCTTAACAGGTGTGATTTTATCAACCCGAATGGTCTTTATTATGCCTTTTCTCTCCTTGGGAATTATGGCCTTGTTTAGTAAAAAAGTTTCGTTTCCTAGGCTATTAAGCTGGACTGCTTTAGCTCTCTTTGCCTTTACACTCACTTTCTTGCCTTTTTATATTGGTTTCCAAGAATCGTTTTTCGTAATGAACCCTTTCAAAGTACAATCAGGGTTTTTGTTGCCTTCCATTTACAATTACTTATTTATATTAGTTTCAATAGTGCTGAGTTTGTTTTTTTATAATCAATTAAGTCTTTTACTTCTATCGGGATATTCATTGTTTATAAGCATATTCATTTATTTTGTTTACCATTTAATGCATTCTGGATTGCAAGGTGCTTATTTTCAAAGTGGTGCTGATATTTCTTATTTTTTATTTTGCGTTCCTTTTTTATTAATGCATTTTTTAATTGAAAAGAAAATAAAAATTTAATATATTCGCTTTTAAGAATTCATACTTAAAAATGTCTGTAAACACTCAACTTACCTATGATGAAAAATTTGAACAAATTTATCAATCCCTAAATTCAAATCAACAAGAAGCGGTCAACCATATAGATGGACCTACTATGGTTATAGCAGGACCCGGAACAGGAAAAACTCAAATTTTAGCAGCTAGAATTGCCAATATATTAAAGCAAACCGATACAGCGCCCTACCAAATATTATGTGTAACTTTCACTGATGCCGGTGTTGTGGCTATGCGCAGTCGTTTGGAAAGTTTTATTGGTCCCATCGCCTATCAAGTTAATATTCATACATTTCACTCCCTTTGTAATCAAATCATATTAGAAAATACCGATTATTTTGGATACAAGTCTGTGCAAGCCGCCTCTGATTTGGAAATATTGCAAATAATTAGTGAAATTATTGACGAATTACCTGCGCAACATCCAATAAAAAAACTGAAAGGTGATGTTTATCAAGAAGCTATCGATTTAAAAAATCTATTTTCAATTATGAAGAAAGAAGATTTTTCGGTTGATTTTGTCAAAACAAGAACAGATAAACACTTGGAAGACATGCTTGAAAGTGGTGATTTTTATTATAAAAGAGCTTATAAGGACAAAAAAGCAGGCGACCTAAAAAAAGATAGCTACAATCAAGAACTTCAAAAGCATGAAAGACTGAAAGCCGCTGCCGAATTGTACTCTACATTTACCCAAAAAATGAAGGAAAAAGGTTGGTATGATTTTGATGATATGATTCTTTGGGTTATCAATGCCTTTAAAGATGATCCCTCTTTTTTGCTCAATTATCAAGAACAATTCTTGTACTATTTAGTTGATGAATTTCAAGACACCAATGGTTCTCAACTAGAGTTAATTAATTTGTTGGCAAGATATGATGATAATCCCAATCTGTTTGTGGTAGGTGACGAAGATCAATCAATTTACCGTTTTCAGGGAGCAAATATTAATAATATAATAGATTTTGAGGAAGCCTATAAAAGTCATATTCATACCACTGTATTAACCGATAATTACCGTTCATCACAGTCTATATTGGATGCTTCAAAGGCTTTGATTTCCTATAATACAGAACGCATTACAAGTGTAGATAAAGTGCTTTTGGCCAAAGGAGCAGTGAATGGCGCTTTCCCTAAATTGCCACCAAGTTTGGAAGTGTATCAAAATAATCTCCAAGAAGTGGTCGGTATTGGAAACCAAATAAAAGCGCTGCATCAGCAAGGGGTAGCATACAAGGATATTGCAGTTTTGTACAGAAATCACAAACATATAGATGACCTAATTGCCTATTTCAATATTCATAAAATCCCATACAGTTCATTTAAAAAAGTGAATGTGTTGGAGGAGCTTTTAATTAAAAAATTATTAACTATCCTCAAGTATATAGAAGCGGAAAATAAAAAGCCATTCTCAGGGGAATCCATGTTATTCCAAATTTTAAATTATGATTTTTATAACATTCATCCCTTAGATATTGCTAAAATTTCGGTTGAAATTTCCAAGTCAAGAAAAAAATGGCGAGAGTTTCTAGGGGAGAAAACTCAAGTTAATGCGTCCTTGTTTGATAATGTGAGTTCAAGTGAATCGAAAGCAGAACTTAATAGATTGGTGTCCGATTTGGAGTATTGGATTAAACAATCTAATAATTTAACGCTGCCTCAATTGGTTGAGAAAATTATTGCCAAAGGTGGTGTGTTGAGCTATGTAATGCATGCGCCTGATAAAAGATGGCAATTGCAAGTGTTAAGAACGTTTTTTGATTTTGTAAAAGCCCAAGCCGCCAAAAATCCTCAAATTTCTATCAATGATTTAGTGCAATTGGTAGCTGAATACAACCGTTTTGATATTTCATTGGATGCCATACAAATGACTTCTTCCCCTGACAGTGTCAATTTGATGACATTGCACAAAAGCAAGGGACTCGAATTTGCTTATGTTTTTATGATTAGAAGTACCGAAGCAGACTGGTCCAAGAAAAATGGAAATAAACGGGATTTTAGTATTGCTAAATATGTGAGTTCACGCGTTGATTCTGTTGCTGACCAAAGGGATATTGAGGAGTTAAGACGTTTGTTTTTTGTGGGAATGACAAGGGCAAAAAAACAACTCACCATTTCATATTACAGTAAAACCATTAATGACAAAGAGGTTAGTAAATTGCAATTCGTGTCTGAATTAATTGAAAGTGCTGGTTTGCAAGAAAAAAATACACAAGTGGATGAAACAGATTTGTTTGATTTCGAAAGTGCCTTTTACCGCTTTGAAGAAACACCTGATTTTGACCTTATCGACCATGCCTTCATTGATGAAATTCTTAAAAATTACATGCTTTCAGTGACGCATCTCAACTCCTATTTAAAGTGTCCAATCACTTTTTATTTCAATAATGTATTGAGAGTGCCGAGCGCCAAAAATGAAAATCTAGCTTTTGGAACTGCCGTTCACGCTGCATTTGAGAATTTATTAAAAGAGAAAGCATCACAATCTGCATTGCCAGATGTTTCTGTTTTCTTGTCAAGTTTTGTAAAGTCAATGCACCAAAATAGAGACAGTTTTACAGATAAATCTTTTGAAAGAATGATGATTCATGGGCAAGATGTTTTAACAGCCTATTATCAAAATTATCAAAATGATTTAGCCGCACTTACCACTTTTGATGTTGAGAAAAACTTAAACTCTGTTAATTTTAATGGCATCCCACTAAAAGGTAAGTTGGACTGTGTAATTACAGATGGTGCTAAAGCGTTTGTTGTTGATTTTAAGACTGGTAAATACGATAATGGTAAAAAGAAATGCAACCCACCTAAAGAGGGCGCAACCGAAGAAAGTAAGTTTGAAGAGCAATTTGGCGGTGATTATTGGAGACAAATGATGTTTTATGCCATATTGATAAAACACGATGACCGATACAATAAACAAATGATTGGTGGTGAAATGGATTTTATAGAACCAAATGTGGTTGGAAATTCTACCAAATTCTTTAAAGAAAAATTCCAAGTATTGCCCAAAGAACTTGCTATTGTTGAACACCAAATCAAAGACACCTATTTTAAAATTAAAAACCATGAATTTGAAAATGGTTGTGGAAAAGAAGAATGTGATTGGTGCAATTTTGTAAAGTATTATTTAAAAAAAGAAGTTCATCTTATAGAGCAATTGCCAGGCAGTCAGGTAGATGAAGATTAGGGTTGTTTTTTTATTAACTGAAACTGATATTTGATTTTTTTTCTTTATTTTTGAAAAATGAGAAATAAAACACTCCTTCTCTTGCTATTCTTTTGTGGATTGTCTCCTCTTTTTTCTCAAAATAATGAAAATAAGAATTGCTTTTTTAAAGTGGATTCAGCAACGAAATTAATTGAACATGCCGGAGTCTTTGGTGGAAGTGGTTCCATTCAGTTCGACCTTTTTATAAAACTATCTCGTAAAAAAATTAAATCAATCGATTCTGCTTGGGCGCACAACCAAACGGCGATTGTTATTCTTAAAGAACCTAAAAATGACAATGCTTTTGTGCTCAAAAAAAACAAAACTTACCATCTAATCATTACAATTCTCTTTAACCCTGACCCTGAATTTCCAATTACAGCTGTAAATCCCCCTCAACCATGTCAGGATTTATTAATCCGCCTGTCTCATAAAAACAAACGTCACTTCGTTTGTGTTAAACAATTTAAACTTATCCCATCCATTCATTTACCATAATTCATGTTTTATAAATCTCTTTTTATTTTTACTTTCTTTGTTTTTACAAGCACACAAGCTCAATCTTGGCTTCAGTCTGCCGATTCAAGCGCTAGTTTTTTTGAAATTCAGAATAAATTTTACACCTACTGGAATCAACGCCCTATGGAAAAAGGGGCAGGATATACCGTTTTTAAAAGATGGGAATGGTTTTGGGAAACTAGGGTAGGTCAGTCGGGTCAATTCCCTAATCCTAATCATGACAGGTTGGAATGGAATAAATTCGACCAAAATAGTACCAAAAGAAACAGTAGCAAAAGCTGGAGAAGTATCGGTCCGTATACCACTCCAAGTGGATACCATGGTTTGGGTAGAATCAATTGTGTGGCATTTCACCCAAGCGATAAATTTACATTTTGGGTAGGTACACCCGGCGGTGGAATTTGGAAAACGGATGACATGGGTTTTACGTGGACTACCACATCGGATAAAAATCCTGTTCTTGGTGTTAGTAGTATCGCTATTCATCCTACTGTGCCTGATACAATTTACATAGCAACCGGCGATGGTGACCGAGGTAGTTTGTCGGGAATGACTGGTGGTGCAAGAGGAGATAGTAAAAGTGTTGGTGTGTTAATGTCTTCTGATGGAGGTAAAACTTGGAAAACAACAGGACTGAATTGGCAAATAAACCAATCTTTTTTGATAAGAACGCTTATCATGAATCCCAAAAAACCATGGATTTTACATTGCGCAACTTCAGATGGAATATACAGAACTCTCAATGCAGGAAAAACATGGACGAGAGCAATTACGGGATACTACATGGATATTGAATTTAAACCCAACAATCCGAATGTTATTTTTGCAACTTCATTCGATTTGAATGGGAATGCCCGAATTTATAGATCTTTGAACGGTGGTGCGAATTATACATCGTTAAGAACTGTTGCAAATGGGGTTAGAATAAAAATAGCTACAACGGCAGCAAACCCTAATAAAGTGCATTTTTTGGTGGCTCACAAAACGGGTGGAGGTTTGGAAGGGCTGTATGAAACCCTTGACAGTGGAAACACAATAGCAGTTAAATTTAATACAAGTAATTTGCTGTCAAATAAATATGACGGAAGTGGAACCACCGGACAAGGATGGTATGACTTGGCTTATGCAATTGCGCCTAACAATGAAAATATAGCCTTTTTGGGTGGTGTAAATACATGGAAATCAACCAATGGAGGAAGTAATTGGACTCTCAATAATTTTTGGACTGGTTATGAACCATTCAATCCAGATAGAGTAACAGTAGTACATGCCGATAAACATTTTTTAATGTACCACCCTTTGGATAATTCTTTGTTGTTTGAATGTAATGATGGAGGCATTTACATGTCTTCTAATTCAGGTTCCTCTTGGACCGATATAACAGGTAATATGGCCATTACTCAGTTTTATAGAATTGGTTATACCGAATCAGATTCTTCTCTGATAATTGGAGGCACCCAAGACAATGGTGCAAGAGTATTTAGAGAGGAAGAATGGTATGAAGCAACAGGTGGTGATGGTATGGAATGTGCCATTGATTATAATAATTCTGACATCATATATTCTTCTTATGCTTATGGAAGATTATACAGAAGCGATGATGGTTTCCAGTCTGGAAGTTATACCACTATTTCTGAAAACATTCCTGAAGCAGGATCAGGTGCTTGGGTTACGCCATTTTTAATCGACCCTAATGAGCCTTCAAAATTATATGCAGCCTATAAAACAGTATATATATCAAATGATTACGGTGATACTTGGGATGATATTTTTTCAAGTGTTACCAATAACTCTTTACTCAGAAATATAGCTGTTGCCAAAGGAGACAGTCGCTATATTTATGTAGGTGATTACTACAATATTTGGAAAACAGACAATGGCGGAACCACTTGGACCAAAATTGTATCGTCGTCCCCACAACCCATCACCATGATAAAAGTGCATCCAAGTAATCATAATATTATTTATTACACACTTTCTTCTTACACTGCTGGAAATAAGGTAATTAAATTTAATAGTTCCATGCCAATTGGTTCTCAAAGAGAGAATATTTCCAGTAATTTACCCAATATCAGTGTCAATTGTATCCAATTGTCCGCTGCCAAAAATGAAGCCATGTACATTGGAACTGACTTAGGGGTGTTTTACAGAGATTCTTTAAGTAACAGTTGGGAAGTTTTGAATGGTAATTTGCCTAATGTTGTCGTTACAGATATTGAGGTAAATATGACCCAAAATAAATTAGTGGCCGCTACCTACGGAAGAGGAATTTGGCAAACCAATTTGTTGGATGAGGAATTGACAAAAGTGGTTAGTTTAAATCCAGCACAGTTAAGTATAAATAATTCTATTGCAAGTAAACCAGTAATTGATTTCAATAAACAAATCTTTAAGGGTACTGGTGTTATAACTATTAGAGAAAATAATGAAATTGTTTCTGTCATTAATGTAGATTCGAGTGCTGTAAGTATCAGTGGAACTCAAGTTGAAATAAATCCGGGTGTTCAATTCAAGTTAAGTTCAACTGTGGATATAGAAATTCCTAATGGAATTTTTGTAGATTTGTTGGGATACAATGTGCCTGCAATGGCTAAAAATGCTTGGCAATTTAATATTGAAGCCTTTGTGTCAATTGAGGATTTAAAAAATGACCAATCTTTCAAGCTGTTTCCAAACCCTGTTCATCAGTTGTTAAATGTGAGTATTAATAATGATTGGATTCATTCTGAATATGAAATTTTTGATTTTACAGGCAAACTGATTGAAAAAGGAGAATTTAATGCGTTGCAAAATGAAGTAATGACATCTGCTTATCAATCAGGGCTATACAGCTTGAAGATAAGTAAAGGGCAACAAGTGAAGACGCAATATTTTATCGTCAATCATTAAAAATCCATTTAAGTAAACAATATTAAATTGCTGTGGATTTCATTCGTTATTCAAACTGACATAATTCAGTTACTTGGGTTAATTTTGCCTTTTAACCCCTTTCCATGGCATTTAAGAACAAAAACACATTTAGAAATGCTGCTGATGACTTTCAGCCAGAGGAGTCCGCTAAAAAAAGTCGTGTCAAAGGAAACTATTTTTCGTGGTTGAAAGACGAGAAAACCGCCAGAGTTATAGGTGCCTTTTTTGTGCTCTTTTCATTGTTTTTGTTCATGTCTTTTATTTCTCATATTGTCAATTTATGGGGATTCGAAACCGATCAAGATTTATTGCTCTCCAACAGTTGGCAGTGGTACAAAACCAATAATCCCAAAGGTGCAGTTAACATGATGGGTTATTTGGGGGCATGGTTTAGCCACTTGTTTATTCACAAATGGTTTGGAGTTGCCTCTTTTGTGTGGCTATTAACTTTTTTTACATTGGGTACCAAAATGTTGTTTAATTGGCAATTGTATCCTTTGTTAAAAACATTAAGATATTCCTTTTTCATCGTTATTTGGGTGTCCATGTTAATGGGTTTCTTGTTCTATAAACACAGCTTGTTTATGGGTGGTGGATTTGGTTACTATGGCGTGTCATGGTTGAGCTCATTGTTCGGTAAGTTAGGCGTTGTTCTGTTCTTGTTGTTGTATGCTTTTATGTTTGCAACTATTGTTTATAATTTAGATTTTAAATCAATTAAAAGAAGTAGTTTAATCGATGACAAGGAATCAAACACTCCGGGTGTGCCGTTTTCTGAACATGAATTGGAAGCGGAGTCTATCAAAAATGAATTTTTAAATCAAGATTCCCCATTTGATGTAACGGCTAGTGAATTAGAAGAAGAGGATGATGGTATAGAACTAATAACGATTAATCAAACACCTGAAATAAAAGAGGAAATAGAACTCGAGGAAAAGATGAATCCTCAAGTTGTTAGTTTTGATGTAAACAATACCACTAAACCAATTTCGAAAACACAACCGAATTTTGAACTTAAAATAGAAGCTCCGCAAGAGGAAGAATTAGTAATAGTTCCACCTGTAAGCGAACCTGTATTGGATACATCAAATTCTGTCGCTCCTATTACAGCTTCATTAGGTGATGATTCTCAGTACGACCCACGTTTAGATTTGGCGGGTTATCAAATGCCAACCATAGATTTATTGCAAGACTATGAAGTTGCCAAAACAGAAATAGACAGAACAGAACTCGAGCACAGTAAAAACCTAATCATTGAAACACTCAAGAACTACAATATTGGTATTTCTGAGATTAAGGCTAACATAGGTCCTACGGTAACTTTATACGAAATAATTCCTGCACCGGGGGTTAAAATTTCTAGAATTAAAAATCTGGAAGACGATATAGCGCTAAGTTTGGCAGCTTTGGGAATTCGTATTATTGCCCCTATTCCTGGAAAAGGAACCATAGGGATAGAAGTGCCGAATAAAAAGCCCGAAATGGTCCCTATGAAATCCATGGTGGCAAGTAAAAAGTTTCAAGAGTGTGCTTATGAGTTGCCTGTGATATTAGGAAAAACAATATCTAATGAAATTTATATAGCAGATTTAGCCAAAATGCCGCATTTGTTGTGTGCAGGAGCCACAGGTCAAGGTAAGTCTGTGGGTCTTAATACCATTATTTGTTCGCTGTTGTACAAAAAACATCCTTCCGAATTAAAATTTGTATTAATAGATCCTAAGAAAGTTGAGTTAACTCTTTATAACAAAATTGAAAGACATTTCTTAGCCAAATTGCCTGGAGATGGAGATGCTATTATAACTGATACCAAATTGGTGACCAATACATTGAATTCATTGTGTATGGAAATGGATGAGCGTTACGATTTGTTGAAATCGGCGGGTAAGCGTAATATAATTGAGTATAATACGAAGTTCAAAGAAAGAAAATTATTACCAACCGAAGGGCATCGCTTTTTACCATACATAGTGGTAGTGATAGACGAGGTAGCCGATTTAATGATGACCGCAGGTAGGGAAGTAGAAACGCCAATTGCTAGGTTAGCTCAGTTGGCTAGGGCAGTAGGTATTCACGTTATTTTGGCAACACAAAGGCCATCAGTAAATATTATTACAGGTACTATCAAGGCGAATTTCCCTGCGCGATTAGCTTTTAGAGTTACCTCCAAAATAGATTCTCGTACGATTTTAGACAGCAATGGTGCCGACCAACTGATAGGAAAGGGAGATATGTTGTTTAGTACAGGCAACGATTTATTGCGATTGCAATGTCCATTTGTTGACACACCTGAGGTGGAACGCATTACAGAATTTATAGGTAATCAAAGAGGGTATAGTAGTGCCATGATATTGCCTGAGTTTAGGGGCGATGAAGATGGTGGTGCAAGAGATGATTTCGATCCTAATGACCGTGATGCTTTGTTTGAAGAAGCAGCCAGATTAATAGTTCAAACGCAACAAGGCAGTACCTCATTAATTCAAAGAAAATTGAAATTGGGCTACAACAGGGCAGGTCGTTTGATTGATCAATTAGAGCAAGCAGGCATAGTGGGTCATTTTGAAGGGGCCAAAGCCAGAAAGGTATTAATACCAGACGAAGCCAGCTTAGATCAGTTTTTGGATAATATGTAATTTAGAGAGATTTATACTTTAGTTTTAAATTTTATGAAAATTATAGGACGAGTATTATAATACTTTGGAACACTATTTGGATAGCTTGAATAATAAATAATAGTATTAAATTTGCGCCCAATGAAAATTAAAGTCCTTTTTTCTTTTTTGATTCTCGTGTTAATGTCCTTTGTAGCTACACCACCCAAAGTGGAAAAAGACAAAGATGCCAATAAGTTATTGAAAGATATTTCTAAAAAATACAAAGCTTATACCTCTCTTAAAGCCGATTTTACAATGTTGAACGAACCTGCCGATGGTAAAAAAAGTACCACTGAAAAGGGCTCTTTGTGGTCGAAAGGGAATAATTTTAAACTGAATTTTGGAGGTCAACAAATTTTTTGTAACGGTAAGTTTATATGGACTTACACCGCCGAAACCAATGAGTGTGTTAAGGATAATTACAATCCAAATAGCTCAAAAGGAATAAACCCTACCAAATTATTTACTGTTTGGGAAAAAGGTTTTTTATACATCAGTGAAGGAACATACAAAAAAGGTACTTCTACCATTTCTAAAATAAAACTAACCCCAACCGACAAATCTGTTCCTTATTTCTTAATGAACTTGGAGGTTGACAATACCCTTAAAACATTGCAAAGTATGAAAGTATCATACAAAGCAGGCAACAAACAAACCTACACTATCACTCAACAAAAAGCCAATGAGGCTATTTTGGACAAGGAGTTTGTATTTGATACAAGCAAATATAGCGGTGTAGAAATTATCGATTTAACCAGTAAGTCAAAAAAATAAACAAGTCTTTTTAAATGATTTACGTCATTTATTGAAATTGTTTTTTTTTATAATTTTGCAAAGTGTTGTTACATAATAGAATTAGTAATAAAGAGTTAAAGGAAAAAAGTAAGTTTAGCAACGAAGCTAGAATTACTATTTCTTTTTATAAATACCACCATCTGCAAAACCCCAAGGCTTTCAGAGATGAATTATACTTGGCTTGGAATCAATTGGGTGTAATGGGTAGAATCTATGTGGCAGACGAAGGAATTAATGCCCAATTGTCTGTGCCTACAGAAAATTTTGAGGCTTTTAAGTCCCATTTATACAGCTATGATTTTTTGTATGGTGTGCGCTTAAATACTGCCGTTGAAGATGATGGTAAATCATTTTTTAAATTGGCTATCAAAGTCAGAAAGAAAATTGTTGCTGATGGAATAGAAGATCCTAATTTTGATGTTACTAAAATAGGAACTCACTTAAAAGCGGAAGATTTTAATGCACTCATCGACAATCCAGATACCATAGTTGTGGACATGCGCAACCACTACGAAAGTGAAATTGGTCATTTTGAAAAAGCTATTTTGCCAGATGTACTTAGTTTTAGAGAGCAATTGCCCAAAGTGGCCGAAATGTTGGAAAATCAAAAGGACAAACCAGTTTTGATGTATTGTACCGGAGGTATCCGTTGCGAAAAAGCCAGTGCTTATATGCTTTACAGAGGGTTTAAGGAAGTGTATCAGTTGGAAGGCGGTATTATTAAATATGCCAACGATATCAAAGAAAAAGGATTGCCCAATAAATTTCATGGTAAAAACTTTGTATTTGATGAACGTTTAGGAGAACATATTTCAACCGAAATAATATCCAAGTGTCACCAATGTGGCAATCCGAGTGATACCCATACCAATTGTGCCAATGTAGCTTGTAATTTACTGTTTATTCAATGTTCAGCTTGTAAAGAGAATTACAGTAACTGCTGTGACGAAGAATGCCAGCACATTGCTTCATTACCCGAAGAGGATCAAAAGGTTCTAAGAAAAGGCACCAACAAAGGTCGCTTGGTTTTTAACAAAGGTAAGAAGTTGAAAACGCGATAATCTAGTTATAAATGACAATGTAGGCATTCAGTGAAATGGCTGTAAAAAGCCAAATCAGATAAGGTAATAACAGTAAGTTGTAATAATGCTGAACTCTGAAATATCTTAAAAAGGTAATTATCAATACCACTTGTAATGCACTTATTACTAAAAGTGCCAATACATCATATTGGAAATAAAAGAAAATTGGATTCCATATAATATTGAGAACCCATTGTATGCCGTATAAAATATAAATGGTTTTAGATTGAGATTTTACATTTTCTATCAATGATTTTAGATAAAAGGCATAGCAAATCATTATAGTGGTCCAAGCGGCCCCAAAAACCCAACCCGGAGGTGTCCAAGGGGCTTTTTTAATTGTTTGATACCATTCGCTAGCAACGCCGTTGCCGGTATACTGCCCACCAATTGCTAGGGCTAGAAAATTTAAAGCTAAGAATATTATAAAGTTACGCATAAAAAAAGGGTTGTTGCAAATGTACAACAACCCTTCTCTTTAAGTTTTGTTTATTTTTTATTTTAAAAATAACAAGTCACGGTATTTAGGAAGTTTCCACATGTCATTGTCGATTAACTCTTCCAATTTGTCTGCACTTTCTCTAATCTCGTCAAAGTATGGTTTTACTTTATCGCAATATGCTTTTGCTTTCTTGTCAGCATGTTCAATCAAGTTTGCTTTACGACGCTCTTCGGTCATTTTAGCATTATTACTCCAAATAGAATTGATATGCTTAGAAATGTCCTTGGTGAGTTCAAGCAATGTTTTGGTTTCTTGTTTTGTTTGACCAATTTTTGTTAAACCTTCAATCGTGTCAATCAATTGTTTTTGATATTTAACCGCTGATGGAATTACATAGTTTTTTGCCAATTCACCCAAAATTCTACCTTCAATTTGGATTTTTAACACGTAGTCCTCAAATTTTATTTCAGTACGTGCTTCCAATTCTTTTTTGGTGTATATACCATTTTCAACAAAGATAGATTGGCTTTCTTTTTTATTGTAAGCATCCAAAGCGTAAGGCGTTGTTTTAATATTGCTCAAACCTCTTTTTGCAGCTTCTTTCACCCATTCTTCGCCATAACCATTGCCTTCGAAAATGATTTTTTTAGAAGTTTTAATGTAGCCAATTAATGTTTTTTCGATAGCAGCTTGTTTGCTTACTTTTTTCTTTAACAATGCATCTACTTCTTTTTTAAACGCCATCAATTGATTGGCAACTATAGTATTTAATACAATAACTGCATTTGCGCAATGGTCACTAGAACCTACCGCTCTAAATTCAAATTTATTTCCAGTAAAGGCAAATGGTGAAGTTCTGTTTCTATCAGTATTGTCTAACAATATTTCAGGAATACGGTAAATATTAATGGTTTTTTCACTTACTCTGCCTGGTTTTTGTTCAGTTTTAGAATTTTCAAATCGGTTTAAAACTTCTGACAAGGTGCTGCCAATAAATACCGACATGATAGCGGGAGGTGCCTCGTTTGCGCCCAATCTGTGGTCGTTGCCCGCAGTTGCTATACTTGCTCTTAACAAGTCTGCATGGTCGTGAACTGCTTTAATGGTATTAATAAAGAAAGTTAAAAACTGTAAATTGTCTTGAGGGCTTTGGCCCGGAGATAATAAATTAACCCCAGTGTCAGTAATGATTGACCAGTTGTTGTGTTTGCCAGAACCGTTTACCCCTTTAAAAGGTTTTTCATGCCACAAAACTTTTAATTTGTGCTTACTTGCCACAGCTTGCATAACATCCATTAACAATGAATTATGGTCGATTGCAATATCTGCTTCTTCAAACATAGGCGCACATTCATATTGCCCTGGAGCAACTTCATTGTGACGGGTTTTTAAAGGAATACCAAGTTTAAAGGCTTCTTTTTCAAAGTCTGTCATGTAGTTGTAGATGCGCTCAGGAATACTTCCAAAATAGTGGTCTTCCAATTGTTGCCCTTTTGCAGGCATGTTACCAACCAAAGTTCTTCCTGCAAATACTAGGTCAGGACGTTGGTGGTATAATTCTTCGTCAATTAGAAAATATTCTTGCTCAATACCTAAAGAGATTTTAGTGTTTTTAACGTTGATATCAAACAATTGACAAACCTCTGTTGAAGCTTTTGATAAAATATTAGTTGATTTAATTAATGGCGCTTTATAATCTAATGCCTCACCTGTGTAAGAAACGAAAATAGTAGGAATACACAATGTTTTTCCACTTGCTTTTTCCATAATAAATGCCGGAGAGGAAGGGTCCCAAGCACTGTAACCACGGGCTTCAAAAGTATTTCTTATGCCTCCGTTGGGGAAACTTGATGCGTCAGGTTCTTGTTGAACAAGTGCTTTGCCTGGAAATTTTTCTACACCAGAGTCAATCCCAGTAGGTTCAAAAAATGAATCGTGTTTTTCAGCAGTAGAACCTCTAAGCGGTTGAAACCAATGCGTGTAATGTGTAGCGCCTCTTTCAATGGCCCAATTTTTCATGCCTTCAGCAATTAAATTAGCCATTTTCATGTCCAAAGGATGGCCTGTGGTTCTTGATTCGTTAACAGCTTTGATGGCTTCTTTACTTACATACTCAGCCATGGCTTTTGGTCCAAAAACATTTTTACCGAAGTACTCGGAAATTTGTTTGGTGGTTTTCGACTTACTTTTTCCAGCGGATTGTATCATTTTATTATTAATTGACTGCAAAATTAGGGTTAAAGGGGGCAATAAAGATGGTTTTAAGGGTAAAAAAATTAATAAAATTTCAATATTTGTTAAAATATGTCAAAAAAAATTAATATTTTCGACACAAATTGTTAAATAGTCAAATTCCATACAATCAATTGCCTTTATTAACTGAGATTCAGTTTAAACCAAGTGATAGATTATTGGCTGTTAGTCGGCAATGTCAAATGTCTATCTCGTATTTAAAGGGTTATTTGGATGCTTTGCCACAAAATGATTTGTTTTATATTTCTAAATGGTTTCAGTTGTTAGAACTTAAGTATTCGTTCGACTTGGAAAATAATTCAATCTCTATCCAAAGATTGTTTGAATCCTCCGTTTCAAAACAAAAAAACAACGACAAAACAACGCAACTTATTTTAGAACAGTTTGTTGCTGAAAGTAAAATAATAGGGAAGGATTTAAGTGATTTTAATAGGTTTTATATTGCCAAAGTGGGTAAAAAGAAGTCGGAATTAAGTTTTTACAGAGAAAAGACTAAAGCAGTGATTAAAAGTTATTTTACCAATTTGGTGTTATATACTGCACCCGATCAAGCCAATGTGCTTAGTCGGTTAAAAAAAGATTTGAATAAAGCGTTATTGAATAAGCCTTTTGAGGATGATTTAATCAATTTGTGTTTAATGCACCTTCAATTAAGGGCAGTTGCGTCATTCACACAGTTTAATGATGCTTCAGCTAGATTTCATTCGCAATTTATTATTCAAACTTTATTGGAACGGTTTATTCCTATCCCTTTTTCACAACAATTGATGTTGGAGAAAGAAGATTATAATGTGATGCTGAAAAATGCGTTGTTTAATGAGAATTATGATTCATGGTGTTTGCTACTAATCAATGCAATACAAGAGTCTATTGAAAAAATGGTTATGAAACTGAAACAAATTTTTCAATTGAAAGAAAAGCAATCATTGATAATAATGAAATATACCAATTATAAATTGCCTGACGAGTTACTATTGGTTTTGATGAAACATCCCTTTGTTAAAACCTCAGACATCATGTTGTTGTTAAACTGTCACAGACAAACAGCCTACACGTACCTCAAGCAAATGGTAAATGCAGGACTTTTGATTTCAAAAAAATCGGGAAGGGAACAAGTTTATTACAACAAGGAATTGATGGATGTATTGATTTATTGATAGAGCTCCGCAATCGAGAAGATTCTGTATAATTGCCCCATACACAAGTCCCATCCGCAGCAATTTACGGAATAACTGTTGGGTAAATATTCAGAATCTCACTGACTTAATATTCTTGAATTAGTACTCTCATTTTGCCTCTTTTCATTGATATAATAAAATATCAACAATAAAGTTGTTATTTTTGCCATCGTAAATGAATGCCATGTTACGTATATTGAAATTGATAGTGCCTTTTAAGGGCTTAGCATTTCTCAATATGCTTTTTAATTTAATTCAAATTGTAGCCGGTTTGTTCTCTTTAGCGCTTATTATGCCTTTGCTCGATTTTATGTTTAATAACAACAAAGACTTGTTGGAAAGTAATTTGAATAAAAAGCAAGGTGGATTTAATGAATTTTATACCGATTTTATTGGTTGGATGACTCAACTGGTTCAGGATGACAAACGACAAGCCTTACTCTTCATTAGTATTGCCCTAATTGTGGCAACGGTTATAAAAAATATAGCCCGCTATCTTGCTCTTTTTTATTTAGTTATTCTTAGAAACAAAGTTATTCAGGATATAAGAAAAAGGGTGTTTAATAAAATGCTTGATTTGCCTATTTCATACTTCAGTAACGAACGCAAGGGCGACCTAATATCACGAATGAGTAACGATGTTAAGGAGGTTGAGTGGAGTTTAATGGCCTCTTTGGAAGCAATCTTTAAAGAACCTGTTACCATATTGGTTTACATTGCAACTTTGGTTTTTATGAGTCCTAAGTTAACCTTATTTGTAGTGGTTTTGTTACCCGTAGCGGGTGGTTCTATCGCTTTATTGGGCAAATCGTTAAGGAGGAAGTCTAAAAGAAATCAGGAACAACAAAGTTTGGTGCTTTCTTTCTTAGAAGAATCAATTGGTGGAGTTAGAATTATCAAGGCTTTTGTTGTAGAATCTATTTTTAAGAAAAAATTTGCAGACATCAATCAGTCCGCAACTACAGCCAATATTAAAGTCAATCACAGAGGCGATATGGCTTCACCTATCTCCGAAACATTGGGTATTACAGTTGCAGCAGTTATTTTGTGGTTTGGTGGTAATATGGTTTTTGACGAACAACTAACGGGGTCGGCTTTTTTAGCCTATTTTGCTATTTTTAGTCAAGTTATTCCTCCTTTCAAACAATTGTCTAATGCTTTTCCAATGTTTCAAAGAGGGGCAGTTAGTATGGACAGATACGAAGAGATTTTAAATGCAGACATTAAAATACCTGAACCTGAAAATCCAGTAATTGTTGAACAATTTAATCACTCTATTGAATTTAACAATGTAAGTTTTTCATACGGTAAAGAAGAGGTTGTTAAGCAAGTTAGTTTTTCAATCCCAAAGAATAAAAAAATTGCATTGGTTGGTTCAAGTGGGAGTGGTAAAAGTACTTTAGCAGATTTATTGCCCCGTTTTTATGATGTTACTAAGGGTGAAATTACGATTGATGGTGTCAATGTCAAAGATATTTCTACACAACAATTACGTTCTTTAATGGGCATAGTAACCCAAGAGGCTATATTGTTTAATGATACCATTGCCAATAATATTAAATTTGGTTTAGACAATGTCAGTCAAGCGCAATTGGAAGAAGCCTGTAAAATGGCAAATGCCTTAGATTTTATTAATGAAACTGAACATCAATTTGAAACTGTAATAGGAGAGAGGGGTAGTAAATTGAGTGGTGGTCAAAGACAAAGAATAGCCATTGCCCGTGCTTTGCTTAGAAATCCTCAAATCTTAATTTTAGATGAAGCTACTAGTGCATTGGACAATGAAAGTGAAAGGTTAGTCCAAGAAGCGCTCGACCATTTAAAAGAGGGTCGAACCAGTTTGGTTATTGCCCATAGATTAAGTACTATCAAAGATGCAGATGAGATTATTATTTTAAAACATGGTAAAATAATAGAACGAGGAAATCATTATGATTTAATGACTCGAGAAGGAGTTTATTATAATTTGGCTAGAATGACAGAAGGTTTTTAAGTCCTTAATGATAGTTTTGAAAGTGAATTTTATTTGAAAGAATTCTTATATTTGTTGAATGTTATTCAGGTTTTTTATATTAATTAATTGTTTTATAAGTATTGTATTGTCAGCACAAACGATGGCTGAACAAAAAGACTATCGAAATACGATGTTGATGGGAATTACTTATGGCCGTCAACAATCCATAGGTGTATTAAATGAAAGGTTTGGCGGTAGTAATACTGTTGGACTTAATACTAGTTATAAATTTGGTAAAAATTGGCAGGCTAGTTTTCAACTTAATACTTTGTTTGGTTCTGTAGTCAAAGAAAATGGAATGTTTGATTCTATCAGTAAAAATGGAACCGACTTGTTGGATGTAAATGGAAATTTTGCTGAAATTAGGTTGTATCAACGCGGCTATATGTGGCATTTTGATTTTGGGAAAGTAATTCCATTGTCGCCTTTAAACAAAAATTCGGGTTTATTAATGACCGCAGGTTTGGGTTATATGGAACACAAAATCAAGTTTTTTTATCAAAGAGACGTATTGCCACAATTGGAAAATGGCTATTTTAAAGGATACGATAGGTTGACTAATGGTTTTATGTGGAGAGGATTTGTAGGTTATCAAAGGATTGATGATGAGCAGATGTTGAACTTTATTGCAGGCCTTGAATGGATGCATGGTTTAACTCAAAGTAGACGTTCTTTTGATTTTGATACCAGAAAAGCTGATTTACGCCAAAGGAATGATTTGTTAATTGGGCTGAAAATTGGGGTAATGATTGCCATTCAAGGTAGAAAAGCAGGTGCCAAAAAAGGACAAGAAGAAAGGTACTTTGATTGATGCGATATTTGTACACTTTTCTATTAACTATAGCCGATGCTTGTTTGCCATTGGCCGCTTTATTGTTAAGGAAAGGAAAGACACACACATTTGTTGCAGGTAGAATAGCCCAAAGGGAAATTAATTTGCCCGAAAAAATAGAACAACGAATATGGATTCATTGCGCCAGTTTAGGTGAATTTGAACAAGTAAAGCCAATTATAGAAAGCATAAAACACCAACAAAACTGTCAAATAGTAGTTAGTTTTTTTTCTCCGTCAGGGTATCAATATTCTCAAAATTATCCATTTGTTGATGCAGTGTTTTATTTGCCATTAGATACTCCACGAAATGCCGAAAGATTTATCAAAGCAATTAATCCCGATAAGGTCATCTTTGTCAAATACGAATTTTGGTTTCACTTTTTAACAGAATTGTTTGCCAAAGACATTCCGGTTTATTTGGTTTCTGCGGTTTTTAGACCCAATCAGTTTCTGTTTTCTAAATTTGGGAAATGGTTGTTTCGATTATTGCCAAAGTACAAATCCATCTTTGTGCAAGATAAAAATTCATTAGATTGTTTGATTTCTCATGGGATTAATAATGCAATATTGTCTGGAGATACCAGATATGACAAGGTTTACTATACTTCGTTGAATGTAAAAACGAATCCAATTATCGAAGCCTTTAAAGGCAAATCTACTTTATTGATTATAGGAAGCAGTTGGTCTGCGGAGGAAGATTTGTTGCTGCATTATTTGTCAAAGGGAAATGAAATTAAGTTAAAAATTCTTATTGCCCCACATGACATATCGCAAGGACATATCAATGAAATTTTACAAAAGTTTAAAGACATTACGCCATTACTTTATTCAAAATTAAAACCAACAGATTCCATGTCTCAAGTCATGGTTTTAGATACTATTGGACATTTAGCAAGTGCTTATTATTACGGGAATGTGGCCTTAGTTGGTGGGGCATTCGGAAAGGGATTGCATAATATTTTGGAGCCTATTGCCTTTGGCGTTCCTGTAATTTTTGGTCCTCATACTCAAAAGTATCCTGAGGCACAATTAGCGATTAACAATCAAATTGCTATTCAGGTAAATACCGCAGAGGAGTTTGTAAATGCATTAGAAGGATTAATGAACAATCCACCCAAACAAGCGTGTTTGGAATTTATAAAATCGAATAAAGGGGCGAGTGAAATTGTGGTAAAGGAATTGTTGAATTTAAAACAATGAGTTTCCTTTACTGTAATGAACTCTACCGAGGTGTTTAAAGGCTAATTCTGTCGCTTCACGTCCTCTAGCAGTACGCATTAAATAGCCTTCTTGAATCAAGAATGGTTCATAAACCTCTTCAATCGTTCCCGGTTCTTCACCTACAGCGGTGGCAATAGTATTTAATCCAACAGGTCCACCTTTAAATTTGTCTATTATTGTGCTTAAAATGCGGTTGTCCATTTCATCCAAACCATTGTAATCCACATTTAGGGCATCAAGTGCTATTTTAGCAATAGTCATATCAATATTGCCACTTCCTTTTATCTGAGCAAAATCTCTTGTTCTTCTTAATAAAGCATTAGCAATACGAGGGGTTCCACGACTTCTTCTAGCAATTTCGTAGGCTGCTTCATTAACGATAGGAATATTGATAATTCCCGAGGATCGGGTAATGATTTTTGCTAACAAATCGGTGTTATAATATTCCAAACGGTTGGTAATACCAAAACGGGCTCTCAGAGGAGAAGTTAACAATCCTGAGCGGGTGGTTGCTCCAACTAAAGTGAAAGGTGCCAAACTGATTTGAACACTTCGCGCACTTGGACCACTGTCCAGCATAATGTCGATTTTGTAATCCTCCATTGCAGAGTATAAATATTCTTCAACAACAGGGCTCAAACGGTGGATTTCATCAATGAATAAAACATCGCCCTCTTCAAGGTTAGTTAACAATCCAGCCAAGTCGCCCGGTTTTTCTAAGACGGGTCCACTTGTAATTTTTATATTACTGTTTAATTCATTCGCAATGATATTAGCTAAAGTTGTTTTTCCTAAACCAGGAGGGCCGTGTAATAAAACATGGTCCAAAGCTTCGCCCCTTTGAACGGCTGCTTTAACAAATATTTTTAGGTTTTCTAAAATTTTATCTTGTCCAGCAAAATCATCAAAATTTGCTGGTCTCAATACCTTCTCAATGTCTTTGTCCGTTGAACTTAATTGTTCAGAGTCTGGATTTAAATGCTCGTTTTTCATCCTTTACACAAAGGTAGGGCATTGTTTAATCAATCCAAAAATTGATATTCACATTTCATGTGGTTTTCTGTCTTTGTGTTGTGACATATTTTCACTCTTTCAAAGAGATAAAGCAACTTTTTGTCAATTTTTTGCTACTTAATAAATAATTTGTACGAAATTTGTTATTCTTTATAAACATGAAATTTTTAATTACTGCTACCTTTTTAATCCTTTCACAACTTGCTTTTGCTCAGGTTAACAACGCTATTGTTTTTGATAAAATGATACATGATTTTGGAAATGTAAATGAAGAAAGTAATGAAGTGAGTTGCGTTTTTACTTTTAAAAATATTTCTGACCAACCTATTAAAATATTAAGAGTTGAAACCAGCTGTGGATGTACTACTCCACAATATTCTAAAGAGGAAATAAATCCGGGTGACAGTGGGATTATCAAAGCTGTGTATGGAACAAGAGGCAGACCCAACAGTTTTAACAAGAATTTATATGTTCATTTTTCTAATTCAGCCACATTCCAAACCTTGGTTATCAAGGGAAATGTAATTCCTGCCGTAAATATTGCAAAAAAACCACAAGAGTATACAACCAATTATTCTAATTTGTCATTCAATTATTCTATTGCCTCTTTTCCCAAAATTACAAAATATCAAGTTCTCAATACAACCATAAAAATATACAACTACAATGGTTATCCAATTAAGTTTTTAGGTGTAAAATCTATGCCTGATTATGTAACATTAGATTTACAAGACAGTCTTTTGGATGTAGATGATTCTTTGATAGTTACAGTTACTTGTGACGGAAGTAAGGTTCAGAAAATTGGAGATAATTATGAGCAAATTTCTTTGTTGACTGATGATGAAGGAAGTGAGGTAAAAAATATTTATGTTCATACCAATTTAAGACAAGATTTTTCAAAGCTTTCTGGGAAAGAACTCGCCAAAGCACCTGTTCTTCATATTGATAAAACTTTGCCTTTGGATTATGGTCGAAAAACTGCAGGGGCAAGGTTTAAAGACGTTATTGTGATATCAAATAAAGGTAAATCGGATCTTAATTTAATGAAAATTATTCCTAGTTGTTCTTGTATTACCTACTCAATTGCGAAACAGAGTTTAAAACCAGGAGAGTCAGTAAAGATGTTTATAAATATCGATACAGTGAACCAATCTATCGCTTTGCACAACAAATATTTGACTATCATTAGTAATGACCCAATAAAACCAGAAATGAGTATTAAAATGGTAATGGATATAACCCGATAAAATATATGATTAAAAAATTAGTATTGAATAGTTTATTGTCCCTTTTATTCGGCGTTTTAGGAGCGGTATTATTTCAACAATTCAGTTCTAAAGCCTACGAAAATGCAATCCCATTAGAGGACTTAAGAGCAACGTTAGTTAACTACAATGGCAATGCAACAGAACAAAGCTTAAATTTTGTATTAGCATCCAAAGTAAGCACACCAAGTGTTGTCTTTATTAAAACGACGGCAATGGTAAGGCAACGTAATCCGTTTGGTTTTTTCTTTGATGGATGGGATCCCTTTGGAAGTATAGGTCAGGTTAGCAATACCGGAAGTGGTGTTATCGTGAGAAAAGATGGCTATATAGTTACAAATTTACATGTTATTAAAGACGCTGAAACCATTGAGGTAGTTCTCAATAATAAGAAAAAAACATACAAAGCAACTTTAATTGGTACCGACCCATCTACAGATTTGGCTCTGCTAAAAATAGATGCTGAATCACTGCCCGCTATTGCTATTGCCGATTCTGATGTATTAGAAATTGGAGAATGGGTGGTTGCGGTTGGTAATCCATTTAATCTTACATCTACTGTTACTGCAGGAATTGTAAGTGCCAAAGGAAGAAATATTAATGTAGTTAACAATCAATTTCCAATAGAATCTTTTATTCAAACAGATGCTGCCATTAATCCGGGAAATAGCGGTGGTGCACTTGTTAATTTGAATGGTGAGTTGGTTGGGATAAATACAGCGATTTTTAGTAAAACAGGAAGTTATACCGGTTATGGTTTTGCAATTCCTGCCAACATTGTGTCTAAATCTGTCAAAGATTTAATCGATTTTGGGGAAATTCAACGTGGATACCATGGAATGGAAATTGACGAAATTACAGAGAGTAGCGAAAGGATAAACAAAACAACAAATGGGGCTCTTGTTGTAAAAGTTTACCCTGATGGACCTGCAAGTAAGGCGGGTTTGCTAAAAGATGATATTATTGTCAAAATTCAGAATAAAACCATTTCAGGAAAGTCTTCTTTTGATGAGAATATGTCCTATTACAGGCCGGGAGATAAGCTCAAAATTAATGTGATAAGAAATGGTTCTGAAAAAGAGTTAACCTTAACTTTAACCAATTTAGATGGAGAAACTTCTGTTAGAAAACGACATGTTGTAAGTTCCAGTAAATTAGGGGCAAGTTTCGAAGCTTTGTCAAAAGTTGAACTTCAGAAATACAGAATCCAAAATGGGGTAAAAGTTACCCAAGTAAAAGGAGGATTGATAGGTAGTATGAACATTGAGGATGGTTTTATTTTCGTAAAATACAATGGTCAGCCTTGTGTTAACCCAGAAGATTTGGTAAAGCATTTGGAGAATGCTGGCGGTAGAATGCAAATAGAAGGAGTGGGTTCTGACGGTGGAAGTCGAATCTACAATTTTTATTACTAAACAATTAATCCCTAAAACTTACAACTTGGCTCAATTGCCAGACTTAGGTTTTATTTAAAATTTAGGAAAAAAAGCATCAATAATATGATGTACTTCCTCTTGTTTTTTATTGCTAATGATACTGATTATGTCATACCGAATCTCAACATCACTTAGTTTTTTTACATAACAATAGTAATCTGCAATTTTGGCCAAACTTTTTTGTTGAGTTGGACTCACAAATTTTTCTGGATACCCAAAAAAACTACTCGTCCTTGTTTTAACTTCTATAAAAACCAATAGAGAGCCTATTTTAGAGATTATATCAACCTCGTTTTTTCCTGAACGCCAATTGCGCTCAAGAATAGCATAGCCATTTTTAATTAAAAAAGCACAAGCAATATCTTCCCCATTTTTGCCCGTAATATTGTGTTGGGCCATAGTCCTACTAGTCTACGTTATTGTGAAGATATTTGTTGCCACCTTCTTTAAATCTAGGGTTTTTGTTGTCTTTTTCTTCCTCAAGAAACACGTTTGATATGTCCCCATCTTTTGGAAGCTCTTCAAAAATAACTTGATGACGTAAATAAGCAGGAGTATTTAAATCGTTGTTGTTAATAGGTTTATGCTCAGTAGGAAACCCTCTTTCAAACGTTGAATTTGTGTTGGTTCTAAAATCGAATTCAATCGGTTTGCTCACCTCTTTTTGAACTGGTTTTTCTAAATTAGTAAAGTCTATTTCTATTACACCCAATTCTTCATCGTCTATGATTTCCTCAATTTTTGTCTCAGTTTTAAAAACATTTAAATTTTCTAAATGAACAATGTTTCTGTTTTTTTCAAAACTAGTCGCAACTACAGTAACAGACAACTCATCTCCTAAGCCTTCACTTTTTGTTAATCCATATTTTAAGTTAGCATTTTTACCTGCCTCTTGTTGTAAGAATTCACAAATAGCTGAAATTTCATTGGTATATGGTTCTTCATTACCGAAACAGATATTCAATAAAATATGCTCTGCCCCTTCTATGCTATTATCGTCGAGAAGTGGTGAGTCTAAAGCCATTTGTGCGGCGTTTAATGCGCGATTATCCCCTGTAGATAAGCCTGTTCCCATAATTGCTCTACCACTGTTCTCTAAAGCGGTTTTAACATCTCTGAAATCTACATTCATATAACCTTCTACTGTTATAATTTCTGCAATACCTTTTACTGCAGTGCATAAAATATCGTCAGCTTTGCTTAATGATTCTCTGATTCTTAGATTAGAATACATTTGAATAATTCTCTCGTTATTAATAACCAAAAGAGCGTCCACATGCGGTTTTAATTCTTCAATCCCTTTTTCGGCTTTGTCTGATTTAGCTGGACCTTCATTTTTGAATGGTTTGGTCACAATGCCGATAGTAAGAATGCCCATTTGTTTTGCTTTTTGAGCAATAACGGGAGCTGCACCTGTTCCCGTTCCACCTCCCATTCCTGCTGTTATAAACAACATTTTAGTGTTATGCTTAAGTGCCTCTTCTATGTGATTAATGCTTTCTAATGCACATCTTTTGCCAAATTCAGGGTCTCCACCTGCACCTAAGCCTTCTGTTAAGCTACTGCCTAACTGAATTTTATTTTTTATTGGGCTTTTTTCAAGATGCTGAGCATCTGTATTGCATAAAAAGAAATCTACCCCTATAATGCCTCTGTCATGCATGTAGTTTACAGCATTACTGCCACCACCGCCAACTCCCATTACTTTTATAATAGAGGATTGTTCTTTTGGTAATTCTACTTTAAAATAACTCATAATTTTTTATTATTTGCTGTAATCTTCCGTGTCACTGTCATCTTTTATCCACTGTTTAAAACTTCCTATAAATCCAAAAAGTTTATTTTTGCCTTCTATGCTCGTTACTTTTACAGGTTTTGTCTTGTTTTCTGGTTTTATAAGGTTTATGTCTAAGTCTTTAAATCCTTTTAATACTAGGCCAATACAAGTGGCATACATTGGGCTTTTAACTTCTTCTACTAAGCCTTTTCCCAAGTGTGGGTCAGGTAAGCCAATTTTTACTTCACAACCTAAAACATAAGAAGCCAAATTGCTCAAATCTTTTAACTGTGCGCCACCACCTGTTAAAACAACCCCTAAGTTAAGCTTGTTTTGATAGCCAGAAAGTTTAATCTCCTCGTTAACCATCTCCAATATCTCTTTCATTCTTGCGTGGATAACATGAGCTAAGTTGCGTTCAACTATTTCCTTCGGTTTTCTATCGCCAATACCCTTAACTGAAATAACAGTATTGGTTCTAGCTCCTTGTGGTGTGGCATGTCCGTGTTTTACTTTAACCAATTCCGCTTGTTTTTCAATGATTTTGAAAGCATCAACGATGTCTGCGGTAATAATTTCGCCACCATATGGGATAACTGCGGTGTGTCTAATTTTGCCATCGTGAAAAATAGCTATATCGGTAGTACCACCACCAATGTCAATAATGGCAATTCCACTGTTGATTTCTTCTTCAGATAAAACAGCATGTGCAGAGGCAATAGGTTCAACAATAACGTCATTTGCTATTAATCCAGCATTTTCTACACATTTTACTATGGTTTTAGCTGCACTTACTCTCCCTGTTACAATGTGGTATTTGCATTCAAGTTTAGTGCCCTGCATTCCAATAGGTTCCTTGGTCGGAAAACGATCGTCTATATTGTATTCCTGAGGAAGTGCATGCAATATTTTTGAACCTGCATCTACTACAATTCTAAATTGTTCTTTATTCATGTCTTCCAATTCTTTGGCGGTAATTTCAGATTCTGAATTTTCTCTGATTTTGACCCCATTTTGTTGGAAACTTCGGATATGTTCTCCAGCTATACCAACATGAACAGCATTAATCTGAACATTGGAAATGCTTGAAGCTTTGGCTACCGCATGTCTTATTGCTTCTACCGTTTTGGTGATATTGGTGACTTCTCCTCTCATAACTCCGCCTAATGATGGATGTGAACCAACACCCAATATGTTGATTTTGCCATATTCATTCATTTGACCCACTATGGCACACACTTTTGTTGTGCCAATATCTAATCCTACTATTAAACTATTTAAATTATTTTCTGACATGTTTTTC
>CAMBXL010000016.1 GCA_945871905.1 Chitinophaga pinensis
TTATGATGGTTTTTTATAACCCAGTGTCCGATTAAATCGGGGCACAGTCTATAAAGACCATCATTAATCTAAAACAAAAAAGCTCATCTTTCGATGAGCTTTGAGTACCCAGGGCCCCGATTCAATCGGGGCACAACCGTGAAAATTGTATTTACCAATTGTTATCAATTAGATATTCCAAGTATTTTCGATTTTTGGCTTTTTTCAATCTTCGTTCTTCCTGAATTGCTTCAATTTCAGTTTGAAATGATTTTTTAGATTTCAGTATATAAGGTAAGCCAATTTTAGTTGATTTTACAAAACCAAGATTGTGTTTTTCAAGTAATTTTTTTTCAGGATTTTCAGAATAACCGATGTAATATCGGTCAATTTTAGAAGAATAAAGTATATAAACGTAAAATATAATGTAAAAAAACTCACATTATGATGGTTTTTTATAACCCAGTGTCCAATTAAATCGGGGCACAGTCTATAAAGACCATCATTAATCTAAAACAAAAAAGCTCATCTTTCGATGAGCTTTGAGTACCCAGGGCGGGACTTGAACCCGCACAGCCGTGAAGCCACAGGATTTTAAGTCCTGCGTGTCTACCGATTCCACCACCTGGGCAAATGAGACTTAAATAAAAAAGCCCAAAGCTTGGGCTTTTTATTTTTGAGCGAGAAACGAGGTTCGAACTCGCGACCTCAACCTTGGCAAGGTTGCGCTCTACCAACTGAGCTATTCTCGCAATTTAATTAAAGAACTTTTTTCCCTTACGGGGTTGCAAATATAGAAAAAAAATTATTTTCGTACCAACTTTTTTTAATTATTTTTTTATGAACCGAAATTTATCTTATTGGGAAACCTCAATTCTTTTGAAACCCTTTGATTTTATTGTCCTTGGCGCCGGTTTGACTGGTAAACAAGTGGCGTTGAAAATCAAAAAAAAGTTTCCTTCGGCAAGAGTTGCTGTGGTTGATCGTTCTACTTTTTCTTACGGCGCGTCAACAAGAAATGCAGGTTTTGCCTGTTTTGGAAGTATTTCTGAGTTTGTAATGGATGCTAATGAGTATGGTGAAACTCTCTTATTGGATTTAATTAGTAAGAGACACAAAGGAATCCATCAACTCATTTCTGAATTTGGCGCTGAAAAAATAGGATTTCAAGCAAGTGGTGGTTATGAAATGTTTGAAAATAAAGATGAATTTGAATCAGTATTCAGTCAACTGAACTATTATAATCAGCAATTAAAGTCTTGTTTGGGTATTAATCAAACCTTTGATGTAATGGAAAATCATTCAATGAATAAATCCTATTTTCCCAAATCAATCTTTAATGCACACGAAGGACAATTAAATTCAGGTTTGCTGAATCAAACAATAGCAGATTTGATGCATCGCGAAGGTGTTATCCCATTGTATGGGATTAATGTTGAGTCTATTAATGCTTCTAACAATAGTTACACCTTAATGACGAATGAAGGTTTTGAGCTTGTTACGAATCAACTAATTGTTTGTAACAATGCATTTGCCTCTGAACTGTTGCCCGAATTAAATGTAGTTCCTGCACGCGGTCAAATAATAGTAACCAAGCCAATTGATAATTTACCATTTAATGGTATTTTTCATGCTGATAAGGGTTATATCTATTATAGAACTATTGACAATAGGTTGTTAATAGGTGGTGGTCGTAATTTTTACAAAGCAGAAGAAACGACATCAACAATAGAAACTACTGATAATCTTAGAAACTTTTTAGAAAATTATATCAAACAATTTATTCTACCCAATAAAACATTTGAAATAGACATGCATTGGAGTGGAATTATGGGAATGGGAAAGGAGAAATATCCAATTGTAAAACGCATTGATAGTCATTTGTTAGTGGCGGTAAGGATGGGCGGAATGGGGGTAGCACTTGGCCCTGTGGTCAGTGATGAATTGATGATGCTATTGTAATTCGTAGTGATTGATGCAGTGATTAAAATCAGTGTTTTTTTTTCAATCTTTTAGCCGTTTATTTTGTTTTAATACTATGTTTGCAAAGTCTAAATCAGTAGAAGGTATATTTAATTAATAAAATGAAAGAAAAAATAGCAATTATAGGCGGTGGTTTAAGTGGATCATTATTGGCAATTTGTTTAGCTAAAAAAGGATTTCAAGTTGAGGTTTACGAAAGAAGAGGGGATATAAGGAAAGGGAAAGCAGATGCAGGTCGTTCTATTAACTTAGCCTTATCTACTAGAGGGATTGATGCTTTAAATAAAGTTGGTTTAGCTGAGAAAGTGCTTGATGATGCCATCCCAATGGATGGTAGATTGATGCACGATAAAAAAGGAGAAATAAAATACCAACCTTACGGTAAAAATGGACAATACATCAATTCAGTTTCAAGAAGTGGTCTAAATATCAAATTATTGGAATTGGCAGATGGATATGAAAATGTTCAACTTTTTTTCAATTACAGATGTGTTGAAGCTGATTTGAATAACAATCAATGTGTTTTGCTAAATGCAATGGGTGAAAAAGTGACAGTAAAGGCGGACATAATGTTCGGTTCAGATGGGGCTTTTTCGGCTATTAGAAGTGAAATGCAAAAACTAAATCGTTTTAATTATTCACAGAATTACGAAAATTATGGTTACAAAGAGTTGGAAATAGTTCCAGGGGACAAAGGCTTATTTCAAATTGAAAAAAACGCACTACATATTTGGCCTAGAGGTGAGTTTATGATGATAGCTTTACCCAATCCAAATGGTAGTTTCACTTGTACTTTGTTCTTGGCTTACGAGGGAACATACAGTTTCGAGAATCTGAAAACAGAAAAACAAGTTGTTGATTTTTTTAATGAACATTTTGCTGATTCGGTTCCTATGATGCCAAACTTAGTTGAAGATTTTTTCGCAAACCCAACAGGAAGTTTGACTACCATCCGATGTAATCCATGGGTTTATAAAAACTTTGCCTTAATCGGAGATGCTGCTCATGCCATTATTCCATTTTATGGTCAGGGTATGAATTGTAGTTTCGAAGATGTTAAAGAATTAGATGAAATTATAGATCAACATTATCCAAATTGGCCTAAAGTATTTGATGAGTATCAAAAAGCTCGAATTATCAATGCAAATGCAATAGCTGATTTAGCTTGTAAAAATTTTGTTGAAATGAGAGATTTGGTGGGACGAGAAGACTTTATGCACTTCAAAAAAATTGAACATGATTTGAGTGAACTTTATCCCGAAATTTTTAAAAGTCAATACAGTTTGGTTAGTTTTTCAACACAACCATACAGTCATGCATTGGCTCAAGGATATAAAAATGAAGCCTTAATCAATCATATTATCGAACATAAGTTAGAAGGTCACATTACCAATGCAGGTGTGATGTTGCCTATTATTAATGATTTTATGGGTATATAGAGGTTTGGGCTAAAGTGCCTATGTTATAGTGATAAAGAAGACAAATTAATTGAACTTTATAGTATTGATTTCAATACGTTCAATTACTAATTCTGTATTTGCTTTATCGTCAATAGAACCTAATGTTAAGTCTATTTTACATTCATTTATTGGTTTGTTAACTAGAATTTGATATTGGTATTCGGTCCATTCATCATTTTTTTTAACCACTCTTTTTAGTAACAGATTTTGTAACTCTACATACTGATTATTTTCAGTTAAAAGCATAGTAACGTAACTTTCGTTTTTGCTTTGTGCCATTTTGATTTTAAAGTTTAAGTTTATAAGTATGGAAGAATCACTGCGATTTTTAGTTTTTAAATAAATAGATTGTATGTCGTTTTTATTGTTTTCGTTTATTGATAGTTTCAGGTTTAATGTTGTGTCTGATATTAAGTTTGGTTTGTATTGGTCAAAATGCCAAAAGTTGTAAGTGCTGTAGGCGTAGTAGCGGTGAGTTTTTAGGAAAATCATTTTGAAATTTTCTTTATTCATTTCGCAACTGTTTAAGATGAAATTTGAAAACTGATAGTGTAATATTTGATTGTAAATTAAACTACTTATCCCAATGGTTAAAAATGAGAGGTAAAACCATTTTTTCATAAAAAAAGGACGAATAGAATGGGCAAATAATAAGATTATAGGTCCATAAAATTCAGTAATCGGCCTACATCCAAGGGTGCACCCATAATGGATGTAATACCAAGAGGCAATGATATAAATGCTTGGAAATAAAATTAAAATAACAGCTAGTAACGCTTTGAATTTCCGCTGGATGAGTAAAGCAATGCAACTAAACACAACAATTATTGGCATTACAGGAGTATAAGTAAACCATCCACAATTGTAACTCCAAAGTAATTCGGCTAATTGGGGGTTGAATAAATTAAGAGTTTCTGATTGGTAAGGATACACAATCCAATGGCCTGTTTGCCAATGCCAAAGTGACATTTGAATCAAAGGGGCAATAGATAAACATACTATCAAAGGGAGGAGATGTCTCTTTAACTGATTTTTTACAACAGGAAAAGGAATGATAAATAATGGAACAAGCGTGATTAAAAGATTTACAGGTCTTATTACTACGATTAATCCCATTAATAAACCAATGAAAAGAATGGTTTTTAATTGAGGGTTTTGTCTGTAAATTAAACTGCAATAGATTAGGGCAATAAAACAAAAAAATGAATAGCTGTGGCTATAAGCTAAATCATAGGTGGTGTAAAGTTGTAAATTAGTTCCGAAAATAACAACAATAACCATGGCCATAGACCAATACCAAGGGATGCTTAATAGTTTTAAACTTTTTAAAAGCAGAATGATACTCCAAGAAACATAAAAGATAACAGAGAGTAGTATGAGGTAATGGTAAGGTAATTCGAAACCTGAATAGGACTCAAACTGTTGAAGAATACTATTTCCGATTATAAAGAAAGGGCTTTGTAATAGGGCAACTCCTGAATAGTATTTACAAACGTCTTTATTGTTCACTAATTGGTTGACAACAGGAGGGAAGTAGCCTTTATGGTTTTCTTGTTGGCGAACGGAACTGTCAATGAATTGAAAGTTGGGGTCGTTATAAATAAATAATGCTGGTAATATTAAATAATAACCTACTGCATCTTCATTGATTACTTTTTCGAATCTTTGGTACTTATTGGCAACACTTAGGACTTGCCAAATGTATAATAAAATACATGCTAAAATAGCAAATTGAATTGGTTTGATTGAGATTTTCAAAACCGAAATTCAGGTTTATTCAATGACAACTATTTGTTTATGAACAAATTTGCCATTTTCTTTAGATTTTACAAGTAATGCATAGAAACCAGTTGAGTAAGAATCCATTAAAACACTTTCTTTTTGGTTTGATCGAATGTTTTTTGTAATCACTTGTTTGCCATTCATATCAATGAGAGATACTTCAAATTCACTTTTTTGCGGTGATTGTATTTCAATATTAATTGAACCTCCCTTTAAAACAGGATTAGGGTAAAGTTTTACTGTTGTATTTGGTGAGATAATGTAAGTAGTGTCAAACGCAATTTCTCTTTTAGGCAATCCTGTTCTTAATTTGTTAAGGACAAAACGCATCATAAATCCTTGTTGTTTAGTAAACATAGCAGCACAACCGTCTAAAGAATAGTCCATGTAGTTTTCTGTCATATCAGGTTTATCATCAATTGACTCTGTACATGTATTTTGTCCGGTGCAACTGTAGTTTCTTGTTCTTGTATTAGGGGTGTCGAAAATTCCATCGTCAACACTACAACCTTGGCTGGTGTTGGGAGCATCACCCCAAGTGTGTCTTAATCCCAAATAGTGACCCACTTCATGAACCATTGTTTTTGCTTCAATATTATTTCCTATTGCCAGCGGGTGATTTTTTCCAATAGTTGAATAATGGCAAACAACACCTGTTTCTAAATCTGTGGTATCCTTCGTACCGCCTGTAAAATTCCAATTAGGTGCATTAGTTGGAGGCGTTGCAAATCCTAAAGTCATAGAAACTTGATTAGGGAAACGCATGTTACAAATCCATACATTCATGTATTTAGTTGGGTCCCAAGCTGTTTTACCACCTCGATTGGTATATTTCATATCAGTGCTGTACTGACCAAAAGTATTCAAAGAAAATGTAGTTTTGTTTGTAAATGTTCGAGTAACTCCATTGGTTTGATTGCCGCTTGGGTCAACAGTGGCTAAAACAAATCTGATTTTTGTATCGCCTCCTACAGGTTTGAATATAGGACGAATTCTTTGGGTATCTCTGGTTTGGTGATTGAAAGCTAGATTTAATTCATCCATTTGTGATTGGATGTAAGAAAAATCAATGTTTTCACTGTTGCTATTATACAGCACATGAAAAACCACAGGGATTGTATAAGTTACTGTGTCAGTAGAAACAGTGAAATTTCTTTTGTTGTTTTGTTGAATGAAATATTCATTCATCACTTCTTTGTAAAGATTATTTTGCCATTCAAGAAGTTGAGGATTTCTTTTTAAAATTCGGTCAACCTCTTTTTGATAACCGCAAAAATCATTGTCGATTAACTGTGCTTTAGCTAAAAAGCTTGTGAATAAAACAAAAAGTATAAGTATATTTTTAAACATTGGGTAAAATTAATGGTCTTTATTGTCCTTTGAATTGGGGTTTTCTTTTTTCGTTAAAGGCTGCAACACCTTCTTTGTTATCATAACTACTACCAGCTATTTCTTGGCAATAGGCCTCATATTCAAGCATGGTTTCTAAGTCGCTATTGAATGATTTGTTTAGCATTTTTTTCATTAATCCAATGGCTTTCGTAGGTGCATTAGCGTAATATTCTACTATCTTAACAGTTTCTTCATCTAATTGTTCAGCGGGTACACATCTGTTTATCATTCCCCATTCAAGTGCTTGTTTGGCTGTAACTTTACTCCCCATAGTGCTTAATTCAAAAGCACGAGCACTGCCCACTAATCGAGGTAAGAAGAAAGAAGAACCGCTGTCAAGCACTAAGCCAACATTTATAAATACTTCAATAAGACTTGCTTGTTCAGATGCAATAATAAAATCAGAAGCCAAAGCAAGAGAACAGCCAGCGCCCGCAGCAACACCGTTCAATTTACAAATAATGGGTTTGGGCATATTGCGCATTTCACGAATAATGGGATTGTATCTTTTGTGTAAAGAATCAATAAAAGAGCGTTTTTCAGTACCAGCAATTGCTTTCAAATCTTGACCACTACAAAAAGCTTTTCCTGCTCCGGTAAGAACAACAACTCTGGTTTCAGGATCTCTTTTTGCTTGTTTTAAAGCGTCTTGTAATTCGTAACTTTGTTCATCATTAAAGGCATTAAAAACATCTGGTCTATTCAGAGTGATGGTTGTAACGTTGTCTTTTTTGTCAAACAGAAGGCAATTGTATGTCATGAACTACAAATGTAATATAAATTTTATTTTTTCACAAATTGTAGTTATTGGTTAAGTTAATAGTTAAAGGTTATTAGTCCCGATAGCTATCGGGAAATGGTTAATAGTTAATAGTTTCACACGGTTCAGCTTGAGGTTAATAAAATGATTGTTTGCTTGTCATATTGATTTTTGCAAATAAATATATTCTACAAATAGTTGAAATTTGGTTCAAGTAATGTACTCTAATTCTTTCATAATTCTCAAAATTTAAAGTCAATAGCAATGATATTTAACTAGATTTTTTTTAAATTAATTGAAAATCATTATTTGAGAGATTTTTTTATTTTCATCATCTTTTGATTAGGGAAAAGATTAAAATCAAGTAATTGGGTTTTCAACCTAATTTAATCATGTAAGAATCGATTTTTATTTTATAATTACTAATGTCTTAATGTTAAATAAATTGCACTCATAAACGGAATGTATTTACTAGTATTTTGTTTTACAATTTAAAAATAATATCAAAATGACAATTTTAGAAAAAGCAATCGAATCTTGTATCAAGTGTATGAATAGTTGTGAAATGAATATCAAAAATGGACATAATTCAGGCAATTTTACATTCATACACCATTGTAGGGATTGCGCTGATGTATGTAACCTTTGTATTAGATTCAGTGCCCGAGATTCTGTTTATACCAAAAAAATAATGGCATTGTGTGTTGAAATTTGTAATGTTTGCTCCGTTGAGTGTCATAAAAATGAAGCCCATCATCCAACCTCTATGGCTTGTGCTATGGCTTGTTTGAAATGTGCTGAGGATTGCAAAAATTACATTCAAGAAGCCATTAAAAATGATGTTACAATGGTGATTTAGTCATAAAGTAGTACCAATAAAAAAGCCCCATGATTGGGGCTTTTTTATAATTTATTTTTAAGGTTTATTATTCGCTAATTTTGGCTACTACATCCATTAAGTCATTACTTATTCCAGTAAAACTAAATCCACCGTCGTGAAACAGGTTTTGCATTGTTACGTAACGGGTGTAATCGCTAAACAATGAAATACAGTATTCTGCGCACGATTCAGCGCTCGCATTTCCCAAAGGACTCATTTTGTCTGCATAAGTATAAAAAGCATCAAAACCACCAACACCACTTCCTGCGGTTGTCATAGTCGGGCTTTGACTGATTGTGTTTACTCTAACTTTTTTGGCTTTACCGAAGTGGTAACCAAAGCTTCTTGCAAAACTCTCTAATAAAGATTTTGCTTCGGCCATTTCATTGTAATCAGGGAATACTCTTTGTGCAGCTATGTATGTTAATCCAACTATACTTCCCCATTCTTTCATTGCATCTTTTTGGTATAAAGTCTGCATCAATCTATGGAATGAAATAGCTGAAATGTCAAGTGTTTTGTGCATAAAGTCATAATTAAGGTCGGTGTAAGGGTTTTTCTTTCTTACATTCAAACTCATGCCTATGCTATGTAATACAAAGTCTAGCTGACCGAATTTAGCTATTGCAGCATCAATTAATTTAGTCATGTCTTCCTGAACTGATACGTCGCAAGGAATAACTTCCGAATTGGTTTTTGCGGCTAACTCATTGATAGTTCCCATTCTCAATGCAATTGGTGCATTGGTCAAGATAAATTCAGCGCCTTCCTTGTGTGCCAATTCTGCCACTTTCCATGCGATAGATTTGGTGTCAAGTGCACCAAAAATAATTCCTTTTTTTCCTTTTAATATCATACGTCTAATTAATTTGCAAGTTTAATAATAGGAACCGAGATTTCAATGTCATTTTCGTCTAAACATCTCAATATGTAAATTCCCTCAGGTAATTGTTCAATGTTGATACTCAAATCATCTGTTTTGTTAACAGAAAATGATTTTCCAGTTCGGTCGTATATCATGAAGGAATGAAGCGATTCTTGATTGAACCTTATAATGCCTGTGCTTGGATTTGGGTAAAATTGAACGTTGTTTTTTGTGGTTGATTGAATTTTATTGCTGTGCTTTACAAAAGCTTTGGAGGCAGCACCCAAATTGAAATAGGATCCCGAAGCGGTTGTTTCTTTTTTGATAGTATATACATAATAAGTGTAATCTCCACCTACATAATTGCTAGAATCAGTGTATACAGTGTCTTTGATAATATAAGATGTCGCTTTAATGTAGATGTTTTTACTTGTATCTACTCTGTAAATAGTATAGCCATCAAAGTCTCCTTTTGGTTTGTTCCATTTTAGTGAAACTCTTTTGTTTACACTTGAAGCCGTTAGTCCTTTTACTGCAGGTAAATGTCTGTTACATAAGCTTGGGTCGCCCATTAATGCCATGTGTATAGAGTTTCCTGAGCCATTAAAGCCACCATCGAAGTAAAATGTTGTGTTGTTGAAAGATTCTACAGTCCCAAATCCAATGTTTTTACCTAATCCCATCGTGTGAATATACCATTTAGGAATACCACCCCAAAAAGAGGCCAATGAACCTTTTGCTAATGGTGCTTTTAAAAAGTTGTTAGCAATATCCCAATCCCCAAAATAGCTTCCTGCTAATATTGTAAAAATAGATTCAATAGAATCATTTACAAAACTAGTGGTGTTCCCAATACCACTGCATGAGTTATAACTGCCAGCACCACAACCATAAGACCATAAGTAGCTGTTGCTTTTTAATGTGTTTATATAATCTTTGTTGTCAAAAATACTGTCTCTTGAAAAGAAGCCTGAAAAATTATGATAAGCAGTAGAGGCAAGGTTAAGCGATGTAAAATTATTGTCTATTAATGCTCTCTCTGTGGTTTTAGTTTGTCCTGTTCTCCATAAATGGTTTCTATTAAGGTAGTTTTTTGTCAATACTGTGTCCGATTTTCCAAATGCTGTCATCCCAAATAAATCAACTCTACCCACTTCTAACTCAACTTTTGATGGGAATTTGACATGGTCGAACTTGCCATCTTCACGTAAATTATGATGTCTTGTTTGTGCGCCAGTTGTCATAACTACTGAATTGTCTGTCCAATCTCTGTCTATATCCCCATAGTAACCATCTGCAGGCCAAGCACCTGTATGGTTGCCTTGTCCTTCAACGTGACCGTCTGGAGGAGGAAAGTTAGAGCCATCGCCAGTGTAACCGCCTGAATAAGGAACTGGAACATGGCCCAATATAAATAGGGATGTTACGGGTTTGTTTTTTCTTGCATTAACGTGGTTTTTTAACTTATTTTTAACCTGTATAGCTGTTGAAGTTCTATTGACATATAATTTGCTTACTTGCCAACCTTCAGCTTCTAAATCATTGTATAGTCTATTGATTTCCAATGCCAATGGTCCCAAATAATTACTGTCTATTAACAATACAATGCCACCTTTATATGGTGTTTCTTTCAATTCATTACCAACATAAATATATCCAAAAGACACAGCATTATTTCCATTAGCTGTTATTACTCTGTATTCACATGATTGCCCTTTTTTAACATTAATGTCTTTGTAGGAAGTTGCGGTGGATGTTAATGTCGCAATTGGATTTCCCCAATCATATTTGTGTAGACTGTCTCTTTTATAAATCAAAATTTGTCCGGTAAATGTACCCGGCATGGCAGGCCAAGTAAGGTTGATGCCACTTGCATCTGCTGTTGCGTTAATCATTAAGACTTGAGTTTTGGCAACTTGAGCTTCAACTTTAAGTAAGCCCAAAAGAGCCATTGTAAAAATTATGAGACTTTTTTTCATTTGTTAATTTAATTTTTTATTAATAATTCAACTTTGAATTGTTGATTTTGCTCTATTAGAACAAAATATTTTCCTGAACTTAATTTTTCTATTGAAACAGGAGAATTTTCTTGAATATAGCCAGATAAAAGTAGTTTGCCTTGAAGGTCAAAAATTCTATAAATGGAGTTGATTTCTATCTGTTCATTAAAAGTAATAAACCCTGAACTTGGATTTGGGTAAAAACTAATGCTGTTGTTTACTTCCGCAACTTTTAATGAAGTGTTGGCGTTTATAACTTCTATGAAGTTAGATTTAGTGGTGTCTCTGAATCCTGCCAAATTGGTTCCTTTTAATCCCACTGAGTATAAGCCTGCAATATCCATCACAATTTGAGGGTTAGCGGAATTTCTATTGGTATTATTGACATATCGAACACCATTACTAGGCGTTATTGTCCATTCGTATGTGTTGCCAAAATTTGGCGTAGTTGTGTTACTAAACTTAAAGGTGTCGGTTTGTCTAAAGCCTTTGGTTTTGTTTACATTAAAGTTGACACGAGGTCCAAACAATGAAGGTTGTGGTTTCCTGTAAATATCTCTGTAGCGAACTAAATTAGGAACAAATTGATTGTTTAAATTGGTACCTGTTACCTCTAAAACGGGAATTTTTTCAGTTTTGCTCAACCATTTGTATTCAATACGACTGTTAGGAAAACCAACAGTAATGGCCTGTTGACCTGGAATAGCCAAGCGCAAGGAGTCGATTTCTTCTACTCTTGATTTTACTTTGATACAGTTAACCGAATTAGCATAAGGAGTGCTTATTACACCCCAACCCTCAACGGTGTTTATACGGTATCCTTTTTGCTCAAAATTGCCCACATTGAAAAAAGAAACACCAAATGGAGTTGTTACTTTGAATGTTGATGAATCGTAATCATTATAATTTAAAGGGAATTGGTATATCTCGTCTTTGTCGGAATATACACCCCCTGTTTTAAATGTTGTTCCCTGAATTGGAAGGGTAAATGCTGTGCCAACGGCTCTCCAAGAATTGCTGTTTTTTTCAAAAAAGTTGTAAATGTCTTTAAACGCAAATTGACCTTGCCCAACGCTGTCCGCTATTTTGTATCCAAATGCGCCAAAAGGCAATCCAGATAAAATTAAACTAGCATAAGGGGTTTGGCTTAAGGTTTGGTATCTGTACAAATCTTGATTGTTGAATCCCAGATTCTTGTAATCCCAATTGAAATTTGCTCCCGTTTGTGCAAAATTAAAGACACCAATGGGTGCATTTGTATATCGAATGGTGTCTCCACTGCTAGGCATGTCCGAACTGCTAATGCTTATTTGAGCATTAATCGTATAGATAGTGGAAAATAAAAATAGAAAAGTAAAGGCTTTAATCATGGTTAATAAAAATGTAAAATTAATACTATTTTTGAAAATTACAAATGAATTCAATTATACACCATAAACGTGCAGTCATTTTTGCATTGATTTTATTCTGTGGATCGATGTATGCCAATCGTACGGATAGTTTTTCTGTTAAGCACTCCAATATCAATTTGTCTATCAGGAATTTCTCTCAGAAAAAGATAAAAGGATTTACCATTCATAAACTCGTTTTAAAAGTATCAACCAATACTGTGGATTTCGATTTATCTGGTATGTCAATCGACTCAATTTTAACTGACAATAATTCTTTGGTCTTTTCAAGAATTGGCGATAGGGTTAAAATTCAGTTGGGAAAAACCCTCCTTAAAAATGATACTTTGAACCTCGCAATCTATTACCAAGGCACACCTGCCGCCGATCCAAGTGGGTGGGGTGGTTTTTATTTTACTGGCGATTATGCTTTCAATTTAGGTGTTGGTTTTCAGGTTAATCCCCATACTTATGGTCGTGCTTGGTTTCCTTGTATTGATGAATTTGATATGAAAACCTCTTATTCATTGAACATTGAAACAGATACCAATTACATGGCTGCGGCTAATGGTATTTTGACTTCAGTTACAACATTGCCGAATTCAAAAATTTGGCATTACCATGAATCAGTTCCCATGTCAACTTATTTGGTTTCTGTGTCTGTTAGTAAATATTCTGTGGTAAATTCTAATTATCAAGGGATTAATTCTGAGTTTCCTGTATGGTTGATGAGTATTCCGGGTGATACTATCAAGGTTAAACAATCTTTTGTTAATTTGCCTAAAGCAATAGAAGCCTTCGAAAAAGCGTTTGGACCACAACTTTACAGTAAGGTTGGTTATAATATGGTGCCTTTTTCGGGTGGAGCTATGGAACATGCTGGAAATATTACCTATCCAGCCCCTTTTGCCAACGGAACTTTGAGCTACGAAACATTAATGGCTCACGAGTTGAGCCACCATTGGTGGGGTAATAATGTGACTTGTAAAACAGCTGAAGATATGTGGTTGAATGAAGGTTGGGCTAGTTACTGCGAATATTTGTTTAATGAAGCTGTTTATGGCAAACCACTCTACAAATCTAGTATTTTAACTAACCATGTATTTGTATTGCGTTTCGCTCACGTAAGAGACCAAAATGTGTTTTCCATGACCAATATTCCTCACGAATATACCTACGGAAGTCATGTTTACAAAAAAGGTGCAGATGTTATACATAGCCTAAGAGGAATTATGGGTGATTCTATTTTTTTTGAGGCCTGTAAATCCTATCATCAGGTTTATAAGCTCTCCAATGCAAGTACCAATGATTTAATGACAGTTTTTAAACAATTCGGAGGAGACAAAGTGGAAGCTTTCTTTCAAAATTTTGTTTATGAAAAAGGCTTTCCTCACGTTATTATTCAAAAACAAATACATTCTCAACAAAATGCAAAAAACAAATTGAAGTTTTTTACTTATCAAAATCCTAAGTTTACAACCCGACTATACAAAAACATGCCGATGGAAGTGTTCTTCTTCAAAAATGCCAATCAGTTTGAAAAACGCACTATTACTATTAACAACCAAACAGATTCTTTTGAAGTGGAATTGCCATTTAAACCTGTTTTTGTGTGTTTAGATTACGATGAAAAATGGAGTGATGCCATAACAGACAGGGTTTTGCATACTAATTTAATAGGAGCATTTGATTTGCCTGAAACATTTTCAAAAGTGATATTTCAAAAAAACATTGATTCATCCTTCGTTAGGGTAGAACACCATTGGGTTGGTCCGGAATTATACCGAACCACTTCACCATACAAAAGCCAATCGAGATACTACACTGTGGATGGTATTTACCACGACTCAGTGGTGTTTGATTTGGAAATTAGTTATGATGGCAGAAGATCAGGAAGTTCGGTAGGTTATCTCGACCAAGACTTAATTAATGTTACCGAAGATAGTTTAACGGTAATGTACCGAGCATTCCCCGGAGATTATTGGAGGGTTTGGCCACAATTGTCTTTTGCCAGAGGCGGTTTGTTTGACAAGCAAGGTAAAGTCACTGTGAAAAATGCCGCAAAAGGGGATTATGTATTGGCTATATATGACAAAAGGTTGGGGTTGCCTCAAATTATTGATTTAGATAGTGTTAAATACAATTGGCATGTGTCTCCAAATCCTGCAAAAAATAAAATTACAATTCGATTTGACTGCCCAACCTGCCCTTCAATGAATAGCTTTGTTGAGATAAAAAGTATTAAAGGAGAGTCGTTGAAAAGAATAACTCGAAAATCAGGAATACCAGAAATAAGCATAGACATTAGCGATTTAAGCAGTGGAGTTTACATTGTAAAATATTACAGTAAAGGCTTTTCAGAAACCAAAAAAATTATCATTGAAAAATAAATTTAATATCTTGTTGAAACATAGATTTTAAATAAACCCCGAAAGACCTTAATTTTGCACAAAATGGAATTAGCAACATTAGAACAAGCCAAACAACTTGGATTATTAGCAGAAGAGTTTGAAAAAATTATAGAAATATTAGGTCGTACGCCTAATTTCACTGAATTAAGTATTTATTCTGTGATGTGGAGCGAACACTGCTCTTACAAAAACTCTATTACTTGGTTAAAAACTTTACCCAAAGATGGTCCATATATGCTAGCGAAAGCTGGTGAAGAAAATGCTGGATTAGTGGATATCGGCGGAGGCTTGGCTGTTTGTTTTAAAATTGAATCGCACAATCACCCTTCAGCTATAGAGCCTTATCAAGGTGCGGCAACTGGTGTAGGTGGAATTAACAGAGATATTTTTTCGATGGGAGCTCGTCCTATTGCTCAATTAAACTCATTGAGATTTGGAAATATACAAACAGCTAGAACCAAGTGGTTGTTGAAAGGCGTTGTTAAAGGGATTGGTGATTATGGAAATGCTTTTGGTATTCCTACGGTTGGAGGGGAAGTGTATTTTGATGATTGTTATGAAACTAATATTTTGGTTAATGCCATGAGTGTGGGAATTGCCAAAGTGGGAACTACAATTTCAGCCATTGCAGAAGGGTTAGGAAATCCTGTTTACATTTTTGGTTCTACAACAGGTAAAGACGGAATACACGGTGCGGCATTTGCAAGTAAAGATATTTCTGAAGACAGTATCAATGATTTACCAAGTGTACAAGTGGGTGATCCGTTTTACGAGAAATTAATATTAGAGGCAAGTATGGAGTTAATCCAAACAGGTGCTGTAATAGGAATGCAAGACATGGGAGCTGCTGGTATAACTTGTAGTACAAGTGAAATGGCTGCAAAAAGTAAAACGGGTATGGTTGTTCATTTGGACAAAGTGCCACTTAGACAAGCTAACATGAAAGGCTGGGAGATTTTACTTTCTGAAAGTCAAGAAAGAATGTTGGTCATAGTAGAAAAAGGGAAAGAACATTTGGCTGAAGCGATTTTCAAAAAATGGGAAATTACCTATTCTCAAATTGGTGAAGTAACGGATTCACAAAGAGTGCAGTATTACTACCATGGGGAATTAGAAGCAGATATTCCGGCAGAAAGTTTAGTATTAGGTGGTGGAGCCCCAATTTATACAAGAGAGTGGGAAACACCTCAGTACTTTAAAGACATTGAAAGATACAATATTGACAATATTCCTCAAGTCGATAATTTAAAAGAGGTTGCTGAGTTTTTAATGCAACAACCTAATATTGCTTCAAAAAAATGGATTTTCAATCAATATGACAGCATGGTTGGAACGGTGAATCAAAGCACCAATTTTCCAAGTGATGCAGCTATTGTAAAAATAAAAGGAACAGATAAATCGTTAGCGCTAACTGTAGATTGTAACAGTAGATATGTGTATTCAAATCCTCATGTTGGTTGTGCAATTGCCGTAGCAGAAGCAGCCAGAAATATAGTGTGTTCAGGCGCAAGACCAAGTGCTGTTACCAATTGTTTGAATTTTGGAAACCCTTACGACAAAGAAGTTTATTATCAGTTCAAACACAGTATTGATGGGATGCGTGAAGCTTGTTTGAAATTCAATACCCCTGTGACAGGAGGTAACGTTAGTTTTTACAACCAAAGTACTGAGGGCGTTGCAGTATATCCAACACCTACTATCGGTATGGTTGGTATTCTTGAAAAACCAGAACATCAAACAGGACTTGCGTTTAAGGAAGAAGGAGATTTGATTTATTTAATAGGTCAGTCACAAAATGATATTTCTAGCAGTCAATATTTGGCAAAATACCATAAAGTTGCGTTTTCTCCTGCACCTTGGTTCGACTTAGATGAAGAAAAAAGATTGCAAGATGCTATTTATGAGTCTATAGAAAACGGATTTATTAGTTCAGCGCACGACGTGAGTGAGGGTGGTTTGTTTGTAACACTAATGGAATCTGCGATGAACAGTCACTTAGGTTTCAGAATTCAATCAGACAATGCCTTTAGAAAAGATGCATGGTTGTTTGGCGAAGGTCAAAGTAGAGTGGTTCTAACGGTTAAACCATCACAAAGGGAATTGTTGGAAAATCATTTTGGAACACATGGGTTAAATTACCAACACATTGGTGAAGTAAAAGGAGTTAATGCATTGATTGATGGTGAAGATTTTGGTTCAATAGATCAGTTAAAGTCGCTTTATGACAATGCAATAGGAAATGCTTTGCTTTAACCCAGAATACGCATTAGAATTCTATTACAAATAAAAAAAGCTTCAAACTAAAGTGCCTTCTCGATTTTATTCTTTGAAATAACTCTGCTATTACTACATCATAAAACCTTTCGAGGACACTTGATTTTATTGCCTTTTTTATTTTCATCACTAACCCTAATACGTAATCAGGGTTTTAAAACCCAATTGTGTTTTAACAGACTTATTTTCAGATACCTAAGGTTTTTTATTTTTAAAAACACCTTGGGTATTTTGTTTTTATAAAGAATCCTATTGACGAAACCCTAATTGGCGGAAAAATGAATTATTTCAATTTTTTAGCTTCATTCCAAAAGGCGTCCATTTCTTCCAAACTCATATCCTTCAAATTTTTGTTATTTTCTTTGGCTTTTAACTCAATGTATTCAAATCGTTTTTTGAACTTAATATTTGTTTTTTCCAAAGCATCATCAGGATTTATATTTACAAAACGTGCGTAGTTGATTAGGGAAAACATTAAATCGCCAAATTCTTCTTCCTTTTCTTCTAAAGTTTCAGCGGTTTTAAATTCATTGAGTTCTTCACTAACCTTGTCCCAAACTTGTTCTTTGTTGGGCCAATCGAAACCCACTTGAGCCGCTTTGTCTTGCATCCTGTATGCTTTAACCATGCTTGATAAGGTTTTAGGGACGCCATCTAATACAGAGGTTTTTCCTCCTTTTTTCTCGCTTAACTTAATTTGTTCCCAATTTTGTTTTACCGTATCGGAATCATTGGCTGTTACATCGCCATAAATGTGTGGGTGTCTTCTAATCAGTTTGGAATTCAGCGATTCAATCACATCATTGAGGTTAAAAAGATCAGTCTCTGAAGCTATTTTAGAATAAAAAACTATATGTAAGAGGAGGTCGCCCAATTCTTTTTTAATTTCATTAGAATCTTGGTTTAGAATGGCTTCATTAAGCTCATAAACTTCTTCAATGGTTAAATGTCTTATGGAATCAATGGTTTGTTCACGGTCCCAAGGACATTTAATGCGCAATTCATCCATTATAGTCAGTAGATTGGTAAAAGCGGTTTCGGGATTCTTCATGATTCAAAATTAAGTTTTTTCCCAAAATAGTTGTTATCTTTAAATGATAATTTACATTTGAATTAATTACAGCATATTATTTAAAGCCTCAAACTTGTATTTGTTCTTATTGATAATGTGGATTTCACAGTTTAGCTCATGTAAAAATAATGTTATTAATAAAACAGAATGATATTGTTTGAGCGCTCATAAAAAATTAACTAGTTTATAATATTATAGTTATAAGAAATCTTAATTATTGATTGGGGTTTTTTTTATTAAAAATTTGTTATATTCAATTAATTTTTTAAATTTGATGCCTATTATATATATACCAATGAAAAAATTAAATTTATTTTTCGCAATTTTAGTTGTTACAACTGCTTTTTTTGCAGGTTGTAAAAAAGATGAAACAAGCAATGTGGATGACGATAACACTAATGGTGGTGGTTCATCGGCTTTAGTTGTTGAGAACAAACAACGTTCACTTTTGGCTTACGTTACTGCTACTTGGTGTCCTCCTTGTGGTCAAGTTGGTGGTCCTACTTTCAAAGCAGCTGTTACTGAAAAAGGAACTAACGAGATAATTGCGTTAAATATCCAAACTTCAGATTCAAGATTAACTCCTTACTTCAAAAGACCTTCTAGCATAAATAATCAAGATTCAGTATACATTGCTCCAATTTTTTCTAGAATTTTTGCTTCATTAAATATCCAAACAAATGCACAAGGTCAATACGGTATTCCTGCATTCTCAATGAACAATGCATACTTAGGAGGATCAAACGTTACTTCTACAACTATGACTAATAATGCAACTACATACAACAGCAATGCGCCTGTAGTTGGGGTTGCTGCTAAAAAAACAATTTCAGGTAATACTATAACAGTTGATGTAAAATCTAAATTCTTCAAAGAAGGTTCAGGTGAGTATTTCTGGTCTGCTTTAGTAGTTGAAAAATCAGTTACGGGCTACCAAAATGTAGGTGGTGTTGATAATCAAAACTATGAACATAAATACAATGTAAGAGCAAGTATGCAAAACGGTGAAATGTACAATCAATCAGTATTTGGATCAAGTTCATTCGCTTCTGGTACAGTTGCGGTTGGTAAAGAGTTTACACAAACATTCAAATTGAATTATGTTAATTACTCAGCAATTAATCCTGCTTTTGGAGTAATTCAATGGAATTTAAATCCAGCTAACACTAACGTTGCTGTTATTGTTTGGAAAAAGAATGGTACAAAATATGATTTCGTAAACGGTTTCGTTGCGGAATAATACATTCTTAATTTATTACAAAAGCCCTGAATTAAATTCAGGGCTTTTTTTTGTCATTATCTAAAATAAATTAATTTTTTTTTGGAAACCAATGTAATTTATTTAAATTTGTTCTTGTATAAATTATATAAATAAGATAAATATGAAAAAAATTACAATTTTAAGTTCTTTGTTTTTAGCATCAACTATGTTTTTTATTGGGTGTAAAAAAGACGAAGTGAAAAATGATGATTCAAACTCAAACAATACAGCTTCTGGCTTAATGGTTGAAAAGAAAAACACTTCTTTAGTTTCTAAAACTACTGCAACTTGGTGTGGCCCATGTGGTGCTTGGGGTTGGACACTTTTTAATGATATTATATCATCAAATTCAGACAAGGCAATATATGTAGGATTATATGCAAGTAATTCAGCGTCAAATAAAAATGATTTGTTTTATCAAGCTTCGGCAACAACTCTTGCAAACGAATGGGGAATTAAAGGGTATCCAACATTTTCTACTAATGGTTACAATACGATGAGGTATTCAGGTTCTGGTGGAATATATACAACATTATCAAAGAATACAACCGACAGTGCAGTTAACTCACATACAAATGCTTCAGTTTTAGCAAATGCTAATAATAGTTTTAAAATCGAGGGAAACAAAGTAAAAGTAAATATAACTACTAAGTTTTTTGAAGATAAAGCGGGAGAATATTATGTAGCGACTTACCTTTTAGAAGACAAAGCTTTGAATATACAAAATGGACAAACTGGAACAGTTGAACATCATTATGTATACAGAGGTGCTTTTGATGGTAAAGTATGGGGAACTAAAATTAACAAGATTGGTGCAAATCAAACAGAAGATTTCACAGCTGAAATTACATTCCAAGATACTTGGGTATCAAAAAACTTCAAAGTTATAAATGTGATTTATAAATTAGTTAATAATAAATACGTGTTTGTAAATGCAAACAGCACTAAATAATCATCTATAATTTTAATATTGAAGAGCGCTCTGAAGTCAATTCAGAGCGCTTTTTTTATAGCCTTTTTTTAAAAAAGGTATTTGTTTGGTAAAATCTTTAAAAAAAATTAATATTGTGTATCATGATTTTTCGACTCATTTCGATTTTAATTATATTCTCTTGTACTAAAGTTTTTGCTCAAAATTATTTTGCAATTAGAAATGATGGGGATATTCATAAAGGCTATTTTCTAGACCAAGTGTATGATGAAGGAACCCAAAGATTATTGACTTTTCCCTCCAATGATTTATTTTCACCAACCGTAAATATTCCCTTTCCGTTCCAATTTCATGGAACACAATACCAACAACTGAAAGTGTCAGACAATGGTTTTTTGACTTTTAATCTATCTTCAAATCAAACGACATACAATCCACAGTCGATTCCGTCTAATTCCATTTTCGCTTTTTATAATGATTTTAAATTAGCCCAATTCCCTAATCCAAACCAAGGGTTAGGAGTGAAAGTATATGCCTATACTTTTGGTGTAGCACCGAAAAGACAATTTGTAATTCAATATTTTGGCCTTAGTAGGTTCAATGATTCTTTTAAAACGCCAACTAATAATGCCAGTGTGTATGCTTTTGCAATCGTTTTGCACGAAGGTAATCAAGGGCGCTTTGATATTATTTATTCTCCTTATGGTGACAGGAATTTAAAAGGATTTGTAGGTTGTAAGTCAGCGTCAGGAACTACTTATTTGGTAAATGACAGCGCCATTCAGTTGCCTCACCAGTTTAGTTTTAATAGCAGTCAATTTATTGTTTATCAATTTAATGTAGGTAGACAGTTGCAAGAAGATGTTCAGATTTTAGATGTAAACGTCAATAAAATTTATCCAACTAATGCCATAGTGAATTTTAGTGGACGTTTAAAAAATAATGGGAAAAATGTATTGAATTCTGTTGTGCTAAATTATGCTATTAACAATGGAGATACTATTTCTCATCAACTTTCTCAATTAAATGTTTTGCCAAATGGGCAACAGAAATACAGTTTTAATCATCCAATTTCATGGACTAGTGGAACCGTAGGCTCTTTGAACCAAGTTAGATTTTGGACCTCTTTGCCTAATGGTAAATTAGATTCTTTGGATGAAAACAACCAATTCCGGACCCAAATATTAAGAAATCAAAACAACAGTACGATAGAACGTAATGTCTTATTTGAACTAGCAACAGGGGCGTGGTGTGGGTTTTGTCCTGATGGTCACTTATTGCTAAAACAAGCCATTGAAAAATACGGTAAAAGAGTTGTCCCTATCTCGTATCACGAAGATGACAGTATGAGTATTCCTGATGGAAATGTTATTTTAAGAAGATATGTAAGCAGTTATCCTGATGCTTTTTTAGACAGGGCCAGTTTTTTGGGAAGTAAATCAATGTGGTTGAATGATTTGGAAAGCAGATTAAGTGTGCGTTCACCCATTGAAATTAAGTTGGTTAATAAAGATTTTAACAGCAACACCCGCAGATTAACATACACAGTTAAGGTTAAATTTGTAGATTACTACTATGGCAGATTAAGGTTAGGTGGTATCATTACCGAAGACAATGTAAGAGGAGTGGAGTCTAATAATTTGTGGAGTCAAAGTAATTATTACAGCAGTATGCATGTGTCAGGTGGAAGTGCAGGCCCTACACACCCATTCTACAATGAAATGGAATTTATGCATGGATACAAACACCGTTTTGTTCTCAAAGAAATGTTGGGCGGTCCCACAGGTTTTGCCGGAATAATACCACAATTAGTGCAACCCAATACTGAGATAGAATATACCTTTGAAACAATATTACCCCCTGTTAAGAAGGTTTCATACCAAACGGAAAATAATACGCCCTTCTGTAGCACCATTGATGATGTTGGAATGAATGAAGGCTGTAATGTGCCCGCAAGGTTGAATTTAATCGCTTACGTAATGGATGAAGATTCCAATGATATTTTCAATAGTCCGATATTAAATACTTTTCAAGAAAAATTGTGGGATTTAGAAAATAATATTTCAGACATTCAATTGAATAATAATGTTTATTTATATCCGAATCCTGCAGGAAATACACTCAATATTAAATCCTCAGGTGGAGAAATGATTCTTGGAATAAAAATTAAATCAATATTAGGTAATACCATCCTGACTTATGACAATAATTCACAAGCATTAAATATAGAAAGTTTGTCGAACGGGATTTATTTTATAGAATACAGTTACAAAGGCCAATTGTATCAAATGAAATTTTTGGTTAATACAGCTTTCTAAATGTGAGGTTCTTGCATTAACAATGGATTGTCTGAAATTGCCTGCCCCATGTCTCGCCAAAGGAAACCGTTTATTATTTTGGTATAAGGGGTAAAGTTATCTTCAAATAATTTACCTGTTCCTAATCCTGAATGTTGTGTGTTGTGTTTGGATGCGGCATATTGCGCTATGGCATTCAATCCAACATTGCTTTCAAGGGCAGAGGTCAACCACCAGCCAATTTTTAATGATTCAGCTGCTTTTATCCATTCGTCAGATTGTATAAATCCACCAACAAGATTGGGTTTTAAAACAATGTATTGTGGTTGTACAAAAGTGAGTAAATCTCTCATTTCTTCTGGGTCATTAATGCCAATTAGTTCCTCGTCTAATGCAATGGGAATGGGAGATTCTATACAAAGTTTTTTTAATTCTTTGGTCTGTTTAGGTTTAATAGGCTGTTCGATACTATGAATATTATACTGACTCAGAATATTAAGTTTTTCTAAAGCATTTTTGGGCGTAAAGGCACCATTCGCATCCAAACGAAGTATGGTGTTTTTTCCCTTTTTATGTTTTCTTATGCTTGCTAGTAATTCACATTCTTTCTCAAAATCGTGAGCCCCAATTTTAATTTTAATGCATTCAAACCCTGATTCAATTTTCTCAATGGCTTCCTCTTTCATTTCTTTTAAACTGCTCATCCAAACCAATCCATTAATAGGAATACCTTGTTTGCCAATGGTATAAAAGTTCATAAAAATATGCTGTTTGCCGCCATTGCGTAGGTCAAGTAAGGCGGTTTCTATACCAAATTTGATTGAAGGAAAGAGCTTAAAATCAAAGTTCTCTATGTTTTTTCCCTTATTAATAGCTTGAACTAAATTCTTTAATTTGTCTTCATAATCAGGAATGTCATCAATACTTAATCCCGTTAAAGGTGCACATTCTCCTAGGCCAAAAGTGTCTGGAAATAAGGGATTCCAAACTTTTAATAGCCAAATAGTACGATGTTTGTATGAACCACGACTTGTAGTAGCCGGTTTTTTGAATAATAATTGGTGTTTACTTAGGGATGCTTTCAGGGCCATTTTTTAAAAGAAAAATTGAATAGTTATTAAAGAAATTGAAAATACAAAAGTACCTAATGACAGACGTTTCAGTTGAGCATTGTAGTCATTTCGTGTTTTACAATTGCTTAATTGACTGTAATGGAGTAAAATAAATAAACTAAAAGCAACAAAGTATATAAACAGTATAAGATTCAATTGTTTGGCAACACTACTCAGAATAAAAATAAAGGCCAAACAAAGCAATGCCAAGTGGTAAATCAGTGCTTTTGATTTGCCTATTTTAGCAGGAATAGTCCATTTGTTTTTTTGACGGTCGGAATCTATGTCTCTTATGTTGTTGATATTTAATACACCTACACTTAAAAAGCCGATACTTAAAGATAAAAATAAAGCATTCACATCAAGCGTTTGTGTTTGAAGGTAATAGGATCCCAATACTGACAATAATCCAAAAAAAACAAAAACAGAAAGGTCGCCAAAGCCATTGTATCCATAAGGTTTTTTGCCCGCAGTGTAAAAATAAGCCGCCATAATTCCAGCAATGCCTAAGCTTAATAAAACGTAAAAAGAGGTATTAAATGTGTCGATAGCATACACCAATAAACTAATACCAAGCAATAAACAAATTATAATCAGAATCACAATCATAAAGCGCATTGAGCTTATTGTGATTTTTCCTGAGGCTAACATCCTGTCAGTTCTTTCATCGGTGTCTGCCCCATTTTTAAAATCACCATAATCATTGGCGTAATTGCTTAAAATTTGTAGAAAAACAGCCGTTAATACGCAAAGGATAAAACTAATGTTATCGCCTGAATTGTTTTTTAAATAGGCCAAAAGATTGCCCGAAACAGTTCCGGCTAAAGCTAATGGGAGTGTTCTTAATCGAGCTGCTTTTATCCAAGGGCTTATAGACATGGTGTTCTTCCTCCATCTACTACCACATTAGTTCCGGTGATATAGGAAGCAAAATGGCTGCATAAAAACGCCGCTGCATAAGCTGGCTCTTCTGGTTTAGCAAATCGTCCCATTGGTATTTCCATCAACATTTCATCCTTTATCTCATCATTGGCTTTCGATAATTTATTCGCTTTTGTGGAAATAATACCGGTCAATCTCTCAGTTTCTGTAGCGCCTGGTAAGATATTGTTAACTGTAATTTGAAAAGGAGCAAGTTCGTTCGCAATGGTTTTTGACCAATTTCCAACCGCACCACGTATCGTATTACTAACACCCAAATTGTGAAGTGGCACTTTCACTGAGGTCGAAATAATATTGATAATTCTTCCAAACTGATTTTTTTTCATGTTCGAAATCACTGCTTGAGTCATGAGTTGATTGTTGATTAAATGAGCACTAAATGCTGCAAAATATTCCTCAATAGGAGCGTCAATCGCTTTTCCTGCCGGAGGTCCACCTGTGTTGTTTATAAGAATGTCAATATGTAATTCACTGATTTGGGGAATCAATGCTTTAACAGAATCATTGTTGGAATAATCGGCAATTAAATAGTGGTGTTTTTGCCCTTCAGAGGTACTTAATTCTTGAACGACTTTTTTTAATTTATCTTCATTTCTGGCAAGTAAAATAACAGAGGCTCCACATTCTGCAAGTTGAACCGCTATTGCTTTTCCTATCCCCTGAGTGCTGCCACACACTAATGCTGTTTTGTTCTTTAAATCTATCTTCACTAGGCAAAGGTAAGGGCTTATTCAGTATTTTTAAAAATTGAAGACTATTCTTTTTTTAAACAAAATGCGTTTTTTGGATTGGTTTTTGTTTTTTTAATAAAAAACTTAATATTGCTTTTAATGTCTAATCCCATTCCATTTCCCTTATTTTCCTTCAAGATAATATTGCTTTGTTTGCTTATTGCATCAAAAGCTCATTCACAAACACCTCAACTATTAAAGGATTGCAATCCAAAAAATTGCTCTTCAAGTCAATATGGCCATACTATGGTTAATAACACATTGTTTTTTGTGGCTGATGATGGTATAAATGGGGAGGAACTCTGGAAAACAGACGGAACTGACAAAGGAACAATGATGGTCAAAAATATTGGGTTTGAACATTTTCGTTCCTTCCCGAAAGAGTTAACTCATGTGAACGGAATACTTTATTTTACCGCCAATGATGAAAAACATGGTAATGAATTATGGAAGTCAGACGGAACCGATATAGGAACCGTTTTGGTGAAGGATATTAACAAAGGTAAAAGCAGTTCTCAGCCAAGTTTGTTAACTGTTTTCAATCAGCAATTGTATTTTGTGGTTAACGAGAGTGGATTATACTCAACTATATGGCAATCTAACGGATCAGAATCAGGAACTATTTCTGTTGCCAAAATACAACAGGGTAGCGATAAGGTTAAGATTTCAAATTTAGTCCCTGTAGGTCGTTTTATGTTTTTAATTGGTGAGATTAATGGTAAACTAGCACTTTGGTCGTTGGAAAAAGGGAATAATCAAGTGACCTATCTTAGAACCTTTGAAACAAAAGGGTATGATAATAAAGAGGCGTTTTCTTCAATCAATGAATCATTGGTTTTTTCGGCAAGTAGTGAGAGGAATAATGAAGAGTTGTGGGTTACGAATGGAACTAAAGATGTAACAAAATTACTTAAAGAACTATTGTTGGGTTCCAATCCTTCCTCACCTAAACATTTTTTCAAACACCAAGATAAGGTTTATTTTACTGCAAATAATGCCAAAAGTGAAGCTGAATTATGGCAAACTGATGGAAGTTTAAATGGGACTAAATTGATAAAGAAAATGGGAGGTTTTTCCAATAGCAAAATAGATGTTAAGTATGCCTCAATCGGGAAAAGTTTAACAATGAGTGTGGTCGTTTATAATCAAAACCAACACACCGTTTATGGGCTAATAGACAATGGTTTTAAATCCATTGCAACTTTTAGTATCAATGATTTTCAAAACAGAATTGGTGTAGTTAAAGGCGAATTGTATGTCAAAAAACAAATGAATCCTCAAGAAGAAGTGTTGTGTAAATTGGACATCAATACCAATCAACAAAAAGACGTCATTGTCAAAAATAATTTGGGAGTATTCAGTTCTGTTTTAAACTTTTTTGAATGGAATGGTCGATTTATAAGCGTTGCCAATGATGGAATAAATGGGGTAGAATTATTTGAAATTAAAAACAATCAATTCACTCTGATTAAAAACATTCAAGAAAAAGGTGTGGGGTCTTATCCCTCTAGTTTTAGAAAATTAGGATCTCAGTTTTCGTTTTTTACACTTCCTAGTTCGCAACAAACGTATTTATGGATAAGTGATGGTTCAAGTAGTAATACCAAACAGGTTTACTCTTTTAAGTTGGGCGAGGATGAAACCATTGATGGTGTTATTTCTATGAATCAACAGTTATATTTTTTTAAAAGAAATTTTAATAAATATGAGTTTTGGCAAAGCAATGGATTAGAAAAAGGCACTAAACTTCTGAAAACGATTAAGATTAAAGACAAACCAATTGCAGAATCTACTGAGGTTAATGTAAAGAAAGTAAAAACAGATATTCAGCAATATTATCCTATTTCAATCATTCAAAACCAGGGTAAACTTTACTTTAACTTATTTACCGAAAGTGCGGGCAATGAATTATGGGTTTACGATTCGAAATTAGGAGATATTAGGTTATTGAAAGATATTTATAAAGGTGTTGAATCTTCAAACCCGTCTTACTTTATTGTTTTTAAAGAATCGGTGTTTTTTGCAGCTACCAATTATAATGAAGGAACAGAGTTTTGGAAAACAGATGGTTCTGTTGCGGGAACTTTAATGGTTAAGGATGTTTGGCATGGGGCGAATAGTTCTTCACCTGCACATTTTCAAGTCTTTAATAATCACTTGTATTTTGCAGCTAGTTCTGAGCAAAATGGCGATGAATTATGGAAAAGTGATGGAACCTCAAATGGAACTCTGTTGCTCAAAGATATTAATGCTGGGTCAGATGATTCACATCCTGAAGCATTGGTCAGTAATGGTGCGCTTTTGTTTTTTACAGCCAATAATGGCAAGCAAGGCGTTGAGCTTTGGCAAAGTGATGGAAGTGCCGAAGGGACCAAAATGACCAAAGACTTGTTTGCAGGAGGGGAGGGTAGTTCGCCACAATTTTTAACGTCTTTTAATGGGTTGCTTTTTTTTGTTGCCGAAGAGGTTAATTCCGGCAATGAGCTTTGGATAAGTAACGGAACTGAAAAAGGGACAAAGTTGATTAAGGATATTAAAAAAGGAAAGCCACATTCTTTTATTGAGGATTTGTGTGTTGTAAATGATCGCTTGTATTTTAAAGCTGTGAGTGGAGAAAATAATCCCGAAGTATATGTTTTGCAAACCAAAAATAATCAAGTAGAAGAGATAAAAGGGGATTATAGTAAAGACAATAGATTGCCCCCATCTCAATTTTTTGAATTTAATGGCAAACTTTATTTTGTGGTTGATTCTGTAAAAACAGGGGCAGAACTGTGGATGATTCCATAAAGAAAGCTAATCCGACTGGATTGAATTTATTTGTGGTTCTTGATTATTTTTAGTTTATAAAAATTTCACAAACAATGATTTGCTTTTAATTTTCAACTCAATGTTTGATGTTTTCAAAATCAATGATCATTTGTGATGTTACAAAAATGAGATATGTATTTAATGGTATTTTTGTAAAAAGCAATATTTAGAGTCAAGGCATTTATTTTGATAAATAAACACTGATTAATATCAGTAAGAAATACTAATTTTACACCATAAAATGTCTTTATTCAAGTCAGTAACGAGTCAAATTGAGTTAATGTATAAATGGATTATCGGCTTAACATGGTTGGTGTATCTTTGTTATTCTGTGCTTTTTTATATTTCAAGAACCTTGTACATGGATGCTGGATACATGTCTTTTAACTTAATAAATGAAAAGGCTTTTGCATTAGAACACCAACGTTTTTCTTTTGTTTACTTACAATCTTTACCACTATTGTTAGTTCAATTAAATCTTTCTTTAAAGGTTATTTTGTTGGGGATGTCTATTTGGTCTACTTTGTTGTATGGTCTTATTGCTTGGGTTTTGGTAAAAGTGTTTGATGAGTTAACTCTCGCACTGTTTTGGATTGCTATGTTGATAATGCCATTTAAAGCCTTATTCCATTTTGCACTTTGTGAGTCATTTATGAGTATTGGATTTTCTATATTGGTTCTTGGGTATCTTTTATATCACAACAAAAAAAAGGACAATCATCGAAAAATAAACTTCGTTGTTTTGCTACTACTCGTTTTGTCAACCTTGTTTTTTCATCCCTCATCTATATTGTATTTGGGAATAGTGGGGTGGTATTATTTCTTAAACCATGGTTTTGATACACATTTTAAAAAGTTCATTTATTCAATGGCCTTTGGTGTAATATTATATTGGATTCTTAAACCATCATCAGGTTACGATGAAACAATATTGAATCAGTTGTTTTCTAAGTCTGTAATTTCAAATTTATTTGACAGTTATTTGTTTGATTATTTACATGGAAATTGGTCAGGGTTCTATCTCTTTTTCACCTTATTGTTTGGGGCAATCTGCATTTACTTTGTTGTTCTCAAAAAGTATTGGTCGGCAGTACTTTATGTTCTAAGTGTGTTTGTTGTTTTATTGATATGTGCAATTGTCTACCACAAGGGAGATAGCGCCTATTTTATGGAGAAAAATTTAGCTCCATTTTGTATGGCAATACTCATTCCTTTTCATCACTTACTTAAGCAATTTAATAAATCTTGGGTTATAATAGTGCTTGTAATTTTCGTGTTTGCTGTTAATTTGAGTCAACTGCATTCAATGGGGATGGTTTTTGTTAATAGGACTGAAAAGATTGAAAATCTAGTCAATGTAATGGTGGGTAAAGGGATAAAAAAAGGAGTCTTTACAAAAGATGTTTTCCATTATTCAGAGAATATCGGAATTTGGACATTGCCCTACGAAACTCTGATGTTAAGTCGACTGAAATATGATAGAACTGTTACTGTTTTTGGAGCGTCAAATGCACAAGTTAAATTAAAAGAAATAGGCAATGAAAATGTTTTTTTAGGGGCAGATTTTTTCCCGCCACTTTCATTAGAAAAACTACATTTTAATGAAATCTATTTCAAGGATTTGAATGGGGATTATACAGATATTGATGGTTTGGTTAAAGAGAAAAACCAATAAAAGTGATTCATTTTTTTTATTATCTTTGAACCTTATTAGCGTTTTTTAAAGTTTCGTAAATTTAAATTAATATGCAGAAATCAATATTAGTAATTGTTTCAATGTTATTTGCACCTTTTTGGTCTCAATCTCAAGTTGAATTACATCAAGGGAAAGTGGCATTACATAATGTTTTTGAACCACAAAATATTCAATTGTTGCCATCACAGGTGTATCGCATTAGTGAATCATTCCCATTTCCAAAAGGGATAGATGAAAATGTAAAAGTATTTGCAACCCAAGAAAGAGAAAGGTTAAAAGGGAATAAAATGCCTTTATCAAGCACCAAAAGAAATGGAATTCAACCCATTGTTTCTGCTGGATTTGAAGGCGCAATAAATGCGGGTATCCCAAACGACAACAACATGGCGATCAACAATGACAGTTTTGTTGTAAGTGTAATAAATTCAAGTATAAGAGTTTACACCACCTCAGGCGTATTTAAAAAGAATTGGAATTTAACTTTTTTCCCAAGAAGTAGTGAAAATACACAACCCGGAAAAGGCTTAACAATATTGGACAGAAGTTATGATCCTAAAATTGTTTTTGATCCTATTAGTAACCGTTTTATTATTGTTTACTTGGAAGGGTCAGAAAGTCCAGATACAAGAATTATTGTTGCTTTTAGTAAATCGAGTCAACCTCTTGATGGATGGAATGTGTATCAAATAGAAGGAAATCCAATAGGAGGTAAACTTTGGACAGATTATCCCATGATTGCTATCAATAATGAAGATTTATTCATAACCGTTAATATCCTTAAAGATAACACCGATTGGAGAGATGGATTTACGCAATCTATTATTTGGCAAGTGCCAATGAACAGAGGATACAACGGAGATACATTGTTTTATAATTTATGGAGTAATATTAAACACAAGAGTAAGTCAATTTGGAGTATTTGCCCTGTTCAAGAATCATTTTTCCCAGCCAATAAAGGCTTATACTTTCTATCAGTTAGGCCAGGTGATATTCAAAATGACACTGTTTTTTTACACCATATTTCTGACAATTATAACAGTGGAAAAGCACAATATAGTTATTCGATATTAAAAACCGATAAAAAATATGGGTTACCACCTTATGCACCTCAAAGGACACAAGGGTATAGACTTCAAACCAATGATGCGCGCGTATTAGGGGCTTTTTATAACAACAATAAAATACAATATGTTCAAACCAGTAATAATCCTATCAATGGCCGTTCATCTGTTTTTCACAGTATTATTCAATATCCTGAGCGAGAAAGCAGAAGTGTGAGTAGTCGATTTATTTCATACGATAGTTTAGACATCGCCTACCCAAACATAGTTAGCGCAGGCAATCAAGTGTATGGACAGCAAGCGTTGATAACATTCTCACATACCGGTGAAAGTGTTTTCCCGGGGACATCAGTGGTTTATTTCAACAATGAAGGTCAATATTCTAACTTAACAGTTGCTAGGAAAGGAGATGGTTTAATCAATTCATTTTTGGCAGATACTATTGAAAGATGGTGCGATTACACGTCAATTCAACGAAAATACAACACTACTAATGAGTTTTGGCTTGCTGGTTCATTTGGTCGTTCAAATAATACCGCCGGCACTTGGATTTCCAAAATAATAACAAATGACCCTTTGGTATCAGTTAATAAAAATAAAACGAAGGATATGCCACTTGCTTATCCTAATCCTGTTAGTGATGAGTTAACCGTTCCTTTCAAAACCTCAGTAGATGGACTTATTTCTGTTAAAATTCATGATGCTTTGGGTAAAGAGGTTATGACTTTGGAAAACTATCAATTAAAAGGCAATCAACAAGCTATTATCGATGTAAGAAATTTTAAATCAGGTGTTTATTTTTATATGGTTTCAATCAACAATCAGTTAATTTTCAATGGAAGATTCAGTAAAATTTGATAAATTTTCGGATATTTCATCTTATTTGGTAAGCAAAGAGAATTTTAATGCTGCTCAAATTCCTGAAAATGCGATTTATTTGTTTGACAAGCCTGAGGGTTGGAGTTCTTTTAAATTAGTAAAAAGGATAAAGTACATTACAAAGTCCAAAAGGGTAGGGCATGCAGGAACATTAGATCCTTTGGCAACAGGTTTAATGATTGTTTGTACAGGAAAGTGCACCAAAATGATAGAACAGATTCAAAATATGTACAAGGTTTATACAGGCTTATTTAATTTTGGGAAAACAACCCCTTCCTTCGATTTAGAAACCCCCTTTGATATGGATTATGAATATGAACATATTTTGGAAGATGATATTTATAAAGCTGTTTTAGGATTTACCGGTGAAGTAATACAAACGCCACCTATTTATTCTGCCATTAAAGTCAATGGCACTAGGGCTTATAAAATGGCTCGACAAGGGGAAACAGTTGATATAAAAAGTAGACAAATTAATATTTATTCGTTTCAGGTGGATGGGGTGTTGCCAAGTTTAAATTTCAAAGTGAACTGCAGTAAAGGGACTTATATCAGGACTTTAGCTCATGATTTTGCTAAAGAATTGAAAAGTGGTTGTTATTTAACCGAATTACGTAGAACACAAATTGGTGATTTTAATATTGATAATGCTTTTGATATTAATGAATTCCAAAGGATTACAGAACTTTAATGAACGTATTTAATTCCCTAGAAAATCTACCCATATTTGGTAAAACAATTTTTACCCAAGGAACCTTTGATGGGGTTCATTTAGGACATCAAAAAATACTAAGTAAACTTGCCGCAGAGAGTAAAGAAAAGGGCTTGGAGTCGGTCTTAATGACTTTTTGGCCCCACCCTCGTTTGCTTTTATATCCCGATGATAATCAATTGAAATTGTTGCAGTCTCTTCCCGAAAAATTAGACATGCTAGAACAATGTGGCGTTGATAATGTGATTGTAATCCCTTTCGATAAAGCGTTCAGTAATCTCACAGCAGCCTATTTTGTAGAAGAGGTTTTGGTCAATAAAATCAATGTTGCTTCCGTTATTTTTGGTTACGACCACCGATTTGGAAAGGGAAGAGAAGGGGATATTCAACTGTTGAAAAAACAGTCGCGAATGTTCGATTTTAGTGTGATAGAAATAGGGGTTGAAGAAATTAGTGATATTGCAATTAGTAGTACCAAAATTAGACAAGCATTGTCAGAAGGATTGATAGAAAAGGCAAATGCTTATTTAGGACGTTTTTACTCACTGAGAGGTAGTGTTGTGGAGGGTTTAAAAATAGGAAGAACCATAGGGTTCCCAACCGCCAATATCAAAACAGATATTAAGGAAAAATTACTCCCATCTATAGGTGTTTACTTGGTTTATTCAATTTTGGATGGGATAAAAGTTTATGGGATGGCTAATATTGGAAATAATCCAACAATTAAAGACAAAGGATTTTCGATTGAAGTGTATTATATTGATTATCAGTCAGATTTGTATAACAAAGACATTGAAGTGTTTTTTATTAATCGACTAAGGGACGAAATTAAGTTTGAAAATTTAGAGGAATTATCCTTAAATTTGCAGCTTGACAAAACAAATGCCCTTGATAAAATTAAATCTCTATAGTTCTTTGTTCTTAGGACTACTTGGGTTTGTTTTGTTGTCATCTCACTCATTTTATCATCCCGTTAATAAGACTTCTGAAATAAAAACTGAAGGCGGTGATGATGAAGAAAAGAAAGAAAATTTTGATTCAACCTTTAGTGCAGCTTGGGAACTTTATATCAATACTTGGGATACAGATAATTTGAATCCCTATTTGTATGATTATAATAGTTTTAAATCCCCAGTAAATATTTGCTTAGCTCCAGATTCAAATGGTTTTGTTATGCCTGTTTACAATACAGTAACTTCTAACTTTGGTTGGAGAAAAGGGAGAGCTCATAATGGAATAGACATCGATTTGGAAACAGGAGATACTGTTGTTACTGCGTTTGATGGCGTGGTAAGAATGTCTAAATATTACCATGGATATGGCAATATGGTAGTGGTAAGACATCCTAATGGGTTAGAAACTTTGTATGGTCACTTATCTAAAGTTTTAGTGGAGGCTGGACAATCTTTAAAAGCAGGAGAAATAGTTGGTTTGGGTGGAAATACAGGACATAGTTATGGCTCTCATTTACACTTTGAAATCAGATTTATGGGACAGCCCATTGACCCTGCCAAGTTTATTTCATTCGAGAATTTTTCTCTAGTAAACAATGAAGTTCTGATTGACGAAAATCTTTTTCAGTCGAACAAACTTGTTAAAAAACAAAAAAATGGTAAGTCTAATGTTCATGAACATCTAGTACATGTTAAATACCACAAAATTAAACAAGGAGATACGCTAAGTGCTATTGCTAGAAAAAACAAGACGACAGTTTCTAAGTTGTGTAAATTGAACGGATTGAAGGAAACCTCAATTCTAAGGTTGGGTCAAAAAATAAAGATTAACTAATTTATTTCTTAATTCGTTTTTCGTTTTCTTTGGCAAATTGTTCCCAAGAACCTGTTTTATTTTTACCTGTTTTTAAACCAAATCCCCTAGGGGTAAACTGATTGATGTGACAAATGGCTGCGGCTAATCCGTCTGTGGCATCTAAATTTTTAGGCATTTCTTCAAAATTCAATAAACGTTGTAACATTTCCGCAACTTGTTCCTTGCTTGAGTTGCCATTCCCCGTAATACTTTGTTTGATTTTTCTCGGTTGGTATTCAAAAATGGGCATATCTCTCATTAAACCAGCCGCAATTGCAACCCCTTGAGCTCTTCCTAATTTTAACATTGATTGAACGTTTTTTCCAAAAAATGGAGCCTCAATAGCCATTTCATCGGGATGGTAACTGTCTATTAATCCGGTTACTCGCTCAAAAATATGCTTCAATTTTAAAGCATGGTCTTCAAATTTATCTAATTTGATTATACCAATACTTAATAAAGTAATTTTTTTTCCAATGCAGCCTACAATGCCGTAACCCATTATATTTGTACCCGGGTCAATACCCAATACAATTTTATCAAATTCACTAATTTCAACTCTTTGCAAAACAAAACAAAGATAATTAAAAACATTAATTGGAAACTATTTTATAGAATAATAAAATGGCTACTTCCCATTCTGTTGATTTTGTCTTTTTATAATTATTTTAGTAAAAATGTTCATTTTTCGTGGGCTCAATTTCAGATGCAATTACGGAATTTGAATCCTTTGTTAATACTTGTGCTTTTGTTCTTTTCTATCCTCAACTGGTCCTTGGAGTCGATAAAATGGAGGTGGACACTTAAGCCTATTTCTAAACTTACTTTCAATCAAGCATTTTTGTCTGTTATTTCAGGAGTAGCGGTTTCCCAAGTTTTTCCGAACAAGACAGGTGAATACATCGGTAGATTGGCTTTTGTTGAAAATAAATACAAATGGATTGCCGCTTTACTCTCAATATGGGGAAGTGTAAGTCAGCTTTTTATGACTCTTTTGTTTGGTGTTTGGGGTATTGTTTACTTAAATTTATATCAATCTTACCAAGGAATTGTTATTGTTAGTATTCTTCTAATGGTCTTTTCGTTTGTTGTTTTTTCAAATTTGCCTTTTATTATTTCAAAGCTCCATTGGAAATTTTTAAATAATTTAAAACAATCAAGTCCATATTTTAATAAAAAAAGATTGTTAGCATTGTTAACTATTTCCATGTTAAGGTTTATTTCCTTTGTAATACCATATTTATTACTCGTATATTACTTCTCTAATTCTAACCAATACTTTGTAACAATTATGGCGGCTATTTCCGTTGTTTTTCTACTACAAACTATTGTTCCTAGTTTTTTGTTCTCGGATATTATTGCACGTATAAGTATTCCTGTTCTTGTGTTTTCAAAATTGTCTATCCCTGTATTTACAAATCAATTGGATTATTTGCCGGGCTTGATTTTATATGTGTTTAATTTGATTATACCAGCTTTGTTTGGTGTTATTGTGTTTACATTTAAAAAAATAAATGATAAGGAATGATAATTTTACTTTTTTCAATTTCCATATCAGTCATTTATATTGCTTTTCTAATTTGGATTAGCCATTCTTTTTCAATTCAAAAACTTGATTTTAATGAAAATAAATTACCATCTTGTTCTATCTTAATTCCTTGTAGAAATGATTCAGAGTATTTGAAAGCACTCTTAGGTCAATTAAATGAACAAGTTCACTGCTTGTCGTCTCACGAAGTGATAGTGATAGATGACCATTCAGATATTCCCATTATTGCTGACAAAAGCTTATCAAACCTCAATTTGAAAGTAATATTAAACAATGGGGAAGGTAAAAAAGCATCTTTGTTGAGCGGAATTAATATTAGTCAATATGAAATAATTATAACGTTAGATGCTGATGTGAAAATTGGTGAATTTTGGTTGAAAGCTATACTAAGTGAGTTTTCGCAAAAAGACTTAAATTTATTGTGTGGACTAATTAGATACACTTCAAACTACTCTATTTTTCAAGAATTTCAAAGGATGGAATCTGCTGCAATAGTTTCCATAAGTCAAGCAATGTTGAATAGCGGATTTCCTTCAACCTGTAATGGTGCAAATATGGTATTTAATAAATCTGTATTTCATGAAATAGGGGCTTATAGTGCACACCTCAATGTAAGTTCTGGTGATGATGATTTGTTAATGCATCAATTTGCAAAGCATAATATCAAAAAAGTAGCGTATTCTCAGTCTTTAGAATCCATTGTAGAAACGTATCCTGAAACAACGATTAAAGATTTTTTTTACCAAAGGATAAGATGGATGAGTAAAACGAAGTTTTATAAATTTCCTTATGTGAAATTAGTAAATAGTTTAATGTTGCTGAACGAATTGGTTTATTTTGTATTTCTGTCTTTGGTTTTTACAAAGTTCAACGCAATTGCTTTTTACTTTCTTTTTTTAAGATACGCGAGTGATTGGTATTTTGCTAAATCTATTCAAAAATTTAGTCCAATAAGTTATCTTAAAGTGTTGATTATGCCTTATTATTTATTATATGTCCCTGTATCAGTCGTTTTAAGCTTTTGGACAAAAGGGAAGTGGAAAGGCAGAGTAATTACTAAGGGTTCTTAGTTTTGTTTTCCAAACGTTGCTTTTTGCGAACAAAATACATGGTAACGCTAAAGACAAAAATCATAAAGAAAAAATAAACTTTCCAGTTTGAAAACCCACCAATTTTAAATTGTACAGAAGTTTCAATGGCAGAGATTGCAGCTCCTAATAAATAAAAAATGATAATGATTTGTTTGGATAGTAAAGAGTTTGATTTCATAAATATATTGCTATTATAAGGTGTCTTTTTCAATTTGTATAACACCTCTTGGTTTTAAAATAGTCCATTCACTGAAGTCTTGTTTCCCTGTAAGGCCTTCTCCGGTGATAATTTCATTTTTAGTGGTTATTTTAACAAAGCTGTTGGTGTAGATTTTTTGTTGGTTTTGGTCCCAAATCAGTTTTTCCGTATTTAGTTTTTCACCTTTTTTATTGACAACTACAACATTTTTGTAGACCTCTGTGATTTTTTTTGTTTGATAAGAAATGCCTTGTTCAGCGCTTAAATAGCTTTCTTTTTCACCATCAGGATTGTAAAAATCTGCTTTAATTCCCTCAGGCATTTTAATGATTTCATTGCCATCATTTTTAAAGCCAACTAGTTTTTTGGCAAAAATGACAGCTTTTAGGTATCCTGAATCAGTGTATTTTATGGTAACATTAGTGCCTTGTTGGGTATAAATTAAAGTATCCGCTTGTAACATATTATTGACATTTTCTTTGGCATAATCAATGTTACAAGCGGATGAAATAAATAGAATTATATAAAGAATTCTATTCAATAGTTTTTTTATTTACCACCTAAAGTTCTGATGATTGTAGATTCTCCTGAACATGGAATAGTGTAACTATCTCCATCTTTAATACCTAAGAAGAATGCATCTGCCTTTGCAGGAAAGAATTTTTTGTGGTTTGCAATTTGTTTGTTAGCCTCAGCTGTACAACTAGGGTCAATATTTTTAGCTCTATTGAAATAATCAACCGCTAAACAAGCAGCAGCACCCATGTCAAATTTACTGCCACATCTGTTTTTGTATGCAGCCAAACCTTGAATAATAATTGCATTTCCGTTGTTAGGATTCAAAGCCAATACTTTGTTTGCATAACCACGGGCAGTAGATAAGTTAGCAATATTGTTTTTAGCTAGTTTGTAATATAGCTCTTCTTTTTTACTATTATCGGTGCTCAATTCTGCTGCTTTTTCATAGTAATCATTAGCTTTTGCAGTGCTTTTTTTGCTTTCAAAATAACGAGCAAGTGATTCCGCTGCTTGTGCATTTGGTTCTAATGCGTAGCTTTTTTCTAATAATCCAATGAAGTTAGGATTGTCTTTGTATAAAGGATCAGCTTTGTAAAATTTAATAGCTTTGTTAATTAAAACTTTGTCATTAGGATTGGCTTTTAGCTTTGGTAAAAAGATTAAATCAATGTCCTTACCTTTAAGGAATGGTAACATCATTTTGTCAATTTTATTTAAATACTCAGACCATTCTTTGTACAAAACGGAGTCAGTTTTGTTGATTTCTTTGTTTAGTTCACCTGAAGTTGACAAGTTGTCGTATAGATTGAATAGAGCTTCGTTGTTAATTTGGAGTTTTTTGTGAGAGACAATTGCTACTCTTAAATAATCTCTCAAGTAAAATTCGTTTAATTTGTCTTTTTCATTCTCATGGTAAAACTTGTATAGACTCATTATTTCAGCAGTATTGTCAGGTTTGTAACGAGACAAGCTGTAAGCCCATATGCCTTTAACATAAGCTTCTTCTCCAAAATATTTGATACGTGTAGGATACACCATCAAAAGAGTATCTATAAAATTCTTTTTTCTAGCAGCTAAAGCAGGATTGTCAATAAGTTTACCCAACATTACAGGACCATTTTGATGGATACTTTTGTATGAACATGGGGCATTGTTGTATACGTATGACCACCATTTATAGGCCAATTCATAATCTTTGTTTTTGAAATCCTCTTGAAATAAAGACATGTTTTTTCTTGTTTCTAAAGAATCTACACCATGTGATTTGATACATTCAGGTAGCTTCATAGCTTCTTCAGTAGGCTTGTTGCTTTGAGCCGTTGCTAAAAAAGTGAAATTACCAAGTAAAAATAAAATAAGCGCTAAAATTTTCTGTTTTTCTTTCATAATATTAAAATAGATATAATTAATTAAATTTTCTTCTGTTGAACCAATTGTCTGATAAATTAAATCCTATGGTTAATCGGTATAAGTCCTCTGCTATTAATCCTTTAGTCCCTTGACCTCTCTTGATATATTCAGCACTTATATTAATCATTGATTTCATAATTACTTTTTTGCCGTCCCAATATTCTTTCAACTTTGGGATACCAATACCAAAACTTATGCCATATTCATTGATGTTCGTTAATCGGCCAGTATTGTCGATTAAATTTAATCCTGTGTTCATAAATCGGTAACCCATTCTGTACTCCAAATTAGCTTTTCTTTGTTTGCCAAATGATTTAACCATGTATTCTACATCCACATCAGGTCTATATGCAAATCCAAAGCTATATTGCTGACTGTTGTTGAATTTTTCGGTGTAAAATGAATTGTTAAGTTGACTTAATAAACTGGTGCGATAATCAAATGCAATAAGCCATTTGTTTTTAACTGTCACACTAAAACCAGCACTGTAAGTCAATGGTGTAGGTATTTTGGATCTTTCATCTTGTTTGTTCAAAATAGTGTCAGTTGGTAATCGGCTGTCCAATAAAGAACTTGATAATATAGTGCGGTACAATGTTGAATTCAATTGTGATTCATTTTCCAATGTACCCCCTATAACAAAGCGAATTGGAGTTCTTTTTGTTTCCACTATTTTGCCACTTGAATCTTTTACATGCCTTACTATAGTGTCTTTGTTTCTGTCGTATTGGAACCCTAGATTGAAAACAAAACCTCTTAATTGAGTCGATTGGTCGTCAAAAATGATTCTTGAAACCAATGAATCCCTTAAACCATAAGATTTATAAGATACTTTTTGACCAAAAATATAAGAAGAGGTTAGTCCCAATGATAAATTAGGGGTGATATTAACTGCATTCATCCAAAAAGCTCTACTTAAACCACCTTTTACAGAATAGGTGTTCACAACTGTTCCATAACTGGTGTCTTTCACTCTGAAATAGTCGGAGTTAAAGTTTGTGTATGGGTTTATTCCTATTGCAGATGTCCATATAGAACGGTATGTTTTGTATAGTTTGGTTTGATTGATAGAGTCTTTTTTTAATTCCTGTTTTCTTAGAACGGGAAAGCCCAAAAGGAAATAATTAAAGTTGCCACTAAAAGATGTTTTTTGAGCTGTTTCATTGTAGATTTTTCCATAATCACCACGGAATCCAAAATCTAAGATTACATTTTGAATGCTCCCCAGTGAAGCAGCGTTGTCATAAGAGATAGATCTTTTGCTTCTAATGCCATTCATGACTCCACCCAAACTTCTGTTGTATGCGTTCATAAATGGTTCAGACTCACCTAATCCTCGTGCCGAATAAGGAGAAAGTGTGTTTTGGGAAAATAAACTGTTTGTAATGAACAATAAACAGATATTAATGATTAATATTTTTTTCATTTAAAATTAAAAGATGGCATAGACCATGTAATACAAAATTTGGGTCGGCAAATATCTTGTTTTTTTGTGTGATGTCCAAATGTTGAATGTCTCCTCCGGTTAAAACGATTTGTAGGTTCGAATATTGTTGTTGATAAAAGTTAATATATCCTTCTATTTCGAATTTTAGCCCCAATTTACCGCCGTTTGACAATGCATTTTGAGTGCAGTTACCCATAAGTTCAGTGTATGAATTAATCTCAACCAAAGGTAATTTAGAGGTGAATTCATGCATGGCTTTGTATCGCATATTTAATCCAGGCGAAATATTGCCACCTTTATATTCCCCTTTTTCGTTAATAAAATCAATAGTCAAGCAAGTTCCCAAATCGAATATCAAAACATTGGAGTCTGGAAACAATAAGACTGCGGCAGAGAGTGCTGCAATTCTATCAGTTCCCAATGTGTTAGGCGTTTGATAAAGGTTTATAAAAGGAAGATTGAATTGTGTGTTTAGTTTTAAATATGACCTAGTTTTATCTGTGATTTCAAAATCAGATCCACTGTTTGAAATTAACACTGAGTTAACATAAAATTCATTAAATAATAACTCACACTCTTCCATATTCATAACCGTGGCAGATTTAATCAATTCATTTGATGAATTGAAAATGCCAACTTTCAAACGTGTATTACCCTTGTCAATTACCCCTCTGTTCATATTATTTGTTTTATTTCACCATGGTTAAATGCTTTGATTTGGTCATTTATTAAAACTGACAATCTTCCAAATTCATCGCAATTTACAATTGTGCCCTTAATTATTTCATTGTTAATGTTAAATTCTTCAGTTTGATTATAGCCAAGAAGAGATTTGGTAAACTGATTTTCAATTTCTAAAGATTGAAAATGGAGTAAATTGAATTCAAAAACTTCGATAAATTCTTGAAATAAACGAATTCTATCTTGTTCCTTCTCGCAAATTTGAAACAATGATGTTGCATTAATATTGTCATTATTGGTGAACTTTTGATTCACATTAATACCAATACCAATAACAGAATAATTGATTTTATTGCCCAAAAAATTATTTTCAATCAAAATGCCGGCTATTTTCTTTTGTTTAAAATACAGGTCATTAGGCCATTTTATTTTTATAAATTGGGAGTTATTCAAACTTTTTTGTAACGATTGAAAAAGACTATATGCTGTAATTTTATTTAAAAGAAAAGGATTTAAAAGAGTGGTTTGTTGATTCAGGACAATTGAAAACATTAGGTTCTTGTTAGGTTCACTTTCCCAAATATTGCTTTGCTGCCCTCGCCCGTTTGTTTGAAAGTCAGTAATAAATATGTTGCCATTTTCACAACTATTATTTTTTATCCAATCAAGGGCTGCGTTGTTAGTAGAATCAATACATTTAAAATAAATAATATTTTGACCAATAAATTGGGTATTTGGTTTTATTTTCGCGAACTGATTCAAAGAATACAAAATTAAAGGAAACCATTTAATGCCCAAAAAGAAAATAATAAGTAAAGTTGATTTAAAAGATGCCATCATAAAAGGCATGCAAGAAAAAAAAGGAAATCAAATCAAAGTTTTAGATTTAAGAAAATTAAAGTCATCAATGGCTGATTTTTTTATAATTTGTCATGCTAGCAGTGATAAACAAGTTTCTGCAATAGCTGACAGTGTTGAGGAGTTTAGTAGAAAATTAGCTAGCGAAAAACCACTGCACATCGAAGGTTTTGAATCTGCTGAATGGATTTTAATGGATTATTTTGATATCGTAGTTCATATTTTTCAAGAAGAAAAAAGAGAGTTTTACTCAATAGAAGAACTTTGGGGTGATGCTGAAATAACAGTTGTTAAAGATTAATATTTGTCTCAACCGACAAATTACTAAGCTATTATCCCACTTATTTTAGTTGAATATAGGTTTTTTTCAATTCTTTTATTTCCTTTTCAAACCCCTCTCTTGCAGGAAGTCTTAGTGGTTTTTTAGAAATTTTTAATTCTGCAATTCTGAAAACAGAGAATTGCTTCCATCCAAAAGGTTTCAAAGAATGACTTTCTCCAATAATTTGGAAGCCAACGACTGTATCAAATAAATTTTTGTTTATTCCAAAAGCATAGGGTTCAACGACGCATTTTTCGCCATCTTATATAAATTCCAAGCACTTTTGGTTTTCAATAGACTCAGTGATTATTTTATTCATTGTGTTGCAATAATTTCGCTCAATCCTAGAATTGAAAAAGCAGTAAGAAAAGCTATAAGAATGATAATAGTGTTTGTTTTCATAGTAGATTGTGATTACAGCCAGCCTAATGTTAATTTATATAATAATGATTTTTTCATCATTTTATACTCAGAATTATCCATTTGATTTTTGAAATATCTTTGTAGATATCGACTTAATCCTTTTCCTGATAATGCCAAAACTTTCAAATTTTCAACGTGTTCTGTACCCTCTGATTCATTTGTGTAAACGATAGGAGCATCCCACTTTTTGAATTTTATAATGATTTTGTCATCTTCAATTTTGAAATGAGTAATGTCTGATTGTCCTGTTTGATTAGAATAGTTTTGCATGACTTCCTTCAAATACTTTACAAGTTAATACTAGATTTTTTGAGATAAATAAAGAAGGTTTTCATAGTTTTAGTTTCTTTGGTGTTTATAAATTGAGTTTTAAGCTTCTTTTTCCCCTAAGAATTACAATTGTAGTTTAGTGAGTTACAACTGTATATTCTTAAAGGTCAAGTTTGACATATTTTTATAATTAATAATACAAAGTTACCGCAAAAAACTGTATTAATGAAATATTTTATAGTTTTTATGTCAAATTGATACTTTATTACCACTATAAAATAAATTTAATTGGCAATAAAGTACTATTAATATTGTAATAGTTTACTTATTTTACTATAGTTAAATTTAATCTACCTGAATTAGATAGTGAAAATTTGTTTTCGAATTGCAAATAAAATAATTCCTATTACATTATTGGTTTCTAACTTTGTTATAATTCGGTAACAGTGATTTTTGACTGTTTGCTCTGAGATAAAAAGCTTTTTAGCAATTTCATTTGCAGATAACTGTTGACACAATAATTTTATGATTCCCCTTTCTGTTAAGTGAGAGTCTTTTTCTGATTTAGGGGTATTGTAAATCAAATGTTTTGCATAAACGACATACACATTTTTGCTTAAATATAAATCGCCATGAATAACCTTTTCTATGGCATTAATAGGTTCTTACTTGTCTGTGTTTTTAAGTAAGTAGGCACTTATTCCCATTTCTATCAATTCTATAACTTTTGAATTGTATTGTTCTGAGGTAAGAATGATAATTTCAACTTCTGGGAATTTTTCTTTTAATATTTTTAGTAGTTTCTATGCCATTTAATTCAGGCATTTCGATATCCAAAAACACAATGTCGTATTGCTTGCTTTCAATTTTTTCAAGTGCAATTTTGCCATTCTCAGCTTCATCTACCCCACTTGTAAAAATTGTATTGTTTAAAATTTCAACAATAGCCTCTCTGAAAATGGTATGGTCTTCAACTACTAAGATGTAATTTAATTAATTGCTCATGGGTTTATTGGATTGCGAATTGAAATATTGATTTGGAATTCATTTTTAGTTTTTATCATAAATTAGCATTGGTTATTTTTAATCTAGATACAATGTTTTTATTATATGATGTTAAGCGTATTATAGTTAATATTTATTCAAAATGTACATAATGATGCGAGTTGTTTATTGCTATTATTAAGAAATGGGGTTGAGTGAAATTATACATAACTTTGCAAAATAAATTGAATAGAATTGAATTTTACAGATTTTAACTTCGAGTCCTCCTTACAAAGTAGTATTGAAAGCATGGGTTTTGTTAATGCAACTCCCATACAAGAACAAGCCATTCCTCTTATTTTACAAGGAAAGGATTTGATAGCATGTGCTCAAACAGGAACCGGAAAAACTGCCGCCTTCTTGTTGCCTATTTTAAATAGACTGACCCAAGAACCCTCCGATCATACAGATACATTAATTGTAGTTCCTACTAGGGAACTTGCCATACAAATAGATACAGCACTCCAAGGGCTTACTTATTTTTCGGGAATTAGTTCCATGGCTATATACGGAGGCAATGATGGAACCGCTTTTCAAAATGAGAAAAAAGCATTTGTTGAAGGTACTAATATTATAATAGCAACTCCAGGTCGTTTAATAGCACACCTTAATATGGGTTATGTTAAGTTTCCTTTTTTGAAACATTTTATACTAGATGAAGCTGACAGGATGTTGGACATGGGTTTCATAGATGATTTATTCAAAATTATCAAGTTTTTACCATCTAAAAGACAAATATTAATGTTTTCAGCAACAATGGCACCAAAAATAAGAGAATTTGCTAAAAAAATGCTTACCAATCCTGCCGAAATCAGTTTGTCAATTTCCAAACCAGCAGCAGGAATTAGTCAAAGTGCCTATTTGGTTTTCAATAATCAAAAAAATAAATTGATTAAACATATCCTTAAGCAGAAAACATATCACAGTGTTATAGTGTTCGCAAGTACCAAACAAATGGTTAAAGTACTTGAACAAGAATTGCAAAAAGATGGTTTGAAAGTAAAATCTATTCATTCCGACCTTGAACAAAATCAGAGAGAAGAAGTGTTAAGGCTTTTCAAAAACAAACAAATTCAAGTTTTAGTGGCTACCGATATTCTTTCTAGAGGCATAGACATAGATGACATTGGTTTAGTTATTAATTATGACATTCCCAATGAACCAGCAGATTATGTCCATAGAGTAGGAAGAACAGCCAGGGCAGAATCAAAAGGAGAGGCTATTACTTTTATCAATGAGACCAAACAATATCTATTCGCAAACATAGAATCCATGATAGGCTATTCTGTAAGTAAAGTTGAATTACCTGAATCATGGGGGAGTCGCCCTTTGTATCAACCCGAAAAGCCCTACACAAACTTAAAGGATAAAAAACAAAGGCATCAAAAGCGCAGAAATTAAAGGATAAAAAATTGTTTAATTAAACATTTATATATAATAAGTTTAATGAATGACTCAAAATTTAATGCCATTAAACACATACTTTAGATTAAAAGTGAGGTTTGAAATGTTATTTTTCAGAACTCAATTTACCAATCATACAACTTGCATAACTTTCAAGTTGAAGTATTAAACCATTTTCTTCTGTTGCTTCTATGTAACCAATCCCCTTTAATTGGGCTGTTATGTGTATTGTGATTTTCAATACCTTGGTAAATAATGGTGATAGTGTGAGTGTCCCAATCAACATTAATTGAATCGATTCCACGCAATTCATTCAATTTATTTTTAATAGAATAGACACAACCACCACATTTGAGGTTAGCAACAATAATATTTTCAGTCATAATAGTGTCTAAATTACCCAATAAATCCATTATTATCTATGATGACGTTAACATTTGAATATGAAATCGAATAATTTCACATAATTATCAGTTTAAAAAGTAATTTTTTTTATTTTTTTTAAGCGATAAAATTGTTAGTTAGAATGATTGATAGAAAGGGATAGAGATTGTTTAAATAGTTGAAAAAAGATAAAAAAAAGCTTGTTTCAAAAAATAACGAAGAATTAATTTGGAAAGTATAGAAAAGGTGTTACTTTTGCACCCCGTTCTGAGAGAGATTGTTGAGTTGCTAGGAAGCTAGAAAAAAATAAATTATTTTTATTTTGTTTTTAACAAAAAAGCATT
>CAMBXL010000017.1 GCA_945871905.1 Chitinophaga pinensis
AATAATTGGCAATAAGTTCTTAAATAAATCTGATGACTACTATCAACCAGTAACATTAGATAAAAAACCAGATAACTTTTTTATAAAGCTACTGATAAGATATACGGAGAAATGGCAGAGCGGTTGAATGCGGCAGTCTTGAAAACTGTTTTAGTGAAAGCTAACGGGGGTTCGAATCCCTCTTTCTCCGCCAAGATTCCACAAAACCTCAATTTTATTGAGGTTTTTTTTATGCCCTTTTTTGTCTGAGCAAAGCTCAAGCACAAAAAGGGCATAAAAAAGACAAGCCGTGTAACGGCTAGGTTTTGTGGGATTTTGAAGCCACCCCCTTGGGATCATTGTAAATAATCCCTGAGAATTTACCTGAGCAAAGCACAAGCCAAGAAAGGACTTGTATTCTGAATACAAAGATTTTATTGCTGCCTACAAATCATTCAACAATGTCGAAAATTTTAATAAATTGTTAATCCTATTTTTAAGAAAAAATAACATCTTTGCACCATGATATTAATAAAAAAATGGATATTGATTTGTGCAAGTTTTGTTTGCTTAACACTTAATGCTCAAGACGTGGAAAGACTAAATGTAGGAATTCTCCCTGTTGCCTCTACTGTTGCTATAAGTAGCGAGCAATTAAAAACAATTAACACGAAATTAAAAAAAGCTTTTATAAACAAATATAGATTTACAGTTTTTGTTGGTGATAGTTTAACCCAATGTTTGAATGTTGATACTATAACTAGAGAAATTGCCCTTGCCGATGCCAAAACTAAAGTGAGTGTTTATAATCCTAACAAAATAAATTATATAGTTTACGTTTATGTCACTGGATTAAGGTCTTCCTTGGTTTCTATTCCCAACTCATCAGGTGGTTATGACAGAGGCGCGAGCGCAATTACAAACATGAAAATTAAAGTGCTTGATTTAAAAACGAAAAAATTAGTTTTTGATGAAGGCCTTTATCATACTGAAGTCTATAAAAATAGAACTGCAGAGGAAGCTGCTAATTTATCTATTAATGCATTTTGTGAGTTGTTTAAAGACTTGGTGAATTATTCTTTTCCTGTTGAGTTAACTATAGGCGAGGTTGAAACAACCAATAAAAAAGGATTAGCTGAAACCGTTACTATAAAAAATGCCGAATTCATGTATGTGCATGTTAAAAAAGGTTTTTTAGATGTTCCTAGTACCAAGTTTGAGGTTTCTTGTCTTAATGAGGAAGGTAAAATGGAAGTAATAGGTAAATTGGAAGCTAAAGAGATTTCAGGCACAAAAGTCGTTGCAGAATTAGACAAAGGAGCCAAAGAAATTGCTAAGAAAATTCAAGAAGGTAAAACATTATCCCTCAGAATCATGGATAATACCATTGAATATTACAAAAATCAAGGTAAAAAATAAGTCTGTTTTCTTCTATTGATTTCCTCAATTGTGATTTAATCAATAGTGCTTATTCTTTTCCAATCATCACTTTTTCACTAATTGTTTTTTTGTCACTCACAATGTTGACATAATACAACCCTTTGGCAAATGACTGTGTGTTAATTTGTAAAGAATTAAGAACATTCGTCCGCTTAAAAACCAACTGCCCATTGTTGTTATAGATGCTTATGTCAAAGGGGCTTGGGTATTGGATATTCAAAAGATCATGACAAGGGTTAGGGAATAGCTTTAAATGACTTTCCAAGTGTGATTTTTCATCAATTTCAGTCTCCCAACGACTTGTAAATTTCCATACATCAGACCATGGACCATTAAAGTTATTGATTTTGCCACTTACTCGCCAATAGTATGTTGTTCCTGTGCTCATTCCTCTAAATGTAACACCATTGCCCAGAACATTCCCGCGAATTAAGACAATACTAAAGTCGGGGTTATTGGAAATTTCAACATCATAACTTCCTACATTACTCAAACTATTCCAAATTAAGTCAACATCAGGTGTGGGAATATTTGTCGAGTTATTAAGGGGTAATGCTAAAATTGGTTTATTAATGGTAGGGGGAAGGATAGAAGAATAAGTGGCCGTTATATTCCATAGACTGGTGTCTTTCGGGTGAGTAGCCCTTCCTCTCCAATAATAAGTGGTGACATAATTATTGGAAACAACAGCCTCGGCTGAACTTTCTTTTGGCAATGAAACTATTGGGGTGTTGGTGAAATTGGAGTCTGTTGACCATTGGTATTGGTATATATAATCAGAACTCGAACCTTGTATACCCCAATTTAAGGTTGTGCTTAGTGGGACATTAGTTGATTTATTGGCAGGTGATGTAATCCAAGGTCTTTGCGTTGTAACAAAGTTGAAAGGCAATGACCATAAGCTAGTGTCGTTCTTTAATACACATTTGGCCCTCCAAAAGTATTTTGTTTCAAATCTTAGATCTTTAGGGAAGTTAAGTAAAACTTCAGATGTAAAGAAAAAATCCAAAACATGAGAGTCTTTTTCTGTTATCAAAATTGGCGAATTAAAGTTGATAGTTGTGTCAAGTTGCCAAATAACTTGATGTGAGCCATTCATGGGTTTTATAAGGCCGTTGGTATAAGTGCCAATGCCAATAAAATTATTGCTTGGAAAGTTTAATGTCGGACTTTTTTTGCAAACAAAATACCTATTTACAGCAAAATCAGAAGTGTCACCATCCTTAATAGCAAATACACGCCAGCAATAGGTTTTGCCATATTTTAGAATTGTATCAAATGACTTGCTCGTTGAAGACAAATCGTTGAACTTAGTAATGCTTATTCTGTGAGAAGATGGTGTTGTTGTGAATGCTTTACCGGTGTCAATTTCAAGTATATAAGAATCTATCCAAGGGAAATGGTAAAATTGTAAACTGACCGTAATGTCTTGGTCTTGTTTTGCATCAAGTGGAGAGGTTTGTGGAACTTGACCCAAGTAGGTATTGAAATAATTGGTTTGCCAAACCATGGTGTCTTTTTCATGAAAAGCTCTTATTCGCCAAAAATATCGACTGCTAAAATTCAAAGTGTCTTTAAAGATACAATTTGTAGTGTTTGGTTTGAGAATAGTGTCTGCAATTAAATGGGTGAAAAAAGTATCCTTCGCAAATTGTAATTGATAAGAAACATGTTTGATATTATTACAACTAAATTGAGGGACAAGAATAACATTACTTGCTTTATTTGCAGGAAAAACATTACTCACCACGTTTACGATATTAAAGTTGCGAGTGCTTGACCAATTACTTGCCTGTTTGCCAAGAACTGCTTTGATTCTAAAATAATAGGTCTTGCCAAATAATAGATTGTAATTGGTGTCTAAAATCGTTCCCGGTTTTAATGTTTTTTCTATCAGTTGTGATGAATTAAAATTGGGAGAAATATCAAGCTGAAGTATAACATTGGCAGATAAACAATTGCTCCAACCCAATATGGCGCTTGCACCATCTGCAGTAGTACTAAAAGTGGTCGGCGTTGTATAAATAGTGTATGAGTAGGGGTCTGACCACTGTAATGTATCGCCTTCAGCATCTATTGCAGTTGCTTTCCAAAAAAATCTTCTGCCAAATTTAAAGTATGCCGTATCCAAAAAAGAATTTGAAAAAGAATTTCTGAAAATTAATTGACTTGTATTAAAGCTTGCAGCAGTATCTATTTGATAGATGTATTTAACAGAAGAGTCAATATGCCAAGCTCTTGCATTAATGGGTCTAAGTGCTCCTGTGGAAGTATTGTTTGGGCTTACTAATTCCATTTTATAATCTACAGCAATCATTCTGGAGTTTGACCAATTAGAGGAATCGGTACTACTAAAAACTCTAGCACGCCAATAATAATTTTTGTTCATTAATAACACAGGCGTAACAACATAGGGTACGTTGTTTTTATTGCTAGATAATGTTTTAAGTCTGAATGAATTGAAGTTAATGGAGGTGTCAATTTGGAATTCATATTTTACAACACCAGTAACTTGACTCACAACTAAGTAGGATTGGAAATTTTTTGACCTTATGTTGTTACTTGGGCTTGTTAGGCTAGGTGGATTTAAAATAGACCATGCGGTATTAAAAATAAACAAAAAAGCAAAGATGCTCAGTGACTTTTTTAGGTTAATGCTTTTCATTTTTGTAATCTTTCAAAAAGCAAAGATAACAATTAGTTCAATTAAAAAATAAAATACAAAAAGCTATAAATATTAAAGACGATTTGTTTTTAATTGGGCACGTTAGATTTACTAATAATTAGTTTTTGGCTAACTATCTCGTTTTTTTTGGGAGATTAAAATTCATTTTTTTGTTTAATAATTGAAGGATGAATTATACAAAATTAAATATCAATGCGAATATTGCTTTAGAAAAAAAAGTAGTTTGAGATTTGTATACCAATCCATTACATATTGTTAATTGGAATTTTGCCTCAGACGATTGGTGTTGTCCAAGGGCATCTAATGATTTAAATGTTGGCGGTAAATATGTGGGAAGAATGGAAGCTAAGGATGGGAGTTTCGGATTTGATTTTGAGGCAGTTTATAATGAGATAGTTGAGGGTTACTATTTTGTTTATACAACACCTGATAATAGAGTTATTAAAGTTTCCTTTCAATCCACTGGGGATTATACCTTGGTGAATATAGAGTTTGATGCCGAAAATGAAAATTCATTAGAATTGCAGCAAAATGGTTGGCAAGCCATTCTTAATAATTTCAAGAAATATGCAGAATCGATTTAAAAGAATGTTTTTTCGATTTGATGAAAAAAATGATGCCTATTTTGCATAAAAGTGGATATTCTCACATCATTATGTGATGTTCTAGAGGTATATTTTAGTGTTTTTGTTGGTTTGTTATTGGTGTTTTTGTACCACTAAATCTTACCAACAAATTTATAATGTTACAAAAACTTATTTGTACAGCTATGTTCTTAGCTGGTATTTCGCTTCATTCTCAAACAACTTACACTAGTCCTTCTTCTGTTTCTGCAAGCGGCGGTTTGTCTGCTTGGAATGCTATTTCATGGTCTGCCTCCGGTTCTGGTTCACCTGTAACCTATATCATACAAAGTGGTTTTACTTTTACAATAAACAATTCAATCACTTTCCCAGGTAGAGACTTACAAGTCGATGTAACTTTATTACTTAATGTTGGAAACAATGATTTAATTATGCCTATGAACTGTCTGCCTTAAAAACCGGGTTGTATTTCCTTTATTTGGAAGGGTCTAAAGCAAATTGCCACAAAATCCTTTTAAGTTAAAATTCTATTTTATCTATTTGGATAAATTCCAATAGGTCAAACCTTTAAATATTTTTTAGCGCAACAATTGTATTTTTACTTTTGTTGCGCTTTTTTATTTATAGTTTTTCGTAAATAACAGCCAATCCCTGACCAACACCAATACACATAGTTGCTAAGCCGTATTTTACATTGGGTCTTTTTTGCATTTCGTGAAGCAGTGTTGTGCTGATTCTAGCTCCGCTACATCCCAAAGGATGACCAATGGCAATGGAGCCTCCATTTACATTGACAATGTCTGGATTTATTCCCAATTCTTTAATACAAGCAATACTCTGAACTGCAAATGCTTCGTTTAATTCAGCAATGTCGATGTCATTAAGTGTTAATCCAGCTCTTTTTAATGCTTTTTTTGTTGCCAATACTGGTCCTATACCCATTATTTCAGGAGGAACCCCTGCTGCTGCCATACTGACAATTCGTGCTATAGGTTTTAAATTGTTACTCTGAACGTAATGTTTGGAAGCTACCGCCAATGCTGCTGCACCATCATTAACACTGCTCGAATTACCCGCAGTAACCGATCCCCCTTTTTTGAAGGCTGGTTTTAAGCTACTTAATGTTTCTATTGAACTTAAACGCGGTTGTTCGTCTTTATTGAAAATAATGGCATCTCCCTTTTTTTGAGGGATTTCAAAGTTCATTACCTCATCGTTAAATCGGTTTATCTCATTTGCTTTCTGCCATTTTAATTGAGAATTATAAGCATATTCGTCTTGTTCTTCTCGGCTTATTGACCACTTCTCTGCAATATTTTCTGCAGTTTCACCCATTGTGTAAGGGTGGTATAATGCTGATAATGCGGGATTGGTAAATCTCCAACCAATTGTAGTGTCGTATATTTCTGGTGCTCTACCAAATGCACTGTCTGATTTTGCCATCACAAATGGTGCTCTTGTCATACTTTCAACGCCTCCTGCTATATATAAGTCGCCATTGCCAGCATTGATTTCTAAAAAAGCATTTCCTATAGCCTGTAATCCACTTGCACAAAGTCTGTTTACTGTGTAACCTGCAACTGTAATAGGTAATCCAGCTAATAAACTTGCCATTCTAGCGACATTTCTATTGTCTTCTCCCGATTGGTTGGCAGCGCCCAAAATAACTTCCTCAGTTTCATTAAATGAAATATTTGGATTTCTGTTAATGAGTTCTTTAATGACTTTTGCCGCTAAATCGTCTGGGCGGATGTTTGCTAAACTGCCTGCATATTTTCCAACAGCAGTTCGTACTGCATCTATAACGTATATTTCGTTTGTCATACTGCAAAACTAATCAAACAATTGCAGACTCTGTAATGAATCTTAAAAAAGTATAATTAGTCCTACCTTAATAATGTAATAGTGCCCTCATAATCATACTTTTCGCCATCGTAAGCCGTCACTTTGATGTGCCAAATATAAACATCTTGTTGTGCATCTTGTTCTTGATAAGTGCCATCCCAACTTGCAAATTTATCTGTGCTTTCCCAAATTAATTGTCCCCAACGGTTCATGATAATCATACTGTAAGATTTCTCGCCATTTACAATTGGTCTGAATACGTTGTTTACTTTTGGTCCTGTTCTTTCTGGACTAAAGGCTGTTGGAACAAACACTGTAACGTCTGGACCAATTTTTCTTGGTCTGCCAATTGAATCTTCGCACACTACATCTTCATCTATGGTTATATCCCCAATTGCAGGATAAGTGTATCTTGCCATTAAGTTTACCCAATATACTGTTGTGTCTGCTGGATATACTTTGATTGGGTTTATTTGCGTTGAAGTATCTTCAATATCATTCAAGTCAAACGACCACAAATAACTCATATTTTCTGCACCCCATCTGTATTGTGTTTCATTTTTGAACTTAAATTTAGGGAAGGCAACGGTTGTAAAGTAGCTAGGGTCACTGCTAAAGGCAGCTTTTGGTTGTGGTAATACTCTTACATAATCCACGGAATCTTTTTGTATGCTACAAGCTTGGTCGTCATTAGCACCCCACTGATTGTGAACGGTTAATGTAACATTATACCAACCTCTTTGTGCGGTATCATATCGTTTTTGAGGATTCCCATTTGTTGATTTAATCAATGTGTTACCATCTCCAAAATCCCAAGTATATCTCAAGTTAGGAGAACCAGCTGGTTTATAAACAGTGCTAGAAAAGTCAATATCAGCCGCCTCACATTTTATAAAATGCACAGGCATTGAATACTGAGGATATGGCTCTATAATCAACTGAATATCGTCTTTTGCTGGAGGACAAACGCCTTCCTTGATAGTGTTAATATTTAATACCACTTGACCGTTTAAGCCAATTAACGATGTGTCAGATAAACCATGGGTATAAACGGTACTTAGCTTGCTGTTGTCAGAGAAGTTTCCATCTCCACTGCTCGTCCAAGTTGTATTTTGAACCCATGCTTTGGTTGCTACTAAATTAAATACTTGTCCTTCACATTGTTGATAAGGGCTAGGGGTAGTTACAGTAACCTCAGGTTGACTTTGTATTCTAATGTTTTTCGCAATTGAGTCACTACAACCTGTTAGTGGATTGGTATATTCATATTTCAAACGGATAGGATCTTCATATTGTTTGTTTTTAGGACTGACACCTGGATTAAAATCACGCCCTACCACACCCAATCCTGACCAAGTTCCTAATGGTCCTGACGGTTGTTCATTGTTCAGAGTAAACGGTGCAGAACTTGAACATACCGTATCTGGGATATTAATTCTGAGAATTGGCAAACCATTAACAGTTACCTCAACACTATCCGCCACAGGACATCCACTTGAAACATCTGTCAACTTTAACAAGTATTGACCTGCACCCATACTTGGGTCGAATATCTTTTTGGTTTTAATTGAATTGTTTATCACATTGGCAATGATAGGATTTCCCATATCACGCGAGTTTCTGAATTCAACTGTTGACCATTCTCCATCAATAAATCGTTTGCCAGTATTTCTGTCCTTAGCAAAACTATCCATTGCGAGTAAAGGGAAGTTAATACATTGTTTAGGGATATTAGAGAACTCAATTTCAGGTAGTCTTACTATTGTAATCCACATTGAGTCGCATGATTTACAACCAGAAATAGCGTCTTGGAAACAATATTCGATTTGGTAATCGCCGGTTTTTTGGTTTTCGCCTTCCAATCCGGGATCCATGTATGGAGTTGCTGGTATTGTAGTGTAATCCCAGTATACGATTGCATCAGGATCTACTCCCGAACTTTGAGGAACGTCTAAACATCTAAAGCTTTCTGGTCCGCCCGCTTTAGCAGATGGAATAGGTTTAACAATGAGTTTACTCAAATCAACAGGTCCTGCTTTTTGACAAAATGTACCCGTTTTAAGTTCAACTGCTGGATTTGGATTCAGTCTTACATTCTTGCATTCTTTGTGATAACAGCCTTTTATGTCGCGATAATCATAACAAATGATATCCGTTAGACCTGCTTTTGGAACTAAATCATTGCTTATAAACTGAGGGAAATTCCAAACAAAAGTACTTTTGCCAACTGGTCCTCCCGTAATCCAACTTGGATTGCGGTGTTGTTGAAAGAATCGGATAGAATCTGCAGGAATGGTTCTATTATTTGCCGTGGCAAAATTGGCTAAATTTAAATTAACTGCGCCATCTTGATAACATCTTGGAAGTATAGGTGTGTTTATGAAGGTTGGTAGAGGATTGACGGTGAGTGTAAATGTATCATAATCCTCGCATATAACGCCTTTTTGATTAACCCTTAAGAACATTTCATATTTCCGAGTGGCAATGGTTGGTATTCTCAATCTGAAAGCACTATCAGTTGCCATAGTTGCCCCTGAAATAATGTCTCTCCAAGTTATTTGACGGGTATAACCCAAAGGTTTGCGTTTGGCCGAAACTTTTAAAGTGTCAAAAATACAAATTTCTCTATCACCACCTGAAAGAGCAATAACGGTGTCATTGACAAACAATTCCATAGTGTCTGTGTCAAAACATTTATAAATACTGTCTAAAACTTTTACTGAATACTTGCCTGCAACATGAACTGTAATTTCTCGAGTATTTTCTTGAGTACTCCATTCATACATTAAAGAATCTGCGTTTTGAGCATCTAATGAAGCAAAATCATACGTACATATTCTACGGTCAGGCCCAAGGTCAACAATCGGATTTTTAATGTATTTAACAATTACAGTATCTGCATCAACACATTTGTTTTTGTCTGTTAGTTTTAAAACAAGTTTAGAGCTAGTAGTTGGTGTAACGGTGATTTTGTTTAGAGTGTCTTTAGGATTGTGGGTGCCTAATGGGAATTCCCAACGGAATTTATAATTTGGGACACCATTGGCAACGATTGGTTCTAATGTTAAAGAGTTTCCTGCACAAACAAATGTGTCTTTGCCAAAAGATAATTCAACATCTAATATTGGTGGCATTAAAACAGTATCTAAATAGATGGTTGGGCAATTGAATGGAGGATTGTTGATTTCGTGTTCAATAATATATTTTCCACCACGTTTAAATTTGAAACTATCAATTCTATTGAAAGTCATTAAAAAGGGAATACCACTGTTAGTAGAATCTCTAATGGTGTATTTATAGCGGTAGTTTTTTTGATTATAATTAACTGTGTCTAAAGGGAAAGCAGCAAACTTTAATTTACCACAATCTAGAATAGAATATTTACGGGTATCTCTTGCCAATGGATTAACTTTGATATTAAATCCTCTAATTGTGGTAGCAGGTCTTGGACATGCATCGTCCTTTGCTGAGGCTGTAAATGTATATGCTTGGTTTCTTGCATCTCCAATTTTAGGTGTCCAACAAAACTCTGCTTCCTTTTCTCTGGCTTTTGGATCGATAATTCTAAATGTTGCACCTATAATAGCTTGATTCCAAGTGAGTTCAACAGTGTCTGGGACAGTTTGATTTGGAGTAAAAATTGCATCTGTGGCTTTAATTTTAAAGCATAATCTACTTCCTTCACAAATGGAATGTTTATTAACACCTACTATTTCAGGGGGATTGTTATCCGAACAAGTTACAATGGTTACATAAATATCACGCCTTGTAAAACCAATTTTCTCCATTTTGCGAGTTATAGAATCTTTCCGCCATTCAGTTACTTTTATTGTTACAGGTCCAGATTCGTCACACTTTGTTGGAGTAAAAGCCATGTCTCCTGTTTCTCTGTCAAAGTAAAACCCTCTGGATGGACGGGCGTTAGGAAGTGGACGACAATTTACAACACCTGGATTGGGAGGGCAAAATGGCGTGAATGGAATGTCTTTGTTTAATGGAGAAATCCAATTTACAGGAGCCCAAGTTGCACTTAATGGTTCGTCCAAATTATATGATAGCGAATCATATTCTTTATTATCAAAAATACCGTTATTGAATACAAAAGGTTGATTGCAACAAATAAAAGCCATTGGGATGTTAGATAAAGTTGGTGAATTATTGCCTTTTTTGCCAATTTCACACAAGTTCATCATCGCTTCTCCACCATAAGTTGTTGTAGTTGTTGTAGTTCCAACAAGTCCCCATGGTTGTGCAACTCGGAACATGATTTCACAACAAGTGCCACTTAAAAAGGTGTTATATGGGCTTTTTGAAAAATCAATAGTGTCATCAAAGATATGTTCTTCAATTCCAAAACGTGAGCCACCGTATCCACCGTTTTGGCATGGCGGTTGACCGCTGCTGCATACGGGTGTAATATCTCTGATGCTTGTTCTAGGTGGGACACGGGTATAACTTGTGCCTCCACATGAAACAGTAAATCTTGGCATAATGCCCAATGCACAAACACATTGATGGTATAAAATATACTTTATGTGATATTTGTAGCCACCCATGTGAGTGAACTTTATGTCCGAACCATTGATTACGTCACAAGCTTTTGCTGTTTGCAACGACATGATAAAGAGTGTGAAAAAAAGTAAAATTCTATTCATTGCTGTTATGACAAGTTTAGTTTTAAAATAGTTGCCTCGTTTATTGAGCAATAATAATTAAAAAATCCCTTTTATCAAAGATTGTATGTCAAAATAACGTCATTTATTTTATGAAACTTGATTTTTGTAATAATATCAAGTTCTTCTTTTTGGATAAATCCCTCACTATCAGTTGATGTTATGATTTTGAGGTCTTTGTAAAAGTCTAAATTCTTTTTCCCCCACATTTTATAAAGAACTTCTTTGGCCGACCAAATAAAGAGATAATGCCATTCGTCATCGAAAGGGCTGCTATCTTCCTCATTCATGAATTTTTTGGACAAGGCAGGTAATTGTTTTCTTAGATGTTCAATATCTATGCCTATATCATTGCCATCTAAGTCGATATAACACGCAACTAAGTCTTTGGTGTGGCTGAATGAAACGCTGGTTTTTGTATTGCTTAAAATTGGTTTGCCATACATGTCATTACCTAGAAACTGGTCAATTTGTTCTTTTAAGATGTAGTTTAATAAAAATGAACAACATGTTTTTTCTAGCAATCTCTTAGGATTAAGTCCTTGTTCAAACGGTGCAGAGATTCTTGATAAAAAAAAATCTAGGGGTTCGGTTATCTGCCAAACAGCGATTTTCTTTGCAGAAGTTATTTGTTGTTCAAAAACAAGAGGCATTTTGATTAAAGTTGTAAATATAAAAGAATTTATTGGACATCGACAAGCGATTTATTCACTTGCTCACTCTCCAAGTGAAAATTTTTTTTACAGTGGTGGTGCTGATGGAATGTTAGTAAAGTGGGATTTTGAGTCTGCCGAAGGTTTGCTCATCGCCCAACACGATCATGCAATTTACACAGTGGCTTGTTTTGGTAATTTTATTTTGACAGGGACTAATCAAGGTGAGTTAACCATTTTTGATTCAAACAACTATCTGTTGGTCAAAAAGTTGAAATGGAATAATTTTCCAATTTTTGATATTCAATTTTCCAATGGATTGTACTACATCGCTTCTGCAAATGGAGCCATCTCGGTTTTTGATAAACAATTCAATAAAGTTAATGAAATACAACTTTCTAACAAAAGTTTGAGACAATTATTGCCTGTAAATAATGAATTAATTGTTGTGGGAAGCGAACCAGCCTTGTGGGTTTTGTCCTCCCAAAACGGTATTTCTGAAAAAAAATCAGATTTTAACGGAAGTTTATTTACAGTGATATACCATCCTGACTCTCAAACAATGGTAACAGGTGGTAGGGGTGCAATTTTGCATTTTTTGAGTAGTCAAAATTCTGAAATTCAAGTAAATGCTCATCTTTTGCATATACATTCATTGGCTCTTCATCCTGATCAAACCCTGTTTTTGTCTTCTAGTATGGACAAAACAATTAAGTTATGGGACTTTGATAAAAAAACCTTGCTGAAGGTTATTGATAAAGAAAAATACAACGGTCATACAAGTTCTGTGAATAAAATTTTGTGGTTTGATAGAAACAGATTTATTTCGTGCAGTGATGACCGCACCATAAAGTGCTTTGAAATTATACAACCATGATATTAACAGATTACCAAATTTTAGAAGAAATTGAAAAGGGCAACATCTTAATTGAACCTTACCGTCCAGAATGTTTAGGAACAAATAGTTACGATGTTCATTTAGGTCGATATTTAGCCACTTACAAAGACCGTGTTTTAGATGCTAAAGCCCACAATAAAATTGATCATTTTGAAATTCCTACTGAAGGATTTGTGCTACAACCCGGTACTCTTTACTTGGGAGTAACCGAAGAATATACCGAAACTCTTGCGCATGTTCCTTTTTTAGAAGGAAAAAGTAGCACAGGCCGTTTGGGAATAGATATTCATGCTACCGCAGGAAAAGGGGATGTGGGTTTCTGTAATACGTGGACGCTCGAAATAAGTGTTGCTCAACCAGTTAGGGTTTATTATGGTATGCCTATTGGTCAACTTATTTATTTTGTTGTAAACGGTGATGTTAAAACCATGTACAACAAAAAGAAAAATGCAAAATACAATACTAGAACCATTAAACCGGTTGAAAGTATGATGTGGAAGAATAAATTCTAAAAGGTAAATTTTAGAGGATTCGTCTCTACCTCATTACTCATATTGAGTTTTCTGTCTATAATCTGAACTTTATAACTCATGGAATCTGGTAAAATGCCCGGATAGGGTTTGGCGTTCAAATTTATTTTTATTTGCCCCGAAATTGATTTTATTTTACCTGTAGGTGTTAGGTTTTTAATACGATCATTAAAGTTTAAGGTGTCTGTCGTTGCAGGAATCATAATTGGGATTTTTACCCCGTTCTCTATTTTATAAACACGGATTAACAAGTTGTGAAAATAAGCACTGCCAAAATTAAACGGAGGAAAAGTGTCTGTTTCTTCCAAACCTATGTCCCCATCTCCATCTGTGTAATTTAGTGTAATTACCACCGAAGAATCTTTTCCATCTCTTTGGAATTGTTCTACCTTATTTATTGTTAAACTTGGGATGTCTGAAAACAAAGGGGCATCTGTCTTGCAAGAAAACAATAAAACGAGTATGCAAAATTTAATATATTTTTGAAGCATGGTTTTGGACGATTTAGAAAAAGAAATAAGTGCAGTCAACAAATTTACTTTTGAAGCTTTGGCACTCAAAATATTTCAGTACCAAAGTCAAAACAATGAAGTTTATAAAACCTACTTACAACTTTTGAAAATCGATACTACAAAGATAGATAAAGTTTTTAAGATACCCTTTTTACCGATTTCTTTTTTTAAAAACTTCAATATTCAATCGTCGACTCTTGTTTCCGAAGTCGTATTTGAAAGTAGTAGTACCACAGGACATGGAGTTAGTAAACATGCAGTGCCAAAGTTGCGATTGTATGAAAAATCATGTGCCGATAGTTTTAATTTCTTTTTCCGAGATTTTAAAAATTATTGCCACCTAGCTTTATTACCCTCTTATCTCGAAAGAACAACCTCTTCCTTGGTTTATCAAGTCAATCATTTTATTAAATCCTCACAATATCCTCAATCAAATTTTTATCTTTACAATCACCACGACCTATACAATCAATTAATGGAGAATGAAGCCCAAAAAATTCCTACGGTATTATGGGGAGTGAGTTTTGCACTGCTTGATTTTGTAGAGAAATATCAAATGAATCTTGAATATACTCATGTTGTTGAAACAGGAGGCATGAAAGGCCGAAGGGCTGAATTAACTAGACATGAGTTGCACCAAATATTACAAAGTAGATTGGGCGTTTCAAGTATTGCCGGTGAATATGGAATGACCGAATTAATGTCACAATTTTATGCAATGAGTGAAGGTTTATATCAGTCGCCTCCTTGGTGTAAGGTGTTTGCAAGAGAAATAAATGATCCATTGGGTTTACCAGTTTTTAACAGAAACGGAGTGCTCAATGTTATTGATTTGTATAATTTATACTCTTGCAGCTTTATTGCAACGTCTGATTTAGGAAAGGTAAACGATAACGGTAGTTACGAAGTTCTAGGTCGTGTCGATTACAGTGATACTCGTGGGTGTAATTTATTGGTATTATGATTCGTTTAATTCAAGATTTAAAGAAATTTATCGGGAAATACTCATTGCTATTTTGGGTTGTAGTTTTTGTTTTTTTGTCAACAACGCTTACTATAATTGAAATTTACAAAGTGCAATTGGGTATTTTTAAACTCAAAGGCATTAATTCATTTTTAGCCTACTTTTCTCTTTACGCATTGCATTTTATGGCAGCTTTGTTTTTCGTTTCATTGTTTTCAAAAGATTTTAAGTGGGTTAAAACTAGGCAGTTTTGGGTATTAATTGTAGTTGGTATTTCTTTATTTTCACTTCGATCTGTTTTAACTTTCTATGGGGAAGTGGTGGAGCTATTTGCCGTGCCTGGAAGAATAGGTCTTAGTAAAGTGATTTTTTCTGATTTAGTTAGACTCGCGTTTTTATTAATGATGTTGAGAATAGTTTGGCAGTTTTACAAAGTGCCGAATCATTCATTTTATGGATTTTCGGCCAAACAAGTTGAGTGGTCATTGTACTTCAAAATGTTGCTTTTTATGCTCCCACTAATTACAGCAGCAAGTTTCATGGGCGATTTTTTAGAATACTATCCTCGTGCTTCCCGAATTAATGTTTACAATCCTGAACCACATCATTATTTTTGGTTTGAAGTGGTGTATGCGCTTGATTTTATTTCAATAGAAGTCTTTTTTAGGGGATTTATGATATTAGCATTTTTAAAGATTTTAGGACCTAAAGCCATTATTCCTACCGCCGCCTTTTACTTTTCAATCCATTTTGGTAAACCAATTGGGGAAACCATTAGTTCATTTTTTGGCGGTATTTTATTGGGCTATTTATCATACAAAACGCAATCTATTTGGGGTGGCGTTCTTGTTCATATTGGTATTGCATTGCTAATGGAATTAGGCGCATTTATTGGATTGATGTTGATATAGTTCATACATTGTATTTTTATCCTTTATCAAAAAACATTAAATTTGCCGTTATGAATAAGGTTGTTGCAAATGCCGAAGATGCCATTAAAGATATTGAAAGTGGTGCCGTATTAATGTTGGGAGGATTCGGGTTGTGTGGGATTCCTGAAAATTGTATCAATGCACTTGTAAAAAAAGGGTCAGATAAATTAACTTGTATTAGTAACAATGCAGGTGTTGATGATTTTGGGATTGGCCTTTTGTTGAAAACAAGGCAGGTTAAAAAGATGATTGCCTCCTATGTGGGAGAAAATGCTGAGTTTGAGAGACAATTATTGTCAGGAGAGTTAGAAGTTGAATTGATTCCGCAAGGTACTTTGGCCACAAGATGTATGGCTGCTGGTTATGGAATGCCTGCTATATATACGCCTGCGGGTGTTGGAACGGAGGTTGCAATAGGAAAAGAGACCAGAGAATTTAATGGCAAGACTTACTTAATGGAATATGCCTTTGATGCAGATTTTGCAATTGTTAAGGCTTGGAAAGGTGATGTTCATGGTAACTTGATATTCAAAGAAACCGCTCGAAATTTTAATCCATTAATGGCAATGGCAGGCAAAGTAACGATTGCCGAAGTAGAGGAATTGGTGCCAGCTGGCGAACTAGACCCAAATCAAATTCATACCCCTGGTATTTATGTTCATCGTATTTTCAAAGGAGAAAACTATGAAAAACGTATCGAACAACGAACCACTAGAAAACCACTTTAGGGATTCTAAAACCCATTTAATTTTATTTTGTTATATCTATGATGTTTAAAAAGTTAACGACAGTAAGCTTGTTTCTTTTCTTTGTTTTAAGTGCTTATTCCCAAAAAAAATATTGTGTTGTAGGCGTTGTTAATGATAGCGTATCACTCAAATTTATACCCAATAGTTTGGTTGAAATTTATTCTAGTGCTAAGAATATTGTAATAGGATTTAAATTGACTGACAGTTTGGGCCAATTTAAAATTTGCTCTAGTCGTCAGCCAAGTTTACTTAAGATTTCAATACCTGGATTCAAAACTCAAACAATTAATTTAAGATATTCTGATTCTGCAACTTTATTGAATTTGAATGCATTATATCTTTTGCCACAAGTTGAACTAATTAAAGGGGGAGGAGTTGTAATGAAAAAAGTGGTAGTTGAGAAAATTGAAGCGGACAAAAAAGTATATTCCCTTGAAAATGATGCATTAACAAATGGAGGAACTGCTCTTGATGCATTGAGGCAAATACCTGCAATCAGTGTAGATGGTGATGGTTCAATATCGTTGAGAGGGAGTGAAAATGTATTAATTTATATCAATGGGAAACAGAGTAGCTTGTCTGGTGAGGATAGACAGACTTTGCTATTGCAAATACCCGCTGCGAATATTGAAAGTATTGAAGTTAATACCAATCCTGGTGCAAAGCAAGATGCAGAAGGGGTAAGTGGTATTATTAACATTACGCTGAAGCAAAACAGAACGAAGGGGCAAAATGGATTTGTAACTTTAGGGGCTGGGACTAATAATAAATACAACGCAACGGCTGCATATAATTACAGTAATGGAAAATGGAGCACATCGAATACACTAACCTATAGGTGTAATGATGTTTGGGGTCGCGGTTACAATGAAAGAGATAACTTTACCAAGGATACCTTTTTTGTGATTAATCAATACAGCGAAAGTCAAAATTTAAGCAGAAATGCAACATTTTCTGGTAGTACTGATTATAAACCAAGTAAAAAATGGCTCTATTCTTTTAATTATTTGGCCTCATTAAATACGGATAATGATGATGATATAAGTGAATTACTTTTGAAGGATGACCAAAGAGAAGTGAAAACAGTTCAAGAAATCGGAAACAATGTTTCTAAAAAATCTTTGAATTATGATGCAGGACTTTTAGTTAAAAAAACGTTTGAGAAAACAGCCCATAATTTAGTCGGTATAGTTAATTATTCATTGACTGATAGAACTAATAGTATAGATATTGTCAGAAATTTTAAAGACCCACTAACTTATCAAAACTTAAATCAAAATAAGGGTTTGTCATACAATACATTTGACAATGGTTTTGCGAATTTTTTAGCTCAAGTTGATTATGTTAAACCTTTCACTGATTATAGGAAATTAGAAATTGGAGCAAAGTACACTGCACGGAGTTTTGACAATCAGTTTAATTTTGATTCATTTAATTACCAAACACAAACAATAGAAGTAGACAATGGCAGAACCAATCGTTTTGTTTATAACGAAAATGTAAGTGCCGCATATTTAACTCTAAGCGATAAGTTTAATGATTTAATTAAATATAATATAGGCTTGCGTGTTGAAAACACATTGGTTGATGGAGAAGAAAAGTTAACCAATACACCAGTAAATTTCATTTATACAAACTTGTTCCCATCTGGTAATATAAATTTTACTTTACAAAAAAAATACAATATTCCAGATATTCAATTGGGGTATAGTCGCCGTATTAATCGCCCCACTCAGGGTCAAATTAATCCTTTTATCAATGTAAACGACCCTTTCAATATTTTTACAGGTAATCCTACATTGAAACCTGAGCTAACAGATGCATTAGAATTATCAGCGTTTTACAACACCTCTAAAGTAGTTTTTACAACAAATTTGTATTTTAGACAAACAAATTCCGTGATTTGGCGTTATAGAACGGTAGATAGTTTAGGAATATCCCGTGTTTCCTTTTATAATTTAGATTACAATAGGAGTATGGGAGCAGAAGTTATCGCTCGTTTTACGCTAATGAAAAAGATAAAAACCACATTAAATGGGAATTTGTACAGGCAAATGCTTTCGGGTAACGTGCTTGGTTCACAATTTACCAACGATGCTTGGGTTTTTACAGGAAAAGCAATAGTGAGTTATACCTTTTGGAACAAAACAGATTTGCAGTTGTCTTACAATTACATGGGTCCAAGAGCCTTACCTCAAGGTAAAATGCTTTCTATGTACGGTTTAGATTTGGGTTTTAAAAAAGATATTTATAAAGAAAAACTTGCTTTAAGTATTTCATTCAATGATGTTTTTGATAACCGCAGATTTAAAATTGTAATGTCTGATGTTAATTTTTCAAGCAGTGTTTATCGCAAACGTGAAACTAGAATTTTTACAGTTAATCTAACATGGAAATTTGGAGATTCAAACAATGTGCCTGAGAAAAAACCTAAAATGCCCGAAAGAGAACAAGAAATGAATTTTTAATGCAGATGAACGATATATCAGTCGAATTTTTAAAAACCAGAGATGGTAGTCAAACCATTTATTTAAAACACCTCGATGAAACATATCATTCAATTAATGGTGCTTTTTCAGAAAGTTTACACGTTTATATCGTAAACGGTCTCAAACTCATGAGTCTGGAATTAACTGAATTTACTATTATGGAGGTTGGTTTTGGTACTGGATTAAATGCTTTGCTGACAATAGATTATTTGCAGCCTCACCAAAAAGTAAATTACATAGCCTTTGAACCTTACCCTTTGACTTATGATGTTCTACAAGAATATTACAACGGTTTTCCTCATTTGCCCCAAAGTATAAATTTAATTAAACAAATTTCAGAGGTCGAACACAATAAATGGCATGCAATAACTCCACAGTTTAACTTTTGTATGTTGAAAGCCAATTTACAAAGTCAGGATTTAGAGCTTTCTAAATTGATAAATAAAGGAGATGTGGATTTGATGTATTACGATGCCTTTGCTCCCGCCAAACAATCTGAAATGTGGACTGAAGAGACTATTCGTTATGCAGTTGATTATTTGAAACAAGGCGGAATATTAACGACTTATTGTGCTCAAGGCCAGTTTAAAAGAAATTTGAAAGCATTGGGTATGAAAGTGCAATCTGTAGGTGGACCCGTTGGGAAGCGTGAAATGACAACAGCTTACAAAGAATCTCAAGTCTTAGAAAGCCTTTTGTAAATAAGTTCCGCTGTTCTTACACTTGCGCCTGATTTGCCAACAATTTCGCTTAATTCTTTATAGTTTGTTAGTTGATCCTCTCTGTTTTTACCACCCAATATCAAATCTAATTCCTTTTTAATATTTATTTCATTCAGTTCATGTTGAATTAATTCAGGAATTGCCAATTTGTTTAATATCAAATTAACCAATGAAATATACTTAACATTTATTACTCTTTTCCCGATTTCATAACTAATTTTACTAAACTTAAAACAAACTACTTGAGGGCAATTTAATAATGCCGTTTCTAAAGTAGCCGTTCCGCTACAAACAAGGGCTGCATGACTGTTTTTTACAACATCATAGGTGTAACCTTTTATTAATTTTACTGGCAAATTCCCAATGTATTTTTGATAAACATTGTCTTCTAAATGGGGAGCTCCTGCAAGCACAAAAGTATATTCAGGATAATAGTTGCAAATACTCAACATTTCTGGTAATACATGCTTTAACTCACTCATTCTACTCCCAGGCAACAGCGCAATTATAGGTTTTGTGATTTGATGATTTTGCTTGAAAGTGCTGTCAAACTGATACTGTTCTATAGCATCGCAAATTGGATTGCCAATGTAGTCGGGAACAATTCCAAAGGGTTTAAAAAAATCAATTTCAAATGGGAGAATGCTATACAGGTGGTCAACGTTTTGTTTGATTTTATAAGCTCTTTTCGTGTTCCATGCCCACACCTTAGGACTAATATAGTAATGGACTTTAATGCCTATTGACTTAGCAAATTTTGCTATTCTGAGGTTAAATCCAGGGTAGTCAATTAAAATTAAAGCATCGGGTTTAAATGCAATGATGTCTTTTTTGCAATCAGATAAGTTTTTGAAAATTTTATTAATGTTAAGTAAAACGTCAGTAATACCCATAAAAGCGGTAGCCTTATAATGTCGGAACATGGTGCCCCCCTTTGCAGCCATTAAGTCACCTCCCCAAAATCTTATTTCAGCCTCAGGGTCAATATTTAGCAGATGTTGCATTAAATTGGAGCCATGCAAATCTCCGCTTGTTTCACCTGCTATCAAATAATATCGCATTGTTTATGCAAATGTATATTAATTATTTAAAAAAAGAGTTAAAAGAGTTTAGTTTGATTTGAAAATATTGCCAATGCCTTTGCCTATTTTTTGTAGAGTTTCGATACCTTTGCTTAAAGGTTCTGCAGAAATATCTTCGTAATTATCACTCCAAAATTCATTGTTGTTTTGTTGAGGATAAATTACGATTTTACTGTTGCTATTATAGTGTTTTTCAAGCTTTGCAGGAAGCTCATCCAATATCGAAAAGTGAGATACAGATCCTTTTCTTGCAGAAACCATAACGATTAAATCCGTTTCTTTAATACGTTTAGAAATTACAAGGAAATCATCCCAATATTCGAAATAATCAATAATGAATGAAACTGAAATTTTATTTCTTTTTAGATTGTTTTGGATGTGGTTTTCTGTAGTTTTATTGCAGTTGAAAAGGATTGGAATACTAAGTTCTTGAGCCAATTTGCTGGTTTTTAATAACCATAAATCAAACCCTTTTTCCCTTTCTGCCATAGGTGGAATAATCACAAAAATACGTCTGTTTAGTACTATTGGTTTAACTAAATAACACATCATGACAGTTTTGTCTGTATTATTTAATATCATGTCTATTTTTTCTCCAAATAATTTGTCGAGAATTCCGGAACGGATAGGCCAACCTAAAATAACAATATTGGCCATTATTTCTCTTGAAATTCTAACAATACCGCTCGCTCCATTGTGGTCTATTGTTGTAATTGTATTTACCTTTGTCTCAGAAGCAGAGCCTTGTTTAACAAATTCTTGAAGTTTAGTTCTAGCTTTAATTAAATTGACTTCAGTTTCCTCATTGTTGCTAACAACCGTTAGGATGGAAATAGGATGTACTGATTTTTTAGCCTTAATAAGGATTGCAAATTCTAAGAGTTTTTCAATGTTTTCAATATTTGCAGTAGGTAATAAAAGGTGCTCTTCATTCGCATTGATTGTTTTTAGTACTTGGTTGTCGTCATGCGTTTCTAATATGATTTTCTTAGAGGCCTTTTCTGTTGCAAATGAAGCGACAATACAAGTGATTAAAATCAAAATAATAGTGCCGTTTAAAATATTCTCGTCTAAGATTTGAGCTTTGTAGCCTACCAATATTACAGCCAATGTTGCTGCAGCATGTGCACTGCTCAATCCAAAAATTAATTGTCTCTGTGCTGCACTGTATTTAAATGCGATTTGAGCAAAAAAGGCAGCTATCCATTTACTAGAAATAGCAACCGTAGACAAAGTAAGTGCAATAATTCCAGCCTCGTATCCACTCAAAATGACATTGATATTAACTAACATTCCTACACTTATCAAGAAAAAAGGAATAAACAAAGAATTGCCTATAAATTCGATTCGGTTCATTAATGCAGAAGAATGTGGTATTAGTTTATTTAAAGCAAGACCTGCAACGAATGCGCCAATAATAGGCTCCACGCCTGCAACTTCAGCAAGGAACGCGGCAAAGAATACAACAGAAAGTACAAAAATGTAATGAGAGTGCTTTTCGCTTTCCAACTTTTTGAAAAACCATTTTGCAATTCTGGGAATAGCAATAAACATAAAAGCAGAAAAAATAACCAAAGAAACGCCAAGTCGTATCCAGAATTCTTGATTGAGTTGCCCTTGTGTACTTGCCATAATTACAGCTAACATAATAAGTACCGCGGTATCTGTTAATATAGTGCCTCCAACAGCAATAGCAACAGCTTGGTTTTTGGAAATGCCAAGTTTGCTCACAACTGGATAAGCTACAAGTGTGTGCGTGGCAAACATACTTGCCGTCAATAAACTTGCATTAAAGTCATATTTTAATCCGTAATAACAAACAGGGAAACCAATGCTAATTGGGATAATAAAAGTTAAGAACCCAAAAAGAAAACTCTTGTTTCTGTTTGATTTAAACTCATTTAAGTCTAATTCTAAGCCTGCAATAAACATGATGTAAAGCAAGCCAATCGTTGAAAACAAGTCTATAGCTGAATTCTTAGCTAAAATATTCAAACCATGTGGCCCAATAACAACTCCTGAAATGATTAATCCAATAATACTTGGAATTCTTAGTTTTCTCAGAATGATAGGGGATAGTAAAATAATGAGAAGTATTAAGGAAAATATTAAAACAGGATTTCCCAAAGGGAATTTAAATTCTTGTAATAAGTGATTGAAAAAGTCAGTCATAAAGTAGCTTTTATACTGTGATAAAAGAATACAAATTAAAGCAATTAATTTCAAATGGATATATCTAAAATATTATCAAAAAAATCGTTCTTTATACTCTTTGTTAATATTTATTGAAAGTGAAGTTTTTCTAATTTATAATTTACATCAGAATGCAGGAATGTGGCCTTTTGTTTTTTTGTAGTCTTTAATTGTTGTTGAATTTATTAGTGATTTCATCGGTTTTTTTCAAAATAAATAGTTTTAAATTGTTGAGGCTTTATGTGATAGAATAGTATGTGGTTTGATAAAAAAAACTTACTTTTGCGTTCAAATTACAATTAAATGAGAGAAGTATATATCGTATCGGCAGTAAGAACTGCAATGGGAAGTTTTATGGGAGCCTTATCTTCTGTATCTGCACCCAAAATTGGAGCAGTTGCAATTAAAGGAGCTCTAGAAAAAGTAGGTTTAAATCCTGAAGAGGTTGAAGAAATATATTTTGGAAGTGTGCTTCAAGCTGGTTTAGGTCAAGCGCCTGCAAGACAAGCCGCTAAGTTTGCTGGTTTGCCCAATAAAGTTCAAGCAACGACAATTAATAAAGTTTGTGCAAGTGGAATGAAATCTATCGCTATCGGTGCTCAACAAATTATGACTGGCGTGGCTGATGTTGTAGTGGTTGGTGGAATGGAAAATATGAGTCAAGTGCCTCATTATTTATTGGGAAGTAGAAATGGATTCAAATTTGGTAATGCTAATTTGGTAGATGGTTTAGCTAATGATGGATTATTGGATGTGTATAACCAACAAATGATGGGTTGGTGTTCTGATAAATGCGCTAATGAACAAAATATTACAAGAGAACAACAAGATGAATTTGCAATTAATTCATACAAACGTTCGGCTGCAGCTTGGGAACAAGGGAAATTTAATGACGAAGTTGTTCCTGTGGAAATGGTTGATAAAAAAGGAAATATCACTATTTTTAATCATGATGAAGAGTATAAAAATGTAAAATTTGATAAAATTGCAGGTTTAAAGCCGGCTTTTAGCAAAGAAGGAACAGCAACTGCCGCTAACTCTAGTACAATGAATGATGGTGCTGCCGCTCTTATTTTAATGAGTAAGGAAAAAATGGATTCATTAGGATTAAAACCGATTGCCAAAATTAGAGGTTTTGCAGATGCAGAACATGAGCCAGAATACTTTACAACAGCCCCAAGTGTTGCTATGCCTAAAGCAGCCAAAAATGCAGGTGTAGAGATGTCAGAAATTGAATTTTTTGAGTTCAATGAAGCCTTCTCTCTAGTGGGATTGGTGAATAATAAAATTTTAAATTTACCTATCGAAAAGGTTAACGTAAATGGAGGTGCCGTTTCTTTAGGTCATCCCCTTGGTGCAAGTGGAGCGCGTATTATAGTAACTCTTATCAATGTGTTAAAACAAAATAATGCTAAACTTGGTGGTGCCGCTATTTGTAATGGTGGTGGTGGTGCAAGTGCCATGGTGATTGAAGCTTTATAGAGTCACACACAATAAAAAGCGTAATTTTGCATTGTATTTAATATGAAAACTTTTGTCTTATTATTACTCTCCATTTGTATAATGACACAATTGATTGGTCAAAATAACAATGAAAATGAAATTCTTTTATTGCAAAAGTACTCTGATAGTATTCGTTTCAGTAGAATTGAATCCAATAGGATAGATTATAACGATTCTTTTAAATTTTTACTTACCGACTTTTTATTAACCATAGACCCTATAAAACAAGATTGGAGCGCTATAAGTAACACTATTTCGGTCTTGGAGTCTGAGGATAATAAAATGAAATTGCTTAGCTGGGTTTTGGTGAACAATAAAGAGGAGTTTACTAATCACTGTGTAGTGTTTTTTAAAAGAAAAATCAATTCGGAAACCAATGTTGTTTGGCTTAATGAAAGAAGTTTGTCAAAAACAGATTCCCTTTATGAAACTTACCCTGTTGATATGTGGCCAAGTGCGCTCTATTATCAAATGTATCATTTTAAAAAGAAAAGGAAAGATTATTACTGTGTTTTAGGGCTCAATGGCAAAAACAGTTTTATAAATCAAAAAATTATAGATGTTCTGTGGGTTGATAAAGACAATGAATTGCAAATAGGTGCTCCTGTTTTTTACGGTTCTGAAAAAGATTATACACCTCAATATCGTGTGTTTTTCGAATATGCTGATCAAGGTAGTATGACTTTGCGCTTCGAGAAAGAAATGAAACTGATTACTTATACCAATTTGGTGCCCTCTAATTTTGAAAAATTGGGTTCTAAACAATATTATATCCCCGACGGCAGGATAGATTTTTATCAATTGACCAAAAAAGGGAAGTGGATTAGACATGAAAATTTAGAAGATTTTAATTTCAATGAAAAAAAGAATTAATTCCTTGTTCAAAGTAATCTTTGGTCTAGCCATATTTGTATTTCTAAGTTCTGCTTCTTCTGATTATTCTTTTAAAATAGCAAAGGTAAAATACAAAGGGGGAGGAGATTGGTATGCAAATAAAACAGCTTTGCCTAATCTTGTCAATTTTTGCAATCAACAAATAAAAACAAATATTAATCCCACAGAAGCAATAGTGGATATAGGTTCTCCTGAGTTGTTTAATTATCCTTGGCTATACCTTACTGGTCACGGCAATGTGGTGTTCTCCGACCAAGAAGTATTAAATTTAAGGAAATATTTAGAGTCAGGAGGATTTTTGCATATTGATGATAATTATGGGTTAAAACCATTTATTACTTTGCAAATGAAAAAAGTGTTCCCCAATTCTGATTTTATTGAACTGCCATTTTCGCATCCTATATACCATCAAACTTTCGATTTTAACAATGGATTGCCCAAAATTCATCAGCACGATGGCAAAGCTCCACAAGGGTTTGGACTCATGCATAATAACAAATTGGTGTGTTTCTTTTCTTATGAATCCGATTTAGGGAATGGTTGGGAAGACCAATCTGTCCATAATAATCCTGAACCTATTCGACAACAAGCGCTAAAAATGGGTGCCAATATTATACAATACGCCTTTAATCGTTAAATGAAATCAAAAGCAGTCGTTATATACAACCCTTTTTCTGGTAGAAAAAAAACGATTGACCTTAAAAAAATAGTGACTGAAAATATAGACCACAATCGGTTTTCTATCGATTTTTGGCCTACAGAAAAGTCAAGTGATGTGATTCTGTTTACGGATAGAGCGATTAAAGAAAAGTATGAATATGTATTTGCCGCAGGTGGTGATGGTACTCTTAATCAAATTGCATCAAGATTAGTAAATACCAATTTGGTTTTAGGGATTATTCCTTTGGGCTCTGGAAACGGATTCGCCCGACATTTTAAAATACCAATTAAAACAACCGAAGCAATTAAAGCTCTGTCAATTGCTCAAGTTAAATTAATAGATACCGTATGGTTCAACAGACATTGTATGATTAATGTAGGTGGAATTGGTTTTGATGCCCATATTAGTGCGTTGTTTGCAACTAATAAAAAAAGAGGATTAATGGAATACGTAAAGACAATTGTAAAACACCTCAATTATAAAAGTCAATATTATCAAATAATAAATAAAGAAAAGGTAATATGGCATGGAAAAGCCTTTCTTATAAGTATAGCAAATGCAACCCAATGGGGAAATAATGTAAAAGTTCACACAGGTGCATTGCCAGATGATGGCCTTTATAATATAGTAGTACTCAAAAGTTTTTCTATTTTTAGTTTACCTTCGTTGATTACAAATTTGTTGGAGGGTAATTTGACCCTCAATAAAAACAGTATCACTTTTGTTGGGTCTGATTTTAAGGTCGTTAGAGAAAATGAAGGGCCAATTCATGTGGACGGAGAACCAATTTGGTTGGGTAACGAAATAAATATTAATATTGAACCCCTTAGTTTAAAGATTTTAAGTAATGAATAAAAAAGTTAAAAAAAGCACCGACGGATTGGTCTATAGCACAGATGATTCTCTTAATTTACACGAAGCGTTTGAGGAAGAGGAAACCCTAACGCCCAATCTTCAAAAACTTAATATTAGATTAGAAACCAAACAAAGAGGAGGAAAAAAAGCAACAATAGTCAGAGGTTTTGTAGGGAAAATGGATGATTTAGAAACTTTGTCAAAAAAGTTAAAATCCCATTGTGGAACAGGAGGGAGTATTGTTGACGGTGAAATCTTAATACAAGGAGATATGAGCCAAAAAGTAAAAGCCTATTTGCAAAATCAAGGCTATAAAACCAATAATATTTAAAAAAAGAGAGTTCTATGGTTGCTATTAAAAAAGGGATTTTTTCAATCTTTTTATCAAAAGTAATCGTTGGTATTTTAGGACTATTAACGTTAGTCGTACTCTCTAATTATTTGGGAACCCAAGGAAGAGGTCAAATCAGTTTGTTTTTATCCTCCGTTGCATTATTGCAATTAATCCTTGATTATGGAAATAATACCTCGATAATCAATTTAAGCTATCAATATAATAAGTTGAATTTATGGAAGTCTGCAGTATTGTGGATTCTTATAGTAAGTTTATTGGCCCAACTTGTTGTTTTTTTTATACCATCCTTCCTGTTTCTTTATTGGGTGCCAATTACCGCTTTCATATATTCCATTTTTAATTTGAATAATTTGATTTTAATGGGACAGCAAAAGGTAACCCAACGCAATGTTTTGTTAGTTGTTTTGCCATTGTTCATGTTGTTGCTTTTTATACTGTTGTTTTTTGTCAATCAGCAATCAATCAATGCATATCCCATGGCATTTTTACTTGCATTAAGTGTAAGTATAATCATTTCTTTTAAGTTTGTATTACCATTTCTATGTGCTTCCGAAGGTGGTTTTGAATTTAATAAAAGGATTTTGTCAAATGGTTTTTGGATTCAAACCAGTCAAGTAATTCAGTTTTTTAATTATAGGTTTTGTTTTTTCTTAATTGCAATTTATGTCGGAGAAAGTCAGTTGGGAATCTATAATAATGCCATTGTTTTAGCCGAATCGATTTGGATTTTAGGTCACAGTATGGGGCAAATGTTGCACATGAAAATACTGAATTCAGCGGATGAGAATAGCCAACGGCAATTAACAACCAAATTTATAGGAATTAACTTCTTGGGTTCGTCTTTACTTCTAATTCTTCTACTATTGATACCTAATTCTTTTTGGGAAATTTTGTTTTCAAAGGATTTTTCATCGATGTCACAGTTATTTCCATTTTTGGGATTAGGTATTTTGAGTTTTAGCATTAGCAATATCATCAATCATTATTTCCATGCCAAAAATGAATTTAAAATTATTTTAATATCTAATTTACTTGGCTTTGTTCTAGGTGGAATTTCGGCCTTTGTGCTTATTCCTCAATATGAAATATTTGGAGCTGCTTGGTCGTGGTCTATTGGATTATTGGGCGGAATGCTAGTCTATTTATGGGCATTTTTCTTTATACAAAAAAAAGTAAAAAAACATTAGATTTGCAATCTATGTTTTTTCGAAATTTCTTATTGTTTTTATTGTTATTTAGCTGCTCTTTGGCACAAGCTCAATTAGGAGGTATAAAGGGTTATATCAAGGATTTAAAGTCAGGTGTTGAATTGGATTTAGCTGGAATTCAGATTTTAAATACTGACAAAGGTGTAACTGCAAATTCAGATGGCTATTATATTATCAATGACGTAAAACCAGGGGTTTATTCAGTGGTAGCTTCATACTCGGGGTATGACTCTGATACAGTAAAAATAGAAATTGTGGCAAACAAAATTCAGTTGCATAACTTTTTTTTAAACCAAACAGTCGTTTTAATTGATGGAGGAAAAATTTCTGAGAACAAAAAGAAACGTAAGAAAGAAGATGTTGACGTAGGAATAACTAAAATAACGGCAAAGCAACTGACCAAAATACCAACGATAGGCGGAACTCCCGATTTAGTTCAGTATTTGCAAATTTTACCAGGGGTGGTATTTAGTGGTGATCAAGGTGGACAATTATATATCCGTGGTGGTAGCCCTGTAATGAATAAAATTGTTTTAGATGGAATGACAATTTATAATCCGTTTCATTCCATTGGTTTATTTAGTGTCTTTGATGTTGATTTAATGAAATCTGCTGATGTTTATAGTGCTGGATTTGGTGCAGAACATGGCGGAAGAGTCTCTGCAATTGTGGATGTAAAAACGAAAGATGGTAATCGAAATAATTTGGCTGGTAATTTTACTATGAGTCCTTTTTTGGGGAAATTGTCTTTAGAAGGTCCACTCAAAAAATTTGTTCCCGGAAAAGGAAGTTCTAGTTTTGTAATGTCAATCAAAAATTCATATTTAGATAGAAGTGCGGCAGTTTTTTATCCATACGCCAATCCAGATAATTTGCCATATAATTTCAATGACATCTACAGCAAAGTGACTTTCAATTCATCAAACGGAAGTAGTATAAAATTATTTGGGTTCAATTTTAAAGACAACGTCAATTTCCCAGGTTCAACCAGATATAATTGGGATCAAACTGGATTAGGAGCTAGGTTTTCATTGATTCCAGAAGGCAAACAATCAAAAATTGAAGGGTTTGTTACTTATTCTGATTATGAAATTAATCAGATAGAATTAGACAATAAGCCTAGAAATAGTTCTATTAGCGGATTAAATATTGGAGTAAATGCTCAAACTTTGAACAAAAAAGATGAGATTAAATATGGGTTTGAAATTAATGCTTTTAGTACCAATTTTAAGATATATAATACCAACGACCGATTAATCGAACAACAAGAAAATACAACAGAATTGTGTGGTTTCTTTTTGTATAAATTTGTAAAACCGCGTTTCACATTAGAAACAGGGATGAGACTTCAATATTATGCATCATTAGGAAACACCTCTTTGGAGCCGCGTGTTAATGGACGCTATCTGTTGTCAAAAAAATTAGCAATCAAAGGAGCTGTTGGTAAATATTCTCAGAATTTATTATCTGCATTCAGTGACAGAGATGTTGTGAATTTGTTTTATGGGTTTTTGTCTGGTCCCGATGATCTTCCCAAAACTTTTGAAAACCAAGATGTCACCTCAAGATTGCAATTGGCAAACCATGCCGTTTTAGGGCTAGATTACGATATTGACAAATACAGCGAAATAGGGATTGAAGGGTTTTTTAAAGATTTTAATCAAATAACCAATATCAATAGAGACAAGATATTTGATGATAAACCCGATTATGCTGATAAACCTGAACGTTTGAGAAAAGATTACTTAATAGAAAGAGGTCGTGCTTTTGGTGGTGACATTCGATACAAATTTGAAAACAAAAGACTCTATATTTGGGCCGTTTACTCTTATACGTTTGTAGATAGATTTGATGGTATTAGCTCTTACAATCCTCATTGGGATAGAAGACATAATATCAACTTAGTAACAGATTACGCATTAGATAAAAAATCAAAATGGTCGGCAAATGCAAGATGGAATTATGGTTCAGGATTCCCATTCACTCAAACGTTAGGATTTTATGAAAAAAATGATTTTCAAAATGGACCTAGTACAAATTATACTTCAGCAAATGGTCAGTTAGGAATTATTTATGGCGCATATAATCAAGGTAGATTACCAGTATATCATAGATTGGATATGTCAGTAAAATACAATTTTAAAATTTCCAAGAAGATAAAATCATACATTGTGCTGTCAGTAACCAATGTTTACAACAGAGCAAATATTTTTTATTTCGATAGAGTTAATTATACAAGAGTCAACCAATTGCCAATATTACCAGCATTAAGTTTTAATGCTATTTTTTAAAAATAAATAAAATGCAAACAGAAGTTTATATCCCCCAAAATAAAGTTAGAATAGTAACCGCAGCCTCCTTGTTTGATGGACATGATGCAGCTATCAATGTAATGCGTCGAATCATTCAAGCAACTGGTTGTGAAGTAATTCACTTAGGACACGATAGAAGTGCCGAAGAAGTTGTGAATACTGCCATTCAAGAAGATGCAAATGCCATTGCTATGACTAGTTATCAAGGAGGACATAATGAATATTTCAAATATATGTATGATTTACTCCAAGAAAAAGGAGCAGGACATATTAAGATTTTTGGAGGAGGAGGAGGAACAATCCTTCCCGAAGAAATTGAGGTACTTCAAAACTATGGAATTTGTAAAATATACCATCCCGATGACGGAAGGTCAATGGGTTTACAAGGGATGATTAATGACTTAGTGCAAAAATCAGATTATCCAACAGGTAATAATATTACATTTGATATTCAAAAAGTACACCTTTCAAATGCCGCTTATTTAGCCAAGTTGATTTCTTGCGCTGAAAATTTTCCTGAAGAATTCGAATCTTATAAGTCATCTATTCAAGAAAAAATAAATACTTTAAATAAAAAGTGTCCAGTGTTAGGAATAACAGGGACAGGTGGAGCCGGTAAAAGTAGTTTAGTAGATGAATTTGTAAGACGATTTTTGTTTGATCAAAAAGATAAAAATATTGCTATTATTTCTGTTGACCCAAGTAAACGTAAAACAGGAGGAGCATTGTTAGGTGATAGAATCAGAATGAATAGTATAAATAATAACAGAGTGTATATGCGTTCATTAGCAACTAGACAAAGTAATTTGGCTCTAAGTAAACATGTGGATGACGCAATTACTATATTAAAGGCAGCTGATTATGACCTTGTTATTTTAGAAACATCAGGAATTGGACAAAGTGATACAGAAATTACAGAACACAGTGATGTTTCATTGTATGTTATGACACCTGAATATGGTGCAGCGTCACAATTGGAAAAAATTGATATGTTAGATTTTGCGGATTTAATTGCAATTAATAAGTTTGATAAAAAAGGGTCAATTGATGCCATTCGTGATGTTAAAAAACAATACCAAAGGAATCACAAAAGATTTGAAGATGATTTTGATTTAATGCCAGTTTATGGAACTATTGCAAGTCAATTCAATGACCCAGGTATGAATAAGTTATACATTGAAATTATAAATACTATTAATTCTAAATGTGAGGCAAATTTATCCAATCATTATATCGCCTCAGATGAAATGAGCGAAAAGATTTTCATTATACCTTCGTCAAGAAACAGGTATTTAAGTGAAATTAGTGAAACCATTAGAACTTATAACCATTGGTCCAATGAGCAAGCCGAACTAGCACAAAAACTTTATCAACTCAAAGGAACATTAAGTCAATTAAATGATTAAAGTACTCATTATTATATTTTTAAGTTCAGTCATTGTTGCTTATTTGTATGATTTCAAAAAAGCAAGACAAACAAAAGCCAAACAGCAAATAATTTATCCCATAATCATTGTTTTATTATTGGTCTATATTATTATGCAATTTTAAAAATAACCATGCCATATTATCAAAACATTTTAGAAACCATAGGCAATACGCCAATGGTAAAACTCAATAAAATTATATCAAGTTTGCCATGTACTGTTTTAGCTAAAATTGAAACAACAAATCCAGGAAACAGTATTAAGGACCGAATGGCCTTAAAAATGATTGAAGACGCAGAAAAAAGTGGTGCATTAAAACCCGGTGGTACTATAATAGAAGGAACAAGCGGAAATACCGGAATGGGATTGGCTATTGCTGCTGTTGTAAAAGGGTACAAATGTATTTTTACAACAACTGATAAGCAATCAAAAGAAAAGGTAGATGCTCTAAAAGCTTTTGGTGCAGAGGTAATTGTTTGCCCAACAGATGTTGAACCAGAAGATCCAAGGTCCTATTATTCAGTATCCTCAAGACTAGCAAGTGAAATTCCCAATAGTTGGAAACCCAATCAATATGATAATTTAAGTAATTCACTAGCACACTACCAATCTACAGGCCCAGAAATATGGGAACAAACGGAAGGTAAAATTACACATTTAGTAGTTGGAGTAGGAACAGGGGGGACTATAAGTGGTACAGCAAAATATTTAAAAGAGAAAAACCCCTCAATCAAAATTTTAGGAATAGATACTTATGGGTCTGTTTTTAAAAAGTATAAAGAAACAGGGGAGTTTGACAACAACGAAATTTATCCATACATAACAGAGGGTATAGGAGAGGATTTTTTACCACAAAACGTCGATTTTAGTTTAATCGATCATTTTGAAAAAGTAACAGATAAAGAAGCCGCTATATATACTAGGTTATTGCCACGTACAGAAGGAATATTTGCGGGGAATAGTGCAGGTGCAGCAATAGGAGGAATGCTTCAAATGAAATCAATGTTCAAACCGGGAGATTTGGTTGTTGTTATTTTCCACGACCATGGAACACGATACTTAGGTAAAATGTTTAATGAAGATTGGATGAGGGATAGAGGTTTTATTGAAAAACACAAACCAGCTTTGGCAATGGATGTAATCAAAAAGCATGAAAACTTAAAATTATTAACCATTGCTGGAGAGCAAAAAGTGTCAGATGCATATGCGTTAATGAAGAAATATAACATCTCCCAATTGCCGGTAAAGGTAGGAAATGAGTTTACAGGCTCCATTAATGATTCGGATATATTAGAAATCATAATGCAAAATCATCAGAATAAAGAGGTGCAAATTAAAGAAATAATGAAACCACCCTTCCCTTTTGTGCATCATTCAACCCCAATTAGCGATTTATCATTGTTAATAGACAAAAATAATCAGGCCGTTTTAATGAATGACATGTCTGGAAATACCCATATTATAACAAAGTTTGATATTATAGATTCAATTTCACATGATTAAAAAGAATTTTTAATTATAAAAAAAGAGCAAAATCGAAGTGATTTTGCTCTTTTTGTTTTTAATATTATTTTTTTAAGAACACGTATTATTTGAGCAATAGTCTGGTTTACAGGGTTTTTAATAGAGTGAAATGAAAGTGTGAAAGCTTGTTTCAAAAAATAACGAAGAATTAATTTGGAAAGTATAGAAAAGGTGTTACTTTTGCACCCCGTTCTGAGAGAGATTGTTGAGTTGCTAGGAAGCTAGAAAAAAATAAATTATTTTTATTTTGTTTTTAACAAAAAAGCATT
>CAMBXL010000018.1 GCA_945871905.1 Chitinophaga pinensis
CTCAGTATTTTTAACTTATTTCGCACCCTCAAAACCATGCTCGATAAAATTTGCCTTACCACTGAAAAATTATTCATGAAATATGGGATAAAGAGCATTACAATGGATGATGTTGCCAAAGAACTAAGTATCTCCAAAAAAACGCTTTACCAGTTTGTAAAAGATAAAAATGAATTGGTGCAACACACCATCATGTCGCATATCAATACCATTGATTGCCTTTCTGATAATTTAATAAACAAGGAAAATAATGCCATTCATCAAATATTAAACATTGCTGAAATGGTGATTCAAATTCATAAGGATGTAAACCCATCCCTGATTTATGATTTAAAAAAATTCCATGCCGAAACCTATGAATTGTTTAAACAACACCGTGAAAACAACATGTTTGAAAAAATATCGGATAACCTAAAATTAGGAATTGAACAAAACTTGTTTCGCAGTGACCTAAATATCCCTCTTACAACAGGTTTTTACATGGGACTTATTGACCTTTGCCTGTCTGATGAAATTCAATCTTTATCCAAAACACCATTTACTCAAAAATACACTTACATGATAAGCTATCACCTCAATGCTATTTGTACCCCCGAAGGAAAACAATTTATGTCCGAAAACGCCACTTTATTAAACCAAAACTCATATTAAAACCATATTATGATTCTCAAACCCTCATTATTTGTTGCTTCTGTTCTTTTTGTCAGCGCTTTTAATAACCAAGCACTCGCCCAAAATAAAAACAACGACACTACTACTTTTACACTTGTACAAGCCCTTGATTTTGCGGTTGCCAACAACGCACAAGTTAAAAACGCCTATGCCGATTTGGCTATTGCCGACCAAACCGTTAAGGAAGTTAAATCCATAGGTATTCCCCAATTGCGTGGTCAGGTACAATACCAAGACAATATTGAAAAACCCGTTTTTGTATTCCCTATCAATGGTGTCTCTACACCTATTCGTGTTGGTAACAAGTACACCACACAAACGTCTTTAAATTTAAGTTGGTTGATGCTAGATGGCACCTATTTCCTTGGTTTAAAAGCGGCCAAAGAATTTACGGAAATGTCTAGAAAAATTGCTTCTAAAACAGAATCGGATGTCAAAATTGATGTAGCTAAAACCTATTTCATGACGCTTATTGTGAAGGAAAACAGTAGTTTGCTAAATAGCACTTACCAAACGTTGCAAAAAACATACAATGAAATTTCTGCTTTAAACAAAGAGGGTTTTGTTGAAGCCTTGGATGTGGACCGTTTGAAATTGCAATTGAATAATTTGCAAATCAATATCAATAAGTTAAACGATCAATACCAAATATCACTTGGTTTGCTTAAAGCAAAAATGGGCATTCCGCAGGAAAAACCAATTAAAATATCTGATGATTTGAATGCGTTAAACCAGCGTTTTATGATTTCGGATACAAGCTCAAGCGTTAGTCTTACAGGACGTACCGATTATCAAATTTTACAACAACAAAAACTTTTGAATGAATTTAATTTAAGAAGATTTAAATATGGTAAATATCCTAACTTAGTGGGTGCTTTAAACTATCAACAAAGTAACTTTGGCGAAACCATCGATTACAGTCGTAACAATTGGTTTGGGAGTACTTTTATGGCGTTTCAAATAAATGTTCCTATCTTCTCGGGTTTTGGTAACGATGCTAAAATTCAAAAAGCAAGAATAGAACTTATCAAAAGTGAAAACACAATCAATAATGCCACTAACTACATGAATTTGGAGGTGTTTCAGTCGAGAATGAAATACCTTAGAGCCATAGAATATGTAGAACAACAAAAAGAAAATTTAGACTTAGCGAACAAAATTTTAAACATCACCACCATCAAATACAAAGAGGGTGTGGGAAGTAACTTGGAATTAACCACCGCCAATCAAGATTTAAAAAACAGTCAAACCAATTATTTAACCGCCCTATACGACTTATTAGTTGCCAAATTAGATTACCAAGTAGCTTTAGGACAAAACATAAAATTATAACATTCAACAAAAAACAACATTCCACCTCATGAAACAACTATTGTATATCATCGCCTTTTCCGTTCTTGTAAGCTCATGTGCTAGTAACGAACTTGAAAACAAAAAGAAAGAGTTAACACAACTTAAAAAAGAGTCTAAAGAATTAGCTGAAAAAATCAAAAAGCTAGAATTAGACATTGTAAAATTAGACACTGCTGTTAAAATTGTAAAAAAGAAAGAAGTAAAAATTGAATCAGTTTCGCTTAGTTCTTTCAGTCATTATATCGACTTACAAGGTGATGTAATAAGCACAGACAATGTAATGGTTAACCCTAAAATGGGTGGATTAGTGACAGCAGTTAATGTAGTGGAAGGACAATCTGTAAGCGCAGGTCAAGTATTGGTTCAATTGGACAATTCTGTGGCAGCAACAAGTTTAGCAGAAATAGACAATCAATTGAGTTTGGCTACTTTGGTTTACGAAAAACAAAAACGCTTATGGAATCAAAACATTGGAACAGAAATTCAATATTTACAAGCCAAAAACAACAAAGAAGCTTTGGAAAAACGCAAAGCAACTACTCAGTCGCAAATCGCAATGAGCAGAATTGTAGCGCCTTTTTCTGGGATAGTTGACGAAATTAGAGTGAAAGTAGGTGAAATAGCAATGCCCGGAATGGGTGGGGTGCGTGTGGTGAACATGAACAAACTTAAAATTACTTCAAAAGTAGCCGATTCTTATGCTTCTCTTTTGAAAAAAGGAGACAAAGTAAAGGTGAATATTCCCGATTTAAACACTGAATTTGAATCAGTAATTACCTATGTGGCGCTTAATGTTACAGCGAGTAGCAGAACTTTTGAAATTGAAATTAAAGTACCATCTACCATCAAAAATTTGAAGCCAAACTTGTTAGCCAGAATTTCTGTAAACGATGCCAATATCAAAGAAGCGATTGTCATTCCATTAAATGCGATTCAAAAATCAGCAAATGGTGACAATGTGGTAATGCTTGCGGTAAAACAAAATAACAAAACTGTGGCTGTAAATAGAATAATCAAATTGGGAATGTCTTATTTAGATAAAATTGTGGTAACAGAAGGATTAACTAAAGACGACCAAATTATTATAGAAGGTAATGAAGATTTAATGGAAGGTCAAGAATTAAACATCAACTAATATAACAAACGACTGAAACCATGTCACAAAAAATAAAACAATTTGCTTTTACAAGTTGGTGTATAGAGAACAGAACCGCTGTTTACATCTTTACTATTATTATCTCATTGATGGGATATAGCATCTTCAATAGTTTGCCCAAAGAGCAATTTCCAGACATTGTAGTTCCTACCATTTTTATAAGCACAATTCACCCCGGTACTACGCCTTCTGATGTTGAGAATTTACTAACCAAACCTATCGAAAAGCAAGTAAAAGCTATTTCGGGGGTTAAGAAAGTAACCAGTAATTCCATTCAGGATTTTAGTGCGGTTATTGTTGAATTTAATACCGATGTTGACCCCGATGTTGCCAAACAAAAGGTGAGTGATGCGGTGGACAAAGCCAAAAGCGACTTGCCAAGCGATTTAAAAACAGATCCTGTGGTTCAAGAAATAGCTTTTTCGGAGTTTCCAATCATGCAAATAAACGTAGCAGGAAATTATGATTTGTTCAAACTGAAAGATTATGCCGATGATATTAAAGATGAGGTAGAATCATTAAAAGAAATTACCAGAGTAGATATTATTGGTGCGCCTACCAAAGAAATTCACATCGATCTTGACTTGTATAAAATGCAAGCCGCCAATGTTACTTTTCAAGATGTTGAATCGGCTATAGCTCAAGAAAATATCAATGTATCGGGTGGTGAAATAAGAGTAGGTGATTTAAGAAGAGGGGTGCGTGTAGTAGGTGAGTTTGAAAATGTTGACCAATTGAAAAATATGGTTATTAAAAATGCATTTGGCAGTCACTTGTATTTGCGCGACTTGGCCGATGTATTGGTTTCACAAAAAGAAAAACAAGACTATGCAAGGTTAGACAACAAAGCAGTTATAACTCTTAGTGTAATTAAAAGAGCAGGTCAAAATTTGATTTCCGCATCGGAACAAATTGATGAGAAAATTACTGAATTGAAAAAAACAAAATTGCCTAGCAATTTGGATATTACTATTACGGGTGACCAAGCCGATTTTACAAAAAATCAATTGAATGATTTAATCAACTCGGTAATTATCGGATTTATATTAGTGGTATTGGTATTGATGTTTTTTATGGGAGTACAACAGGCGGTATTTGTGGGTTTAGCAGTTCCTATATCGTCATTATTAGCTATATTATTGATGCCTTCATTGGGCTTTACACTAAACATTGTTGTGCTATTCTCATTCCTTTTATCATTAGGAATTGTAGTAGATGATGCCATTGTTGTCATAGAAAACACACACCGTATTTACCATCAAGGGCAGCATGACATTAAAACTGCCGCTAAAATTGCAGCAGGTGAAGTAATAGTGCCAGTATTTTCAGGCACATTAACCACTATTGCACCATTTTTTCCATTGTTGTTTTGGCCGGGTATTATAGGCGAGTTTATGAAGTTTATGCCTATTACATTGATTTTAACATTGTTTGCTTCCTTGTTTGTTGCCTTTGTAATCAATCCAGTATTTGCGGTTGATTTTATGACCGATGACAACAAGTATGTGAAGAAAACATTCAAGCAAAATTATTTCAAAACCATTATTGTTATAGGAGTCATTGCTCTTTTGGGTTACATCACAGGAACCATAGGATTGGGTAATTTTGCAGTATTTACAATACTTTTAATAATGCTTTATCATTACGGTATAGAACCATTAATCAAATGGTTTCAAGCCAAAATTATACCTGCCTTTATTGACAAATATAAAGCCATTATTACATCAGTACTTTCTAAACGCAATCCTTATTATTTAATGGGTTCTTTGGTTGGTTTGTTCTTTTTAACGCTCTTTATCTTCTCGGTTAGAACACCTAAGGTAGATTTTTTCCCTAATGGCGACCCTAACTTTACATACATCTACATTAAATTACCAATAGGGACAGATGCTTCTGTTACAGACAGTATAACCCAAGTGGTAGAAAAAAAGGTTTACAGTACCTTAACACCATACCAAGGGATGGTAAAATCAGTGATTAGTAATGTGGGAATTGGTGCAGGAGATCCGCAAAATCCAGACAGAACAACAACACCACACAAAGGAAAAATTACCGTGGCATACAAGCAGTTCAATTTGAGAGAAGGGATGTCATCAACGGCTGCTATGGATGCTCTTCGTGCCAAAATGCCTAAAATTCCTGGGGTTGAAATTACAGTTGATAAAGACCAAGGTGGTCCACCACAAGGGGCTCCTGTAAGTATAGAAATAGCAGGTGAGGAGTTTGACTCATTGACTGTTATAAGTCAAAGAATTACTAGAATGGTGAATACTTCGGGTATTGAAGGGATAGAAGGATTGAAATCGGATTTAGTATTAAACAAACCCGAAATTACTGTAAATATAGACAGAGAAAAAGCCATGAGACAAGGTGTTAGCACCGTTCAGGCGGCATTAGCTATCAGAACCGCTATTTATGGCAAAGATATCTCTAAGTTCAGAGAATCTGACAAGGAATCGGATATTATTATCAAACTGAAAGATGAGTACAAACAAAAACCACAAGATTTAATGAATTTGATTATTGCATTCAGAGACATGGCAAGTGGACAGTTTAAGCAAATCCCAATTTCATCTATAGCCAATGTTTCTTTTAGCAATACTTATTCGGGTATCAATAGAAAAAACCAAAAACGATTGGTTACTTTGTCGTCAAATGTATTGACAGATTACAATGCCAATGATGTAAATGAGGAGTTAAGAACCTTATTTTCAGGAATGGAAATGCCTGAGGGATATTCAGTAAAATTGGGTGGTGCGCAAGAGGATCAAGCAGAAACAGCCGATTTCTTAGGATTTGCCATGCTTTCGGCCTTAGCATTGGTATTTTTGATATTGGTAACTCAGTTTAATTCCGTTTCCAAACCAATCATAATTTTCATTACGATTTTCCTAAGTTTAATAGGCGTGTTACTTGGTTTTTCTATCAGTGGTCAATCCATGTCTATAGTAATGACAGGAGTTGGTATCATTGCCTTAGCAGGTATTGTGGTGAAAAATGGAATTATCTTAATTGAGTTTATGAACGAGTTAAAAGACCGTGGATTAAAAACAAGACAAGCTATTATTGAAGCAGCAAGTACCCGTTTAACGCCGGTATTATTAACAGCAGCAACGACGGTTTTAGGGTTGATTCCATTGGCAATTGGTTTAAATATAAATTTCGTAACCTTGTTCACTGAGCTCGACCCTCAATTCTTTTTGGGTGGAGACAGTGTTGCGTTTTGGGGACCTTTGGCTTGGACCATTATTTATGGTTTGACATTTTCATCTTTCTTAACATTGGTTGTAGTTCCCACTATGTACTTAATGTTTTACAAAACAGGATTGAGAATAGAAAGATACAGACACCATCAAAAAATCAAAAAAGATTAAGGTTTTTAAAATATGATAGAAAGCCCCGAATTAATTCGGGGCTTTTTTATTGCTTATAATTTTTGGAATGACGGTTTTGAGGGAATCATACTTTTGAATTAAGTCAAAAAAAATCAGTAATTTTGTTCTTACTATTCCAATGGAACAAGCGTTTAAAGAATTTATAAAGCAACACCAATTGTTCAATAAAAAATCAAATTTATTGTTGGCAATCAGCGGTGGTATTGACAGCGTTTGCTTGTTTCACTTATTATTGAATGGTAGTTATCAGTTTTCGGTGGCGCATTGCAATTATAACTTGCGTGGAGATGAAAGTAATAAAGACGCAGCTTTTGTTAAAAAACTAGCCCAAAAACATAAAATCCCCTTTTATACCAAGTCTTTTAAAACACAAGAAAAGATGGAAGAATATCAAATGGGAGTTCAGGAAACAGCGCGTAAACTGAGGTATGATTGGTTTAAACAATTGATAAAAAAACACGGGTTCGACAATCTCCTCACCGCCCATCATTTGTCGGACAATACAGAAACCTTTTTTATCAATATTGTTCGACATACGGGCATCAGTGGTTTACATGGTATTCCGGTTAAAAACAAACACATTGTTCGCCCTCTTATGTTTGCTTCACGCGACTTAATTGAGCAATATATCAAGCAAAACAATTACAAACATCGCGAAGACGCTAGCAATGCCAAAGATGATTATCTGAGAAATAAAATCAGACATCACCTGAGTCCACAGTTGGAAAAACACCTCCCTAATTTCCATGAACATTTAATGACGGTTTGTGCCCATGTCAAAGATTTTGAAGATTTGTCGGTTGAAATAATGCAAAAATTTTGGCAGCAAGTCACACATTACAAAAAAGGAAAACTAAGCATAGAAATAGAATCACTAAAAAAAATACAAAACGCGCCAAGTTTAATGTATTTTATGTCCCGACAATACGGTTTTAATAAAGTACAAATTTTAGATTTATTGAGCAATGAAACTGAAACAATTGGCAAAAAAATAGTTTCTGATCGCTATGAAATCATCAGAGAAAGAGAACATTTTTTAATTCAAGAAATTAAAACAATCGAAGCCGTTTTTGAGGAAATAAAAAAGCTGAAAAAGACCAAAGTAACCGAAACTTCAGTTTGTGATTTTACCATTATTGAACCACATTTGTGCGACTTTAAACAAGCTAATTTATTGCATGTAGATTTAAATAAAATCACTTTACCGTTAACCATTCAAACGTGGCAAGATGGAGATAAAATGAAACCTTTGGGAATGAAGGGGCAAAAAAATATTAGCGATATTCTGACCGATAAAAAAGTAGAAAATACCCTCAGAAAAAGTTTCAATGTACTTAAAAATGCAGATGGAAAAATCGTTGCCCTATTGCCTTTGAGTGTTGGGGAGGACTATAAAGTAGACAGTAAGACAAAACTTGTTTTGGCTATACTACTTAAATAAAATATATTTGACTTTTTAATATGAAAATAAGAATACAAAAATTAGCAGTTTTAGGTTTATTCCTGTGGATGCATTTTTCACTTGTTTCGCAGTGTGTATTAGTGCCATTAGATTTAAAGCAAAGAGTACAAGCCTCAGAGTTAATCATTGAGGGTATGGTAGTTGACAAACAAGCTTATTGGAATGACGAAAAAACAATGATTTATACGGCCAATACCATTCAGTTATCTAGAGTGTACAAAGGGTCAGAATGGATTGGAAATACATCCCGTTTGGAGCTTGTTACTTTGGGAGGAACAGTTGGTTTAAATGCCTTAAAAGTAAGTCCCGAACTTTCTCTCGAAATTGGAGATATTGGCATTTTTATGTTAGTGCAAAAAGACCAAAATTGGGTGAGTGAAAGTGGTCCGCAAGGATTCATTAAAATAGACAAACACAATGGAACCTCTGCAGACATGTACACACAGTACCCTCGTTTATCTATTGAAAAAGAAATTACTTCAATAACCTCAATTCCTGTTGTAAATGTCAATGAGAATTTAACTAAAATTACTTTTTCATCTAAAAGGGCTGCACCTTCCTTAAGTTCAATTAATCCAACGACCCTTACTTCAGGAACATCAACAGTATTATCGATTAAAGGGAATAATTTTAAATCAACTAGAGACACAAGCAGTGTTCAGTTTAGAGATGCCGACAAGGGTGGTTTAAGTTTTATTAAAGCATTAAAAAGAGATTATATTTCGTGGACAGACACCCAAATTAGAGTGCTTGTAAGAACCACAGCAGGGACAGGAAAAATTAGAGTTGTAGTAGGCGGTAACGGAACTATTGAATCCACAGATACTTTGAAAGTCACTTATGCCCATTCAAATGTGGTGTTAGGCGACACCATAGCTTATGAAAATCAATTAATAGGACTAAATCAATTTAATGGTATTACTTGGAAAATGAACCGTCGTTTCTTTGACTCAACCGGTGCCAGAGGGGCTTTTTTGAGAAGCATTGAAAGATGGCGATGTGGTACCCTGGTGAATTGGGATACGCTTGGCAGATTAAACCACAGTGCCATAAAAAGAGACAAAGTAAACATGAGCGGTTGGGATACCAGTAATGCCATGGCAAGTGGTGTATTAGCCCAATGTTTTAGTTGGTATGCCGGTTGTTTTACGCCTGGTTTGGTTTGGTACACAGAAGAAATGGATATTCGTTTTAGAGTAAAGCCCACTGCATCCACCAATTGGTTATACACCACAGGAAATGCCAATAGCAATCAGTTTCATTTTGAATCAGTAGCTACCCATGAACTAGGACATGGACATCAGTTAGGGCATGTAATCAGTTCACCGGTTGTAATGCACTTTGCCATAGCAAATGGGCAAACAAAACCAAACTTAACAGCGAATGATATCAATTGCGGTACATACGTCATTAATAAAAGTGGAACAGCCGTGTGTGGAAGGCAAAAACACAATAAAATAACTCAATCAACGTGTACTTTGGTTGCGCCTCTGTCCAATTTTACTTATTCTAAAGTACAGCCTTGTAAAGATGAAACCATACAATTCACCGATTCCTCAGTTGGCAATGTGTCTGCTTATGTTTGGGATTTTGGTTCAGGTGCAACACCCGCCACAGCTAATACCAAAGGTCCGCATTCGGTAAAATACAGCAACGGAGGTAGCAAAACGGTTTCATTAAAAATTACAACAGGTTCGGGTGATTTAACTAGAAATAAGACGTTTAACGTAGCTGCTGATTCCAAAATCAGACCGTCTTTTACTTACACAGTCGCAGAACAAGCAAAGGTAAGTTTTGTCAATACCAGTAACAATGCCTTGTCAAGTGAATGGGTGTTTGGTGATGGAGATTCAGCCTTTACCTTAAATGCCAATCATACTTATAACAGTGGTGGGGTGTATCAAGTCAAGTTAAAAACTCAAAATTTGTGTAACACTCATGATACCATTGTTTCCATTAAAATAGCCGCTGTCAATTTTGTTCACAGTGAAGGAAGTTTTTGTATTGGCGAAAAATTAGTTTTTCAGGATGCGAGTGATAACAATGCTTCATCGTGGCAATGGAGTTTTACGGGCGGTATTCCTGCCACAGCAAGTGGCAAAGGGCCTCATGCAGTTCAATTTAGTTCAGCAGGTTCTGTTTCAGCGACTTTAACAGTGGGCGTTACCGGTTCACCTAATCATATTTATAACAAAACAGCTTTAGCAACCATAGGGAATGACACCTTTAGTAACGCCAATTTTACCTATGTTTATCAAGGGTCAAACGGGGTAGGGTTTGTTAATGTATCCAAAGGAAGTAACAATACTTATAAGTGGCGTTTTGGAGATGGAGACAGTAGTAATTTAAAAAATCCAAGTCACAGGTACAGTAATGCCAATAATCAAATGGTAAGATTAACAGCTACAGGCGTTTGCAATACACACGATACCACAATAGCCCTTCGTAATTTTACCAATTTGGGTTCATTGGTAACGAACAATAAATTTAAAATTGTACCTAATCCAAGCAATGGAATAATGATGATAGCTGCACCTAATAATGAATTGGTAACGCTTGAATTATATGATGCAATGGGACGAAGAATTGTGTTTAAAAAGGTGATTACCAATGTTGTTATTTCAGACTTGGGTCTTGCAAAAGGGATGTATGTTGTCAAAGTAAGTCAAGCAGATTACACAGAAACACTGAAATGTTTGGTTGATTAGAGGTTAATTAATCGCAAAATGAGTCCAATAAAGGGAATTTTCTCACCTTTATTGTTTTACAAATTGTTATTTAAACAAATATTAAAAACTCAAAAAAACGCGCAGAATTTGACGATTTGAGGGTTTGATTTTGGGATTATAATGTCCTTACAATTTCTTAAAATGCTGATAATCAGTTAATATTAAATTAATAAAAAAATAGTTTTTTAATTGCCCAAAAATCCTACTTTTGCAAAATATAGAATTAATATGTATTGGACATTAGAATTAGTATCTTATTTAGATGACGCTCCTTGGCCTGCTACAAAAGACGAATTGATAGATTATGCTATTCGTTCAGGCGCACCTATGGAGGTTGTAGAAAATTTACAAGAGCTTGAAGATGATGGGGAACCGTACGAAAGTATCGAAGAAATATGGAGTGATTATCCTACGGATGATGACTATTTCTTCCACGAGGATGAGCATTAATAACGCTTAGCCAAAAAACACTTTCTTACGTTCTTTCAATGTTTCTGGCTTGAGAGTTTCGCTGAGTGTTGTTGTTTCAATAACACTGATTATAGGCTTATGCACTCCTTTTTCACTCACAGCTTGATTTAAAAAATGATTTAATTGCAGTTTTTCCTGCACATTAGGCATGTTGTTGTATTTGCTTAAGCGCGAAGTTTCGTTTGTATGGGTCGACAAACACAAACAAATACGATCATTCTCCTTTTTAAATTCAATGAAATTTTGTTCCAATAATTCCTCAATCTGTGGACTTAGTTTTTCACGCTCTATTGGATTAGAAAAATCATCTACTTTAAGAAAACCACGTTTCAATAAGGTTTTGGTTAACGTAATATTTTGAACAAATTTGCTAGGAAGATTGGTTTCAAAAACAGAGAAAAACAAATGATTAGAAGCAATTTTCTCAGAAGTACTCAATTCATCAAATCTGATATGTGTTCTGAAAACCTGCAACAATGTTGTTTTGCTGTCTTGCAATTCAACCTTAACAAACTCTATTAGCTCTTTTAAGGCACTTTCTGTTGACCGACTCTCCTTGTTGTAGTGGTGATAGAAATAACGCTCTAAATTGATGCTAAAGACTATTGAACCATATAATTTCCAAAGTCTGTAGTTCAACCACAAAATAATTTGACGTTGATTACCAAAGCTGAAATGATTATGTGTATGCCACTGAATGAAAGTGTAGAGAACTTCTTCCAATTCATTGTAAGCTTCTGTTTCAAGTTCCCAAGCTTCAAACTGTTGTTTTAACTCAGCAGGACATTCCATTGTTTTGTGAATATTAGAAGAAAACAAGTCGAATGATTGGGTATTTATTTGTGCCGAATTGTCTTTCAGCAAGACTTCGAAAAGGTTACTAGGTGACTTCGTATTTAAGTCGGCAAACTGTTCGAAAGACTGATGATATTGTTCGGTTTCTTTTTTTAATAAAATATTGCGACAGATTTTACTTTCCAAAAATTCAGGAAGTAACAACAAGTCGATATTTTGATTAACAAGACAAGCGTACCAAGCTGATTTTTCTTTAAGTGTTTGTTGTAAAAGTGGTTTTTTGAAACTGTCACCGATGGGCAGTTTATTGTATATTTTGGAGATTTCAAGAAATACACGCTCAAGTTTTGAGATGTCGCTTTCAAACTTTTTATGTAATTCTTTAAACATGTTACTTTTCAACCGATTTTGTGTCAACAAAGTTATTGATGTAAAGTGCATGTTACTAAATGTTTAATTCACAAAGTTATCAAACTGTCTTTTAAAATGGTGGGTATAGCCGTTTAAAAATGCTTAATCCCCAGTAAACACTCACTTTTTTGCTGTCTTGTTTTGTGTTCAATCACAAACAAGCTGTCGGGAAGAGATGTCTCCTTTGTGGAGCTTGGGAGGGCCTCACCCCCTGCCCCCTCTCCGAAGGAGAGGGGAGTTTTATTCCGTATATTTTCTAGTATTGTCATACCGACAAAGGAGGTATCTTGATTCACATTAATCCGAGACCAACAACGGCACAAATAATCCTCCAGAGGAGGTAAATATTAATAGCCTCGGGTTTTAACCCTTGGTTATAAGCGAACCCACACAAAAAGCACTCTTAGGTGCGCTTTTTAATGGAAACCTAACCACAGAGAACGCAGAGAAAGCACGGAGGTCACAGAGGGAGGCGGGAGAAGAGACCACAGAGATGCTCTTCGAGCATGGGAAAGTTTGGTGAGATGAAAACAGAGAGAATACAACAACGGCAAAAATACCTCCAGAGGAGGTAAATATTAATAGCCACGGGTTTTAACCCGTGGTTATGATTAAACACACGCAATCCTTTTTGGCGACTTTTTTGCTTTTTTCTTGCAAAAAAGATGACAAAAAGAGTTTGGGGGAGGTCTTCACCCACTAAACTAAGCCATGTTACAACTAAAGCAAATTCAAAATACCCATTTTTAGAGCATTGATATTGGTTTTTTCGGTAGCGGATATAAACACAATAGGTGCATGTTCCTTGCTCAACCAACTTTTTTCAAACTCCGTTAATGAGGTGTCAGGATTTTGTTTGATGTATTCATCAATTTTATTAAAAACCAATAAGGTGGGTTTCTCTTTGGCACCTATGTCAAACAAAGTTTGCTTTACCAATGTCATTTGATTCTCAAACTCAGGATTTGAAATATCAACCACATGTAACAACACATCGGCTTCCACTACCTCTGCCAAAGTGCTTTTGAAACTCTCTATCAACAACGTAGGTAACTTGCGAATGAATCCTACTGTATCACTTAACAAAATCGGGATAAACTGTCCTTCATTGTGGGGGTCTTCAAACACCACTTTCCTAACCGTAGAATCCAAGGTGGCAAACAATTTATTTTCTGCCAACACATCGGCCCTACTCAGCAAATTCATTATGGTGCTTTTACCCACATTGGTATAACCAACCAAAGCCACTCTTTTTTTATCGGTCCTGCTTTGTCTTTGAACTTTGTTTTGTTTGTCTATAAGGGCCAATTTCTCTTTGAGGTCGCTGATATTGCTTCTTATTACCCTTCTATCGGTTTCTATCTCAGTTTCACCCGGACCTTTCATTCCTATACCCCCTTTTTGTTTGGACAAGTGAGTCCACATTTTGGTAAGTCGAGGTAATAAGTATTGGTTCAGCGCCAACTCCACTTGGGTTTTTGCTTGTGCTGTTTTGGCATTCTTCGAAAAAATATCCAAAATCAACAAACTACGGTCAATGATTTTAACTTCCTTAAAGTTTTTTTCTATGTTACGGATTTGTGACGGCGATAACTCATCATCAAAAATAACCACATCGGCTTTATGAAAACCCACCAAATTCATCAATTCTTGCAATTTTCCTTCACCTATAAAAGTGCGAGGGTTGGGATAATCCAAATTTTGAGTTAGGCGAGCCGCAGTTCTTGCCCCCGCAGTGGCAGTAAGGGCTTCCAATTCATCTAAATATTCAGTTAACTTATTTTCAGGATCACTTTTTTTGTGAACGCCGACTAAAATAGCAATCTCTTGTTTCTTGGAGGTATAGTAAAAATCAGGTTTCAATGTGGCATTAAATTCTGTTTGTAAAAATAACACAAACCTTGTAATTTAGCCATTTAATTTACATAAATTTTGTTTGGCGCTTTTAACCCTTCCTTTTCCCGCTTTACACTGCTGATATTAGCCTTTGGTTTTTATCTTTCATTGGGTGCGCAACAGGTGGTTTGGGCCAACAAGAACAATCTCGATAAAAAAACAAATTTTACCAAAGTTATTGGTCAAAATCAACACGGTGTTTATGTGCTCAAACACAAAAACAGTTCGTTCAAAAAGTATTTTATAGTGGAACATTTCGACAAGAAAATGAATTTGTTGCGCAATAAAATGTACAAAATTAACAATGCACAACTCGAAAAAATCATTGTAAACAATGATGGTTTTGTGTTTTTTGTTAAAAATTTTGACAAAAACAATGTCAAGCGTTTGTCCATGCATTTTGTCGATTCTAGTTTGAATGAAATCAAAAAAATAGACATCCATCAAACAGGTATTAATGCCTTTACGCCGCTTTACAAAATATACTACAATACAGACAAAACCTTATACATGATTGCCTCTGTTTCCGATTCTGCTAACCAATCTATTCTCCAATACCATTTGGTTAAAAATCAAGAAATACAGGTGCAAGGTCGTTATATTTTGCCATACGCTTTTGATGAAATGTATATTGGTGACGGTTGTATTGACAACAGTGGACAATTGTTCTTTTTGATATCGCAGTCGCAAAAGTTTAAAAGTAAAAATGCCTCCGATTTTTTCCATTATGTCATGGCCTTTAATCCCCATTCGCTCAACTTCCAATCGCAACTTATCAATAACGAAAAAACCTATTTAAGCAATTACCAATTGGTGTACAATTACCAAACAAATAAGGTACAAGCCTGTGGTTTTTATGGTGAAAATTATGAGGATGAAAACTTGGGTTACTTTGTTATTTCAATGCTTCCTACCACATTAAAACCCGAACACATTGTTTTTAAGCAAATAGAACGGAGTATAGTCGCTCAAATAATAGGGGTAAAAAGTGAGTCGAAAGGCGAGAATTTGAATAAATTTGACATCAAAAAAATTATTCCCAAAGCCAATGGGGGATTAGTGATGATAAGTGAACGTGCTTTTGTAACCACACAAAGTGATATTTTTTATATCAATGGCGTACCACAAAGCAGTTATGCCAAAATATTTAACAACGACGAAGTTTTGATACTCAGTTTAGACAGTGTTTTCGAACCGCAATGGACCGATGTGGTAAACAAAACCCAATCCTCTATCAACGACGGTGGTTTTTACAACGGAATAATCACCATGGTGAATGACGATGAGTTTAATATTTTATACAACGACCGCATCAGCGCCAATGCAGACATTGTACAAATCAGTTATAACGAAAATGGCAGAATGACTAAAAAAATAATACTGAATAACGACCAATATTATGCCCTCATTATTCCGGCAGAAAGTCGGCAAGTGAATGCTAATAGCATCGTTATTCCGGTCAATCAAAACAGAGATTTCACCTATATTAAACTCATTTATTGATACGTTTATTTTCAAATAACTACAACCAAACTATTTTTTTTCTAATAGTATTTGCCTTTGGACTCAGAAGTGCAGGTTTTGTTACGCCCTATGTTAATACCAATGCGCCACTGGCATTGAATTATATACAGCAAATATTTAACTATATTAACTATTATCCGCAGCTTGGTTTTTTTGTTTCCACGTTTTTGGTCATCATTGCTGCTTTGGTGTTTAACCGCATTTGCAATAAACATGGATTGGTCATTGTTACCTCCTATTTGCCCGCGTATTTTTACATAGTATTGAATTCGGTGTTTGTGGATCAGTTTTATGCCGGTCCGGTGTTGTTTGTTAACTTGTTAATGATTGTTTCATTGGGTTCTATTTTGAATTTATACCATTCCGATTCGCCTTATTTCTCCTTGTTTTCGGCCTCTTTTTTGGCAGGATTAAGTGCTTTATTGAACACCACTTACATGGCATTTTTTGTGATAGTGCTATTGGGAATCAATGTCTTTAGACCTTTTAATTTCAGGGAACATATTTCGGCCTTTGTGGGCTTTTTAATGCCTTTGTACATTGGCACTATGTTGAATTATTTATTGAATGGTAATTTTTTGCCTTTTTACATTTTCTTTCCCGATTACGGTAGTTTCAATAATCAGTTTTGGGCCTTAAAATCCATGTTACCATTTTTGGGATTCATTTTTGTTTTGGCGATATTGAGGATGAACAAAAACTATTTCAGAAACACCATTAAGCAGCGGCGCGCCATACAGTTGATGGTATTAACGATAGTCATGTGTGTGGTATTAATGACTACAGGCAAACAAAATCCTAAGCAAGAATTCTCATTTGTAGCATTTCCTTTGGCCTTTTATTTTTCCTATTACTTCACCAACAGTCGATTCAATTTCCTAAAGGAGCTCCTCAATATTTTACTCATCGTAGGCATTGTCTTTTTCCATTATTGGGGGTAAAATATGACACTACCAATTAACAATAAACTAAATACAAATATACTTGCAGCGTGCTTTAAAAGTACAGTTGCAACCTATAAATTTTATTGGTTATTGGCAATAATTGAGTCTGTTGAAGAGGGAAAAGTTGAAATCAATAAAATTGAATTATTTTCAAAAATGGTTTCAAGTGCATGGTATACAGTTAACTATTTTAAATTGTCATTTGGTAAGCAAGATTTAATTCAAGAGGCTATTTCAAAAATAAAAATATTAGAAGAGTTAAATAAAAACGAAAGTAAAAACTTTTTAAATAAAAAAATATCAAATTCTAGCAACGATTTAACATTAAAGACTTTAAATCATTTTGATAACAATGTTCCTCATTGGTTTTTAAGTCCTTGGTTTATTCAATCTAGCAAAACTGAAATATATACAAGGTCTCAAAAATTTGAAAATAATTGTCTATATGCATTGTATAAAGATCAAATTATAATTAACCCACAATGGATAGTTTATTTGACTGAAAATGCTAAGATTATAAAAGATTTTTGTTACTGGAATCTTTCTATATTCTTGCAATCTAAAAATCCAAATGTACCAGATATACCCAATAAAATAATTAAACCAGCATTAAGAAATTCATTAACAAAACAAAGAAATGAATTTTGGAAAAATGTATTTGATAATGAAGGGAGTATTGATTGTATATTTTCTGGTAAATCTTTATCAATTGAAAATAATAATTTTGACATAGATCATTATGTACCATATGCTTTTATTTCACATGATTTAATTTGGAATTTAGCTCCTGTAGATAAAGAGTTTAACAATAAAAAAAGTGATAAACTACCAAACAAAGAACAGTATTTTGATAAGTTTTATCAATTGCAAGAAAAAGCCTTTTATATTAATAAAAACATAAATCCTTATAGTAAATATATGGAAGAATATTTAACCATTTTCTCAAGTTTGGATACCTTCAATAAAGAAAGATTCAAAGAAACAATTCAACCATTGATTATTATTGCATCAAACAATGGATTTTCATACATGAAAGATGAATGAGCAGAACAACATATATAGCCATTTAACCGCAAAGGAGAGAGACTCAATCTCTTTTCCAGCTAGGCATTTATTAAAAAATAATTTGCTCAAAGGGAAAGTCTTGGATTTTGGTTGTGGATTGGGTTCTGATGTTAATATTTTAAAGGAAAAAGGGGTTGATGTAGTTGGGTATGATAAATTTTATTTTCCTCAATTACCCAATGAAAAGTTTGACACTATTATCTGCTTGTATGTACTTAATGTTTTACAGAAAGAAGAACAAACGGAGGTATTACTTAAAGTTTCTCAATTACTAAATCCAGCAGGCATTGCCTATTTTGCAGTAAGAAGAGATGTGAAGTTTGAAGGCTTTAGAACACATAAAATCCATCAGAAACAAACCTATCAGTGTAATGTAGTTTTGCCGTATAAAAGCATATTATTGAACGAGTATAGCGAAATTTATGAGTACAAACACATTAATCAGTCAGAGTTAAATTTATCCAGCGATTGTCCCTTTTGTAATCCAGATAAAGATAGAGAAATTATATTAGAATCGGCATCTGTTTACGCTATTTACGACAAATTTCCAGTAAGCAATGGGCATGTATTAATAATTCCTAAAAAGCACGTTTCCAATTATTTTCAATTAAGTTTTAAAGAGCAAAGTGCTTGTTGGTTTGTATTAAATTCAGTTCAGAAAATAATTCAAGAAAAGTTTAATCCTGATGGTTTTAACGTAGGAATAAATATCAATGAAACGGCAGGTCAAACAGTGCCTCATGTCCATATTCACTTAATTCCAAGATATAATGGCGATGTCGAAATTCCCCGTGGAGGAGTAAGGGGAGTTATTCCAACTAAGAAAGAGTATTGATGATGAAAGAGAAAGGGATCTCTGTTTGTTTTTGATAAGTTATTAAATTTATTGATGTTTGATATCTAACAACAATATTTGAATTTTTAAACCCAACAATTTCTCCTTCATATTTTAGTTTGTTTTCAAAATATGGAATCCCAAAATTTATTTTTTGACCAACTTTTATTTTCATTTAACACGAAAATAGTAATTAATATTAACTCAAAAAAATTATTAATATAATTTTTCCTCCCCCCCATGTTTTTCCCAATAATCCTTACCGTAGCTGCAAAAAATTTCTTCACCAGCTTTAATGGTTTTAGTGGCCACCAAACAAACCTGTTGTTCGTCGTTTAAGGTGATAATGCAGTTGTTTTTGAAGGCCGTTTGGGTTCCTGTGGCGTCATTGGCATATTTGGCAAAACAGTCAGTGTGTTTGGAATCCATGGTTTTGCCATTGAGTAAACTGATAAAATAGTGGTCTTCCTTGAGCAAAGCCCATTTCTCTGCTTCATCATCACTCAGTAATTCACCCTCAAATACCGCAATTTGTTCTTCTTTAAAGAGCTTAATAGCAGTAAACAACCCTGATCCTGCATTTTGTATTTGCGAAGTGTCTATGTAAAGATAATCGCTTTCTTCGGCTTCTATTTTTTGAATAATCATGGGAGGGAGGGTTGAGGCCCTTCGAGAGCACTTCGACAAGCTCAGTACAAGCTCTCAGGGTGACATTGGGTTAGGATTTAGGGGCAAAGATATGAGACAAGTCCTAAATTAAGTTTACAGTTTAATTTATTTGATACTTCCGGAAACCCCCTTCGAGAGCCCCCCTCACGTGACTAGGCTCAGCCTAGTGGGTGACACCCTTCGAGAGCCTCAGGGTGACAATTAAACCATTTAAACCCATTAAACAATTCAACAATCACGCTGCAAGGTATGAACCAATAACTACCCTGCCCAATTTTCCCTTTCCAAGCTACGCTATTGAATTGGCTTCGGCTAAATGTTCAATCTTTATCTCTTCAGATTTTTCCAAATCGGCAATCGTTCTGCTCACTTTCAAAATTCTGTCGTAAGCCCTTGCACTCAAATTTAACCTTTGCATTGCCGTTTTTAATAATTGAGTGCCTGCTTCACTTATGGGACACAAATCCTTAATTTGATTGCTAGGCATTTGAGCATTGCAATACACGCCTATTGATTTTTCTTCATATCTCAACGATTGAATCATTTCAGTGAGATAATTTATTTTAAAAATAGGTATTAAATTGATAAGCGATTTGATCATGAATTTAAACTTATAATAATTGTAAAATATTAATTCATTAACCGCTCGATAATGTATCAATTTTAATGTTGTTGAGATGAAAAATTTTTTAAAAATACACCTTATGGTGTTCCTGTTACTTGTTACAGGAAAACTAACAGCACAATCAAAAATCATTGATTACAACAGAAATCTTGGTCAATCAGAAAAAATGGTTTTTAATCCAGAATTAAAACCATTTTACCACGGTGTTGCTTCAGGTGATCCACTTACAGACAGAGTAATAATATGGACACGTATTACACCTGATTCAGGTGTTTCCGCTCTTAAAAACGTGAATTGGCAGGTTGCTACAGACTCATTGTTTAAGTCGGTTGTTAAGTCGGGTATATTTACGACCTATTCAAGTATAGATTATACAGTAAAGGTAGATGTTACAGGTCTTCAGCCAGGTACCACGTACTATTACGCTTTTAGCTATCAAGGAACTTATTCGTTAACAGGAAGAATGCGCACTGCATCAAACAATGCTAACCATTTGCGTTTTGCGGTTGTATCTTGTAATAATTATGAAGCAGGTTTTTTTAATGGATTTAAGAAAATAGGTCAACGTAATGACATTGATGCTGTGATACATCTAGGAGATTATATTTATGAATATCAGCCAAAAGGTTACGGAGATTCTTTGACAGGTCGATTTGTTGAGCCAGCAAAAGAAATTGTAACATTAGACGATTATCGTACTAGGTATTCTGTTTATCGTTTAGATCAAGATTTGCGTTATGCGCATCAACAACAAACATTCATTTCTATATGGGATGACCATGAGTCTACAAACGATTCGTATAAAGATGGAGCAGAAAATCATCAATCAAATGAAGGTGATTGGCAAACAAGAAAAGAAATTTCAAAAAGGGTGTATTTTGAATGGATGCCAATAAGAGAAGAAAGTAGTAATAGTATTTACAGAAAAATTTCATATGGTTCAATGCTTGATTTAATTATGCTTGATACACGATTAGAAGGAAGAGTTAAACCACCAACAAATTTTGATGATATAGACATACCTGCTAGAACAATGTTGGGTAAAACTCAATACAATTGGTTTATCAACAACCTCAAAACTTCTACAGCAAAATGGAAAGTGATCGGCAATCAAGTATTATTCAGTGATATGAACGTAGGATTTGGTGCGGTTAATTCTCAAGGTCAGCCAGCAATTACTGATATCAACGCGATCCGTGCCGTAGAGAATTTATTTGTTGACAATTGGGATTCATATCCAACTGAGCGAAACTCAATAATGGATACTATCAAAAATAGAAACATTAAAAACACAATTTTTCTAACAGGAGATTCGCATGCTAGTTGGAGTTTTGACTTAACTAAAAAACCAGCTAATTATCCCAATGCTGCAACAGCAAATTTGCCTACACCATCCTCAACTTATAATCCTACTAATGGCAATGGATCAGTGGGAGTTGAATTTGCGACACCAAGTATCACTTCTGCAAACTTTGACGAAGCAATAGGAAAAGCAACTACAGCGCAGTTTGAGTATTTGATTAATAATCCAGTTCCTGTAGGTCCTCCATTTGGATCAGTGGTTTATAATCCGCATTTAAAATATGTAGACCTTGACCGTCATGGTTATTTTATCTTAGATTTAAAAGATGATTCTGCACAAGCTGATTATTTTTATGTAGATACATTGAGAATATCTTCAAATAAAGAAAAGTTTGGAAGAGGTGTAGTTACAGCAAACAATAGCAATAGAATAACACGTTTAAGTTCATTTGCATCTATTGGAAAATCTAAACAAGATGGTCAAGCACCAACTAAACCTCAGTCCAAAGCAACAGGAGTTAAAGAACTTAATAGCATTGAAGCAATTATAATTGGAGCCTACCCAATACCTGCATTTAATGTATTGAATATTAATTATGCCATAAACAAAAGCGGTGTAACTGAAATTGCAATTTTTGATGTTAATGGTAAAACTATTGGAACTGAAAGAATAGGTTTTCAGCCATCAGGAGTTTACACTTATAGTTTTGATGTAAGTAAATTTCCAACGGGTGTTTACTTCTTTAATCTTATCCTCGATGGCCGTATTGTAAATAATGGAAAATACATAAAGTCATAATAACTTAACTTTATTAATAAAAAAACCCAACCATTTAGGTTGGGTTTTTTTGTTTATGGGATAAAATTTCCCTTAGACCTATCCTTAACTTAATTCAGGATGACGAATAACTACTTCCCTTTACTTCCTTTTTACTTCCTTTTTACTTCCCTCCGACTCCGTTCAGGGTAAACTCGCACACGTGACAAGGCTAGGCCTAGTGGGTGACACCCTTCGAAAGCCCACCTCACGTGACTAGGCTCAGCCTAGTGGGTCACAATTAAACAATCACGATGAACGGCGTGAAACCCTTCAACCATTTCAACCCATTAAACACCCTTCGATACAGCCGCCAAAGGCGTCCATCCTCCATAGGCGGACACGCTCACAGGGTGACAAACAAATAAACAATCACGCTGCAAGGTGAAAACCTATAACTACCCTGCCCAATTTTCCCTGTCCAAGCTACGGTATTGAATGGCTTCGGCTAAATGTTCAATCTTTATTTCCTCTGATTGTTCCAAATCAGCAATCGTTCTGCTCACTTTCAAAATTCTGTCGTAAGCCCTTGCACTCAAATTTAACCTTTGCATTGCCGTTTTTAATAATTGAGTGCCTGCTTCACTTATTGGACACAAATCCTTAATTTGATTACTCGGCATTTGAGCATTGCAATACACGCCTATTGATTTTTCTTCATACCTTAAAGATTGAATGTCTCTCGCTTTCTGTACACGCTCTCTAACCAATTGACTGCTTTCATTGTTGCGTTTTCTGCTCGATAATTCTTCAAAACTTACAGGTGTAACCTCAATGTGAATGTCAATTCTATCCAAAAGAGGGCCACTTATTTTACTTAAATACCTTTGAACTATTCCCGGTCCGCAAACACAGTCTTTTTCGGGATGATTATAATAGCCACATGGACAAGGATTCATACTTGCTACTAACATAAAACTAGCAGGATAGTCGACCGAAAACCTCGCCCTTGATATGTTTACTTTTCTGTCTTCAAGGGGTTGACGCATCACCTCCAAAACAGTTCTTTTAAATTCGGGTAATTCATCCAAAAACAACACCCCGTTGTGTGCCAAGGAAATTTCGCCTGGTTGTGGTGTATTTCCTCCCCCTACAAGCGCCACATCGCTAATGGTATGGTGCGGAGAACGAAATGGTCTGTGAGCAACCAAACTGGCATTGTCGCCCAACTTACCTGCTACAGAATGAATTTTGGTAGTTTCCAAAGCTTCTTGTAGGGTCATGGGAGGCAATATAGTAGGCAATCGCTTGGCCAACATTGTTTTACCTGCTCCGGGAGGTCCTATCAATATGATATTATGACCCCCTGCCGCCGCTATTTCCATGGCTCTTTTGATATTTTCTTGACCTTGTACGTCGGCAAAATCTACGTCAAAATCATTCACGCGGTCGGCAAAATCACTTCGTGGGTCGGCGGTTACTAAGTTCAACTGTTGAGTGCCATTAAAAAAATCAACCACATCGGTTAATTTTTCTACTCCATATACCTCCAAACCTTTAACAATTGCCGCCTCTTTAGCATTTTGAATTGGCAAAATAAATCCTTTAAAACCTTCCTTTTGCGCTTGAATAGCGATAGGTAAAGCCCCTTTAATTGGCAAAATACTTCCATCCAAAGACACCTCACCCATTATAATGTATTGGGTTAACTGTTCGGGTGATACAATTTGTTCACTCGCTGCTAATATGCCTGTGGCTATTGTTAAGTCATAAGCACTGCCTTCTTTTTTAATATCAGCAGGCGCCATATTGACTACGATTTTCTTCCGTGGCCACGACAATTCGGTGTTTTTAAAGGCCGTTTCTATTCTAAGCGAACTTTCCTTTACGGCATTATCAGGCAATCCAACAAGTGCATAAAAAGCACCATCGCCACTCACATTTACTTCTACAGTAATGGTATAGGCATTTACGCCATATACAGCTGAACCAAAGGTTTTAACAAACATACTATTATCAATTATAAAATAAACAAAAAATTAAAAAAGTTAAGCAACAGATTGCTCAATGTAATCAATCAAACTATGAATACATTTGATATGAATCTCTTGAGCCCTGTCTGCATATTTGGAATAAGGTGCTCTTATTTCCACATCACACAAAGGTGCTATTTTACCACCATCTTTTCCAGTCAATCCCACCACTTTCATCCCTTTGGCTTTTGCTGCATTAATAGCATTAATCACATTAACAGACTGACCGCTAGTGCTAATCGCTAATAATACGTCATTGCTATTTCCCAGTGCTTCTACATATCTTGAAAAAACAAACTCGTATCCATAATCATTTCCAACGCATGACATGTGACTAACATCAGAAATAGAAATGGCAGGCAATGCTTTTCTATTCTCACGGTATCTGCCAGAAAGCTCTTCGGCAAAATGCATGGCATCGCATAAACTACCGCCATTTCCACAACTCAATATTTTTCCGCCAGACTGAATGGACTCAACCATTAACTGCGCAGCTTTTTCTAGAGCGACAAAATTGGCCTCATTGCTTATAAACTGCTGAAGTATAGTTTGTGCTTCATTAAAATGAGATTTGATATTTTCCATCGTTTATTTATTTCTTTTTTTAAACTCCTTAACACCTTCCTCTAAAAACTTTAAGAACTCTTCGGTATCAAATTGTTTCTTGTTAATTTCACTGCCTTCAGGCTTTCTAAGTAACTCTTCGTTGTTATCTAACAAGCAATACATAGGTTGTGAAGAAGAATTGAAATAACAAATTTGTATTTCAGCATTTTTCTTACCCAAAGTAGTGATTTTTTGTTGACTGAACTTGCCGATAAAATAGTCAGATTCTGGCAGCTTAATTTTTTTGTCATCTACAAAAAGGGAAGCTATTACATAGTCTTCATTTAATAGTTTAAGGACTCTAGGGTCGCTCCAAACCAATTCTTCCATCTTTCTGCAATTAACACAACCATGTCCTGTAAAATCGATGAACAAAGGTTTTTTAAGTTCTTTAGAACAAGCCACTGCTTCTTCATAATCAAAGTAGGCATTGAGCCCGTGAGGAATATGTAATTCGTTGGCATAACTTGGTTTTGAACACATGTTTCCCTTAATGCCATTGACTTCTCTTAACGAACGATTAATATCAAAATCTTGGGTACTCATAGGAGGCAAATACCCTGCTAAAGCTTTAAGAGGTGCGCCCCACAAACCAGGAATCATATACATTACAAAAGAGAAAGTTAAAACAGTAAACAACAATCGAGGTACTCCCAAGAATTTTAATTCACTGTCATGAGCAAATTTTATTTTACCCAACAAGTAAACACCCATTAATCCAAAAATAATAATCCATAAACTCAAATAAACCTCTCTATCCAACAAATGCCAATGATACGTTTGGTCGATTATACTTAAAAATTTGAGCGCCAATGCCAATTCCAAAAAACCAAAAACTACTTTAACAGAATTTAACCATCCACCGCTTTTAGGTAAACTTTTTAATAAATGAGGAAAAATTGCAAAGATGGTAAACGGCAAAGCAAAGGCCAATCCGAAACCAAACATAGCAACAATAGGACGAACAGGGGATCCGCCTTTAGCACTTTCTACAATTACATTTCCTACAATGGGGCCTGTGCATGAAAAAGAGACTATTGCTAAGGTAAGTGCCATAAAAAAGATGCCATAAAAACCTCCTTTATCGGCCTCACGGTCAACCTTATTCGACAACCATGAAGGTAGCATGATTTCGAATGCACCGAAAAACGAAAAAGCAAATACCATAAACACAGTAAAGAAAATAATATTAGGCACCCAATGGGTTGACAAAAAATTACCAGCATCTGGTCCTAAAAGTGCAGAAACGACGCTGCCCAACAACACGTAAATTAAGATGATAGAAATGCCAAAAAACAAGCCATTGATAATGGTTTTGTTTTTGCTTTTGTTGTCCTTCATAAAAAATGAAATGGTCATTGGAATCATTGGAAACACGCATGGGGTTAACAAACCAGCTAAACCAGAAAGGAAGGCAATTACAAAAAGTCCCCAGTTATTTTCATTTTGTGTTTCAGAAGACAAGCCATTAAAGGTTTTATTAAGACAGGGTTGTGAACTGTTTTCAGGTGTTAATCGGTAGGATGCACCTGACTTATTTGGAACAACTGGTGATTTTATAGTATCTTTTTTAGTGGTTGAATCAATGGCAGGAATTTCCTCGGGTACTAAGGGAGTAGGTGAAGTTTCTGTGGTTTTGTTGTCGCACGAAACAGTATTTCCTGTTGCTTTTAATTGGCCCGTCAAAGAAATAGGAATAAGAGAACCAAAATTAAAACAAGCCGTTTCGGTACACCACTGCCCTTCAACATTAAGGGCAACTTTAACATCATTGGAGAGTACTCTTATTTTTTGTCTGAATTCAGCTTTTTTTACAAACTCACCCACTTCACAGTTAAAAACGTCATCCATTTTTACTTTATCACCCACACTTTTCAGGCCACCTTGAAGACAAAATGACTTATTTTCTTTAAAAATAGCACTGAAAGGAATTGGCCCAATGTCGCATTTGCTATTGGTACTATACATATGCAAACCCTCCGGAATCTCACATTTAATAATAAGTTCTATAACATCCCCTGTTTTAGGCGAATTATTGCTAAAAGAAAACTTAAAAACTGGCGGTTTAGGTTCATTTTGTGCGGATACAATTTGATTAATAAACAGGACTAGTATACTTAATCCGACAATGATACGTTTCATTATTTATAGAATATATGTTGACAAAAATAAGCACATATTTTTTTATATCCATATATTTTTGTTATTGTAAACATCATTACATGAAAAAAAGTAGGTTCATATTCTCTCTTTTTGTGATACTTACCAACTGTGGTATCTATGCGCAAACAATGACAGTGAAGCAATATATTGATTCATTTAAAAACATTGCTATGATAGAAATGATAGAACATAAAATTCCGGCAAGTATTACATTAGCACAAGGAATTTTGGAGAGTGGATCGGGAAATAGTCGCTTGGCAAAGCAAGGAAACAATCATTTTGGCATCAAGTGTAAAAAAGAATGGACAGGTTGCACCATTTTAGAAGATGACGATGCCTTACAAGAATGTTTCAGATGTTACACTAATCCAAAAGAATCATACAGAGACCATTCTATATTTCTGAAAAATAACAAAAGATATGCGGCTCTTTTTATGTTGTCAATATCCGACTATAAAGCCTGGGCCAGTGGTTTGTTATCAGCAGGGTATGCTACAAATATGAAATATGCCGATTTGCTTATTGGAAGTATAGAAAGAAACAAATTAGCACAATACGATTCATTGGTATTAAATGGTTACAATCCATATAATCATCAAATGCCTGCCAACATAGAGGTTGTAGACAATAAAGTTCCTTATACTGTTGTTCAGCACAATCAATCCATAGAAAAAATAGCGGTAGATTTAGACAAAACAGAGAAAAAAATCATCAAATACAATGATTTAAAAAACCATCAAATTGTGCCCGGAGATGTTATATATTTGAGACCTAAAAAAAGAAAGGCTTCAGTAGAAAACCATACTGTTGTATTGGGAGACAATATGTGGTTAATATCTCAAAAATATGCCATTAAATTGAATGTTTTGTATAAGAAAAACAAAATGGAGATGGGTACAGAGCCAAAACCAGGAAGTGTTTTAGAGTTGAGAGAAAAAGCAGAAGATACCCCTGATACAATAAAAAGGCAAAACACTGAATTCAATAAAGAGAACAAAACCCAGGATAACAAGATTGCAAATAATCAAAATCAGGAAAATGGAACAATCATACATGTTGTAGCAACGGGAGAAACATTGTACAGTATTTCTGTTAAGTACAAAATCTCAATAGAAGAATTAAAAACCAATAACCATTTAAAAAGTGAACAGTTGTATGTTGGACAAAAATTATCGATTGTAAAATCGAATAATTCAATCTTACCCGAGGTAACAGAAAAACAAATCAAACATACCGTCGTTCAAGGGGAAACATTGTTTGCAATATCAAGAAAATATGGTGTTACTGTTGAAGATATAAAAAAATGGAATAAATTACAGACCAATAGTTTGATTCTTGGACAAATTTTAACCATCAATAAATAATCTCCTCATTATTAGAATTGCGTTTTTTTAACCATCTGCATTCAGTCATTTATTTGAATTTTTTTCATCTCAAATTTTAAAAACAAACACTACCTAATTAATACATTTTTTGATCATTTTATGTCGTTTATTTATTTTAACATAAAGCTCGCAAAGTAAGTATTCTCAATGGTTGTGTCATTATTTTGTCAAAAAAACAGACAATTTCCATTTTTTTTTGCTTTCAATAATATAATATATATATTTGAACCCTAAAGATTTTAAATAATAATAGATATATGAAAAAATTAATTACTCAATTTAACAAGAAAATTCTGATGTTTGCCTTCATGGCTGCGCTAGGTTTTTCTTCATCACTTAACGCGCAATCGCCTTGGTGCGAGGCCAACAATCCAGGTTCCTTGTACATGTCGTCAGGAGGGTATTACTATGCAGCGATTGAACAAACTCGTATTTCTGTAGGAAATACAGTTGTATACAATAAGCCTGCTGATGGATACAAGTCAACAGCTGGTTCTTGTGGTTCAGGTTGGTCTCTAATAAACCCAACTTCTAGAGCAATCGATTTAGTAGCAGGTAACACCTATACTATTGAGTTTTCAACCTCTACAACTTATGGCGGAACTTACACTGCCAATTTTGGTTTATACATTGACTTAAATAATGACAAAGATTTTATTGATGCAGGTGAAATGTTTTCAACAGCTAGTTGGTCAGCTTCTGGTACTACAGCTTTAACACCAGGTTCACTTTCAAGATACACCTTCACTATTCCTTGTAACATCACTCCAGGTTCTACAAGAATGAGATTAAGATCTGACATGAACTGGTATGGAGCATTTACTTTAGCTAAAGGTTGTCAAACAGGATCTTGTAACAATTATCAAAACTACTACGGTGAAACTGATGATTACAGCATCAACTTAGTATTACCTTCAAGTATTAATGCCAATTTTAGCACACCAACAGATGCTTGGGTAAAAACAGTTGTTACTTTTATAAATAACAATCAAACTGGATACACTGAACATGCTTGGGACGTTAATAACGATGGTTCATTTGAACAACGTGGTGTTACTCCAAACTACAGAACCACTTCAGGTGCAACAGGTACTTGGACTACTCCAGGTACTAAATGTGTTAAATTAAGAAGCACTAACTGCTTAGGTAGAGATAGTATCGTAAAATGTTTAACATTAAAAGCACCAACAGCTACTCCAATTATTGATTTCGTTGCAGAACGTACTACAATCGAACAATATGAATCAGTTAAAATATTTGATTTATCAGAAAACGGACCATACGAATGGACTTGGGATGTTTATGATTCTACAACATACGCAACTTCTGACTACTATCCAAACTTAGCGGATGGAGATTTATATTCTGATCCTTGGGGAACAGGTGCTAATGAATTTGCACAAAATCCTGAGTTTGCATTTGATGTACCAGGAGTATACACTATCGTATTAACAGCAAGAAATGACATTGGCAATTCAGCACCTACAAGAAAAGTTAAATACATCACAGTAACATTACCTACTCAATACAACTTAGGATTTGGAACTTACGGACCAAACTTAGACAACGTTGTTGGTAGTCCAAGTGGAACTATTTTTGACAATGGTGGACCAAACTTAAACTATGGTAACAACCAAGGTTTAGGAACTCGTTCATTCTTACAAATTACGCCATGTAATGCACAACGTATCGATTTAACCATGACTCAATTGAAATTGAAAGATGCGAATGATAAATTGAGAGTTTGGGACGGTAAAACACCAGGTGGTCCTGGAACAACATTACTTGCTACATGGAGCAGTTCTTCACGTGCACCACAAAGCGTAAGAGCTACAAGTGGAAGTATGTATATTTTATTTGAATCAGATGGAGCTGGTGTTGACTCAGGTTTTGCAGGTTTCTATACTTCACAGTTAGGTACTGCTACGGTTTCAAAACCAGATTTCAGCCCAACAACAACTCCAAGTTACACTGGTACTCCAGTTAGATTTACAAACGCTACTCCAAATGTAGTGGGTGTTCCAACTTGGGAATGGACTATCGATGGTGTTCAACCAACTAACTTCAACAAAAAAGATTTAGATTACACATTCTTTACAGACGATAACTACGAAGTATGTTTAACGATTAAATCATGTGTAGGAACAGACAAAACTTGTAAAACCATCAGTGTGGTAACACCACAAGTACAAACACAATTGGATATGACAGCATCAACCCGTCGTCCTACAGTAGGAAAAGACAGAGTTGTGTTAAGCCCAATCAGTGATAATGCTAACCGTTTTGAGTGGACTATTTTCCCAACTACTTATACCTTATTAAACGCTCCAACAGGCGGATCAGGTTCATCAGGTGTTGGCTTTATCTACTATACAAACACTCCAGGTGATTCAATTCCAAAACCAAACATTCGTTTCACATCTTCAGGTTGTTATACTTTAACATTAAAAGCTTGGAACAGCAATAACCGTACTGCAACAGAAAAAACAGTTGTTAAAAACAAATTTATCTGTGCTTTAGAATATTGCACACCAGCTTCTTTAATCTTAAGTGCTGACGTAGGAATCAACAACGTAAAAGTAAAAGATGGTAGCATTGAATTAATCAATAACTTCAGTACCTCAGGTGATGTTGCTTACAGTGACTACACTTCAGAAAAACAAGCAAATTTAACTTTTGGTAAAACATATTCATTAGAAATGTCAAGAGTAAACAACGTTGACCCAGCAAACAGAAAAGGTTGGATTGACTGGAACATTGATGGAGATTTTGATGATGCAGGAGAACAAATTTTCTTCCAAGCTAGCAACTATGATAAAGTTTACACAACTACCTTTACAGTTCCAGCTTTAAGCCAATCATTTGAAGGTGTTACTCGTTTAAGAGTAGCTACAAACTATAATACTCAAAACACTACAGCTTGTGGTCCATTGACAGCAGGTGAGGTAGAAGATTATGCATTAGTATTAGCAAATGACAACATGCCTCCAGTTATTACTTTAAACGGTAGCGATACAGTAAGAATTGAAGTAGGTTCAAGCTACACAGATGCAGGAGCAGTAGCAACTGACCCATCTGAAGGAAATATCACTAGCAGAATGGTTACAACTAATGACTTAGACATCGCTGTAACAGGTATCTACACTTACGAGTACAATGTAACTGACTTGTCAGGTAACAGAGCACAACCAAAAGTAAGAACGATTATTGTTGTTAATGACATGACTAACCCAAGATTAACTTTGAACCCAGGTTCTACAGGTTGTATCCAAGCTAGAAGAGACAATGCTCCTTACACAGATCCAGGTGCAACAGCAACAGATAACAAATCACCATTCAACTTAACATCTTCTATTGTAGTAAACGGTTCAGTTGATACACGTAAAGTTGGAACTTATACTTTAACATACTACGTTCAAGACGTTGCAGGTAACAATGTAACTTTAACAAGAAATGTATGTGTTGAAGATACAAAAGCACCAACTATTTTACCATTAGGTGAAGAGCAAATTCAAATCAACTCTGTTTGGATTGACCAAACTGATGTTGAAGATGCTTATGATTTAAATCCAACTTTAACTAAAGATTGGGGATTCAATGGTCAAGTAAATACATTAGTGAGAGCAACTTACCCTGTAACTTACAATGCTGTTGATGATGAAGGTAACAATGCAACTCCAGTAGTAAGAAACTACAGAGTAGATGACTTTATCCCACCAACAATCGATTTGAATACATTCAATGTTATAAAACATGAAGTAAGAACAGCTTACGCTTCAATTGAACCATCTGCATCTGATAACTACTATCCTGCAGGTCAAGTAAGTTTAGTTAGAATATCTGGTAATGTTAATCCTAACGTATTAGGAACATACACTGAAGTATTCGAAGCAGTAGACGGATCAGGTAACACAACTAGAAAAACACGTACAGTTCAAGTAATTGATACTAAAGCGCCAAGAATTTGGGGTCCAATCATTACGGGTTGTGTTGGTGAAGATATTTGGCCAATGTGGGGTATCTCTACATCTGACAACTACTACAGCCCATCTGATTTGTTACCATTAGTTGAAATTGTTAACCAAAACGTTAACAAATTCGAAGAAGGTTTATACACTATCACTTACAGAGTAACTGACCCAAGTAACAATACTTCAGGTGAATTCACTAGAATGGTAAACTACACTTACTGGCCTAAATGTGTAAACAACACAGTTGGTTTAGACGTAGCTAATATTCAAGAAAGTGTTGATGTATATCCTAACCCAAGTAATGGTTTAGTAACTATCGACTTGAAAGGTGCTTTAGCACAAAATGCAAAAATTGAAGTATACAATAGCTTAGGTCAAAACGTGATTAACCAAACTTACACACAAGCAAGTGGTAAATTTGAAATCAACTTGACAGACTACGCTAAAGGCGTTTACAGCATCAAATTGACTGTTGAAGGTCAAGTTGTAAACAAAAGAGTTGTATTACAGTAATTAATATTTAAAATCAATCTTAAAAAGGGCTACCATTTGGTAGCCCTTTTTT
>CAMBXL010000019.1 GCA_945871905.1 Chitinophaga pinensis
TTTTTTATTTTTTTATTTCTTTTTATTAGGGACTAGTAAGATAATCATTTTCTTACCTTCTTGTTTGGGTGGGGATTCAAGTTTGGCAACGCCGTCATCAATTAATTTATTGGCAAAACGCATTAATAGTTCTTCGCCTCTTTCTTTAAATACAATCGTTCTACCTTTGAAAAACACGTAAGCTCTAACTTTAGCGCCTTCTCCTAAAAATTTAGTAGCGTGTTTTAATTTAAAATCAACATCATGTTCATCAGTGTTAGGGCCGAAACGTATTTCCTTAATCTCGTTGTTAATAGCATTGGACTTTTGCTCCTTCATTTTTTTCTTTTGTTCGTACAAAAATTTATTGTAGTCTACAATTTTACAAACAGGAGGATCAATATTCGGGGAAATTTCAACAAGGTCTAACTCTAATCGTCTTGCTAATTCTAAAGCTTCGGAAATAGGTAAAACAGTAGGTTCCACATTTTCTCCAACCACACGAACCAAAGGAGCGCTGATGAATTGGTTAATTTTGTGTAACGGTTCTCTTCTCCCTCTTCTTGGACGATTGTTGTTATTGTTATTGGGTTTTTTCTTTGGTAGTGCCAATTATATATAAATTAATTAATTCAATTGTTGTGCTATTTCAGCGTTTACGTAATTGATAAATGCTTCAACAGTCATTGCTCCTAAATCTTCACCACCTTGTTTTCTAACAGTTACAGTGTTGTCCCCTTGTTCTTTCTCTCCAATAATCAACATTAATGGGAGTTTTTTCAACTCTGCATCTCTTATTTTTTTTCCGGTTTTTTCAGACCTATCGTCAATGAGGGCGCGAATATCGTGTTTTTTTAGAATATTTAAAACTTTTTCTGAATATTCTTGATATTTTTCACTTATAGGTAGTAATATGACTTGTTCTGGACTCATCCACAAAGGAAATTTACCTGCATAATGCTCCAATAAGAAGCCAATAAATCTTTCGTGAGTACTCAATGGCGCTCTGTGAAGGATTAAAGGACGCTCTTTTTCGCTTTTTTCGTTAATGAAATATAAATCAAATCTTTCTGCTTGTGCAAAATCAACTTGATTGGTCGCTAATGTGAATTCTCTTCCTATAGCACTCCATATTTGAATATCGATTTTTGGACCATAAAATGCCGCTTCATCCTCAACTTCTATGTATGGAATATTGGCTGACTGCAATACTTTTCTAACCATATCCTCGGTCTCTTTCCACATTTCTGGTGCATCAATGTATTTTTGCCCCAATTTTTTAGGATCATGTTTACTAAAGCGCATCACATATTTATCAATACCAAACACTTTGAAATACTTAACATACAAATCGTTTACAGCCTTAAACTCTTGTTCAAATTGGGCTTTTGTACAATAAATATGTGCATCATTCATTTGTAATGAACGCACTCTCATCAATCCAAATAATTCACCAGTTTGTTCGTATCTGTAACAAGTGCCATATTCGGCATATCTAACAGGTAAGTCGCGGTAAGACTTCGGTGTTGCTGCAAATATTTTGTGGTGATGCGGGCAATTCATGGCTTTTAGGTAGTAATTAATACCATCTAATTCCATAGGTGGGAACATGCTGTCTTTATAATAAGGCAAGTGTCCGCTTTTTAAGTACATACTTTCTTTGGCAATATGTGGAGATTTTACTCTCATATATCCCGCTTCTTTTTCTGTCTTTTTGGCGAACTCTTCCAATTTCTCAATGATTGCAGCACCTTTAGGTAACCATAATGGCAATCCTGGTCCAACATCGTCATCAAATGCAAAAATCTCTAAATCTTTTCCTAATACCCTGTGGTCGCGCTTTTTGGCTTCCTCAAGCATTAATAAGTATTCGTCCAACTCCGATTTTTTCGGAAACGTGATTCCATAAACACGGGTTAGTTGTTTGTTTTTTTCATCACCTCGCCAGTATGCGCCCGCAATGTTCAACAACTTAATCGCTTTTATAAATCCTGTATGGGGAATGTGAGGACCTTTACACAAATCAGTAAAATCGCCTTGAGAATAAAAAGTAATGTCTCCATCTGTTAATTCATTAATCAATTCGAGTTTGTATGGGTCGCCTTTTTGAGTAAAATATTCTAAGGCTTCGGCTTTACTAACTTCTTTTCTGTTGAATTGGTTTTCTTTTTTTGCCAACTCTTGCATTTTTTTCTCAATAGTATTTAAATCTTCTACACTTAGTTTTTTACCATCCAAATCAACATCATAGTAAAAACCATTGTCAATTGAAGGGCCAATACCGAATTTTACACCTGGATATAAAGATTCTAGTGCCTCAGCAAATAAATGCGCCGATGAATGCCAGAAGGTAGATTTTCCTTCCTTGTCTTCCCATTTTAATAAGCTTAAGGTTGAGTCTTCCGTTATTGGACGATTTAATTCAACAACTTTGCCATTTACTTTCGCCGCAATAATAACTCTTGCCAATCCTTCACTAATACTTTTAGCGATGGAATAAGCATCAGTTCCTTTTGGTACTGTTTTAATAGTGCCATCTGGTAATGTGATTTTGATTTCTGACATATAAAAAAGGGATGCAAAGATAATTATTTACGTCAATTATTTTAGCCCTTTTTTTGACTAAAAGTTTGATTAATTTCTTGACTTAATTTAGGTGTTTGATTATATCTGATTTAAGGATTAAGTTTTGATCACCTGTTTCTAAGTTTTTCAACATTACTTTACCCTCTTTTAGTTCATTTTCACCAACAATTACAGCCCATTTTATTTGCTTGTTATTCGCATAATCTAATGATTTTTTAAGTTTTGTAACTTGCGGATAAACTTCAATTTTTAAGTTTTGAGCTCTTAATTCGGTTGCCAAAGGTAAACAATATTCAAAGGAAGATTCGTCCATAGCACAAAAGATTATGTCAGTAAAATTTTGCTTTACTTCGTCAAAAAGATTAAGTTCTTCCATTAAGTCATAAATTCTGTCTATCCCAAATGAAATTCCAACGCCTGAAATTCCGCTCAACCCAAACATACCAGTTAGGTTGTCATATCTTCCGCCACCACTTATACTACCCATTTTGATAGAAGTGGGAACTACCTCAAAAATACAGCCTGTGTAATAATCCAATCCCCTTGCTAAACTTAGGTCAAGCTGAATGTTGATTTCATTGTTGTTAGCATATCTCAATATTTTACGTAACTCATCAATCGCAATTTCAGCTTTTTGATTGCCTTTAAAATGTTGTTCTATATCGGTTAAACTTTCAGTATTTAAAGGTTTCTCAATTAAACTATTGAATAATTCAGTGATTTGATTGTCATTTAACCCAATAGCGATTAACTCTTTGCTAACACCTTCTTTCCCAATTTTGTCTAACTTGTCTATGATAATCGTTATTTTGGTAAAAAAAGAAGACGCATTAATACTATCAATTGCCGCTTCTAGCAATTTTCTATGGTTAATTTTAACCACATAATCTGTGATGTTAAGGGACTTAAAAACTTGTTGGTATATATTAATAAAGTCGGCCTCACACATTACAGAGGGTGTACCTAATACATCGGCATCGCATTGCCAAAACTCTCGGTATCTGTTTTTTTGTGGCCTGTCTGCTCTCCAAACAGGTTGCATTTGATACCTTTTAAATGGAAAGCTAATTAAGTGTTGATTCATTACAACATAGCGCGCCAAAGGAACTGTTAAATCGTATCTTAATCCTTTTTCTGAAATTTGGTATGTTAGTTTTTTACTGTCAACGTTATTCAGGTCTATGTCTTTTATAAAGTCACCATTGTTAAGCACTTTAAATAAAAGTTGATCGCCTTCCTCACCATATTTACCGGTCAATGTACTTAAATTTTCCATTGTAGGTGTTTCTAAAGGCATGAACCCGAACGATTGGTATATTTTTTCGATTTGGGAAAGAATATATTTGCGTTTTGATAAAACAATAGGAGAGAAGTCTCGAGTACCTTTAGGAATAGATGGTTTTTGCATAAATGAAGGTACAAATTTAATAGATTTAAAATGAAAGTTAAAATCTATAGTAGCAAAGAAAAAAAATGCAAGCCCACATCGCACCGCTACAACCTGCTGCCCTTGCTGCGTTCCCACCCTGGGGGAGTTCACAGGGAGCTGGTCGTGCAGACTTGCACTGCAAAGTTAGGATTTTTTAAACCATAAAAAAATTTTTTTTAAGAAAAATTTGGTGAATAATATTTTTTATACTAAATTGCGTTTTAATTCGACTAAATAATTAGCCTATAAGATACAAACATACTATAAATTAACGCCTATAAAAAATAACTACTAAAGGCCATCAGCCCCACTTAAACATTAATAATAAGGAGGTAATAGTATGAAAAAAAATCAAAGAACTGACGAGGAATTAGTTGCTCTTTACGTAGCAGGTAATAACGATTGCATGGAAATGTTGATCAATCGACATAAGTCAAAAATATACACTGCTATTAATATGGTGGTGAAAGACACTTACATAGCTGAAGATATTTTTCAAGAAACTTTTATCAAAGTCATTCATTTGTTACAAAAAGGTTTGTACACTGAAAATGGTAAATTCATTTCTTGGGTTATACGTATTGCCAGAAATTTAGCTATTGACCATTACAGGGTTGCCAAAAAAAGACCTACTATTTATGACAGTGAAAATCATGATATTTTTAAATACATGCAATTTTCTGAACCTAACTATCTAGAAAAGAGCAGTCAGCAATACAATAAAAATACAATTAGAAACTTAATTAAACAACTTCCAGCTGAACAAATGGAGATTTTAATTTTGAGACATTATGGTGATTTAAGTTTCAAAGAAATTGCTGAACTTTGCAACTGTAGTATCAATACCGCATTGGGTAGAATGAGATATGCTATTATCAATCTTAAAAAGATGATTGAAGAAAAAGCGATTTCTTTTTAATTTTTTTTCACTTTGGGCAATAATCTTCATAACCTTTGCGTTACATGAATACATAATTCAAACGCTTATGCTAGAAATAATTACTCAAGAACATGTTATCTTATACATTTACAACGAATTAGATGCAAATATGCGTCCAATAGTTGAACGTGCTATTGCTTCTGAACCTGATTTGTTGAAGTTTTACCAAAAAGCAGTTTTGCTTTTAAGCGAATTGGATAAAATTAATGACGAACCGTCTGAAACAACGATAAGTATATTAAATGAAGAGGCTCGTTCCAATTCATTTGAAGTGCACTAATTAAATTTTAATTGAATTGATTACTCTATGATTGTATTAAATCTTGAGTATTTTGAAGGCTACCCGTCTGTTTTTTAAACGACCTTCTTCTGTTTCATTTGTTTCTATTGGTTCTGAAGAGCCATAACCTTGGGCATTCATTCTGTTTTCGTCTATCCCTTTGTCCATTAAATAGACCAAAACTGCATTCGCTCTGTCTTGTGACAGTTTCATGTTGTTTTCTATACTTCCTTTGTTGTCTGTGTGTCCTGCTATTTCAATGTTCATTTCAGGGTAATTCGCCAATAACAAAAACAAGCTGTCTAAAGTCGGAAATGATTCTGATAGTAATTCTGACTTGGCGGTTTCAAACAAGATGTTTTCTAAAATAATTGTTTGACCAATTTTGGGCTTTTGATTGAATCTTTGGACAATAGGTCTGTTAGTCATTGGTTTTTCTAAACCTTCAATGTCGCACGATTGAATATTACAAGGGCATTTCTCATTTTCATTCAATTCCACAAGTACGACATCGTCTATAAAGTAATAAATTTCGTCACTGTAATCGGGAGCAGAACCATCCAATTTTTGAATTTTCAATGTTTTTTCGGAAGTAAAGTTGCCTATGTACAAATAGTTTTCACCTCCCTTTGCTTTAAATGTTCCACTGATAGTCATCCATTGTTCTCGCAAACCAAGTATAATGGAAGGGTGCGACTGAACCGAAACACCAAATTCAAGTCCTACTTGACTGTTTTTGAATTGTTGAATGTCTTCTGATAAAATGACTGAAATACCGTTGATACCAAACTTATTTTCAATTCTCAACTTAATTTTGAACTGTAAGCAATAGGTTTTATTGGCTGTTAACGTTTGTTTTAATTTGTTTCTAAGGACTTCATAATTGACCCCAAAAACTCTAAATCCAGCCATTGTATTTTCTTTTATTTTGCAAATATCAGGGGTTTCGTTAGAGGAGCCCCAATCTGTTGCTAATTCATCGTTGTTGAATTTAATCTGTGTGAATTGCTGTTCTTTTATCTTATCACTGTTTGCCTCAAAATCCCCATTATTAATAATATTTCTGTCACTGTTTACGGGCCAATGATCGTAAACCAGCAGATGATTAATCGAAGGATATTTTGACAAAATTAAATCATCGGTTTCTTTTTTGTAATTGTATTGGGTGCTGATTTGGTATTCTGTTTTTTTGGCATTCAAATAAGGGTCGCCCGATTTCGTTTGTGCCAATATAGTTTCATAAGTAAATCGAATGTTATTCCTCGTTTCTGTTACAATTGTGCTCCCAATTTGATTGTTTGAAATACTTATTGTGTCGGTTTGATAGACATATATGCCAGAATCTAGAATTTGGAAATCAATGATTTGGTCTAACTTGTAAGATCTTTTTAAAAGCACTTTACCTTCATCGTTGAAAAACGACCAAACGCCTTCTTTGTATGAACTTTTATTGTAAATTTTATAATTGCCAGTTGATACAATTTGACCATCTTCATTTAAAAACTCCCATTTACCAGTTCTAAGTTTGGATTTTAGCTTGGTGCCGTAACTTGTTTTTTGTTCTATGGTTTTATAATTCCCTTTTGCAATACAATTCCCCTCTTTGTCTTTGACACACTGATTTTGACAGAACAGGGTAAAAGTTGATAAAAAAGCAATAAATACGATTAGGATAGGTTTTGCCATTGATGTCAAAAGTAACGAGAAATACTTAATTTTATTATATATTATTTGAGTTATTAAAAATGAATCAAAAAGAATACCTTTGCACCCCTAAAAACAATTGTATTTAAATGGATCGTAATTCAATCATAGGTTTAAGTTTAATATTCGTACTATTAATTGGTTATTTTTTTATAAATCAACCAAGTGAACAAGAGTTGGCAATTCAAAAAAGAGTTGCTGATTCTATTGCTTTAGTTAAGGAGAATGAAAAAATTCAACTAAGCAAAGGTGCTCAATTAACTAAAGATACTTCGAGCAAACCACTAATTGTAGAAAAAGTTGACACCAATTTACTGATTGCTCAATATGGAGAATTGCACACCCAACTTTTTGGATACGAAAAAGAAATTGTTTTGGAGAATGAAAGTTTAAAAGTAACTTTTTCAAATAAAGGCGGTAGAATCAAACAAGTTCAGTTAAAAGCATTTAAAACTGACCGTAAAACGCCTGTTTTGTTATTTGATACCTTACATTCTGAAAGTTATTTGAGCTATAACAACAAAAATACTCAAGTTAAAACTAATCAGTTTTTTTGGGTATATGAGTTGAAAGGTAATAATCAATTGGTTTTTAAACTTAAAGGTGATAATAATTCTGAAATAATTAGTACCTACACAATTCCTCAAACAGGATACAATGTTGAACATAACTTAACAACAAAGGGATTACAAAACGTAATATCTGATTCTAAACTTACTTTTAATTGGTCGAACAATATTCCACTTCAAGAACGTGAAGTTGAAAAAGAAAAAATACTAACTACTTTTTATTTCAAACCAGTTGAAGACAAAGCAGATTACATTGGCGAGTCAAATTTAGAAACTAAGGTATTGGAACAAGATGCCAGTTGGATTAGTTTCAAACAGCAGTTTTTCAATTCAACAATTAGTATTGATAAACCTTTTTTAAAAGGCAGTCAATTAACTACAGCCGAAGCAAAATCCGATTCAAGTGTTAAATTCTTAATGGCCTCATTGGCGCTGCCTTATCAATCTGTTGAGGAAAATAGCTTTAAACTAAACTATTATTTTGGGCCTAACCAATACCACGAACTAAAAAAACAAAACATTGGATTAGATAAAATCATTCCACTTGGTTGGGGACTATTTGGATGGATTAATCGTTTTATGATTATTCCAATCTTTACCTTTTTACAACAGTATTTTAGCAATTATGGAATTGTAATCTTGTTTTTGACATTGATTATCAAAACATTGTTATTGCCTTTGGTATTCAAATCTTATAAATCAACAGCCAAAATGCGTTTGTTAAAACCAGAAATGGATGAGATTAAAGAGAAACACAAAGACGACATGCAGGCTATTCAAATGGAAAACTTGAAGTTGTACAAAAAAGCAGGTGTAAATCCTTTGGGTGGATGTTTGCCAATGTTACTTCAAATGCCAATTTTAGTTGCGGTGTTCCAATTTGTACCATCTGCATTTGAATTCAGACAACAATCATTCTTGTGGGCAAGCGATTTGTCTATTTATGACTCAATTTGGGATTTTGGTAAATTGCCAATTATTGATACCATCTATGGAGACCACGTCAGTTTGTTTACTCTATTAATGACTATTTCAACCTTGATTTACACCAGAATGAACAATCAAGTTACGGGGGTTAATGACCAAATGAAATACATCAGTTATTTAATGCCAATTTTATTCTTAGGTTTCTTTAATAAATATGCAGCGGCATTAACTTATTACTACTTTTTGAGTAACGTTGTTACCTTTACACAACAATGGGCTATCAAATTTTTTGTTGATGAAAATAAGTTAAAAGCGCAAATCCACGAATCTAAAAACAGAAAAGACAGCGATGTTAAAAAATCTGGTTTTCAAGCAAGATTAGAGGAAATGGCTAAAGCTAGAGGCTTAGACCCAAATAAGAAGTCAAACAAAAAATAATTAATTACAGCATTTGCAACTGTTTTATTCCACTAATACAACAGAGAATCAATTAATACTTGAAGAAGAAGAGCACCGTCATGTGCTGGTGTTAAGAAAGAATGTTGGTGACTTATTAGAGGTTACCGATGGAAAAGGAAGTCACCACAAAGTAACAATTCTTGAAGTTAAGAAACAGCAGACAGTTTGTCAAATTGATTCGACAAATATTGAACCCCAAAAACAGGGTCGTTATATTCATTTACTCATTGCCCCAACCAAACAGATAGACAGAATTGAATGGATGTTTGAGAAATTGGTTGAAATGGGTGCAATCAATGAAATTACGTTTATCAAAACCAAATATACAGAAAGGTCAAACTTAAATATTTCAAGGTTTCAAAAAATCGCTATTTCAGCTATAAAGCAGAGTTTACAATTTTACCTTCCTAAAATAAATCAGTTGATTGATTTTAAAACCGCATTAAATGAAGTTGGTAAAAGCGTGACTAACTTAATTGGTCATTGTTATACAGGGATTGAAAAGGAGCCACTTGATAAAATTCAATTATCAGAGCTTGAGTCTGTTAATGTATGGATAGGGCCAGAAGGTGACTTTAGTGAAGAAGAAGTTCAAGTCGCAATAAAGCTTAATATGAAAACAATTGATTTAGGTAAAGAGAGATTACGAACAGAAACAGCTGGATTGAAATCAGTAATGGTTTTAAAATCAATAGTTTAGACGAATTGATTGGTATTGAAGGTTTTTTTCACTAAGTTTGCAAATCGTGTTTTTGATATTTTAAAAACGATTTATTATGGATATAAGAGGGAAGCAAGTTGTATATATATTGTCATGTTTTGATATTGGTGCAGGTAAAAAAGGGGCCGCTGATGGACCTGTTGCAGTTAAAAATCAATTGGTTGAAAATGGAATAAAAATAGAACAATGTGTTGTGTTGAATGACAATTGTGAAGAAGAAATCATTGGAAATAGTTACAAGTTTGCCAAAAAAATCGATAAGGTTTTAACTAATTCAATTCAGTTGGAATCTTCGGTTTTCGAAATTGTTAAAAAAGAAGAATTTCCAATTGTATTATCTGGCGATCACAGCAATGCGATAGGGGCAATTAGTGGATTAAAAAATGCTCATCCCGACAAAAGGATTGGGGTAATTTGGGTTGATGCACACGCCGACTTACATTCTCCATTTACAACACCTTCAGGTAATTTACACGGAATGCCTTTGGCTGTGTTAACGGGTATTGACAATCAAGATAGGTCAATCAATGCAGTTACAGAGTCAGAGATCACACTTTGGAATCAGTTAAAACATTTAGGTCAACAAAATATTTGTCCTAAAATAGAATTAAAAGACATTGTATTTATTGGTTTAAGGGATGCAGAGGATGCAGAGTGGAATACAATAAAAGAAAAAGGAGTTAAGGCATTTGAGCCAGAAGACATAGCAGAAATGGGAATAGAATCAATCATTAGTCAAAGTTTTGATTATTTGAATCATTGCGATTACTTATATGTTTCATTTGATGCGGATTCATTAGACCCTGAATTGTCAACAGGAACGGGAACGCCTTCTCCTGATGGATTAAAAATTAGCGAAGCAGAATCGATTTTCAAGGCAGTATTTAAACATCCAAAATTGGGTGCTATTGAAATAACAGAAGTAAATCCAAATTTACAGCAAGGTGAAAATGAAATGGCAACGATTATTAGCCGTTTGTTGCGTGTTGGTATTTCAGCATAATTTTTACAATTAAATTATCGAAAATTGGTGTTTAATTAATAAACGCCAATAAAGTCAATTTAGACGGCTTGGTCTAATCAGTTTGCATTTTGTGAATTTAAAATCAGGCATTTACTTAAATTTATTGACTCAGATAAAGTTAAAAACATTTAGAAAAACTTGTGGAAATATTCTCAAGTAGTATTCGTTTTTTGAATATAAAAGATGTATTTTTACGCTTTAATTATATAGTATAACAATATGAGTGAAGCGATAGATAAAAGCAATTATGGAGCCGATAATATTCAGGTATTAGAGGGTTTAGAAGCGGTAAGAAAGCGTCCTGCGATGTACATAGGGGATGTAGGTCCACGTGGATTACATCATTTAGTTTATGAAGTAGTAGACAATAGTATTGACGAAGCCTTAGCTGGTCATGCTAAAAATATCGAAGTTTTTATTCTCCCAGGTAATAGTATTAAAGTTACGGATGATGGTAGAGGTATTCCAACAGGTATTCATGCAAAGGAAAACCGTTCAGCGTTGGAAGTAGTAATGACTGTTTTGCACGCCGGTGGAAAATTTGACAAAGATACTTATAAAGTTTCTGGTGGATTACACGGTGTAGGTGTAAGTTGTGTAAATGCACTTTCTATTGATTTAAAAGCTACAGTTTATAGAGAAGGTAAAGTATTTGAACAAGAGTATAAATGTGGTATTCCACAATATGATGTGAGAGAAATTGGTACTACTGATAAAAGAGGAACTACTATCGAATTTACGCCAGACAATACTATTTTTTATGTTTCAGAGTATAGTTTTGATACTCTTAGCAACCGCTTAAGAGAGCTTTCTTACTTGAATAAAAATATCAAATTAACACTTACAGATTTAAGAGTTGAAGAAGGAAAAGAACCCAGAACGGAACTTTTTTATAGTGAGTTGGGTTTGAAAGAATTTATTACTTATTTAGACAGCACAAGAGAAAAAATCATTCCAGAGCCGATTTATGCAGAAGGTGAAAAACAGGGTATTCCTGTCGAAATTGCCTTTCAATACAATTCTGGTTACAGTGAAAATTTACATTCTTATGTTAACAATATTAATACTATCGAAGGTGGTACGCACGTTGCTGGTTTTAGAAGAGGATTAACAAGAACGCTTAAAAACTATGCTGACAAGGAAGGGTTATTAAAAAATCTTAAATTTGAGATAAGCGGTGACGATTTTAGAGAAGGTTTAACAGGTGTTATTTCTGTAAAAGTTCAAGAACCACAATTTGAAGGTCAAACCAAAACTAAATTAGGAAATAATGAAGTAATGGGAGCGGTGGATGTAGCAGTTGGGGAAATGTTAGGTAACTATTTGGAAGAGCATCCTAAAGAAGCTAAAATGATTGTTAATAAAGTTATTTTGGCTGCAACCGCAAGACACGCTGCCAGAAAGGCAAGAGAAATGGTTCAACGTAAAGGTGCAATGAGCGGAATGGGATTGCCAGGAAAGTTGAGCGACTGTTCAAGCACTGACCCTAAAATTTGTGAGATTTACTTGGTAGAGGGAGACTCTGCGGGTGGAACAGCAAAACAAGGAAGAGACAGGGTTTATCAAGCAATTTTGCCTTTAAGAGGTAAAATATTGAATGTTGAAAAAGCAATGGAACATAAGATTTACGAAAATGAAGAGATTCGTAATATGTTCACTGCATTGGGTGTTAAAATTGGAACAGAAAACGATGCCAAGGAATTAAATATTGACAGTTTAAGATACCACAAAATTATTATCATGACGGATGCCGATATCGATGGTAGTCATATTCGTACCTTAATTTTAACCTTGTTCTTTAGATATATGAAAAAATTGGTTGAATCAGGTTATATTTATATAGCAACACCACCATTATATCAAGTTAAAAAAGGCAATAATTCCAAATATTGTTGGACAGAAGATCAAAGAGAACAAGCTGTCATAGAATTGGCAAAAGGTGCTAATCCAGATACTGTTAATATTCAAAGATACAAAGGTTTGGGAGAGATGAACTTTGAACAACTTTGGGAAACAACAATGGATCCTGCTAGAAGAACACTTAAACAAGTAACATTAGACAGTGCTGCAGAAGCTGACCACGTGTTCAGTATGCTAATGGGTGATGAAGTGCCACCTAGACGTGAATTTATTGAAAAGAACGCTAAATACGCTAAAATTGATATTTAATTGTTGGTATTAGATTAAATAAAAAAAAAGGCTATCTTAAACAATGAGATAGCCTTTTTTTATACTAGTTGGTTTATGTCTTATTCTGATAAGGTCATTAAATTCTTTACATCATTGTTGACCGATAAAATCAATAAACAAGAAGCCGTACAAAAAACAGGACTTGTAATACAGTGATGTCCTTGCCAATTCCCATTTTTCTCTTGAATCGACAAAAGTTTACCTGAGACATTTTCGAACCAATTTTTCCAATTTTTATCACGACTTATAATTAAACCTTCTCCAGTTTGTAGAAAACTAATGAACTCTTCACCACCATTATTTCCGAATCCTTGCATAATATTGTCTTGAGCTGCTAACTTACTCGCATTTACATTCACTTTGTATGCGGTACTGTATTTCAATGCTTCAGATTTACTTAAACCGGCTTTTTCAAGTGTTTCATTTGTAACCGTTTCATTTTCCTTAACTAATCCAGATTTTTTAGCTTTCTCTACGTATTTTTTAGCCTCATTTGCCTCTTTAGCAGAAGCTCTACCACTGCTTGATACGGAATATAAAATAATACCAGCACCGTCGGAGGTAACGGCTTTGTTATTGTCGGCATCAAAATTATTTTTTTGGTACATTCTCGACTTTTCAAGAACAATACTGTCAACCATTATTCCTGCAGATTTTGCGGTTTCTAATGCATTATTAGCAAAAGACGATTGAAGAACGCCAGCCCAACCTGAGCCTACAAAACTTCCATTTTGGTTCTGAGCTTTTTGTATTTTATTAACACAAATTTCTATACACTTTTTAACTTGATTTTTTTTGTCGGGATGTTCATTGTAAACAGGTAATAAGTTGGTTAAATATTGCGAAGTTAACATTACATCAATATTATGTCCAAGTTTATATTGAGGTTGTGTTCCTTTAATTGTGGTGATATTTATATCATTACTACCGCTATTTTCAACGCACTCAATTAAAAATTGTGTACTTTTAACCATTGCATTTTGGTAAGTTCCTTTAAAAGGGGTATTACCACATCTCAATAATGCCATTGAAACCATTGCAGTAGTTGCAGGGTCTGATTTTATTTGTGTTTGAGAATTTGAGTTTTGGTTGATTTTAATTGAGTTTACATTGGTTTGTGCACTCCAACCACCGTCAACAAGTTGTTCCTTGCTAATCCATTCTAATGCTTTAATGATTGACTTTTCTACATTTTCAGGCGTTTTGTAAATAAAATCAGAGTCAGAGAAATCATGTTCAAACACAGTTTTGTAAACACAACCCTTTTTTGTTTCACTGATGCTATCAGTTTTGGGTTTACAACATTCTGGTTTTTGATAAGTGAAATCTTGAGTAGTGGTCCAATTTTTTGGATTAAAATAAAGGTTTTCAGAATCAAGCTGAAAAATAAATGCAGAGATTAATAACAGCAATAAGCCAAGTGGGATAATAAATTTTGATTTCATAATGGTTTGTCAATTAAACCAATCAATACCTTTTGATTGTATAAGGTAAACGAAATTTTAATTTATTTATTGAGATGAGGTTTTAGCAACCTGTTTATTTTATGTCTAAGATCAAAGGGAATGTCAATAAATTTAACATCTGTTACATTAAAGTTTTTTGACAATACTAATTCAATTTTACCTCCACAGGCTATTAAATCATCACTCAAGCAATCCAATAACATAGTATAGTAATCAATAATTTCTTTGGTTAGCATTTTAACAATATGCCGATACTTTGGATTGTCTTCAGCCTCATATACGATGTATAAGTATTTGATATTTTTATTCTCGCCCATTTGAAACGTTTAACAACAATCTGAGTGTTTTGTCATTCAAAATTATAGTAATTTTCTATAAAATTATAAATTAATTATGACAAATCATTTATTTAAGTTTATCGTATTTAATAAAATATCATGATATTGTTTTTTGTGTAGTCTTTTTTACCTACCTTTAATAAAGGCAATTTCTGACATATTTACTTTTTTTAAACTTGGTACATATTGATGTACCTTAGGAAGTTTATTTTTTTTAATTTTCACAATAAGTAAAAAATCTTCTAAAGCAATTTTGGTTCTAGTATTAAGTACCTTGTTGATGATTTTTATTTTTTAAAAAATATTGATGAGTCAAAATAGGAAATTGTGAGATTTTAAAATGTAATTCAAAGACAAAGTCTATTTTTAGGCAAAAAAATGCTTTATTTCTTCTATATCATCCACTAAAAATTCCTTATTTTTGCGGTTTAATAATGCAAGAGCAAATCGTAATTTTAGACTTTGGTTCTCAATACACCCAACTAATAGCAAGACGTGTTAGGGAGTTAAATATTTACTGTGAAATACATCCATACAATCACATCGGCAAAATTTCACCTTCAGTAAAAGGGATAATATTGTCAGGAAGTCCTGCTTCAGTTCGTGATAAAGAGGCTCCACAAATTGATTTAAGTCAATTTATTGGCAAATATCCTGTTCTTGGTGTTTGCTATGGAGCTCAATACATTGCACAACAATTAGGTGGAGTAGTAGCTGCAAGCGATCACAGAGAATATGGCAGAGCAATGCTAAAAGTGGATAGTGACAATCTTTTAACCAAAGGTTTAAGTCAAGAAACTCAAGTTTGGATGAGTCATGGTGACACCATTATGGAATTGCCAAGTAATGCGACATTAATTGCACAAACGGATTCAATCAAAAATGCAGCATACCGTTTAACAGATTCTCAAACCTATTGTATTCAGTTTCACCCCGAAGTAACCCACTCAACTGAAGGAAAACAGTTGTTAAAGAATTTTATAGTTGATATTTGTGGTTGTGAGCAGGATTGGACACCTCAGAATTTTATACATGAAACTGTAGAAAAGCTAAAAGAACAGTTAGGCGACGATAAAGTTATTTTAGGTTTATCAGGTGGGGTTGATAGCAGTGTTGCAGCCGCCTTATTACATCAAGCGATTGGCAAAAACCTGCATTGTATATTTATTGACAACGGTTTGTTAAGATTAAATGAATTTCACGAAGTTTTGGAATCATACAAACAAATGGAATTGAATGTAACGGGTGTTGATGCTACAGACGAATTTTATGGTGCACTAAATAATATCAGTGAGCCAGAAGCTAAGAGAAAAGCAATTGGCAAAGTATTTGTTGATGTGTTTGAGCGAGTATCTCATACTATTGAAGGCGCTAAGTGGTTGGGTCAAGGAACTATCTATCCAGATGTCATTGAATCTGTTTCGGTAAAAGGTCCATCGGCTACCATTAAGTCGCACCATAATGTGGGAGGATTGCCAGAAAAAATGCATTTAAAAATTGTAGAACCATTAAGGTCTTTGTTCAAAGATGAAGTTAGAAATGTAGGGGCCGCATTAGGTGTTCCTGCCAATATTTTAGCAAGACATCCTTTTCCAGGACCAGGATTGGCCATTCGTATTATTGATGATATTACACCTCAAAAAGTGAGTATCCTTCAACAATCGGATGCTATTTTTATTAATACTCTCAAAGAAAAAGGATGGTATGATAAAATCTGGCAAGCAGGTGCAATTTTCTTACCAGTAAGAAGTGTTGGTGTTATGGGTGATGAAAGAACTTACGAGAATGTAATATGTTTGAGAGCGGTAACTTCTGTGGATGGAATGACAGCGGATTGGGTTCATATTCCGTATGAAATATTAGCGGAAATTAGCAATAAAATCATTAATCGTGTAAAAGGGATTAATAGAGTTGTGTATGATATTAGTTCAAAACCACCTGCGACAATCGAATGGGAATAAAAGTTTATATATCATTCTTTGTTTTTGTATTGAGTTTATCTATACAGGCCAATAATAATTTGGTTTTGAAAGATGACAAACCATTTCAAAAATCTTACAAAGTATTGATAATGCTCCCTTTTTGTGTTAATTCTCCTGACAAAGGAAGAGTTAGAGAAAAAATGCTAGATTATTATGAAGGGGTAGAAATCGCTATCGAGGAACTTAAAAAATACCAACTCAAATTGGAAATAGAAGTTATGGATACTAAAGGCGATAGCTTGGAAGTAATTCGTATTTTATCTAATCCTGATTTTCAAAATCTAGACTTAATAATAGGCCCTGTTTTTGACAATGAGTTTGTTGAAGTTGAGAAATTCTGTTCTGTTTATAAAATTCCATTAATTTCTCCATTGCGCTATTATCCTAAAAAAAATGTAGGAGAATTTCCCTTGATTAATTTTGTATCTTTAGACAGTTTACAATATAAGTACACTGGTCAACATGCCGCACAAGCGTTTAAAAATTATCAAGTTGTTGTTTACGATGAACTGTCATTAACGCCTAAGGGTGTTGGTTCTAGAAATTTCAAAAAAGGCTATGAATTGGCCAATAAATCCAAAACCTGTACTGTTGTTGATGGTAAAATAAATACCATAGAATCGATATGGAACAAAAAAGACTCATTATTGATTTTTTATACAGGAAAAAGTGCAAGAACTTGTTCCAATGCAATCAGCAAAAATGTTAATTCTAAATGGGTTGTTGCTGGCCCTGCTGATTGGCTCGACATAGACCGTGTTGATTACAACGTGTTTAATGGTGTTTATTTTTACGACACATACTCTGTGCCTATGAATGATACTATTTACAAACAATTCAGACTTAATTATCGTGAAAACTATGGCGGTGACCCTAGTAGATATACTTTCATCGGTTATGACCAATTTTTGTTTATTGCCATGTCATTAGGGGCATTTGATGTTGATTTCTATAACCATATTTTAGGACGTTCATTCAATTATACGCATACTTCTTTCAAATTTGTTAAAAGAGGTAACTTAATTGAGAATGCAGGAACGAACTTGTTTTATTACAAAGATTACCAATTTTACAAAGCATATTGGCGTTATTAAAACCTTTTCAGAAAATCGTAATTACCCAATTACTAGAAGGTTATAACTATCAAGAACCTTTTCATGTTTACTTTCAAAAGCAATGTAAACAACACAGTCAGTGGGGGAGTCGTGACCGTAAAACATACAAACATTATTGTTACCAATACTTTAGACTAGGATTCGCAGTAAAGCAACAACCTATTGAAGCTTGTATTGATTTAATCGTCAATAATGAATCAAATGAACTTAATCCTGATTCTATATTTCCATACCGTGAATTGATTTCACCTTCCGTTGATTTTGAGAGTTGGATACAACATTTGTCTAAACAAAGTCCAGTATTTGTTGTCGTAAGAGAAGGTAAAAAAGAAAATGTATTGAATTGGTTACAACTTAAAGAGATTGAATTCGAAGCAATTGATACTCACACTTTAAAATTACCTGCGGATGCTAAATGCAATGAATTGGTTGAAAAGGGATGGGTTTGGATTATGGATTTAGCTTCTCAAATGGTGGTGAATTCTATAGAAGTAAAGGACAATCAAAGGGTTTGGGACTGTTGTTCGGGAGCAGGTGGAAAGGCCTTGTTGTTGACACAAAAGTTTCCCAAAATATCATTGATTTGCTCAGATGTGAGAGTTTCTATTTTAGAAAATTTAAGAGCTCGATTTTCGCAATTAAGGTTAAATATTCCGCATATTGAATTAATCGATTTAAATGAAAAAAGTCATGTAAACCACATGGTAGATGTGTTAATTGCAGATGTACCTTGTTCAGGCAGTGGGACTTGGGGGCGTCATCCAGAATCATTACAATCGTTCAGTTTAAATACCCCGTTGATGTATGCCAATAAACAAAGACAAATTGTGAAAAATGCCCTTTATCAGCTGAAACCAAATGGCGTATTTTATTACATTACGTGTTCTGTTTTTAAGTCAGAAAATGAAGACAATGTAGCTTACTTTGAAAAAGAATTTGGACTTACACTTGTAACGCAACAAGCTTATTATAATACAGCCCAAGCTTCCGACTATTTGTTTATGGCGCAATTTGTAAAGAATTAGTTGACATAAAATTTCAAAAAATTATTTATTATTCACTAAATTTGTGAAGATGCGAATTAGTCTTCTGTTTATTAGTCTTGTTTTTATATTGCCATTGTATTCGCAAAACAATGAGGATGAAAAATTGGCGGCTCAGTATTTTTCGGAAAAACAGTACGATAAGGCAGCTGATATTTATGAAGATTTGTTAAGAAAACAGTCTGAATCAATTTATTATTACGAAAATTTAATGCAATGTTATGTGGCATTAAAAGACTTTAAAAGTGCAGAAAAATTAGCAGACAAGAAGTTCAAGAAATATCCTTTTAATTATGCGTATCAAGTTGACAAAGCTTATTTGTATCAGCTTCAAATTAACTCAGCGGAAAGAGACAAAGTGCTAAATGAACTATTAAATGTAAAATTCAACTCTATTGAAATAACAGATAATATTGCCAATGGACTCATCAAAAGAAAGTTTTTTGATGCTGCCATTCAAGTTTATCTAAAAGCAAGGAAACAATTGAATCAAGGACAACTTTATGTGTTTGAATTAAGTGAATTGTATTTTTATAAAGGCGCTTTAAAGGAAGCATCTGTTGAACTTGTTTCACTTTTGTCTGACAATGAGTTTATTTTACAAGAGGTAAAAAACAAGTTTGCAATTGCTTTTAAAAACGATGTCGATTATGATATTTTGATTCAAGTTGTTATGATGGATTTGCAAAAAAATCCCAATCAACTGACTTTAAATGATGTTTTAATTTGGGCTTACATACAAAAGAAAGATTGGAATGGCGCATTTATTCAAAGTAAAGCGGTTGACAAAAGACTTAAAGAAGAAGGATTGTGGGTTATGAATTTAGCAAGTGTGCTCATGCAAAATGAAATTTTCACTGAAGCTATTAATTGTTACACATACATTAAAACTTTGGGTAAGGAAAAAAGGTACTATTCTCAAGCTCAACAGGGGATTCTTTATTGTGGAATGTTACAATTGAAACAAGATCAAATTGTTGAAAAGGAAAGATTGTTGTTGTTGGAAAATGAATTTATAGAATACATCAACTTGAATGGTAAAAATTGGCATACTGCACAACAAATGAAAGATTTGGCAGAATTGTATATTTATCATTTGCACGATTTAGGTAAAGGGATTGATTACTTAAAGCAAGTATTGGTATTGCCCGGAGTTAATTCACGTTTATTGTCGGAAAGTATACTAGGTTTGGGTGACGCCTATTTGATGACAGGTGATACTTGGGAGGCTGATTTAATGTATAAACAAGTTGAAAAAGCTTTCCAAAATGATGTTTTAGGGCAAGAGGCAAAATTCAGATATGCACGACTTTGTTATTTCAGAGGAGAGTTTGAATGGGCACAAGTTCAGCTTGATGTATTAAAAGAGGCTACCACACAACTGATAAGTAACAATGCCATGCGTTTGTGGTTGATTATTCAAGACAATGTCGGTTTGGACAGTACAGACGAAGCTTTGAAATTGTATTCCAATGCTGAATTAATGATGTTTCAGAATAAATATACCAATGCATTACAACAATTAGAAGAAATATCAATAGTTTTTCCTAATCACACCTTGGCTGATGAAATTCTTTTTCTAAAGGGATTAATTAAAGAAAAGATGGGATATTACAAAGAAGCAGAAGCTATTTACTCAACTTTAATAAAAGATTTTAGTACTGATATTTTGTCGGACAATGCCCTTATAAATTTAGCTAAACTGTATGAGTTTAAACTTCAAGATACAGCAAAAGCAAAGCAAATGTATGAATTTTTGATAATGAACTACACGGGATCAATCTATATCAATGAAGCTAGGTTGAGGTTCCGTTATTTGAGAGGTGATATGAAAAATGAAAAAATAGACGCTTATTGGGAATAAAAGTTTGCAGCGTTTTATCTTTTCATTGTCTTAATCAATATAAGTTTGAACTCAGATCAAGAGATAGTTAACGGTTGCCTTAGTAATAATAAGTTTTATCAAGAGCTTTTATATAAGAAATATGCCCCAAAAATGTATGGCATTTGTTTGATAAAAATTGATGGGATTGTGAGCCAAGAAAAGTTGGTGTTGTTGAGATAAAGGTTTGCTTTATCAAGGTTTCGATTGTATTTTTGAATCATTATGTTTGGAAATATTTCTCAAATTCTTGAAATGAAAAAAAAGGCCGATGAAATGAAGGCTAGATTAAATTCTTTTAGTATCACAGAAACCTTAAATGGTGTAACAGTTCAATGTAATGGTACCAAAAAAATAACAAGTATTCAAATTGCAGACGAGTTGATGCAGGATAAAAACAAACTTCAAATTGCTTTAAACGAGGCTGTCAATAAGGCATTAGAGAAAGCAGACCAAGTTTCGAAAGAAGAATTAGCACAATTAACTAGCGGATTAGGGCCATTAGCAGGTTTGTTTAAATAAGATACACTTATAAGCTTATGATAAATATCAATTTCTTTTCACCAAAAACCCCATCTATCTTTGCACCACTTATGAAATATACAATTATTGCTCTTTTGAGTTTGTTTTTATACTCTTGCCAATCCACGTCAAAAACCTCAAATATTGATGTGGAGGCCTTTAATACGGCCATCTCTCAAGGTGCGAATATACAATTGGTTGATGTTAGAACTCCAGAGGAGTTTCTTTCAGGTCACATTAAAAACGCACTAAATATAGATGTAAACGGCGCTAACTTTGAGGCAGATGTGGCTTCATTATACAAAGATATTCCCGTTTATGTATACTGTCATTCTGGCTCACGAAGTGCAGATGCAGCCAATCAGTTATTAAAGATGGGCTTTAAGCAAGTTTTTAATTTAAATGGAGGCATAATGGCTTGGAAAAACAGTAACATGCCGGTTGTAGAATCTGTGGCAAAACCAGTTCCGACTCAAACACATAACAGTGATGATGTTGAAAGTTTCAGAAAAGACATCAAAGGAGAAAAATTGGTGTTGGTTGATTTCAGTGCAGTGTGGTGTCCTCCATGTCAAAAAATGAAACCTTATGTTGAGTATTTCAAAGAATCCCGTAAAGATGATGTTATCATTTACACCATTGATACAGATAAAGAACCAGAAATATCAAAAGAATACAATATTCAATCTTTGCCAACTATTATGATGTTCAAAAACAACAAAATGGTTTATCAAAACATTGGATACATGAGCGAAGAAGATTTGAGTAACGCAATTAATCAAAACAAATAACCTTAAAAAGAATACCATGTCAGTTCAATTATCAGACGATTCAAAATTCAATCAAGATTTAACTCAAAATGAAAAAGTGGTAGTAAAATATTACGCCGATTGGTGTGGTAGCTGTAAGCTTTTTTCACCCAAATATAAGCGCTTAAGCGATGATGAAAGATTCAAGGATATTACATTTTTAGACATTAATGCAGAAAAAAATCCAGAGTCACGCAAAGCAGCTTCTGTTGACACACTGCCATACTTTGCGGTATTCAAAAATGGAGAATTAGTAGAAAGAGTAAGCACTACAAAAGAAGAGGTGTTTTTAGAATTGTTGGCCAAATTATCTTAATAGTATGAATATTTCTATTATCAAAAAAATAGTTGAATCCTACTCAATTGAGCAATTGCAAATGGCAGAAGAGGCCTTGTTGAATGAGCAAAAGCCAGAAATTGAAATTGAAGGGGTAGATGAAGGGGAACAATTAACCCATACATTGGCTGCTATTTTTTGCAAACAACAAATGTTGGAATCAGATATTTCAATCAATCAAGCAGTAAGGTTATACTCACAAAGGGTAAGAGATTCTATTTCTTAATTGGAAAGTAATCTTAATTAAAGACCATAAAAAAAGGCTGTCAAATAATTGACAGCCTTTTTTTATGAAATCTTTTGTAGATTATTGAATGTTCATTTTCTTAGTAACAGAGTGAGTAGCAGTTTTAACTGTGTAGAAATAAATTCCTGAGTTTAAACCATTGCCATCAATTGTTAAAGAGTGATTACCAGCATTCAATTGGTTGAATTTTGTAGATTTGATAACTTGACCAGAAATGTTAGTGATTTCTAAAGTTACATCAGATTCGTTATCTAACCAAATGATAACTTCAGATTCGTTACTGAAAGGGTTTGGTTGGTTTTGAGAAACGATGAAAACTTCTTTGTTAGCATTAAATGATTTTACATTTGAATTCCAAAGTTGACCAATAGAACCATCTAAAATTTTAGCAGTTGGAACCGCTACATACATAATTTTGTTAAGAGCAACAGGATGGTTGTTATCTCTAGTGCTATTGTTTTGTAAGTTAGTACCAGCTAAAGCATCCATTTGGAATACGATGTGAACGAAATCATTTGCAGTACGAGCGATACAAGCAAATTCTTCTTCTTGACCTTGTTTTTGGGTAATGTCTTGAGGCTTAGACCAAGTGTTACCACCGTCAGTTGAGTGAACTAACATAATGTCTCTTAAGTTCAAGTTGTTGATGTCAACGTCTTGCTCTAGTGGTAATGAGAAAGTAACATAAATATTACCATTGTTATCCAAACCTGCTGAAGGCATGTGTAACATTGCTGTATTACCTAAACGACCAACAGAAGTAATGTTGTTTTGAATAAGAGTTTGAGGAACTTGACCGTTTGCATCTAATGCATTAAAGTTTCCTGCAGAAATATTTAATTCACCATTTCCATCTCTGTCAAATTGAGAACCCCCAGCAATAACTGTTGATTGGTTATTGATTTCATTCCAGTACCCTAAAAGCGTTGTTCCTGGAAAGAATGAATATGATTCATCAGTTGTATCTGTATCTAATACTCTAGTTACACCCCAGAAAGCGTGAACGTTGCCGTTGTTGTCAATTAAAACATCAACTGAACCATCACAAACGAAAGGGGTATCAGTCATTAATTTCTTAGCATCATATGGTGCATATTTGAATGAGTCAGCAATAATTAAATTAAACGTTTCGCCATTGTCAGTAGATTTAAATACCATAACATCATGTAAAGCTTTACCTGTAATGATTGCAACAATTGAATCTCTTACATCTATAGAATATACATCTCCTCCACCTGAAATTACTCTATCACCATTATAACCATTAAAAGTTTTATAGTTTGAAAATAAAAATTCGAATGAATTACCATTTCCGTATGGTACATTAATGTTTAATGTATCTAAAGTATTATAATAATTAATGTCATATTCGAAAATATTACCGTCTCCATAAGGAGGTATAATTTCTAATGAATCATTACCCATATATTTAAATCTTTTAGACAAAACAAAAGTTGAATCATTGACAACCTCTGATATTAATACGTTATTTACATTGTTAGTGTCACTTTTCAAAACTACATTAGAACCTTTAATTACATTTTTAACAGGATTTGTAATAATTAAAGTGTCATTAAGGCTATCAATAAATGAGGTTGATACATGTTTTGATGTTAAAGAAAATGAAATTGGATTAACAATATCATTACTATTAATGATTTTAAAATTATTAATAGAGTTTGCACTAACTGTAAAATTAGCAAAATAATCCAAGTTGTTATTTGTTGAGTTATTTAATTTAATATTTTGATAATTACCGTTTTTATATCCACTTCCTTTTGTTAATTTTCCATATAATGGTTTGTTTGTAACAGTTAACATACTATCATTAATAATATTATTAACAACACAATTGTTATAAAATCCATTTTTATTTTTACCAATCACTTTAGAACCTGATAATATTAAATTAGATTGTTTTTTGTGTTTTAGAGTATCATTAGTTAAATTAACTTTTGAAATTACATTATTTGATGAATTATAAAGTGTAATTTGATCATTGTTATTATATAGGCTGTTGTCTCCATTAAGTTGAAAATCATTAATTTTTCCGTTAATAACTTTAAAATTAGCTATACCGTTCTTTTTAGCTCCATTATTTTTAATTGGAATATTTGTATATAATCCGTCAATATATGATTGACCTTCATTGGTTATACTTCCATATACTTCCCAATTATTACCTCCATTTGTAGATCTTGAATAAACCATTGGTGCATAAACTCCATTAATAAAAGGTGCTCTAGGTTCTCCTAGTTGTGAAGAATCGGCATAACTTGCAATACAGTGAAAATAATTTCCACTGTTAACCACTCTTCCCCAAATTGGGCGTTTCAAAGGTTGACTTAAAACCAATGGTTTGCTTGTCCAAGAATTACTTCCTACTGATGCATTTTCTGACTGAACAAATCCACCATCTGCAGCACTGTGAGCCATAGTCCATTCTTTTGTACCATTGATACCAATAGAAGGCCAACCTAAACGGGTGTTTTCTATTCTTGGTGTTGCACTTGGTGTTGGATTAAACCAACCTGTACCATTGTAATGGTTATAGCCAGTACCTCTTGTAGCAAAAGCTTCATCGCTTGAAGTTGTCCAAACTGCAGAAACTTTACCATCGGGTAACAATTGTATTCTGCGACCCATACTAGCATTGGTTTGTAAATCGTAATAAGTTGAACCTAATTCAATGAAACTGTAAGTTGACGCATTTCTTTTTGAAGAAACTTGAACATTTGAAGGTAAAGTTTTGGTGTTGCCTTGCGTGGTTATACTAGGGGCACTTTTACTTTCAATAGAAGTACTTGTACTTTTTGAAGAAACTTCAACAGAAGCTTGATGAGGTTGTTTTTTTAAGTGGTTGGTATTCGTGTTTTGTGAATAAGACCAAAATGGAATTAAAAGAGATAAAATAAGTATATTTTTCTTCATAAGAATATTTAAATAG
>CAMBXL010000020.1 GCA_945871905.1 Chitinophaga pinensis
AAATACACACCTTTTTGAGCTTTTGACTTGAATTCATTAAATTTATTTTTAAATCTTGGATAATCTCTTTGTAAGCGAGTGCCATCGACAACCCAAACCATATTTTTATAAAAACTTTCTCTGGTATTTCAATTTCATTTGGTGTAAGACAATACAAAATAGAAAATGACAAAGTGTTCAAAGAGCTTTTCAAAGAGTTTAATAACCGATATGACACAGTTTTTAATGACTTTTTTAAAAAAGTTAGTTGAAGAAAAAGAAATTAAATTAGTTCTAGATCTTAATGATAAGTTAAAAGTAATAGATTACATCAACATGTGTGCAGAAGAATACTTATGGTATAAGAAAGGAAGAATTCCTGAAGAAGTTTGGAAAGCTTGGAAAAATGGCATTGACTTCTATGCTCAAATTCCAAGTATCAATAAAGTTTTCAAAGATCAATATTCACAAAGAGATTCTTATTATGGTTTGTTTGATGAAATTGCAATCAAATAGGCTGATTTAGAAATAATATTAAATGTAAATTTTATTCATCATAATTAACTTTTAAGAAACCAATTTTCCCCTTCATTTCCTCCACAAATTCATAGTCTCTTTTAGCGAGCACAAAGCCTCCAAATCTTGGATAAATTGGTTTGAGATTATATCTTTTTCTATCACTCCAAGGGAAAGCACACCAAATTCGGTGTGCTTTTTTTGTGGAATATAAAGCTTTGGTAATAATAGTTTTTTTTGCCAATTGATAAATAATGAATAGCCTTTACTTATAATTCACTCAATGTTGATGACATCTGCCACTTGAACTGGTAGTTCTTCGCTTGCATCGTTGACCTGCCTTGGTGGTTCCGGAGCATTGTACAGCACTCGAATTGCTTCTTTGGGGTGTGCTTAAAGGGGTGGTATACGAAATAAATTAATAATTATTTGGATGAATTTAAAATAGTCTTAATCCATTAACAATATTTTAAATATAAAAAAATGAAATGCCAACCATCAAAATCCTTTATTTAATGAATGCTGAATCTTATATCAAAACTAAGATAGCAAAATCAGAATCTATGTTAGACAGGAAGAAAGCGTTTGAATTGTACAATATTAAATGGCTACTTTGTTAGGAAAACAATAAAATAACTCAATACACAACAATATTATCGCATATCGCAATACGCGATAATACTTATTTAAATTTTGTAAATCAGAAATAATAATTGTAATATTGCAAATCGCGATATGCAATAAAGTATCCTATGAGATCTCAAAATCAACAATTAAAAGCACAAGATGTGTTATTGTTACTTAAAATAGTAAGTATGAATAATGCTTCATGGAATCAAAAACCTGTGGCAGAAGCCTTATGCTTAAGTCAATCGGAGGTTAGTGAGGCGGTAGCACGTTGTAAATATTCGGGTTTGTTAGCCCCAAATGGCAAAACAGTAATGAAAATGGCCTTACTTGAGTTTTTACAATACGGTTTAAAGTACGTATTTCCCATTAAAACAGGCGCTGTTGTGCGTGGTGTCCCTACATCGCATTCCGCTAGCCCTTTAAAAGAAGAAATTCAGAGTACAGAGGCTTATGTTTGGCCCTATGGTAAAGGAACACTTCGTGGTCACAGTATTATCCCCCTTTACCCTTCGGTACCTGAGGCGGCTCTAAAAGATGAAAAATTATATGAACTATTGTCTTTAGTAGATGCTTTGCGTGTAGGTAGGGCTAGAGAGAAAGAGTTGGCAATAATGGAACTAAAAAAACGAATTGAAAATGGAGAATAGAACCATTAATATTGCCGTTGTGGCTGAAGTAGCTAAAGCACTTAAAAACATAAAAAAGGACATGGTTTTTGTGGGTGGTGCTGTAGTAAGTTTATACACCGATGATCCCGCGGCTGATGAAATTCGCCCTACTCAAGATGTTGACATGACCTTAAATATCATCAATCTAAGCCATTGGGAAAAAGTACAAGCACAATTACTTGAGCTTGGTTTTCATCCCGACCCCTTTGGACACGCTATTTGCAGTTACAAATACAACGATATCCCTGTAGATATTATGGCTGCTGAGGATGGTCCATTGGGGCCAGCAAACCGATGGTATAAAATTGGTTTTGAAAACTTATGGACTGCAAAAGCCAAAGAACAAGAAATATATATTCTCTCTGCACCTTGTTATTTGGCCACTAAATTTGAGGCATTTAATGATAGGGGAACAGATTACCGCAGTAGTCACGATATCGAAGACATTATAAATATATTGGATAATCGAATTAATATCGTAGAAGAAATTACAAAGGATGATACACGCATAGAATATTTCATAAAAGAACAATTACAAAACATAATTAATAATGGCTTAATGCAAGAAGTATTGATGGCGCACATTCATCCCTTAATGATAGTAGAACGTTTGCCAATCGTTGAAGAGAAAATTTCTCAAATACTCAATAATAGAATTTAACGAACTCAATAGCTTAGAAAATAACATCAATCACCAAATTCGGTGTGCTTTTTTTGTGGAATTTAAAGCTTAAATAAACCTTAATTTTAAAATAGAATATTTAAATCTTCCCCCAATCTCAATGTTGATGACATCTGCCACTTGAACTGGTAGTTCTTCGCTTGCATCGTTGATCTGCCTTGGTGGTTCCGGAGCATTGAACTGTACTTGAATTGTTACTTTGGGGTGTGGTAGAAGGGGTGCTTACAGTTTCTCTTTTGTATTGTGAGCTGCTGTTGATCTGGTTTTCGTGGTGGTGACAGTGTTTGTTCAGGTTTAATGTTTTGTTTTTGCATCTTGCCCCCGCCTTTGTGATTCCTTCACATTGTACCGAAACTGTCCCTTTGTTTTCATTCTTTTCACTTGTTGTTTTTGCGCTATTCCACGACCAACATTTAATACAAAGCGTTTTTTCAATAAGTGCTTCTTGGTCGTCGCTTAGCAAAGGGAAGAAATTAATCCCCGTAAAACGCTCAACACTGTCAATAGAAACTGCATAGTTCTGTAGATTTTCCTTAGAACTAACGTTGGGAAGAATAAAGCCAATCCCTTTGATATTGGGTTCGCTGTAATCTAAAATCACTTTGTAATAATAATTGGGAATAGAGACTTTGTTTGGCCCAATGGTTTGAAGGCCACTGCTAAGGACAGGACCTGTAACAATATAAACAGCTTCGTTTTCAACGGCCCAAGTTCTAAGCAATTCCTCTAGTTTTTTCCAAATACCTCTGTTGAAACTTGGGGTTTGAGGACTCATGTTGCTGTAGTAAAAAGACTCAGCCATGGTGGTGCTCGACCAACCCATGTCAGAAGCTGGGGCTAAATGCCCTCTGTCAAAACCAGAGCCTTCATAATCTTTGTCAGTGGCACTTCCTGAATTAACTTTAGGGTCTTTGATGAATTTATCGGTTCTTTCTATAATTTTTACTGTTTCCTCTTTAGTCAGTTGGTAAGCAACCCAAGACGCTTGTTCATGTGTTTCATTGTATAAAAGCGAAAAACCAGTGTGGTTGATTACTTTATCTCTAGGGTTGGTTTGTGGTATTTCTAATTTGTAAATGTTGCTAGCCCTAATTTTGTGTAACAAAACACTGTCAGCATACAACCATGTGCCATCATCGTAAAGTAAAATGGTTTTCCCATCCGCAGTTTTTGCAAATTGTTGCCCATAAATTGGAACAAGCAATGACAAAAAGGAGAGGAGAATCAATAATTGTTTTTTCATTTCGTAAAGGTGATGAAAGTCTAAACTAAGACCAACGAAACAAAAGTATTATTTTTTATTAAATTTAATGGCATTACTTATCAAATACCCGAAATGAATTAATTTTTTTTTGCAAAGCAATAACTTGGAATCACTTTTCTAAATTACTTGTTCGTTTTTTTTTGTTATAAAATTGGGACGATAACTACAATAGAAATTAAGGTCAACAACAGGTATTGACTTTTGTTTAAATCAGTAATTGATTGACAGTAATTGGCTTAAGAATTTTGAAAAGGTTGAAAATCTAATGTCTTTATTTTTGTGGGAATTTCTTGATTCATTTTTGCCAAAATTTGTGCAAGCTTCTTTATATTTGTTAACTCAAACAACTCCAAGAAGTGGATTAGAATTCACACAAACACTAAACAAGAAAAATAGAAAAAAATGAATGATATAATTTGCCCCAATTGTAAAAAAGTATTCAAAGTAGACGAAGCTGGATTTGCTGACATCATCAAACAAGTGCGTGACCATCAGTTTGAAGAAGAGTTGCAAAAAGTTCTTAAATTGAAAGAGAATGAAAAAGACAATGCCTTAAAACTAGCAGAGGCAAATTATAAAACTCACGTTCAAGACATTATTTCCAAAAAAAACTCGGAATTGTCGGAATATAAAGTCGACGTTCAAAAACAGGTTTTTGAAAAATTGACTAAAAAAGAAGCGGACATTGCTGAACTCAAAGCAAAAATTGACAAGGCAGAGTTGGACAAACAATTATCGGTGTCAGAGGCTGTTAAAATGATTGAAAAAGAGCGTGACTCCTTGGTAAATGAGATTAAAAACAAAGAAACTGAAAAGCAGTTAATGGAAAAATCTTTGATTGAAAAGTATAACGCTGAAATCAAAACGAAGGAGGATATTATTAAACTGAAAGATGAAGAGATAGAATTTCGCAAAGACATGAAACAAAAACTTTCCACTAAAATGCTAGGGGAGACGCTTGAACTACATTGTGAAATTGAATTTAACAAAATCAGATCCATTGCTTTTCAAAAAGCCTATTTCGAAAAAGACAATGATTCCAAAACGGGGAGCAAAGGGGATTATATCTACAGAGAAAATGATGATGAGGGAAATGAAATTATTTCGATCATGTTCGAGATGAAAAATGAAGGGGATGAAACGGCTACGAAAAAAAGAAACGAAGATTTTCTAAAAGAGCTTGACAAGGACCGCAATGAGAAAAAATGCGAATATGCAGTACTTGTTTCAATGTTAGAAACCGATAGCGAGTTATATAGCACAGGGATTGTGGATGTATCGCACAAATTTGAGAAAATGTATGTGGTTCGTCCTCAGTTTTTTATTCCCATTATTACATTGCTTAGAAATGCCGCTATGAATTCGCTGAAATACAAAGCGGAATTGGCACAAGTTAAGAATCAAAACATCGACATTACCAATTTTGAAGATAATATCAATACATTTAAGGAAGGTTTTGCAAAAAATTATGAATTGGCAAGTCGAAAGTTTAAAATAGCGATTGAGGAAATCGACAAAACCATTGACCATCTCAACAAAACGAAGGATGCATTGATGTCGTCAGAAAATAACTTAAGGTTGGCCAATAACAAGGCTGAAGACCTAACAATAAAGAAGTTAACCAGAGGAAACCCAACCATGCAGGCGAAGTTTGAAGAACTTTCAAACCCTCCTGAATTAGACAGTGAAGATTAAAGCTATCTTACTTCCAAATGAAACCCGGAAGTCTGAGGAAACGCAGTAATTTGTTAATGCCAGACAACAACCCTAAACCTATTTTCTCACTTGTTTTATGTACAAATGATTTGTCGTTTTTAGGGTAATCAAAAGAAGGTATTCCTGTTTTTTCGTGATAAGGCGCCTCTCTAGTTCTTTTTTCTATGACCACAATACTGTCGTAATAATGGATAGAAAATACTGATTTTGTAAAGCTATTGACCTTGAGTGAACTTTGTTTGGAGTGATACGCATTGAGCTCGTCAATAAAGTTTTTACTGTATTCTATAAAAGTGCCTCTGCGTTTGTGACCTCCGCCAAACCTCAACCAATATGAAGTATGTAAATCCTCACATAAATACACACCATCGGGTTTTATGCAATCAAACAATTCCTCAAAACTAACGATTTGTTGAACCATTGTATGTCCGCCATCGTCAATCAAGATGTCAACAGGTGGAATTTGTTTTTTTACTTCTCGAAGAAAATGAGGGTCAGACTGAGAACCAATGAATATTTTAATGTTTTCTTCCTCTAGTTCTTTGCATTTTGGGTTTACATCTATGCCATAGATTTTAGCTTTATCGCCAAAATAATCCTTCCACATTTGTAAACTTCCACCCTGCGAAACGCCTATTTCTAGTATTACAATTTCCTTGTTTCTGTATTTGTTGAAATGGCGATCATAGACTTCAAAATAATGAATCCATTTGTGAATCAGTCTTTTATCATTCGAACGGAAGTACTTTTCTAAATCATTCATAATCCTACTTATTTATTTTCTTTTAATACCATGTCTATGGTTATAGCCCCTGCAAGGATGACGATTTTGTTTTCTGTGTTTGAATAATTGGCGTCAATATTCACATTGTATTTGTCGGCAGTGGTAAATAATTCTTTCATTGCGCCGCCCCATTTTTTTGAAATTGCACCAATTTCATTGCCCGAAGGGTCTGTTATTTTAAAATTCCAAGCTTTCCAATCCCCGTTTATCTCTGCAATCTGTTCTTCAGAAGAATTAAAAATTTTAAAGGTAGGTTTGAGCAACTTAAACTTTTGTTTAATGCTTCCTATGGTTTCTCCTTGTGCATTCTTGATGGTGATTTTCGACATGAATAAAGTCCAACCGCGTGAAATAGAAACTTCCAATTGGTCCTCATTGTTTTTGATTTCAAGCAAAAAAGGAAGCATTGCTTTGTTAAGAAGTAGTCGGAGTAATTTATCACCCACACTCAACTTTTGTTTAACAGCACCTATGTTTTGACCTTCGTCGTTAAAGACATTGTAGCAGTTTTCAAACTTAAAGTAGTTTACTTTTTCATCGATAAAATAGGAGTTAGTTGCAAAGAAATTATTAATCATGTTGTATTGTATTGTTTAAGTTGTTTTCGGATTCAACTCAGTGTTCAAACTAACTGAAAAAAAATTAAAATAGCAAATTCTATTCTGTTGATTTTTAATTAATTTAAACTTTAAACAGTCATTACAAAGGGCGTAATAGTTTGATAAAATGATAGTTCTCACTTTTGTAATGGATTGTGATTTTTAAATTATGTCTTAGCTAAAAATGAGCATAAAAAAAGGACAGCCTAAGCTGTCCTTTTTTTATAGAGTAATTAAAATTACTCGATGATTAATTTTGAAGTTAATACAGTAGTACCAGTAGTTACGTTAACAACGTAGATACCTGAGTTCATGTCTGCAGTATTTAATTGGATCATTCCATCAGCATTAGCATTGCCTTTGAAGATTAATTTACCACTCATGTCAAACACACTAACGATAGAAACACCATTTGCACTTGTTAAACTAGCTTGGATGTTAACATTGTTTTTTGCAGGATTAGGGTAAATTGAAACAGCGTCAGCAGTTAAATCGTTGATGTTTAATCCCCAACCTTGTGGTCCTTTCCAAACAACGTCTTTAGTTTTGGTGTTGTTTGTCAAAGTAGCAGTTGCTTCTCTTGGAATACCTGTATTAGGATTTCTATTAAAAATTTCGGAATAGAAGTTTAAAGTTAAAGTTAAAGATACATTATTAGGTCTAGTAGGAAAACTAATTTTTCCAGTAACATGAACAGTATCATTTGGTTTAAGTTTTTTACCTACTTTACCAATTAAAGAAATTAAATTAGGATTTTGAGTTGAAGGAAAAGCATAGATAAGTTGGTTTGCATAAATACACACAACTCTTAAAGCAACTGTATCAGTCGCATAAACGGTATCTTGTTCGCTGATGTTTTTACAAACAATTTTGTATGTAAAAGTTGAAGTATTTGAAGGATTGTCAGAAACACCTGTTGAGCGAACTTCTGTAGGTAATAAAATCTCTTCGATTGACCAATCAATGTCTCTTTGCGAGAAAGCAGAGTTTGCAGCAAGTGCAAGAACGAAAGTTAGTAAAATTTTTTTCATTTGATTTTTATTATAGAATTATTAACACAAATTTACTTTTTTAAATTAATCAAACAAATTTTTTATTTCATCAATGTTAAATTTGTGTATACTATTGTCGTCAACTTCCAAAATATCATCGGCTATCATTTTCTTCTTTTCTTGTAAATGCAATATCTTTTCTTCAATACTGTCTTTGCTGATGAATTTATAAACAATCACCGGTTTGTCTTGTCCTATTCGGTGTGTTCTATCCATTGCCTGCCTTTCTGAAGCCGGATTCCACCAAGGGTCTAATATAAAGACATAATCTGCTGCGGTTAAATTTAAACCAACGCCCCCCGTTTTTAGTTGCATCAAAAACAATTGCTTGCCTTCTTCTTTCTGAAATAAATCAACTTGCTCCTGACGTTGTGCCATTTTTACACTTCCATCCAAATAATAATAAGGTATGTTTTCCTTGATTAAATACTGCCCCAATAACTTTAAATGCTTTACAAATTGTGAAAATATAAGCACCTTATGCCCCGAATTTATTACATTCTGTAAGGTTTCTTTTAATACTTCAAACTTCCCTGAATCATCGTCATATAACTTGTCAAACATGGAAGGGTGATTGGCTATTTGCCTCAATGAGATTAATCCATTTAAGATATTTAATTTGTTCTTTACTAGTGATTTGTCGTTCAAGTTTAACAACAATTCATTGCGATACATGGCTTTCGTTTTTTCATACATCTCTTTTTGAACAGGTGACATGTCGCAAAATATAACCTTCTCTGTTTTGGGAGGTAATTCTGTCGCAACTTGTTCCTTGGTTCTTCGCATCATAAAAGGATGAATGATTAATCGCAAATCTTGAATCAATTTGGGGTCTTTGATTTTCTCTACAGATTCTTGGTACTTTTTGTTAAATGAATGGTAATTGCCCAATAAACCGGGATTGATAAAGTTAAAAATACTCCATAAATCTGTAATGCTGTTTTCGATAGGGGTACCACTCATCGCAATCTTACATTTTCCAAGCAGTTTGTTAACATAAATAGTGGTTTGTGAACTCGGATTCTTAATAGCTTGTGCTTCGTCTAAAATAAGGTAATCAAAGACAATGTTTTTTAATTGGTCAATGTCGTTACGCATAGTGCCATAACTCGTTATGATAATATCTACTTTACCAATAAATTGCTTAATATCCTTAGTTCTTTGTGCACCAGCATGGATGGTATAGCTTAAATTAGTGAATTTTTCAATTTCATTTTTCCAATTGTAAACCAACGAAGTAGGGACTACTACCAAGGAAGTTTTTAATTGCTCGGGAATTATTTCGCCTAACAAATTGGTTTGACCAAGGGGAGGAGTATGTTCTTCTTTTATGGATTGAAGTAAGGTTAGTATTTGTAAAGTTTTTCCTAATCCCATGTCATCCGCCAAGCAAGCGCCCATTTTTTGGGAGTACAAATGCTTCATCCAAGAGTAACCGTCCAATTGATAATGCCTTAGGTCTGCTTTGAGGTAGTTTGGTAAAGGGAAGGCTTGCGGATTTTTAAACCAATCTAAATCATTGATATTACTTGGTAAATCGGAGTTATTTAGATGATCTAACAATCCAAAATGGTGTTTTTTTAGAATCAATCCATCTTGATTGGTTTCCGAAAAATCTAAAATAGCACCATATTTCTCGAACCATTCATCAGGGATAATAGCAAAACTGCCGTCGGGTAATTCAAATTCCTTGATGCCATTTAAAATGTGTTTTTTCAACTTAATAAAAGGGATGGAAAAGGGGCCAAATTGAACAATTGCCCGTAAGTCGAACCAATCATTTTCGTTGCTTATGCTTATTTTTAAGTTGCGTTCCCCTATAAAAAACCGTTTGTCTATACCACTTTGGTCAACCACAAAACCTCCTGCTTTGAGTTGGTCTTGATGGGTGTTTAAAAGGCCGATGATGTTATCGGTTGGATTTGAATTGATGAATAATGCCCCTTCGTACATTTTAAATCCTATTTTCTCCAATACCTCAACAATCTTTTGTTCCCATTGCATGTTACGCGATATGCGGGTAAAAAAATACTGATCGTCAATGTGCTTTAAAGTCACCGAAACCATTTTTTGGGAATGGTAAGGAAATTGATTTTCCCCATAGTTGAAAAACAAACCAATGCAATAATTTTGACCCGTAAATGAGTTGATTTTTAAGACTGGGTGGGCACGGTGGTGTTCGGTATTTATTTCAAATCCTTCAGCATACACGTCGTACTTTTCTAACAAAGGTTTTACAAATTTTTCGTAATGTAAAGGCTCGCTGCTTTTGGGGATATGAATGTATTTTTTTTGTAAAAAAGGGAGTATTTTTTTTCCTTCTACTGATTTTTTAAAAGTAAAAACTTGTTGCCCATTGATGAGCCAAGCGGGTTCTAGTGTAATTATTTCAGTATCGGTTTGACTGAAATTGACTTTTTGACCATTTAGTTTGATAGTTGCAAAATAATTTGTTCCCAATTCATTTCGTCTGAAATGAAAAAGGATACCTGCTTGTTCCTTCACTAAGTTGAGTTTTCTGTGGGTGAAATTTTTGTCTTTGGCCAAAAACAAAGGTTCATCATAGAATAGATCAAGTATTTTTAAAAGACGTTTTTCTACATAAGTTCTTACTTTAAGGTGAATTTCATCATTGTAATACCGGTTGTAAAAATCGACCGTACGGATGCTTTTTTTTATGGGATTAAATTTTTTGGCTAATTGTTCTGGATCGGTTTCTTCTATGATTTTTAAGATTTTACTCTCGGACTCACTAACCATAAAGTCTTGTTGAGTATTGGTATGTATTTTTTGTGCATTGAGTCCAAACTGCCCGTTAGGCATTATTTTTACGGCATAAAACTCTATTAAATACCCCAATTTAGGATGCTTGTTTAAGCAAAAAATTCTTTTGAAAGGTTCTTTAATATCAAGTCGTAAGTTGGACATCTTATAGGTAAAAACCTACAAAGCTATAGAATAAAGGGCGAATTACAACAAATAAATGTTGGATTTTTTAGAAAACTAAATAATGTTAACCTCAGACTCCAAGTCTATTTGAAAATGTATGTTGATATCGCTAATGATCGATTGAGCTAATTGCATTACTTCGGGCCCATTTGCTTGACCGTAATTGACCAATACCAAGGCTTGTTTTTCATGACTTCCTGTGTTGCCTACTCTTTTACCTTTCCATCCTCGTTTTTCAATTAACCAAGCGGCAGGTATTTTCACACCATTTGTTTGGTCAAATCCTTTGATGTCGGGATATTTTTCTTGAAGTTTGGCAAAGTGTTCTTTAGTAACAGTTGGATTTTTAAAGAAACTACCACTATTTCCCAATATTTTAGGGTCGGGTAATTTGCTTTGTCTTATAAAAATAATAGCATCACTGATGTCTTTGATACTTGCTTTTTCGGGTTCAATGCCATATTCGCTTAATCGCAATTTTATGTCACCATAATCAATATGTGATATCGGTTTCTTTTGTAATTTAAAACTAACAGAAAAAATGAAATATTGGTTTTTTAAATGGCGTTTAAACACACTTTCACGGTAGCCAAATTGACATTGTTCTTTGGAAAATGTTTCCAATTCCATAGTTTCTAAATTGAGCGCCTCTAATTGAATAAAACAGTTTTCAAGTTCCACGCCATAAGCGCCAATGTTTTGCATGGGTGCCGCGCCAACTGTCCCCGGAATTAAAGAGAGGTTTTCTATTCCTCCCCAATTCTTCTGAATACAATACATCACAAACTGATGCCAATTTTCGCCACTATAGCTTTTTATTACAATATCGTTATCGGTTTCTTCAACAATTTCAATTCCCTTAATTCTGTTTTTAATGATAAGACCATCGTAATCTTTTGTAAAAAGAACATTGCTACCTTCACCCAAAAACATAAACTTTTCTCCATGGTGAAAAGCCAAAGTTTCAATTAATTCTTTGAGAGAATGGATTTCAATTAATTCCTTAGCCTTAACATCTATACCAAAAGTATGGTGCTCTTTAATTGAAATATGGTGAAGAGATTGCAACAAATTGAAAACTATTTTAGTCTTTCTTTAATGTCCAAACGGTGTTTTCGTGCAGTGTCTTGAGCAATGTCATAACCGGCATCCATGTGTCTCAAAACACCCATTGCAGGGTCATTGTGTAACACACGTTTTAATCTTACAGCGGCCTCTTCGGTTCCGTCTGCAACAATAACCATACCCGCATGAATACTGTAACCAATTCCCACACCACCACCATGGTGTAAACTTACCCAACTTGCACCACCTGCAGTGTTTATCAAAGCGTTTAATACAGGCCAATCTGCTACAGCATCACTTCCATCTAACATGGCTTCGGTTTCTCTGTTAGGAGAAGCAACAGAACCAGTGTCTAAATGGTCGCGCCCTATCACAATTGGAGCACTTACTTCACCATTTTTAACCATTTCATTGAATGCTAATCCTGCTTTTTCTCTTTCACCTTGACCTAACCAACAGATTCTAGCTGGTAATCCTTGAAACTCTATGCGTTCTTGAGCCATTTTAATCCATCTTTTTAAACCTTCATCTTCAGGAAAAAGTTCTAATATTTTGCGGTCAGTTGCATAAATATCTTCAGGGTCGCCACTCAAAGCTACCCATCTGAATGGACCTCTTCCTAAACAAAATTGTGGACGAATAAAGGCAGGAACAAAGCCAGGGAAATCAAAAGCATTTTTTAATCCTTTCTCTAAAGCTCTACCTCTTAAATTATTACCGTAATCAAACACAACACTTCCTTTGGTTTGGAATTCTATCATCAACTTAACATGGTGAACCATTGTGTCATAACTTTCAGTTACATATTTTTCTGGATTAACTTTTCTTAATTTGTCTGCACTTTCTACATCGTAACCTTCAGGGAAATAACCAACCAATGGATCGTGCGCACTTGTTTGGTCAGTTAATGTATCAGGAACAATGTTTCTTGCTTTTAATCTTTCCAATAAATCAACAGCATTACAAGCAACGCCTATAGATACTGCATCACCATTTTCTTTGGCTCTTAATGCCATGTCAATACCTTCGTCTATGTCTTTGGTCATAAAGTCCAAATAGCGGGTTTGTAATCGTTTTTTGATACGCCATTCTTCCATTTCAGCAGCCAAACACACGCCTTCATTCATAGTAATAGCCAATGGTTGAGCGCCACCCATTCCACCTAAACCAGCAGTTACGTTTAGTGTTCCCTTTAGGGTGCCACCAAAATGTTGTCTCGCACATTCTGCAAAAGTTTCGTAAGTACCTTGAACGATACCTTGGGAGCCAATATAAATCCAACTTCCTGCGGTCATCTGTCCATACATCATTAAACCTTTGGCTTCTAATTCTCTGAAATGATCCCAATTAGCCCAATGAGGAACCAATTGTGAGTTGGAGATAATAACACGTGGAGCATCTTTGTGAGTTGGAAGTATACCAACCGGTTTGCCCGATTGAACCAATAAAGTTTCATCTTCATTCAAATCCTCAAGCGCTTTTACTATTAAATGGTAACTTTCCCAATTACGAGCAGCTTTTCCTGTGCCACCATAAACCACTAAATCCTCAGGTTTTTCAGCCACATCAGGGTCTAAGTTATTCATTAACATTCTATAGGCTCCCTCAGTTACCCAATTTTTGCAATGTAAAGAATTTCCAGTCGGTGCTTTTATAATGCGTTCAGTTGAATGATTGTTTGTCATATTTAAGGATACAAATTTAGTAGGTATTTTGTTTTAAAAAAAATGCATTACTTCATTTGAATTGAGTTTTTGAAATAAAAAATAGAGCCAATAATTGACCTAAATATAAGTTTGGATATTTAAAAGTTATTTATTTGTGACTGTGATAATGAAAATTTAAACACAATTGTTACATTATTAATTTTATTTTTTACTTAATTAAACTTTTGTTAACTAAAATAGTCTTAGATTTATATTTTTTTATAAAATGAGTACAAAAATTAGATTGTCATTGCTGTTATTCTTTAGTGTTTTATTGTTTTCACAGTGTAAAAAGGAGCCCGTAAAAGAGTTGCCTATTATAGATTATGATGTCATTGCAGATGTGTTTGGCGACCATATTGATGTGAATAATTTAGATAATTATGCCCGTCAAACGGTTCCTAATTATATTCAAAAAAACAATTTCAATATGGACCTGTCAGATGCCAAGGCTATGCTTGGAAGGGTTTTGTTTTACGACAAAAAATTGAGCATTGATTCTTCTGTTTCATGTGCCACTTGTCATCAACAACAATTTGCCTTTAGCGATACTTCATTACCTAGCAAAGGCGTTAAAAATGGATTAACTGGAAGACATTCCATGCGTTTGGTCAATGTTAGATACGCGGCGGAATCTAAGTTTTTTTGGGATGAAAGAGCGGCCTCATTGGAACAACAAACTACGCAACCTATTAAAGACCATGCTGAAATGGGATTTAGTGGTATTGATGGCCGACCAGAGTTTAACCAGTTAATGAGTAATTTGTCTAATACTAAATACTACCAAGAACTGTTTAAATTTGTTTACGGTGATGTTACAATAACCGAGACTAGAATTCAAGAAAGTCTTTCTCATTTTATTAGAAGTATTCAGTCTTTTGATTCGAAATATGACATTGGAAGAGCAATGGTAAATAACAACAACCAAAATTTCCCGAATTTTACAGCCCAAGAAAACATGGGTAAGAATTTGTTTAATGCTCCACCAGTGTTTGATGCTAATAGTAACAGAATTTCAGGTGGATTGGGTTGTAATGGTTGTCACAATGCCCCAGAATTTGATATTGATCCCAATACAGGAAACAATGGAATAGTTGGAAAGTTGAGTGGAGGCGGCATAGATGTTACCAATACTAGAGCGCCAACATTGCGTGATTTGGTCAATCCAAGTGGCGTTCCCAATACTGCCATGATGCATACAGGCGTTATCAAAACCTTACAAGCTTCCATCGGACATTACGGTACCATAAACATAGCGCCAGGAAATAATAGACTTGACCCAAGATTAAGACCCAATGATATTGGACAAAAACTTAATTTGACCGCTGCTGAGGTAAATGCAGTGATTGCGTTTTTAAAAACACTTTCTGGAACCGCTTTGTATCAGGACAAAAAATGGTCAGACCCATTTGTAAAATAACAATTTATTTTCTAAAATAGACTAAATCTTAGTTTGGTCATTTTTTAGATATTGATTTCATTTGCAGCATGGAAATTCCTTATTGGATGAGTAGGACTCAATTGGTATTGGGCGATGAATCAGTGATAAAATTAATGAATGCACACGTTTTAGTAGTTGGTCTTGGCGGCGTAGGAGGGATGTGTGCCGAAATGATAGCAAGAGCTGGTGTTGGCAAAATGACCATTGTTGACAATGATACTATTGACCCAAGTAACAGAAACAGGCAAGTTCCTGCCTTAAAATCGACTGAGTTTAAATTAAAAGCCGAAGTAATGGCTCAAAGGCTTTTGGATATTAACCCTGAATTGCAAATCACGGTTCATTCAGAGTTTATGAAAGACGAAAAGATTAGCGAACTACTGGCGAATGGAAATTTTGATTTTGTATGCGACTGCATTGATACATTAACTCCTAAGGTGCAGTTTTTGAAAGCCTGTTTGGCCACACAATTACCCTTTGTAAGCAGCATGGGAGCAGGAGGGAAGTTAGACCCAAGCTTAATGAATATTGGAGATATTTCGGAAACTTATAATTGTCATTTGGCAAAATATGTTAGAAAGTACTTGCAAGAATCAGGCATTAGGAAAGGATTTGTTTGTGTTTACAGCACTGAATTGGTTAACAAAGACAACGTAATAACCACAGAAAAGGCATTGCCCAAAAAATCGATTATTGGAACAATTAGTTACTTGCCTGCCATGTTTGGTTGCGCTTGTGCAAGCGTTGCAATTCGTTATTTAATCAAAAATTAGGCGCTAGCTACTCAATTTTTCCGGTTATTTGGATATCTTTGCATTCACTTTTCAAAAAAGTGATGTTTTAAATATGAAATCTCTATTATTTATTGGATTGTTAATTCCCTTTCTTGCTGTTTCTCAGGTTAAACCTAGTCCTGCTAAACCGGCGGCAAAACCATCTACAACCAAACCAAGTACAGCGGTTAAAAAACCTGCAACAAGTCAAGCTAAACCCAATCCAATTGTTAAAAAACTAACAGAACAAGCTTACACTGAATACAAAGCTTCTAAAGATGAAGATTGTGAAAAAACAATTAAACAAATATTAGCAATTGAACCCAAGAACAAAGATGCCCATTCTTTGAGAGCAAATATTGCCATGTTCAACCAAGATTATGAAACAATGTGGGACAATCTTAATCTATTGTATGAATATTATCCAAAGGAACCTGAGGTGTATTCTCAATTTGCATTAGCCCATATTAATTATTTCGAGTTTCCCGACAGTATCAAAGGGATTTTATGCAGAAAAACTATCCGTTTAGCGGGAAATATTTCTGAACCCTATGCCACTATGGGAATGATAGCCGCAGTTTCAGGATATTACCAAGAGGCATTGTCTTATTTCAACATTAGTTTGAAAAAGCAATGGAAAGATTCGCTTTCTAAAACCATGATTTTATTGCCTTATGCAAGATGTTTATATGCAATGGGTGAAATTGAAAAAGCTCTAGAAACAGTGAATAAAATGATTCCCAAAGTTAAAGGTACTGATAAATATTCAGCTTTGTTTTTAAGAATCAGATACCAATTAGATTTAGGGCAAATAGATGTCAAAACAGATTTGGATACTCTTAATGCTATATCGATTGACAATGTAGAAATTCTCAAATTAAATGCAGAATATTGGGGTAAAAACAATCAAAAAGACACAGCATGTAAAATTGCAAAAATTGTTAAATCGAGTGAAGGGGGAGAGAATTTCGATATTTCGCCTTATTGTGATGACTTAGTCACTAAAATTGATTTACAATCTAAATACAAGAAATTAATTTACGATTTATCAGGTTTGGAAACAGTTTTGGACCTAAATACATTCAACTACCCTAACAGTTTGGGTTATTTATGGACACAAACAGATGACAAAGAGGTAGAAACAAAGGTTAATGTAAAAATGACCCGTTTTGCTTTGGATTCTTCATTGTTCCAATCTTATTTTTTCAACCAAAAACAAGACATAATTCTTGACAATACTTCAGCATATTGGTTGAGCAAACAACAATTTAACGACCTTAGAACCACTGAAAATACCAAGTTAGGTCTTAGTAATTCTTCACTTAATTCTTACAGAATAGTGGGTCATCAACAATTGGAGGTGTTTGATGAAAATGACAATCAGTTTTTGTTGGACGTTGTGTTAATTTCTGATGGAAGAAATGCAATAGGTTATCTTAATGATGAGAATAATCCACTCATTGTTAAAGTGCTAACCGATAATATTAATTTAACGCTGATAAGTATCAAATAATTTTAGACAACATTTTAGTTATATTTGTTGTTATGATAATATAACCATCCATTATGAGTTCATATCAAATGTTAACATACCGTTTCAAATACGCCAATCCAATACTCAAATTAATATACATTAATGCGGCAGTTTTTGCGATTTCGCTTTTAGTTAATCTTGTTTCTTTTTTGTTCTTCAAGGAAAAGGGTATTGCAGATATGTATTTGTCTTTGCCCTCCAATATTAATTTACTTGTTAAACAGTTTTGGAGTGTTTTAACCTATCAGTTTGCCCACCATGGCGTGTTTCATTTTGTATTCAATATGTTAACGCTGTATTTCATAGGGTCTATATTTCTTGACTTTTACAAGAAAATTGAGGTTTACAAGGTTTACTTATTAGGTGGTTTATCTGCTGCAGTCTTGTTTTATCTCTCAATGAATTTATTGCCGGTCTTTAAAGGGCAGTCTCATTTGCTGATTGGCGCAAGTGGAAGTGTAATGGCCATAATGTTTGCAAGTGCTGTATACGCACCTCACATTCAATTAAAATTATTTGGGATATTTAATGTTAAGTTGATTTGGATTGCCTTAGCTTATGTTGTAATTGATTTATTCACAATTTCAGAATCTGTTTATTCTGGCGGAAATATTGCGCATATTGGAGGTGCTTTGTTTGGGGTTTTATATGCCTATTATAAAAAAGGAATATTGCAATTCAGATTATTTCAGTCTTTGATAAACATTAACAAAACAAAAATGGTAAAACCCAAAGATAAAGTGACTTACCAAAGAGAAACTAATGTGAACAGAAATACTGTAAATAAAACAAACAATTTCACCCATCCGAGTCAAGATGTAGTTGATGCCATTTTGGATAAAATATCAAAAACGGGCTACGATAAACTTAGTAAAGAAGAAAAAGACATCCTTTTTAAAGCCAGTCAAGATTGATTAAGTTCATCAAAAAATTCATATTTTTATTTAATACAATTGCTATAGGGTTGTTGTTAATTACCTATGCATCTGTGTTTGTTAACCCTAGTGAATATTGGTTTTTTTCATTGTTAGGTCTCGCTTATCCGTTTATTTTAATCATTAATATCGTATTTGTTGTAATTTGGATTATTCAAGTCAATCACCGATTTATTTACAGTTTAATGGCAATAGTCATTGGATTTTCTTTTTTAAGCAGAACTATTAAACTAAACAATAAGGTAGAAGAATCGGACACAAGTATTAATATCATCTCATACAACGCTGGTCTTTTCGGGTATTATCAATCCAAATGGAATGTTCAAGAAACAATTGATGCAATCGCAAAAATAGACCCTGATGTGGTTTGTATTCAAGAGTTTTTGAATCTCAAAAAAGACTCAGCCTCAACCATTGATTCCATTTCTAAAGCATTAAACATGCGTTATTATCATTTCGAAAAGTTGAAAGATGGCAGAAAAAGAGGAGAGTATGGGATGGCTACTTTGTCAAAATTCCCTCTTATAAAAAGTGAGTTAGTGCAGTTTGATGGTTTAACCGGCAACATGAGTGTGTATTCTGATTTAAAAATAGATAAACGTATTTTTCGTGTTTATAATGTTCATTTGCAATCTTTTAAGTTTAGAAAAAACGATTACAAGTTTGTTGAAAATCTGAATACCAAGGAAATTAAGGATAAAATAGAACCTTCTAAAAACATACTTAGGAAAATAAAGCAAGCTTATAACAAAAGGGCACATCAAGTAGATACCCTTTCAGCACATTTTACACAATGCCAATATCCGTATTTTGTGATTGGTGATTTTAATGATCCACCCGTTTCATATACCTATCAAAAGCTCTCCCAAAATTTAAATGATGCTTTTGTTGAAAAGGGGATAGGGTTAGGTAAAACCTACATAGGTGCAATGCCTAATTTTAGAATAGATTATATTTTATTTCCAAAACAATGGTCGATAAATGAATACCGTTCATACAAATTGTCAAGTGACCATAAGTTGCTAATTGCAAAATTTAAAGATAAAATTAATTAGATAAACATTTTTAGATTAAATTTGCCACAAATAAAAGAGTTTTAACATGTATTTTGATTTCGAAAAACCCATACAAGAATTAGACGAGCAGCTTGAAAAAGCGAAAGAAACTCATGACAAAGGAAAAATTGACATGATGGATATGATTAATTCTCTGGTGAAAAAAATTGATGAGACTAAAAAGGAAATCTATGGCAATCTTTCGGGATGGCAAAGGGTTCAAATTTCAAGACATCAAGACAGACCATATGCTTTGGATTATATTAATGCAATGGCACCTGATTTTATTGAGATTCATGGTGACAGAAATGTAAAAGATGACAAAGCGATGATTGGTGGTTTTGGCTCTATAGACGGTCAAGCTTTTATGTTCATTGGTCAGCAAAAAGGAAGAAATACAAAAGAACGTCAATACAGAAACTTTGGTATGCCTAACCCAGAAGGGTATAGAAAAGCCTTGAGATTAATGAAATTGGCAGAGAAGTTTAACCGACCTATTGTTACTTTAATTGATACTCCTGGAGCATCACCTGGATTAGAAGCCGAAGAAAGAGGACAGGGTGAAGCCATTGCCAAAAACTTAATGGAAATGGCGGTACTTAAAGTTCCAATTATCTGTATAGTGATAGGAGAAGGAGCAAGTGGAGGCGCTTTAGGTATAGGAGTAGGTGACAAGGTGTTAATGATGGAAAATACTTGGTATTCTGTTATTTCACCTGAAAGCTGTTCTTCTATTTTATGGAGAACTTGGGATTACAAAGAAAAAGCTGCTGATGCCTTAAAACTTACAGCTAATGATATGCTTAAAAATGGTTTGATTGATGGTATTATTTCTGAACCACTAGGTGGCGCTCATACTGATATTGAAAAAGCAGTATCTAGTGTTAAAAAAGAAATTAAAAAGCAATATAAACTCCTTAAGGACAAAACAGTTGATGATTTAATTAATGAACGTATTGAAAAATTCAGCAATATGGGCGTTGTTAATGAAGATGTTGCTGAACACTAATCAGTAATTTTCTTAATTAGCTTCTCAATAAACTCTACTATTTCCATTCTACTTTCTGTATTGTAATTTTCCTTTGTAATAAGGTAAGTACTTCTATTGTCCTTAAAATTCCTGTTGAAATTCTCTGAATTGTGGTCGATTAATTTCCCATTAGGGAATACCATTAAGATTTCCTCTGTTTTTCTTAAATTAAAAACGACTATATCGCTCAAATAGTCTTTGGCAGAGTTTGTTTGGGGTACTTTGTCAATGTAAAAACAGAGTGAGTTCCATTTGATTTTTAACGTCAATTTTATTGTTATTAATTATAGCATTGGAACAGTCTATTATTTCACTAATTAAGTGATGGTTTATTTGTTTTAAATAGGTTTTTACTTCTTTAGTAGAATCAATTAATATTGTTTTCATTGGGGATTAATAATTAGGCATCCAAATATAGGGAATAAAAAATGAACATAAAAAAAGGTCGTTTAATAACGACCTTTTTTAGTATTAAAGTTTGAATAATATTATTCTTCAGTTGATTCTTCAGTTGATTCTTCAGTTGATTCTTTTTTTGCTTTAGCAGCTCTAGCTTTTTTAGGAGCTTCTTCTTCATTGCTTTCAGCTACAACTTCAGTTGCAGTTTCAGCTTTCGGAGCTGCGGTTTTAGCTACTTTTTTAGGAGCTACTTCAACAACTGCTGCTGTGTTTTTAGCACGAGGCGCGTTGTCTGGGCGAGATACTGGAGTCGCATCTTTCACTTCATTAATGATAGCTTTGAAAGCTTCTGGGTGATTAAGAGCTAAATCAGCTAAAGCTTTGCGGCTTAGGGTGATGTTTTTAGCATTTAATTTACCAATAAATTCTGAGTAAGACATGTCGTGTTCTCTAACAGCTGCGTTAATACGCACTATCCATACAGATCGAACATTTCTCTTTTTTTGCTTACGGTCTCTGTAAGCGTAAGTTAGACCTTTTTCAACCGCATTTTTAGCGACTGTCCAAACATTTTTTCTTCTGCCGAAGTATCCTTTTGCTAATTTAAGGATTTTTTTTCTTTTAGCTTTACTAGCTACATGGTTAACTGAACGTGGCATTTTTTTACTTTGTTACTTTTTTTGAGTTATTAATAGTTATGGCAGGCGTTCTAAAAAGATAGAAACTTTTGGCCTGACAAGGTTTATTTTAATTTATTATTTACCAATAGTCAACATGAATCTCATGTTTGGCATATCAGTTTCGTGAACTAAACCACTTTGTGTTAAACCACGTTTACGTTTAGTCGCTTTTTTGGTTAATATGTGGTTTTTGAACGCTTTTTTACGTTTAATTTTTCCTGATCCTGTAATGCTTACTCTTTTTTTAGCACTACTGTTAGTCTTCATCTTTGGCATAACTTATTTTTTTATTTTTTTAT
>CAMBXL010000021.1 GCA_945871905.1 Chitinophaga pinensis
AATTTGGCTTTACTGATGGTTCCATCGTCAAACTCAAAATCATAATCTGTTCTGCTTTTATTAGTTACTTTGTGGGCAAACCATTCTTGTAAACCTGAACCAGTTTGTAAGTAGTTATATAAGATGGCTGGTGAACATCTAATCGGAAATTCTAATTCAATAAGGTCTCTTTTCTTCTTTGTACTCATATTTCTTTCTTTAAATTTGCAATTATGTTTGCAATTAACTAAATAAATAGGGCATTAGAAATTTTTTTTTACAATATTTGTAAAAATTTTTGAAAGCCTTCATCCAAAATAATCGAATTGTTATACTTTGCCATATTTTATTGGCAATTAGCGTATTGCCATGGATTATAATGGTAGACAAAAATGTTTCACTGATTCAAATAAATGCGCTCAATCATCCTGTTTTGGACGTCATAATGTATCATTTAACCCGATTACCCGAAATAGCGATTATCATCTTTGTTCTAATTTTAAGCTTTTTTCACGAAAAAAGAATGTTTTTATCGGCAGTAATCGCTTTAGTCATTTGTGCCATTACAATTATAGTGTGTAAGCATTTTATTTTCACTGACTTTAAACGCCCTTTCTTTTGGATAAGTCAGCAGGAAACGGTGGTTATGCATTATGTAAAAGGCATAAAACTTCATTCTAATGGCAGTTTTCCTTCGGGTCATACGGTTTCTGCTTTTTGTTCTTTGTCTCTAGTTGCTTTTATGACTAATAGTAGGTTATTTAAAATCTTCTTGTTTATCTTGGCGCTCGCTATGGGCTATTCTCGTGTGTATGTATTGCAACATTACGTCATGGATGTTTATGCAGGAGCTCTTATTGGATTTTGTATAGCTTTTTTTACGACCTTTTTGATTCATAAAAATTTACTCACGCCCCATTGGCAAAACACTTTTTCCAAATCTAAAAAATGACAAAAACGGACCAACTTTTTTACTTTGTCATTCTCTTTTTTATTGGTGGAATACTATTCGTTCCCTTTTTGGGTAGCGTTCATTTGTTCGATTGGGACGAAATAAACTTTGCAGAATCGGCGCGAGAAATGATGGTTACCAACAATTATTCTCAGGTTCAAATCAATTTTAATCCTTTTTGGGAAAAACCACCCTTGTTTATTTGGCTTCAGGTTCTCTCCATGCAGTTGTTTGGTGTCAATGAATTTGCAGCCCGTTTCCCCAATGCAATCTTTGGAATTTTAACGCTATGGGTTATTTTTTCTTTTGCCAAAAAACTTTTTAAAGGCCATATTGCCCATTGGTGGGTGCTGTCGTATTTAGGTTCTATTACGCCACATTTGTATTTCAAAACGGGATTAATTGACCCCGTTTTTAACTTTTTTATCTTTTTAAGTATCTTAGAATTTTTTAAAGCCCTTAAAAATAACCATGTTTCTTATAATCCCAATCAAAACTTTTTTTTAGCTGGCTTATACACCGGAATTGCCATTTTGTGTAAAGGGCCTGTTGCATTATTAGTCGGCCTACTTGTTTTATTTGCAATGGTATTTGCCAAGAGAATGGTTTGGTTTTTCCGTATCCAACATCTGTTTTTTTACTTGTTCAGCACTTTGCTGGTTTGTTGTATCTGGTTTTTACCCGAAACAATCAAAAATGGACCTTATTTCCTTATCGAATTTATACAATATCAAATTGGTCTCTTTTCGCAAAATATCGCAGGACATCAACAACCTTTTTATTACCACGCTTTAGTTTTGTTTTTTGGCTGTTTTCCAATCTCCATCTTTGCAATAGCGGCTTGGAAAAAAAATGAATTTTACACCTATCCCGAAAATTTATTCCGACTAACAATGCTCTGTCTTTTTTGGGTCGTTCTTATCTTGTTTTCAATTGTTAAAACCAAAATCGTTCACTATTCTTCGCTCTGTTGGCTACCTCTTACATTTTTGTCTGCTTATGGTATTGAAAGTATTTGTAATTCAATCTTTAAATTTAAGTTAAAATACATTCTTTTAACCCTTTTGGTTGGTTTTATAATCGCTGTTGCAAGTATTGCATTGCCTGTTGTAATGATGTTTCATAAATCTGCAATTATTCCATATATCAAGGATGAATTTGCTGTCATGAATATCAATGCGAATGTAAATTGGCATTATACAGACCTCATTCCGGGTATTATACTTTGTATTTCCTTGATTACATTTGTTGTAATGCTGATTAAAAAGGCAAATAAAACATCTGTTTTCGGCTTTTTGTTAATCGGAATGGTGGTATTTATTTCGCTTAGTTCTATTTTATTGGTTCCCAAAATAGAAGCACATACACAAGGGGGGATTATCCAATTTTATAAATCAAAAAGTAAAGAAAACTGCTACTTTCACAATGCAGGTTTTAAAACTTATGCTATTTATTTTTATGCCAACACTTTACCTCTAAAATCCAAAGATGGTTTATATAAAGTAAGAAAATCTTTTTTGAAATCAAAAGGGACTCCCAACTATCTTGCGCTTAATGAACAACAAAGAAATGAATTAGACGGCGCTGAAAAATATTGGCTTATCAATGATGCAAAGCTCGACAAAGACGCATATTTTGTTGTAAAAGCCAATAACACCCAAGATTTGGAATTAAATCCTGAATTAAAAATTGTTTACAACAAAGACGGATTTATTGTTTTCAAAAGAAGTAAAAAACCTTAATACTTGTATTTCAAACCAAAAGTAAACCAAGTCCCCGGCAAAGGGATACTGTTGACTTGGGTAAACTGAACATCTAATAAATTATTGACATCTAAATAACAAGTAACATCCTTGTGTTTGAAAGCAATTCGAGTATCCAATAAGCCATATTGTGTTGCATTTAAATGTTCAATAAAACGATAATTTAAAGATAAAAACACTTTACTCTTAACATTAACATTCAAACTATTAATCCATTGATGTCTTAAACTGTTGTCTTCGTATTTCGTTTCTCCAATTAAAGGCATCAATAAAGTCGTATTCAAAAAAGTATAGGCTCCTAGGTATGACAATGACCACTTAGGACTTAAAATAACTTCTTGGGTTTTAATTGAAATATGGGTTCCTAAAGTTTGAGCTCTTAATATATTTTCGGGACGGTACCTGCTCATGTTATTGGGACGAACCCATGAAATCAGTTGATCGACATTGCGATAAAAACCATACGCATTAACATTCCATTTTTTTTGAAATGTCTTAATACCTAACTCAGTTTGGAAAGACTGTTCAGGCAACAAAAGAGGATTACCATCATTAGAAGGACCTCTGTAATACCAATCTGTGTAGGTTGGATTTCTCATCGAAGTTCCTGAATGGGTGTAGATTTTCAATCTTTGTGAAACCAAATAATGTGCATCGAAAGATGGGAATATCTTAAATCCAAAGTCGGAGTTATAATTCGTGTAAATCCCCGGACTCATTTCTACTTTTCTGCCAATTTTAAAAAGCTGTTCGGCATATAAACCTATATTATTTCTATTCCTTTGACCCAAATTAGTGCTGTTAATGTCGTCCATTCTTCCTTCCACACCCAAACCAAGTTCACCAAAACGGTTCTTTTTGCTTGCATGTAATTCCAATTGGGTGGTTTGAGTGATATGTAAATTGCGAAACACCGATGGTTTTTGACGAATAAAAATATAGTCATCGTTGTTTTTCCGAAAACTCAACCTTGGATTTAATTTCCATTTGTTTATTTTATGAAACGATTGCAAAGAAGAAAACAGTGTTTGAACGGTTTCTTGTGCATTTGCCTCTCTCGAAAATGTGTCGGGACGGATTGGAGGGACATAAAAAGCATTTGCCCCAAATTGATTGTAATTAAACCCTAACAAAAACTCAATCTTGTGATTGGGATTAATGGTATAATCAGAGGCGTACAACCATTGATTTCTATTAAAAGCTGTGTTGTAACGGTAACCTGTTCCCGACTCAAAAGCAGTAGCTATTAAGTGATTCATTTTCTTTGACTTAAAACCGTAACTGGCTTGAACCCCTTGATTCATATAGGACGATTGGTCGATAGTATCTCTTTTAAAGTTGGAACCGGCATAGACATGAAGTTTCAATCCATCTTGTTGTGGAGATACTACAAAATTAACTGCCCCTGTTAACGCTCCCGGCCCAAACATTCGGGTTTGTGCGCCTTTGTATACCTCCACTTGCTTGACTGCAATCATGGGAAAGGGTAAATTTAACTGGTGATGTCCTGTTTGTACATCGTTACTTTTTATTCCATTAATTAGCACTAAACTTTGGTCGAATGTGCCACCATCAATAGACAAATCGGCCTGGGTGCCACCCGGACTTCTTTGTAAAATTGAAACGCCCGCCACAAACTGAAGTGCCTCTGCAAGGCTTCTTACAGGCAATTTAGACATTTCCTTTTCACTCATTGTAGAAATAGATTTGTTTGAAATCCATATTGAACGATTTTTAAATCTATTTTCATTCAACTGGTAGCCATCTATTGAAAAAGTATCCCTCAGAATCAAAATTTCCATTCTAGGTTGAGCCAAAACAATAAAGGAATACATTAAAAATGAAGCTAATAACCCTTTCTTTTTCATATTATTAATCTGCAAAAATACGTTTTTTACTATTTACAGAAAATTAAAGTAACAATCATTTTTAAATCTCGACTTTTGATTCTAATATTGCTAAAACACATGACACAAGACACCTCTTCTAAAACCATTAAATTATTAACCCTTGCATTTCTCATAATCATTGGGTTGATTATATTTAAAACTCTTTATTTTATGATTGGTGCTATTTTAGGCGCACTAACCTTAACTGTGGTTTTAAGCAAACCCTTTAATATTCTGGTACATAAGAAAAAATGGAAACCAGTTGTAGCAAATTTAACCTTGTTGTTTGCCTCCATTATTCTAATTTTATTCCCTTTTTATTTGCTCAGTATTTTTGTGTTTTCGAAAATAAAACCCATCATAGACAACCCTCAACCCATGTTGGATAACATACAAATTATTAATACTTATTTGTTAAATCAATTTGGAATCAATTTATTAAGTAAAGAAAGTTATCAAATGATTGCCGACCTTATTAAAAACACGGTTCCTCAAATTATCAATTCCGGATTTAACAGTTTAACGAATTTTGTTTTTATGATGGTCATTTTATGGTTCACGCTTATTAACAATAGAATAATTAACCGCTGGTTGAAACACCACCTCCCATTTCGTCTAAATCAAAACATTCAAATAGTAAAGGCGGTAAAAATGAGCATATATAGCAACGCCATAGGTTTGTATATCCTTGCCTTTATTCAGGCTATAGTGGCCATTATTGGCTATTACATTTTTGGGGTTAATGAACCTATAACATGGGGACTAATAACAGGACTAGTTAGTATTATTCCAGTCGTTGGAACCATGGCGGTGTGGTTACCTCTAAGTATTTACAGCATTGCACAAGGGACAGTGATGCCCGGAATAATGCTTGGATTATACGGTTTTTTCATTATTGGCAGCAGTGACAATGTTTTCCGATTTATATTACAGAAAAAAATAGCAGAAACGCACCCCTTAATTACCATTTTTGGGGTATTATTTGGAATAAGTCTTCTTGGATTTTGGGGCGTTATTTATGGCCCTGTATTGATGGTTTTGTTTATTGCCTTATTCAATCAATTACACCAAAAGCAGCTTAACTAAGCAGTTTCTATATCATACTTGTCAAGCAACTTAACAAACACCTCGAAATCGTTGGCATAAGGTGCAGTAATTGCAACAAGTTCACCTTGCATATTGGTAAATTCTATACAGTGTGCATGTAAAGCAAATCGGCCAATCATTGGTTTTTCCTCAGAATCTTTAGATTGTTGTACTTTCCTTTTAATCATTGATAAATAGGCAGGCTTTCCTCCATATAAAGTATCTCCGACCAATGGTAAATTCTGAGCCATACAATGCACCCTAATTTGGTGCAGTCGCCCTGTAATAGGTTGACAAGCTAGTAAAGTAAAATGCTTGTACTTTTTCAATGTATTGATAATGGTAACTGAGGGCTTTCCCTTACTTCTGGAGATTTGCACCCTTCTTTTGCTGTCAGTGTACAAAGACAATTCAACGGTTAAATCCTGAATATTTACAGGGGCAGAAACAATTGCATGATACGTTTTTTTGACCTGTCTGTTTTCAAACAACAAAGACATAAAACGGTAAGCTTCGGCATGTTTGGCCACAAGCATTACTCCCGAAGTTTCCCTGTCCAAACGGTGACACAAAGAATAGTCCTCGTTTACCGCCTTAACTATTTCAACAATTGATTGCGCCTTACCTTCATCGAACCTTTCGTGTAATGACGGCACAAAGGGAGGCTTGTTGATGGCAATAAAATCATCAGATTCAAAAACGACAAGTTGATCGAATGTTATTCTTTTTGACACTATATTTAAATTATTGTTGAAGAGTCTCTAATCTTAGGCGAGTCAAAACCTTTTTGGTTTGAACTGGAAAATCACCTTGCATCATCCACTCGTAATATGAATTATCGGTTTTGAAGACATTGGCAACGGTTTTACCTTTGTGTTTCCCGAAATTGAAAACCACTTCTTTTTTGTCATTATAAACCAATCGACCGGCCAAATCAACCAAATGATGTTGTCCAGTCATTTGATGAATATAGTCCACAGTAGGTTCGATTTGGGTATATTTATCCAATTGCGCTTGAATAATTTCCCAAGTTGCTTCAGTGTCTGCTTTGGCACTGTGCGCATCCATTAATTCCTTGTTGCAATAAAACTTATAGGCTGCACTCAATGTTCGTGGTTCCATTAAATGAAAAACACGTTGCGCATCAATAAACTTACATTTACTGATGTCAAAATCGATTTGACAACGGTAAAACGATTCCAATAACAAAGGGAAATCAAACTTATTGCTATTAAAACCGGCAAAATCAGATTGAAGTATAAATTGCAAAATCTCATTTGCTTTTTCCTCAAAAAGAGGTTCACTGATAACGTCTGCATCATAAATTCCATGAATATCAGAGGATTCCTTAGGTATAGAAATCCCTGGATTAAAACGTTGATACAATTCTTTGCGGGTTCCATCAGGAAATACCTTAATCATGTATAACTCAATGATTCTATCTCTAGAGGGAACAACACCTGTGGTTTCCAAGTCAAAGATAATAAGCGGTTTGTGAAGTATGAGTGTCATCTATTTTAGTGGTCCAGCAAATCGGGACGTTTGGTTTGAGTGAGTTGTATTGATTGTTCCATACGCCAATCGTCTATGTTTTTAAAATGTCCTGAAAGTAGAACTTCGGGGACTTTGTGTCCTCTGAAATCTGCAGGTCGCGTGTAAACAGGTGGAGCTAATAAATCATCCTGAAAACTATCTGTAAGTGCCGATTCCTCGTTGCCCAACACCCCTGGCAAAAGTCTTACGATACTGTCTGTGATAAGTGCGGCAGGCAATTCACCTCCTGTGAGCACAAAATCGCCTATAGAAATTTCTTTGGTTACAAAAATATCACGAATGCGTTGGTCTATCCCTTTGTAATGACCGCACAAGATGATTATATTTTCGTATGTTGAATAAGTATTCGCTATTTTTTGATTCCAAATTTCACCATCGGGACAGGTGTAAATAATTTCTTGATAGGTTCTTTGTTTTTGCAAATCTTCAATGGCATTGGCAATAGGTTCGCACATTAAAACCATGCCTGCACCTCCGCCAAATTGATAATCGTCAACCTGACCGTAGCGGTTCAATGCATAATCTTTTAGATTGATTAAGTTGACCGTTGCCAATCCTTTGTCCTGTGCTCTTTTGACCATAGAACAGGTAAAAGGCCCTTCGAATAAAGCAGGTTGAACGGTTATAATGTCTATTCTCATGGCTTACAAATCTAAGATTCCATCAGGGAAATTGGCCTGAATCGTTTGCGTATCGTGGTCGATAGAAACAACAATCCCGTCAGAAAACGGCAAAAGGCAATCTTTAAAACCGTGTCTAAACTCTAAGAGAATGTTATTGGGAATTAGTTCAACATTGGTAATGACATAACTGGTATTCGTCAACAAGTCGACCAAAGTGTAACCTTCAAAATCGAGTTCATCTCTTTCTATTTCGTCACTGAAGGCAAGAATAGACAATCCGGATAAGCAAGAGGCTTCGGTTTCGGAATCAATCCCTTTGAGTTTGATAATACTTCCTTGAGGGTTTATTCCTTCAATTTCGAAGGGAACAAACTTTTGATTGATTTCGAGAAGAAGAAAATCGTCTTCTATGTCGAAATCACATTGAAATTTCAGGTGACCTTTGTAGCCATGTGATTTCAAAACAAAACCCACCTTTTGAGTGGGTTTTGAATGAATATTGTTTGCTTTGTTTAACATTTAAACAAAGAATAAATTAAGCTTCTGTTGTTTCAGGAGCATTAGATTCTGCTTCTGGCGCATCGCTAATTTCAGGTTCGCTTACTGGAGCTTCCTCTGCAGGCGCTTCTTCAACTACTACGTTTTTAGCAGCAATTGCAGCAGCTTTAGCTTCTTTAACTGCAGTTTCAGCTTTGAAACGTTCAGCATCAACAGCAGCACGTTTATCCGCTAAAGTATCGCGTTTAGATTGTACTTTGTTTGCTTTTTCATTTTGCCAAGCTTCGAATTTTGCATCAGCTTGTTCTTGAGTCATAGCGCCTTTTCTTACACCACCGTGTAAGTGATGTAACATCATTGCGCCTTTGTAAGATAGAATTGCTCTAACGGTATCCGTAGGGATAGCACCGTTATCTAACCAATTCACTGCTTTTTGAAGATCGATATTGATTGTTGCAGGGTTAGTGTTTGGATTGTAATCACCAACTCTTTCAATAAATCTACCATCTCTCGGAGCACGTGAATCTGCAGCCACAATGTAGTAGTAGGCTTGTTTTTTACGTCCATGACGTTGTAATCTTAATTTTGTTGCCATATTGCTTTTATAATTAAACGCAAGTTCTCCTTTTCTTGCGGGGTGCAAAGGTAAAACTATTTTTTAAATTTACAAAATGATTGTTTAAATTGTTTATTAGTTTAGTTGTTTATTCATTTAGTTGTTTATTCATTTAGTTGTTTAGGGGGTTAGGGGTTCGCGCCGTTCAGCGTGATTGTTTAGTTTTTTAATATTAATATTATTACGCAACGCTGTGGCTATTTATATAAACGCCACGCGAGGCATCTCTACCATTTCCCGATAGCTATCGGGACTATTAACTATTAACCATTAACTATTAACTATTAAAAACTCTAAAAAAAGATAATGAGCTTTTCATACTATTGTTTGTCAATTTTAATTACTATTTATTTGAAATATTAAAAAAATAACTGTAGTTTATTCTTAAACCCATTTACATTTTGAAACAATGAATTACTTATTAAATTATATACATCAAAAAGAACATCAACAAGAACGTCAAAATCAATCTAGAAATAGGGACAAACTAAAATTTATGTTGATTAGGCAATACTTCAATAAAGTAGTGGTAAATGATATTAAAAACATTGAATTAAAAGTTGAAATAAAAGACATCATTCCATTCAAAAAACTACGTTTAGACAAGAAAATATACAGGAAGTATTACATTGTTTTAAAAGATGGCAAAACCATACATAAAAACAAAATAAATTACAGTCAAAAAGAATTAGTAAAGGAATTAATAGCTTATATATTTCGCGAAGTTAATTAATTGATTTAATGAACTCGATTGCTACAATGCATTGGTTTTGTTTATCCTGAATGCTCATTTCATTGTTGTATAACTTCCACTGATGTTAAAACTAAAGAATAAACACAACGTAAAAAATAATCTTTAAAAACCAATTAGCTAATTTAAATTATCTTTAAAGATTTTTTTAATTAAATATCACATAAAATTGAATGTTTTTGACAATTTAATTCAATATTCGTAAATCTTTGGTTAAAAGCTCAAAATTTAGAGTTAAAAAACCGTGTTATAATACAAATATAGTTCAAAATTAAGCGCTTTATACTAGGTCTCAGTAATTATTATTTAAAGATTTTTGCAGCATGAAAAAAAAATTTTCAACAGAGGTCTAGCTTATTTTAAATTCCTTATAAATTTATAGACAATTTAATCTAAAAAGACAAAAAATACTAATAAAAACTAGAAAAAGCGAATCCATAAATGATTACTCTATTGACAGCTTCATGTAGTTTATTGCTATTGTTATTTAGCATTAAATTAATCATTACTAAATCAGAAAATAAATACATTAATATCATTTTTGCCTCTATCATTATCGGAAGAATGGTTGGCTTAAATTTTGTTTTTTTAGCAGCGGAAAATGCCTCATTGATTCAATACCCATTCCTACTTAAAATTTTTAACCCTTTTTATTACTTCATTCCATCAGGTATGTATCTTTATTTGAGAGGCTTAATGAGTCAGGATAGTCGATTCCAAATGTTTGACATTGTCCATTTCCTCCCTTTGGTTTTTGGCTTTGTGGACATTGCCTATTACTTCAACCATCAACAAGAATTAATGAATGAAGTAAAGGAACTCGTTACATATCAAGACAAATTTTTCTTTTTCTACATTACAGGTCCACTTACTGCAAGTTTAAATCATATCGTAAGACCGGTATTGTATTTACTTTATATTGCATTAATAATCAGAATACTACATAAAAAAAACCTACTTAAATTTAGCTTTAAGTTTAATACCAAAGAAAAATGGGTTTTAATTTTATTGACCTATATTATTATTGCTTATTTGTTAGAACTCGTTCAATGGTACAATCATTACATAGGGGACAGAGTAAATTACTACCAAAACGACACAAGAGCCTTTATTATTTTGCCTGTTGTATTTTTATTAGGTATTATATTATTTATATTTCAAAATCCAGACATTTTGTATGGCCATATGTATATTATGGAAAAATGGCAAATCAAAAGGCATAATTCTATTGAAATGTCGCTCACTACCAATAACCCTGAAATAGAAAAACAAGAAATTGAAACAAATTTTGAAGAAAACAAAGAGTCCAAAGAATTGATTCCCTACTCTTTGGCATTAGCACATGCCAATCTATTGGCACAGACTATGAAAGATAAAAAACTATACCAACAACATGATTTACAAATTATGGAGTTAGCAAATGAAACAAACATATTGGTTCATCATTGTTCTTATGTATTGAACAAAGTTCTTGGTAAAAACTTTAGAGATTGGACCAATGAATACCGTGTCAATCACTTTATTGATATTTATAAAGAACAAAGAACAAAGAAAACCATTGATGCCATCGCAAAAGAATCTGGCTTTAAAAACAAGGCTACGTTTTACAATGCTTTCAAAAAAGCAACGGGGATTTCGCCTACTCAATACTTTAGATAATTTTTTTTGGAGTTTGTATAACCATTGAATGGATATACAAACTCATGTACTAGTATTGCTTGTGTTGCAACATTTGTAATCGATTGTTGCAAAATGAAAAACAGATTCAGTAAATTACTATTGATTTTATTGTCATTATTACTTACTACCCCTTTTATTAATGCTCAGACGAATGTCGATATTTTAGTAGTTGGTGCAGGAGGCGGTGGTGGTGCTCATCAGAACTCACTCGCTAATTCCGGCGGCGGCGGCGGCGGCGGTGTGGTTCATCTTACAAGTACAACACTAAACAGAGGAACATACACAGTTACAGTTGCACCCACAACCAGCGGCAGAGTTAATGGCTCAGGTTGCGCCGGAGTAGGGCCAAATGGCGGAAATTCTTCATTTACAATTTCAGGAGGAATAACCATAACAGCTTTTGGCGGCGGCGGCGGCGGCGGTTGCAATACTGCCAACGGCCAAAATGGCGGTTCTGGAGGAGGAGGCCATTCTAATGGCAGCGGAGGTTCCGTTACAACGAGTACTTGCACCGGTCAAAGTGGTGGAACTTTAAACATTTACGGAAATAGCGGAAGTGCTTCAACAGGAAATCCTCATGTTTCCGGTGGTGGTGGAGGCGCTTCAACAACAACAGGAACAACAGGTGACAAAAATGGTGGACAAGGGGTTTCAATAAGCATAACCGGGACATCACATGTATATGGGGCTGGAGGTGGTGGAAATTCAAGTACCGGTGGGGCTGGCGGCACCAATGCTGGCAATGGCGCAAGCGGAACTAGTTCATCAGGAAATGGCGGAAGCATTAATGCGGCAAACAATTTTGGCGGTGGTGGCGGTGGTTCATCTTGTGGTAGTTGTACTTCAGGTGCAGGCGGCTCAGGTGTCGTTATCATTCGTTATGCAAGCTCTACCCCTTTAGCTACAGGTGGAACAATTACTTCCTATACTTCTGGCACAACAACCTATCAAGTTCATACTTTTACATCAAATGGCACTTTTGATTATTCCGGCATCATCACGACCCAACCTTCTACAACGACTCAAAACATCTGTGTTAATGGAACAGCTTCTGCTTTAACTGTAGCAGCTACAGGCACTTCTATAACTTATCAATGGTATAGCAATACAACTGCTTCTAATACTGGTGGTTCTCTTATCTCTGGCGCAACCTCTGCAAGTTATCCCCCTCCTACCAATGTGGCTGGAACAAGATATTACTATTGCTATGTTAACAATTCTAGCAACCAACCCCAAACGAGTAATGTTTCTGGAGCTATCAATGTTGGCACCGTAGCTGGAACTATCAGCGGCTCTAATTCAATTAATAGTGGCAGTAATGCAACCCTTACTTTGTCTGGCCATACGGGTAATATTCAATGGCAATCTTCTAGCAATAATTCAAGTTTTGGAACTGCATCTGGCACATCAACGAATGCTAGCTATACAACTCCTAACCTTACTGCAACAACATACTACCGAGCAGTCGTTACGAATGGTAGCTGTGGTTCACTTAATACAACTTCAGCTACTATTTTGGTTTTGCCTGCTACTACCCCTACTAATACTTCTGTATCTATTAGTGGAACTGGTACTACCAATACCATGAGTAGAAATACAGCAACCGTGGTGGATGCTGGACTTACCATTACGGGCTCCGGAAATATATCAGGATTCTCTATTTCAATCAGTGAAAACTATAGCAGTGGAGATGTTTTAGGCTATACCGGCTCTTTACCTTCGGGGGTAACCACCTCGGGTTTTAGCACAACAAGCAGAAGTATCGTCTTCAAAGGGAATGCAATAGCCTCTGTTTGGCAAACATTTTTACGAACAATCACGCTTACAAGTACTGCAGGCACCTGCAATCCAGAAAAACGTAAAATAACGTTTACCGTAAGTACCAATTTTTATAATTATTTCAATGGTCATTATTACGAGTATGTATCATCAGGCAGAGTATGGTCGAGTGCCAAAACGAATGCAGAATCTAAAACGTTTTTTGGTCGTCAGGGTTATTTGGCAACCATTAATTCAGCAGAAGAAAATGCCTATATCAGTAAACTCATTGGTCAAAACTCATGGCTGGGTGCAACCGATAACTATTTAGAAATCAATAAAGCGGTTGGATACAGCAAATACTCGAGTCAGTCACAAGCCGAAGGCAAATACCATTGGGTGTCAGGACCAGAAAAAGGTGTTCAGGTATCCAATGGAAGCAGTTCCGTTTCTGGGAGGTATTTGAGATGGGCAGGTGGCGAACCGAATAATTACAACACTGGATTTAAAGACAGAAGTTTAAACTTGTTTGGTGAGCATTATTTGCACATTTACAGCAGTAGCTCTACTTGGAATGATTTTCCAGACGACAGAAGTTTGGGAAGTATCATTGAATATGGCGACATGCCGGGTGATAATCCCGTAACGACTATTGGTTTTACTCGAGATATTACTATTTCTGGACTAACTAGCGGATCAATCTCTGGTGGATTAGGAACAGTGTGTGCTGGCACTAACACAACAACTTTAACTTTAACAGGTGCTTCTGGAACTGTTTCAAGATGGGAATCATCTCCAGATAATTTTTTAGAAACAACCAATACGATTACCTCCACATCCACGAGCTACACAGCAACAAACCTCACCGAAAAAAAATTTTATCGCGCCGTTATGGCCAATGGTGGTTGTACCCTTCCGACTCCTTC
>CAMBXL010000022.1 GCA_945871905.1 Chitinophaga pinensis
AAATAAAAATACAGATACATACAAAGAAGCAGTTGAAAGGGTTAAGGACTTGTTTTTTAAGTCAGTTGACAAGCGATTGATGGCCGATGTGCCTTTAGGGGCTTTTTTATCAGGTGGTATAGACAGCAGTGCTATTGTTGCTGCTATGCATGAATGTGGAAATAAGCCAAATACTTTCAATATCAGTTTTGCGGATGAAGCTTTTTCTGAAGCACCTTTTGCCAAAAAAATAGCAGATTTATACCAAACAAAACATACTGAAATAAAATTGTTGCCTGAAGATTTCTTAAAAGTTTTACCTGAGGCTGTTAAGGCATTGGATCACCCAAGTATCGACGGACTCAATGCTTATGTGGTCTCTATGGCAACCAAAAACGCAGGCATAACAGTGGCACTTTCTGGGGTGGGTGGCGATGAATGGTTTGCAGGATATCCAGTGTTTCACTCCATTTATCACGACAAATATGTTTGGATTAAACGAATACCTAAGTTTTTAAGAGTTTTAATGGTCAATGCCATCAATCTCATTAAAAAAGACGTTTCCTTGGAACGTAAAATTGAATGGTTGAAGTCGGACATGAGTCCTATCGATTTATATAAAGCGACCAAACAATTATTTTCTCAAAGACAACTTAAACAATTGCTCAATAAGCCAATGAGCGAAAATGACAATGGGACGCCAATTCATTCACTTTCGGATGTTTCTATACTTGAGTGGAATAAATATTTAATGCCAGTTTTGTTGAGAGATACTGATCAAATGGGAATGGCACACGCTCTTGAAATAAGAGAGCCTTTTATGGATTACAAATTGATTGAATATGTCTTGAGTTTGCCCGATCACTATAAAATTGGTTCAAAACCAAAGCAATTGTTAGTGGATGCAATGGGAGATTTAATCCCCGATGAAATCGTTTCAAGAAAAAAAATGGGATTTGTATTGCCTTACGAGAAATGGATGAAAACTGAACTTAAACCCTTTGTATTGGAAGGAATAGATAAACTTAAAAAACAAAATATTTTAAACAATACATCTGTAGATTTTTACGTAGATTCTTATTTTCATAACAAGCACAATGTAAGATGGAATATGATTTGGTCTTTAACTATTTTAGGACATTGGTTGCACAATAACGACATACATCATGACTGATAAACCACATTTACTGATATTTACAGACTGGTATGTGCCGGGATACAAAGCGGGAGGTCCCATTCAATCCGTGTATCAGTTGGCTCAACTTTTAAACAGTCAATTCCATGTTAAAATAGTAACCCGAAATACTGATTATAATTCATCTATCCCTTATGAAAATATAGAAAGTAATGTTTGGACAACGGTTCAGGAAGGGGTCGAAGTATTGTATTTAAGTAAGGAACAAATTACTTACAAAAAAATTAAAGAAATAGTGAAGGTTAATAAATCAAACAGATTATTAATCAATGGATTATTTTCAATTTATTTCAGTTTTCTACCTGCTTTTTTTGCCATGCTATTTGGTGTTTCCAAAAGTTATGTTGCGGTTAGAGGGATGTTACATGCCTCTGCTTTGTCTGTAAAGCCTGTTAAAAAACAGTTGTTTTTAGCATTTGTAAGAGGATTAGGTTTGTATAAAAGTAAGACAATGTTGGCAAGTTCGGAGGAAGAAGTTTCTTTAATAAAAAGGGTTTTAGGGCCCCAAACTAATGTAAGTTTATTGCCCAATTTACCGATTACACCTACTGTTTTTACACCTAAAGTATTTAAAAAGAATGAAGACACACTTATATTATTGTTTTTAGGGAGAATATCGCCAGAAAAAAATCCTATCACACTAGTAAAGGCATTGCAGTCTGTTTCTTTTCCTGTGAACGTTACCTTTTGTGGGGCATTTAATGAAAAACAATATTCCGATTTATTTGAAAAGGAATGTAAATCACTTCCTAACTGTGTTCAAATGACTCACATTCAACATTGTCCACACCATGAAATCGAAGCATTGTTCTTAAACCACGATTTTTTGGTTTTGCCTAGTTTAGGAGAGAACTTCGGTCATGCCATTTTTGAAAGTTTTGCTTATTCAACGCCTGTTATAATCGGAAATAATACGCCTTGGAAAGGCATTAAATCTGAAAAAGCTGGAGTGGAAATTGAACCAACTAATAGTCAGTCTTTGCTAGCAGAATTGCAGTTTTTTAATCAATTAAGTCAAGCAGAATACACAGAGTGGCAACAAGGCGCCTACAATAAAGCAACCCAATATTTCGAAATAAATAATTTTAAAGAAACATACACACAAGTATTTTCTTAATTATATTTGCAATACTTACAATGTCTAAAACAACGCAATTAGATACTTTCAATAATAGTCATTTTAAAACAGGTGCTCCGGTTTTAAAAAGAGTTTTTTGGTACATTGTAAATACTCTTTTTTTCAACTCATTTATCCATTCCTACGCGCTTAAGTCGTTCTTTTTAAGACTATTTGGTGCTAAAGTAGGAAAAGGAGTTCTTATTAAACCTCATGTTAATATTAAGTATCCTTGGAAATTAGAAATAGGCAATCACGTGTGGATAGGTGAGGAGGTTTGGATAGACAATTTAGACTATGTAAAAATTGGTGATAACGTATGCATTTCTCAAGGAGCCTTATTGCTTTGTGGTAATCATTCTTTCACTTCGCCCCAATTCGATTTAATGACTGGTCCCATTGTTCTCGAAGAAGGCGTGTGGATTGGTGCAAAAAGTTTGGTTGGTCCCAATGTTACCTGTGGTTCACACAGTGTTCTGAGTGTCATGAGCGTTGCTTCTAAAAATTTAGAGCCGTATAAAATCTACAGAGGAAATCCAGCGCAAGTAGTTAAAGATAGAATAATAAAATAGTTTGAAAGTTAGTATAGTTACCATTTGTTATAATGCTGAAAATACAATCAGCGATACCATACAGTCTGTTTTGGATCAAGATTATCCAAACATAGAGTATATTATTATTGATGGTGCGTCAAAAGATAAAACTTTAGAGATTGTTAAATCATTTAATTCTGACAAAATACACTTAACAAGTGAGCCAGACAAGGGATTGTACGATGCCTTAAACAAGGGTTTTATGAAAGCCAATGGTGATATTGTAGCCTGTTTGCATGCAGATGATAAATATGCCCATTCAAAGGTAATTTCTGATATTGTTGAATTATTCATGACCCAACAAGAAGAGGCTGTTTCTTCGTCGGTTCATATTTTTAAAGACAATCAATTCGACAAACCATTCAGAAAGTACAAAGCAAATGCTTTCAAATTATGGCAGTTTAGATTTGGAATTCAGCCGCCACATCCAGGTTTTTTTGTCAGTAAAGAGGTATTGCAAAAGGTTGGTTATTTTGATATTTCTTACCGCATAAGTGGTGATTTTGATTGGTTATTGAGAATAGTAAAACTGAATAAAACTAGGGTCCATTACACTCCCTATATAAGTGTTTTTATGAGAGATGGCGGTATAAGCGCTTCAGGGTGGAAAAGTAAAAAATTAATGAATCAGGAAGATTTGAGATCATTGAATACACATGGGATTAAAAGTAATTTATTTTTGATTTATTGTAAGTATTTGATAAAAATACTACAATTGATTTAATGAGAATATAAATTGAATTTTTATAACAGTTTCGTTTTGAAAATATCTTAAAAAACTAACGTAATTAAGAAAATAAATCCTGAAATCAAACCAACTAATAAGGCCGATTTCTTTAGTTTTTAAGCCGAGACCAACAACGGCACAAAAACCACTTAATCTCTTTAAAGAATATTCTAACTGTACTTGAAGTGGTTTGTTGCTAGAATCAGATGCAATTTCTGTTTTATTTGTTATATTATAAGTATTTGAATTGTAATTTAATGAGTTGTTATAACTAATGTAATTGTTAATATTATTTTCAGTCTTATCAAAAGCTAATTTTTTGGTTTTGCAATTTTGAAAAACCAATCCAAAAAACACAATAATGATTACTTTTGTTGTTTTAATTATACCAACACACTTTTTATAAATAAATATCCCATTGGAATGGAAAAACTCAACCATATCAATCCAATCATTATTAGGTATTTGATTTTTAATTCTTTAAGTAAAAAGACTAATGGTGTTAATACTATCATATTGCGATAGAGTGCCACATCCAAATTGATAGAAAACGGCATAAACCACATCAACATTGCAAATGCTATAAAAAAGAAAATCATCGGTTTCTCCATTTTGGACTTAATAAGTAGATAAACGATAAGTGCAATTACGCTTAAGCAAGTAAAAAGGGTTTGAATTTCTATCCATATTTTAATTTCATTGCGATAGTCCCAAAGTCGTTCAATATGCAACCTAAATAATACAAATGGATTTTGTAAATGGTGGTCATACTTTTTTTGTATTAAAAATAATGCATCCCAATGTCCTGTGCTTATGTAATCGTAGAGTAATAAAGAGACAAACCCCAAAGAAGTTAGAATTAAGACAGTGAAATGTTTCCTTAATTCAATTTTGCGCTTATTTAAAATTAGGTCAGTTATAAAATAGATACTTAAAGATGCAATTAATAAAAACCCTATACTGTATGACAAAACTGCAAAAAACCCTGCAATACCAGCCAATAGGAAACTTTTATGCAGCAATCCATAAAATAATAAGCTAATGCAAAAAAGGGTTAATGACATTGGAAATAAGGCTTGTGCATAGATATGCCCAGGGACTATACTTGCCATAAAAACCAATAACCAATTCTTTAATGCATAAGATTCAACCATTAATTGGGCAATTACAATAAGAAACAAGAAATAAAACGCTTGAGTTAATAACCAAGCACAAATGGCATAGTCAATCTGGAATAAGCTAGAAAAAATTCTAATTAAAAAAGGATACAATGGTGCCCAACCGGCATTGCCACACCACTGAATGTGTTCCTCAGGAGATAATACTGAATAATCACATGGAAAAAGGGTATGACCTTGTTTTGCAATATCCAAATACAAACCGCTGTCCCATCTGTTGAAACATTGATAAATTGGTAAATTGCAATTACCTAAGTGCGAAAAAAAGTAGGCGAATAACAGTGAAACTATAAAAACAACAAAAGGAATTACAAAAGTTGGTTTTATTAATAATCGCATTAATTTTCTCAGTTAAGTTTGTCTTTTAAATAATGTGCAGTATAACTTCCTTCACATTTAATCAAATCCTCGGGGGTTCCTTCAAAAACCAAATGTCCCCCTTTATCACCACCCTCAGGACCTAAATCAATAACCCAATCTGCATATTTAATGACATCAGGATGGTGTTCTATGATAATGATAGAATGCCCTTTTGCAACTAATGCATCAAAACAAGTTAATAGTTTTTTGATGTCGTTAAAATGCAATCCAGTAGTAGGTTCATCAAAAATGAATAATGTATGTTGGTCTTTTGAATTTCCTTTGGATAAAAAAGTAGCCAATTTGATTCTTTGAGCTTCTCCACCACTCAATGTATTGCTCGACTGTCCTAAAGCAACATATCCCAAACCAACACTTTGGAGAGGTTCTATTTTATTGAGAATGGTTTTTTCATCTTCAAAAAATTTCATTGCCTCGTCAACAGTCAATTCTAATAGGTCTGCGATGTTCTTATCTTTATAAGTAATTTCTAATATTTCATCTTTAAACCTTTTGCCTTTGCAATGTTCACATGGCAATATCAAATCGGCCATAAATTGCATTTCAATGGTTACATCACCCTCACCTTTACAATGCTCACAACGGCCACCATCCACATTGAAAGAAAAATGAGAAGGTTTTAGTTTTTTGGCTTTTGATAAAGGTAGTTCAGCATATAAATCGCGAATACTGTCGTAAGCTTTTAAATAAGTAACGGGATTACTACGACTCGATTTTCCAATTGGATTTTGGTCCACCATTTCTATCGACTTCAGTCGGTCAATATCACCTGTTATTTTTTCGTGTTTGCCTGTTTTAGTACCTGTGTAATCACCCAAAGCTTTACTTAGTGCAGGGTATAAAATATTTTTCACTAAGGTGGTTTTTCCACTTCCACTTACCCCTGTAATGCAAGTAATTACTTGTAAAGGGAAACCAACTTCTATCGATTTTAAATTGTTTTCTCTTGCCCCAATTATTCGAATTTGGTTCGACCACTGTCGTCTTTTTGATGGTAATTCTATCTTTAAAGCACCACTCAAATACTGTCCCGTTAAACTGTTTTTATCTTTTAATAAATCATCATAAACACCATTGAAGATAAGATTTCCTCCATAAATACCCGCACCCGGACCAATGTCAATAATTCGGTCAGCAGTTTTCATCATTTCTTCCTCATGTTCCACTACTATTACGGTGTTACCTATGGCTTGTAAATCTTTTAAAACAGAAATTAAATGTAAGGTATCGCGCGGATGTAAACCTATGCTAGGCTCGTCTAAAATATATAAACTACCCGTTAAACTACTGCCCAATGAAGTCGCCAAATTGATTCTTTGAGATTCTCCTCCACTCAAACTGTTACTTAGTCTGTTTAAGCTTAAATAACCCAAACCAACATTGACTAAAAAGTTAATTCTGTTTTTAACCTCAATCAAAATTCTATTTCCTATCTTTTGGTCTAATTCCGAAAGTTCTACTTGCTGAAAATAAGTATGGGCCTCTGAAACAGGCATAAGTAATATTTCTTGTATGCTACGGTATTGAGGCACTTGTTCTGAAATATTACTTGCTACTAATTTCACATAAGAAGCATCTTTTCTTAGTCGAGTTCCTTTGCAGTCGGGACATAAAGTTTTACCTCGGTAACGACTCAACATCACTCGGTATTGAATTTTATAAGCTTGTTCCTCTAAGTTTTTGAAAAATTCATTCAATCCCCTTACGCCTTTAGCGCCTTCCCACAGTAATTTAACTTCCTTTTCATTTAAGTCATAATAGGCGCGATGAATAGGAAAGTCATATTTCATGGCATCTTTCACAAAATCGGTTTTCCATTCAGACATTATCTCCCCACGCCAAGGAACTACGCAACCTTCATAAACACTTAAATGTTTGTCGGGAATAACCAAATCCTCGTCAATACCAATGATTTGTCCGTAGCCTTCGCAGGTTTTACAAGCGCCCAAAGGGTTATTAAAACTTAAAAAATCTTTGGTCGGAAGTTCAAAAGTCATTCCATCTGCTTCAAACTTATTAGAGAACATATAATACTGCCCTTCGTAAAAAAGATGGCAACTGCCACGTCCCTCCCAAAAAGCACTCTCTACTGAGTCTGCAACTCGACTGTAAAAATCATCGTCTTCATGATCAATCACCAATCGGTCAATCACCAAATAATGTGTTTGTTTGTAAAAAGTATCGCCAGCTATAATGTCAGCAATTTTTTCTATTTTTCCATCAGTCATCAATCGCACAAAACCTTGTTGAATAAATGATTGTAACTGTTCTTTAACTTGTTTCTTCTCTAGCTTTATAGACGCTAAAATCAAAAAAGGCTCTTCATGCGAAAAGGTTTTTATTACATCAATAACATCATCTGTGCTGTGTTTTTTAACCTCATTGCCACTGATAGGCGAAATGGTTCTGCCAATTCTGGAAAATAAAAGCTTAAGATAGTCGTAAAGTTCAGTGCTAGTAGCAACAGTACTTCTTGGATTTCTGGTATTTACCTTTTGTTCTATGGCTATGGCAGGAGCTAATCCATCTATAAAATCAACCTCGGGCTTGTTCATTCGTCCCAAGAATTGACGGGCATAACTGCTTAAACTTTCAACATATCTACGTTGCCCTTCGGCATACAATGTGTCAAAAACCAAACTGCTTTTACCACTGCCAGAAACACCGGTTACAACTGTAAAACTTCCAGACGGAATTTCAACATCAATGTTATTTAAATTATGTACGCGAGCGCCTTTTATGACGATTTGTTTTTGTTTTGCCACAATAAATCTCTAACAGGCAAAGGTAATAAAATGTTTTGGTAATAACCCCCTCGATTCAATGTTTAATATCGCTATTAAGACTAATCTTTTACAAATTTTGAATGAAACTTTAAACCACTTTTCTTTACCAATTGGATGTTATAAAACCCTTTTTGTAATTCTTCGGTGTTTATTTCTATTAATTGTTCATTAAATTGACTTAAATCGATTTCTTGGATTGTTTTTCCCTGAATATCAGCTATTAAGATAGTTTCATAAGTTTGTAATTGACCCTGTATCAATAAATTTAAAACTTTTTGACTCGGATTAGGATACAATGCCTTTATTCCATTTTGAGTATTACTGTGTTCTAACTGTACAATATTACTAAAGGTAAGCAATCCATTGTTTTCAGTGACCCTAAGTTGATAATAGGTCGACTTAGAAGCAAGATGTTGTGTGTTTATAAAATCATAGTGTGTAATTGAATTGGTATTATTTAATGCTGAAATATCGCCTATTGGATTAAAATTGATGCCATCATAAGAAACCATAATCTCATATTTAACAATATCCCTTTCATCTGCTACCTGCCACTCTATATAATGCTGATTCATTACCTGATAGGCTTCAAAAGAAATTAATTTGACTGGCAAGGACATACAAAACGGCGTTAAAATAAAAGTATCTCTAATGGTTTGACAAATGTTATTGTCTATTTGCCAAACAAGTTTATAAGTACTTAGTGAATCGCCTGTAAAGGTGGCATTAGGATTGTGAATGTCACTTATTGTGCCCCCTGGACCGCTAACAATGATCCATGTGCCGTTGGAATGTTGACTCGTAGATTTTGCATGTAATTCATACGGTCCACAATAAGTGTCAGAACCCGTAGCAGATGAAATCGGTTGGTCAATAATGGATGCAACACTAAATAAACCATTGGTTGTTCCTGCCCCTCCTCTAGTGGCACCATTGGCAGTGAATTCAGTTAAAGAAGGAGAGGTTGTTGTTCCATTAACTCCTCCATTTGCTAATCTGGTTGGGTTACCATTCGAGATAGAAATAGTACCTCCACCTCCACCTCCACCTGGACCTTCTGCTTCAAGATTGGTAATTAATTGATTGCCTCCACTACCCCCATTTGCAAATAAGTTTAAAGTGTTTGCTATTGTGCCGTCAACGCTTAATAAGATTGTACCACCACCAC
>CAMBXL010000023.1 GCA_945871905.1 Chitinophaga pinensis
TAAAATCCTTTTCATCATATTCATTCTTCTTTGTATATTGGGAATATCTCTTTTCACCAGAATATAATTTAAGTTTTCCTTTAGATTCCATTATACTTAGAAAATCAGCAAAGTATCTTTCTACATGACTTAGATTCATTTCATCCAAAATCATAAAATAGGGCTTGTTGTGATTTTCTTTTTTTGAAGCTTCTAAAATTAACTGTAAAGCACCACTATCAGGAGTAACGTAAGATTTTGGGTCTAATCCATTTGGATAACCCAGTAGAGGCTCTCTGTTTGTCCAATCAGCACCAACCGGAATAATTTTGTATTGATTATCACTTTCACAAATCCATTGCACAAAAGCTTGTGCTAATTTTGTTTTACCCGACCCAGAAAGACCACTGCAAATAACAAATGGCTTTGTGAATAATGAGGCCACAAAACGCTGTATGAGTTGGTCTGAAAAAACTAACCCAGCATTAAAAGCACTTTTCAAAAAGTCTTTTATTACAAAATTTATATCAGATGGGATGGACTTTCTATTTGTTTCTTTCTCAATTACCTTAGAATTGGAAAATATATTGCGAGATTTGTTGGTTAAATAATACCTTACATCTTCTTTTCCTTTTATTTCAACTTGCTCTAAAAACCCCCAATAATTTAATGCAACTAAAAATTCCTTAGGTAACCTTTTATCCTCGTTACCACCAGAGCTATATTTTGGCCAAGTACTAATATCTAATTCACCTTTTCTATTATTAATAATTGCAATGCAATATTTATTGATATCATTTGGGGTATCTGCTGAAATCGGTATCACAATATTAACAAGCTCATCGACTGATATATATGATTCTGTTCCATTGTCAAATCGATAGAAAAGTTCAGTTAAAATATCAATAATGAGCTTTAATGGAGTTATTTCTAACTCAAATTCTTCCCATTTTAAAATTATTTCAGGAGTATATCTATTCGGTAAATTGTGGTTTGGGAGTTTCAGCTTTTGAATAACTTCTATAGCTAATTGTTCCTCAGACATACTTTCATTAGAAACCAATACTCCTAATGCAGTAAGACTATTGTCGGTATTAATTAACCCAGTGCCTTGCCAGTATTCTCTTGCACTTGCAATTACATTTTTACTATTCTCAGTAGCACTTTTAGATAATTGTTTCGGTGTTAATTGAAGTTGATTTTCTAAACTTACCAGCTTAGATTTAAATTCATCATTGTAAATTGCTTTGCCTCCAATTTCGCCAATTATTTTTGTGACACCGCAAATTATATCTAATCTGTTGAATTCTAAAACCGGTTGCGAACTTGCCCAATACCATCTGTAATCAGGATATTTAATAATTGGGGGTAAAGTATTTTCATTTTCCATACTCATGAATTTTTTATATTGCCCAATACTAGCAGTTAAACTATTATGTCCAGAAGAATTCTTATCAATAAAATCCGGAACTTTTCGTAACTTAGATTCTAAATCTGCCCAATCTTCTTTAGACCAAAGAAAAAGATTACCCAATTCTGAAACTTGTGAAATTTTGTTGGCAGTATTGAAATACGAAAAATATTTATCTGCAGATTTTCGCATGTTAATTTTTAGCCATTCCTTAAATTGTATTTCTTTATTCATTATTTGCTCTTCTTGGTTATTTTCTTCAACTGAAGGTTCACTCGGAAACTTATCTGCCCAAATTAATTCTTCAATAATTTTTTTTTCTTTTTCACTTTCGCTAATCATCAATGTATATTGTTCGTCTGTTTTTAATTTAAGGCCAATTAAAAAATAATAACATGCAAAGTTTAACAGTTTAGGTTCTCCTAAATCATTAAGATTATTGTAATGATTGCAAAAAACATCATAATCATGTCTAGCTAGACCAAAAAACCACAACCCAAAAAGCTGCCATTGTTTATAATATAAAGGATATTTGTTTATGTCCTCACAACCTTTACAAATGGAATACAAATATCGGATATGTGAAAGAAATGTTTTGTTTTCAATAAATGCTTTATCTATGCTGCCTTTTTGAATAAAGTCTGAAAACTTATCATATTCCTTAAAATCATTAAAAAGTTCAACAAGATTAATTGAATGTCCTTTTACATCATTATTGGGACCATCTTTAATCAAATTTATTCTATTATCAATGCCTACGCCACTGTAATTTGTACCTTGAAGTAGGGTGTTTATTTTAGAAGTAAAATATTGGATTTTCTCGGTATCACTATTTTGAAATTTTAAAGTTCTGCTTTTAAAAATATCAATAACATATTTCAATGCGCTTTTACCTAAATCATCAATAGTTTTTGAGTTATTATATTTATCAATTCTACTTTCTATAGATAAATCAATTGATTGTTCTATTTCTGTATTTATTTTGTCTTTAAATTCAGTAGGAAATTCATCTTGTAAATCTTTGTAAGTTAACTTTGAAATCCTTAGGCAGATTTCTCTCAGCTTCATTTCTCTTTCTTCTTTTTTAGACATAATTATTTTTCAATTAGTGAATAATAAGCCAAATTGCTTGTGTCTTCTTCGTTCCAATTATTAGAAATTGCTTTGGCAATGCTGTTGGCAATTGTTTCTGCTGCCATAGGAGGAAATGCATTTCCAACTTGTTTGCATTGTTGACCATGATTACCTAAAAACTCGATAGTATCGGGAAATGTTTGAATTCTAGCTGCTTCTCTAACTGTTAACTGGCGATTTAACCATGGATGAATTGGGAATGCACTATGACCAGGAACCAAAGTGTGACTTGGTTGATTTCTGTCTAATCTAAAGAAAACCTTACTAAAACTTTGAATCTCTTTGCCTGTTCTGCTGTGTTTTAGATGTTCTGGAAGTTTTTCAGGCTTAATTTTGCATCCTTCTTCGATAAAAGAAAATCTTTCAACAACATCCTCAGAGTGGTTCATCGGTATATGATTAAAGAATTTATCTTGTGATTTTTTTGTTTCCAAGCCCAGTAAAACTTCACCAACAGATCTGTAAGGTTTTTGCCAATCCTCAGGTTTCTCATAATATTTTGGCTTAGGCCAAGGAATAATATTTCCTGTCCGATTTGCGATTAAAATAAATCGCTTTCTTTTTTGAGGCACACCATAATCAGCGGTATTAATTATTTTATAATCATGATTTTTATAACCCAGCTTTTCAATCTCAATAATCAATGCTTTCAAGAATGAACCATCATCGAGGGTAGTAATACCTTGCACATTTTCCATTAAAAACCACTTTGGTTTGAATAGTTTTACATAATCCAAATAAGTAAATATCAGTCTATTTCTTGGGTCATCATGTGGATTATAGTCTTTTGAATTTACAAACCTTCTCTTGCCAAACATTGAAAATCCTTGACATGGTGGACCACCAACTATTATATCAATTTCCTTGTCGCCAAAATCCTTTTTAATTTGATTGAATATTTTTTTATCTGAAATATCTCCTTCTATAAAAGGTATATTTGGATTATTATGCCGAAATGTTTTTGCAACTGCTGAATCAAAATCAGCACTAAAAACATGTTCAAAACCTGCCTGTTCAAACCCAACTCCAATACCTCCAGCACCTGAAAACAAATCAATAAATGAAAGTTTATTTTTTTTTGAAATTTTCATGTTTTCATCTTTACTCATTTGTATTTTTTTATGTTTCTTTAAATAAAGATGTACAGATTTGTTTTTACTTACCTTGCTTTCAATGTGTTCTTTTACTGAAAGGGCAATATTTGCAGCCATTAGCGGTGGAACGGCATTACCTACTAATGTGCATTGTTCTTTTCTTGGTCCAGAAAAAATATGGCTGTCAGGAAATGATTGAATTCTTGCAGCTTCTCTAGGAGTTAAGCTTCTATTTAAAATGGGGTGTACAGGAAAAGCATTATTACCTGGAACCATCGTTGAAGATATTTTTTTTCTATCTAATCTTATGTATGTATTTCCAAAGTTCTTTCTTCTTATATGCTCTGGTAATTCTTCTGGTGGTGGAAGCTTGCCTCCCTCTTTTATTAACTTATATCTTTCAACAACAATTTCACCGTGGTCAAGTGCGATATGATTAGGAAATGAATTGTCTTTTTTAATTAAATCGTTAATTGCATCACCTACATTTTTATAAGTCTTTAATTTACCTATTGAACTATGGTTAACTTTTGGGTAGTTGTAATCATAATCTAATCTTGTTCCGAATATTATTACTCGTTCTCTTGATTGAGCTACACCATAATCTTTAGAATTTAAAACTTTTAAATGAATGTCGTACCCTAAATCAGCAAAGCTGTTTGCAACCATGTTGAGATATCTACCATTAAACATTGTCTTAATCCCTTTTACATTTTCAAATACAAAACATTGAGGTTTTAAATCATCAACTAATCGAGCATAGCTTTCAAATAATGAATTTCGTGGATCTGCAGAATTTTTATCACCCATCACAGAAAAACCTTGGCATGGTGGCCCACCTATTATTACATCAGGATATTGCCCATTTGTACTTTCTAAAATTTCTTTTGAAGTTAATAACCTAATATCTTTACAAATAAAAGGTACGTTTGGGAAGTTAAGGTTCATTGTCTTTTCGCTTTCTTTCCAAATATCAGATGCTCCAATAATTTCAAAGCCAGCTTCTTCAAAACCGATATCAAATCCGCCTGCTCCTGTAAATAAAGAATAAACAGTATATTTCTTTTTCTTTTTCATTTCTTCTTACTTGATACAATTAATTCAACTACATCCACATCTAAAATTTTAGCAATGTCATGCAGTACTTCCAATCTTGGTTGTTGTCTGTTTTGCGCATAACTATTTACCATGTTGTAGCTTTTGCCCAATTGCTCTGCTAGCCATGTTTGCTTAATTCCTTTTCTATCTAGCACTTCCTTAATTCTGTTCATATCCAAAATAATATTGGTCGTCAAAAGTAATCATTATTGGTAAATATATCTCAATAATCGAGATAAATAAAGTACGTGTGGGTTGACAAAAAGTGGCTCTTTTGGTTTTGCCGAAGGGTCGGCCTTGTGTGTCGGGGCAAAACTAAATGTGCCACTTGTGCGGCTGGCTAAAATTGTTTTTAAAAAAGTGCGGTGGGGAAAAAAATAAATAACATTGGGTCGGCTTGAGTGTCGGATTACTGGCTGTCCCGTTTGAATATGTTCGATATGTTGGTCACCTGTCAAAATGGTTTGTCTTTGTTTTAATGTTTAAATTTTGGTCGGTCTGTCGTCTTGTGAACGGTCGTCCTACCATTGGCTATAACGTTTTGCAGCTACCCGAAGGTGGCGATTTCGAAGCACTTCACTGTCAACCAAGCAGAAACTTTGATAGAAGCATAAAGCTTGATTTAACCACTGAACCGCCACTTTTGGGTAGGTGCTGTTATGTGCTGCCCTTATTATCATTGTTTTATAAGTTTAATGGTTCTGTCGTCTATTTTGAGAAAGTATAAACCACGAGTCAACTCTGAAAAATCTTTCTGTTCAATGTGTTTACCCATCCACATAATTTGACCAAAATAATTATACAGGGTAAAATGTTCTTTTCCTGTCGTGTTTTTTAGGTTGATTTTGTTTGAGAATGGATTGGGGAATATTTCGATTTTAGTGTTTGTTTCGATTATGTTTTCAATTCCTGTTGTCAAGCAACCTAATGTATAATTCTGGAAAAAAGACCAAAGTAAATCAGTCGCACTGATTTGAGTTGAAACAGGATTGTTGTTTGGATTTCCGCCTGGCCAACTATGACTACCGTCTGTGGTGGCATAATGATGAATTTCTACATTACATGAACAGTTATGTATTTTAATGAAGTCGTAATTCGTACCATTGCCATTTATAATTGTGTCTCTTGATTGGCAATTGTTTTTCTGTGACCATAAATTCATTGTACTGTCTTGTGATGGAAAAAATATAGTTGTCAAAGGAGGAGCACCACCCATACCACCATTATAAAATACAATGGGGTCAACTTTTGAATGAAAACTAATTATTGGAATTTTGTTTGTCGGATTGCATGGATAATACATTTGGGAACATGCATTAGGTGCTATTGC
>CAMBXL010000024.1 GCA_945871905.1 Chitinophaga pinensis
TAACGGCTGACGCTTGGCGCCGTTTTTCTGTGTTGCGCCTGCGGCAGAGAAATGGAGCTAAGCGTTTGTTACCTGCTGGCCTTTTTGTAAGCTATTATTCACTTTTTTAAATTCTATTTATTCTCGTTTGCAATTCCAAAATTCGTTTCATTAAATGGTCAAATTTTAACGGTTCACCGTAAATCATAAAACTCGTCATTGCTTCATAATCTTTTTCATAATCTTTCATTACTGTTTCAGATGGAATGATGCTTATAGTTTTTGGATTATGATTAGAATAGTCAAGTCCACGTAATGGATTAAACTTTGCTCTGTGAGCAACAATGTTGTTGTATAGGTCTATGTTTTTCAAAGCCTCAATTCCGTGTTCGGTGTCCATCAATTTTTCCAAGTCATACAAGTGACGTGAAAGTCTGTCAATACGAATTTTTTCAGCTTCCTGTGAAAATTCTTCGTGAAGCAAAAATATTTTTTCTAAAAATGTTCTTTGAGGAAGCACAGTCGGTATTGCAAAAGGAATGGTTACAAAACTTTGCTGAGGAAAATTTTCACTTAAAATTGAGTTTATTTTTCTTTCTTCAATTGGCTCCATTAATGAACGTGAACTTACTTCTATCAAAACCCTTTGTGGTAAATATTCTGATGTGTCAATTACTGAATCGTAATAAATCTCAATTACTTGTGGGTCTTTGTCTGAATCATTTACTGGTTGAGCAATTAATTTACATTCATCTATTGCTTTCCATTCGGTCAGTATTTTGGTTAAGTCGTCAAGGAAAGTAGTTGAGATAAATTCACAAGATTGTTTCCTTAGATTTTTGATTTGCGTTTTACTAATGTCCCCATCAAAACCAAAAAACTTTCGGTCAATTGCTAAATCAATATCTTCCGAAAATCGTTCTATCAAATTCCAACCTTTACTTAGTGAAGTTCCACCTTTGAAAACTATATTTTTACTGTAGGGCAATGAAAACGATGCATTCAATGCCAATGTTACCCACCAATCTTTTTCAATTGCTACCGATGGCAAACCAGTTATTTCTGTAACCTGATTAAGAATTTCAATTCTTTTTTCCTTTGTTAATGTTAGCCAGTTTGTATTCATTTAATCACTTGTATTAATATTTTGTTTATCCAAGCTGGTGCAAGTTTGGCATCATTCAGTATATTTTCACTTTTCTCTTTTTTAAGAAGCGTTTGAATTTTTAAAAGTGTTTTATCATCTACTTTTGATTGACCAATAGTTTTTAGTGCTTGAATTACTAAACTGCTTATTTCGCCTTGTGCCAATAAATTTTTTGGGCTTGTATTTTTAAAAGTAATTGTTCGTTTTCCAACTTTAATACTTCTTGTTGCTCCATCGGTTAGGTAAACTACTTTCATTGGAACTTGGGTTGATAACCCCAATTTATTTAATGCCTGAACTCCTGTTGGGACAATTCTTGCTTTGTCTCGCCTTGCAATTGCTTTGGCTATATCTTCGGTTGATGGAAATAGAACCCCAAGTTCTTTGTCAATTTTGGGATATAAGTAAATGCCGTGAGCTAAGCGAACAAGTATTTCCTTTTCTTTCAATCGCAACAAGGCTTTCTTAACGCTTTCGGGGTTACCATAGTCTAAGAAGTCGTCCACAAAAAGAACACTACCTTTTGGATATGATTTCAGGACTTCAGCAATTTTATTTTCTACTATTGGTCGTTCCATTACGATTTATTTCGTCCCAAATATAGTGAATATTTGGGACAATATTACTAGCTGTCAGATAAATTATAAATACTTTTATTTCCTGATTTTAGGAATTCAAAAAAGTTTACTTCTTGATACTTGCAGGTTTGGAGTATTGAAAGTAAAATTAAGTGATGTTCTATGTTTTTCTTTGTGAGACTTTTACTTATTTTTTTTCTCCATTTAGCAAATGGCTTTATGGAGTGCTCCGCATTGTTGTTGTTCCAAGGAATACCATCGTGATTTAAAAAGAGAAATAACTTTCCTTTGTATTTGACAAATCGTTTTTGATAAGAAATCGCCAATTCCGATTCAAAATTTTGAAGAATGGTTTTATTGTAAAATTGCTCAACTTCTTTTTTGTGTTTGTTCAAATGAAATTGCTTTAATCCGTATTTATCAATAGTAGTAATTATTTTTCGTAACAAATACCCAAACTCTGTTATTATCTCTTTAAACTCGTTGTCTAATTGATGTTTCATAAAATCTTCATTTAAATCTCGAATCAAGTGAACTAAGCATTTTTGCTGCTCACATTCCATAGAATCATATCCTGTATAAAAATCAGATACAAGAACACCATTAAAATGTTTCAACAGCTCTTTCAAAAATTCGGGCTCTCTAGTTTCTCTGAACTGATAATAAACGCTGTCATGATTTGCAAAAACCCAAACGTATCCGTCAATTCCGTTAATTCTTGCGATGGTTTCATCAATGTGAATGAGTTTTGATTGGCTCATTTTTTTAATTATTTCATTGTACGTTTCTTCATAGTTCTTTGCAATTATTTCTTTGAAACGTGTCATTTGAGTGGCAGAAACACTAATATTAAATGAATCTTTCAATAAGTTGATGATACTTTCGGTACTTAATTTATATTGTATTTTTTGATTTACTGACCATAACATTAAATTATGACCATACTGTGGTAATGTTTTCATATTTTCCACCATAATATTCTTCTTGCATTCTTTACAAAAATAAGCTCCTCCCTCAAATTCAGTAACTTGCTTTTTTATTCCCGCCTTCATAAAAACCAAATCAATCTGTACTTTTTTCCGATTTCTAATAATTTTGATATTTCTGTTACCACACGTTTCGCACTCATTAGGAAAAAGGTTTATTTTACGGTCAATACGATTGAATTGATTAACTGATTTTTGTCTTTTAGAAATTGCTTTGTGAACTTTACGTTCAGTTCTCAGAAAAATATGTTGACGTTGATAATCAAAATAAGCCTTAGCATTTATTTCATTAAAATTTTCAAGTGCAAAGACAGTAACTCCCCATTTGAAAATATTTTGCTGTTTAATACTATTGGCTAAAACCGTTTTGTCATTATTTTCAGAAAGTGATAGGAGCCAATTCTGCACCTGCATTAAGGCTCTGCAATCTTCAATATTGTATCGTATTAATTGATCTTTTATTATTGTGTCAGAATTTATCGCCCAATTGTATCGCCAAACGATACTTTGCAATCCTGATGCTTTTTCATCTGACCATTTGAAACCCAAATGACCAGCAACATCTTTTAGTCCATTGGTATAAACGGGAATGTATATATCGTTTGAAATTAGAGTTAGAATATTGAATGAGTTGTCAATAACGTGTTTGATTTTGTTCTGATACGGCAGTGGAAGTTTTTTAGATATTCGTTTTAAAACCTGAACTTCATATGAACCGTAATGATAAGCAACAAAATCATTTTGTATATTGAGTAGGTCGATAAAACGTATAAAAATATCTTGTTCTTCCGTAACATCATTTGCCCAGAAAGAATACTCTGTTTGAGAAGTTTCGGTCTTGACTATTACTCCAATTAAGTAATAAAAATTTTTGTCAGGAATACTCTCAATATCAAAAAATATTTCAACTTCTTTTTTCTGCAACTCTGGAATTTTTTGAATAAAAACCTTTTCTTCACGTATAGCTAAAGCCTTTAATTCGGGGAGAAATTTTCGTCTTCTGTATGGATTTTTTTTAGGTCTAAATGTGTATGATAGTTGTTTTACTGAAAATATTCCCCTGTTATTTTGTTGTTCAATTTCTTTTGGTTTGAAATTTCCTAATAGGCTCAAGTCATCTCTTTCCTTTAATTTATCAAGGCAAGATTCAGCAAATTCACATATTTGACAATGAGGGTTTTTATGAAATATTGGAGGCATTTTGTTTTCTAAAGTTTTATTTAAAAGCAAAATGGTTTTCTTAATTTCTTTTGAAAAAGTAGCCAGTTTCACTTTTGTTATCTTATGTTGTTCGCCAAATACAACTATAGCCGAATCAATTTTTAGGTTGAATTCTTTTTCAATAAAATGGGACTGTATGCCAATAATTAGTTTATTAGCTTTTGTGATTTTCTCAAATGGACTAATAAGAATAGGGATGACCTTATTTTCATTGAAATAACATCCATCTATTACAATGTTTATGCGGTCGTTTTTAAATAATGTATGTATGTAAATTTTGCCTGATTGAAAATTATTTTTAAAGTCATAAGGTTGATTCGTAAATTCTTTAGTTATCGAATTCTTTTTGTTGTACTTCTTTTTTTGAATTTCTTTAAGTTTGTAAGTAATGATTTCAAATTCTGATTTAGAGCATTGTAAATTTTGACCTTTTAAATAGGCTTTATAGTCGCAATAAATAAATGAAGTAATTATATCATTGTTGATAACCATTGGTAATAGTCATTTTTTAGGAAAAAAATAAAAATACAGAAGCGAAGGCTTTTGGGTCGGCTGTCTGATGGTTCATTAGCCCCGTCATTTTATGTTTATTTCTTTCGTTCATTCTTACTCCGACGTCTTTTAGGCTTGCAGGTAACGTTTTGCGACTACCAGTCAGCCGGCTGTCTGGACCTAGTGCATATCAGCCGGTTGTCGGGTAGACGCTGTTAGCAGATGCTAAGTTTCGGGTGTAACCTACCAAAGTCCAACGGGAATGTTCGTCTTTTGAGTTCAACATTTTGTTTTTTATTTTTGTTCAAGTTCTAACCATTTTTCATAAGTCAAAATTCCATTTTCAGGTTTTGATTCTCCATCTAAAATGGAAATAAACTCCAAGGAAT
>CAMBXL010000025.1 GCA_945871905.1 Chitinophaga pinensis
TGGTAAATGCCGATCGGAAAGAAGTTTGGCACAAATGCAGTAAAACAAATTTGGGCCATTACTTATTTCACATCGGTATTAAGGGCTTTTGAAGATTTGAAGCTATGTGTTGGTTGGCGAGGACACCAACCAATTACCAATTACCAAAATTCTTAACCCATGTAAACGAATCTCTTTAAATTTGAAGCTATGTGTTGGTTGGCGAGGCTGCAACCAATTATCAAATATGGAAATGATGTGAAACCTCGACTGATATATGTAATGAGACATTAAGGGCTTTTGAAGATTTGAAGCTATGTGTTGATTGGCGCGGACACCAACCAATTACCAATTACCAAAAACGATGTCCGAGGTTTGGCGTCCTCGCCAACCTTTTTTTTGATCTGTTTGCATTAATTTCGACTTATATTAAACTTGATAATTTATGTATTTTTTACTGCAACAATCAATAGTTGGCAAAACACTTTTACTTAACTTGAAGATGTAGGTTGGTTGTTGAGGACAAGAACAACCTACAGAAACTTGAGGATATAGGATTAAATCCTAATCCCCATGATTAAAATATCATCCACTTGTTCATTGGCTCTTCCCATCCAGGAGCGATAAAACCCATTGAGAGATTTTCCTTGCTGCTCCATCGTTTGGCTTTGTATATCAAACAGCAATTGTCTAAAACCCTTTGTTGTAAGTTTCTTGCCTTTAGGTCCTCCAAATTGATCGGGTGCACCATCTGTAAACAAGTAAATTGTATCTCCCTTAAAAAGTTGTATTTCTGTTTCTTTAAACACTTGGTCGGCACTAGTATGGCCTGCAATACCGGCTTTAGTAGGTTTAATAATTTCAACGCTATCCAGGGTGCAATCTTTTCTGTAAATCCATAAAGGTCGGTTAGCGCCAGCAAAGGTTAAAATGTTAGTATCTGTATCTAAAAAACATAATGATATTTCCATACCATCTTTAGACTGACTGTTGCCCTCTTCTTGTTTCAATGAATCTTTAATTTTACGATTCATAAAAGACAAAATATTTGCAGGCGTTAAATCGTCAATTTCTGCAATAGATTGGTTTAATTTTTCGCTTCCAATCATACTCATAAATGCACCAGGTACCCCATGTCCTGTACAATCGGCAGCTACAATAATGTGTTGACTTAAATTGTACTTAGTTTTATTATTTACACCAGCTAAACTAAACCAATAAAAATCGCCACTGACAATATTTCTTGGTTTAAAAAGAATAAAAGAATCTGTAAATGTTTTCTTAACCGTGTTTACATCGGGTAAAATACTTTGTTGAATTATTTTTGCATAATTGATACTATCGGTAATTTCTAAATTAGCTTCGCTTAGTTTATCACGTTCTTCCCAAAGCTCGTGTGTTCTATCTTTTACTGTTTTTTCAAGTAGATCGTTTATTGCTCGCAATCTTATGGTGTTAAATTTAATGATGCCGTAAATTAATACAATAGCCAACACAAAATATAAGAAATAGGCTATTGTTGTTCTGTACCAGGGTGGTGCAATTTCAAAGGTGAATTTTTTTGTGTTTGATATGTTGTTGAAAATATCCTTTGCCTTTACTTCTATAGTATAAGTGCCTTCAGGTAAATAATTGTAATCTTTCGTTCTTAAAACGGACCATTCGCTAAAGTTTTTTTCAATTGGGAGTAACCGCGAAGAGAAAACAATGTCATCAGCTCCAGTGAAATTAGCAACAGAGAATTGAAAAGATAGACCGTTTAAATCAAAGGGCAATCGGTTTTTGAGTGCCTGAGGAATTAAACCTCTTGTAAGCGAATAAGAAGAATCGTTTTTAAGTGTAACTTTTTTAAAAAAAACTGGAAATTTAAATTTGTAAGGTATTTGTTTATTGGTGTTATATTTCAGCAAGCCTTCATTTGTGGCGATCCATAAATTACCTTTGTCATCTTCTTTAAAACCATTTTTTTGAATATCATTATATTTATTAAAAAATGAGTTATTTAGTGTATAAGCATTTTTTGTTTGTTTGGTAAATTGGGCAATAATTCCTTTTGTTAACTCAAAATCATAGGCTACCCAAAGATTTTCATTTTTGTCAATGAATGCCCTAAATACAACATTATGAAGAGTTTGAAAATCATTTGGTAGGAATTCTGAATGGTAGAATTTAACAACATTCCGATTGTTTTCAAAGGTGTAAAATCCATTATTGGAACCAATTATTATATTATTTCCATATTTAGTAATAAAATTTTCAGATTTCATTTCTATTGGTGTTTTTAAAGGCACCAATTGAAAAATATTTGAATCAGATGCTGAAAGATTAACTTTAACTAGCGCCATATTATCACCACTTATCCAAATCTCACCTTGATTATCTTCAGCAATAAATCTAAAATTTGATACGTGATCAAAAGATTTAATTAAATTGAAATGATTGCTTACAAATCTATAGATATTAATTATATTTTTTCCTGAAGCGATAAGTATTTCAGGGTTCTTTTTATATTGGATTGAATTATAAAACTCAACACCTTCTTCAATGGCAATAGTGGTGTTATTTCTAATTGCAGCTAATCCTGTTTTGGTACAAACAACCAAATCGTTGGTACCGTTGAAGCTAAATTTAGAAATTGAAAAACTGGCACTTTTAAAATCTAACTTAGGTTTAAAAATAAGACCTTCTTTTGTATAAATGCCTTCAAAAAGCCCTAAGTCACTATTTATAAAAAGCTTTTGATCTATTATGTTTACATTATTAATTGCACCTGAGAGCCCTTGAATAGAGTGGTATTCTCTAATAGGGGTTAAATAATCAATCATTGATATACCTTTATTTGATGCGGCCCACAAGTTCCTATTCTTATCTTCTAAAACAAACCAAACCCTATTATCTAAAAAACCTTTTTCTTTTGTATAATGCTCTATAAGATTTCCATTTTGATCTGAAATAAAAATACCTTCATTTTTTGTAGCAAAACACAAGTTTTTGTTACTTAATAAAATCCCATGATACAGTTCGGCTTCAGCAAAAAAACTACTTACGGGAAATTTAATAGGTGTTAGCTTACAATGACTTGGATTTTTGGGATTCCATTCCATTTCATAAAATCCATTTCTGCGCGTGCCAACTAATATTTTACCATCAATTTCTTGCACAAAATCAACCATGGTTTCTTCAAAAATCTCAGAGCCTTTAATAAAGTTTAATTTACCATCAGCGAGGTAGGAAAAGCCACCTTCGAATTCCCTCACAAGGTAGTTATTTTTGAGCTCAAAACTTTTGTGAATTCCACTTCCTTTGCTTGGATTTATAACCTTAATTGTGTTGTTTTGAAAAGCAAATATGTGTTCTTTGGTAGAAAATAAAACTTGATTGTTAATACATTTTATAGACCATACTTCAGCAAAAGAATTAAAATTTTTAGGGATTATTTTGGCATATGAAATCAGTATTATTTTACCATTTTCATTCAGTTTAATTATACCAAAATCTCCGTCTGAACCATAGTAAATATTTCCTTTTTCATCTTTTCCTAATGAATATATTGGAGCTTGAAATGGGATAAAATCAAATTCAATACCATCGAAAACCAATAACCCTACATTGTTGCCAATATACATTAAACCCAATGAATCTTGAACTATGCACCAATTTTGATCATTTGCTTTAAAGTCTTTTACTGAATAATTTACAATATTTGGCAGTCCACTTTCAAAGGTATTGGTTTGGCAAAATGATTTACTTTGCAAAAAGATAAAGCACATCAAAAACAGTAATGGGGCCATTACTACAAGTTTGTAATTGAAGTGAGTGAATTGAAATTTAAGCACGAAAAAAATATTGAGCGAATATAGTATTTTAACTAATTTCTATTTACTTTTGTCGATAAATAGATAAAAAATGTATATGAAATCAAAAACACTTCGTTTCTTTTTAGTATTTATACTAATCCCATTTGCAGTTTTTAG
>CAMBXL010000026.1 GCA_945871905.1 Chitinophaga pinensis
ACCAAGATTCTTTAGTACAAATTCATCCCATACAGGTTTATCCGGATTAATTGTTGCCATCAACTTACTACTAAATGATGCCTCTATTCTTCCAAAACTCGAATGAAAATACCTCAATACTTCCTCGAAAATCACATCTTTAGTCTTATGTTTTTCCATAAAATTAAAATAAATAGCATAATATTCCGGAGGTCGTTGTCTCATTCTATAAAAGCCATTATATTTTTTCTGGAATGATGCATCTAATGATACGTCAATTTGGCCTAATCTATCCATGATATAATTATACTTGGATAATGCAATGCTAATATTATCTATCGCCTTTTGATTTAAGTTAATCTCCATAAATTACAACGCATTTTTAAATATCCTTCACACAATGTTCGTCAAATTTGTTCATTATTTCAATGTATTCAACGGGTAGTTTATCCACCACAAAGTCCATGATTTTTTGGGGAATATGCTTGTAGTAAGCTGATGCCATTCCTCCTGTTATACAAGCGAGGGTATCGCTGTCCCCTCCAATGGATATGGCCAGTCGAATGGCATTTTCAAAGTCTGTACTTTCAAGAAACGCCACAATGGCCTGTGGAACAGTACCTTGACAAGTTACATCAAAGGTGTAAGTTGGCCGTATCTCCTCAAGGGTAAAGTCAAGATTATAATTAAATGTCTGGACTATAAAGTCTTTGATTTCTTGCTTTGATTTTCCTTGTCTTGCCAGAAATATTGCCGTTGCCGTTGCTTGAGCGCCTTTTATCCCCTCTGGATGGTTATGTGTCACTTCCGCCGACTGTTTAGCCACTTCCATAACAGTTTCAAGGTCATTGTAAGCAAAACCCGCAGCACATGCTCTCATTGCAGAACCATTCCCATAGCTATCGTAAGGCTTTAGGCTTTTATTCTCCAGCCAAAAGCTGAAATTGCCGCCATAACCACGGTCTGGATACTTTCTGCCGTACTCCCATATTGTCCTGGCAAAATCTTTCTTGTTCAGAATACAGTCAGCGACGGCAATGGTTAAAACCGTGTCATCTGTAAAAAAACACCTGGGATTGAATAAGTTAAAGTCAGTGGTTTTTATATTGTTCCATTCAAATACGGAGCCAATAACGTCTCCAATAACTGCACGATGATTGTGTTTGAATTTGAAGTCATAGATTTTTTGAAGTAGTTTAAATTAAAAATTGATTTTATATAATTTGGCGTTTCCGGAAAAAAAATCGGGTATGGAATTTTATTATCCAATGCTTTACTTTTTGGCAACTTGTCAGGATCAACGTTTTTAAAAATAGCACAGTCAGTCTCTAAGTTAGACCAAATATAATCGGCAACTTTTTCGATTGGACATTTATCCCAAAAGTGAATAGGTTTATAATAGAAACTTAAGTAAGTAAGTTGCCAAGTAAACCATTACATGTATAAAGTTCTTTTGTTTCAATTTTGTATTTCATTTAGCTTTTATTTTGTTTGCCACTGACGGTTTGCAGTAGGCTATGGTACGTTGTTAATTAAATGGAAGGTTTCATCTTTATATTTCCTCCAATTGCTCTTAAAACTTTCAAAATTGTATCTTACTACTCATACCAGTTTGTTCTGCAATTTTTGACATTCCAATGGACTTGGCTATGTGTCCTAGTGCCACTTGAATATCATTTGAGTCGCCTTCCTCTAAAACGGTATTCAGATACTCATTGATCATTTCTTGATCATCTAAATATTCCGCTATGTCAAATTTACTCGATTTCATCATTAAATTTCCTAATTCAACGCGCTGAAGGCGAAATAATATTTTAGCCTGCAGTTTTGTCTCTCAATTTCTTGAGCCACAGGTCGAATTCTATTGTTTTTTCAATTAGATAAGAATGTATTCACTTAGATACACTTTTACAAGTTTTAAGTCGTATTACTCTCGGAGTTTGGTTTTTCAATGTCCCTTAACGTTCCAATCGCAGATGTAGCCTTATTCAGCTATTTGAATTTGATTATTTAGTAATTCTACATTGAAATTAACTTTCGCTCTTAATGCTCCAAAAACTTTCAAAATTGTTTCCATTGTCACGTTGGTTGTATTGTTTTCAAGCTTTGAAATTTGGGCTCTTTGAACGCCAATTAATTTCCCCAATTGTTCTTGAGTTAATTTTCTTTCAAGTCGAACTTTGCGAATCATTTCACCCAATATTTCAAGTTGTAATTCTTGTTCATAATGAGTTCTTTTTTCCGTCCCGATTTCGCCAATAAATTCGTCTTTTATTTGGTCGAAACTAAACATTTCTAATTCTTTATTTTTTGTTGCCATGATTTCTTTTGTTTTTTAGTTCAAGATATTTTAATCTAATTTTTTCCGCTTTTTCAATTTCCTTTTCAGGTGTCTTATCCGTCTTTTTGATGATTCCGTGTGTTGTCAAAACTAAAGAGTGTTCAGGATCGGTCTTATCCCAAAATGCAAAAATTCTGTAATGAGTTTTATTATATAATGTTCTAAATTCCCATATTTCTCCTTGAAGTTTTTTAAATAACTCATTATCCCATTTTACTTTTGCCTTGTCAATATTGAAAATGACTTTGTCTCGACTTTTTTCGTCTAAGAGAAATAAAAATTCACGCGCTTCTGTTAAGAAGATCACATCAAATTTATTCATTCATTTCAATTTATTTGTTTCCATACAAAGATACAAACTTTTTTCAATTCCTACTGGTAAAATGTTTTTTCATTTACTAGAATGTCCACGGTCTATTTCTGCTAACTCCCTTATACCCGAAACGATCTTTCGTTTGGTCACCCATTTTGGTATGTATTAGCGAAGGTTTGTTTCGTTTAAATAATTCGCTAATTGTTACCCAAATAGTAACGGATAAAGAGCATTGGTAAACTCTTTTCTGTAAATAGGTTCTCTGGCTCAGTTTGCCCCGGATTTAGTGGCTCAGTTTGAGGTTCTTCATCACTTTTGGTGAATATTTTTTTAGGCTCACATTCTTGTTAATAAAACCTTTTTCAGTAAAGATTCCAGTTAATATTGTTCCCGGTTCTTGGTCATTTCTATTTTTTTCTTTTTAATATCTAGGTATGAATTTTTACCAAAATAAACGAAGATCCCACTTTAACCCGGAATATGCAACCCAAACTTTAAACTTTGTTTAATAGAGTATCATTTCCCTAAAGTACTGCTCTTAAAAGAGCTATTTGAGCCAGGTGTTTTTTAGGATTTTCAGCGATTAACCGCTCGACATTCATTAACTTCCATTGAACAGCCGGAAAATCTTTGAAGTCATAAATATGCCAATTTGGTTTTCCCATCTCAATACTCAAGAGAAAAACCTTATCAGTCTTCGTTAAGGCTTGATGAATTGTTTTTATCAATAGACTGCGTATTTCTTCGTATTCATCATAACTGAAGGGCTCATTAGTCATGCCTAAGAATTGTTTTTCAAAAACCCCACGTTGATCTTTGTTATGCGGTTT
>CAMBXL010000027.1 GCA_945871905.1 Chitinophaga pinensis
AACGACTATATTTCAAAACATGTCACAATGCATTGGTTGCGTCATAGTTATGCTAGGCACCTTTTGGAAAACGGAACAGACTTGAGATACATTCAAGAATTACTGGGACATTCAAGCAGTAAAACAACCGAAATATTTACGCTTGTAAGCACAAAAAGTATTCAACAAATAAAAAGTCCATTTGACAATTTATAGTCAAAAAAGTTTACATTTGATTACAATAAAAACGAAACAAAGTTTCGAGTATATAAGAGTTAGGCTCAATATAGAAAAACATGAAACTGATCACTTTAATAATATTACTTCTAAGCATTGAAAGTTTCACTGCCCAATCATATTTGACAATTGGAGAAGTATTCGATTTCAATATCAATGATGAATTTCATTATACTAGAGAAAATCAACCTTCAAATGGTGAAAGAATAACAGTTATTGATAAGTATTATTCTATTAATTCTGATACTGTGTTTTATACTTTACATCATGATATTTATAATGTAATTCCTGACTATAGTGTGTCACCACCTGGATCAATTTATGTTTTTGATACAATTATTGATACTATCTTTTATTCGAATTTAAACATGCCAATTTATTATATGTGGCCTCAAAATGATCCTGAATTTGTATTCTATGATTCAATTAAGGAACTTGACACGAACTTTTGTGATATTGAAATGAATTCCTATTACATTCAGCAATATTCTTTTGAACCAAGTTGGTTCAAAAGATCTTATGGGAGAGGAATAGGAATTACTTTGGACTATTGGCATTATCAAGGTAATGGTGTCTCTCAATTTCCAGTTTGGGAAAGAATGATATATTACAAAAAAGATTCGATGAATTGTGGCTCGCCAGATCTCACATCATTAGGTCTTACAAATCTTAATGGACAAGAAGATTTTTTTATTTTCCCAAACCCTTCAGACGGAATAATTTCAATTGATAATATATCTTCTCAAAAGATTAATATTAAAGTATTTAATGCAACTGGCGAATTGAAATACAAAGAACAAAATATAAGTTCAGAAATTGATCTTTCAAATCTATCTAATGGTATTTATATTTTGGAAATAGAAATAAATTCACAATTTTATTACGAAAGGCTGATCAAAAAATAATACTGAGCCTAACACACGCTAAGCAAAAAAGCCGAGATTTTGGTTACCAAAAAACGAATAATTGAAAACTTAAGAACTTGGACCGTAAATAAAACTAATTTTAAAAATCAGCTTCTTTGCCAAGCGCCAAACCGTTAATGGCATACTAAACTCAAAATGACAGAAAAACTGAAAAAAATACATCAAAGATACTTAGCAGTAAAAATGATTACGGTAATAGTGATTGTTTTTTTATCAGTTGCAATACTGTTGCCGTTGATTAAAATTGCTGAGCAATTTGGAATAAATATCCGAGAGAATACTGGCCTTAACTTTGATGTTAGTATCGGGAATGTATTTTTCTTTTTTCTATTCGGAATATGTTCAATTGGGATCATTTGGTTAGCTCAAAAATATATCCATCAAAAGATGTTTAGTGAACTTGGTTTTAAGTCAATAATATGGACAACCTTATTTATTGGATTCGTTATCGGAGCAATTTTAGTTTCCTTAGAATATCTCGTTTTAATAGTTAACGCAGAAACCGTTAACTATTTACCCATCGTCAGTTCTAATATACCCATTCTTACCTACTTAGGTTATTATGCTTATTTCCTAATTGGCTTTATTTTTTGGAATTCTTTCATTGAAGAATTAGGAACTAGAGCATACCCTATTGAGAATTTAAAAAATCATATGAATCCACATATCATTTTCACTTTAATGGGATTAATTTTTGCTTTAGGTCACTTAGTGCTCAACGACTTTAGTTTAGGATATTTCACAAGTCTTTTCGTTGCCTCTTATATTTATTCTTTGCTTTATTATTACTCAGGGTCAATCTGGTTAAGTGTTGGAATGCATAGTGGAGTTAATTGGGTAGGTTTTTCATTTTTTGGGACTAATTGGAAATTAGGCGCTATTTACAATATCGAAATCTCAGGCGTTTCTAACTGGATTGTAGAATATTCAAACGTGATCATTCAATTGGTATTTTTGTTATTTGTAGTTTATTTGAAACGGAAAGGATTCTTTGAAAGTTACTTTCCAGAATCCAATCAGGATATAATATTAAAAGAAACTAAGCCTAACAATGTATATAAAAAATAGGCGGAATATTGCTGAAATCAAGGCTTTTGGCTCATATCAAACTTTGCGCTTAACCGAAAGGTTAGTGCTTCGAAATCGCCTACCTTTCATAAACTAACCGTTATAAAACATTAAGCAACACGCTTAAAAAATAAGAACTCAATATGAATTACTTGATTTCTAAACTTGTTTTCCAGTCTATATATTGGTTTCTTTTTATTTATTTGAATTCAAATTTATCCACGAATGCACAGACTTTCATTAATCTTGAATCAGGAGCATTCTTTACAAATATTAATGATATTCGCAACGGCAATAACGGAACATTATTTTCACTGAAAAATGATTTTCAAACCCCAGTAAGTCCATTTTTAAGATTGCGCGCTGGTTATTTATCAAATGGAAAAAATCATTTTTCACTTCTTTATGCTCCCTTAAAAATTGTAGAAACTGGGACATTAGAAAAAGATATACTAGTTGATGGAAAAAACTTTAAAGCTAACATACCATTAGAGGTTGTTTACAAGTTTAATTCTTATCGCTTTACCTACAATCGAATAATCATAAGTAAAGACAATTTTAAATTTGGTCTTGGTTTATCTGCAAAAATTAGAGATGCAGGAGTCTCGTTTAAGAATAAAGAACTTTTAAGTGAAAATTTTAGTATTGGTTTCGCTCCTCTTATCAACCTATTAGCCAATTGGGATGTATCTAAAAAAATGGGAATTGGTTTTTTCGGAGAATTTATAGCTGCAAGTAAAGGCAGAGCAATTGACCTTTCATTATCCGGAAGATATAGTTTCACTAAAAATCTACAAGGAAACATTGGCTATAGACTGCTTGAAGGTGGAGCAAACGGTACGTATCGATATAATTTTATTCAACTTCATTTCATTTTTGCTAATTTAAACTACTCATTTAACAAAAATGAGCCATAAGTAATGAATTTTAGTAATTTAATTTACATTAGTAATATTATCATTTTAACGTTTTAAAACAGCAACTACCCAAAAGTGGCGGTTCAGTGGTTAAATCAAGCTTTGTGCTTCTATCAAAGTTTTTGCTTGATTGATAGTGAATCGCTGCCAAATAACCAACTTCGCCAAGCTGTAAAACGATAGCGGTAAGTTTAACAATACAATCCAGAAAACAACAAACAAACTCGCAATTCAAGATTTTAAAAGCAAAAAATTGTTTTGCGGTATAAAATCATTATTTTTAC
>CAMBXL010000028.1 GCA_945871905.1 Chitinophaga pinensis
GGGAACACCTTACGGGGCGAGTTTGAGTGGAGCCAATGGCTCGTTGGAAATCAGTGCCTCTTATGGAGAAAGTTCTTATGAGCAAAGTACGCTTTCTGCTGAAGAACTCAAGTTGCAAAGTAGCATCCGAGTATTTCCGAATCCTACCAGTTATATAGTGAATGTGGACCTGAGCCAATTGCCCAAAGGTGAATATCAGCTCTATTTAATGGAATTAAGTGGTAAAGTGGTGTATAAGCAAACTGCCACTGAATCGAGTACGCAAATAGACATGCATACCTTTGCTCCTGGCACGTATGTGCTAAATGTACAAACCCAAGATACCCAAAAAGTAGAAACATTTAAAATAGTAAAAACCAAATAACCCTTAAAAATGAAAAATTTAGCTACAATTATTTTTGCTACCTTATTAACAGCAGTAAGTTATGCTCAAAGCAATATACCGCAATTGGTAAGTTTTAGTGCTATAGTAAGAGATGCCAACAACCAACCCTTGGTTAATACTCCTGTAAGTATCCGTTTAACGTTTAAAGAAGGCGGGCAAACTGGACCTTTAGTTTATTGCGGCTTGCACCAAACTACAACCAACCAAAATGGATTTATGAGCTTACAACTCAACCGCGATGTGTTGGGTACAGGTTGCAACGGAGCACCAAGCACTGCTTTTCAAAATATCCCTTGGGAAAATGGTGGATTTTGGATGGAAGTAGAATACCAAACCATACCAAGTTCTCCTTTTATTAGTCTTGGACAACTTGAACTAGCAAGTTCATTTTATGCTTTTGCAGCAGGCACAGCCGAGCGAATTGAAGGTTTTGATTTGAGCGGAGCTAACAATGGTGATGTTTTAACCTACAACATTACTACGCAGCAATGGGAGCCAATGCCACTAAGTGCTGGACCAGCAGGCCCACAAGGGATTGCAGGAACAAATGGCAATAATGGTGCAACTGGCCCACAAGGTCCTCAAGGGATTGCAGGCACTTTCCCTCCAGGCACAGTTGCAGGCGAGATGAACTATTGGAATGGCACAGCGTGGGTAACAGTAGCTCCAGGTAATTATGGCCAGAATTTAACTTATTGCAACGGTTTTCCTACTTGGGGCCCTTGCCCTCCGCTAGTAATTGGCCAAAGCCACCAAGGGGGTATAATTGCCTATATTCTCCAAGCTGGAGACCTTGGATATGATGCAAATGTACAACACGGCTTAATTGCAGCACCGAGTAACCAAGAACATGCGCAGTGGGGATGTTATGGCACAGCAATTTCAGGAGCAGATGGCACAGCCATAGGCACAGGTAACCAAAATACAATTGACATAATGAATGGTTGCAGCACAGCAGGAATAGCAGCTCGCCTCTGTGGAGATTTAGTATTGGGTGGCTACAGCGATTGGTATCTACCAAGTAAAGATGAGTTAAACAAGTTGTATATAAACAGAGTTGCCATTGGTGGTTTTTTTGACTTCGTTTTAATTGATAACTTTTATTGGAGTTCTTCGGAGTTCTATAATAACGTTGCGTGGATACAGGATTTCGACGATGGCAACGAGTACAGCTCCTATGTGTACTTCGACCGCCTTGTTCGGGCAGTTCGGGCTTTTTAACACCGCGCAGCAGCACCCGTATTAATCTAACTATTTCTTTTTGCTCACCGCGAAGCGGTCTATTTTTGAGAAAAAGCTATTAAAAAAACAGTACATTCGTAATGGTTTTTTTGTGTGGTCTCGACAGGAATCGAACCTGTATTTAGCGTTTAGGAAACGCTCGTTCTATCCGTTGAACTACGAAACCAATATTTTAGTATTAAATTCACATACAAAAGTAAGACTTTCTGTCGATGAAATTTAATAAATATAAGGTAGATACTGAAGACGAGAAAAAGTTTGAATCGTTAGTAAAAAGTATTTCTGAAAAATTGGAATCATCTGAATTGATTACAGAATTTAAAGAACTTATTCGGCTTATAAAACATAAATATCATAAGGGTTATGTTGATTTCTATTCACAGCAAGACTATGGTGCAAGAAGTGCTATTAAATATTTATTTGACGAGGATTGGGAAGAAATAATTGATTTTGGTGATTGTTTAGAAATAAGAATATCATCGTCTCAATGGATGTGTTTGGATAGTTTTAATAATGTATTTTCCATTAATGAAAATGAAATTGTTCACGCAGAAAAAGATAGCGATATGTTTTTATTTTACCAAGCATTTAGAAACGCAAGTTTGGAAGCATATATACAAATTAGAGAAAGTACGGTATTTGAAAAAGAAGATTTTGATAGAATTACAATAATAAAAATATGTTTTGAATCACTAATGAATAACCTACAAGCATCTATACAAAAGAAAGAATCATTGAAAAAAATTTCCCATTACAAATTGACTGTTATAACAGGATTAATTCTGAAAGAAATAAAAATTGATGGTGTTAAAATAATTAATGATTCAATATCTGATTCAAGTATAACACCTAAAGAGATTCACAATTCTTTAGTTCCTCACACAAAAATATTCAAAAAAAAATGCGAGTTGTGGCTGAAGTAATGACTTTGTAAAATATTGAATATCAATTAAATAAAATAAATTGTTTGAAAATATAATTTAAAGGGTGGATAAATTCCACCCTTTTTTTATGCAAATCAATCTTTGAATTTTTAGAAACATTTGATTCAAATTATATCAAAAACGATTTTAAAATGAAAATAGAAGATTTAGAGGAACTTGTAACCAAAGGTTATTTAGATCAAAGGATTAGCGAACTGGAAGGATTAATCCTTTCAGCAATCAATCCCCAAAAAGATTTTTTAACGCCTAAAGAATTTTCTGCAAGAACAGGAATACAATATAGTTCTGTAATCTACAAATGTACTAAGGGTAAATTAAAAGCAATTCAAGAATCACCGAACAGTTCTTGGTTTATTGATGCTAGCGAGATAGAGAGGTTCAGAAAACAAGCAGATGAAAATATAAATGAACCATTCAAAAATTAATAAAACAAAATGAAACAATACTCCTTCCTTAAATACGAGTCCCTTTTGGGGAAGTCGTTAAATAGCAACAATACAGGACAGACTCCATTAGAACCCATGTATATAAAAACCTTTATTAATAACTATACTAACACAGTATGTCAAATATCTGACCTTGACATCCGTAAAAATAAAAGAAACCATTATCTCGATACTTTCATTTCTACCTACGAAAAATCATACTACGAACAATCCATTTCTATTCTTGGAATAATAGTTAATGTATCTGACTATCCTTCAATAACG
>CAMBXL010000029.1 GCA_945871905.1 Chitinophaga pinensis
AATTCCTGATTTTGTTCCTGAAATGAAACTGTAATATATACCTAAAAACGATTAGGATTTTTAAATGCCCACGTGGTGAAATTGGTAGACATGCCATCTTGAGGGGGTGGTGCCATTAGGTGTGCTGGTTCGAATCCAGTCGTGGGCACGAAAAAAGTCTGGTACGTTTGTATCGGACTTTTTTGTTTTAGTGAATGTCTAGTCCTGAAATATCTCTACTCTATAATTACTTTCTTCACCCAAACACCAATCTTTACCCAATAAACGCCACTAGGGAAATTAGTAATGTTGATAGTCATTTCATTGGATGTTAACTGAGACTGCATTAATTCTTGACCTGTCACATCGTATAAAACAAAACGTTCATTGATAAATTCAGGGTTGTTAAAATTGATTGTAAGTGTCTCATTTGCAGGATTGGGAGACAAAGAAAACTCAATATGCTCCTCAGATAAGCCACTTAGGTAATCGACGCAATATTGATCAATTGTTGGAGTCAATGGAACATTTTCCATCATGGCAGGAAACATAGAATAAACAGTGCTTTCAACAAGTTCAATGGGCGTAGTTGGTTCATAACTTAGATTATCAATTGTATTATATTCCCACAGACAACTTGATTGTTTTGGGGCAATACCATCTAAACGAGTAATTGCAAAGTGATTATTATAAATGGAGTTACTTTTTACACCAAAAGCTGGTCCTGACAACATAACCAAACATTGATTATCCGTCGTGAATCCTATTCCTTGAGCCATTCCAAACCCTGCAAATTGATTCATGTTAATTCCTTGACGAGAAATTGTTTGAAATATACTGTACGAGAAATTCCCAGAATAAGCTACTAAATTAGAATCTAAATCAAAGGCAATTTTCCGTTTACCTGCTGGCTGAGGCCCATTCTGTTCTGGTTCATAAAAATTGTAATTCCAAAGTAAATTTCCTTCATAATCAAATGCTGAAATACCATTGGTTGATGCGTTTTTAATATTTCTACAATAAATCGTACTTGAATCCACAACTAAATCTGTATAACAGGAATTGGGCTGTGATCCCTGAACAGACCAAACTATATTTCCAATGCTGTCAATACAACCCAAAACTCCTATGTAATCCTTTTCACTTATCTGAAGTCCCCCAGAAAAGAATGAATTACCATTGGGTAAGGAATGAATCGCCTCTAAAGACAAATCATTGGGCCCGAAAACCTCATAGGACTGTTTCCAAAGGATATTACCTGCTGTATCCATTAACATAATAAATGAGCCGTCCTCAATGGATGTTTTTGTTCCAGTCAGCATAAATGTACTATCTGATAAAACTTCAAGGTCAAGAATCGACATTTCAGCTCCTGTACTATCATCAATTGACTTTTTCCATTGTTCATTGCCTTGGATATCTAGTTTTAGCAATGCTGCTCCATTACGATTCGTTATTGGATTAAACATTTTACCTCCGGCGATAAAACTAGAATCAGGTAACTGAATGATTGACTCAAAGGAAAAAACATTACCGAATGAAGTATATATCTTTTCCCAATGGTTATTTCCAGAAGAGTCACTGTAAAATACAAATCCCCCAATGTATGGAGGTCCAAAAAATATATCCGTACTACCTACAACAGCAAAACCTTTATCCAAGGTAACAATCATTTCCTTAGCATTCAAATGAGAACTATTTTCCCAATATTTTTGGGTTCTTGAATCTGAAGTTTGTGCGAAAAATAGGATAGGCCAACTTAACAGTATTAGTAATAATAGTTTCATATACTTGAGTTTATTTATTCAAACGTGATTATTTTAATTTTAGGGGGTTAGCCCAGCCAATTACAATTTACAAAAAAAAATCCCTGCCTAATGAAAGACAAGGATTATAACTTTTTTATACAATAGTATTAAGGCTGAATAAAAACGGTTTCTTCGTTAGTAGTTTCCGCTTCAATTTTAATAATACCCTGACCAATTTTATTTAATTTCTGTGCTTTTATATCTAGAACAGCAACACCCGCTTGGCCTAATTGATAAATATCATTATAATTAAAGGTAGCCATACCTTCCACGTTGGTGTATGAAGTATCAAAAACAGCAACTTGTTGCGGAGTTCCTGCCGTGTTTGTTCCATAAAGAACCACCATTGCTTGATCAACAAGGAGATTATTGTCATCTTTTACATAAACATTTGCGATCGTATCCTTCTTTTTTCTACATCCTGAAACAGCAACTGTAGCCACAATAAAAAGAGCAGAAAAGAAAATAATTTTATTCATGAGTTAAATTTTAGTTCGGTAAATAAACAGTTTCAACAGAAGTTGTGTGAATTCTGCAACGGGTGTAGCCTGAACCAACTTTGTTGTTGTATTTTACAATTATATCAAAATATCCCGTTGTGTTTTCATCACCTGAACGGTATTTGTCAAAATATTGATCCATGTCAATTACAGTAAAACCAGATGAGTTAGTAAAGGATGTATCCACAAAATCTTGCGAAGGAGGATTTGATTGTTGATCTCCCACTATAATTACTTTTGCACCGTTTATTAATTGGTTTGTTGAGGAACGAACAAAAACTTTCAAAATGGCTGGATCCTTTGGTTCACAAGATGAAAAACCAAATAAAATCAAGGCTAAAGGAAGTATAAAGAGTATTTTTTTTGCCATAAAATTAGTTTTCGATTTATAAAAGTACAATATTATTTGAAAAATCACATATTAACCAAGCCGAATGTTTAAAAAATTCACTAAATATTCAAAGGTTTTATTGCAAAAAGAATGTTTTCTCATTGGATTGCTGTTCAACAATTTGAATGAAACCCGTTGCAACTTGTCCCGCTTTTTGAATATCAACATTTAATATCGCAACACCGGTTTGTCCAGCCTTGTAAAAATTAGACAAATCAAAATATGCCTTTCCTTCATTGTCCGTTTGTTTTAAAATATCAATTTGTAATGGTTGACTTGCATTTGCGGTCGTTACAGAAACAGGTTGTCCATACAAGCGTACTTGGGCTCCATCACTCAACGTGCCATCGGCATTCTTAACATATATTACTGCAATCGTTGGTTCAATTTTAACACAAGCATTGAATGCCATGAGTATAATGGCGAGTGATGAAAAAATTAAAATCGGCCGAAAAACTTTTGTGTACATACTTTTAAGCTTTTATTTTAACTTTGTATTGGCTTTAACTTTTAAACAGTTAAACCACTTAAAAAGTTACAATAGCCAATAATTATGATTGACGATATTGAAAAAATAGCAGTAGAGATTACACAATAT
>CAMBXL010000030.1 GCA_945871905.1 Chitinophaga pinensis
TAAGGCAAATATTCAAAATAAAAATCAGTTTCAAGGATAAGTTTTAATAATTATGTCACAATATCAATCATCTTTTCGACCGTTTTATCCAATGTTTCTAAATTCATCAAGTATAAAACGCTTAATTTTTTAATGGCATTTTTTACGAATTTAGCCTTAATTTAAGCTCTATATACTAGTGTTTGATAATTTTTATTGAAAGACATTTGTGTCATGAAAAAAAATAATATACATCTTTTATTAATTTATTTTTTTATCGTAAAACTCAACAAAAACACAAAAAACTTATCATGTCAATAACTCAACTGGCAATGATGCAAATAATGGAAGAACTTATTCTCCATTTTAAACTTATAACAAGGCATTTGCTTTATAAAAAAATGAAGGCTAAAAAGGACGCATAAGTTTATTACTTGTGCGTTTTTTTGTTAAAAACACAAACCTTTAAAAATATGAACCATTGTTTACAAATAAACCTAAAGTTAATTAAAATCTATCATACAGTGTGATTCCTATGAATTTAAAAAATATTAAAATAAATTTAATTGGTTTGACCATGCTTATGTTGCTTCCAAATACTATTGCAAGTCAAACTAAGTTCAAACCCTACTTTAATAAAACATTAAATATGTTTTACTTTTCGAGCGATGGTGGATACTCAAACAACACTAAATTCTACGACTATGCAGAACCCTTTCAAGAGAATTATGCGGTGGTTAGAATTCAAAACAAATGGGAGTTTATTGACACTAATTTAAATACAGCATTTCAAACAAATTATTCGGAAATTTCATCTTTCAACAAAGGTTACTCTAGAGTTTGGAATGAATTTGGCCAATGTAATCTTATCAATAAAAATAGGCAATTGCTTTTTAAAAACTTTGTTGATGAAATCTCTGTATTCAACGACAATAGCATAGCTTTTTCTTCACAAGTTTTATGGGGCTTTGCCAATGATTCGGGCAATCAAATAATAAAACCACAATTTAATGAAGTTAAGGACTTTAAAAATGGTAAAAGTTGGGCAAAAAAAGACAGTTTATGGTTTATGATTGACAAATATGGAAACAAAATAGGTGAAGAAGAATTCGAACAAGTTAGTCCTATTGAAAATGGAATGAGTGTTGGATATCGTTCCAAAACTATATTCATCATTAACATGGACAACAATCAAATTTCTAAAATTATGACCATTGCTAATTTAAATGATTTTTCCTGCAAAAAAATATTAACAATTAAGAACCATTTCATTTTACAATTTGCAAATAATGAATACATTGCTATTAAAGACTCTAAAATAATTTGGAACCAAAAATTTCAAAACTTGAAATCAAATGGACTGTCAACAATAGCTATACAAAAAAATAATGCCTATCAGATATTTGACTTAAATTTAAACAAACTATCTGAAAAAACATTTGAAGATTTAGATTTTTACCCCAATGGCTTAATCAAAATTTATATAGGCCAATACTATTACTTTAAAACAGCTGAAGGAACAGATTTAATAAGATGAAAATATTTAAAACCGGAATTTTTCTTTGCTTTTTAATTGTTCTGTGCCCCAATAAAATTTGGTCTCAACAAAACTCAACTTGTCCCCCAAATATTGATTTTGAATCAGGCAATCTTAACAATTGGAAACCATTTACAGGATCGTGTTGCCCAATAAACACGGGAACTTCAGGAGCATCTGCAGGCAGACATACCATTATGTCAGGCACAGGAACCGACCCTTATGGAGGATTTCCAATTGTTCCTAGTGGTGGTGGTTCTTATGCTCTAAGAATTGGGAATAATGGAACTGGGGCATTGGCAGAAAAAGTTAGATATTTTGTTAGAGTTCCTAACAATGTAAATAATTACAGTTTTATATACCGCTATGCTGTTGTTTTCCAAGATCCTGGCCATACTGCAGCTCAACAACCTCGATTTGAAGTAAAAACATTTGATTCTGCAACAAATCAAACTCTCAATTGTAACACCCACACATATATTGCCGCTTCAAATATCCCTGGATTTACTCGATCAAATGTATCTTCTGGCGTTTTTTACAGAGCATGGTCTACAGCAACCATTAACTTATCTGGCTATGCTGGTAGAACCATTATTCTTGACTTTGCAAGTGGTGACTGTTCTTTGGGAGGTCACTTTGGTTATGGTTATGTGGACTTAAGTTGTGGTTTATTTCAAATAAATACGGTTGCTTGTAAAAAACAAAAAACTTCGACCCTTACTGCACCTCCTGGATTCCAAAACTACAGATGGCTCGATTCTTCCAAAACACAAGTTCTGGGAAATTCAAGCACTTTGGTCGTAAACACTCCAAGTTCTCAAAAAAAATACTTTGTAGTTTTAACCCCTTTCCAAGGTTTTGGTTGCCCTGACACCCTATCAACCTCCATTACTGTGACTAATGTAAAAGCCGATTTTTCGATTGAACCTTCTAAAAACTTATGTCTTAAAGGGAACAGTTACTCTTTTAAAAACAATAGCACTACTAACTCTAATCCAATGAGCTACTCATGGTCTTTTGGAGATGGACAGTCCTCAACCTTAACATCCCCCAACAAATCATATAGTTATGCAGATAGTTTTAATATTCGCTTAATTACTTCTTCTGCCGAAGGCTGTAGAGATACCATATTCAAAGGAACTCGTGTTTTTCCTAGTCCAATTGTAAAATTCAATATCAATGATTCTGACCAGTGTATAAAGAACCATCGTTTCAATTTTACCAATACTACAACGATAGCTACTGGCAACATGACTTACAATTGGAACTTTGGAGATACTACTTTTAGCACGAATATTAATCCTAATAAAGCTTATGCTAAGTTCGGTAATTATAATGTTAAACTGAAGGTGACCAGTGATAAAAACTGTACTGACTCTATCACTAAAAATGTATCGGTTTATGCCATGCCGATTTCTCGTTTTACGGTGAATGACTCTGACCAATGTATCAAAAATCACTTGTTCAGTTTTACGAATAACTCGACTATTCCTACGGGAACTAATTCCTTTAATTGGAACTTTGGGGACAATACTTCTTCTACGGCTAGCGCTCCTAATAAAGCTTACGATTCAGCTAATACTTTTTTAGTCACCCTTATTGCCTCGTCGAATAACAATTGTAAAGACACCAGTTCTAAATCGGTTATTACATACGCGCAACCT
>CAMBXL010000031.1 GCA_945871905.1 Chitinophaga pinensis
TTTGGTAATATAGAAGGGCCTGAATTAAAATTATGTAATTGCATGTACTATTATTTGAAAAATGATTCGCTTACATTTATAATGAATCGCTATGCGCTTCCTGCTCAGCCTGCTCATCCATGGTAGTGACACCTCCAGAAACCACGTACTTCATAGCTTCTGCGGCACCAAGGCCTTTTGGTCATTTTTTTATTCTTGTTGGTGGGACGATATAAGTGATACCAGAAATAGCATAGGAATGCGGCACATAAACTGTTACAAAATCAGCTAATCCAAAATGTGCGCTATCGTTTTGTGTGATGAAACCAATTCTCCAAACATCTGTCGCATCCACATTCACTAAAATGGGTTGATCAAATTTTTTCTTATTACCCGCAAAAGCTTCTAAGAAATCTTTGACCGATGAGTAAATAATTTTTATACCCGGTGTTTTTTCTAAAACCTTATCAAAAACAGAAACCAATCTTTCTACAAAGAATAAAGAGGATAGCCATCCTACAACTAATACTAATAATAGGGCCACTAAAAATCCAAGACCAGTTACTTTTGGTATTTGTCCGTTCACTGCGGCGAACTGAAGAGGAAAAAGGACATTTAATAAATTAGGTAAAAAATTGTCTACCCAGTTGAATAGGCTTACCACCACCCATACGGTCACCCCAATAGGTGCCAATACCACCACCCCTTGAAAGAATAATTGAGCCATGAAGCCCAAAATCTGTTTTCTGTTGAGTTTTTGCCTTAAACTGGGCATTTTTATGCTGATTTAGAGACAAATTTCACTCATTTCGGTCATTTTTCAATAATTAATACAGATTTCATCGTGGAAACTTTGAAAACGTCTAAAGTTTTCTTAGTTTTGCGCCTTCAACTGAAACTATGCAAGAAAGAATACTGTTAAAATCAAGGGATTTGATGCTCCAGTCTGGTTTGAGACAGGTGACCATGGACGATTTAGCCAATCAATTGGGGATCAGCAAGAAGACCATTTATCTATATTATAAGGATAAAGATGATTTGGTGAAAGCGGTGGTGAACCTTGAATTAAAGAACCATGAACTTAGTTGTGAAGCCTGTAAAACAAAAGCAGAGAACGCCATTCATGAAATGTTTTTGGTGATGGAGAATATGAAGGCCATGACACAAACTATGAATCCAAATTCCATGATGGAATTGGAAAAACATTTTTCGTCTTCTTTTGATATGATCAAGAATCATAAGGATGAATTTTTATTCTCCTTGATCAAACAAAATTTAAAGAAGGGCATTGAGGAAGGATGTTATAGAAAAGATCTTGATATTGATATCATTTCAAAATTTCGATTAGAAACTGTATTTATTCCATTTAACCTTCACCTATTTCCTTTGAACAAATTCAATTCCATTGAAGTACACACCCAATTGATGGAACACTTTGTGTATGGATTGATGACAGTGAAAGGACATGAATTAATGGATAAATATAAACAATTACACAAACAAGCAATTTAAATAGACACATGAAAAAAAACCTATTCATAATAACGATATTTTTTGTCACAACTACATTCGCGCAGGAACAAAAAACAGTTCATGCTTTTTCACTTGCAGATGCAGTAGGTTATGCACAAAAAAATAATGTACAAGTAAAAAATACATTATTGGATATTGACATCCAGATTCAAACCAATAAAGAAATTGCATCAGCCGCTTTGCCTTCTATTGGAAGCAGCCTAGGTGGTACTGACTTTCTTACCATACCAACTTCTTTATTGCCTGGACAAATTTTTGGTGGTGCCCCTGGAACCTTTATTCCTGTTCAGTTTGGTACAAAATTCAATGCTAATTATGGCGCAAACTTTAATCAAATATTATTTGATGGCCAGGTATTCATTGCATTACAAGCAAGAGCAACTTCTTTGGATTGGAAAAGAAAAAATGCAGCTTTGACCGAAGAAAATATCAAAGCCAATATTTATAAAATATACTACCAGCTGTCTGCAAGTAGAACACAGTTAAATATTTTAGATGCCAATATTGAACGTTTAGAAAAATTAGCGAAAGACGCCGCAGCAATGTATAAAAGTGGTTTTGCTGAAAAATTAGATGTGGACAAAGTGAATGTGCAGTTAAATAACTTACAAACAGAAAAACTAAAAGCAAACAACAGTGTCACCATTGGCTATATGGGTTTAAAGATGTTGATGGGCATGCCTGTTAAAGACAGTCTTGTTTTAACCGATATCATCAATGAAAACAATTTGAGCGCTGATGTACTTTACGAAGACAATTTTGAATATGGCATTCGTAAAGATTTTCAGTATTTAACAACGATAAAGAAATTAAGTGAATTCAATATCAAGCGCTACCAATTGAGTTTTTTACCAACCATCACCATGAATGGTGCCTATACTAAAAATGCACAAAGAACCAAGTTTGATTTTTTTGATAAAGACGGTAGCTGGTTTAAAACAGCGCTGATTGGATTAAATGTAAATTTTCCTTTATTCAACGGAGGTGCAAGAGTTGCAAAAATCAACAAAGCAAAACTTGAATTACAACAAGTAGACAACCAAATGACTGCTTTGAAGAACAATATAGACAACGAGTTAAGTCAGGCTAAGTTAAATTATATGTCTTCTGTTGCCACGGTTAACTTTCAAAAAAAGAACATGCAATTAGCAGAAAACGTGTACAGCCAAACTAAAAAGAAATTCGAAGCAGGTGCAGGATCAAATACGGAAATCTCTGCTGCTCAAGCAGACCTAGTAGCTGCACAAAATAATTTTATGAACGCACTTTATACCGCCTTAATCGCTAAGGTTGATTTATTAAAAGCAAGCGGTAAGCTATAATTAAAACAAATACACAATCAATATTAAATTTAGATACAATGAAATCATTCACAACTTATTTATCCATTGGCTTACTTGTTCTTGCAACTGCTTGTGGCGGTGGTGATACTATTGAAGCAAAACAAAAATCTCTAGCAAGCTTAAAAAAGCAAGCGCTTGAATTGAATGCTAAAATAGTTGCTTTAGAAAAAGAAGTAGAAAAAGCAGGTGGCGCTTCTGCAGCAAAAGCGATCCTAGTAGGTATAGACACCATCCAAACAGAAACATTTACACACTATATTGAATTGCAGGGTAAAGTGGAATCTGAGAGCGTGTC